>CAUSCO010000026.1:0-73260 GCA_963530265.1 uncultured Bacillus sp.
TTGACCCCTTGCTGCCTTTCGAACCTTGACTACCTTTTGACCCCTTGCTGCCTTTTGACCCTTGACTACCTTTTGACCCTTGACTACCTTTTGACCCTTGACTACCTTTTGACCCTTGGCTGTCTTTCGAGCCCTTACTGCCTTTGGAACCTTGACTACCTTGTGAACCATGGCTGCCTTGTGAACCATGGCTGCCTTGTGAACCATGGCTGCCCTGTGAACCATGGCTGCCCTGTGAACCATGGCTACCCTGTGAGCCCTTGCTGCCTTGTGACCCTTGGCTGCCTTTCGAACCCTGGCTGCCTTTGGAACCGCCGCTGCCTTTACTCCCCTTAGACCCATCAGAACCTTTCGAGCCTTTACTGCCTCTTTTCCCTTTTCCTTTCCCTTTTCCTTTTCCGCCTAATTTAAATTCAACGGGATTATTAACTAAAAACTCCATTACTCCGTTTTCTTGGGCTTGTGATAACAGTTCTTCCATAATCATACTCATCCCTATTCCCCACCACTTTCCAAAAGTTTTATGCTCATGGTTAATTTATGGGATGAAGGTGATGTTTGATATAGACATTCATATATTTTTTTATAATTAGCCTAATGCCTATATACTGCACAAATGTACGGTGAAGAGCATAGAATTCTAAAAAATGTTTAAGTAGGGATATATAAAGTGCAAAAATATGAGATTTTTATCAACCCAAAGATGTTAAACCAGCTAAATAAAGATATTTGGATGGATGAGCATGTGCCAGCGGTGCTGAAAATTGGAACCAATCAATATTCAATCGGCCTTTCTTACCGAGGGAATGTGATTAGAAAGAAAAAAAAGAAATCCTATAATATCGTTTTTCAAAAACCTGCTATCGTAAATGGAGCTCATGAAATCCATTTAAATGCTGAATTTAACGATATTTCCCTCAGCAGAAACAAGCTCTCGCTTGATTTCTTTGACAGGATTGGCGTGATTTCCCCACACTCTAAACATATCCTTTTATATATAAATGGCTTTTGTAAGGGAATTTATTTAGAGCTTGAGTCCTTTGACCAATATCTTTTGAAAAAAAGAAATTTACCGATGGGCCCAATTATTTACGCCACCAATTATCACGCAAATTTCTCCTTGTTAAACCCTGAAAAGGAATTAAAAACAAAATTATCTGAAGGATACACCATAAAATATGGGGAGAGAAATGATCTTTCAAGTGTGGAAAATTTGATTGCCATGACAAACACTCTCAGTAATGAGGAATTTAAAACACAAATAACAACGGTGTTAGATGTGGACCAATATTTGACATGGCTGGCCGGGGTTGTTTGTACACAAAATTTTGATGGTTTTATCCATAATTATGCCCTTTACCAAAATGGTGAAACTAAGAACTTTGAAATTACTCCATGGGATTATGATGGGTCCTGGGGAAGAGATCTACATGGAAAATTACTTGATCATGACTATATCCCTTTAACTGGGTATAACACACTGACGGGTAGATTGCTGCATTTTCCTGATTTTAAAAAGAAATATCGTGATATTCTTGAATCGGTTTTAGAAAGCAATTTTACTGTTGAAACACAGTCAACAATTATTCACGAGCTTTTTCATAGCCTAAAGTCTAATCTTCAGCTTGATCCATTTATTAATAGTAATGCTGAAACACTAGATCAAGAAATGGAGTATATCTGCAATTTTATCAAAAATCGGCATAGTTATTTAAAGCAGCAAATGACTAAGCTTCAATAAAGAAAAACGTATATGGTTAAATATCATATACTTTTTTTTGCCTATTTTTCACCCGAACTATGAAAAAAAGGCTCCTTTATTAGTACAACATCATCCCAGGATACATATAGATGCAGTGTAAATGTTTATTTAAATTAAAGGAGGAAAATTCTTTTATGGATAGAGAATTAATGAATTTACATGTGGGTAAAACAATCAGAGTTGATCGGGGCGGTCCAGAATCTAGAATTGGGAAATTGCTTGCTGTTTTTGAAGACTATTTTGTCCTTTTAACAGAAAGAGATGGCGTGGTTTACTACAAAACGAACCATGTTAGAAGTGTTACAGAAAATTCTAAGGACGCAATGAAATTGGGATTAAAGATTCCTGAAAAATTGGATTTTAAGTCAGCAGAAAACTTTCATCAACTTCTAGAAAATATTAGATTTCAATGGGTAAAAATAAACCGCGATGGTGGTCCAGAGTCATTAGAAGGGGTACTAAGTGATTCTAACAAACACTATGCTTCCCTTATCGTTCAGGATGAAGTAGTACGTTTTTCACTTAAACACATTCGCAACATTAGCTACGGCTTGATGGTTGACAAAAACAAAAAAGACGATGACTCTGGCTCTGAGAATTCCAAAAATAACGATAGTGACGATAATAACACAAACGAGAATCATAATAGCAAAGAAAATAACGAAGATAACGAATAACCATTACGTCGCTTCTCCACAGAGAAGCGACCCATTATCTCTTAAGGAGGATTAGTATGGGGTTAGATAAATTTTCAGCTGCATTGGATTTATTAACAGGTTTTCATGTAAATCTCTATGTAGGCGAAGACGTATTTAAAGGAAAACTGATTGGTGTGGAATCAGATCATGTTGTTTTGGAAGCCGATAATAAGTACATTTTTTATTATAACATTGAAAAGATTCATGCCATCACCAAAAACACAAAACAGTTCCAGCCAGAGAAAGCAAAATTGAACTTTCAAAAAACACAAAGTTTAAAGGAACTTTTACTCTCATTCCAACATTCCTGGGTAACCATTTTAAGTATTAACAAGCAAAAATTTACTGGTGTATTAAGCGAAATTGATGAAGATTTTGCTACATTAATTAATGGTGAAGAACGAATATTAATTAAACTAATACACATATCTAACATTTTAAAAGGATTTATTCAAGAACCAAAAAAAATGTCAAAAGAATCGAAAGAAGAAGGTCAAAACAAAAACGAATCTAAGGAGAACGAAAAGGAACAGGAAAAAGAAAAAGATACAAGAGAAAAAGAAAAAGAAAAAGATACAAAAGAAAAAGATACAAAAGAAAAAGATACAGCTTTCTGTGAAACTAAAGAATACACAGCAGAAAGAATTCCAGAAAATTATTCAAAGCCAGTAGCAAAAGCCACCAGCACTAGTTCCGAAAAGAAGGCTAAAACTAGCCCTTGGCAGGAAAAGTTTGAAAAGGAACTAGAGTTATTTGCAGCGAGCCCAATTATTGAACCAAACAATACGATGGTTTGGTCACATTCAATGAAATCTGAAACTTCTGTAACTAAAATAAATGATCACAATTCAAAAGGCAAAACTCAACCATCTGTGGGAGAGAAAAATGAAAAGCCAAAAAATGAAATGAAACAAAAAGAGAAAAAAAATGAAGAACCAACTATGAGCAAGCCAAAACAGGTTGAACAAACGAAAGAAACAAAACATGTTGAGCAAACAAAAGAAACGAAACATGTAAAAGATACACCTGTGAAAATGGAGACAAAGGCTACACCACAAAATAAAGAAGTAAAGGTTTCCAAATCTCATGCAATAGAACCTACTTCTATTCCTGTGTTTTCTCATACTGTTGCCCCTAAGAACACTGAAAATGCAGACAAAAATAATACCGAAAACGATACAAAACGCGTCTGGAAACAACAAGAACAGGAAAGGGCTATCCGATTTACCGGTGAACCAGTTCCCCGTAATACAGAACGCACTTTTCCGTTTGCCGGGTGGCCAAACACAAACAAAACCAAAAGAACTTTCAGATTTTAACCAACGACAACTAAAAGAAATGCTATTAACTTTATTGGATTCATTGAACCAGATGGCTTTTTGGCAGCAGCACCAAATCCTCTTACAAATATGAGCTGGGCAGTTATATCAATTAATATCTCTTTAGGAAATAGTCATTACAGCCCTTCTCTATTTGTAAATGGAGATATCAAGGAAAGGATGTGAGTCCATGAAAATGAAAGAAAATATCGGAAAATATATTAAAATCGAGATTTCGGGTAAGAAATTCATTAGTGGGTTACTAGTTGATATCGGCAGTGATTTATGGGTCATGTTTAATGGAAATGACTACCTTTATATTCCGACCATCCATTGTCAAAACTGGAAATTTTTAAAACAATATGAAATTGATGAAATTAGTTTTAATGACGAACCGACCCCTATCTATAATCATAATGAAGAAATATCATTACGTAAAACCCTTACCTCTGCAAAGGGAATTTTCACCGAAATCTATGTGACAAGTAACCAAGCACTGCATGGATATATTATTAGCATCATGAATAATTACTTTGTCTTTTACTCCCCTATTTACAAAACCATGTTTATTTCCCTTAACCATTTAAAATGGTTAATTCCGTACACCAATAATCAACGGCCATATGGTTTAAGTAACTCCAATTTACCTGTGAATCCTAGTAATATTACATTTGCTCGATCATTTGAGGTCCAAATCGAAAAATTAGTGGGCGAATTAATTGTATTTAATATTGGCGAAAATGAAAATGTTATTGGAAAAGTACAAGGGATTAAAAATAATTTTGTAGAATTAATCGGTGCTAAAGAAGATCCATTTTATGTTAATCTTCAACATATAAAAACCGTTCATATGACCTAATTAGTTTTCATTTTTATGGTTGAATTTTAAACAAGCTTTTAAAAACGCAATAGAGTGTCAATAGACGCTCTTTTTTTCAGTTTAGCAATAACAAATTGGAATAATTCAAGAAAGATGGGGTATATTTTCTAAAATAATCAAACAGCCCCTTCCTCTCCTATGCTATGTTATGCTAAGTACATATAACAGGGTTTATAAAAAAGTTGGTGATACTATGGATCAGATTATTTTATTTGACGGCATTTGCAATCTTTGCAATAGCAGTGTGCAATTTATATTAAAAAAAGACCAATCTGGA
Source organism: uncultured Bacillus sp. (assembly GCA_963530265.1). GTDB lineage: Bacteria > Bacillota > Bacilli > Bacillales > Cytobacillaceae > Neobacillus. The sequence goes on from CAUSCO010000026.1 coordinate 4,937, forward strand.
AAGTTTAAATTTGCCTCCCTCCAAGGGGAAAAGGGGCAAAATTTATTAATAAAACATGGATTAAATACTGACATTAACAGCTTTGTATTAATAGAAAATGGAAAAAGCTATACAAAGTCAAGTGCAGCATTACGTGTATGTAAACACTTAAATGGCACATGTAAAATAGCATTGGTGTTCTTCATACTCCCTCGGTTCATACGCGATTACCTATACGATATAGTTGCAAAAAACCGATATAAATGGTTTGGAAAACAAGAAAGCTGCATGCTTCCATTACCTGAGTGGAAAAACAGGTTTCTAGATTAAAGGAGTCCCTCAACTGCACGGTGTCTAAGACCTTAAATCAAACTAATATTTTATTCCATATAGCATACATTTTATTAATACGATTTTTTCAGCAGGAGGCGCTTATGGATATTTTTGTTAGACATGGGGATTCACTTTGGCACTACAGTCAGCTGTTTAACATCAGTTTGCAGCTCATAAATGATTCAAATCGGGATATTCAGCCTAGCAGCCTTACAGTGGGGCAGCGGGTGCAGATACCAGGTTTTGTTGCTCAAGAATACCAGATACGCCAAGGGGACTCATTGTGGAGAATTGCTCAAGGCCGGAACCTCCCGCTTGAAGCGATTCTTTTAGTTAATCCGAATGTAGATCCCAATAATCTAAAGGTCGGTCAAATGATCAGAGTTCCTCTGCGAATCACTTGGAGATTAGTGAATGGCGGACAAAACTATGATTACAATATATTAATGAATGATATCAGACGTTTGCAAGGAGTCTATCCCTTTATACAGACCCCTTCAATCGGAAATACAGTACTTCGAAAAAGTATTCCAGAAATTCTCATTGGTCATGGCAATAAGCGGGTCCATTATAATGCATCCTTTCATGCAAATGAATGGATTACCACAGCAATCATAATGACATTTATTAATGATTATATATTATCATTAACAAATCAAACTCCTATTCGCGGTCTGTCTACCTCTCGTTTTTACCAACAAACCATGTTATCGATTGTGCCAATGGTAAATCCTGATGGCGTTGACCTAGTTTTACATGGTCCCCCCGCCAATGAAACGTGGCGGCAGAGAGTGGTTCAATATAATAATGGAAGCATGGATTTTTCAGGGTGGAAGGCCAATATTCGCGGCGTTGATTTGAATGATCAATTTCCTGCCCGCTGGGAGTTAGAGAGAGCAAGAAATCCCGATAAGCCTGGACCAAGAGATTACGGAGGCGAAAAACCATTATCTGAACCTGAGGCCGTTGCCATGGAAGAAATGACAAGAAGACGGGATTTTGAAAGAGTACTAGCCTTCCATACTCAGGGTGAAGTTATTTACTGGGGATTTGAGAATGAGGAACCGCCAGAGTCCAAGGTAATCGTGCAAGAATTTAGCACAGTTTGTGGGTATGAACCTGTCAAAACCATCGAAAGCTATGCAGGATATAAGGACTGGTTTATCCAGGACTGGCGGCGTCCAGGGTTCACGGTTGAGCTCGGCCGTGGAATCAATCCCCTACCCATTTCACAATTTGATGAAATCTATCAAAAAACACTAGGGATTTTCTTGGCCGGACTATATATGTAGATATTTGTTTAAAGGAGGCTGGCATACCCAGCCTCCTTTTTCGATTAATTAGTATAATTTAAATCCCAAATAATGCAGAAAGTAACAAAAAAAAGAACCTTTGAATAAATTCAAAGGTTAAATAGAGAACCTAGTGGTCTAGGCTAAGCTCTCACAATTAGGAGGTCTAAACTCAGAAGAATTTAAACATCTTAATATTAACACATTTCTAAATATTCCTTCAACAGTTTATTACAGTAAAGGACAAAAGAAATTATAAAAACATTCAAACAAGGAAAAATTAAACAATCTCTTGCAAGTTACTTGTTGACATACATGTATATACAAGTTAAAATTGAAAACGTAAACAAAACTTGTATATACAAGAAAAAAGAGAAATTATGAAAACGCACACAATGCTTGTATATATATAGAGCAATATAAAAGATATGGGTTAATCCCATTCTATTAGGGGGAAAGAACGATGGCCAAATACACAGAGCCTTCAAAAGAGTTATTGGAACACATTGGTGGTAAGGAAAACATTGCAGCCGTTACCCATTGTGTAACAAGAATGAGATTCGTATTAAATGATCCTAGTAAAGCCGATATAAAAGAAATTGAGTCCATTTACCTAGTAAAAGGAACATTTACACAGGCAGGACAATTTCAGGTCATCATCGGGAATGAAGTTTCCAGCTTTTATAATGATTTTGTAAAAGTTGCTGGCGTAGAAGGTACCTCCAAAGAAGAAGCTAAAGTCGCAGCCAAGCAAAATCAGAACTGGTTACAGCGTTTGATGGGCAACCTAGCTGAAATCTTTACACCTTTAATTCCTGCATTAGTCGTCGGCGGTTTAATCCTTGGTTTCCGAAATGTAATCGGTGACATTAAACTATTAGATGATGGCACAAAAACAATTATTGAAGTATCTCAGTTCTGGGCTGGTGTCCACTCCTTCCTATGGCTGATTGGCGAAGCAATATTCCACTTCCTCCCAGTTGGAATCACTTGGTCTGTTGCCAAGAAAATGGGAGCATCTCAAATTCTTGGTATTGTGCTTGGTATTACCTTAGTATCACCGCAATTATTAAATGCTTATGGTGTTGCAGGTGCAAAGGAAATTCCAACGTGGGATTTTGGATTTGCACAGATTAAAATGATTGGTTATCAAGCACAAGTAATCCCTGCAATTTTAGCTGGATTAGTATTAGGATTCTTGGAAACAAGATTACGCAAAGTCGTTCCAAATTCCATTTCGATGATTGTTGTTCCATTTTTAGCATTAGTCCCAACTGTTTTAATTGCACACACGGTTTTAGGCCCTCTTGGCTGGGCAATTGGTTCAGGAATCTCTCATGTTGTTTATACTAGCTTAACTTCTGCCTTTGGCTGGTTATTTGCTGCAATCTTTGGTTTCGCATATGCTCCGCTTGTTATCACTGGTTTACACCATATGACAAACGCAATTGACCTTCAATTGATGAGTGAACTTAAGGGAACAAATCTATGGCCGATGATTGCCCTTTCCAATATTGCTCAAGGTTCCGCGGTTCTTGCGATGATCTTTATCAACCGTAAAAACGAAGAAGAAAAACAAGTATCGATTCCAGCTGCTATTTCTTGTTACTTAGGTGTAACAGAACCAGCAATGTTCGGTATTAACTTAAAATATGGCTTCCCATTCCTAGCTGCGATGATTGGTTCCATGATTGCAGGCGTCGTATCAGTAGCTAGCGGCGTAATGGCTAACTCGATCGGTGTCGGCGGTCTTCCTGGTATCTTATCAATTCAGCCAAAGCATATGGTCATGTTTGCCATCTGTATGTTAATTGCAATCGTTGTACCCTTTATTTTAACGAACATCTTTGCAAAAACAGGTGTTAAAAAGTTATCTTTTAAAAAATAAATGTACACTCCATTTAGGAGGGAGACCATCTCCCTCCTTTTCCGCATAAGAGGTATCAAAAATAATAGGCAGGTGTTTAGGATGTCAACAGCATGGTGGAAAAAAGCCGTCGTTTATCAAATTTATACAAAAAGCTTTAATGACACGACAGGAAATGGTATTGGAGATATTCGGGGGATTATTGAAAAACTAGATTATCTGAAAGAACTCGGGGTGGACGTTCTCTGGCTCACTCCCATTTATAAATCTCCTCAACGAGATAACGGCTATGATATAAGTGATTATTACAGCATCCATGAAGATTACGGCACAATGGAAGATTTTGATGTGATGCTAACCGAAGCCCATAAACGCGGTATAAAAATCATTATGGATATCGTTATTAATCATACTTCTACCGAACATGAATGGTTTAAACAAGCTAAGTCCTCTAAGGACAATCCTTATCGCGACTTCTACATCTGGAAGGATGGCAAAAACGGTGAACCGCCTACTAACTGGGAATCAAAATTTGGTGGAAACGCATGGGAGTATGACGAAACGACAGGGCAATACTATCTCCATTTGTTCGATGTGACCCAAGCGGACTTAAACTGGGAAAATGAAAAGGTTCGTGCAGCCTTATATGAAATGATGCACTTTTGGTTAAAAAAAGGGGTCGATGGCTTCCGGTTGGATGTGATCAATTTAATTTCCAAAGACCAGTACTTCCCGCAGGATGACAGCGATGGCCGTAAATTCTATACAGATGGGCCAAGAATCCATGAATTTTTACATGAAATGAATGAACAAGTATTTTCAAAATACGATATCATGACGGTTGGCGAAATGTCGTCTACTTCCATTGATAACTGCATTCGATACACGAACCCTGAGCAGCAAGAATTAAATATGACCTTTAGTTTCCACCATCTAAAAGTGGACTATCCAAATGGTGAAAAATGGACCAAGGCTGACTTTGATTTTCAAGCCTTGAAGGATATCATGTCCAAGTGGCAATTCGAAATGAACCAAGGCGGCGGCTGGAATGCTCTTTTCTGGTGTAATCATGACCAGCCTCGAGCTGTTTCCCGTTTTGGAGATGATGTCAACTATCATCAAGAATCGGCTAAAATGCTAGCCACAACGCTCCATATGATGCAGGGAACCCCTTATATTTATCAAGGGGAAGAATTTGGGATGACCAATCCAAACTTCGATTCCATTGATGACTATCGCGATGTTGAATCCTTAAATATGTTTACCATTTTGAAAAATAAAGGGTTGAATGAACAAGAAATTATTGAAATCTTGAAACAAAAATCCCGCGATAATTCCAGAACTCCAGTTCAGTGGAATGCTAGTGAACACGCAGGTTTTACAACTGGAACACCATGGATTAAAACCGCTGCAAGTTATAAAAAAATTAATGCAGAAAAAGCGATTCAGGACCCTGATTCTATTTTCTATCACTATCAAAAGCTCATTCAGTTAAGAAAAGAAGTTGATGTGATGACTGATGGAGATTTTGAATTAATTTTAGATCAGGATAAAGAAATATTTGCCTTTATTAGAACTAGCGATTCTGAAAAATTGCTTGTTATTAATAATTTTTATGGCAAAGACAAAAGATTTACTCTCCCCTCTCAAATAGTTCTTGATGACTATAAGAATAAGATGTTAATCTCTAACTATGAGGACTCATCGGCACAACTTTGCAAGGTAATGCTATTGCGGCCATATGAGTCGATTGTGTACCATCTGGAAAAATGAACGGAGATGTCTCTATGACGAACAAGTACCTAACAATTTATAACGCCATTGTCGAGCAAATTAAAAACGGAGAAATCCCACCCCAAACGCTCCTACCTTCTGAAAATGAATTGAAGGAACAATACGATACTTCGAGGGAAACAATTAGAAAAGCGTTAAATTTGCTCTCGCAAAATGGCTATATTCAAAAAGTTAGAGGAAAAGGTTCAATTGTCATTGACATCAGCAAATTTGACTTCCCAGTTTCTGGTTTAGTAAGCTTCAAAGAATTGGCCAGTAAAATGGGCAATAAACCGAAAACGATTGTCAATGAGTTAACATTAATTAAGCCCGATGGTTTTATTCGGCAACAGCTTCAGCTTGGAGGTAAAGACCTTGTTTGGAAGGTCATTCGCACGAGGGAAATGGGCGGAGAAAAAATTATCTTAGATAAGGATTATTTATGCAGCGACATTGTCCCTTCCCTAACAGAAGAAATCTGTGCCGACTCCATCTATCAATACCTTGAAAATGAATTAAACCTGACAATCAGTTTTGCAAAAAAAGAAATTGTCGTGGTAGAACCCACTCAAGAAGACCGTAACTTATTGGATCTTGAAGGTTACCATAGTGTTGTCGTGATTAAAAACTATGTCTATTTAGACGATGCTACCCTATTTCAATACACGGAATCACGGCATCGACCTGATAAATTCCGTTTTGTCGATTTTGCTCGAAGAACTCATTGATATTTTAATTCTCATTCAGAACGAGGAGTCTCATATTTAGACTCCTCGTTTTTAAATTTGAAAATGACTATTATCGCCATAGAAATGCTTTTAGGAATAAAATTTGCTACAATATACCTATTAATTGGTGAGGTGAAATATGACATGTGCGGCCGATTCACGCTAACTGCTAGTTTCGAAGAAATTATCGATCGATTCGATATTCAATCTTTTCTAGACGAAGAGAATTATGCTCCAAGCTACAATATTGCCCCATCCCAATCAGTTTTAGCGGTTATAAATGATGGAAAGTCAAACAGGATGGGCTTTTTGAAATGGGGTCTTGTTCCCCCATGGGCAAAAGACGCGTCCATTGGTTATAAAATGATTAATGCCCGTGCTGAAACTATTTCTGAAAAGCCTAGCTTTCGGAAGCCTTTCCAAAAGAAACGTTGTTTGGTCATCGCAGATAGCTTTTATGAATGGAAACGGCATGAAGATAAAACCAAAACACCGATGCGTATTAAGCTAAAGTCTGATGAGTTATTTGCGATGGCAGGAATTTGGGAGGGTTGGAGGTCTCCAGATGGAAAAACCCTCTACACCTGCTCTGTAATCACAACAGGTCCTAATCAATTAATGAAAGACATTCATGACCGGATGCCTGTAATTCTAAAACGTGAAGATGAGCCAAAATGGTTAGACCCAAACATATCTGATACGAAAAAATTAACCCCATTACTTGTCCCTTTTGATGAAAGTTTAATGGACACATATGAAGTATCATCCCAAGTTAACTCGCCTAAAAACAACTCCATTGAGCTTATACAAAAAATTTGTTAGCGCCCTTTTTATTAAAAATTTTTTCAGCATGGACATGTTCACTACATGCACGTACAAGCATGAGCATATGCTGTACTAACCCATAAAAGTTTTCCTTCTTTAGAAAGTGGCAGAGCCCACTTTCTTTTTTTTTGATTAGTTTAAAAGTGAATTTCCATTTTTACCTTTGGAATCCCACCATTCGCGAACTTCGAAAATACCCATTATTTCATGTTTCCCTTTTTCAAATACTTGTACAGATTCATTTGTTGAATACGAAAAAATATAGTGTGTGGGCGTTTCACTGATAATACGAAATGAACTAATTTCGCCATCATCCATTTCGACCATATATACTTTACCAGTAAGTACATCGTTAGTGAATGCTAAATTTTTCATTAAAATCATCTCCCCCAAAATACTATATTTCTAATGTAGCAGAATTATGGATAGTTTAATGATTGAATTACGAAAAATTTCGTAATAAAACATTTAGCCCTCTTCATGTGTTAATTGGAAAAATAATAAAAATAACTCGATTCCCTTTTAAAACCTATTTTTTCATACAGTCTTTGTGCTGTCGTGTTATCCGCTGCAGTTTCTAATAACACTCCCTTTGCCCCTGTTTCCTTTGCAAATTCAATCGCTGTTTTCATTAATTTCTCCCCTATTCCTTGTCCTCGTGCCTGTTCGTTTACAAACAAATCGTTTAAAACCCATGACCGTTTCATACTTACACTCGAAAAAGAAGGATAAAGCTGAACAAAACCAAGTGGGCTGGACCCATCTAAAGCAATAAAAGCCACTGATTCTTCATTTGAAATCCGTTCCTTTAAAAAATTTCTTGCCCCATTCAAATCGGATTTTTGCTCATAAAAAACCCTGTACAGGTCAAAAAGCTCAGTTAACGCTTCGAGCTCGTTTAATGTTGCTTGTTGGATAATCATACTGTTTGTCAAAATCTCATCCCCCTTTTTAGTTTGATTATAGCCCTTTTTAAAATAGGAAGCTCAGGAAAAATCTTTTTTTGATATAGTGGTATGTAAAGTGTTACTCTCCTGCAGCAGAAAAAGCCTTGATTTCAAGGCTTTTTCTTGTGTTGGTGGGACATACCCGATAAAATTGTAGTTATATCTATCTTTATCTAGAATTTAATTTAGAAGTGTGCCTTTTTAAAAATTTGTTCTGGGAATTCAACGATTTCATCAAACTCTTCATGCTCGTGTAATCAGCCCATGCCGCCTTATTCGCCGTGACCTGGATATCCTCCCATGCCGCCATATCCGCCGTGACCAGGGTATCCACCCATGCCGCCATATCCGCCATGACCAGGGTATCCACCCATGCCGCCATATCCGCCATGACCAGGGTATCCTCCCATACCACCATATCCGCCATGACCAGGGTATCCTCCCATGCCGCCATATCCGCCATGACCAGGGTATCCTCCCATGCCACCATATCCGTAATGACCAGGGTATCCTCCCATGCCGCCATATCCGTAATGACCAGGGTATCCTCCCATGCCGCCATATCCGCCATAACTTGGGTATCCTCCCATACCCATGCCGCCAAAACCGCCCATTCCTGGGAATCCACCTGTACCCATGCCGCTAAAACCGCCCATACCCGGGAATCCCCTTGTACCCATGCCTACATTAAATTGTCCAATATCAGTCATTTGAGCATCTCTCCTTTATATAGGTTACAGTCTAGACTATGTTGAAACGACAAAAAGGCATAGGCGAATTTCCTAAGATTTCTAAACTAAAAGAGAGTTTCAAGCAGGACCCTAGTCCAAATTTCAGAAATTCAATTTTTCATGGTGAATACCCAAGCAACCAGTTCAACGTTTTCAAGTTGTCAACTTTTTTACTTTTTGAGAAGGTCCCCCCGTAGGTTGAGGGCTGCTTTGAATATTTTTAAGTTTTGACAGAACTGGTCTTTTACAATTCAAGCACTTTTGATTGGTAGCTTTTTACCAGGGGTTAATGCTGTTTAAAGAAAAAATGCTTAGAAGAAACCACAAAAGCCAACCGTTAGAAAGTATTAAAAATTTTACCAAAAAAACGGCAGGCAGGGCCTTACCGTTTTGCGTTTCATTATAAACTTTTAGAAATGAGACTGTGTTAAATTTCTTTGCCGACATGCATCTACTTAGGGATTTGGATGTATTTCTAACCAGAAAGCCTACGTAGTAGGCGTCTACACCCTTCAGAGCTATATCTAAAGCAATTCCTCCGTAGAAAGCTGGTGTTAAATTCTATTTAGTTACTCATTGTCAGAATCTTTATCTTGATCCTTATTAAACCAAAGCGGTTCATCGTCATCGACGTCACCATTATAATTGATGAGGATCTCTTCCCCTGCTTTTATATCCCGATATGCATAGAAATCAAATGTGTGATTAGGAAAGTTAATTTCATAAATCGCATTGGGTTGATAAGAATGGTTAAAGAGCATACCATATCCTAAAAGCAGTGCTGTATGGTTTATGCCATATTCAAACGCATAATCCGCTAGTAAAGTTTTTTCGATATGAACGTGCTCCTCATTTGGATAAGGAATAACTGGTGCCTCATGAATAAGGTCACCCTTTGCAATATCCTGTGTGGCAAATACACCTCTATTTAATTCCCCATCGCTGAGCTTAGAAGTTTTTACTTCAATCATTTTAATCACCTATAAAGTTCTTTCCAAAGAAGTTTTAATCAACCTTAAGCTTGCCATGATACAGACAAGAAAGCAAATGTTTTTTTCACTAAATGGTGCCTGACACCATTTAGTAGGTATTGGTAGTGTTAATTTCATATAGGTAATATTTTCCTCTTTGCTTACATACAATGGAATATATGTTCGTAAAGGAGGCGGGGATATTGGTACTTAACAATGATTCCTTGATCACAGGTGAGATGTTAGTCAGGTATTACGAGCTAAGTAAACAGAAAAAAGAAATTGAACTGGAAATGAATCAATTAAAGGATAGTTTTCATACGTATTTTAATCATTTAGTGGGGTCTAATCATAAAGGTGAGATTACCATTAGCGGTTACAAGCTGCAACGACAAATTCGAAAAACAGAAAAATATAATGAGGAAGAAACCGTAAACACATTAGAAGAATTACACATGCATGACCTCATTCACATTGTAAAAAAGCCGGATGAAGTTAAAATAAAAGCTGCTCTTCAATTAGGATTATTAAATCAAAATCAGTTAGAGGGCTGTGTCACGACAATGTTTTCCCCTGCTATATTGGTAAAACCATTAACCCCTAGATAAACAATTCCATTAACCCACATCTTTGAATTGAAGATGTGGGTTAATTTGTTAAATTTCAGATGATTTCCCAATATAATGGATAAAATCTGATTTTTTTAGAATAAAACAAGTACCATCCTCTGCAAAGTATAAATATTCCCCATGCTCTACATTAAAATGGACGTTCTTTTTATCATAGATTAATCTCTTTACCTTAACAAATTGGTCGACTAATTCATGTGCAGGGTTAAAAATAATCTCGTTATTATCATTTGTGGTGACAAAGCCCTTTGGCTCGTTCCTCCGATCGGGTCTTACTTCAGTTGCCCACGTCCCATTAAGGAGAACGGTTCCTGCAGTAACCCTCGACTTTCTGCTTTGAATGGACCATAACTTTCGACAATTACACCGATGTATTTTGAATTTCACCACTTGATTCCTTCTTTCTCTGATGAGATGGCTTGAAAAATTCAAAATATAATTACTTTAATTGTATTATCAGTTTGACAAATTTATTAGTAGTAGACTACCTGCCTCTAGAATTTTGATTCTAAAGAAATAAATGGTACAATCACCAATGATTACAAAATAATCTAAGGGAGATGTGTCTATGTCCGTTGATGTTTATTTTATTTTTAATGGGAACACCCGTGAAGCTGTAGAGTTTTATGCAGATGTTTTTGGCACTGAAAAACCAAAAATAATGACGTTTGGAGAAGCACCTCCTAATCCGGAATATCCGCTCCCAGAGGAAGCTAAAAATTTGGTCATGCACGCTAGGCTAAATATTGATGGAAGCAATGTCATGTTTTCAGACAACTACCCTGGTGCACCGTTTGAGACAGGAAGCAACATCACTCTAGCCATAATTAATAAGGACCAGGATAAAATTACAACCTACTTTAATAAGCTAAAAGAAGGCGGTAAAGTTGTAATGGAGCTCCAAGAAACCCCTTGGAGTAAATGCTATGGCCAAATAAAAGATAAGTTTGGCATTGAATGGCAGTTCAATCTTGATAGTGGAGAAAATTTAATGCAATGAAAAAAAGGAAGTGGAATCCGTCTAAGATGATTCCACTTCCTTTTAATGTTAAGCCTCAATAGGTTGATCTTGAGGAACAGGGACTTCGTCTTCTTCCCAGCCTTTGCATACATCTACCCACTCTTTAGCAAAAGAATATTGAAATAATTCTTCCTTGGTTAACTCAATTGCAGAGTTTGAGCTGCCACAAGCAGGGAAAAGAGTTTCGAAGCGATTCATGGAGACATCCAGGTAGACTTCAAGGTCATTTTTCAAACCAAATGGACAAACACCGCCAATCATGTGTCCTGTTTGATCAAGCACTTCATCTGGTGAGAGCATGCGTGCTTTAAACCCAAAGGTATGACGAAACTTCTTGTTATCAATCTTTGCATCTCCAGCGGCAACAATCAGGATAGCCTTTTCCTCAGCTCCTCTGAAGGATAATGTCTTTGCGATTCGTGCAGAGCTTACGCCAATGGTTTCTGCAGCTTGATCCACCGTTGCACTGGATGTTTCAAACTCCATCACATCTACTTCTCGATTCCATTTTTGAAAATGAGCTTTTACACTTTCTAATGACACCTTATTCATCCTTTCCCTATTGGTATTATTAAGAAAATAATAACATACGGTAAAGGGATAAAGCGAACAGATAGCTTAAAAACCTAGAAGACCAGAGACTATAATGATGTTTCAACTGGTAAAGCTTGTCCTTAATGTTTATTTTTGCAATAAGCATTGGTATACACAATTATAAAAAGAAATAAAAATTAATGCTTGTATCTTTTATCATGATGAAAAAAAGCAGCCCATCTTATGTGATGGCCTGCCTATGTTTTTATTCTTCTCCAAGGTCAACGTTATGGTAAATTCGTTGAACATCCTCTAAATCATCTAATACATCAATCATTTTTTCAAACTTCGCTTTAGCTTCATCATCAAGAGTAATTTCATTTTGTGGAAGCATTGTTAATTCAGCAACGGTAAATTCACTAATTCCAGCTTGTTTGAAAGCTTCCTGCACCGCATGAAATTGGTCAGGCTCCGCATAAACAATCACGGAATCTTCTTCTTCAAGGATATCTCGAACGTCTACATCTGCTTCCATTAAAAGTTCAAGCACTTCATCTGCTGTTTTCCCTTCTAACCCGATAACAGCAGTTGCATCAAACATATACGCTACAGAACCACTTACTCCCATGTTCCCGCCATTTTTACCAAATGCAGCACGGACATCTGAAGCTGTACGATTTACGTTATTTGTCAGTGCATCAACGATGACCATCGAACCATTAGGTCCAAATCCTTCATAACGAAGTTCAGTATAGCTTTCTTCTGAACCGCCTTTTGCTTTTTCAATCGCACGATCAATAATATGTTTTGGTACATTGTAAGTTTTTGCACGCTCAAGGACAAATTTTAACGCCTGATTTGATTCTGGATTTGGGTCACCCTGTCTTGCTGCAACATAAATTTCAACTCCAAATTTAGCATAAATACGACTCGTATTTGCATCCTTTGAAGCTTTCTTTTCTTTAATATTGTTCCACTTACGTCCCATTCTGAACACTCTCTTTCTACTTTTGAATCTTTCCAAAATCATTATACTGAAAAATGTTGTTTCAATAACATTTTTTCACCATAATGATTTTGAAGTAATGGACATTTCTGCTAACTAGAACACAGCTCGAATGAATAGTCTGTCTTCATGCACAAATAATATTATACATTAAAAGTTGCATTTGTTAAGTATCCTCTTATTCAAATATGGTGAAAGTATACGAAAAATATTTTTTACCCTTAAAAAGGACCATTCCAAATCTATTGGATGGTCCTTTCTCACTAAACCAGCATCTGAAATAGTGTGCTATCATTATTTAATTCCCTGTGTAAAAATCCTTTTGCCTTAATCCGTTCAATTAATGGGAAGTAGTCTTCTTTATCCTTTAATTCAATTCCAACCAAAGCTGGTCCTGTTTCTCGATTATTCTTTTTCGTATATTCAAAATGGCTGATATCATCATTGGGTCCGAGAACATCAAAAAGGAATTCACGTAAGGCTCCTGGGCGCTGTGGAAATTGAACAATAAAATAATGCTGCAGTCCTTCATAAAGCTTGGAACGCTCTTTAATTTCCTGCATCCGTCCGATATCATTATTGCCGCCACTAATGATACATACAACCGTTTTCCCTTTAATTTCATCTGCATAAGTATCTAAGGCCGCAACAGATAATGCCCCTGTTGGTTCAACTACAATCGCATTTTCGTTATACAGTGATAAGAGAGTAGTACAAACTTTTCCTTCTGGAACAACAATAATATCGTCAACAATTTCTTGGCAAATTGTAAACGTTTTGGAACCAACCGTTTTCACTGCTGCACCATCAACGAATGGATCAATTTCCTTTAATGAAGTCACTTCGCCTTTTAAAATCGATTCTTTCATTCCTGGTGCACCTTGAGGCTCAACACCAATTAGTTGCGTTTGCGGAGAATAGTGTCGTAAATAAGTCCCGACTCCAGCAAGAAGACCACCCCCGCCAATTGCAGCAAATAAATAATCGATTTTTTCAGAGCAATCATTTAGCAGTTCAACCGCAACCGTTCCTTGACCAGCAATTACATCATAATCATCAAAGGGGTGGATAAATGTACGATTTTCAGCTTGACAGCATTCCATTGCTTTTTCATAGGCATCATCAAAGGTATCTCCCACTAAAACAATTTCTACACTTTCTTTACCCCAAAATTTAACTTGATTCACCTTTTGTTTCGGGGTCGTGCTTGGCATAAAAATCTTCCCATGAATATCTAACAGGTGACAAGAATAAGCAACACCTTGTGCATGATTACCTGCACTGGCACAAATAATGCCGTTTTTTAGCTCATCCTCATTTAACTTTTTGATGCGGTTATAGGCTCCGCGAATTTTAAATGAACGAACGCTTTGCAAATCTTCCCGTTTTAAGTAAACATGGCAATCATATCGTTCCGACAATAATTGATTGTATTGCAGGGGAGTTGGCGAAATGACATCCTTAATATTATGACTGGCAATAATAACATCCTCTGCATTAAACACTTTCTTATCGACTTGTTGACTCATTTTCACGTTCCTCCTCAGGTTTCTTACCATTTTCAATTTGTTGAATCTTTCACATTGCAGCTAATTTTTAAGTTTAATAAACACACAAAAAACCCGCCCCATGGTTATAGGGACGAGTTAGCTCGCGTTACCACCCTACTTCCGCAACTAAATAACAGCTGCGGCTCTCGATCAACGTACATCTTTCTCGTACGTGGTCCCTGTTAACGGCGGACTTTCCGGTATAGCTTACTTCAGGGTTCAGCTATACATCTCGGAGATGATCTTCAGATAGTCTTGTTATCGACTCCCACCACCCGTCGACTCTCTATAAACAACGAACATTTCCTACTCTTCTCGTCATCAATTTATATCTAATTTTAAATAAGGTTACCACCGAAAAAAAACTCTGTCAATATATTTTGATAATTATAACTTTTTGGTCAATTTTAAAACGCTTTCACGGTAAAAATAGGAAAAATGGTGCCTGTCACCGTTGCTACTATTCCCCCTATTGATAACCATTTAATATCTATTTTCTCACGTATAAATCATTAAACTATTCATTTCTAATGTCATTTATCTCTATCTAAGTGTTATAATAATTAGAGTAGTTATAAAATTCTGATATCCATAAGGGAGAGAATGTACATAATGAAGATTCCTTATAATGGTAAAGCACCTGTGATTCATGAATCCGTCTTTGTTGCACCGGGTGCATATTTAATTGGAGATGTTCAAATTGGTAAGGATTCGTCGGTTTGGTTTAATGCTGTGGTACGTGCTGATGACGGACCGATTATAGTTGGCGAAAGATGCAGTATCCAAGATAACTCCACTATTCATTTATTCGAAGGATTTCCTGTCGTCATTGAAGATGATGTCACGATTGGCCACAATGTTATTTTGCATGGCTGTAAAGTTGGAAAAGGCTCTATCGTTGGAATGGGATCAACGCTGTTAGACAATGTTGAGGTTGGCGAGGAATGTATTATTGGAGCTAATACGCTGCTCGCAGGCGGAATAAAAATTCCGCCGCGCTCACTCGTTTTAGGTTCTCCAGGAAAAGTGGTTCGGGAACTAGTTGAAAAAGATTTCCAGTTGATGCAAATGTCTAGCGAGCACTATGTACAAAGGGGCAAAGAATTTAGTGAAATCCTAAAATCTAGGTAAATGTCACCTTCGTGAAATCAGCTTTCATAAACATTTTTATAGCCTCTCCCCTTTTCAAGGGAGAGGCCGAATTTTGCATAAAATTCATTTAAATTTACATAATATAATTACCGTTTATTCCTCTATTGCTTTTACTATCATGAATGCTTATTTAAAGCACCCGTTTTAGCCGGAATGAAAAAGCTCAATACAACAGTAACTAAACTCAAACAAAAGGCATAAAGAAACACATTTTTCATCCCAATGGAAATGTTTGCAGCATGATTAATGAGTAATCCCATAATAGTAACGCCAATGGATGTTCCGATATTTCTTAGAAATATTTGAAGCGATGTCGACATTCCCTTGATATGGGATTCAGCGAATTCTTGCGATGCGATCGTACCCACTGCAAACAATAGACCAAAGGCAACACCCTGAACAATCAAAATCAGAAACAAACCTAGATAAGAAATATTATCGATAAATAAATAAAGTCCTAATCCTGATACAGCAGTTATAAAGCTGCCGATAATAAATAAATCTTTATAGCCAAAGCGAATGATCCACTTTCCTGCGGGTGTACTGCCAAACATCCACCCAACTGCGATACTTAATAAAATCAAGCCGCTTTTATAAATACTCATATGGTTTGCTTCTTGTAAATACAACGGAATGAAGTTCGAGGTACCGAAAAACGATAAACAATAAAATAGCATGAATAGATTTGTCATAAGAATCCCTTTGTTCTTAAACAAGGAAACAGGAAGAAATGGTTCCGTTTCTTTTCTTTCTACTAAAAGAAAAACGATTAAACCAATCAGACCAATCACAACGTACCAAATAGGATGAGTAACATTGGTCGATAACAACAATAATGTAATCGAGATTCCGAATAGGAAGAATCCTTTATAATCAATATGAGTCTTTTTAAACTCAGTTTTTTCCTGATAAGGCATTAAGCACAACACAGTAGCAATGCCGATTGGGATATTAATAAAGAAAATCCATCTCCATGTTAAAGCTTCAACAAAAAACGATCCTAATACAGGACCAACAATGGAGGAAATGGCCCAGATTGAACTAAAAACTGCTTGGATTTTCCCCCGTTTTTCGATTGTGAACAAATCTCCGACGATAATCATGGAAAGTGGAACCATCCCACCTGCTCCCAGGCCTTGGATTCCTCTAAATACAATTAGCATTACCATTGAATTTGCCAGTCCACAAAGAATTGAACCCGCAGTAAAAAAGCCCACCGCAATCATTAAGAGTTTTTTCCGGCCATACATATCAGACAACTTCCCGTAAAGTGGAACTGTTACAGTACTTGCTAACATATAGACAACAAAAATCCAGGCAAACAAGTTCATACCGCCCAGCTGTTTCACAATCGTTGGACTTGCTGTCTGCATTATATTGGCATCCAAAGCCGAAATTAGTGTCGTAATCACAAGTCCCCAAAATACATATCTATTTTTCCCCATATTACCCTCCTAAGTTGAAGACTTCCTTTTTTTTACAGGTTTGTTTTCACATAGTTACTATTATAACAAAATATCAAACTAATGTTTTAAAAAGTTAATTCGAAATGGGCGATTGTATCCTTTTAAAATGACAAATGCCCCAACATTGTTGGGGCATAATTACAATTTATAAATCTAATTAAGCTAATGAACATGACGATTTATACTATTATTTCGATATAATATTCTTATTGATGTAAAGGCTCTAACTTTAATAACGGCTGTGTAATGGTAGGTAAGATAATTTCAATCGTCGTTCCTTTATTTACAATACTATTAATAGTTAGTACACCTCTATGACTTTCTATAATTTTAAAGCAGGTCATCAAGCCAAGACCTGTTCCTTTTTCCTTCGTAGTGTAAAAAGGTTCTCCAAGTGTTGAAATTCTTTCTTTCGGAATTCCTACTCCTTGATCAATAATCTGGATAAAAATTTCCCCTTCTCCCTTTCTCGTGACTTTTACATCAATGGTTCCACCTTGTGGCATGGCTTCGAATGCATTTTTCAATAGGTTTAAAAATACTTGTTTTAACTGGTTCTTTTCACAGCTGATCATCGGCAAATCCTGGTCAAAATCAACAGCAATCTCAACACTATTTAAAATAGATTGCGTACCAATTAAGGTCACGACATCCTTTATTAATACTGTTATATCTTGCTCCATATAAACAGCCGCAGTGGGTTTAGAAAGCACGAGGAATTCTCCAACAATTGCGTTTATCCGCTCCAGCTCTGATAGCACAATATCAAAGTATTCGTCTTTTTGTTGGTTGGCCTTGAATAGCTGAATGAATCCCTTAATCGATGTAAGTGGATTTCTGATTTCATGGGCTATTCCTGCTGCCATTTGTCCTAATAATGCCAGCTTTTCTGATTTTTGCATCAACTGTTCGGTTTGTTCTTTTCTTTCTGTAATGTCCTTTCCAATTGACAGGACAGCCTCATTTCCGCCAAAAACGATATTTAAGGAAGACACTTCAAAAAAGAAAGTGGATTCATCTAATCGTTTTGCTTTGTATTCAATCGTGTTTACGGGTCGCTTCTCTTTTTTAATTTGCTTAAATCGTTCCATTAAACGTTCCTTATACTCAGGGACAATAAACTCAAATATGTATTTACCGATTAAATCTTCTTTATTTTCCGACCCAATTATACTAGCAGCGGCATTATTAACATAAAGAAACTTATGATTCCGTGTAATATAAACTGGCTCAGGTAGTGAATCTATCAGTATCTTATAGCTTTCTTCGCTAGCCCTTGCCTTTTTTTCGAAGTATCGAGCCTTATCATATTGCCATCCGACAACCCAGGCGATGAGAGTAAAAATAATAAAGTCGATGGTAAAAAAAGCGTGATGATCTACAATCTTTTGGTAGCTAGTAAATACTATCGAAATGAATACCAGAATAATTTGACCTGATCTATTCATATAATCCCTCTTAAATGCTAATTTCAAAATAATCCTCAAAGAGTGTATTCGACAAAAATCTTTGTTTTCCTCTTTTATTCCCTAATAATCTATTTTTATGTCATATAAAACAAAAGTAGCCTGATATTCAAGCTACTTTACTCTTTTTTCTTGTCTATAAAAGAACAAAAAATATTCAAATAGTTTTTGTTCGTATCCTTTAATTTACCTTTTAAAATGAATAGAAATCCATTGACTTTAGGAAATCTCCCATGATAAATAAATATTCTTCTGTCTCCTCAATATATGCCATATGGGCACTGTGCTCAAACACATGGAATGATGAATTCGGTGTCAAACTGCTATAATACTCAGTACTCTCAGGCGTAGCTTCATCAAACCGACCGCATGTAAAAAGGATTGGGCAAGTAATTTCTTTTAATTCTGTTGTACAGTCAAATTCTCTTAGGTTGCCAAGGACTGTGAATTCTGAAGGCCCCCACATAATATTATAAATTTCAGAATTTCGATACTCTGGTGGTTGCTGTTCTAGCCATTCAGGTTTATGTTCTAATCTGTTGACAAAATGTTTATTAAATACTTCAATGGCCGCCTCAAATTCTTCTGAATCTGTTGTTCCATTCTCTTCACACCGTTTAATGGTTTCTTGTACGTCTATTGGCAGCTTCTTGAGGTTTTTCTTTTGGTCTTTTTCCCATAAAGGTGCGCTTAAGCAAGGACTTGAAAAAATGACACTTTTTACACCGCTTGGCTTGGTTAAACAATAGGCAGCAGCAAGTGTAGTTCCCCAAGAATGACCAAGAATATGTACTTCATCAAGTTCAAGTGCATCTCGTAATTGACCTAATTCCTCAACAAATCGTTCAATACGCCAAAGACTCGTGTCAGTTGGCCGTTCAGATTTTCCACATCCTAATTGGTCATATAAAATAACCGGCCGCTCATTAGCAAGAGCCTTCAACACTTGTAATGAATAACACGATGATCCTGGACCACCATGTAAAACAATCACGGGTGTACCCTTGGCATTTTCACCAAATTGCTGATACCAGACCTTCCCCCCAGTTACATCTATATATCCTTCACTAGTCATTTTTAACTCCCCTTACATAAATTTATTTCTGATGAGTTTATCCTTTTTTTTCCCGCAGTGCAAGCCAATTAACCATCCTCCACCTGCATTTTCCCCTTACTTGTATTAAAAATAAGTACTTATACCATTCTATAAATGATTGAAAATACTTTTGAATAATAGGCGGAAAGGTATTTTGAAATGATACAAGTTAGATTTAAAAATAACATCTTGAAATTTTATGAAAACCGCTAAGGAAGTAGGATTGTCATGAGGGATAACATTATTGAAGTAATTGACCAAAATCTAAAGAGGCAAATCCAGGAAGAAATCAGCGGCATGACCTTTACGAGAAATTTTCGCTCACCATCCGCAGAAGAGTGGTATATATTTTTACCAAATTTTAAAGACCCTTTAACGGGCGGGGCAGCAGGCAAAACGATTATTCATTACAACCTTTTTGATACAAAGGAGATTTTTATTAATACGACGATTATCTTTGATGATCCCTTGTTACACAAAAAGGAGTCTCACCATCTTGTTTACGAAATAGCAGATGAGATTGTGAACCGTCTGGTTGGCTATGCGGATACCCTTTTATCTGTTCATGCGGGTGAAAACTCCTACAATGCCGAATACAAGCAATAGAATGTTAAAAAGAAGTGGGCAACGCCCGAACTTGGTAATAAAACCTAACCATTTTACAAACGATAAGGGTGGAGGTGAAGAAAATGAAAAAAGATTACAACGAAAATAACGGGACAAACAATGAAGAAATAATGAATAGAGTAAATCAGACCTTTGATAAAATTGCAGAAGATGTAAAAGACATGATTGATAACAATGGTGAGGCATCTAATCAGGACCAGTACTCCTAACGCCAGCAATGGCGTTTTTTATTTTTCTCAAAATTAGCATCCCAATTAATGGGATGCCTTGTTTTCTTACTCAACACCTGGAAACCAGCCTGGAGTATGAATAATCGCCTGCCACAATGGATCCGGCACTACCAACTCCTGCTGTTTACTTTTATCGATTTTTGTTACAATTTCTTCCTCTCTGCCTTCTGCTACCTTTTGAACCCAGTCAGGATCAATAATCATTTCACGGCCTAAGGCAATGAATGGGATCCCTGTCTGAATTGCATCTAAGGCATCATCTGCGGAATATAGAGAGCCTACACCAATGACAGGGACTCTTTCGCCCACCCGTTCATGGATAATTTCAATCCTTGCTCTTGTATCCTCAATTCCTCTTCTTGGTTTGGACCAAAAATCTTGTAAGGAAGCGTGAAGATAATCAACTTTATGATCCGCGAGAGCATCAATTAACATCAATGTTTCAGCCATGGTAATCCCAGGTGTTTCCGCTTCTTCTGGCGAAAAACGGTAACCAATCATAAATGGTTCCTTTGCATGCTCGGAAACCACCTTTTTAACTTCATCGACAACAGCTAATGGAAAAGTAAGTCTTTTTTCTAAACTTCCACCAAAGCGGTCATCACGACGATTGGAATGAGGCGAGAAAAATTGCTGGACCAAATAACCGTTTGCTCCATGAATCTCTACCCCATCAAAGCCTGCTTCAATAGCACGGCGAGTTGTTTCCCCAAAGTCATGAATAATCGAGTCTACTTCTGGTTCCGTTAATTCTCTGGGTACGGGTTTTCCTGTACCTTCAGCAGGTACGGCACTTGCACTTACCACATCTCCATTTGGTACTAATTCAGGTGGGACTTGCCTTCCCCCATGGAAAATTTGCAGAATGGCTTTTGCTCCCTGCTCTTTAATCGCAGTTGCGACTTGTCGTAAACTAGGAATTAATTCATCGCGGTCGCCGCCAAATTCTCCGTGAAATCCCTTCCCATTAGCAGTTACATATGTACAAGCCGTGATAACCATGCCCACATCGCTTGAGCGCCTTGCATAATACTTAACCTCTGCATCTGTCACAGTGCCATCAGGATTCGACGAAAAATTGGTCATTGGGACCATAACTATTCGGTTTTTTATTTGGACCCCATTAGAAAACGTGAATGGCTCGAATAATGGTGCATATTTTGAATTCATACGTAATATCCCTCCAGTGTTTTAATTCTACCAGTTCCACACTTTCTTGATTTGTGTTTATGAGTGTCATCCGTATTATAAACCAATGATTCCAAGCTTGAAATCAATACGGCTTAGTTTGCCGTTTTCGACTTGGACCAATATTTTTTTATATATGGAACAAAAACAGCTAGTATCCATTATGCAGGACATGCAAACATAAGAAACAGAATGTCATTTAAAGGGCATTCTGCTTCTTATATTAATACCTTTATAAAATTTTTTAAATAATTGAATTATATTATTGGTGAAAACGATTTACACCCTAACCACTCATGGGGAGACTTATTATTGACCTTGTGCACCATTCGGAGTCACTCTTCTAACATGATCATCCTCAAAGTTATTTTTTCGTGCTGCTTCTACTTTATCATCTAAAAGTTTCTTTTGATCCACTTCACTTGAAGGGGTTTGCTTGTTTTTTGGCATAGAAAAATACCTCCTATAATCATTTCAAATTCTCTTTTATTTTGCTGCTTTCTCCAAAAAATAATCTTAAATTTATTAAAGAATTCCTTTTTACTCGAACCTGCAAAATCTGTTAATGGCTTAAACGCTCTTTTATTTTAAAAAGAAGAAAACTAACTATAAGGGTGATAAATGAAAAAAGTAAAGTAATACTTGAAAAAGCAAGCACATAGGCATTATAGCTAGCAAGTTTAACAATAATCCTATAGCTATCCAACTGTAGCATCCCTGAAACCAAATTAAATAATAATAGTACAAAAAAGATCATTACCAGTCCTTTGGCTGCCCCCTGAATATCAGCTTTACTTAAAGCAATGTGCGAAGATATACTAATAGCTATGATTAAAAACAACCAAAATTGTGGATTTATAAAATTTTCAAGAGTAAAAAGACTTTCACATATGACTAACACAGATACAGCTACTGTTTTTAATATAGTTATATCCAATTGATCAATAGTCATATGTTGATGAATTTCTGATTGAAAGGCGGTATAAGAGTGAGGTACCAAAAAATACATACTTAAAATAAGCGAACCTATTCCACTAAATATAGGACCGATACCAATAAAAAAATTTCCAACTTGCTGATACATACTACCAGGGTTGTATTGATGCTCCACAAACCCAAGTACGCCATTACGATTGTTGAATTGTAATAATTTGAACCTTGTGACACGATGACCCCAAATGAAACACTGGATAAGATGTCCGATTTCATGGATGGGTGTCCCAATCCAAGCTGTCGCAATGATTGCCTTAGGTCCAAATGCCCGTCCTAAGTAACTATTAGAATACCTTTCCATAACCCCAAGGATAAGACCAATAATCATGATTACAGCTAGTAGATACAACAATTCAACACAACTTAATAATAAGGTATTAAAAAAAGATAACAGGAAATTCATCCTTATCCTAATTCCTTTCGTTTTATGTCTTTTTCAACCATCTTATACGAATATCTTGAATCTATTCAATGTTAATGCCTTTCCCAACAATTAATAGCTATTGAAAAGAAAAGCTTTGTTTCCTTTAAAAATAAAATGCATATATTAGGTTGATTTTAATTACCTTCTTTAATGGACTTTTCTATTTATTTTCCACATTGACCAATTTACTTTCTGGTTTTATTGAGTTACTTTTATTCAAACTACTTACCATCATTCCGCATTTGTTCTGCAAATGCCGGTACACTGTCAGATATAAAAAACGCTGCTTTATCAGTAATTTCATCTTCTAAAAATGTTTCAACTACTGTTGTGAAGGGTACTTTAATTTCGAGTCTTGAATAAGGAGTTGATTGCTATGAGCAAAAAAATTGCTGTATTGGTAACTGATTATGTTGAGGATTCTGAATTTGCTGAGCCAGTGCAGGCCTTTAAGGAAAAGGGTCATAAGGTAACCACAATTGAAATGGAAAAGGGAAAAACAGTTAAGGGTAAGCAGGGAAAGAGTGAAATTGTCATTGATGAAAGCATTGATGATGTCTCACCTGAGGAATTTGATGCACTCTTCATACCGGGTGGATTTTCACCAGATATTCTACGGTCGGACGATCGTTTTGTAAGTTTCGCCAAAGCATTTATGGATGCAAAAAAACCTGTATTAGCCATTTGCCACGGACCCCAACTACTAATCACTGCTGAAACACTTCAAGGGCGAGCTGTAACAGGGTATAAATCGATTCAAGTAGATTTAAAAAATGCAGGCGGTAATTTACAAGATAAAGAAGTCGTCGTGTGCCAGAATCAGCTGGTTACAAGCAGACAGCCCGATGATATACCAGCGTTTGTTCGGGAATCCTTGCGCATTTTAGGATAGCAGAAAGGGAAGTAAGAACTTTTTTATTAGGAAACATTCTGAAATGATCTAAACACCAAAAAGAGCAGGAGTACACGCCCCTGCTCTTTTATTTAAATGAATCTATTAGATTTTTTATTCAAATTGTAGTTTATAATCTTCTGACTTAATCAACAAAAATTTTTAACACTTTACAGCAAACAAGCATAAAAGCATTAAAGTAAATACAAAAAAATACATCTTTGTATTAGAGGTTGCCATATTCTTGCTCTATAATAATCATTGTGGCTAAATAATTTTTTAATTTCTAATTGGACCTCATGTTGTATGAAAGAATGATTAGCGGAGGACGGCGTCGATTCCCTGGTAACCGAAATATAAACCAAAACCAATTAATGATGCACCGGAAATGACCGAAATGGTGATTAGACTTTTCACATTCAATAGTCTTCGAAAACCTATAGTGAGTGTAGCAATAAATACATCCCAAAAAGTAAGGCCAAGAAAAATCATGCTACTGTAAATTAATAGTGACTCAGTGCCATGTGTTTGGGCTGTTTTTGCTAAGACAGAACCATAAATCCCTAACCAAAATAAAATGGATAAAGGGCTGGTAATGGACATAAAGAATCCTGTAAGAAAGCACTTAAATAATGATTCCTTATTTCTGCTGTAGGAAAGTGTGAGTGTATTGGCATTTTTAATACTTTCTAATCCAGAATAAATCAATATAAACCCACCAAATAACCACAGGAAAATTTGGACAATAGGCACTCCTAGAAACTGAACCATTCCTACATATACCATAAACATAAAGATTCCATCCGCAATCATGGACCCAACACCCACAATCCATGCATGCCAAAAACCATTCTTAATCCCCTTATCCAATCGAGCAGAATTTACTGGACCAATTGGGGCTGCTAAAGTAAATCCTAAGATGATGTAACTGACCAAAATACTAACACTCAAAAAAACCACCCCACCCGACCTATGTAACAACTTGTACATTTTATGAAAAATATTAAGACTCATGTCCCAAAAATGAAATAATTTTTTAGATAAGATAGGAGCATTAATTAAATCAGTGGTTTTATACTGAAGTTTTGTCTCACATATTTTTTAAAACAAAAAAAGAAGGCGGGCAAATATTCTGCCCAACCCTCAATTTTTACTAACGACGATGTTCAAAAAGGTCAATTACACCCAACACTACGTGCGCTAAGCCGAAACCAAATACTGTGTTCGCTAGCATTTTATTAGTCCTGCGGTTCTGCTTTAACGCATAACCTGTAGCTGTAACAGCAGTACCCAATGCAGTAGGAATTAATCCTTCACGTACGTTCATTGTATAATCTCCCCTCACATACATGTTAGTGGTGACAAAACACCAACCTTATTTTTGCCGTGGCCGGAGGAATTATACTTAATTTTTTTCTAACACAATATGTTACTTTTCAATTTTTTTCTTAAAATAATATCAGTGGATTTTACCAAAATAATGCAATGAATTGGGGAAAAGTTCACCTTTGGTTGCTAGGTTGTGCATTCTATTCCATGTGATACCAAAAAAAGATCTTTCGGTTTAAAGTAACATAGCAAGATGAAAAGTTACTTAAGAATTTTTGATTCTAGTAATTCCAAGCGCCGTATGATCCCATAAAATTTTTTCAACAGTTTCCCATTGATGATCTTCACAACGGACCATGAGGACAATTTCGGAGGTAATATTTTTACCTCCTCTTTTATCTTTTTTAACCATTAGTAATTTTATAATAAGGCCTAAAGCCAATCCTGTAACAGCCCCAATTATCCCCCATATAATAGGACCCCACTTTAAAACATATCCGTATATTGTACCCAAGAGCATCAAACATGTCCCTAAAATAGCGGCTGCATCAAATAGACTAAATCCGTCAGCTCTGTGAATCGTATCAAAAAGCTGTCGTGGTTCCGTTCTTTTATCAAGTGGGGCAGCTAATATTTTTTCCTTTGAGATTTCCTTCTGTTCAAGGGCTGAAATAGCTAATTCAATAAAAACTGAATTCTCGAACGTGGCAATAACAAACATATTATTCACACTCACTTTTTATAGAGGGAATATAAAATCTTTATGTTGGTAATGATTTCGTAAATATATTGATAGTTCCTTTTCAAACAATTTGTTGTATTCAATTGCTGAGACGTAAGCATCATACAGGATGAATAAGTATATGGACGGGACATAAATAGTCCATTGCATATTCAGTACTTGTTTAGCTTGAACAAAATCACCACCCATGGTAAAGTGGATAGCCTGTGGAATATGTCCAAAATACATGATGGCTACTATATAAGTAAAAATAAAGAATCCTGACATTACTTTATGTAGATATAGATGTCCAAGACCAGGAAATATAACGGACCATAATAACGCGACCCACGGTTTTCGTTTATCCAAGTAGTTGAGATCCCAAGCACCCATCATAATATTCAAGATTGGAGCATCCTCTCGATCCGCCAATAAATACTGCTTGTTTAAATCTACTGTTGATCGATAACTGTCCCAAATTCCAAACATATAAATACCGAGGTACAGAATGAGCCATCTTTCATCCAGTACTTCTTTAGCTTTATCAAAATCCCCCAATAAGGTATAAAAAATTCCAAGGTTTACTTTCGCCATACTATTAATAAAGGATTCCCAAAGAATAAGAATGAATGCTGCAGCAAATCGGTGTTGCAAAAGGTGTCCAAACCCAGGATAGGAAAAAGAAAAAAAAGCTACCACCCAAGGATTTTTTAAATGAAGTTGTGCTGTAGTAAATTGTGATAAATAAGCCCTCTGTCTTCGATATGGAGGCATTTGTTGCAATTTGGTCACCTTTTCTTAAGAAAAAAAATTCATGCTTTTATTGTTCTTCAAGTTCTATTATTTATCCACTTTTAGCAAATATTGTTTACTATGAAAATGTAGTAATCAATAATAAAAGACAATAAGGAAATTCAAATGTTTAGTGGAGAATTTACATCTGCTGTGTTTTCCATTACTCGTTCTCCCCCTATATTTTTTTATGTAAAAAGCCATTTCGATTTAAGTTATTGATGTTTTTGGCGATGCAATTTTATTATTTCAAAATATTGCGTATCACCTAACCCATATTCCGTAAATTTTTCGAGCAGTGCAAATACAAGTTCTTTAGCTGGAACATCTGAGTGCTTTTGTATATACAACATAATATCACTGTCTTTATTAAGATAATTCAAATATAATTCAATTCCTTTCTTTAAGAGAGGTGGTTGAATATATTCAGGCATTGTTTTATCCATCAATACTTGTTTATAAATAGCATAATAGCCCTTCGCCTTAAGAGTAAAATGACTAACGGGTTTAAACTTATCCCCGACTATATGTATATCAATTGCATCTTTATGTTCTGCTTGGTCCAACCAAGCAAGTAGGGTTAGGAGATTAATTTGACAAAACATATCGGCATCAAACCATAATGCTATATTTGAAAAATTTCCATTAAAAAGTGGCTGCAAAGGTTTTAACGAGTGTTCAGTATATTGTCCTGTTGTTACATGATGAACCTTCGCACGTATTTCGGTGAATTCAGGAGAAAAAAGATCATTACAGGTGTTTCCATAACACATAGCCTCGTTAAAGGGGACCATCAATTCTTGTTCAAGAAAATGTGTCTCTTTAAAATAATTAAACATTGATTGTCCATTTAGAATATGTAATGTTCCTTTTCGAATCATTGTTGATAACTCCTTCTTCTTTTCATTATTTTTCATTGTCTATTGTTCTCAGTAAAAAAGAAACGCAATTCTTCAAAGAGAATTGCATTCACTTTACAGATAAGGTATTATTTTTTCCATAATTTCTTAGGGCAAAATAGGTAAAAACTGAAAGAGTAATAATGGACCAAAGCAATGAAGTTTTAGGATTAATATTTGTTACCACAAATAAAGATGGGAGTTTTCCAAACACAGAGTTGTCCATGGTCAAAAACCAACCAAGAAACATATTATTTGCTGCATGGGCACCAATCGTTAATTCTGCACTGTTTGTTCTTGCTGTGATGTAACACCAGAAAATGCCCATAAGTACATAATCACTGCCAACAAAAAAGGCTGAATAGCTCATCTCAGGATTAGTAAAATGAAGGGAGCCAAAAATTAAGCCTACAATTATAGATAATAGTAGTAAATTATTAATCTTGCGACCAAACCATTGCATTAGGTATCCCCTGAAAAAAACCTCTTCTGCAGTGGTTTGAATCGGCGTTAATATTAAAACAAATATAAATAGTTTTAGAAAATCTTGAACTTTAAAATCATTTACCGCATAATCACCAGGATTTAATAGAGCATCTATCAGGGTTGTTCCTGCCACAAGGCTAAAATATATGGCAAATCCCCAAAAAATCTTTTTCCAGTTAATTTTTTGATTTGGAGTAATTAGAGATTTAAATTTTCGTTTATGTATGAGTCTTATAAATAGGAACAGTCCTATTATCCACACAATATATATTAAATTAGAAAAAACGAAATCATAAACTGGTTCAACGTTAACACCAATCATATTCTCACTATCAAAATACGTTTTTGGATTCCCATCAGATTCAGCATATATAGCTAAAGCAATGAAATACACAATTGACCCAAGTAACATAAACGCAAGAAAAACAAAAAATGATAATAAATACCTTTTCCAATTGTTTTTCCCCTTGTTCATTTTTATAAAATTACCTTCCAACACACTACCCCCTAAGTTCTTTTTCTTATCAAGAATATAAACTTGCTCCTCCCTACCATTTTTATTCATTTATGAGAAAGAGAAGTACCAACAATATCCTTTAAAAATAAAGATGTTTACTCATATTGTACCAAATTACTCCACCATGCTGAGAGCTTGAAATACCATTATTGCGGAACCCGTGTTTTGCATAAAAATTAATTAATTCAGCTCTGCATGTGAGTGTAATGGTTTCACGTTTTTTTCCTCTTGCTTCTTTTTCTAAATGTGCAAGTAACGCGGTTGCCACACCACGTTTTTGAAAATGTGGTGACACTGCTAAACCTAAAATACTTTGATGACCCCCAGCAGTGGGATTTTCCTTTATTCTATGAAAGAGGTCATCTGTAATGTGGGCTGTTTCAATGATAGGTCCATTGATCAAACCCACGATCACCCCTTCTTGTTCAGCTACAAAAAAACTATCCGAAATAGTTTGGATGCGCTTTTCAAATGCTTCTTTTGTCGCAGCTTCTTCTGGTGTAAAGCAGAGATTTTCAATCACGATAAGATTAGGTAAATCTTCTATTTCTACATTACGTATGTTTAACACAGACAGCACTCCTCTTGATAAAACCACTTCTTTAGATACAGTTTGACATTCATTTCATTTTGTTGTTTTCATCAACAATATTGTTATAATTCAAGATTAACTTCATCGATTTAAATTTTCAATAAAAAGAACATAGAGCACTAAGGCCAGACAGGTCAATAAGCACTGAGTCATTTGAAAGCTTACAAATTTAAAATCAGACACTTTCTTTTCTTTCATGAAAAAATCCAAAGGAAAAACCCCAATTAATGTCGAATTACTAGATAAAGGGGTTGGCCCAATGGATAAATCTAGTTTATTAAAAAGTCTTCGCAATTCCAGTAAGGGTAATTTGTTTTCAACAGAAATTCCAAAAGCAACAAAAGAAGATGAAAAAAACATTGAAGCTTTGGTAAAGGAATTAGAAAGTGAAGGAAAAATCAAGTTGAGAGAAATTATACAGCGTGAATATTCTGTTTATGTACAAGGAATAATTAAGTATATTTCTGACTAATTTTCTACATTCTTATTGGAGTGCCGTACAAAAAGATCCGAAAAACAACAATCAAACTGTGTTAAAAGGAAAAATAATGGGCTGTTCAAAGCAGCCTATTATTTTTTTTGCCCTCTTCCTCATATTTCTCCCACTATTTAGGTAAATATTCCCTATTTCTGTAAGTCAGATTTTATTACGTTTGTATATATCAGAAATCGATTCAACATACTAGGCAATTACCCATTTTTACTAATGACAAGAACCCAAAATTTTGTCCGGTCATATGGTAGGTTAGAAACTTGATTGGGTTAGTCGACCATTAAAAAGGGTTTTATCTTAACTAGCTCCTTTATTCCTTTTAACTAGTCGATTTAATAAATTTTTAAAGGGAGAGGTTTTATTTGAGGAGGTTAATCATTCTTGCCTTAATTGGCTTGGCCGCTCAGTTAGTCGATGGTTCATTAGGGATGGCTTATGGAGTTACATCCACTTCATTATTATTAATGTTTGGGATTGCACCAGCAGTTGCTTCTGCCTCTGTGCACATGGCAGAAGTAGTAACAACTGCGGCATCAGGCGTTTCGCACATCCGCTTTGGAAATGTTGATAAACATGTTGTCTTTAAATTAATCATTCCTGGTTCAATTGGAGCTTTTATTGGTGCTTGTTTTTTAGGCAGCATCCCTGGTGATGTAGTTAAACCATATGTATCCTTCTTTCTATTGATTTTAGGTGTCTATGTCATTTATCGTTTTCTATTTAAATTCAAACCTACGAATCAACTCTCAGGTAAGCAATTGGGGAAAAAGCAATTGATTCCGCTCGGTTTTATTGCTGGCTTTTTTGATGCTACTGGAGGCGGAGGCTGGGGGCCAATCGCAACACCCTTTTTGTTAACAAGCAATAAAATGGAACCAAGAAAGGTAATTGGTTCGGTGGATACAAGTGAATTTGCCATTGCAATTGCGTCTACACTAGGCTTTCTTTTAACATTAGGATGGACACAAATTAATCTACAATGGGTCCTTGCCTTAATGATTGGGGGAATTATTGCTGCTCCTATTGCAGCCTGGTTAGTCAAGATCATCCCTACGAACCTTTTAGGAACGTTGGTCGGTGGAATTATAATTATCACAAATATCCGAACTTTATTAGGGGCATTAGCTGTATCACATACTTTTAGTATTTTCACCTACACTGTCCTTGCTATTCTTTGGGCAGCAGCGGTAGTGAATGTAAGTTTGAAGATCAAAAAAGGCAGCTATAATAAACAGTTTGCAGAGTAAAAGAAAAGCCATAAAGAGTATTTATCCTCTTTATGGCTTTTCGGTTTTATACAGAAACTGCTGTATTATGGATGCTTTATTTCCTCTTCCTCTGTACTGATAGGTCCTGCATATAGATTAATAAATAATATGTAAATTGGATAAAGAATGACAGACCCATAAATCAGAAGATTAAATCTCGGAAAAAGTGTTACTCCTGAACTAAGAGGTATTACAATAGTGAAAAAAGAGAAAAAAAGGATAAAATAAGGAAGCCACAGAAAGAGTGACCAATAGTTGTTTTTTCTACCAATCGTCCATATTTTTGTTAAGTAAATGAATAAAATCGTTGAAAGTAATAGTCCAATAACATTAATAACTGCAATTACAATGTAAACAGTATCCCATGCCCAGCCAGTTATACTACTAATATGAGATACATTTATTATGAGTTCGATTGCAATGAACAACGCTAATCCATATATGGCACTTAGAGTATTTAACTTTATAAAAAACTTCATCATATACCTCCTTGATTTAGAAACAGCATCTAACAACTCTAAGTTCAGTTCTTAATTCAATTATACTATAAGGAAACAAGCAGAAAAGTGAGCAAAAAAACGAATGGAATTGAAAAACACAAGACGACAGCATAATTTATTTAAAAACTACAAGAACATCAAAAAAGCAATGCACTCGCATTGCTTTTTTCGTGGAACATTACCTGTGAAACAAGAAAATTCGGGCGGTGACAGGCACCCTATTGTGGGTAAGTTTTTTGCAAAAAGGCAATTGATTCTTTGATTAATTGTTTTAGTACGTCTACATTGATGTCTGCTGCTTTGTTGATGTACACGCATCCTTTTCCCGATGTGTGTTTTCCAAAGTCCTTTAACAATTCTTCTCTTTTTGTTTGGCCTGGGGCGAAATACAAACTGATTTTTGCCTTTCGGGGTGAAAAGCCAACTAGCGGTGCATCGCCTTCGTGTCCAGACGCATATTTATAATGATACGATCCAAAACCAATAATACTTGGTCCCCACATTTTTGCTGGATACCCAGTAGTTTCAGTAAATATATCTAATAATTGATAGGCATCTTCCCGTTTTTTGGGACTATCCACATTTTCAATAAACTCAATGACACTATTGTCGGTTTCTTTTGTCTTAAGTTCGTACATTACGATAACTCTCCTTTTCATAGAGATTCTTATGATTTGAGGTTAGATTAATGATATGTCTATAATAATATACTACATTAAATACATTTTTTCCTTCTCATACTCTATATTACGATAAGCAGTTAGAAAAAAAGACAACGCCTGTTGATGAGGTCGTTGCCTTTCGTCTTTCGTTCTATTAACTTGCTTTTGTACTTGGTGATAGGCTGCGAATTTCCTTGTGGTTCTTTTTATCTTTCGTTTTAGGATTCCCATTACCTGGAGACTTGATGATCATGGCAATAAGAACAGAGATGATACTTAAGACAGCAATCAGTTTAAAGGTAGGTATGAAACCTCCTAGGGAAGAAGCAATAAATGATCCAGAGATGGCACCAAGACCGAAGCCTTGATAAATGATCCCATAGTTTTTTTCCTGATTTTTCAAGCCAAAGAAATCTGCTACAATGGCTGGGAATACAGTGATATTACCACCAAAACAGAAGGCAATTGCGGCGACACTTGTAAAGAATAACCCATAATTCAATTTAACAAAACTTAATACCGTTACTGCCGCTGCTGTTACTAGTAGTGCGCCTGATACCACTTTTAACCGGCCCACTTTATCAGATAATGCTCCAAGGATAATACGTCCACTTGTATTAAAAATCGCCACTAAAGCTACAGCATTACTTGCTGCTGCAATATCAAGTCCAGCCAATTTAACACCTATGTCTTTCACTATTCCGATTAAGAATAAGCCACTCATACATGCTGTAAAAAAAATCACAAATAATAAATAGGCTTCCTTCGTTTTCAGCATTTCTTTGACAGTGAAATCCTTCTGGATCCTGCCATTTACAGTTTTTGGCTCCTGACTAATTTTTGCTTCCCGTACAAGGAATGAACCTCCTACGACCAAAATCAGGACAATTAATCCCCAGTAAAAAAAGGCTTGGGAAACACCAACCGATTGAATTAGTGACCCGTTAATAAACTTGAATAACAGACTTCCTGTTCCATACGCTCCAACAGAGATTCCAGAAATAAGTCCTTTTCTTTCCGGAAACCATTTAATTAAATTAGATAACGATGTAATGTAGGCTGTTCCATCTGCTGCCCCTACAACAACACCTGCCAAAATGTAAAGTATCCACAATGATGATGCCTGAGAACTGATCATTAGTCCTGCTCCGAGCACAATACCGGCACAAGCGATTAATCGGCGAAGTCCCCATTTATCTTGCAGCTTTCCGGCAAACAAAGTAGACAATGCCAAGGCTAAGCTGGTTATGGAAAAAGTAAAAGCAACAGAATTTAACTTCCATCCAAAGTGGTCTACTAACGGCTGGTTAAAGAGGCTCCACGTGTAGATCGTACCTAACCCCATCTGCACGATGATTGTCCCTAAGACAATCAACCATCGACGATCTGTACTTGTTTTCATTGCAATCTCCTCTTTTCTTTCGTATATATGGTTATGTTCATCATTAGAAATCTTTTATATGATGATAATACCACCGAAAAAAAGATGGAAACCGTTTTCAGAATGAAATGCCTACTATTCGGAATGAATGGAGGTTATAGCTGCATAATTTGTCGAAAAGCTTTTACTTTGCTTCTACTGACCGGAATTTCCACTGTAATATCCTTCAAACGCACCATATAGGTTTGATTAAACCATGGCACAATTTCATGAATTTTAGTCAAATTAACTGTATAGGATCGGTGACATCGAAAGAAAAGGTCCTCAGGAAGTAGAGATTGGAATTCTGTGATGCTCATCGGCATAGTATACTCCTCCTTCTGAGTATAAACCATGGTTACCTTTTCACTTGCTACAGCGTAATAAATGTCGTTTACATCCGTTACAATAATTTTATCGTTCTTCTTTAAATTGATACGATTTGAGGCCTTTGTATGTGTTTCTCCTCCCAGAACATGTGCAGGCTGATTTTTTTCTGGAATGATCGCTTGTGTCTGTTCTCGTATGTAGGCAGATTCCAGCCTATTTAACATCGCGGCAATCCGTTTTTCATCATAGGGCTTTAAAACATAATCAAAGGCCTCTAGTTCAAATGCCTGTGCCGCATGCTCCTTATAGGCAGTGGTAAATACAATGTACGGTCTTTTTGTAAATTTACTTATGGTACTAGCTAATAGCATCCCATCAAGAGACGGAATATTAATATCCAAGAAAATCACATCTGTTTCTTGCCCCTGCAAAAATTTTAATACATCCAAACCATCATCAAAGAAATCAGTGACTTCGATGTCACTATAAGTTTCGACTAAATACTTCAGTTCCTCACGAGCTGGAACTTCATCTTCCACAATAATTGCTTTCATTGGTGGTTCTCCTTTTCAATATCAAAAAAAACTTCAGTTCCAGGGAATAGACGGTGTATCACCAAACCATTTCCATAGATTAGTTTCACTCGCTGGTGAACATTATATAAGCCAATTTTGTTGGGCGGTACATCATCCTGCTGCACCTGACGAATTACTTCTTCGCAGATCCCAGCACCTGTATCTTTGACACTTACTCTTACTTTGTCCCCCAAATCTTTAACCGCAATCGTCACAACACCTGGACCTTTTACCTTAAGAATGCCATGAATAATGGCATTCTCGACTAATGGTTGAATGAGTAGGCTGGGAATGCTTACATTCACATTGTCGATATCATATTCAACCGTCAATCGACTGCCAAAACGGGCCTTCTCTATTTCAACATAATCCCGGACTTGCTGTAACTCTTTTTGGATATCAATTAATTCATCACTCACCTCTAAATTGTATCGCATATAGCCAGAAAGATTGATAATCAATTCACGCGCTTTTTCGGGACTCCTTCGTGTTGTTGAGGCGATGGCATTCAGTGCATTAAACAGAAAATGCGGATTAATCTTCGTTTGCAGTGCCTTCAGTTCCGCCTTGTTAGCACCTTCCTTAATTTGTTCAATCCGGGAAATCTCCATAAGCGTGGATATAATTTGTGATAGACCGATGGCCATCGTTTGCAGTGAATAGGACATCTTATAGGCCTTCTGGTAATAGATTTTGAGTGTTCCTGTTACCTCACCATGCTCCTCAAACGGCATAATGAGGAGGGAGTGGATTTGTGGTGTCTTTTCATCGGTCACATTATTCCGGATAATAATTTTTCCACTGTGAATGGCCTCTTTTGAAAAATCACTGATAATTTCCTGTCCAATTGAATATCGCTCTTCCCCAAACCCAACATATGCGAGTACATTATGGGTATCCGTAATGGCTACTGCGTCGGCCTTTATATCGTTTTTAATAATAGTGCAAATCTTCCGCAAAGAATCAGAATTAATAGACCGAAAGTAAGGCAAGGTCTTGTTCGCAATATCTAATGCTAACTTTGCTTGTCTGGCAGCGATTATTTCCTTTTCACCCTCGACACTCATAACTAATAAGACAATCAGGCCTATGTTCACCTCTCCAACAATCATTGGGAAGGCAATTTTAGAAACGATATCAAACCCCAATTCAAACGGATTTGCCATTGCAAGAATCAGCAGCATCGTTAAGACTTCGCAAAACATTCCTGCTGCTATTCCATAAACCCAACGTAACGTTCTCTTCACTCTTCGGTTAATATACCCAGATACAATCCCAGCAATAATGCTTGTAATTAGGCATGGGATTGATGTAATCCCTCCAATATCAATCAAATATCGATGCACACCCGAAACAATGCCGGTAATGATTCCTACCCACGGTCCAAATAAAATACCGCCTGACACGACAGCGATAATCCTGACATTTACGAGTGAACCTTCCACATTAATCCCTGAATACGTGCCAAAAATTGCAAATAAGCAAAACACAAGTGTAATAACAACGTGCTCTATAGGGGAATGACTGTTCTTTTGCAAGGATTCCTTGAATCGTGGGATACGTATCATAAAAAACAGGCAGATCAAGAGGAGTGCAGCCCGTTCAAATAAGTTGATTAGCATATCTATTGATGTATTCATGTAACATTCCTCTCTATAAGATTTGTTCTGACAGTTTAGTCTCTTACATATATACCAATATAGGGTTATTATGGTCTATTCTAATATTACTACTAAAAATGCTGTTCTTGTTCCATTCAAGCACTCTATAGCTAACAATTTATTTAAATTAAGTATGAGAATACAATTAAAATTCTATTTTTGTTGATTATGATAGTAAGTAAATTTTTAAAAATTTCTCTATTGATAAGGTGAGATATATTATTTATGATAAATAATACTATATCTGTTAACCTATTCTTTCTTTTAGTTAACTTTTAAATCTATCAAACATGTCAAACTGGGGTGAATTATGTATAAGCTACGAGGACATCATCTTTTTTGCCTTCTGGGCTATCGGGGAATGGGCTATTCCCAAGAATACGTGGAAAATATGACGCGTTTGCATCAAACTTTGCGAGACAACCCAAAAACATTGATTCAGCTTGTAATTGGACCTGATCAGTTGTGTGAAAAGTACCCCAACTCAGGAGAATATCACTGCCAAGACGACAATATCTATGAAAGAGATGCAGCTATTTTAAAGAAAATGGAGCTTAAAATCGGACAAATTCTGAATTGGGAGGACATTGAGTCGCATATCCGAAAGCATATCATCCCCTCTGATATACAAACCGTCTGTGAAACCTGTTCCTGGCGTTCTTATGGGGTTTGCGAAGAAGGAATTCAAGAGATTCTTGAAGGGAAGGGCTTAAGGGAAGTTAGATAAGCTCTACATTTAGATTCATCAAGACTTAAATTTAAATAATATCCAATAATAAATAAAAGGAAGGACACAACATATTTTATAAGTCTAATATGTTATGGCCT
Organism: uncultured Bacillus sp.; assembly: GCA_963530265.1. Taxonomy (GTDB): domain Bacteria; phylum Bacillota; class Bacilli; order Bacillales; family Cytobacillaceae; genus Neobacillus. The sequence continues at coordinate 41,730 of CAUSCO010000026.1, forward strand.
TCCTTTTTCAACTAAACACCCGGTAGTTTCAGTACAATTCTTCACAATCTTACAAGACCTATAAAAAAGGCTGCTCAAAAGAATTATGAATTACAACTCTTTTGAAGCAGACTGGCATTAACAATTTATCTAAAATGATAGTTTTAATGACTCCAGATTTTTTTTCATAACACCTATATAGTCTAATCCTTGTTCTTGCTCTTCTTTCGTTAATCCTTCTAATGGATTTAAGACTTCAGTTTTAGCGCCTATTTCTTTTGCTAATGTCTTCGCCACTTTTGCAGAGGTCATCTCCTCAAAATAAATAACCTTTACATTTTTCTTCTTTGTTAATTCTGTTAATTCAGCTAATTTCCCCAATGTTGGCTCAACATCAGGTGATAATCCAGCAATAGGAATTTGAGTTAAGCCATATTGTTTTGCCAAATATCCAAAAGCAGCGTGTTGTGTAACAAATTCTTTATTCTGTGCTTTATCAATAGTCTCTTTATATAAACGATCTAAATCGGCGAGCTCCGAATTTAATGCAGCAGCATTTTTTTGAAACTGGTCTTTATTTTTTGGATCTGCCTGCTCTAAAGCCTTAGCTATATTGTCAACTTCCTGCTGAGCTAATACAGGAGAAAGCCAGACATGAGGATCTATAGAAGACGTATGTTCGGAATGCTGAGTATCCTTTTCCTCTGAATCTAGTGCATCCATCAATTCAATTCCATTTGAAGCCTCAACAACATTTAAATTAGAATCATTAATACTCTTAAATACTTTTTCAGTCCAAGTTTCAAAGTTACGGTTATTGTAAACAAATAAATCTGAATCTTGAATTTTAGCCATATCCTTTGCAGTTGGCTCCCAATCATGTGGTTCTACACCATTTGGTATTAGTAGTTCAACGTTAGCTGAACTGCCAGCCACCTTTTGAGTAAAATAATACATAGGATAAAAAGTAGTGACAATTTGTAGTTTTTTGGATTCTCCAATCGTTTTTTCACTATTGGTTGAAGCGGCGTTTGAACAGCCACTTACCATCAATAAAAAAATAATTAAAGGGCCTATCAGTCTTTTCATGGTCCATTTACCTCCATAGTAGGAATTATTACGATTTAAGGTGCATAATTATTTTGTATTGTTAAAGATTAATAGTTTTTAATAAAACGTAATTATTACGAATTAAATCATATAATGATTATGTATTTTTGTCAATACTGTTTATAACGGAAGTAATTCTCATGGTAGTTTAACAGTCCCCCTCTAGTATACTGCACATTTTGTTCGTAATGTGCAGTAAACTAATTAAAAAAATAGGTATCAAACTAGTCCACATAAAAAAAGTTTACATAGACTAATGGTGACACAAGACAAATTCACATGGAGGTTATTTTAATGAAGAATAGAAATATTGGTTATGGTGGTTTACCAGCCGCCAACATGCCTGGACAATTCGGTGCACCGCTAGGATATGGATGTGCCCCTGCTCCTCAATACTGCCCACCACAAGTGTTTCCGGCACAGTATGATCCCCCACTAGTTTCGCCTGGGCAGCAATATGTAAAGACAAATTTATTTAATAAAGTAGTAACGCATGTACATCCCTCTCACACGACTACAGTCAACAAGCAAATGATTAATCATCAACACTATTTCCCACATACCGAATCGTGTGTAAATGAATGTTGTGAAACACATACGATGTGCGGTGTTCCTGTTAATCCTTGTTGTCCGCAAAGTCCATTTGGATTCTAGCTTCTTGTAGCCTCCCGTTTAAGGGGGGCTCTTTTTAGCAAATAATACCTTAATAATGGGTACAACTAACTATTTAAAAAAAAACAAATAAGCGCCACTTTTGGACGAGTCCATTAAGAAGCGCTTGATGGTTAACTATACTTATCTAAGAGGAGCATTCATTCCACTTTCAAAAGATTTAAAGTCAACTCAAGTAAAAACAATGGTTTTATTTCCATGAACAATTACTTTATCTTCAACATGCCAGGAAACGGCTTCGGCAAGAACCCTTTTTTCCACATGACGTCCCGCAATCTTTAAATCTGCTTGCGTATAGCGATGATTAATCCTCTGTACATCTTGCTCAATAATTGGACCCTCATCTAAATCATTGTTTACATAGTGTGCAGTAGCTCCAATTAACTTCACTCCGCGGTTAAACGCTTGTACATAAGGGTTCGCTCCAATAAATGCTGGTAAGAAAGAGTGATGGATGTTAATGATTTGGTTTGGAAACTTAGAAATAAAATAGGGGGAAAGAATTTGCATGTATCTCGCCAGTACAATAAAGTCTACTTTCCCCTTCAATAGTTCTAATGCTTCCTGTTCTGCATCTTCTTTTGTTTCTTTCGTCAATGGAATATGATAAAAAGGGATTCCGTAACTCTCAACTACTTCTTTTAAATCCACATGATTACTGATCACCATAGGGATTTCCACTGGAATTTCCTTCGATTTCCACCGCCAAATAAGTTCCATAAGACAATGATCTGTTTTTGAAACAAAGATAGCCATTCGCTTCCTTTTTTCTTTACTGCTCAACTGCCAATCCAGAGCATATTCTGGCGCCATCACATGTAAATCATGTTCAAGTTTTTTAAATGAAGAATCGAAGTCTTCCAAATGAAATTCTATCCGCATAAAAAATTGGCCTGCATGTGGATCTGTGGTATGTTGGTCAAAATGCACAATGTTAGCTTTGTGTTCTAATAAAAAGTTAGTTACCGTCGAGATAATACCAGGCTTTTCTGGACAAGAAATTAATAATTTGGCACAATTAACATTTCGTTCTAACACAATGCATTTCCTCCATTCATATGAAATTTATACTACTCGTTCTGTACCTCTTTCTTGCATCATAGCATCCTTCGATTAATCTATTTCAATTGCACATGCACTTGAAGCAAAACTCTCTCCTACGAGAAAGCCATGTTCATCGGAATAATCAATTTGCGTTTCTTCATCTAAATAACGTTTTGTAAAGCGATCTATCCGAAACTGGATCCCATTATATTCAATGACCGTATCGTTTCGTCGCAGTTCATCAAAAACAAGCGAAAATTTGACAGATAGGCCGCATCCGCCAGCTACATCGGCATCAATTCGAGGAAAGTGTTCTCCCTTCAACTCCATTGCTTTTAGCTTGTTCCATGCAGCTTCTGTTAATGTTATAACCATCGAATCCTCTCCCTCTCGTCGATGTCCAATCTATGAACAGTCATGAAGTTTTGGTTATTTTTAAACCACCAAGAATGACAGTGTAAGAAGATTCATGTCTCCTAACATTCATTCCCGGTGGCTTTTGTTCAATTATTATTTATGACTTTACGGTTTCTCTCTTTACTTCTTCTTCTTTTGTATAACGTAAAATTGGTTGTCTTGCTGCTTGTACTTCGTCCAATCGACCAATAACCGTAGTATGTGGTGCATCTAATACGATACCTGGATTTTCTTCCACTTCTTTAGCAATTTGAATCATCACATCCGCAAAAGCATCCATTGTTTCTTTTGACTCTGTTTCTGTTGGTTCAATCATCAAACATTCCTCTACATTAAGTGGGAAGTAGATGGTAGGTGGATGGTAACCAAAATCAAGGAGACGTTTTGCCATATCAAGTGTTCTTACACCAAGCTTCTTCTGTCTAGAACCAGATAACACAAATTCATGCTTACAAATTTGTGAATACGGTGCATCAAAATACGGCTCAAGTTTTTTGCGCAAATAATTCGCATGAAGCACTGCACTTTCCGACACTTGACGTAACCCTTCAGCCCCCATTGTGCGAATATACGTGTACGCACGCAATAGAATACCAAAGTTTCCATAATACCCTTTAACTCGACCAATAGAAAGCGGTTGGTTGAAATCTAGCACATATTCCTCATCCACTTTTTCAACCCGCGGTACTGGTAAAAACTGAATCAGTTTCTCTTTAACACCGACTGGACCTGCACCTGGGCCGCCACCGCCATGAGGTGTTGTAAATGTTTTGTGAAGATTTAAATGCACAATGTCAAAGCCCATTTGACCTGGAGTTGTTTTCCCTAAGATAGCATTGGCATTGGCTCCATCATAATATAATAAGCCGCCTGCTTCATGAACAACCTTGGCGATTTCTACGATTTCCTTTTCAAAAAGCCCGAGGGTATTCGGATTTGTAAGCATCAACGCTGCTGTATGATCATCTACATGCTTCTTTAATTCTTCTAAGTCGACTAACCCATGCTCATTGGATGGAATTGTTATGGTATCAAAACCAGCAACCGATGCACTTGCAGGGTTTGTTCCGTGTGCGGAGTCTGGTACAAGAACTTTCGTTCTCGTCTCGCCTTTTTGTTTATGGTAAGCTTTGACCATCATTAACCCTGTCCATTCACCTTGAGCTCCTGCTGAAGGCTGTAATGTCACTGCATCCATTCCTGTAATGACAGCTAACTCTTCTTGTAATTCATATAAGACCTCTAGCGCACCTTGTACCGTTCCAGTTGGCTGGTATGGATGAATACGGCTAAACCCTTCCAATCGTGCTACGTCTTCATTTATTTTCGGATTGTACTTCATCGTACAAGAGCCAAGTGGATAAAAGCCATTATCGATCCCATGGTTTTTATTCGAAAGCGCTGTGTAATGACGAACAAGCTGTAACTCTGATACTTCCGGGAGTTCTGCTGGTACGTCACGAATCAAATGCTTCGGAAGTTTATCATTTATATCAACATAATCAACATCACTTTGTGGAAGGCTTGCACCAACACGTCCTTGACGACTGATTTCAAAAATTAGATCATTATAATCAACCATTAACAGCTGCCTCCAATACCTCGATAAATTGGTCAATCTCTTCTTTTGTCCGCTGCTCTGTCACTGCTAGTAGCATTTGATTTTCTAAGCCGTAATCCGTTCCTAAATCAAACCCACCGATGATACCGGCTTCAAGAAGTTTGGCATTAACTTCCTTGACCGGACGAGGAAGCTTAACAACAAATTCATTAAAGAATGGGGCATTATTCATAATGGTAAAGCCTTTATTATCTAAAGATTTTGCCATGTAATCGGCTTTTTCAAAGTTTAGTTGAGCCATTTGACGAATTCCTTGCTTCCCAAGTGCACTCATACAAACTGCAGAAGCAAGTGCATTCAATGCTTGGTTTGAACAAATATTGGATGATGCTTTCTCACGGCGAATATGTTGTTCGCGTGCTTGCAGGGTTAGTACAAATCCAGGTTGTCCTTTCTCATCTGTCGTTTGCCCTACAATTCGTCCTGGGATTTTTCGCATTAATTTCTTACTTACTGTAAAATAACCACAGTGCGGACCGCCGAAGGACATAGGGATTCCTAATGGCTGCATATCACCAACCACAATATCTGCCCCGAATTTCCCCGGTGCCTGCAGCAATGCTAGTGCCAAAGGATTGGCACTTACAATTAAAAGCGCTCCTTTTGTATCCGCTATACTTTTAATTTCTGCTAAATCTTCAATGGAACCGAAAAAGTTTGGGTATTGAACTATAACAGCAGCAGTGTCTTTATCAATTTGTCCTTGTAGCTTCACTAAGCTTGTTTCATCAGCAGTAAGATTGACGTCTTCAACAATATAACCTTGGCCATCTGCTACCGTATTTAAAATGGCACGTGATTCAGGATGAACTGCCTTTGATATAAGCACTTTTGAACGTCTTGTTGATGCAACGGCAAGTGATGCAGCTTCTGCAAGAGATGTAAAGCCGTCATACATCGAAGAATTGGCCACATCCATTCCTGTCAACTCACAAACCATGGTTTGAAATTCAAAAATCGCCTGTAATTCACCTTGGCTGATTTCCGGTTGATATGGTGTATAGGCTGTGTAAAATTCGGAACGAGAAATCATATGATTGACCACACTTGGAATATAGTGATCATAGGTTCCCGCACCAAGAAAGGTTGGGTACTGATTAGCATTCTTGTTTTTGGAAGCAAGCTGATTCATTTTTTTCAATAAAAGTGGTTCAGGGTCCGCCTTTGGGATATTTAGCTCACCTTTTAGTTGAATTTCAGCTGGAATATCTTCAAATAACTCATCTATAGAAGAAATATTTAAAAAAGAGAGCATTTCCTCTTGATCCTGTTTCGTATCAGGGAGGTATCGATAAGTTGACGTCATTTTATTCCTCTCCTTCATGAATAAAGGCTTGGTACGCATCTTCATTTAATAGGGATTCCAACTCTTCTGGATTTGACATTGCCACTTCTACTAACCAACCTGCTTCAAATGGATATTCGTTTATCGTTTCAGGAGCATCTTGTAAATCCTCGTTCACAGTAACAATCGTACCGGATACAGGAGAGTATAGTTCAGAAACTGCTTTTACTGATTCGATGGTTCCCATTGATTCATTCGCTGTTACTTCACCATCCACTTCTGGAGTTTCAACAAAGACGATATCCCCTAATTGCTTTTGTGCATAATCAGAGATGCCAATCCGTACGCGATTTCCGTCTAATTGTAATACCCACTCATGTTCTTTGCTGTATAGTAAATTTGCTATAGCATTTGTCATTGTATTTTCTTCCTTCCGACTGTAAATTAGAGTTTGATCATTCAGCTAATTGGATTACCTACCTTCTTTAAGCAAGTTAAAAAGAGAACTCTATCACTCTATTAACCTTTTTTATAAAACGGTGTTTTAACAACAACAGCATCAATCTGTTTATTACGGATCTCCACTTTAAGTGGTGTCCCCACTTCTGAGTGTTCCGCCGAAATTAGTGCAAGACCTATGCTTTTCTTTAATGATGGTGATTGGGTTCCAGATGTAACAACACCAATATCCTCTCCACCTTCAGAAACTACCTTATAACCGTGACGTGGAATCCCCCGGCCTGTTACTTCAATTCCTACTAATTTTCGTTTTAATCCGGCTTCTTTTTGTGCTGAAAGTGCGGTTTTACCAATAAAATCACTTTCTTTATTCGTTTTAACGGCAAAGCCGATTCCTGCTTCAAGCGGACTTATATCGCTTAATAGCTCTTGACCATAGAGTGCAAGACGTGCTTCTAATCGAAGCGTGTCACGTGCACCAAGTCCACATGGCTTTAAGCCATCTTCACTTCCCACTTCTAAAAGCTTTTCCCAAAGTGCTTCTACTTGCACAGCGGATAAATATAGCTCAAAACCATCTTCTCCTGTATAACCGGTACGCGATACTAGCACATCAGTAATCCCGTCAAGGTTGACATGCTGAGCAAAATTAAATGATCTAATTTCTGATAAATCTGTTTCCGTTAACTTTTGTAAAATTCCTTCAGCCTTTGGCCCTTGGATGGCAAGCTGAACTATTGTCTTCGAAATATTTTGGAGCGTCATATCTCCTTTTACATGCTGCTTCATCCATTCGTAGTCTTTTTCAATGTTTGAAGCGTTAATGACGAGTAAATATTTTTCATTCTCTAATTTGTAGACTAATAAATCATCGACCGTTCCGCCGTCTGGATAGCACATTGCGGTATACTGTGCCTGATTGATGCTAAGCTTTGTCACATCGTTTGTTACAAGGTAGTTAATATAGCTTTCTGCATCTGTCCCTTCCACAAGCACTTCCCCCATATGAGAGACATCAAACAATCCTGCTTCCTTTCGGACAGCTTCATGTTCATCTAAAATGCTAGAAAACTGCACGGGCAGTGCCCAGCCTCCAAAATCAATGACCTTGGCACCAGATTTTTTATAAACTTCAAATAGCGGTGTTTGCTTTAACGCTGTTTCAATACCCATTGATATACCCCCTACCTAAGATTTCCGACAAAATAGTCGTTCCTTAACCTGTTTGCCTGTTTCTGTCGTTGCGAGACCACCAAGTGCTGTTTCTCGGAGTGTCCGAGGCATTTCTTTTCCGACCCTATACATCGCTTCTATCACTTCATCACAAGGAATGCGGCTTTCAATCCCAGCAGGGGACATATCGGCCGCTGAAAATGCGATGGAGGTTCCAATCACATTTCGTTTAATACAAGGCACTTCAACAAGTCCTGCGACTGGATCACAAACTAAACCTAAGAGTGACTTCATGGCAATAGCAGTGGCATTCACAGCTTGTTGTGGGGTGCCCCCTTTTAACTCAACGATTGTTCCCGCGGCCATGGCTGTTGCGGATCCTACCTCAGCTTGACAGCCTCCAGCCGCCCCCGAAATGAAAGAACGGTTCGCTATGACAAATCCGAGCATACTTGCTGTAAACAACCCCATGACTAAATCTTTATATGGTGTACCATCATTTTTATGAAGTGAAAACAATACACCAGGCAAAATACCAGCTGCCCCAGCCGTTGGAGTAGCCACAATGACCCCCATTCGTGCATTACTTTCAGAAGTTGCCAATGAAAAGCTCATTGCATTGCTTATATACTTTCCTGAAAGAGATTTACCTTGTTGAACATAATTAGACATTTTCACGGCATCTCCGCCAGAAATTCCACTCGGTGCAGTTGATGTATCTTTTATACCGCTATCAACGGCTTCTTTCATTTTGATCAACCGCTCTTCCATCATGCTAATAATGGTTTCTTGGTCTCTTCCTGACTTTTCTGCTTCCATCATCAACATGATTTCACCAATGGTTTTTTGTTCGTTTTCACAAGCTACAATCAGCTCTTTCATGGACTGAATCTCCATCATATTGCCTCCATAAGGGACTTTGCACCTCGGTTGATTATGAAACTAGCAATGTCTCTAAAGTCATCGACTGCACTTAAACGAATATCTGCTTTCTCCTCGTCAACCATAAAGATCTTGGATAAACCACCACCAAGTGATGCGCCGCCAACTTTTACAACACGATCGCCGCATTTTGCTGTCACGATTGTTGTATTTGGATGGTCATAATATTCGCAAATGTCTTTAAATTGGAAATGGTACTTCATGCCAACCTCTTTTGCCCATTCCAACGAATGTTTAATTCGTGTATCATCGGTATCCATCCCAAGCAAACCACCAAGAAGTGCTTTATCTGTTCCATGTCCTTGATAAGTTTCAGCAAAGGAATCATAAAATACAATATTGGCCTCTTGTGGACAATCACCCAATAGTTCATAAATGAATTTTCCGATGGATACGACCCCTGCGGTATGAGAACTCGATGGTCCCACCATAATAGGGCCAATAATGTCAAAACAACTCTGAAATTCCATCCTCATGCCCCTTTCTTAAACAGTGACTGCCTGTTGAAATAACGGATAGGCTTCACAAATCGCTTTGGTTGTTTCCTTTGCTTCCTCAAGTACGGCTTTATCCCCTTTGCTCTTCAGAACAGCTGCAATTACTTTCCCGATTTTCACCATTTCATCCTGCTTCATACCGCGTGTCGTTAAAGCTGCTGTCCCCATACGGATACCGCTCGTAACAAACGGCTTTTCCGGATCATATGGAATCGTATTTTTATTTACGGTAATACCTGCTTCTTCTAATAATTTTTCTGCTTCTTTTCCAGTTAGATTCCACGGACGTAAATCTAAAAGGACAATATGATTATCCGTTCCACCAGAAACAAGAGCGGCCCCATCATTTATTAATGTTTCACCTAAGGTTGCAGCATTTTCAATGATTTGTTTCGCATAATCCTTAAAACTTGGCTGCAATGCTTCCTTAAAAGCAACCGCTTTAGCTGCAATAATGTGCATGAGCGGCCCGCCTTGAATCCCTGGGAACACCGATTTATTGATGGCTTTTATCATCTCATCATCGTTTGTTAAAATAATGCCGCCGCGCGGTCCTCTCAACGTTTTATGTGTAGTGCTCGTTACAACATCCGCATATGGAACTGGCGATGGATGAAGACCAGCTGCAACAAGTCCCGCAATATGTGCCATGTCCACCATGAATTTTGCACCAACTTGATCAGCAATTTGTCTAAACCGTGCAAAATCAATCGTCCTAGGATAAGCACTTGTACCGGCAATGATCAATTTCGGCTTTTCTTTTTTCGCGATCGCTTCCAGTTCATCATAATCAATTAATTGAGTATCTTCATTCACACCATAGGATACAACCTCAAACCATTTTCCTGAAACACTAACAGGACTTCCGTGAGTTAAGTGGCCTCCATGTGAAAGGTTCATGCCCATCACTTTATCACCAGGCTGAAGCAGTGCGAAAAATACTGCAAAATTTGCTTGTGCACCTGAGTGAGGTTGAACGTTTGCATATTTAGCACCAAATAGCTTTGTTAGGCGCTCAATGGCTGCTTTTTCTGCTACATCGACAAATTCGCATCCGCCATAGTAACGCTTACCAGGATAACCTTCTGCATATTTATTTGTCAGCACGCTTCCCATTGCTTCTAATACATCCTGGCTTATGAAATTTTCTGATGCGATCAACTCCAATGTTTGATGTTGACGTTGCCTTTCTTTTTCAATTGTTTCAAAAATGGTTTGATCATTCGTTTGCAAACTCATTCTTATTTCCTCCTCTATTTGGATAGAGCTGCCAGTCCATATTATGTTCCTTTTTTGCACACAAAAAAGGACAGAAAAGGGTAATGGCAACATTCCCTTCTCTGTCCTTTTACCTGAGAGTTTAACTCTATACAAAAAGAGTCTTCCCCTTTGGTGGCATGTTATTAATGCGCTCTCCAGAGTTGCGTCCAATTGTGGTTCTTTCTACCTGAGAGATTTGTTCCAAGGGTTTTTTTGGAACTTGCTCCTTCGGTGGCTCGTCGTATTGCACTCTCCCACAACCGTCATCCGCGAATATTGAATTTTTATTATATTTAGAATAATTGGTGATTATAGTAATGTCAATGTTTTTTTGTAAGCGTCAACAATTCATCTTCTAAAATTCTTGGATTTTTGTTCGTTGCCTCTTAATTTTCTACAACCTTTTCCTGAATTGTTAGATCATCATTATTCGCCTTCGTTGTTCGCATTTTATAAATCGCAATTAGCAAAATAAACCAAACAGGAGTTACAAACAAGGCAACACGCGTATCTTCCGCAAGTCCAAGTATGACAAGAACGAACGCTAAGAAGGCAAGGATTAAGTAATTGGAAAATGGATAAAGCGGCAATTTAAATTTGTTCACTTTCGCTAGATCTGGTCTGGTTTTCCGGTATTTCAAATGGCTGATGACAGTAATTCCCCAAATAAAGATAAAACATACTGTAGAAATACTTGTAATCAGCGTAAATACTCCTTCTGGCATAATATAGTTCAAAATAACGGTAACTAGAATAACGACAGTGGAAAAGAACAGTGCATTTGAAGGTACTTGACGGGAATTAAGCTTTGCAAAGGGTACAGGTGCATTTTTATCTTTGGCAAGTGTGTATACCATCCGGCTTGTACTGAAGATGGCGCTATTACATGCCGAAGCTGCAGACGTTAGGACGACAAAATTGACAATTCCAGCAGCTACAGCGATACCTACCGCTACGAAAACTTGGACGAATGGGCTTTTAGCTGGGTTGATGGAGCTCCAAGGATAAACACTCATAATGACAATAAGGGCGCCGATGTAGAAAATTAAAACCCGAATAGGAATATTATTGATTGCTTTTGGGATCACTTTTTCCGGGTCTTCAGTTTCACCTGCAGTTAGTCCTACAAGTTCAATTCCCACAAACGCAAACACCACCATCTGGAATGAGAGGATAAAGCCATTTATGCCATTTGGAAACATGCCGCCGTGTCTCCATAGATTCGAGAAACTAGCTTGACCGGAATTTGTGGAAAAGCCTTTAATAATCATGAAAATTCCGATCACAATTAGTGCTAGAATCGCAATGACTTTAATTAAAGCGAACCAGAATTCCATTTCACCAAAAAGTTTTACAGTTGCAAGGTTCATGATTAGCAAAAGGACAAGTGCAATTAGTCCTGGCATCCACTGTGGTACATCAGGAAGCCAATACTGAGTATAGAGACCAACAGCAGTTAAGTCAGCCATTGCAATTGAAATCCAGCAAAACCAGTAGGTCCAGCCAGTGATAAATGCGGCCATATTACCAAAATAGTCCCTTACAAAGTCGACAAAAGAATGATATTTCAAATTGGTTAAGAGGAGTTCTCCAAGTGCACGCATGATTAAAAAGCAAATGATCCCTGTAATCAGGTAAGCAAATAAAATCGATGGTCCCGCTAAATGAATAGATTTTCCTGCCCCCAGAAATAATCCTGTTCCGATTGCTCCGCCAATAGCGATTAATTGCACGTGTCTATTTTTTAGACCTCTTGACAATTTTTGTTCCTGCATATGATTTCACTCCCCCTATTTATCTAGGATAATTAAAATAAAATAATTCATATTTATATCCTGTAAAAGTTTAATATTTTATCAGTCAATTTGGCTATAAAACGCTTACATTTTTAAGTAAAATAAAATCCTCATTAGGACCAGCAAGTTCCGGTGAGTCCAATTCTGTCATACTGAATTCCTATTCCAATAATGCCTCCAATCCTCAGCATATCCAAATTAAAGTTTCAACTTTTATTAACCTGAGTGGAATCGAAAAAGAAAGTCCCAAATTATTAGTTTTGTGTTTAACTCCTCCTTTTTTTCTTATATCTATCTTTCTCCACACAAAAAAGGACAGAGAAAAATAGGGAATTTCCTATTTTTCTCTGTCCTTTTACCTGAGAGTTTAACTCCTTTGGTGGCACATGGCTCTCTCCAGAGACGCGTCCTATTGTGGTCCTTTTACCTGAGAGATTGATCTCCCAATTTTTGGGACTTGCTCCTTCGGTGCTAAACAAATCGTTTAGTCTCTCCCACAATATTCATCCGCTATTGATTTATTTAATATAAATACTAGAGTATAGCAAGGATGATGTCAATTGAATATTCAGAATTTAGATATAATTTTTAATTTACTCAACCTTATTCATCATGAAATAAGTACAAACCGTTGGCTGTTTTGAAAAAACTTAATGATATTTCTTTATCAATACATTAAAAGGATTACACCTTTCTAACAGTAAAAAATTTTGTTATAAGCCAGGGTGCTGCAGTAAAACCAAGTGATAATTGCCACGCACCAATGGACTGTAAATTATACTGACGTACTAATATCATTTTTTCACTCATACTTCTAACGTCTTCAAACCAAACCTCATGTAACTGTCCCTGTTGATCTCTATACCGAAAGAAAGGTGTTTGATATTCCACCGAATATTGTATGGGAGATTGATATCTTATGGCTGTTGCAATAGCGTTTTGATTTGAAATGCCCGGTGCAATGGTTCCTGGCCTATATGGTAGTAACCAATCATATCCATATCTAGGTACCCCAAGTACAATTTTTCTTGTTGGAATCCTAGAAATAGCAAATTCAATTGTTCTCCTAACCTCAGTAATAGGTGCTACTGGCCCTGGTTCACTGCCGCTATGATGCCAATCATAAGCCATAATAAACATAAAATTGACGACAGACCCAATCCCCCCATAATCATAACCCCTTAGCCATGGGAAATCCTCCCCTGTTATAGGTGGAACGGATATTGTTAACAAATATCTTGAGGGTTCAAGTCGGTCTCTCAATTGACGTAAAAAGCCTGTAAAAAGATCCCGATCCTGGGCACCTACCTGTTCAAAATCAATATTTACTCCTCCGTATCCTTTTCTAGATACTAAGTAAACGATATTATTGATAAGATTTGTTCTTGCTGTTGGATTATTTAGAACTTGATGGACAAGTTGGGTACTAAAGCCTTGCTGGGTAAGATTTGTAATTGTAACAAGTGGAGTTACTTTGTTGCCCCAGGACGCTTGGATGGCAGCTAAATCATTTAAATCATTTACAATATCTCCATTTTCAGCAAAATGGTATTCAAAGATAGCAATGGAAGACGTATAGGGTGCGAAATCCCTAATCAATGTCTGATCTAGTTCTGGACTCCGAACAGTATAAAATCCCAATGTTGCTGCAACATAATCAGAAATATTTGGTATTGTTATTTTCATGCCTGGCTGTAATAAATTGGGATCAACGGCGGGATTGGCCGCTCTTAATTGCTCTACAGATACCATTGCTTTTCTTGCAATACTCGTAAATGTATCACCCGGCTGAACAGTATATACATAAAGTGGAATAAGCAGTGCTAAACCTGGAACTATATTCATTCCCTCTAAGCCGTTAACAGCACGAATTTGGTCTACAGGATAATCATACCTTTGACTAATTGAAAATAGTGATTCCCCTGGCTCAACTGTATGAATAAACACATATTCCCCCCTCATCTCCTTCTCGCTTTTGAAAATATACTCGAAAAAATTTTAAAAAATAACCTTCTATATAAATATTAATTTACCTTTAAATAAATGTTATCTGTTTAATTAATAAATCCACAAAGAAAATACAAAATAATGGATAGTGTTATTAGTAAAAATCGTCCTGTGATCAAACTAATCATATTCCTATTTCCCGCATTTTTATCGTTACTACTTCGACTCTGCTATCAATATCCGTCCCGTCAAACTTCGGAAGCTTCAACTCACTCACGATTTTTCCGTCACGCATAAACATAATACGCTCCGTCCGCGACGCAATCTTTGCGTCGTGAGTTACAAGCATAACCGCAGTACCTTCCGCGTTAATTTCGGAAAACATGTCGATAATCTCCTCTGCAGATTTTGAGTTGAGCGCGCCCGTGGGCTCGTCGCCGAAGATGATTTTCGGGTTGTTCATAAGAGCACGGCATATTCCAGCACGCTGAAGCTGACCTCCCGAGGCTTGTGTAATGTCGCGCTTTTCAAGCTCCGCAATACCTACCCTTTTCATAAGCGTTCTTGCCTTCTCCAAAATTTTTGCGGCGTTTTTTCTGTTGCTGCGCATTGTCGGAAGAATGATGTTGTCGAGGATATTCAAATTTTTCAGCATAGTCGGCTGCTGAAAAACAAATCCCATTTTTGTTCTACGTATTTCTGAAAGTTCATTCTCTCCGACCGCCGATAAATCCCTGCTGTCAAAAACGACCTTTCCACCGTCAACACCGTCCATTCCGCTCAGCGCAAACAGCAGCGTTGTTTTTCCTGAACCCGAAGGTCCCATAACCGCAACGAACTCGCCCTCGATTATTTCAACGGACACTCCGTCGAGAACATTGTGCTGTTCATTGCCCTTGCCATAAGATTTTACTATACGATTACCAATAATAATCTTCTTCATATGCCTACTCCTTTATATTTTCGGAAATTTTTATATGTCCCGCGCCCGATGTGCCGATTATTGTTGCGATAAGTACCGAGCATATCATTGTTAGCGGACTTAACAGATACGCCGAAAGCGGATTGACCGCAAAATTAAACGTTGACACTCCAAACGAGGAGATTAAAGTACCCGCAAGTAACTCTCCGAGAGTGTTTGCCAGAAGCGTGCCGATAACAATTCCGATAATCAGAACAAATACCGAACGCGAGACATACTGTGCCGTAACATCCGAGTTTGTAAACCCGAACGCTTTCATTATGGCAATGGAATATCTGTCCCTTGCAACAAGCATTTTCATAAACAACAGTGTAACCATTACCGTTATAATCAGTGCAACGGCAACCGCTGCGTAGGAGGCCTTTTCGACGGAACTTATTGTCGATCCGAATGTCTGTGTAACAAATTCATCAATGTCTGAAACCTTTGCAAAATCAAACCTGTCCGCATATTCCGAAACCTTTCCGTTGACAAGAGATTTATCCGAAAGTTCAGCACAGACAATGCTCCACATAATGTCCGCCGAATTGTCGGTGAATACAGCCTTTGCGGTTTTGCCGCCGTTGGTAATGTCTGAATATATTCCGCTTACTGTGATATTTTTCTCCTTCCCTTCAATCACCAGCGTAATCACTTCTCCGACCTTTTTGCTCATCTCATCGGCGTTTATAGTTGAAAGAGCAATTTCGTCTTCAGCAGTCGGTGCCCTGCCCTCGGAATACTCTAAAGGAAAAATCGTATGGTCGCCGAGTTCAACTTTAATATTTTCCTCCGATCCGTCTTCCCTTTCTGCTTTGAATGTTTTTGTTGTATAGACGGCATACTTTGAAATGGTATTGTCGCTGCTCATCGTTTTTAAAATTTCACCGGTTTTTTCGGAGATATTGTCAGCCTGCTGTACGTCAATGCGCATATCGTAGTTTCCAATACCCATATATTTGATGAAGCTTTTTGAGGAAATCGTGTTGTACAGGTTCTGCGGAACAATAATGATAAATGCCGAAATTACTAGCACCGCAAGCATTGTGGCGTAAAGTCTTTTCCTTGCCAGAACATCTTTGATACCAAGAAAAATATTGGTGTTAAACAGCGTGTTTCCGCTCAAGCAAAAACGCTTTGTGCCTGCATTTTTTTCCTGTGAGGTGCCAAAGCGAATAGCTTCTGCAGCAGAAATTTTCCGAAAGCGTTTCAAAATAAAACTTATATAGGCAATAATTGTAAGGAATACAAGCAGTATGCCAATGATTCCTAAAAGCAGGGCATAAGAGGTATTTTCGCTTTCACCCATATAAAGCTGGATATTTTCAAGAAGCATGCCTTTGAACATAACCGAAAATGCAAAACCGAGAAGACTGCCTGCCGCCGCAATCGCTGCGTATTTCGCTAGATAAATCTTTTTTATGTCGGAAATACGCAGCCCTATTGCCTTCATAACGCCAATTTCGCGGTAGTCGTCTTCGATTTTCGCAAGGAGCGTAAAGCGTATGCACATAAATGCGATTGCAACGACAAGTGCACTTACAAGTAGTATGACCGCAATCATCATCCCGTCTGATAGTGCGTTAATCGATTTGAAAAGAGGATATGTAATTGTTGGCCCGTTCGCCTCAAGTCCTGCGGAGGCATAAGCAGTTTCAAATGCTCCGAGCGCCGACAAATCTTTTAATCTGAACTCAATCAGATACTCCGTACTTCCCAGGTTTTTTATTTTCGTGTAATCATTTTCACTGACAAGAAATCTCTTAGAGGCGGAGAGCGTGGAATTCATCTGCGAATCGCGGAGAAATCCCGCAACGGTAAATTCCTTTCCGTTTATTACTGCCTTGTCACCGACCTTTGTGGTGTTGTCCCTCATATAGGTTATTGGAACATACAGTTCTCCGTCGGATACGTTTATGATGTTACCATCAAGATCAAGAAGATAATCGAATTTTTCACTCTGTATGCTGAAACCGTTATCCTGAACATTATTCGCAAGCGAATTATCGCCCAAAATAATCTGTGCACCGTCCATGTTGAGAAATTCAAGCACCTGAAATTCATCGACATTGCTATTTTTCTCTGCAAAAGATGTAAGCCGGGCCGTATCAATTTCACCCGAATGCATTTGCATAAAATGCGGAGTTTTAGCTTGTGTCATAAGCGTATCTAGCGCGACCGAAAGATTCACGACGAGTATCGCAGCGAGCGAAACAAGCATTGTCGCTGCTGTGACAAATATCGTTGTTGTCAGCGTAATCGCTTTGCTCATTAAAATATCATTGCGGATAATTCTGTAGAACATAAGTCACCTCTGTTTTCATGCATTTTAACCGATTTTACATTATACAAAATAACCAAAGTCTCACATACCAGCACTCTCGCGATGGTAATGAGAAATTCCGTTCCTCTGCCGCTGCCCGTGCCGACTATAACACCACCTAATGACCTAAAATTAATACTGTTTCATCAATGTTCTCCTCTCTATCATTTATTAAGTCTTCTTTAACGTAACTATACAATTGAACTGAATTTTGTTTAACAGTCCTTTGCTTGATTTCCATCTAAGACTTCAGGCTGATTAACCGGACAGGCTGAAACATAAAAAAATCTTTCCAGTTAAAATGGAAAGGTTTAATGAATATCTTATGATGCATGTTGCTATATTTGAGAACAAAAAGTAATTATAGTTCTTTTTGTCTATATCCCTCTATATAGAAGAGGCGATGCTTTTTAAAAGCATCGCCTCCTACTGTGTAAAACAAGTGATCATTTACCATTTTATTCCGCAGCCATGGCATCTGCTTTCGTGACATGAACGGTACCACGTGGATGCTGTGGCGGTGCGTAGATTGAGTAAAGTTTTAAGGGGATATTCCCCGTATTGGTAACATTGTGCCATGTTCCAGCAGGGACCATGATGGCATAATTGTCATGGACCTTTTTCACAAAATCTAATTGATCTTTACGTTTTCCCATTTGGACAATCCCGTGACCTTGTTCAATGCGTAAAAATTGATCAATTGTAGGATGAATTTCCAAACCGATATCTTCTCCTACTTTGATACTCATCAAGGTAACTTGCAAATGTTGCCCTGTCCATAATGCAGTACGGTAGGTATTATTTTTCTTTGTAGCCTTCTCGATATTAACAGCAAACGGCTCTGGACCATGATCTTTTAACTCAATTTTATGTTTTCCCCTAATTGATTGTAAAAATCCCAATCGTTTGGCATGCTCTATTTCATCGGTAGCTGCACGCAAGAATGCCTCTCGAACGGGTGAATTGGGTATAAACGTAGAACCATTTTGGTATAATTCATAATCCGCTAATTCCGCATGATACGCCTTTTGCAATCCTTCTTCATAAGTATGAAAAGGAATTTTTTCGATTTGATACAAAGGCTGGCTTCGAGTAAGCATGATATATAGATTAGTAAATTGTTGTAAATGTACTTTTTCATCTTCTAAAACAGAAAGAATATCATTTTTATGCTGTTGATCTGGAGCTAAATCAGCTAATCGGCTATAAAAATCAATGGCAGAAGCTTCTCCTTGGATTCCAGCAAGTATAGCCTCATAAACCTCTTTAGGAGGGGCTTCTTGTTGATTTCTTGGCATAAAATTATTTCCTTGAGTGTTTGCGTAGTTAGGATATTGGTACGTTATAGGAACATGATACATTTTTCTCATCCCTTCACAGTCATTCAAAGGTATCATATTCCTTCGTTTGTTGGGATGTGCTTCAAATTAAACTATCAAAAGAAATGAATACTTTCAATTTAGATTAGTTCCCTTGCCAACAACCGATAAACGTTCAAGCGTTTCTCTTGGGAATGCGGAATACTGCAAATCATCGCTTCATCAAAGCCATAATATTCCTGCTCTTGCTGAAGTCTTTCCGCAATCTCTTTAGCAGATCCGACTAAGTGAAGTTTTTTACGATTTTCCTGGATGTGCATCCGTTCCATTTCAGTTAATGGATGACTTTGTGCTTCTTCAGGCGTAAGCAATTGTCCTAGTTTCCCTTTCATCAACATAAGGCGGGCAATATCCTGCGGAAGGGCTTCATACTCTGCCTCTTCCTTCGTTTCCGCTGTGGTCACCAAATACGTTACCGAAATCTGAGGATTTTCCATAAAGGCGGAAGGTGTAAATTGGTCTTTATATAAATCTAAAATCTCCTTTGTCATTTCTCCATTGAAAAACTGAGCAAATGAATAGCCGACACCTCTGCGTCCTGCCATAACAGCACTGTTACCAGTAGACCCCAGTAGCCATGCTTCCGGCAAAACCACTTGGGATGGAGTAGCAATTGTTTTGTTGTACAAATTATGTTCTGGTACTTCATCTTTCATTAACTGTAAGGCAATATCAAATTTTTCATACATATTATTCACCATAGGCGGGCGTCCTTCGGATAAGGCATAAATCGCGTAATTATCTCCACCGGGTGCGCGGCCAACGCCAAAATCTATCCGACCGGGTGAATAGGCACTAAGTGTTTTAAACACTTCCGCCAGTTTCAATGGCGAATAATGCATCATCATCACGCCGCCTGTACCAATCCGAAGTTTTTTTGTTTTAGCAGCCAAATGGGCGGCCGACACTTCGGGAGCAGAACTGGCATAAGATCCGGTACCATGATGCTCGGCCATCCACATGCGGTGGTAACCTAATTCATCTGCCAAAATGGCTAATTCTTCCGCTTTCTTTAATGCACCTGCAGGAGGATTTCCTTTCGTGATTGGCGCTTGATCAAGCACACTTAATCTCATTCATCATAATTCCCTTCTAATTTTTTATTTACTTCCTTTCTTATGAAGTTAGTAGTAGGAAGATTAACTAAATACAATCTTAATTTGTTTTGTTTTCTAAAGAGATTCATACAAGAAAGCCCTTAACAAGGAAAAAATCTTTAATCTTGGATTAAAGCTGGTGCGTATTTCTCTAAGACATCACGTTGAATACTATAGTACCGGTATGTACCTTCTCTTCTTATCGTTAGTAATCCACAGTCTATTAATAATTTTAAGTGGTGTGTTAACGTTGAATTAGCTTGAATATCTAACTTATTCGCCATTTCTGAACAAGCCAACTCAGGGTGAACAGCCAATTCTTTTACGAGTTGTAAACGAGTTGGCTCACCAAGTGCTTTATATACTTTTACTGCCCTCTCATCGTTCACATTTACACCTCTATTCTATTTCGATGTTTATAGAAATAAAGATACTCTTCCTCTTATTTATTTGCAAACATTTAAAACCGAATCGTTCATTGCGTTCCTTTCCTTTACCGAAAAAAATAAACTCTCAATCCAAAAGATGTAGCCATTTGGAACACACGAGATCAAAGACGCTTTAAAACACCACAGGAAGCTTGGACTACATTGACACCTACAAGTAAAAGTAGGACAACAGGTTAAATTCATAATCCGATTCAAAAGCCCAAAGAAAAATAACAACGGGGATCCAGTTCAAGTAGATCACGTGGATTTGATTGCTGGTGATGTTACGGGGAAAGCTTTACCAGGTACAGCTGCATACAATGATGACAACAACGATAAACCAAAGTTGTGAAACGCTTTACTAGCCAAGACTGGAAAACGGACCGTGACGGATTCAATGTCATTACTTATACTGTGCTTGCAGATAAGGATCAATATTTCCGTCTCAGAGGCACCAACTTGGGGATCAATGTCCCAGGAGAAACGAGCAACGGTGAGCCATTAATCGACCCTGCAACCAATATTGCAGATAATGAGACACGTTTTACTGAAATCAACAAACGGAACTATCAAGATCTATGGTTTTATTCTAACCCGATCTTCGTCGGTGTCGATGAAAAGCCAAATAAGAAATAATAGGAACCTAAAGCTTATAAAGCTTAATAGAATCAAAGAACAATATAATAAAAATTGTTCTAAAAAACCCGAAGAGGAAAGCCTAAAATATTATTGAGCTTTCCTCTTCGTCCTCTATGCTATTTAGCCCAGGACGTATGCATAAAAATCAATATTCCTTTGTGCATCGTTTACCATGGCTGAAATATGATAAATGGGATTTCATATGGATCTATTTGGGCCTTTCAATTTCAAAGATCTCCCCGATTTTGGCGTAATTATTTCCAGCCAATCGACTTACAGCTGCTAAGCCATTCGGATTGATTCTTCCGTTTTGATAAATATCCTTTTCAATATGAAATTGAACAACTTTTCCTATAACAAGATCACATCCTGGCGAATCAGATCCTCCTAATTCAATGGAATGCTCCAATGTACATTCCATACGAATTTTTGCTTCCTTTACACCTGGTACAGAAACCTTAATACTTTCGACTGGAGTTAGTTTAGCTAACTCTATTTCACTTTGATTTGGAGGTAGGTTTGCAGCAGTTTTATTTATTTTTTCAACATTTTGTTCGTCAACGATATGAACTACAAATTCCTTAGAATCCATGATGTTTTTCGTCGTATCTTTTAGTTGTCCTTTTGAGCGTTGAATAGCTAAAGAAATCATCGGGGGATTGGATGTTACGATATTAAAATAACTAAACGGTGCACCATTCAAAACACCATCCTTCGAAATCGTTGTGACAAATGCAATCGGTCTAGGTATAATGCTGCCTATTAAGAGTTTATAATTTTCTTTTTCGGACAATGAGGTTGGATTTATTGATAGCAAAATAATCATCCCTTTTCATATTCAGTCTAATTCTCTAACATCAAAAGGTAACAAACCTTTCTCTTTCTGCCCTCTATATTGTTCATACTGTTCAGGCAGCATTAATTTTTCTCCCATTGTTTCTTGTGATTCATCATGTGCGAATCCTGGTGAATCAGTCGCAATTTCAAATAGAATTTTCCCATGCTCTCTAAAGTAAACAGAATTGAAATAATTTCTGTCCTGGACAGGAGTGACAACATACCCCTTTCCTGCAACATACTTTTGCCAATCCAATTGGTCTTCATCATCTACAGCCCGCCATGCAATATGATGGACTGTTCCCACACCCATCTTCCCACGGCCACTTTGTGTTAATTTAAGGTCGATTATATTTCCTATGTCGGCAGAAGAACGAAAGCGAATGAAGTCCTCTTCTTTTCCAATTAGTTCAAGGCCCATTACTTTTTCTAACAATTCGGCAGTTTTTTCAGGCTGTGTCGATAAGAGAGTAGCACCACTAAAACCTTTGATAGCAACATTAGGTGTTACCTCAACAGAATTCCAAGCATTAATTTCTCCATCTTCTCTTTCAACAATTTCCAAGTGAAGACCATGCGGATCATCAAATTTCAAATACTGCTCTCCAAAGCGTTCCGCGACAGTAAAAGGAACATTTAATTTTTCAAATCGTTTTTTCCAAAATTCCATCGCACCTATTGGAACAACATATGATGTTACTCCTACTTGACCGTCTCCAATGATTCCTTGCTTAGCTCCTGCCCATGGAAAGAAGGTAATAATTGTTCCTGGTTTTCCACCTTCATTACCAAAATAAAGGTGATAAGTACCTGGATCATCAAAATTTACGGTTTGTTTCACTAATCGTAAACCAAGAACTCCTGCGTAGAAATCGACATTTTCTTGGGGGTGACCTACGATTGCCGTAATATGGTGAATCCCCACTGTTTTTTTACTCATTTTATTCACTCTCCTTGATTATATAGTAAAATCCCTGTGTTTTTAAGAATGTGATAGCTTAATTTTTCCCTAATATAGAATTTAAAATCTATTTTACTATTTATCACATTTCAAGAATCTTTAAACTGAGATATTTTAGAATAAAAAAGCATCTAAAGAATATTGACCAGGACCTGTTAGAGCTACACCTATAGCAACTACAAGCAATGTAAGGTTAAATTCATAACCATTTGAAGTTGCCCATAATCCGTTTGCAGCATGTACCTTAACAATTGCTATAACCATCGTCCCTGCAATCATGATTCCTGCAAGTGGGGTTAAGAATCCTAAAGCAAACAAAATTCCTCCAAAAAGTTCTGCTAATCCTGCTAAAAGAGCCATTATTACTCCTGGTTTAACCCCAATAGATTCAAACCAACCTCCAGTACCTTTTAATCCATAACCACCGAACCAACCAAATAATTTTTGAACACCGTGACCTATGAATAATACACCAATTACCAACCGAATTAATAATAATCCTAAATTTATCATGATAATTTCCTCCTACATTTCGTTTTATTTTATCTCGAATTCGAGATATTTTACCAAAATAATTTATGCTATAATCTTGTATGAACCTTTTTCAAAAGTTTAACTAATCTCTCAAACTCATCAGCATTAAAAGAACCTCCTAAAACTATTCTTAATTAAAGTATCTTGAACATGAGATAATATTATAGCTTATTTTCTTCTATGTCAATAACCATTTTATTATTATTTTCTTCTCTTTATAAATTGAATTTTGGATTCACGTTTTAACCATATCTACCCTGCATAATGTTCATTTCCATCATCACCTACAATTGAGATGGACCGAATTGTTGCATTTGTTTGAAGTCCCTGAATCTGGATTTTTGCGTCTTCCATACTGGTAGCCGATACATTTTTGAAAAAAGTGACTCCGCCTAACTCATATTCAACAGAAAAAGTGGTTGATTTGTTTTGCTCCATGATTTGTCCTCCTTATTTCTATATCGAAAGTCAGATATTAGTCCATTAGTAGCTTAATTTTAACTTCCCCCATATTGAAAAGGTTTATTAATCAAAATTACAGGGGGGGGATTCATTCATTGATGGCAAATCCACTTCCTTAAACTCTTTTTTAAATACGAAGGATAGGAAGCTTATTAAATACCTATTATTTTAAAAAATATTAGCAACACAAACATAAAATTACCATAAATTTTTGTTTTATTTAAAAAGACAGGAAGTGCGATAACGGTTTTGATGCCGTTAATTGCCCTCCCTGTCTTTTTTATCAAATATAAATCATCTATTTTATCTGAACAAAAACATATACCATGGCCGAACCAACCGGTGGACTGGATTCCTTTTCCATATCTAGTGTTTGAACGAATAAGGTCATTTTTGCTTGGTTATTTTCTTTTGTAAATGTAGCCTCTTCACTCGAGATTAAATGTTCTCCATGGTAGACGGAAAACTTATCAAAAATTTCTTCCGTTTTAAAAACAAGGAGACTTTCCTTATTTTCGTTCATTAATTTAATATTAACTTCGTCATCACTGACATCTGATAATAAGGTGTATTGGCTACCTGCTTTTTCAATTTTATACTGTTCATCACTATTATGATTGGTCCTAGAAAGGCTCATTTGGATAAAGAAATCATGTCCTGTTATCGGAATTGGAGTGGGTTGTTTCACACTAATGTAAGTATAATGATCAGTGCTAAATTTGTCAGGATTTCTATATTCGTCAAAACCAAAGGTAGGACGAAAATCTTCATAGCTATTAAAATCTTTTGGTAAGTAAGAAAGCTGGTTGGTATAATTCATCCTGCTTAAATAATTTATGGCATTTGTTATTTTCTCTTTATCCTTATCTGGGATAGATTCCCTCGGCGTAATTTTATTGTTTTCTAACATATTATTTTTCACGAGAACATCTTCTAGTGTATTCATCTGACTATGTTTGCTAATGGTAAAGGCATCAACTGGAGGCAGTATCGATATGATGGCAAACACAATTAGGATGGGAGCAATCACTCCATTTTTTCGAACTGACAAGAAACTCAATAAGATACCAGAAATTACTGCAAAAAGTCCAAACAAGATAACATAATAGCGGGTATGGGTAATACCTGTATCTGTTAAGGTTATCAACGAGGATATAATCTGGAATACGACTATCGGTACAAGTAATTTAGGAAACACTTTTCTAAAGAAAACGGTAAACTTGTTTTCTAGCTCACTTGCTAATATATATACTAGAATCACAGTAATCGAATAGGATACAAGCATAGGTTCTAGTAAATTATCCGTCCAAAATTGTCCGCCAATATTTTTAATAATGTAAATGACTAAAATTAACGTAAACACAGAAATTAAAGGAATGAGAATGTAGGAAATCAAAATGACTAAAAACTTCGGACAATTGGCTGCCTTTTCTATCCTTACTTTTTGAACAATACTATTTTCTTTATTCTTGTCTGCCACTCCCCGATAAACTGGAAACAGCGAAAGAAGATACATCGGGGCAAACAGAACAAAAACAAGATTTGCAGTATGTGCATAGGCATTACTATTTATCGTAAAAATCAATTGGTTAATGGAAGCAAGTATGATGGTAATGCCAGCATAAATAACACCTGAAAAGAACAAGGTTAAAAAGAAAGATTTGAAAGCAATCATAAAGCTTTGATTGAAACTGATGCTGCTTTTTATGACAGGCACCCAAATGAAGGCAATAAAC
This sequence comes from uncultured Bacillus sp., assembly GCA_963530265.1. Lineage (GTDB taxonomy): Bacteria > Bacillota > Bacilli > Bacillales > Cytobacillaceae > Neobacillus. The sequence goes on from CAUSCO010000026.1 coordinate 67,289, forward strand.
AGAGCAAATAGAGCCACGGTTGTTCTAATTTCTATCTCCATACTTAGCTGTGGAGCTTGCCTAATGATGAGGTAATATCCCCCCGTTAACACAACCACCATGACCATTAAATTAAAACGGGTAGAGGTCTTAGAAAAAAAACGTTCATAGGCAACCTGTAATACAGCACTGAGAAAAGCACCAACTACAAAAGTTAACAGAAATTTAGAATTTTGCTTTCCGTCGTTGATCATATATGCATTTATTAGTGCTGCGGCCACGAGGAATATAGTCGTTAAGGGAAAACGGGCTATGGCATCATTCAATCCCGTAAGCCGATCTTTGATCTTTCTCATTAATTTCATCTTCTTCATCCCTCCCCTTCTTTTTTTTACAGAAGCAAACTAGAACTGGATATGACTATATTTCCACTTTCCGTCAGTATCCAAGTCATGATTTTATATATTTTTATTCATCTATCTCTTTATTAATTATATCATTAGTAAAATAAAAACAATTTTGAATTTTGGCTAACAAGTGAATATTGTTGATTTTAATATAATCAATTTTGTATTTACTATCATTGTGGGGGAGACTTTTGGATTAATTCTTTATGTAAATTGAGGAAAAATAATTAAACGGATGCTATCCTAAGCAATCTGTGGAACAAAAAAGAACTTGGATTCCAAGTTCTTTTTTGTTCATTATTTGATTATGCTTAATTCTCTGTTTTAGAGATTTGACTAACAATTTGGGGTAATGCCTCGCTAATTGAGGTAGCTGGACGACCAAGAAGTTTTTCGAAATCCTTGCTCTCAAAGTCTAGTGAGCCTACGCGAATGCTTCTTTGGATTTCAACAAGTATAGGAAGAACGAAGTCTGGAATGCCAGCATTTTTCATAATATCAGCATAAGTGTCATCATCAACCTGTTGCACAGGTACTTCTTTTCCCAATACGTTGCTAAGAACAGACACTAGTTCTTCCTGAGTCAATGACTTACCGGAAAGTTCATAGATTGTATTTTCGTGCCCATTGCCAGATAGTACCGCTGCAGCTGCTTCTGCATAATCTTGTTGTGGTGCCCAGCCTACCATGCCGTTTCCTGCTGATGTCACCCAAGGAGCACCAGCTATGACACCTTGAATGCTTGGAATTTCATTTTCCAAGTACCAGTTATTACGTAAAAAGGAGTAAGGAATGCCTGTTTTCAAAATCGCCTTTTCTGTTGCCTGATGCGTTGGGGCGAATAAGTTTTTACTTTCCTGTGCATTTGCTAAGCTCGTATAGGCAATGAATTTAACTCTAGCACGCTCTGCTGCAGCCACTGCATTGGCATGCTGACGAATTCTTGTTTCATTGTCTCCATCAGCAGAAATAATTAATAAGCGGTCAATACCTGCAAAAGCAGAATCTAATGTTTCCGGATGATCAAAATCTCCGTGTCGTACTTCTACTCCACGAGCCTGTATTCCTTCTGCTTTTTCTGGATTACGAACACTGACAGCAAGTTGACTAGCTGGTACAGTCTTTAATAACGTCTCCACCACTTTTGTCCCAAACTTACCTGTTGCTCCCGTCACTAACATTTTCATTGTATAATTCCCCCAATTATGTTTGATTGAACTCTAATACAAAATTGCTTTGTTTTATTGTAACCTTTTTGATTACCTGTAATAACAATAGTTACATTTAAGATTTTTGTCAATTGATTTGAATAGCAATTTTTTTAAAGTATACCCAAACATTATTAAAATATTGTTAAAGATCTTGTTGAAAGAGAATTTTACAATAATAAATTAATAAATGACATTCTTTATAACAGAATGTCTTTTTTGTTTTTACCATAACCCCCAATTTAAAAACAAGGCTTATCCACATGGAACAAGCTAACCGATATTCTAATAAAATGAAACTAGCTGACATGTCGATTTTTTGATATTTAAATGGGAGTGGGCTTATGGGCATTATTGACGGTATTACTTTTTTGGAACGATTAAATCGGTTGAAACCAGAAATTTGGTATGACGGAGAAAAAATCGAGGGAAAACTCTCCGTGCATCCTGCCTTAAAAGGCATTCTTCATACTAAAGCTTCACTTTATGATTTGCAAAATATGGATCATTTGAAAGAGGACATGACTTTCCTTTCACCAGAAACAGGCATTCAGGTTGGTCTTTCCTATCTGCAGCCAAAAACAATAGAAGACTTAAAGCGACGACGGAAGATGATCGAAATCTGGGCCAAGCACACACATGGTATGATGGGCAGGAGTCCTGACTATATGAACACCGTTATGATGAGCTTTGCCTCCTCCACTGCTTACATTTTAAAAGGAAAAGAAAATTGCTTTCCCGAAAATATTCAATCCGTATTTGAAAATGCTCGGGAAAATGACCTTACCTTTACACATACCTTTATTACTCCTCAAGTAAATCGATCCGTATCTTATTTTGAAAAAACTAAGGAACCAATCTCCGCTAAAGTCATTGAACGAAATGAAAAAGGAATTGTCATTAAAGGGGCTCGTCTTCTGGCTACGCAAGGCGGATTAACAGATGAAGTTTTGGTATACACGGCACCTCATCGTTTCCTGGACCCAGAGGAAGCTTTTGCCTTTTCTATCCCTTCCAATACGAAAGGATTAAAGTTTATTTGCCGGGAATCGTTTGTTGGAGGGGAATCCTTTTTTAATCATCCACTAAGTTCTCGATATGAAGAAATGGATTCCATTGTGGTCTTTGATCATGTTTTAGTACCCTGGGATCGTGTCTTTTTTTACGATAATGTGGAGGCCTCGACGGATTTCATGCTGCACAGCTCCTTTCTCCACTTTGCAACACATCAAGTTCTGATTCGACAAATAATAAAAACAGAATTTATTTTAGGAGTTGCCGAACTGTTAGTTAATACGATTAATGTAAGTGAATTTCAACATATTCAAGAAAAAATTTCAGAAATCATCATTGGACTTGAAACGATGAAAGCCCTTTTAGACAAATCCGAACATGATGCAGTAATAGATCAATGGGGATATATGCGCCCTAGTTTGATACCCCTTCAAGTTGCCAGTAACATTTTTCCTAGAATTTATCCCCGTTTCAGCGAAATTATTCAAATCATTGGCGCTAGTGGCATGTCAACATTACCAACTGAAAAAGCCTTTGATTCAGAAATTAGAGGCGATCTCGACCAATATCTTCAAGGGGCATGTAAAACAGCTGAAGACCGAGTGCGAATATTTCGTTTAGCCTGGGATTTGACAATGAGTTCCTTTGGAACAAGACAAACTCATTATGAGAGGTACTTTTTTGGAGATCCGATTCGGTTAGCAAGCGGCTTATACAAAACCTATCCGAAGGCTGAATATGTAGAGAAAATAAACGAATTTCTTAAAAACTAGCTGTTTTACAAGATGAATCGATAACAAAAACTCTATTCCCTTAGACTAGTATAAGCGTAAGGCAGTAAACGGTTCGTTTGCCGTTTGGTGCCTTATGTTTTCAAAGTACATCTTTTTCAAATACAAAATATCCGAATTGGTGAGGGAAATCCCTACAGAATCCAAGCTTCTTTTAATAACTGAATGCCTGTATCAATTTCAGATTCAGATAATCCTCCGAAACCAAGTAAGACACTTGAACCCAAATCTTCTTTAAACCCCTGATAATAGATTGATAATGGATATACCTTTACTCCAACACTCATGGCCATGCTAATTAACTGGTCCTCCTTCATATTATTTTTAACTTCCAAAACAATATGAAGCCCCGAGTTTTCACCAATTACATCTACTTTGTCCCCTAAATAATTTTGTATTGCTGATAATAAGGTTGCATGCTTTTTCCGGTATAGGGTTCTCATTTTATTTAAATGACTTTGCCAATGTCCATCATTCATAAACCGATAAAGTGTGTCCTGGTGAAGACGTGATACGGATTGCTTATAAACCGTAAAATGCTCGTGGTATTTGGTTACCAGTGTCGAAGGTAATACCATATAACTTATACGAATAGATGGAATCAAAGACTTGGAAAACGTCCCTAAATAAACAACCTTTCCTTTCGTATCAAGTCCCTGTAAGGAAGGAATCGGCTTCCCCTTATAGCGATATTCACCATCATAGTCATCTTCAATAATATAGCCGTTCTGGTCTTCTGCCCATTTTAACAATTCCATTCTCCGTGGTATTGGCATGATCATTCCATAAGGGAATTGATGTGAGGGTGTAACATACACAACACTTGCCTCACTATTTTTTAATTGCTTTATATTGATGCCAGCTGGATCCAGAGGAATAGGAATGGTTTGTATTCCTAAATCTTGAATAGTAATTCTTGTTCTATGGAACCCAGGATTCTCCAATGCGTATATAGGTTCTTTCCCAATTAACAAACATAATAATCCCATAAGTACTTGAGAACCTGCACCGATAATGATTTGATTAGCAGTGCACCGGACACCTCTGGATGAAAATAAATGTTTGGCAATTTGTTCTCGAAGCAGCAGCTCCCCTTGAGGATGTCCAGTATAAAATAACGCCCCATGATCTTGATATAAGGATTGGATCGTTAATTTTCGCCAGGTAGCATATGGAAAATGTTCTAAATCGACCTTACCCGAGTTGAAATCAATCTTCACATTAGCTTGTACTGGCTCAAAATTAGTGGCAGCTTTATAAGGATATTTTTGGTTAGAGGTTAGGTCGTCTTCAAAGGTCGTCACAAATAACCCTTTCCGTGGTTTACTTTCTACATATCCTTCCGCACAAAGCTGGTCGTAGGCTGACTGAATCGTATTCCCGCTTACACCGAGGTAATTTGATAAATTTCGCTTTGACGGTAATTTCTCTCTTGGCTTTATTCTTCCTGATAAAATTTCTTGTTTTATATATATGGCTAACTGTATATACAACGGCTGCTCACTTCTATACTCTAATGCAGGTGTAAGTTCAATCATTCTTTCTTTCATCTCCCAAAGACTTACTGGTACCATTAAATTTGTCATATCTGATACTTTCGATTATACCAGATTGTGGATAGTATTAGACATAGATTCAGCAAAAGGAGATGGAGAAAATGGGAAGTAAGCAGACAATTTTAATAAAGGAATTGAAAAATGAAAAGGAATGGAAAGAAGCCTTTCCGGTAATGAAACAATTGAGAACACATTTAGATGAAAGTAGTTTTCTTCAGTTAGTTCAAGAAGCAACACAGATGGAAAATTATAAAATGGCTGCTTTGTATGATAACAACCAACTGGTTGCTGTAATAGGTTATATGCCTATGGTCACATTATATAATGGTAGATTTATCTGGGTGTGTGATTTAGTGACAGATACAGAAAATCGATCGAAAGGTTATGGGGAAGCACTTCTGGAATACGTTCAGAATTGGTCAAAAGAAAATGGCTATGATATTGTCTCACTCTCATCCGGTTTACAACGGATAGATGCTCATCGTTTTTACGAAAATAAGATGGATTATGACAAGGTGAGCTATGTATTTTTAAAAAGAATTTAAATGAATAAATTATAATTGATTAAAAAATGGGAAGCTTCTTTTAAAAGGGCTTCCCTTCATTCTACTTTTACAGTCGCTTACAACCCCTCTAATCGACTGAACTTTCTATATTTCTACTATTACACTCGCTTACAGCCTCTCTAACCGACCGAACATTTAATAATTCCACCATTACAGTCGCTTACAACCTCTCTAACCGACCGAACATTTAATAATTCCACCATTACAGTCGCTTACAACCTCTCTAATCGACCGAACTTTCTATATTTCTACTATTACAGTCGGTTACAGCCTCTCTAACCGACCGAACATTTAATATTTCCACCATTAAAGTCGCTTACAACCTCTCTAATCGACCGAACATTTAATAATTCCACCATTAAAGTCGCTTACAACCACTCTAATCGACCGAACATTTAGTCAAGCCCATTATTATGTGTAAATTCAATTCCTCATGAAAAACAATGTTAAA
>CAUSCO010000027.1:0-67203 GCA_963530265.1 uncultured Bacillus sp.
GCTAGGGCGCTGGAGCTGGACAATTCTCAAAGTCAAAACTTATAAATTCTTATATAAAGATAAAAAACGGCTTGATTTAGGAATTTCTAAATCAAGCCGTTTTACATGTATTCATTTATTGAGCAATCGCTAATGGCACTAATTGTTTAATCCGTTCTTCTGCTTTATATTCGAATGGTTTAGGAAGTGTTTTGACAAAGTTAACAGTACCTTGTAAATCTTCTGGACCAACCTCTAAATCTGTTGCAAGGTCTTTAATCCCGTATTTGGCATTTCCGTACATATAGTTATTGACCACAACGGTATATTCTTGATTCTTATCAATCCTCGAACCATTTGGCAGGAAGATGTCTACGACTTTACCTGTATTTCCATCCCATGTGTATTTAAAACCAGCCACATGGAAGTCAAGATTATAATATTTTGATCCATTTGCATCAGTATTGGCAACAATTTGGTTATTTAGAACAGTTTCCAAATCAGCACCGCTTAGCTTAACTTTATTTAACACATTACCGAAAGGCTGGATGGAGAAAAGGTCACCGAATGTAACTGTACCAGCATCAAGAGCAGCACGAACACCGCCGCCATTCATTAAGGCGAAGTCAGCACTCATTTCGGCTTTCATTCCATCTGCAATCAAGTTGCCTAGTGCAAAATCACCTGTTACAGCGCTAGGGTATCCTTTGTCTAAAGTAGTTTTAGACTCCCCGACTATTTCTGCTTTCATCGGTGCAACTTTATCTTCATACTTCTGCATAATCGCAGAAACTTCTGGATCCGGCGTGTAATCTTTTTGTAAGACCGTTACAATTTCTGCTTGCTTGTCAACAATGTCCCCAGTTATAGGGTCAAGCTTTAAATCCACATCTGAAAAAGCTGAACCATAAGAGTATGCCTGAACAATTAGCTTGTTATCGACTACTTTATTCACACCCACATGGTTATGAGCAGCGAAAATGACATCTACTTCATCATCTACATTTTCAGCAATTTTGGAAGCGTCAAATGAAGCGGAATCATCTGTTTGGGTGGTTGGATTATGGGCAAGCACCACAATCGCTTCAATGCCTTGCTTCTTTAATTCAGCCGTGTATTTATTGATGGCTTCTGCTTCATCGGTAATTTGCAGATTTTCATTTCCTTTGGACACGATCATATTAGGTGTTTCTTGCGTAACGACACCGATGAATCCAATTTTCTTGCCGCCAATTTCCTTAATGGCGTAAGGTTCCGTAATTAAATTACCTGTTGATTTGTCAAAAACGTTTGCTGCGACAACAGGAAAGTTCATTCCCTTATAGCCTGGATTTCCTTTTGGGTGGTCGCCGCCATGAATCATCCGCTGCAATTCTGCTATTCCTTCATCAAATTCATGATTACCTAGTGTGCCAACATCAAACTTCATCGCATTCATCACTTCGACAGTCGGTTCATCCTGGAATAGTGCTGAGATGAGTGGGCTTCCACCGATCATATCACCTGCATGAACTAAAAGAGTATTCGGGTTTGTGGTTTTGCGCTGCTTCATTGCAGCTGCCGTGTACTTCATGTTACCAGCCAAATCGTTTCCAACCTTGGTATTTGTATCAAGCTGGCCATGTAAATCGTTTAAACCCAGTAATTGGACTTTGATAGGACTTAAATTTAATTTGTAGATTCCAAAACCTTGCGCATCTGTTTGCTTGGTATACGTGATATTACTGCCTTGTTTAATATAAGCTTCAGCCTGTGGAGATGTTGTAAACGTAACATTTACATCGCCATCAATTGGGGCAATCGACCAATTGTTATCAGCTGTCGGAACGATTTCTTTTGTTTCTGTGATATAGTCCATTAAAATTTGACGATTTTCATCTGCGGAGTCAACCACTAGTTCGCTGCCTTTCACGCCTGGGAAGTTACCGCCGCCGCCGGCACGATAGTTGTTAGTGACAACGATAAAGTCTTGATTCGGATCGACTGGTTGGCCGTTGTACGTAAGATTGATAACACGGCTTGAATCAGAATTAATTAATTTTCCAGTTGAATCGTATTTTGCTGGTTTTGTTACATCAATTTGATAGTTTACGCCGTCAATAACATCAAAGTTAAAGACAGGGAAGGCTGGATTTAACAGTTGTTGTTCTTCCGTTTTAGCCGGATCAATTTGATTGAACTTTCCTGCTGTCATTTCAATCCAATCTTTCACGACCGAACCCTTCACTTTAATCGCTTTTAAGGTATTGTCATACAGATATAAATCACCCGCGCTGCGGATCGTTAAATCACCTTTTTTAATTTCAGTGTATTCTGCTACTCCATTGCGGCCAGCCTTGAATGGCGCTCCAACCGATAGAATTGGCAAATCCTTTAGCTCGGGTTTGCTTTGGGCAATGGTTTTCTCAACGTACCATTTTTGGGCATTCGTCACGACTTGAATCGACGGATCATCTTGAACTAATGAAAAATAACTATGAATATCGTCAGTCGTTTTACCGATTGGGGTATTCACATACTTGATTGTTGCATCATGATCAGCTTTCACAAGCTTGGAAATGGTTTTATCAGGTTGTACTGTACTCTCGGTTTTCGTCTGACCCGTAACTGAATCTTTCACGTCTTTATACGTTTCACGGGTAGAGGATTGAGAATTGACGACAGACCATTTACCTTTTTCTTTCTTAAGCTGTAAATCGATGAGCCCTAATGAGCCGCCGCCATAGCCTGCTTGTACGGCTGGTACACCGTTAATGGTTCCTTTGGCATTATCCACTCCTGGTAATGGCTTTTTGTCTGCGCCTAAAAATAAGCCATCAAGAGCTGCTTCCGTTTTTGCAGGGAACAACTTATGCGTATGAGAGAATGTGATCGCGTCAATTCCAGGGACTTCACTTAAGGAATAGATGACATCTTCCGTGTTGGCCTTGTCATTGCTGAAGCCGGAATGAGTCATGGCGATGACTAGATCTGCACCTTTTGCTCTCATTTGCGGGATGAATTTTTTTGCCGTTTCCACAATATTTTTGGTGATGACCTTCCCATCGAGATTAGCTTGATCCCACTCCGTTATTTGCGGCGGAGCGAATCCGATATAGCCAATTTTGATTTTTTGCTTCTTCCCACTCTCATCGATCATATTTTTTTCAACAATGCGATATGGAGTGAATTTATTTTTATCATTATTGGGATTATCATCATGGTCATCTACATACACGTTGGCATTGACAACTGGGAAGTTGGCATCATCATAGGTTTCATTTAGGAAGTCTAGTCCGTAATTGAATTCATGGTTCCCCAGTGTCGCCATGTCGTAACCCATTTGGTTCATCGCTGCAATCGCAGGATGTTCTTCACCCTCTTTTAATGGATCAATTTTTGCTTTGTACGTTCCAAGCGGTGTGCCTTGGATTAAGTCTCCGTTATCTACTAAAACACTATTCTTTACTTCTTGACGGGCCTGATTGACAAGTGTAGCGGTTTTCGCTAAGCCAACCTTCTCATAAGGGGCATCTTTAAAATAATCATAGGCTACTAGATTGGTATGTATATCGGTCGTTTCCATGAGTCGTAAATTGACAAGGTCTTTACCAAATTTGTCGGGCTTGTCAGCACGAACATTTTCAGCCACATTGTCATGTTTTTCGTTTTGTGCTGCGTCTGCTTGTGATGAAAAAAGTGGAGATGAGATAAGTGTTAGCGCAAGAGAAGCTGATAAAATGCGCTTGGTGCTCAGGCTGTTTCTTTTTTTCATTTCAGTCACCTTTCCGTGAAAATAGTTTTTTAAAAATTATTTATGACTTTAAAGTAGGAAAAGCCTTCATCCGATCACGAAATGGCATGAAGGCTTTTTCCTGTTGGAAGATTTCACGTTCACTCTATCTATAATCTTATTTTTTTGGCATATTTTTAAATGACGGAAGACCAGAAATATAGCCTACGCCGCCAGTCTTATCAATACCGATTCCTTTTTCCATCGCAGCCTTTAATTCATCCTTATTAACGGCAGTAATGGCTTTAGCATCTAATTCATCGCCTGGATGTTGGAAATTACTCATAATATAAGAGAAACCCTTACGATCATCAGCAGCGAATAATCCAGTAGATTCTGCTCCCGCTGGGTTTGATAAAATCCGCGTTAACTCTTTCGTATCGACATTATATGCCCAAACAAAGTTGTTTGTATGCTTGCTGCTGTCTTCACCAATAAATAGGGTTCTCATTTCTTCAGAGTAGCTTAAGTTGTCAGGGTTCGCGACTTTGTCGACATTTGCCGTGTTACCATAAGCATCGGCAGCTGGAAGATCTTCACCGACAAGTAAACCTGACATGGTTGTGGCTACATATTTACTTGGTATGCCTCGGCCGCTGTTATCTTTTTGACCATTACTTAAATCTAATTGATAAGTCACACCAGACTTGATTTTTGGTAGCTGGATATCATCTGAAGGATCTTTACCTGCGCTATCTTTTTCCATAGCGCCACTTTGGTCGGAAATGGCAATATACACTTTATTATCTTTAGCGTTATAGGTGACACCTTCCATTTTGTTAAATTCTGTAGTCGCGCCAAGGTAGGCTGCATAGCGGCGGGATTCAAGGAATGCAGCTGCTTTTTCCATACCTGGTTTAAGTTTTACATATTCTGTTTTGCCATAAGAATATTGTTTAATTGCTTTAAAGCCTTCTTGCGGCACATCAGATGTTTCAAAGATGTCACTGAATTTAATATTCTTGTCAATGATCGATTTAATTTCCTTATCATTGGCATGTCCTAGTTTAATCCATTCTAAATTTCCTGAACCGCCATTTGCAGTTCCGGTTTGTGAGAATTTAGCCGCGTATAATGTACCAGAAGATAAATCTTCCGCTTTATCGGCTACATACATGAACATACCTGTATTTCCACCGTCATCACCAAAGTAAGCTGTACGGTTGTCAGGCATCATTTTCATTAATTCATGTGAGAAACGGCCAAGGCTGTAATGCTTCTCTACTTTTACATCCCCATTTCCCTTAACTTTGATTTCTGGAACAAAACCATAGAAATATGGGCTTGCAATGGATTTATCCCCAAAGTAAAGCTGAGAAAAGCTTTCAACCTGTGTTCTGGCTGATGACTTTGGATCAAATTCATAATTGCGGGCATCTGGCTCATATTCCTCTGAACCTAAATGTGTATTCCACGGAGAAAGCGATCCGTTACATGGGATCCAAAGTCCGTTAACTAAAGAAAAATCTATCTTCTTCACTTCTTTAGGTTTTAATTCACCAGTGTTCTTATCTTGGTCTAATGTTGTTAAGGACATGGATGCAGGAACAATTCCATAGGCCGATTTCCCAGCAGCATCTAATGTTTGGTATTCATAGTGTGTAACCATGTAAAGTTTGTTACCAATTGGATTAAGCAAGCTATTGGAATCGGGTGCATCCGAAACAAATGGTGTTGGATTTCCTGGAACGCTATTGTCGATGATTGGATTTCCATTAACATCAATGGGAGTACCAGCAGGGATTAGTTCACCTTTATTTAGCGCAACCTTATCCTCTGATTTAAACAGTCTTTGGTATGAAAGCGGGAATGTTTTTACTGTTCCATTACTGTATTTAACATCTACAGATGCAGTCGAATAGGTATCGACCATTTGATCAATTGTCGTTGGAGCAGGCATTCCATTAAACTTAACAGAATCAATCTTTATATGACCATTCCCTGCAGCTGCAGCAGGTGTGAGTGCTGGAATTGTAAGGGCTAGTGTTAAAGCGAAAGCAGTACCTTTTTTACCTATTTTCATATTCATTGAGATCCTCCTAGAAATAAGTTCGATAAACGACTACATATATAAACTATTTTTTTCTTATTCAGCAAGTTGCTTTTGTCTTCTTTAACAATAAGTCCTCATTGTTAACTCAACATTAAGCGTTTGTAAAGCTTACTGAATGCTTGTATGACAAGATTGTTACATGTAAGGACATTTACCCACTACTTATGGAGGGGGATGATCACATAATAAAAAGGCAGAGAGAATAATCTCCCTGCCCTGCTATTTAAACTATTAATGTTTGTAAGTCTAACCCAGCTTAAGCCCGAACAGCTGAAAAACGTTTTGCTACTTCTGCTACTTTTGCTAAGCCTTCTGCAATAATCGTTTGTGCTTGATCTGGTGCTGCATTATGACCTTCGATAATCACTTCATCGACGATTTCCATACCGAATACGCCGCCAACTACGTTTTTAATATACGTTGCTGCCATTTCCATTGGTGCAGCTTCTGGTGTGGAATAAATGCCGCCGCGTGCATTTAGAATAATCGCTTTTTTATCCGTCATTAATTGAACTAATTGACCATTTTCGTCATATTTGAATGAGAAACCAGCTGCATATACATAGTCGATAAATGTTTGTAATGGTGCTGGGATTGTTAAGTTCCAAAGTGGGAAAGCAAAAACAACTAAATCTGCTGCTGATAAAGCATCCATCGCTTTTTGTTTAGCAGTTAAAAGACGTTGTTCTAAATCTGTCAACTCTTCGCCTGATTGTACTTTACCAAAAGCGTTGAATAAATCTTGACCAAAGTAAGGCATATCTTCTGCAAATACATCAAAAGTTGTGACATTGACTCCTTCTAAGTTTTCCATGAAAGTCTCATACATTTTGCTAGAAACAGCTTCAGAAGCTGGACGGTTATTTGCTTTTACTACTAATACGTTCATAGTATATTAATCTCCTTTAGTTATCTAAGTTGTAATTATTTCAGTTTCATAATATATCGAACTGAAATAAAAATCAATCAAAGCACACCAAAAGCGGTCAAAAGCTATAGGTAAATATGGAAGAATACTCCTATACAAGAATAGGAACCTAGTTCTTGTAGCTCGCTAGCTTTCTTTTCCCAATTTGGAAGAGAAGGTAATTAGGTATGGAGGGAATTTTTTCCTTTAAGAAATCATATTGAGGACAGTTTTTGGGTTTTTGCTGCTAGCTTTGTCCTTAAGGAGCACTATTGAAGACTGTTTTGGGGATTTCACTGCTGGTTTTGTCCTCTAGAAGCTCTATTGAAGACAGTTTCAGTGGTTTCGCCATGTGTTTTGTCCTCTAGAAGCCCTATTAAAGACAGTTTGAAAGATTTCACCGCCGTTTTTGTCCTCTAGAAGCTCTATTGAAGACAATTTTAGTGGTTTCGCCATGTGTTTCGTCCTCTAGAAGCTCTCTGTTGGTTATCCTTTATGGTACAATCGAAATATCTACCGCCTATTTCGTCTATGGTCATATAGAATTAAAGGAGTGGGTAAACATTTTGACTCGAGTCCTATTTACGATCATTTTTTTATTTGGTATCGGTTACCTGATTCGATACCGCCTAAATTTAAAGAAGGCCGCTGAGCTCACAAAAGGCGCACAGTATCCTAAAAATAAAAGTGAGTTTGCTAGTATCCTGATACCCACTGAGTGGAAGGAAATGGAGCCTCTCACAAAACTGACGAAATCCTATCAATTTGTCAAATGGGCAACTGTGACTGCACTTCTGTTATTAGCAGGACTTGCATGGATTGTTCTAGCCACTGATTGGTTAAATTCCGCTTTTTTCACAATTGCCTATTTATTTTTCTGGATGATTTCCTCAATACAGCATCGCGGCAATCTCTATCTCCTGCCAAACGGATTAATTATGAATGGAAAGTACTATTCTATCCACCAGATTAAACACTATGAAACAGAACAAATTGTCCGCTGGCATGAGTTATATGGTCTTGATCCCCGTGTCAATAATGCCTATAAATTGACTATCAAATCAAAAAGACGATTCCAGTCCCATTTTTTTATTGTTGAAGACTGTAATCATCTTGAGCAAATCCAAACCATTTTGGAAAAGCAAGGAATCCATAGGGTTGAAAAATCATAACTAATACCCGCCGATTGGCGTACCATTACATTATTGGTGAGGCAACCATACATGTCCGAACGGGTATACAATTTTTCCTACACGATCTCCATGTGGCAAGTCTTGAATAGGACTAAGGGGCGTAGCACCTAAATTCACAGCACTGTCCCAGAGCGTTAACATCATCCACATATAATGAGGTCCGCACAGCCCCTGCCTTTGCATAAATAAATAATATCCCAACAATTGAATTTCAAAGCCTCTCAACTAAAAAGCGGAGCGTATTTTAATCCCCACGTCGCTCTAAACATTAGCCGAACGTGGCTCTGTCCCTAAAAGCCCTTTACTCTTCCATACACCCGAACGCCATCGATAAAGCATGAATACAGAGCGAATTGCCTCATCTGTGATCAAGCCCAGCCAAATACCGATCAACCCTAATGATGTGTAGAACCCAAGAAAATAGGTCAAGGGAAGGCAAATGAACCACATCACGACTATGGCCACATATACGGGAAAACGGACATCGACCGCAGCATTAAGGCAGCCAATGATGATAATGTTGATAGTTCGCACGATCTCTAGAACAATGGTTAACAAAAAAATACTCTTTGTCAGCGTAATGATTATCTGATTATCGGTAAACAATCCCATTAACCAATCACTGAGTAAATAAAAAAGAGTACTAATGACAGCTGTGAAGATAAGGCCAACTCGCAGGTTTTTATAGCCACTTTTGTATGCAACATCCTGTTCCCCAGCCCCAATTAGAAACCCAATCAAGATTTGCGTCGCCCCGCCAATCGAAATACTAAAGAGGGTTACAAACTGGGTAATGTTTTGTACATAGATTTTGGTCGTCAGTTCCATTGCGCCCATGAATGTCACCATTACTGTCACCAACAGCATGGAGGCATTGTAGGAGAAATTCTCCCCAGAGGAGGGGATTCCAATTTTTAAAATGCTCTTCATTTCTTTGCTATTACCAAACAGTAATTCCTTCAGCCGAATTTGAAACCCTAGCAAATGTTGTAATAATAGAATTGCTAGTCCTAGACCAAAAAGGTTACTGAAAATTGTTGAGATCACGACACCTCGGACGCCCAGCTGTGGAAACCCAAATTTCCCATAGATTAAGAGATAATTACCGCAAAGATTCAAGAGATTAATGATAATCGGCACCAATACCGCATATTTTACATGTCCATAGCTTCGTAAAATCGCAACAATCGTGGACTGGAGACACACAAAAATCGAAATCGATCCGACACCGACTAAAAAGATTTGCGCATCTGCCAGTAAGTAGTCCGCACTTCCGAGCAGGGACAAAATCAATTTAGACCCAAAGAGAAACACAAGACTGAGGAGGAGCCCAAACCAAGCTGCCAAACAGAGTGAAGCAGAGATCACGTCCTGAATCCGCTTTGTATTTTGCGCTCCGGCCAGCTGAGCAATCATGATTTGGGCGCCAATCCCAATACATCCATATAAGAAGGTCGTGACGAGGATGATTTGTGAACTTACACCGACCGCGGCAACTGCCTGATTGGAATACCCGCTCAGCATCAGTGTATCCACATTCACTAACACGACTTTAAGCAGCTGATCTAAAAAAATCGGCCACGCTAACATCAAGAGACCGAAGCGATTCCGCAAAGTGGATTGGAGATGGTTTCCTTTTACCGCTGGATTATTCAAAATAGATGGCATTAGTGAACGCCACGATGGACTCTTGTCCATCAACCAATCCCCATAACTCCGCTCTCGCCCACTTCAAATCGCTTCCTTCCACCGTAAATTTCATCCGGCCGTTCAGAAAAGCTTCACTGTGTAATGTCCCGAGATTGCTCTCCAATTGAAGCCGTAGGGATTCAATGCTAACGGACGAATGCCAAAGGGAAGGATCTGGAACACGTACTTCAAAAGTGACATTCTCCTCGTCTACTTTCATACATTCGCCCAGGTGTGCTATGACACCAAGAACCTCGGCCGTTAGCTCAAGCGGTCCACCGTACGAGATGGATAGTCTTCCTAACCTAATGGCTTCAAGGACCTCTTGATCAAAAGCTTCGTTCGTATTTTCTTTCACGAGTAGATGCGTTGTTGCCACTAACGGGTTCTCTTTGATGTTATCATGCCAATCACGTCCAGATACGGCCGGAAGACGATAGCCTTTATTCAAAAAGTCTGTCCATAGCTGGTAAGCTCGCTGATTATGACGATGCAATGACGGTGATTCCGAATTCCATACTTCTAAATAATCAAAATCCTGTAAATCGGTAATATGATACTCAAAATAACAGCCTGTGCAGAAAGGGTTCCCCGTTCGAAATGGATGGGCAATGCCCACAAGAGCACCCAACTCCTTAATTTCTTTAATGCCGCGATGAATGTCTGTTGGTCCGACTTTCCGCCATTCACTATATTGGGGGGATTTGTATCCAAGCGTTAGGACATGCCCAAAAAACGTCGTCCACTCGAGACCATTGATAATTTTGACACCCGTTGCTTGTTCTGCCTTGTCTTTTTTCTGCAAAGGACTAGTCGTATTGTGATCCGTAACGGCCACCACTTCAAGTCCTCTCTCTTTTGCCTTCCTTGCCAACTCTTCGAGCGATTGCTTTCCATCACTATGATTCGTGTGACTGTGGAGCTCTGCTGCAACCCAGCGGGTAGGACCCTTTTCCATAAGCTGCGCTTGGTAGGGGATCGTGTTTGCCGGGATGTTCTCTAATCCATCATAATTACGCCAGATCCGTTCACGACCTAATGGTTCAGCAAACTGCTCTGGTCCACCTGTTGCTTCAATCACAAGCTCATAGGAACACTGTTCTGTTAAAATTGCATGTGCACTCACGGTCACAGACCATAAACCTGCTTGGATCGGTCCCTTCCAAAATCCAGGAGTGGCCTCTTTTTCCCCAATCACAATATTTTGCAAACCTGCCGACCGGTGGGCAGCCCCGCGAAAGCCATCGGGATCATCAATCGAAACGGTTAATAAATTGCGAAGTGTTTCACCCTTCACTTGAACCGCATCAAGTTCCCGATCATACGTAAGTGCTTCTTCAACTAACGTTTCGTGGCGATTTTCATCATCTACTACAATAGGAGAATACGTAAAGGTAACCTGAATCTCCCTCGAACCTTCTGGTACAAAGAATCGGTGCTCGGTATGTGTTTGCGTACTGGTATGATACAAAGTGCTCTTCGTTTGAAAGAGGCAAAGCTTCTTTTCGGTCATAATCATGATGCACCATTCCTATCCATCTCGAGTTGTCTTTCCTCACCAAGAACACCTCCGGCAAACTTTAACCTTTTTGTAAAAGAACCATTTTTTCCTAGTTCATACACGTGGATGCCGCCTATTTCTACCTTAGTTCCTGTATTCGGCTTCACTTCAGGTCTTACTACTTCAATATCCTGCACTCGCTTATCAGGCGGACATTTCAATGTTGTCGCAAAATGTGGGAATTCCCCGGTATACACTGCTTCAAATTCATACACCTTAATCCAGTGAAACGAGGAAGAGTACCAGGTGTCGTCACCCTTAAACTTAACTTGAAATTCCACCGGGGGAGTTTGGGCATCTTGATTTACAAACGATGCATGAATGTAGGCATAATGACAAGGATGAATCAGGTTGATAGAATGGGCATCCTGATGTTTATTTAAATCAAGCTGGCGCTCCGCTTCCCAAATCATCACTTGATTAACAAAAGGATAGGCTTCCATCACAAATTCACGTGGTTGATTCTCTCTATCCCATTTCTTTGGCACAAAGCGGGCCCGATAAGTGCTGGTGATTTCATCTGTAAAATTGCCATTACATGTCGCCGTTTGTAAAATAGGGAACTGCACCGATCCAGGCTCAACTGCATATGGAGTGATAATATGGTTTGCACCCTGGAATTCCATTTTTTCCACATTATGATCCTTCGTTAGATAAACCCGAATCGCGTATTCAATATCAAGAAGTCTCCCCCATTTTGCCATCAGAAACGGTGCAGGAGTCCCTTTATCTTCATGACTGAACACGACATGATACTCAATCATTTGGCCATCTTCCACCTCTTCTAGTGAATAGATCAACATGAGTGGTGTATCGGTATGAAGCTGGTCATAGGCACCATAGACATTCCTCCCATACAATAGCGGACTAAACTGACTAACCAGCGCTTCTTCCTCTGTTAGGTCGGTACGTTCAACTTGTACCTCTTCAATATATACTTCCTGTGTTTCAGTTAAGGACATAACTTCAAAACGAAATGAATGTGTTCCTTTATTTAAATGGCCAAGGAGCCGTTCATAGGTAAACAGCTGACTTCCATAAAAACAAATGATATCTTGATTATATTGGTTATCGACATAGAGTCGGACAATCACGGATTCGTTCCCAGGAACAGACCAACAGGTTGGCGTTTTTGCTTGGAATAAAAGGCGGTATGCTCCCACTTCAGTGATGTTCACTTGTATTTCATAACGGTTATCTGGCGTTAGCTTTGTCACTTCTGCAACCATTAGAAACTCCCCTTTTTGCTAGTTTTTAAATTGCTGCGAATATAAAACGAACCAACAATGGCACACAAGATAAATAAGAACACGGCAATCGCACTCGCTTGACCGACTTCATTATAATTGGAAAAATGCTGCTGCATGCTTACCCCCAGCATTTGTGGTGCATTTTTCCCGATCAAAAATGGGGCGGTAAAACTACCGACGATGCCCATAAACACAAAGGTAATTCCTACTAGCAAGGTTTTATAGGTCAATGGCAGCAGGAATTTCGTGAAAATTTGCCATTTCTTGACCCCCACATCCTTGGCACTCTCGATCATAGAATCCGGAATGTCGCTAAGAGCTGAGACGAGCAGCATCGTTGTGAAAGGAATATTAAACCAAATGTTCGATAATATAAGTCCCGGTGTATCATAAATAATCGATGGCATCGCTGATTTTCCGATAAAACGGGATACCCAGCCATTGTCTCGATAAAAATTGATAAATCCATAAACCGCAATGACTCCTGGAATAAAAATCGGAATTAAGTAAAGTCGATTGATCATATTGACCATCCATCCCTTTGAAAACCGCAAATAGCAAGCAATTCCATAGGAAATCCCCAGGACCAAAATCGATGAAACAATCGTAATAAATAACGTATACACAATATTGCTAACCATAAAGGGCTCTGTAAACAGATACAGATAATTTTCTAAAGAAAGTTGCTCATTCGCCCCAGTAAAACTCTCTTTAATCGATAGAAATACAGGATAAATAACCAAAAATAGCAGGATAAGAAAGGATGGCATAACCATCCCAATTCCTACCGTGCTCTGTTTGACTGAATTCCTCATTGTGCAGCCACTTCTCTCTGCCAGCGTTTCCAGATTTCTGCTTGTAATGCTCCTCCGTTGAACGTACGGTAACCGCCACTAACTGCTTCAAAGTTTTTCTGCATGTCTGGTGATAGGTAATCCCATTTGATTCCAGGGTATCCATACATTTCATTCACAACAACTTCCTGTGCTTCTGTTGATAACACGAAATTAAGAAGCTCTTCTGCTGCTGCTTGTCGTTTTTTATCGCCATTATCTACAAGGGATAACGATGTTGGCCCGCCTGTAAATGGAGGATCTAGCTGTTTCAACTGTGTCGTTTTTGGTAGTAAGCCTTTGTTCATTTGTTCTAGTGCCATATCAGACCAAGCTGGAACCATGTCGACTTCTCCATTTGCAAGTAAGTCCAACGTACCTTGGTTTTTCTTAGGATAAATCCCTTTTTTGTATAGGTATGGATGGAGATCTTTTAGCAATTTGAAGCCTTGATCCCAATCTTTCATAATGCTTGGGTCGGTACTATTCATCGCCTCAGCTGGAAGTGAGTTATAAATGGAGGTTGTCACAAACGAATCTCCTGCGCCTCCAGTGCTTGGATCGTTATATGCGAATCGTTCGGGATTATCTTTAATCCATTGATACATTTCCTCTGGTGTGTTCGGTGGATTCTTCACTTTCTCAGCATTGTAAGCAAGAACAACTGAAGATGCACGATATGGCAAACCAAGAGAATCTGTTGCTTTTAAATTTTCCGGTTGAATCCGTTCTAAATTCGGGATCTTTTTCCCATCAAGAGTAATAAACGCCTTGGCTTCTTCCTGTCCACGTAAAATATCGGAGGTACCCGCTTCAAGGATGTCTATTTTTGAATCTTTTTCTGTTTTCTTAGCGGCAATAATGCGATCTAGTGACGACTGCCCGCCTGTACCTGAATCAACAAATACAAAATCCACGGTAATATCAGGGTGTTCTTTTTCAAACATCGGAAGAACCTTTTCCCAATAATTCTTTACATTCAATGATCCACCGGAATATAGGGAGATGGTTGTTTTTTCATTTTGAGCTTGCGCAGGAGCCGCGTTATTGTTGCCGCATGCGGTAAGCCCTGCCAATGTTGTGATACTAGCCAATGAAACAATCAATTTCTTCCACTTATTATTCAATTTCATCAGATTACAGCCTCCCGGAGTTTATCTTCTATTTTTTCAGAAAAAATTTGATAACTTGAAAATGTAATGGAAATGGTCTGTCCAACAAAAAAATTAGTCATTTCACTACGATCAACAAACATCTTTAAGGGTCCTACCAAAGTATGAAGGGTAACTTCTGCGTAATGGCCCAGCAGCATCACCTTTGTTACGGTGGCAGCCAATCCTTGGTCGTTTTCTTTTGCTAAAACAACCTCCTCTGGACGAACACCAATCGTCACATTGCCACTGTAGCGATGTTGCTCAGGAAAACGAAGCGGACCTACCTCAAGATAGGATGGTGAACTGACCGCGTTAATAAAGTTCATTTTCCCAATAAATTGGGCGACGAATAGCGAAGCTGGCTTTGTATAAATTTCCTGAGGTGTCGCAATTTGTTCTACTTTCCCTTTGTTCATAACCACAATTTTGTCAGAAATCGACAAGGCTTCTTCCTGGTCATGGGTCACAAACAGCATTGTCAGCTTTTCCCGGGCTTGAATTTCACGAAGCTCTGCCCGCAGTTCGTACCTAAGCTTGGCATCGAGTGCGGAAAATGGTTCATCAAGCAGTAAAACCTTCGGATTCATAATCAATGTGCGAGCAACAGCGATGCGCTGCTGTTGTCCTCCAGAAAGCTCACTTGGATACTTTTTCTCGGTGCCTGGAAGCTGGACAAGCTCTAATGCCCATTGGACCTTTTTCTTGATCTCTGCTTTAGGAACTCTTTTTAGTTTTAAACTGAAGCCTAAATTATCGAACACCGTCATATGCGGCCATAAGTTGTAGCTTTGAAAGACCATCGCGGTCGGCCGCTTCTCCGGCGGCAAAGACAAGACACTCTCACCAGTGATTTTGATATTTCCTCCATCCGGCTGAATAAAGCCGCCGACAGAGCGTAATACTGTTGTCTTTCCACATCCGGAAGGCCCCAGTAACGTAACCATCTCGCCCTGCTGGACATCAATGTTAATATTTATCACACCTTCACCTGTTGGATAGAGCTTCGTTAGGTTCTCAATCGCAAGCTGTACTGCTGACATCCCTTTCACCTCTTCCTCTTCATCTTTATTTCATCTTCATTCCTGCTGCAAATGCCTCTCCGCCGACAAATTTTCTTGCTAGCAGCAATAATAAAATGGATGGCAATGTCAACAGAACAGAGAAGACAGCTCCTGCCGTACTTGGATAATCGGCAATAATGGAATACATAATCACTGGCATTGTTTTATAATCGGGAATTCCGACAAGAAAGGTTCCTTGTGATTCATCTAAAGACGAAAGAAAGGTAAAGACGGAAGCCACAATAATTCCAGGCTTAGCCATCGGCAGGGTAATATGCCAAAAGACTTTAAACGGTGATGCTCCAGCATCTCTCGCCGCTTCCTCTTGGGAACGATGCACGTTCTCAAAGGCAGCAGAAGGAATCCAAGTCATGTACATTAACGTGTTAATAATATGAATCAGGATAATGCCTGTAAAAGTATTCATTAATCCAACTTGATAAAATAAAACCGCAATGGCAACATATAGGCCCATTTTCGGAAAAGCATTTGTCAGTAAATAAGAAAAGAGAAAAAAACGTCTTAATGGAAATTGTAGCCTTGCAAACGCATAGGCTGCTGGAATACATAGAATGATTGAGGCGATCGTCACAATCGTTGCCACCAAAAAGGAAAGCCCCATCGATTTAATAATTTCCGGATCTTCTAGCGTAAATTTCCACCATTCGAGTGACCACCTACCTGGAAGTCTGTCCGGGTATTGCCACTCTCCTGAAAAAGCAAGAATAAGCAAATTCAGTAATGGTCCAAAAAAGAAAAGTAAAAAGATTGCTAGAAAGATAAATTCAATTAATTTCTTGGAGTTAACTGTTTTTATGTACCACATATCTACTCACACCTATTCTGATTTCGCCTAGATCGCTCGTACATTTTTATTAGCCTAGAAGGAGTTAGCCTCCTTTCTTATTTTCTGGTATCGATACCACACGCTTAGTCTAATCCCCTCTTCAACAGTCGACAAGACTATTGCAGTTCTCTTAACAAACAATTAATAAGCTCTTAATAATGGCGGATTTCTTTATAAAAGGTTCACAAAAACATAACAATTCGCTATTTTGGCGACGGAAAATCGAGCAGTTCTGTTGTCACAACTGGATTGCTGCTCCGTTTACATTTTTCACAGTACAAAAGTAAATAGTGGTATAATTTTTAAAACTACTAGAAGGGAACATCGGATAAAATGCGGATCAAAGATGTTGCTAAACAGGCAGGAGTTTCCACTTCGAGCGTCTCGAGAGTACTAAATAATAGTAAATACATCAGTGAAGAAACGAAGACAAAGGTTCTCCAAGCCATAGAGGATCTCAACTACACGCCAAGTCATATTGCCCGCAGCTTAAAAAGACAAAAGACCAACTTGCTTGGTGTGATTGTTCCCAACCTAAGCTCGCCTTATTTCGCTTCCTTGATTCATCCTATTGAAGAAACCGCATCAAAGCATGGCTACCACCTCTTTATCTCGACCATTATGGAAAATGAAGACAAAGAGCGTTCCTACCTAAAGCAATTTCTTGAAATGAAGGTAGATGGTCTATTAATTTTGCATGAAACGGATCAAAGTGCAGTCATCGATTTTATTAAAAGTATGCCCCTGCCCATTGTTCACGTCGGAATCAAGTCTCCGGCGCCTGGATTACCGTCTGTCTATATGGACAATACAGCAGCAGCTTGTACAGCGACAACTCACTTAATCGCCCAAGGTCATCGCAAAATTGCCTATATTGGGGGTAACCCACAGCGATTTCGCTCTGGTCATGATCGTTTAGCCGGATTTAAACAAGCGTTCACGCAACATCATCTTGAATGTTGTGACGAGCTAATGATTTTTACAGATTACCAAATTGAAAGCGGCTACAACGCCATGCAGCACCTACTTGATAGGAAAGACGGGAATATAACCGCTGTCTTAGCCACAAGTGATGACCTTGCGCTTGGTGCTATGAATTGTATCATCGACAACCATTTAAATGTCCCCAATGATATATCGATAGTGGGATATGATGGGAGTATGATGAATAAGTGGGTGCGCCCACAGTTAACTTCTGTTGAGCAGCCCATGGAAGAAGTTGGAGCAAGTGCGGTTTCTCTCTTACTCTCGCAAATTGACGAGCCAAATTACCCAAAAGGTGATATTATTGTCAACCATCGATTGGTGATTCGGGATAGTTGTAAAGGGATCTAAGAGGGAAGCAAGGGGACGGTTCAACCGTCCCCTTGCTTTCTACCATTCTGCAATACTTCCGTCCTTATGACGCCAAACTGGGTTTTTCCAATTATGGCCGACTTCGGCTTGCTTTCTGACATAGTCTTCGTCTATTTCAATTCCTAAACCAGGACCTTGAGGAATGCTGACGTACCCGTCTTTATACTCAAATACCGATTTATCCGCGATATAATCCAACAGGTCACTGCCTTGATTGTAATGAATCCCTAAGCTTTGCTCTTGAATAAAGGCATTATGTGCGGTCGCGTCCACTTGAAGACATGCTGCAAGGGCAATAGGCCCTAATGGACAATGGGGTGCAAGGGCAACATCATAAGCTTCCGCCATCGTGGCAATTTTTTTACATTCAGTAATGCCGCCTGCATGAGATACATCAGGCTGAATGATATCGACACAACCGTCAGCTAGAACGGATTTGAAATCCCAGCGTGAAAACATCCGCTCTCCCGTTGCAATCGGAATCGATGTATGTTGGGCAATTTCTCTTAATGCTTCATTATTTTCGGCCAGCACAGGCTCTTCTATAAACATAGGACGGAACGGCTCAAGTTCCTTAGCTAGAATCTTGGCCATTGGTTTATGGACCCGCCCGTGAAAATCAATCCCAATTCCGATATACTGCCCTACCGATTCACGAACCGCTGCAATTCGCTCCAGCACCTGATCAATTTTTTCATAGGAATCAATGTACTGCAGTTCTTCTGTTCCATTCATTTTTACGGCCGTAAAGCCGGCATCCACTACATTCTTTGCCGCTTCTCCAACATCAGATGGACGATCACCGCCAATCCAGGAATAAACTTTAATCGAATCCCGGCAGGCACCACCTAGCAGCTGATAGATAGGGGCATTAAAGTATTTGCCTTTAATATCCCAAAGTGCCTGATCGATTCCCGCAATCGCGCTCATCAGGATGGGGCCACCACGATAAAATCCGGAGCGATATAACATACTCCAATGATCCTCAATTCGCAAAGGATCCTTGCCAATCAAGTATTCCATTAATTCCTCGACGCAAGCCTTAACGGTGGATGCTCTTCCTTCGATTACCGGTTCACCCCAGCCAACGATTCCTTCATCGGTTTCTATTTTTAAAAATAACCACCTTGGTGGAACCTGAAAAAGCTCATAACTGCGTATTTTCATTCGTATCCCTCCCTTTAGAGTCATTCCATTCACTTAATAAAATGTTTTCATCCGTTAAAACTCAAATAATCGCCCTTGTTTATGATTTCAAGGGCACCAAATACGAGTGAATTTTCTACATGGTGGTCCCCAGCCTCAATAATTTCCCACTTTTTATTCATATACCTTAATAAATGAGTAAATGCCTTTCTTAAAGGATCCGCCCCTCCCACAATGATCCATTTTATAGCTTCCATTTCTTCAATCGATTGAAAAAGAGCTTGAAGATCATTATAAATAACCGATCCAACAAAATAATTCGCCCGTTGATTAGCATCCCTGTCAGTAAATAAATCAAGCAGTCGGATATGATAAAAACTCCTTGTTAGTCCATGCTGTTTCGCTGCTTCAAAACCGCATTCCAGCATCTTCTGATCGATGCTTTCAATAAGGATTGAATCCAATGAATCAGAAAGTATCGTTGCCTTTTGGAGAGCATGAAGGGTTTCCCCACCTAATGTCGATACGCAAAACAACAAATTCTTATGTTCGTCAACCGCAACAAATTTTGTATGGGAACCTGGAAGAACCATCATTCCCTTTCCTTCCACATCAAATTGTTTCAGTAACCCAAAGGACTCTACTTCCTCACCGCGCATTACATCGTAATCATTTATACAGGCAATCACATCGTCAGTGCCCGTTGTATGTACTGTGTTTTTCATCCCTGGGATAAAGATACAGGGGATGTTGAAGAATTCCTCGAGCTTGATCACTTTTGAATGTTTTGCAAAATCCGCAATGCCTGCAGGACTTGGGATATGGGGGACCTCATAGATTCCTAGATTGGAAGTAATCATCCCAGATGCAGCAATATACTCTATATCAGAGGGTGTTAATTGATTGTTAGTGAATAATCGTCCCATTCCCTCTTTTAATTGGGCTTTTAGGTTGTTATTATTGCCTGATATGGCTGTATCCTTTACACCAATCCGAATCTTTTCGGTATCAAGAACTTTGCTGGTTTTTCTGTCATATAACCTTAATCTAGAGTTGGTCGTTCCAGAATCAATCAGGATAACCATCACATTCACCACCGCTTTTCTCTTCATTTCAATTTGGTGATTGAACCTTATTGACAATCTCTACAAAGCTAGCTGCCCGTTTCTCAATTTCTGTAAAATCACCTTGTTGTACAAGTTTTTCATCCACAAGCGAACTGCTGATTCCTAATGCAGCCGCTCCTGCCTTTAGAAAATTACCTGCATTTTCTAATGAGATTCCGCCAACCGCCATTGTATCCACAAAAGGTAACGGACCCTTCAAGTCAGTCAGATACTTAGGTCCCAGATGCCTAATTGGGAATATTTTCACCATTTTTGCCCCGTATTCATAGGCCGTTACTACCTCAGTCGGAGTCATGACACCCGGGATAATCGGTACATGATAGCGGTTGGCTGTTTCGATCGTTTCCTTTTTCAACGTTGGGGTGAGCAGGAAGCTTGCACCCGACATAATCGCAAGTCTAGCTGTTTCGGAATCCAATACAGTCCCTGCCCCAATCAGTAATTCTGGATACTGCTCCTTCATCCATTCAATGCCGCTAAGAGCACCGGGGGTATTCATCGTGATTTCAATTGCACGAATGCCTCCTTGATAAAGACTCCTAACCGTATTTTCCAGCCCTTCAGACGATTGACTGCGGATGATCGCCACTAGCTTTATTCTTCTTATTTCCTCTAATGTTGAGGTGCTCATTCTACTTCATCTCCATTTAGGTTTGTCATTCGAAGACTGATGGTTTCCAGTCCAAATTGAAATGAATCTATCCTTTTACACTTCCGCCTGTTAATCCAGCAATGATATATCGCTGCGCAAAAAGTGCCAAAATAAGAACGGGTGCTGTGATGATAACGGAAGCTGCCATCAAGCCTCCCCAGTTTATATCTGAATAGGAAATGAAATTAAAGACCGCAATCGGCAATGTCTTCGTTTTGTCACCCGCAAGAATCAAGGAAAACATAAAGTTATTCCAGGAGAAAATAAACGCTAAGATCGATGACGTCACAATTCCTGGTCCAGAGATTGGCAGCATCACTCGGATAAAGGCAGATGGAATGGAACACCCATCCACACGTGCCGATTCCTCCAGTTCAAGTGGAAGTCCTTCAAAAAACGGAATCATGACCCAAATAATAAACGGCATGGTCACAAGCATATGACTTAGAATAAGAGAAGTGTAGGTATCAATTAAGTGCATTTTCGAGAAAATAATAAACCATGGAATCAGAAAGGAAATACCAGGAACAATTCTAGCCACAAGAATTAACAGCCCCAGCCCCTGCTGCTTGTATTTCGCAATCGCGTAAGCTGCCGGTAACCCAAGAATAAGGCCAAAAATAGTCGCTCCTATTCCAACGATAAAGCTGTTCCAAATAAATGTAAGAAAAGAATATTCATTAAATACACTTATGTAGTTACTGAAACTTGCTGTGATTTCAAATAGTTTCGATGTATCCAATATTTGAACTTGTGTTTTAAACGACGCAAGGATCATCCATAGGAAAGGCAGCAAAAACAAAAACAGAGAGAAGTAGACGCCAATATGAATAAGGACGGCTTTTAACGGTTTTGGTTTTTTTCCACTCATAGGTTAACCCCCGCTCTTTTTCGTAATAGTAGCGTAAAAATACTTATAGAAAGGACAATAATGAAAAATATCATAAGTAAAGCTGAAGCCTGACCGATTTTATAATATTGAAAGCCTAAAACGTAACCGTAAATATTAATGGTCTGTGATGATGTACCTGGTCCACCCTGTGTTGTAGCATAAATAATATCGAAGGTTTTTAAGGCATCAATCATTCGGAGCAGGATAGCCGAGTACAGTGTCGGCTTTAATAACGGAAGGGTGATTTTCACAAAGGATTGCCATGTATTGGCCCCATCGATCATCGCCGCCTCATAAGGATCCCTCGGAAGTGACACAAGTCCAGCCAGTACAATTAAGGCAATCATTGGCGTCCATTCCCACACATCAATAAAAATTAACGAAGGCATGACGAGTTGCTGAGATGTTAACCATTCTTGACCTGGAAGTCCTAACTTTTGCAAAAAAACATTCGCGATTCCGATGTTAGGTTCGTAAATAAGCACCCAAATTAATCCCACAGCAACAGGTGTCGCAACCATTGGCAATAAAAACAATGTCTTTACAAGTCCTTTGCCTACAATATTTTGGTTCATCAGAATGGCCAGCCCCACTCCTAACACCGTTTCAATCAGTACCGACACAATTGTAAAATAAAACATGAGTTTCAACGATTTAATAAAGAGCTCATCATGAAATAGGTCTATATAATTTTGAAAAGCGATCCATAACGGGGGACTAATATTCGACATACTCCAGTCATGAAAACTCAGCCAAAATGTATAGCCAACAGGCATGACCATCATGAGTCCTACAAAGATCACAGCTGGCATGGTAAAAACCCACCTGATGTGACGATCAATCCAATTTGTCATACTTCTGCTCCTCCTTACCAGATGATAATGACCTTTAAAGCAAACGGCCTTCGCGAGCGATCCAGTAAACCCTACCCAGATTGCTAACCGAAAGCCGCTTCAGAACTAGGTTAAATCGGTTTTATTATTTCTCACTGTCAAGAATCTTTTGGAATTCCCCATCTGCCTTTTCAGCAGCCGCCTTCACGTCATTCCCTTCAATTCCTGCTAAGATCACATCACCGATTTGGTCACGTGCAGCTCCTACATTAATAACAACTGGACGATCGTATGGTACGCCATTTTCCCCGCCATTCGCTGCAATTGCCTCTGCTAGATCTTTCGGGAATTTCGCCGTTCCTTCTGGAGAGTCCCAGACAGAAATACGTGCACCAGGATTCCCATCAGCTTGAAGCTTTAGCACCATTTCTTTGCTTTCTGCCCATTTAATAAACTGCCATGCTGCATCCTTCTTTTCGGAATTAGCTCCGATACCAAGTGCCCACGAAGTGATATTATAAGGTTTCGTGCCGTTTGGACCAGCTGGGAATGGAGCAAATCCAACTTTATCTGCCACCTGTGATTTTGAAGGATCCGTTGCATTCGTAAATAATGAGGAAGCATCCGTATAGAATGCGGCTTTTCCTTGTGTGAACACAGCCATCGCTTCCGGCCAGCTCATGTTTAACGTACCTTTAGGTCCATATTTATTTAGCAGGTTTCCGTAGTAGTTAAACGCTTTAAGTGCCTCAGGTGTCGTAAGGGCTGACTTGCCATCCTTCATGAAGTCACCGCCAAAACCATACAAGAAACTCGAGAACTGAGTGACCGCTGCAGCACGCTTGCCACGCGCAACAAACCCAGAAATGCCATTCGCAGGATCATTTAATTGCTTTGCCTGCTTCTCAAGTTCTTCTAGTGTTTTTGGAACTTCTAAACCAGCCTTCTCTAAAAGATCCTTACGATAGTATAAAACCTCTGTTTCTGTTACGAGTGGTAATCCAAAAAATTTATCGCCATTCTTTACACTTCCGAGTGAAGACGGAATAAAATCATTTGTGTAATCCTTCTCTTTTTCGACGTAACCGCTCATATCGGCAAAGTATCCGCTTTTTTGATACATCTTTCCATCTTGAAGGGGACGGAACATAACAACGTCAATATTCTTTGAGTTAGAAGCAAACTCTACTGATGTTTTTTGGGTCAGCTGATCCTCAAAATAACTGTCAATTTTAACCTTAATGCCAGTCTCTTTCTCAAACGCAGGCAATTCTTTTTTGATAGACTCTGTCCATGGATGGTTAGCGGCAACCACCCGAATTTCCTGCACCTTTTTTTCTTTATTTCCAGATGAAGTAGTTCCTGAAGTCGTATCTGAACCACTACAACCCACTAGTGCAGAACTTATACCAACGGCTAATGCAAGATAACCAGCAGCTTTCTTAAAACCTACCAAATTCTTTTTCATAATCTTCCCCCTTTTTCTAATATAAAAATAATTTTAAAAAGTGATAGCGTTTTCATTATATGGCAAAAATTTTTAGTACTAATTACTCGTTAAAAATAAGATTTCCCCTGATCTAAGCGCTATCAAAAATATTTTAAATGGCTGTTAACACCATATAATGACCCTTCCCTTAGGACCTAAATAGTAACTGATTCATTCGTATAAGTAACCAATTCCAAACTATCTATGGGGGAAAAATGCAGCAATTCAGTATGAACAATCCCCATTTAAATCTCATTTGGTTTATCTGGATCCAATACTATTTGATATTTTCATAGCAGTGTTTAGCAGCTTTTTAACAATCCTGTCTTTTTGTTTAAGCATTCTTTCTTTTGGCCCTGCTATGCTGATAGCAGCCTGAATCCTTCGGTCCACCCCATAAACTGGAGCTGCAAGACAATAGAGTCCTTCTTCATTCTCTTCGTCATCAATAGAGTAGCCCTGTTCAGCAAACCCTTCTAGCTGCAGCAAAAGGGAAGCTTTTTTCGTTATCGTCTTTGGAGTAATGGGCTCAAGTCTTAAGCTGCTTAAAATTTCCTCTCTCCTATCTTCAGGAAGGAAAGTTAAAAATGCTTTACCTAACCCAGTGCAATATAAAGGTTTGCTTTTGCCAGGTTCAGCAGTGGTACGAATTGAACGATTACTATTAATTTTTGCAACATACACAAGTTCGGATTGCTCTAAGACCGCCATAAATACAGTTTCTTGAACCTCTTCCATTAATTTTTTTAGTAAAGGCGCACCAAGAGCAGAAATATCTAATGAGTCCTTGGCTATTCCACCAAGTTGGATGAGTTTTGGACCAAGCTTATATTTTCTAAGTGAATCAGCTGTGAGGTAGCTTTCTTTATATAAAGTCTCAATCAAACCAGAGGTACTGCTTTGCGGAAAAGAAAGGGTTTGGCTAATTTCCTTAATGGTTAATCCCTCTGGATGCTGGGCAAGCAAATCAAATACCCTCAACACACGCTCTGCTGATTTTACAGACATCATTACGCCTCCTCAAATCACATATATGATTTTAAAATCATGTATGTGATTTCCTACCTAATCATACTATAGGTTACTTTTTCCTGCAATAACCATTTTAATAAAATTCAGAAAATAAGTGCATGAAGCATGGGATCGGTTCTTATGCTCTAACTAAAAGAAAGCAAGCGAACCACTGTTTGCACACCTCCATCGTTCTACCTATGCCATTCCTCCTATTAAATTCCGAAAATTCTTTACACTTAATTAACAGTAGATTAATAACCTTTAAATATGATAGAAATATCGTCGGTAATTGCAAGAATTGCTCACATTTTGCCGATGTTACTATCATTTTTGGAGGCGCTTTATGAGGAAAAGTTGGAAAAAAAGGATTTTACCGATCTCCCTGACCTTTGCATTAGCAAGCAGTCTGGTTTCCCCAAGTCTTACATCTGCTTTGGGCAGCTTCGATTTAAACTCACCCGTTATCCAAACACCCATTAATGAATATCAAGCCGCTCTGGCCCCCGGTGTATTGGAAAAGCACTACAGCTTTGAAGGAAAAGACGGAAAAAAGATTGAGAGTTTCGTAGTCGATGTGGATGTACAAAATCCCAGTGTATCGATTGAAGCAGGTACACCGAATGACGGAACTGCATTTGGCCTTCAGCCCGTTAGACAGCAAGCCAAGGCCGCAAATGGCATTAATCATCAAGTAGTGGCGGCGGTGAATGCTGATTTTTATAATATGGCAACAGGTGAACCACTGGGCGTTGTATACAAAGATGGACAAGCCGTCAAAGCTCAGTATTCTTCATCACAAAAATTCTTCGGAATTAAAAAATCCGGTGAAGCCGTCATCGGTGACGCTGCTGACTATGATGGAGTAAAAGACGAATTACAAGAGGCGCTAGGCGGAAATGCCATCCTCGTAAAAAATGGCCAAATCTATCAAACTCCGCAAACAGGAGCAGATCGGGAGCCTCGAACAGCAGTTGGAATTAAAGGAGACGGCGATGTTTTCTTTGTCGTGATCGACGGAAGACAGGAGCCTTATTCAACTGGAATCTCCATGCCTGATTTAGCACAATTAATGATTGATTTAGGGGCAGTCCATGCACTTAACCTTGATGGCGGGGGCTCATCGACCTTCACAACGCGTGAACTGGGCGGCGATCAACTTGAGGTAGACAATCAACCTTCTGACCGTTCAGAAAGAAGTGTGGCGAACACTTGGCTGATTGTCACAAAAGAACCCTCTAATCATCTTTTTGAATCGGCCCATATTGAACCCTATGACCAAAGCTTTACCCCAGGTTCATCGATAGCCTTTACGGCCAAGGGCAGAGACAAATCCATGGCATCAGCAGCATTACCAGACACTGGTTTAACATGGGAATTGTCTGATTCATCCTTCGGTACCATTGATGCGAATGGCAAATTTTTATCAAATGGAAAAACAGGTCAGGTGGAAGTTATTTTGAAATATCAAGATAATGAGGTTGGAAAAAGCATGGTAGAAATTGCCCAGCCCGATGAGATGTTTTTTACCGCAACAGAACTAACGACAGCCAAAAACAGTGAAACCAATTTAAACTTACTGACAAAATTTCAAAAGCGAAATGTAGACTGGAACGCTCAAGATATCGAGTTTGATATTCCAGAAGGCATGGGCACCATTGATGAATCGGGCGTGTTTCACACAGGAGACAAATCCGTATCAGGGGCGATTACTGCCCGCTTGAAGGGCACAAGTCTTACAGCACAAATCAAAGTGTCTGTTGGCAAGCTTCCAGAAGTTTTATTTGATTTTGAAGGGGGACTTGGAGGCTGGAAACCATCTGTTGTCGGCCGCGGTGAAAAAGCGGCACTTAGTTTGGCTGAATATCCAGCACCAGTAAGATTCGGCAATCACGCATTAAAACTAGATTTTGATTTAACGAGTGCCCAAACCGGAACCACGCTTGGAGCGTATGCAGGACCTGGCATGAATATTGCTATTCCGGATAATCCCTCCAGTATTGGCATGTGGATGTATGCTACTCCTGAAGCACAAGGTTATTGGCTGAGAATGAACATCGTCGACGGAAATGGCAAAACGCAAACGATTAATCTTAATCAGGAAAAACCAGGAATTGATTGGACAGGCTGGAAATACATTGAGGCCGACATCCCCGCCTCCTTTACAGGTCCCTTCAAACTATCTGGGACACAAGCGGTCAGATTAATGGCAACCAAGTCAGGCATCACCGGACCGATGACAAAAGGCTCCATCTATATTGATAATATTAGAGCCGTTTATGGCGAAAAAGTGGATGACTTATATCCCCCAGAGATTCAGTCGATTAACGTAGACGGGAAAGAATTCACGACAAATACGGTTAATCTAAAAGCGAACGTAAATGAATATGAAGACGATCCGTTTAAAACGGGTATTGATTGGGAAAAAATTAGAATTTTAGTGGACGGCAAAGACTACGCCAAATCAGAGGGTCATTTCTCCTTTGATATGGATGGATCCATCTCCTTAAGTGGCTTAAACTGGGCCGATGGGACGCATCAAGTAACCCTTATGGTCCCAGATAAATTCGGAAACCAGGCTATTAAAACGGTCTATTTTACGGTAAATACGGGTGCAGCTAAGATGGAAGTTGTCAAAAAACAGGAGCAAGCTTTGCTGGGCGATGTGTTTGACCTAGTTGTGAAAGCTACAAAACCAGCTGAGATTTCAGGCTCTTCGATTAAAATGCAAATCGATAAAAACTTCCCTGTGGAAAAGGTTACTTTTTCGAATGGGTTTACCACAAGTACCTCAAGCTATGATCCGGAAACAGGCATGCTAACATTGAATCTCGTGAATAGCGGCGAAACAGCGGCCAGTGCCGATGCAGCAACGATTCAGGTTCGCATTCCAGCATCGACAAAAGAAGGCAGCAAGTTAACTTACGAAATGGTAGAAGCTGATCTTAGCTACACGGTACCAAAAGAAGAAAACTTCGTATCAACGTATTCAATGGCACCGGCCAGCGTTGACGTAAAAGGTGCTTTCAATATTATCGCAGAGCCGATTTTAATCGGAAAACCGGCTGTGATGACAGTGAAAAATTCGAATAACGAGTTAATCGCTGATGCGGAAATTTATGTCAGCATCGAAGGCAGCAAGGTGCCTGTTCTTCTAGGAAAAACAGATGAAAAAGGTTCTCTTCTGGTAGATACTATTACAAATGAAGTGAAGAAAATCGCTTTATTTGCGGTAAAGGATGGGAAATATTCGTTTAATGTGAACATGCAGACCTATCAGCCACTTGCAACAGCAAAGGAAATGAAAAATATCCTTTCCACTCCAACAGGTGATCCTTATAAAGAAAAAGCTTTCACCTGGATGTCGAGTCCGTTAGCGAAAGAAATTAGCGCGGTTCAATTTGCCCGACAAAAGGATTTTGACAAAAAAGGGGAACAATCACTAGAAACCATTACCGGGACATCCAGTAACCAGGTATTCTCTGGTGAGCAGGATCCAGCGAAAAATGGAATTGTCCGCGTAAATGAAGTCACATTAAAAAAACTGCAGCAAGGTACCACTTATGTGTATCGTGTTGGCGATGGTGAGACCTGGTCAGAGTGGCAAGAGTTCACTACTTTAAAGAAGAAACAAAGCTTTGAATTTGCTATTTTAGGTGACACGCAATCGCCGGCTGATTTAAGTGACTTTAATAAGATTCTTGGTGATCTAGATAAAAAGGACTTATCGTTCATGATTCATGTCGGTGATCTGATTGATGAATCCTCGAAATTTAAACAATGGGATGATACATTAAATAGCTTGAGCCAGTACAGCCATATTCGTTCAACCGATTTTATTGGGACACTAGGAAATCATGAGTACATGGGAGATTCAAATGGCCAGCTGGCAAAATCCATCTTTAACTCCCCTGAAAATGGACCCGAGGCAGACAAAGGCGGGACCTATTCGGTTGATTACAATAACATGCATATTAGCGTTTTAGGCTATACGGATAATACGGAGGTTCTTAACCAACAGCTCGAATGGCTGAAACAGGATGTGGCCAATTCCGATAAACCTTGGAAAATTCTTGTTACACACAAGCCTCCTTATTACACAAATCCGTTTGGCGGGAATGAAATCATGAAACAAAAGCTGCCTCCGATTGTCGATGAACTAGGGATTGATATCGTGTTCTCTGGTCATGATCATTCCTACGGCAGAACGAAAAAGCTGAAAGACGGGAAAGAAGATCCGAATGGAACGGTTTATGTGGTCACCGGTACAACCGGTAAAAAGCACTATGATGCTGTGGCAGATGACAAATTTGACTTCGTCAACATGGAAAATATCGCTGTTTCCTTGCAGGCCAAAGTAGACAAAGATCAAATCACCATCACCACCGTTACTTCTGACGGTGAAACCATTGATCAATTTACAGTTAAAAATGAAGATTATCATGAGGAATAGAAAATAAAAAAGGTGCTGGAACCATCCAACTTAAGGATGGAACCAGCACTTTTTTTTAAAACAGGGTGGGCTGAAAATGTATAATTACCTCGATTCTCTGAACTCGATGTCCCGCTTAATACCCCAAACCAAATCCAAATCCGTAAGCATCCCCATTTTTATTTTTATAAACATAGGATGGGTCTTCGTCATAGCCTGGCACATCGCCTTTTTCATGAACGATTGCCTCTTGATTTGCTGGTATTGTAAAGGGAAGTTTTCCCGTCGGATTGAATCTACCCCGAATGACATCTACGAGCGCCTCCGCATTTACCCCAAAGGTGCTGAGGACAGCAGTGGCGCCAGGTTCAATCGTATCAATCAACCATGGATTGGTCATATTGACTGCAAGAATGGTTGGAACCTTTTTTTCAATCGCAAGAATCCTAGCCACATGATTGATCCCTGTTTCAGGACCGATTTTAATTTGTGGCTTTCGCAATGATGTACTTGGCAGAACCCAAACAAACGCATGGGTAGCTTCATTCAGATTACTAGTCATCTCAAGTGACGGATCGTATTGATGAATTCTCTTCCTTAATCTCTCCGTGGTGCTTTCATCTGCCCCATGGGTGAAAATCTCCACATAAAGCTTCACTTTTTGCTGGGCCTTAATAGGCAATACATGGTCATCATTGCGTAACAAAACGATCGACTTGCGGTGGGCTTCATCTGCTTTTTTCTGTGAGGCCGGATCAGTGGCCACTTTAAGAGCATTTTTCGGATTGACATACGGGTCTTCAAAAAGGCCTAATTGCATCATTTCTGTTAATAAATAACTTACTGACTGATTTATTTTCTCTTCAGCAACCAAACCCTTCTTCACTGCCTTGATAATCGCGGGAGAATCAAATTCTCCGGAA
Organism: uncultured Bacillus sp.; assembly: GCA_963530265.1. GTDB lineage: Bacteria > Bacillota > Bacilli > Bacillales > Cytobacillaceae > Neobacillus. Next base: position 30,161 of record CAUSCO010000027.1, read on the forward strand.
ATAAGGTTAGACCCGGCATTAATGGCCTTCGCATATCTCTCTTCTATCGTTAAATGTTCTACCCCCCAAGGCATAATCGTCGTAACCCCTGTATCGGTATTCACATACCCTTTAAACCCAAGTTCGCCGCGTAATAAATCGGTAATAAGTGGTTTATTATAGGCGAAACCGACCTCTTCAAATTTCACACCAGGTCCCAACTGATTTGGAGTGCTTAGGGCATTGCTTGGTTCTGCATAATAGGGCAATATCGATGTGGTGCCTGCTTGAATTGCCGCTTTGAATGGCGGCAGATGGTACTTTTTAAGGCTTCCCGCAGTTGGATAGGCATTCCATTTTCCTTCCGCAAAATGAGGATCCTTGCCGTCCATTCGTGCCCCTCCGCCAGGGAAATGCTTCGTTGTAAGGGAGACACTGCCCCGGCTTAATTGATCTCCTTGAAAGCCGTGGATGATGGCGGTATTCATATCTGCTACGAGTTTAGGATTCTCCCCAAATGTTCCTTCCGCTCTAGTCCATAGTGGATCGGTGAGGACATCTGCCATATACATGTAGCCCTTCCGAATCCCGGATGCCGTCCATTCCTTGGCCGCAATTTGAGCGAATTCCTTTACAAGGTTGAGGTCCCGCATCGCCGCAAGACCTAATTCCCCCGGCCAAATAGAAAATTGATCAGTGGACTCACTGAATCCAATCCCCCTATTTATTTTTATATGATTTCGAGGGTTAGAGATCATCACAATTGGTATACCTAACCTCGAACCCTCAGCTGTTTCTTGCATTTCATTAATCCATTGGGCTAGAACATCCGCTCGCGGGCTGTCACGAATGATAAAGTAGCTCAAATGGTATTGAAGAATCGCCTTTGTCGATCCCGGTGATTGGAGTGAAAGTGGAGAAGGACTTTTTAGGTCAGACTCACAAAGCAAGGAATGCGGCATTTTCGGACAGTTTATTCCGAAAACCCTGCTGCCCCCCATAAATTGTGAGATTGCATGCATCATCCCCGCCTTTTCCTCAAGTGTCATTTGATGAATAAGATCCTGAACACGCTGATTTACAGGGAGCTGCCAGTTTTCATAAGCGTCCACTTTTCCGTTCTGATTCAGGTCCTTGAATTTCTTTCCATTCTTCACAATGACAGTCTTTGCCCTTGTCTCTATTTTAGGTGATGGCAGTTTTTGGTTTTCGACTTGCTCCGCACTAACAACGGGCATCACCAGTAAGGTTAGTACGATTGCCCCCAGTGAAAATAATGTTGTTCTTTTTAAAAATAAATTTATATTACCCACCCCGCATTCCCGTTTTTATACCATTCATTCCCTTATGATTTTCCTTTTGCTCGCTCAATATTCAGGCAGCAGGATAGACATACTCTATTAATAAGAGGGTAAACATATAGTTGTTCCAGATGATTTTTTATTTGAAAGGTGATAGACATGACATTTCCCGTGGTTAGTGGATTCCGACCACAACCAAATAACATTGCCTATGTTGCAGCGAAACATGGAGTAGTCGGAATGACAAAGGTAGCTGCATTGGAAAATGGCGACAAAAATATTCGGGTAAATTCTGTTGCACCAGGTGCGATTGATACACCAATGCTCCGCGGTGCTTTAGAGCAGTTTGGTTATACCGAAAAAGAATATGCTCCACAGCTTAGTTTGTTAAACAGATTTGGAAAAGCGGAGGAAATTGCTCAAGCAAGCCTTTGGTTAGCTTCTGATCAGTCATCCTATGTAACGGGAACAACTATGCATGCAGATGCTGGTTATACTAGCCGCTATAAGCATAGGGATTTTTTTACATTTCATTTTAAAGAAAGCAAGAGAACCTTCCCCCTTGCTTCTTTCTTATGACGTATGTATATATTAAATTTCATTGTCGATAATGTGTCGGGTGTACGCTGAAGAAAATGTTGTCTACTTCGGCTTTTCGTCTGATAAATTGGTGAAATCCTGATGTAGAAGTCCTCTACAAAGGCTTTTTACAAAAGTGGTTGGTGCCTGGCACTCAGCTTATTTGTCTATTTTTCTTTTGATCCAAAACGGACTATAAAGAATGTAAAAGCTCAAAATCATCACCAGCTCTAGTGAAACAAGATACCATGGCCACGGACCGAGGTAATCTAAAAGAGACGCACTTCTCGGTTTTTTCATGATATACAGGTAATTCGCTCCCAGGACCCTATTCAGGAAAAAAACAACTGCCCCGTATAGGTTCACAATAAGAATGGTCAGCCACATGGAACGAATGGTTGGCCGGTAGTGGAAGCCCGCCACCATAAACAAACAAGCTAGCACCGTCCCTCCATGTGAAACAAAAAACTCGATATATTGAAAGTGCGGAAACGAAAACTTGCCAAGATCTGGTGTCAAAATAGCTTGAATAGAACTGCCCAGCCCAGCAAAATACATGAATTGAAAAATTTTATAGCTTTTCGTAAGCAGCATCACAATCGCTAGTAAGACGGCAAGGTCACTAAGCTGCAGTGGCAAATCTCTCCTTACTGACCAAGCATGCTCATACAAAAGCCAAACATGTTCCGAAACCTCCGTTACCACTAAAAGAAAGGCCAAAGAGAAACGAAAAATCCTTCTTTTCCCCTTCTTCTTAAGCTCATTCCTCATAACAAACAGGAGAAGACAAAGAACGAAAATCAACCCAATCGTCCAGAGATGCTCCCCTGAAAAAAGCCGAAACAACTCAAGCTTTGAATGAAATTGAAAGTATTCCTGCATATACATAACCCCATTACCTAAGCTAACCTTTTAATGATTTCCTAGTTATTTTTCCAGTCGTTTCTTCAATAGCGAACGCTCCGTCATCCTCATTTATAATTTTTAGTAAAATAAAAGAAGGAACATGTTCATGTCCCTTCTGTTCCTTACTGTTGCTATGGTTTACCGCAAAGTTTTTAATGCACCGCTCCAAGCATTCACTTGGTCCAGCATTGCATTCACATTATCAAGATGCAATTCTGCTGGTTTAAACACAGATCCATTTTCAAAATCTGTAAATAAAGATAATGTCGGATGCACGCGAACAGTCGCTACTTGTAATTCTGCACAAATTCCACGTAAATGTTCCGCAGCACGAGCACCACCGGTTGAACCGTAGCTGACAATACCTGCTGCTTTATTGTTCCATTCTTCATATGCTGAATCGAGGGCATTTTTTAATGCACCCGTAACACTGTGATTGTATTCTTGAGTAATGAATACATAACCATCTAGGCCTTTAACTTTTTCTTTCCATTTTGCGATCCCTGGTTCCGAAGCATCAGTCGTCCATACGAATGGTAAATTGAATTCCGCAATATCGACGATTTCATAATTGGCATCGCCGCGTTTGTCAGCAATACCTTTTACCCATTCTCCCACTTGTGGACTAACCCGTCCTTGACGTGTGCTTCCTAAGATAATACCAATGTTTAATTTTTCAGCCATCGGTTCGTCCTCCTTGGTTTGTTTTCCAAATAGTTTATCAAAAAAACCCATTCCAACCACCGCCCATTCATCTTGCTTTGGTAGAATTTACAATTGCAACAATCGTTACATAGATAGAGTTTCCATTAATTAAAATTCTATACACAAATTACTCATCGCACCAAAATCATACGTTTGATTGATTACCACTGGTGTCTTGTTTTCATTTGCGCTGCCCATAGCAATAAAAATGGGGACAAAGTGTTCTGGTCTTGGGACGGCTAACCGTGCATGAGGGGCTAAATGAACATAATTATTTAACGAATCTAAATCCCTCTTTTGAATCTTTTCAATTAGCCAATTATCAAACTCGACTGCTTCTGTTTTTGGTTCAGTTGCATCTGGGAAAAACCAGTTGAAATTGTGGACAGTCGTCCCGCTGCCAATCACCAAGATGTCTTCATCGCCAAGCCCCTGTAACGCCTTACCAATCTGAAATTGGTCTTTTGGCAGTAAGAAAGGGTGAACGGATAACTGGATGACGGGGATATCTGCCTTTGGATACATATGGCGCAGTGCCACCCATGAACCGTGATCTAGTCCTCTTTTTTGTTCTCTTCTAGTTTTGATTCCGAACGTCTCAAACCGTTTTTCAAGCATTTCGGCGACTTTTGTAGAACCCTTGGCCGGATAGGTGATTTGATACATTTCATCTGGAAAACCATAATAGTCGTAGACAGTTTCCAGTACATCATCTGTATACGTTAATGAGACAATCTCACTTTCCCAGTGAGCACTAAAAATCACAATCGCTTTTGGCTGAACTCGTTTTCCTAATTCTTTTAAAAAGGTGGAATATTCGTTTTGCTGGACAGCTAAATATGGGGAACCATGACCAATAAATAAAACTGGTACCATAATAATTTACCCCTCCTAAATGGTGTTCAAACTTAATTTTTTTTGACCGAAAAATAGGATCACAGCTAAAATAAGAAGGATGAAAGGCGTCATCGCAACTCCGAAACCTTGACCAGCCTGGAAATGTGTGAAGACGGCACCAGCCATCACCACTGTTAATACTCCACTAAAAATCGGAACAAGATTCTTTTTCCAATAACCAATTAGTAATCCAATCGCCGAGATGACCTCAATCGCTCCTACGACATACATGAAACCTGTTCCATATCCATATACATTGGTAAATGCCTCGACCTGCGTTGGGTTGCCACTCAATTTCATAAAGCCAAAAAGTAAATACCCTAGTATCAATAATCCTTGCACGATTCGTATTGTCCACTTCATTGTCACAATTCCTCCTTGTTTCGAAATAGCTTCTAAGGCTATAATAATCTCTAAGGGAAAATATTGGAAGAAGGTACATTAATGTGTCATAGTATACAAAAAAATACCTTAAGGGGGAAGCGTAATGTCTCATGATTGTAAGGTGGAAACAGCTCTCGATATTCTTGTTGGAAAATGGAAACCTGTCATTCTTTATCATATTTTAGAAAAGGGCATATTAAGATTTAGTGAACTGCAGCGTTTAATTCCTGACATCACGAAAAAGATGCTGACCACGCAACTAAGGGAATTGGAATATCACGATATTATCAATCGAAAAGTATATGCACAAATCCCACCAAGGGTTGAATATTCAATGACGGAATATGGAAAGGGATTAATGCCACTCTTGGAGTCCATGCACCATTGGGGATTGGCACATCTAGAACACTTAGATGAGCTTTACAAGAACAAAACAGAAAAGCGGCAACTCTAATTATTGAAGCCAACAAAAAAGTAACTTCCTCTTCTAAAAAGGCAGTTACTTTTTTTTAACATTATATGGATCTTTCCCCTTTAACCCCATTGATCGAATAGCTCATGGTTATTTCTGCATTCAAGGAATGGGAGACCGAGCAGTATTTTTCTTTCGACAATTGAATCGCACGAACAACCTTTTCTTCAGGCATGTCCCCATCTAACGCATAATGAATGTTAATTGTTGTGAACCGTTTAGGATGTTCCTCGGCACGTTCGCCTTTAACATCCATTTGGAAGGTGGTGGGTTCTAGACGCATTTTATGCAAAATCGAGATAATATCCATTCCCGTACAACCGGCCACCGCCGACAAAAGCAATTCCGTTGGTCTAGCACCAGAATTCTCTCCACCGACTTCAGGTGCTGCATCCATTGTAATTTCATGTCCGGATGGCGTAACCCCCGAAAAGGCCATTTTCTCTTTCCAGTTAATCGTTAACTCCATGATACATCCCCCCTTTTGGGTGCCTGTCACGTCCCGAATTTTGTCGAAGTAAATCAACAGATAAATCTTTCTGGTTATTACAACCTGTTCACCAATAAAAACAGAGTATTACGCATAAAGGAAAGAACGGCACGGACTCTCCGGAACCATTCTTTCCTTTATGCTGAAATTGCTATCTTTCTGTGCTTACTCAAATGGACTTTTCAAAATCTGAACTCGATCCTCTTTGCTTACTATGACGATGTCTGTCATATTCGTAAATAGGCCGGTTTCTACCACTCCTAGTATGAGCTTTATCTGTTAATGTAATTCACTTGGATTTGGAATGGATAAGAATTGGCAATCCAATATATAATTGCCATTGCATATTAAAAGCCTACCTATATGATGTCTAGAGGTAGGCTCTAATTGAACTAATATTCTTCGAAAATAATACATGCACTTTCGACAAAAACCGGGTGGTGACAGGCACCTACCGGAAGGAATTTTGTCCCAAAAAGGCATTCGCTTTATTCTCTATTACAGTTAGGATTGCGTCATTCTCACGAAGTGTTTCTCGGATGCGGTCTACGATTTGCAAAGCTTGTGCCCCTTTGATTTGTTTGGCGACCCGTTCAAGGAGGATCTTTGTGTCAACAGAAAACCGCTGGGCAAAGCTGTGACACCTGACCATATTTTTTTGTAGAAACTCAGAATACTCATGACTAAATGCCCGGCGGATACAGCCCCGCATCCCTGCATACCCATAGGAAACCTCTGATACAGCACGGTAAAATAGAATCATCCCATCCGCGCGGCTTGATTCAGGATGCAGCCTAAGTTCAGTAACGAGTGAAACTAAACGTTTAACCACTATCGTTCCCTGTTCAGTGGCATTCCACCATTCCAACAACTGACGTTGTTCCTCTTCACTCATAGTAATGGAAGGTTTTTGAGGCATTTCCTACTCTCCCTTTAATTAATCTACTAAAGACGGGGAATGGCTTGAACCTTTTGGACGCGATTCAGAATGACATTCCATTCCTGTCCAAGCAGGGCCTTGCCGTTCATGTTGGCCTCGTTAATTTTTTTCGCAATTTGTTGGTTTAAATACCTGCTTTGCTCAATTAAATACATGGTATCTGGTGTCGCTTCTTTAGCTACTAGATCAAAATTGGGCCTCAATTGTTTTTCGCTAATGCGCAATGTATCAAGGTCAAAGACAAGCATTTCCTTTACAAGAGAAATCGCTTCGCCATTACAGATCCGTTGAATTGTCCCCCTAACCGCATCAAAACCGTAGCCGACATCAGCTACAGAAGCATGATATGGGTTCAGCCCAGGTGCATTCCGTAACGCAGGAATCACTCGAAAACCAGTCGTTATAGAGCAAACGACCTCCTTCGCTGCCATCCCTTTCTCTAAAGCAGCATCAATGGCATCAAGATAAACATTCAACTGATGGGAGCCCATTTTCAAAAATATCTCTCCTCCTCTTCACCTGAAAATGTTCCACTTTTTATTTATGCCTTCATATTAAAATATTCAGTAGGAATCTGTCCTTATGTTTGTTTTCTTATCGTGCTGTCAACGCCTGAATACGATTGTACCTGTGGAAATTGAAATTCTTCAATATAAATTCGATGGTCCCTAATGGTCGTTCCATTCTTGAAAATAAAAAATTAGTAGTTGGATATTAAAAATCCTACCTTTATATGTATAGCGCCAGCAGTCATTGGGCTCTTACTTTGTCCCTTTTGGTGTTGACTACAAAACGAAATTTCGACAAAATTCGGGTGGTGACAGGCACCTACTTAACTGCCACAATAAGAAACGGCAAAATGATAAACGATGCCAGGGTCGTCCAGAGGATACATTTAGAAACCATTTTGGGAGATGCATTAAATTTTTCGGCGAGAATGACAGCATTTACGGCAACCGGCATACATGCCAGAACAAAGAGAACCGACTGTAATATGCCGTTAATATTTAAGATGTATAAGCAAAATAAGGCGATGATTGGCGATACCAACATTCGAATAGTCATCCCTGTCCAAAATGTTGATTGATATTTCCATTCCTGCTTAGAGGTTGTCACACTCACCATCTGTGCCCCTAAAATTGCCAATACAACTGGAGAGTAAGCTTCAGCGATCATTGAAACCCCTTTGGCAATTCCATCGGGTAGAGTAAGACTAAAACTACGAAGCACAAAGGCTAGCAACGCAGCATAAATGGCTGGAAGAGAAAATACGGATTTGATTGCATTTTTTATCGAAAAATGAGAGCGTGCTGCAAAGTAAACACCTATTGTATTGACAATGACCATTTGGATAATCACGTAAACAGACGCCTTATCGAGCCCTAGTTTTCCAAACGCGAGTAAAACGAGTGGAAGTCCATAATTGACACTGTTGGTAAATGAAGAAATCAGTGTTAAACCTGCAATTTCACTCGCCGGAAATTTAAAGAGTCTCCCAACGCCGTTGGCAAGCAACCACAGAAGTACAAGATTAAGCAGTGAAAAAGCTAGAGTCTTAACTATATCATCATGTGAAACTTTAGCCGTCATTAAGGTATCTAATATTAGTGCAGGACTTAAATAATACAAAGTAAGTGTTAAAAGTGGTTTCGTATCAAGCTGTTTAAAACGTCCCAGTAGGGCACCAACGATAACAGGGATCGAAAGCGGAACAATTACTTGAAATAGGGTTGCAATAACAGTTTGAATCATTAAAACCAACGTCCTCTCGAGTCCATTTACAATAAATATTCTACTACTATACATCAATCAGTTTTCTTTCACCCATATTTTATTATGTGGTTGAGGTAATTGTACAATATTTTCAGCCATTTATCAGAACCAGTTCTAGCAAACTAGTCGAAAAAAAGAAACCGAAGGAGATTCCTCGGTTTCTTTTCAACTATTAGATTATTCTTTTACTACGGCTTCAACAGTTGTATATTCAGTAATAACTTCTTCAGTTGTTTCCTCAGCAGGGACAACTACCTCAGTTTCTACTGCAACTGCTAGGACAGCAGAATTAGCAGAAGCGTTTGCGTTTGCTTGTTCACTTGCTTTTACGCTAGCTTGAGACTTTGCTTTGTTAGCAACAGATGGGCTTACTTTTTCAACCTGAACAGCCTCTTCTTCAACAACAGATTCTTCTGTTTCTGTAACAACTTCAGGTGTTTCAGTAGATTCTTCAGTTGACTCTTCAGTTGTTGTATTAGTAGCTTCTTCAGCTTTTTCTTCAGTAACAACATCAGCAGATTCAACATCCTCTGATACTACTTCTTCAGTTGCTTTATCTTCTGATACTACATCCTCTGATGCTACTTCTTCAGTTGCTTTATCTTCTGATACTACATCCTCAGATGCTACTTCTTCAGTTGTTTTATCTTCTGATACTACGTCTTCAGAAACTTTTTCACCAGCTAGGACAGCTGAGTTTGCTGCAGCATGTGCTTTTGCAGTTTCACTTGCATGTGCGCTGGCTTGCGATTTTGCTTTATTAGCAGCTGATGGATTAACCTTCGCATCTTTGTCTGTGTCTGTATCTTCTTCCGTTGCTTCTGCATCTTCATCATCTTTTGAATTCACTAAAGCATTGTGTTCAGTAATAACTTTCTTAGAATCAGAATCTTGGTCAGCATCTTGATTAACATCTTCTTGATCCTTAACTGCTACTGTCGAATCAGCGTCAGCCTCAACGTCAGCATCAGCTTCAACATCCGCTGTTTTTTCATCCTCTTCAACAACTGCTTTATCTTCAGTCTCAACTGTAGGTTCAACAACAACATCTGTTGGGGTTGAAACAGGTTCAACAGTTTGAGTGTCAGTTGTTACGTCCGTTGTAACAGGTACAGCAGGTTCAACAGGTGCAGCAGGTGCCGCCTCTTCAACTGCAGGTTCTTGAACAGGAACTTCCTCTGCAGCTTTCTCTTCAGTCTTTCCAACCTTGCCTAGAACAGCTGAGTTTGGATTTGCATGCATTTTTGCCGTTTCACTAGCATGCACACTTGCTTGAGATTTGCTCGCTTTTTCAGCTTTTGGCTGTTCCTGTACTGGTGCCGCTGGCTGTACAGAAATGGCAGGTTCGGAAGCAGGTACTTGCTTTGCCTTCCCATTAGCCTTTACTGTATTTTCCACTTTTACTTGAACAGTTTGTCCAGCTTTTCCATGATCAGGACCGGCAGCCTCAGTAAAATGACCACCCGCAAAAACTCCAAAGGATAATGCTCCAGCTAATACAAAAGATTTTACTACAACTTTATTAGGGTTTAAATAATGTTTCATGTTAATAGTTCGCTCCTTTTATTTTCGTGTTCCGTGGCTTATAGCTGCGGTTGACGGTTTATAAAGAAGGAGCTGCTTGTGGTGGTGGTGAAGGTGGAGCATTCACCCACTGATTATTCATAAACGCATAGCGTGAAAGGTAAGGCTGAACCAGTTTGATTTCATAATATTTTTTCCATTCAAACCACTTCTCCAAAAAACTAATCATCGTTAAATTCTGACTGACGCGATCATTTGATAGACCGCCTGAATTGTTAGAACGTTGTGTTGGGTTAATGGCTTGGTCAACATCTGGAATCTCTTTCTTACTAGAAGGAACATTCTCCTTCTCTGGTGGCTCTGTCACAAGCGGTTTAGCTTGGTCAACATCTTCTTTGGGCTTCGAAAAGTCAGAAACTTGCACTTGTGGTTCGACTCGATTAACCAACTTTGTTGAGTTAGTATTGTTTTCTACAGTAGCAATTTCAGAAAAAGGTTCGGCCTCATCAGTAGTAACTTGCGTGTTCTGACCTAACTCTTTTTTACTTTCCTGCACAGCTGCGCTTTTCTCTTGACCGGGAGCGTTTACGGTTTTCTCAGTCTTTTTACTGTTAGATAAACCATATCCATTCCCTTTTGCCTGAACCGGCAAACTTTTCTCCGGTACAGCTGCAACTGGTGTTGGCGAAGCTGCTTGTTTAGGCTCAATATGGGAAACCTTTTGTTTTACACCATTTTGCCTTTGACTAGCTTGTTCAGGTACCACCACTTTTTTTGCCACCGGCTTTACGTTTTCAGCTTTTGCTGGGACGTTGGCCTGTTTAGCAGTGTTTTCTGTATTTTCTGACGGATTCTTCGCTTGTACATGTTCCTTATGGGAATTTGGCTCTCCACTAAGGTCATTCTTCTCGGCAAAGGCACTGTCTGGCAGAATCAGGGCTGCTCCAACCATAAGAGCGGAAATAAGAAAATGGCGGAAATGCAACATCTCACCCCCTTTCCTCTAATTGTCACTTTCATGACAGCATTCGAGCGAATTAAACATTTTTTGACCCTTTTCTTCAACAATTGCCAGAAACGATTCTTATTACCTACGATTCTGTGACTAGGGGACGGTTCTGGTGGTCGGAACTAGCTTCAATTGAACCATGAGAATCGTCCCTGTGGAATTCCAATCCCCCTTTCACAAAGGGCAAAATTCATCTTTTTACAAAAGAGAAAGAATATCATTATAAATTGTAATTACTAACTATAAAGTTTGGAAAAATAAGTTTAACAATGTTTTTTCCTCATAAAAATGGAGAACATATTGGTTATTCCATTCTAAAGAAGGGTCGTGGCATTCTTTGGTAAACATGATCGGTCAAGGAAAGATAAATATACAAGCGGTTTTAAGGGAGGCAGGATCATGGGAAGTCCATATTGGCAACATTGGAAAAACGTCAAAATTGTAAGTATACTGCAGTTTGCGTTGAACACAGCACTAGGTCTTCTAGCAATTGCCTTATGTATTTTACTAGGAAAGGAACTCTTTTATATTATGAGCTTTTCGATTTTAACTGGAGGATTAAAGCTTCAATATCAGTTTCTGGAACGAATTTTGATGTTCTTTCTATATTTTGAGTTTATTGCATTGATTGTGAAGTATTTTCAAGAAGAATATCATTTCCCGATTCGTTATTTCCTTTATATTGGGATTACGGCGATGATTCGTTTAATTGTTGTCAAACATGAAAATGCCTTATATACTCTGCTTTTCAGTTCGGTGGTTTTAATGTTGATTATTAGTTTTTATATTATGAATGCGACTTCTGTGAAGAATGGAAAATATTGATATAAAGTTGTTTACTTTAAATTCGGTTAAATGGCCCGACAGTTGGGTCATAGGCAGAGATTCAAAAATACAAAACAACGACTGAAGGCAATTCAGTCACTCCTTCCTCTGTTTTCCACTCTATCCTAACATTTTGCTTTTCCCTCTACTTTTTACTCTCTACATCACTTGATTTTTGTTAAAATTGTAAAATAAATACTTATGTTGTGACAACAACGGGAATAAGATGGGAAAATAGAGTATAAAAACGGAGGTTAAGTGATTTGGGAAAATTTCTCGATTTTATTTATCACGATTTTAAATACAAGCTATATGTCCCTGGTGAGTATAATACAGATAAAGAATCTCCGTTGTTGGTAATGCTTCATGGATGTGGACAAGATTCGGATGATTTTGCTGCCGGCACAAACATGAACACACTTGCTGAAAAGGAAAAATTCCTTGTCCTCTATCCTGATATGAACCATCTGTTTAATCCTTCAGATCTGGCCGGGTATAACCCCTTTGGCTGCTGGAACTGGTTTTTAGATAAAAATCAACACCGCGGAAAAGGACATCCCAAGCTAATTTATGGGATTATTAATGAGGTCAAAAGTAAATACAAGATTGATTCAAATAAAGTGTACACTGCGGGCTTATCGGCAGGCGGGTCACTAGCCTGTATTCTTGGCGTTACGTATCCAGATGTCTTTAGCGGTATCGGAATTTGTTCGGGACTAGCCTATGACGCTGCCAATGTATTTTATCTAACCGACCCGATGGCTGCGGAAGCTAAAAAAAGTATGGAGAAAGGCGTGCCTGACCCATATGCATGCGGAAACAGGGCATTTCGAGAGATGGGAGAGTATAAGAAAAAAATGCGGGTGATTGTTTTCCATGGAATCTCTGATACTACGGTCCACCCCATTAACGGCCAGCAGGTTATCACCCAATGGGCTCAAACCAATTTTCTCGTTGAAGGCGGTATAGGCCTTGCTGATGTTACCCCTGCCCTGGTCAAATCAGATATCATAAATGGAAAAAGTTATACCCAGCATGTATATCATGATGGCGACGACGAACCATTATTGGAACTTTGGATGGTCGATAAGATGGGGCATACCTGGTCCGGAGGAAGCACGAATGGTTCTTACACGGACCCATCAGGTCCAAATGCAACAGAAATTATATGGAATTTTTTCAATAAACATCAGCAACAGCAGGAAGAAAAACGGATCGAGACTCCGGCAAATCAACCAATCTCGTCACCAGTTGAGCTTCCGGACAATCCACCAGTCCAAACACCAACGGAAACAGCACCGGAATTCTCAAGCGAATCATCAGTCAACCCGCAGAACGAACCACCAAGTAAATCATCAAAAAAGAACTTTATTAGCATCCTACTCTCAAAACTTATGAAAAAGAAAAAATAAAACAAAAAACTAAAAAACCGATCTAGAAAAATGAGAAAGAGGGATCGCAAATTGCAATCCCTTTCTTCAACTTTTGCACACTTTTGTGAATGAAGAAAAGTATATATTTTAACGAACCCCTTTTTCAGTTAAACACTCTTCTTCAGGCTTCATTTTCACCTGTTTCCATTTCTCATCGCCTACTTTGCGAAATTGAGCAATTTCTATGTCAGTTCCATTTGTTAACGTAAAGAAAAGAAAATAATAATTAGCGCCATCGTTACCGTGAAAATAAATATGTTTAACCTAACCATTTTTTATTGTTGGGTACCTTTTCTGAATCAGCTTGCACCAATAACCAAATTTCACATCGACCACTGCTTCCGCGTCATGTTGCCAGAGATGATACGGTGCGCATAGAAAATCCTCCGGAAACTGCTGCAAATCTGAAATTCGATAACCTTTTTGTTTGTGAACAAGCTGCATAAATCCGTAAGAATAGCCAAAATACTCAGCTCTCTTGCCCTTAAACCCTTCAATTGTTTCAATTTCATAAAAAAACCGTAATCCCTTTTTTCCATCTGGCACCCGACAAAGCTTGATCAAACTTGTATGCCCAATCCCAGCAAACGAATTAAAATAGTCTTCATAGCTTAATTTTTTTTGAAACTCCTCAGATAAAAAATTGTAGGCAAGTGGAAATGGAATTCGTGCATGACCAACCGTTCCGCAGCTACGCCCTCCCATGTTTTCGGCTTCGCGCAAAATGCTAAAATAATTGAGAAGGGTATCTTCAGGGGTTTTAGTCAATTCTGCAGGTACCTGAATTTGGTCGTGAGTTTTTTCATAATAAGGTTGGAAGAATTCCCAAGTTGTGAATCTCAAATTTAAAGCTGGTAAACTTGATGGACGAAAATACTTTTGATGATATACAGCAGGGTCCATTTGATTCCGTAGTAACACATTCATCCCCCCACTTTCAGTTTATGGGCAGATGAAGTAAACGTGAAGGCCAGTGTTTTCTCTCATCATTGCTGCAATATATTTAAGAAGAGTGGCAGATTATGGAAGATCACTGTTATCAGCATTTCTTTCCTTGTGGTAAAAAGGATAAACTAAATGTTCTAAGTCTCTTGACTCGTTAAATCCACTTAGCAAACCAAGCAACATAATAGGCAGCCGGGATAAACAGTAATTGAGCAACAATTGTACCTAAAAATTTAGAACCAATCATTGTTAAAGAGTAACTCTTTAGGTAAATATAATCACTTTCTTTTTTCATGACTCTATCAGCTAATACCGAAGCTTTAGGGTCAATAAACAATGTCAATAAAATAGTTGCTATACCATTTATAATCCCAGATGACATTAATGCTGCCTGGGAATATTTCGGAACTAACATTGATGCATATATAGAAGAAAGAACTCCAATAGTAAATACAGCAGAAATGATTACATTAATAACAAAGAGGCGTTTAGGTATTGTTTTTAACGTAATTCCCTTTAAATATGTAAATCTCGGAAGTCTAAAACACCTAAATATTTTTTTAATGCCGTTAAGATTAAATTGATGAACAAATAGTGCAATTATGGAGCCGCGTTGATTGGATAGTTGAACAATGGCTCGTGAAAAGATATTGATGAAGGTAGGAAAGAGAAGTATGCCGAACAACACCCCAATAGACGTTATCCCAATTAAAATTCTATATTGTTCCTCTATGTAGTGTAATTTGTTTATATGAGGTGCCTCTGCAATAAGCTTTGCTGTTAGAGGTTGCTGAATCATTGTAGAAAATCTTGAAACAATTACCAGTGTACTAAACAAAGATAACGCAGTGGCAATTAATTTCACCCTTGCCCCTGAAATCCTTGTTGAATAAGCTAATGTCTCAATCATTGTGATGATCAATAAAAATAGCGATATTAATATGACCTTACCTGTAATTAGTCCCATAATAGGCCCCTTAAAAAAATTTATTATAGCTGTATTATAAACTAAATGTTTTATTTTGGAATTATTTAGAATAGATCTAAACTGCTCCATTAAAAACAGAATGTGTCCAAGCCTCCATCAATATATATTTATGAAAGAACAATAGTTGAATATAAAAGACAGGATATTTAATTATGTAAATGGGAGGAAAAAAGAATGTTTAAACCTAATCCCGCTAATACGGCAATTGTCATAACGGACCCACAAAATGACTTTCTGTCCCCTGGAGGTAAAGGATACCATTTAACAAAAAAAATTATTGAGCAGTACAACACACTTGGCAACCTTGAACTTCTAATCAGTACAGCTATGAGTAAAGGATATCAACTTTTTATTTCCCCGCATTATATTTATCCGCATGATTATAGTTGGCAATTTACCGGAGCTGAACAAAAAATGTTATTAAAGCTTCGGGTATATCAAAAACAAAATGCTTATACTTCTCCTACTGTAGGAGCTGACTGGGTTCCATCACTTAAGCCTTACATTTTAGATAACCGAACAATCATTGCGACCGCCCATAAAATTGCCAGCCCACAGACAAATGATTTAGTTTACCAATTACGTCAGCAAAGGAAAGAAAAGGTCATTTTGGCAGGCATCCTATCAAACGTTTGTGTGGAATCGCATATGAGAGACTTAATCGAAAATGGATTCCAAACAGCTGTTGTTTATGACGCCACTGCCACTATAAGTGAAAAAGACTTTCAAGCAGCAATTACAAATTATCAGGCATTCAGCAGTGCTACCTGGTCAACACAACAGGCGATTTCCCAATTATAAATACATCAAGTAATAAACACCCTCCCAAGAGTTAATTAATTTAAGCTGCTCCGTTAGTACAATAATTCATGATTCCGTTGTGGAAGTGCAACTGCCTATTCCAGTAAAGGATTTTTTCTACGAAACAAATCCATTGATTATAAATATTTGAACTATTAAAAAAATCTCTTTTAGCAAATTTTCCCAATTAAATAACTGATGCTATAGGAACAATTTGCTAAAAACAGAACATTATTCCCCAAGAAATGATACGATTTACGGCTGGTCAGATCTTATCTACATAATCTTCAATCCAACGATATTTACCGACACGATTTTTTTTAGGCGATACTGAACACCAATTCCATAATATTTATAACCCTTTTCATTAAGGGCTTCGTGAATCACATCCAACTCATGATTCTCATAGGTATCCCAGCTCCAAACTCCTTTGGCATATCCAGAAGTGATTACAGAATCTAACAGAATGAACGAGTAACTAAAAAAGCAGAAAGCCCCCTGCTCATCCTCTAAAAGAGAGCGTGGTGGCTTTCTGCCTTTTATCCTATTAACTTTTTGCTTTCGACAAATTTCGGGTGGTGACAGGCACCAAGTTACTGTATTACCATTCGCAAATCGTCTTTTTTGGCCCAGCCTAATACTTTCAAGCCGTGATAGATGGCTAGTGAGATGATGACTGGAAGAATCACGCCGACTGCGATAAACACGGCCAGAACAATTGCACCTTGGTTGGCTAGGATGTTGATCGGTGCAATTAAAGAATTCAGTCCAAGTCCGGCAAGTTTATATGGAACTTGAAAGTCAAATAGCATCGTTGCAATCGGTGCACAAATAATGGCGGAGATAAATGGCGGAATCGCCAGCCGCGGGTTCTTAACCAAGTTTGGAAATTGAACCTTTGGTGTAATTAACGATTGGGCAATATTCGCACCAAGATCATTTTGTTTAAGTGACATCGCTGTAAAGCCTGCAAATTGAGCCGTACAACCGATTAATGCCGCAGCACTTGATACAGGATCAAGCTGTAAGGCTATGGCAATTGCCGCTGAAGATGCCGGTGACATCAGGAAAATACTCCAAACCAGAGCAATAACGATCGATCCCAGTAAAGGATAACCTTTAACAGCTGCGGTAATTTGTGCGCTTAACCATTGAAGCATCGGGGTTGTTACCATCGCTAAAAATACACCAGCAATTCCACCTGTAAAGATGGCTGCAAACGGAATGGCCATCATGTCTAATTTCGTTTTCCCTGTCACACGTTTCCCTACCCATGTAGCAACAACAGCTGCTAAAACTGCACTAATTGGTTGCCCTGTTACTAAGCTAACGCCTCCGTCAGGGGTTAAATGGATGGCATTAGCCCCAATCGTGCTGCAGGCCATCGCACTAAAAATAACCAATGTGTTACCGCCAAGCTGATAGGCAATTCCTGCTCCAATAGCTGGAGCCAGCATCAGCTGTGCCGAGGTGCCGATCGTATTAAATCCTTCCCACCCCGTAAAAGTCCCAAACGATTGAATCAGCAGTCCGATTCCAAGAGTAACTAAGACTGCATTGGCAAGTCCTTGTGAGGCTTTATACATTCGATCAACTAAATAAGTTTTTGTAGTTTGTTTCATTTTTTCCGCCACCTTAAAAATAAATCTAAATTTTCTAACATTTTATTACGTAAGGTCTTAATAAGTTATCTTACAATAAGTGCTATCCTTAAGAGGAAGTACAATTAGAATAATATTTTACAAATGATTAGCTGCATTTAATCTTGTTTGTAAGTCGATACATACATATTATTTTTTCAAATTGATATTATAATATAACTATTTTCAGATTGTGTCAATAATTATATCTATTCTGAAATTTATATATACTACAAATGGTAAATGGCCAGATTAAATGAAAAAAGGTGATTCGGAAAACGAATCACCTTTTCTATTAAGTTATGCAATTGATTTATGTTTTTCCGGACCAGTTTCTTTTTTTCTCATTTTTCTAATGAATGGAACCACCCAACGGTCTAAGCCGATTCTGCCCGCATTGTAACCAGCTGTTAAGATAATGAAGCCTAAGAAAATGTCTCTAGGGTTGTGAGATACTGTACCTGCTAGGAAGAAGCTGAAGTTCATGACTAGACCAAAGAACATTGCTGTAGTGGTTAAGCATCCTAAGATTAAGCCTAAGCCAATTAATGTTTCACCCCAAGGTACGATGACATTGAACACATCAACATTAGGAAGGGCAAAGTGTTTTAGGAAGTCCACATACCAGCTAAATACCATCGCACCATCTGGGCCTTTTACTGGGTTTGCGATCGCTCCTTTTAAAAATCCAGCAGCGTCAAATCCGCCCGTTAATTTATGAAAACCTGCTGTGAACCAAGAATAGCCAAGATATAACCGTAAGACCGTAAGGATGGCAGCTGCAATTTTATTTTCTCTTAAAAATTTGTTAAACATATTGTTTTCCGCCCCTTCAAATTTACTTGTTCTTTATACTTACACTATATTCCATTTTTGTTTTAATAACATGGCGATAGTGAATAGTTCACAGTTTGTTTAAAATGTTTTGACAAAAATTTGACAGTTAGAGAATAACCTGAATATATTACTAGGCTCACACATGGTTTGGTGAAACTAAAAAGGTACCCTTCTCAATAAGCTGACGAAGGATACCTCTGATATACCTTTTCAATTTTTGAAACCTACTATTCTTTACTATTATTTTTTCGTCTGTATACGATATACAGAACTCCACCAATTACAATCAGGGTTGCACCCCATAAAAGAATGTCATATGTGTTTGTAGCCGTATCGGGTAGTTTATTGCCACTTAGCACTTTTGGCTGATCATTTTGAAGATTGGTATTAGTATTGACATCCTTTATCGTGTTATTCGACTCTGGTACAGGTGTTCCGCTATTTCCACCATCCACTGCAGGTGGAGCTGGCTGTGTAACGGTAATGGCAGTCGTTGCCGTAAACTTTCCGCCATTCGTTTGAACGGTAATCGTCGCATTCCCTGCTGCTATGGCCGTTACCACACCGTCATTTGTTACCTTAGCAACCTTTTCATCTGAACTTGTCCAGGTAAGGCCCTTATTTTCGGTGGTATCGGCTGGTTGAATGCTTGCAATCAATTTTACCGTTTCATTCACTTTAAGACTTACTTGTGTGTGATCAAGTGTAATTCCTTTTATCACTTTTACAGGATCGACTTGAATTTCATTCACTGAAACAGTTCCGCTCACTTCATTTCCTATTAATACAAGTGGACGGCCTGTAGGACTTACTTCTGCTGCGACAAATTCAAGGCCTTCAGGGGCAACATCGCCTGCAATCGCTTGAGTGAAATCTCTGCTATTTAAATAGTTAGCAAATTGGGCCTTGTTTGGATTGGAGATGTTATACGTCATGACTCCGCCAATTCTCTCAAGTCCCACAAATGCATAGACCTGGCCATTGACCATTCCGATTTTCACATCTTCAGGCTCAGGCCCTTTTTTGGCGCTCCGTTTTTCAAAGGTATTATCATCATTTGACCAGTTAAACACGTTTGGTAAACGTTGGGCGGTCATTTGTTCGAGTTCACTTCCACTGTCATAGACAAGCTCCATTGTATCAGCCTTCCAGATAGAGAAAGAACGTCCTCCTAATGTATATACCGCATCATTTCCTTGATCGGTCAAAACCTCCAGCTTATCAAAGGCTTTCGTAGTTTTCATTTTATCTAATGCTGCTTGAGCATCGACAGGTGACATGCCTTTAAAAAGACTGGAATCTAATGTGATGGTATTTTTCACCGTTTTAAAATCGGCGATATTGACAAACTCTTCCCACTCCGTTGCGTCGCCTTCATTAGCCGTTACCAGATAATCCACTCCGCCAATGCTGACATGGGCAATGCCATCTGGCATATAAGATCCCAAGATAGGCAGATTTTCTAATTGAATCATATCGTCTCGTGCAGCATCCAGTTCATTTCCTGGCAAGCTGTGGTCTTTGTAGCCAAGCGATTTAACGGATAATACCTTCCCTGCTGCTACATCAATCGTGGCAATTGCATTATTTTCCTGTAACGTAACATAGGCTTTTTTTCCATTATCTGATAAGGCAATGTATTCAGGTTCTAAATCCCGGACGGCATCAGCTTTCGTACCATTGTTTCGAATATGAACATTGTCATCAATAACACTTTGATCGGTAAATTTCACATGTGTAACGTAGCCTGTTGCAACTTCCACAACCGTAACGGACCCTTCTGGATCGACACCACTGACAAGACCCATGCGCGGCTCTGCTTCATCCGCACTAAGAATGTACTTGCCATCGGCACTGATTTTGACCATGTCTGGCTGCACACCTGCGTCATAGGTTTGCTGAATTTCACCATCATAATTCATGACCACGATTTTTCCGGTTTTTGCATAATCCGCATCTTGAACAGTGGCAGCGATGACCTTTTTAGAGGTATTAATGTCGATACTTGTGACATCGCCATATTGGAAAGTGGCGGTATTAACGACGTCTGCGATATTAATAGACTTTTCCTTTTGAAGCTGTTGTCCCTCTTCAGATGTTAGTCCGGTGAGACTAACAATATCAATGGTTTGGCCTTTTCCATTAATAACATAGAACTTTTGGTTATCAGCATTGTATTTTACAATTTCCGCTACGCCGCCATCTGAATCATTCATACCTGCGCTGTAGCCCGCAATCTTTTTAAGTTCCACTGTGTTATCTTTCATCGTCATGGTTGCAGGGGTAATCATAGCGGCGCTAGCCAGATTCGCACTCCATGGATTGCTTAAAAGTAATAAAGCACTTGCTAACGAAACCTTCCCAAATCTTTGAAACTTTTTACGATTCTTCATCTAATTTCCTCCTGAAATTTTTTGCAGGCAGCCATCTGTCCTACATATTTCGACCTATTACTAGTAGAATAAGAGAAGAATAGGTCAGAAACTAGTCGAATCCCGTAAAGTTTTTGTTTCAATTTTGTAAATATTTGATAATTTAATAGACTATTTCCATATCAGCCAAAAAAGGGAACAGGATCTATTTCAACCCTGTTCTCTTCCAATTTAGATTCGTTCTATTTAAATGAATTACTTATATACAAAGTCAGTGGGGCTATGCTTCTATAAGAATGGATAACAATGCCTGCTGGATCCGTTGGTTCGAGGCAACCAAGGTTTGGTCACATAAGCGAAACGGCTGGCCATCTCGATTTGTTACGATTCCGCCAGCCTCTTGAATAATGAGGCTGCCAGCTGCTACATCCCAAGGATAAAGGCCGTCATGCCAAAAACCAGTTAGCTGCCCCGATGCCACCATACATAAATCAAGGCTGGCCGAGCCCAAAATTCTGATGTTTCTCGATTTCCCAACAATACGGCTTATTCTATCGAGGACAACAGAATTCGACTTCCATTCCGTTGCTTGAAATCCAGTCGCTAACAATGCCTCATTGATCTCATTTTCTTGACCAACCTGAAGGGGAAGCCCATTCAAAAAGGCACCACCCTGCGATTTGGCATAATAAAGCTCCTCTTTTAAGGGGTTATAGACCACGCCATACAACGGAATTCCATCTTTGACAATCCCAATCGAAATAGCAAAATGCGGGATTCGATAGAAAAAATTCGCGGTCCCGTCGATAGGGTCAACAATCCACCCATACCCCATGGGCGGCTGTGCCATAATGTCAAATGGATTTCTCTCGGTACTGGTTTCTTCGGACAATATCCAATGATCTGGGTAGTCTAGATGAATCCATTCACGAAGGAGGTTCTCAATTTGCACATCTACCTCTGTCACAAGATCTGAATGATTGACTTTTTCCTTCCACTTTAGCGGCTTGTTCATAAGTTCTTCAATCATGGTACCGGCTTGTTTCACATAGTGGATGGCTGATTCTAGTATTTTATCTTCACCTGCATGTTGTTCGATCATAATCTCTCCTCTTATTCTTCTTCTCTATCATTTCTTACTAGCCAATTTGGGCAGTAATCTTTTGCCCGCTATAAATGATACTGGAATCCGCCTTTGGTACGCTCCCCGTCAAATGGAAAACACCCTTGGTCGACAACCGCAGCTCATCCCACCTAGGTTGGAAAGGGATCGATTTTTCCAGGCTGATTGGAATAATAGAGCATTCAGGCTGAATCCATGATAATATACGAACATTACAGCCATCTGCCAGGCCATGATGTGATACCTTCCAAACTTTGCTTTTTAAAGGCGTACGCTCGGCCAACCGCTGCCAGCCAGCCTCCAACTGATCCCCGCCAAAAAGGATGCTTTCTTCTGAATCGGCACGGGCAGCAAGACGATAAACGGAACTATCGTCATTCGAATAATCAAAAAAACGTTCCAATGCCTCGGCCGCGACCCCTGCATCCTCGCTATGGGCCAAAAAGCGAAGGAGCGTTTCATAGGCTGGAAGAGGATCGCCTTTCCAAGGGTAAAGCTGGGTGAACACCACTCCCTCCTCAGCCCAAATCACGGAACGATCTTCCGAAGCATATTCACCCCGCCAGTTGATTTCAGTTCCTTGCTCTTGTAAAAGAAGGACAAGCTCCGCATAACGATAGAGCATGCGGAACACTCGTTGTGCCATTTCACTTTCATACCGATAGGCAGCCAAAACAGACGGAAGAGAAAACGGTTCGTACGGAAGAATCGCCCTTACAACCCTTTTATTTTTCGCAATATCTACCAACCCGTTGAGATGGTCTTCATGAATATGCGTGAGAATCATCCAATCCAATTGATGAACCCCGTTTCTGTTCATCCAATCTAAGGGGTGATCTTGACTATTTGTTCGGCTGCCGTCTCCACCGTCGATTAATGTAATGGCCCCAGACGGCAGCTGGATGAGATGAGCATCGCCCCAGCCGACATTAAGAAATCGAACCGTTACGGTCATAGCGATGTCACCTCCATATGGGTGGGCTGTTGTTCAGTTCCTGTTAACATATGGACCTTTGTCGGGTCTAAAAACATCGTAACCTGTCCTTGCAGTGGTCCTTGGACGCTTGGGCTTAGACCATCAACAATCCATTCGGTGGAACCTGCCTCGACCCAATAACGAACCGTTCTTCCCAAAAAACGACTCTTCACAATTTGCCCTGTGATCCCGTGATGCGTAAACTCTTGCCCCTTTTTGAAGGGGGAGAGGGAGATACATTCCGGACGAATGACAAGCGTAATCTGTTCCCCTATTTTTACTGAGTGGTCTTCCTTCTCGACTTTCATGATGGTCTGATTGCTTTTAACCATAATCGCTTGATCTTCGAACCCAATGACAATCCCCTCTAAAAAATTAGCTGCTCCTACAAAATCCGCGACAAATGGACTTGCCGGTTTAAAATAGATGTCCCAGGGTGTGCCCACCTGACAAATTTCTCCTTTTTTAAAGACAACAATTCGGTCAGAAATAGACATGGCCTCATCTTGATCGTGCGTGACGAAGATGGCCGTGAAACCAAGGCGTTGCTGCAGCTCGCGAAGCTCGTTCCGCACTTCCACCCGCATTTTTGCATCCAGATTACTGAGCGGTTCATCCATTAACAAAACGTCTTGCCCCATAATCAAGGCTCTGGCAAATGCCACCCGTTGCTGCTGCCCGCCGCTTAGTTGTTTGGGAAATCGACCTTCTAGTCCCTGCAGGCCAAACATCTCAACCATCAGGTTCACTTGCTCTTGAATGTCTTTCTTTGGTGTCTTTTTCAACTTCAAGCCGTAAGAAATATTTTCAAAAACGCTCATATGAGGAAATAAGGCATACTCCTGAAACACAAGCGGGGTGTTCCGTTTGAAGGCCGGCACCGCATTCACCTTTTTCCCTTCTATATAGATACTGCCATTGTCAGGTTCGTAAAAGCCGGCAATCAGCCGCATCAAGGTTGTTTTCCCGCAGCCGCTTGGACCTAAAAGGGTTGTAAAACTGCCTTTGGGAATGTCCATTGATATATTTCGAAGGGCAAACATATCACCAAAACGTTTTGACACCTTTTCAATTTTTATAATCGTTTCTTCCATATCCGTCCGCAGCCTCCCTTATCCTTTAATTGTGATTTTCGTTTTTTTTAAGAAAAATTGGCTGACGCCTAATACAGCAAAAGCAATTCCAATCAGCACAGCCGTAAAGGCCGACGCTTTGCCCCACTCCCCGTTTGATACCAGGCCAAGGATGGAAATCGTACCGACTGAAGTCTTGGCAGAATAAAGAAAGACCAGCACACTTAAACAGGTGACCGACCGCAAAAAGGACACGACCAATACGGAAACAAGTGGTCCTCTCATGAGCGGAAGCAGGATATGGCGAAAGGTTTTCGTATTGCCAGCACCTAAGTTTTGGGACGCTTCCTCCAACGATTCACTGATCTGCTGTAGTCCTGCCAACAGAGCACTATAGCAGGTAGGCAAATTCCACATGGTCAAAGCAAGCACCATAATTGCCGAAGTCCCGGTTAACATAAAGGGCTCCTTATTAAAGGCAATCGCGAAGCCGAGCCCCAGAAACACTCCCGGAACGGCTCCTGGAAGAACGGCAAGGAAATCGAGAACATGATTCATGCCGGCCTTTTTCTTTTGCACGATATAAGCAAGTGGAAATGCCAGTAATCCTGCCAAAAGCGACGATATGACCGCGAATTCGATACTGTTGGATAGCTCTTTTCCTTTTGCAAAAACATATGCTAAATTGGTGATCGTAAAGGACCAGTCATAGCCCCATGTTTTTGTAAAGGCCCCATAAAACAGAACCCCATAAATCAATAAAATAATCGTGGTAAGTACGAAACAAAAGGCAAACAACACCCATTTGATAAAAGCAGGGATCGGATAATGCTTGGCATACGATTCTCTTCCTGTCACCGTTACATAGGAACGTTTTCCGACCCAATGTCGATTAATCAGAAACAGACAAATAGCGGGTAGAAATAGGGCTGTGGACAGGGCAGCCGCAGCAGCCAAATCAAACCTTCCGATCATTTGCATATACGCCTCTGTGGAGAGAACCGTAAAGTTTCCTCCAATCACGATGGGGTTACCGAAATCGGCTAACACACTCATGGCGGCAATCAATGCTCCTCCGGCAATCCCAGGCTTGCAAAGGGGAAGAACAATCTGGGTGAAGACGCGCCAATGGGAAGCCCCCAAATTGTAGGCCGCATATTCAAGACTGGGTGAACTATTTTTTAACACATCATAAATAACCGCATAGGCAAACGGGAAAAAGCTAATCGTTTGTACAAGCCATAGTCCTTGCCAGCCATATATATCTAAATCCAGATGGAGCAAATTTTTCGAAATCATCCCTTGTCTTCCAAATAGAAGAATATATGACATGGAGACAATAAATGGCGGGGATACAATGGGCAGGATGGTAATGAACTTAAACAAGCCTTTCAACGGAATATCCAATCGCGAAATCGTGTAGGCAAAAATAAAGGCCACCACCGTACAGGACAAAGCCGAAATGACCGTCATAAATAGACTGTTTACTGCCGCTTGAATCCATCGTGGATAGGTAAAAAGCTGTAGGTATTGCTCTACTTGAGCAAAGCTTATCACTTTCATAATGGGCCAAATAATGAAGGTAAAGGAGATTAGTAAAATGGCTGCCGTGACCAATAGCCATACCGGTTCTTTCGTTAGTCTTCTCACGATCGCTGACGACACGCTTTTTCAACATCCTTCCATCATTCAGTAGCAGAGGGTGACGGAAATTGGAAATGGGGGTAACTCGACTAGGAATGCACACCTGACTTATGTGTGCGCAGCTTGACGAGCTTGCCCCGCATGAATCCCCCTAAGCTCTTAGCATGAAACGATTACTTAGCAATCATTTCAGAGAATTTTTTCACAACAGCTGGTTTCATTTCAGAAGCCTTCGCTCTGTCATAATTAACGAGTTCGACATCCTCAATTTTGACCATACCCACTGGCGGAGCCACATCTTTTCTTACCGAATAGCGGTTTGACATTTTTGTATTCATTTCTCCCACTGGTTTCGTAAGCAGCCAGTCAACAAATTTCTTGGCATTTTCCGTATTTGGTCCGTCTTTGACAATCCCGACACCGCCAATTTCAAATGCGGTTTGCTTCGGAACAATGACCTTAATCGGATAGCCTTGTTTAGCAGACTTCACAATATCATGTGCCCATGACATACCGGCAACGAATTCACCTGTTGCCACTAAATTAATCGGATCAACAGCACCGGCGGTATAATGATGAACATTTTTGTGTAAATCGTTTAAATACGTCCATCCCTTTTCTTCACCTAAACGAAATAGCTGCGTAGCGGCAAAAATATAACCTCCCCCTGCTGTCTCAGGGTTTGAAGAAAGGAACAATCCTTTGTACTTCGGATCAAGCAAGTCATCCCATGTTTTCGGCTCCTGAACGCCTTTAGGTGCAATCTCTTTGTTAAATCGATCTGTGTTCAGGACAATACCTAGAACACCCATGTACCAGCCTTGCCAATAGCCATTTGGATCTTTAAATTGAGCATCGATATCTTTGGCATTAGGAGAAGTATATTTTTCAAGAATGCTTTGCTTTGCAAGTGGTTCATAGAATTCCACAGATCCGCCTACCATAACATCTGCCTGTGGCGAATCCTTCTCTGCTTGTACTCTCGTACTTGCCTCGCCGGCCCCGCCCAATCGGATATATTCCATGTCGATGCCTGTGTCTGCTTCAAACTGCTTCTCGATTTGGACAATATCATCCTCGTTTAAGGCTGCATACACGACCAATTTTTTAGAAGCTGGCTGTTCCGGACTCTTTGTTTCGCCTGCCTGCTTTCCTTCCGCCGGTTTTGCACCACTTTCAGCGGCGGCACCGCACCCTGCCAGCACCATCATACTGGCCGTCATCATGATCGCTAAAAAACCTGTTGCTTGCTTACCCCATCTTTTCTTCATCTTCTTGCCTCCTTCGATAGTTCGTATTAGAAATAGCTGTCTGACAGCTTAAATATAAGCGATGAATATTAAACTAGCGTGAAGAAAATTTTAACTTTTCGTAAAGTAAGAAAATTCGCACTTGGAGCCGCTATCCTATGAAGGACAAAATTCAATAGCAAAATGCTTAAACTGTCTTTCATCGCATAAAGAAAACTCGCCGATTGGCGAGCCCGATAGGACGAAGACAGAGGCGTAGTCCCACTTATGTCTAATAGGAAAGTTATACTTTCCTATCGACTAAAAAAACCGCATATGTCTATGCGGCTCACAACCTTAATTTCGTTTAATGCTTAATTTAAAAAAGCTCGTTTTTAAATAATCCAAAGAATAGAAAACAGGCTCGTCAGCTTCATCGAAGTGAAGCTGCTTTAATAAAATAATTCCATTTCCTAGTACGTCGATTGCTTTTTGGTCCATTTCATTACAGGGGTCGACGGCATAAATTTCCGTAATGGCATAAGCAACTTTAATGCCCGCTTTTTTTAGCAATAAATCAAAAATTGCTCCGGAAAAGCCTTCATGTAAGAGATCTTCTGCACGCTGGTGCGGAAAAATATTATAATAAAAAGCAACCTTATGACTGTCTGCCGTTCTGGTCCGCTCTAATACCGTTACTTCTTCGAGATCAGGAATCTGCAATTTTTCCTGCCATTCTTTTTCAGGTTTTCGATTATAGATGTTAACGTCGGATTCACTTTCGGTATAGCCCTCATTCTTTATCATCTCTCCCAGACTTTGAAGCTTGCTCAAGGGATGCACAATAAAATCCGGACGATTGTTTACATAGGTTCCAACCCCGTTTTTACTAATAAGCACGCCTTCCTTTTGAAGCATCTTGATCGCTTCTCGAAGTGTGGAACGACTCACATTATAGATTTGAGCCAGCATCGGTTCCGAAGCGAGCTTATCTCCCGGCAATAATTCCTTATCTCTGATGCTTCTTTCAATTTCTTCTTTGACGAGAATATATCGCGGCTTCTTCCCCATAACTGCTTTTCCTCCTAAAAATATGAACGTTACTTTGATAGTATCATAAGCTATCTGACATATCATCACTTAACAAAACGCTCACATTTCTTGGCATTGTACACAATGTCATCGGTGCTTTAAATAAATATGATCTACAATAAATCAACGCTCAGAGCAATTATTCTCCGAGCGTTGATGGAAGGTTTTATTTTTTTAGTTTATGGAATTACTTTTTGAGACCTAATCGCATTTTATTACTAATTTTATGCTGCAGCCTTATTTTTTCCAGTACCTGTTTCTTTTTTGCTCATTTTTCTAATGAACGGAACCACCCAACGGTCTAAGCCAATTCTGCCGGCATTATAACCAGCAGTTAAGATAATGAAGCCTAAGAATATGTCTCTAGGGTTGTGAGATACTGTACCTGCTAGGAAGAAGCTGAAGTTCATGACTAGACCAAAGAACATTGCTGTAGTGGTTAAGCATCCTAAGATTAAGCCTAAGCCAATTAATGTTTCACCCCAAGGTACGATGACATTGAACACATCAACATTAGGAAGGGCAAAGTGTTTTAGGAAGTCCACATACCAGCTAAATACCATCGCACCATCTGGGCCTTTTACTGGGTTTGCGATCGCTCCTTTTAAAAATCCAGCAGCGTCAAATCCGCCCGTTAATTTATGAAAACCTGCTGTGAACCAAGAATAGCCAAGATATAACCGTAAGACCGTAAGGATGGCAGCTGCAATTTTATTTTCTCTTAAAAATTTGTTAAACATATTGTTTTCCGCCCCTTCAATTTTATTTGTTCTTTATAGTTACACTATATTCCATTTTTGTTTTAATAACATGGCGATAGTGATTAGTTCACAATTTGTTAGAAATGTTTTGACGGAAAATTGAACAGCCCCAAAACCCCCACTTTAAGGCGGTGAGCGCAGACTGGCACAAAATGAACTCCCTGATTTATTATCGACAAAATTCGGGTGGTGACAGGCACCTTCTTCTAAAAATGTCATGTGATTGTCACGAATTGGGTCGAATTTTGGTATTTTCGTATACTTTAGGTAGTGGTATAAAAGTCCTATTTATTATTAAATAGTGAGTGAAGGGGGTGAGTGGTGTTCATACGCAAAAATGAAAACGCAGTCATAATTCCCATCAGGCGATTCATATCAGAACTAGTAGCAGGTAAACCTTTTTTCAGGTCAATCAGAATTAAAGGAGAGGATGACCATTATTATTCAAAAAAACTATATAATCGAAAAGAAGACAGTCTTGATGATGGGGGAATATGACCGATACGGGAAGTTATGTACACGGGTTATGGCTGGAAGATCTTCGTTTCTTGTGGACAGGACACCCTTACAACTATTAGATGATACGTTAATAAGCATTGGCTATAACTTAAGAGGGGCAATGTCAGGGGCAAAATCAATCCTAGGTAAAAAAATGAAGTGTCCCTTCATCGTCAATCCGTATCTAGGGATTTGCCTTTTTCCAAGCAAATCACCTAATCGGGTGGATTGTATCTGGTTTAACCCAGAGCAGATTTTAAAAACGATACCGATGGGCGACAAGACAAAAGTAGAATTAAGAAATGGGGTTTCCATTATAGTCGAATCGAAATGTTCATTTTTTAATAACAAAATTCAAGCAGCCAATCAATTATTAAATATTTCGCTGGAAAGAGGCCATCACCCTGCTCCAATTATCTTCTATCTCGAGCCAAAGAAAGAACTGCAATTATCCAAAGAGGAAACGGGCAAATACAATTTTGATGCCTTAGAAGAGGAGAAAGATTAATGGATTCAGCAGTTCACAGTACAGTCATGTCTTTGGAGGATTTTTCAGCCAATGAGAAGTCTTTCTAGTTAGCGGGAATAAAAAGGTCTGACCCATTCTAATCAAGGGGCAGACCTTTTGCAATTATGTTTTTTTATTAGGTACGATTCCCCATAGGTCTCCATTCTGAATTATCGTACAACCTGGATATTCCGTCTGTAATCTAGTAAATATCGTTTGATCTCTTAGTGCTTTATTTTCACCTCTGTACTGTACATGAAATTTATGATTCTCTGTTTCTACTATCTCCCCTACAATCACTTCAATAAACCCAATTGTGGGAATGTAAACGAAATTTTTCCAATCCCGAATCCTCATATATCCATCACCCTCCTCTATACCACCTATATTTACACATGAAACAAAAAAGTCCTTGTGACAAATTCAGGAATTTTTCACATAATTCGTACGAATCAAACGTTTAATTAGAAAACGAACGAGATGGATTGAATCTTCTTCCATACCTAAAAAGAAGATTTTAGATACTACCTCCTTCTTGATTTTGATAAAATATCCTTAAAAGCTAATTGTTCCCAAATTTTCATGTGTGAACAATAGGATTAAGATTAGAACGTAGGTGCGAGGGTTGGACAAACAAACACAGCAGAAACTTCCAGTAGTTTTACTTTTAAAAGGAGAATTACTAAAAAAGTTAAACGTATCGAAAGCACAGATGAATTCCTATCTAATGGATGGAATGCCACACTATATGATCGGCAATGAATATAGATTTTTAGAGAATGAGGTATTGAAATGGATAGAGTCCTATCAACCATCTCAGGAACGATTAGAGAGCGATTTTCGTGATAAAAAAGGCCGGACACTAGAAGAATATGTAACTGAAGACACCGTCCTCACCACATTACGTATTACAAAAGAGACCTTGATGGGCCTGTGTAAAAAAGGAATGCCATTTGAAAGGGTGGGAGAAAGAGATTTTTTTCATATCCAAGATATCCTGGATCGTTATCGTAAAGGTACTAGAAATACAGTGAAGCAAAATCCAACGATAGATTCAAAGAAAGCCTTTTTGATGCCTTTGTGTGACCAGGTTCCAAAGGAGGTTCCGTTTATTATTATTGATGGTTCTTACGATTTCAACCACAAGGCGGGGAGCGGATTAGTACTGGTTGAAAAATGGGATACAGCAACAGGTATCTCCTATGTAAGGGAAATTAAAACGACTAAACCCCATGTATGTGAATTTTTTGCTTTACTGGATGCATTAAGATTGATAAAAAGGAAAAAGTTCAAAAAAACAATTGTCGTGACAGATCAAGCATCTTGGTGTAATGGAATTGCCCTTGATGTAAACACTTATGAAGGACAAATTAAAACCTATATAAATGAATTGAATCAATTATTGAAAGAGATGAAAGGGAAATTTGTAATTAAGTATGTAGGAGATATATGCAAAGGGAATAATAATTTGCTTTATCAAAAAGCGCATCTTTTAAGTCGGGAATACAAAAAAGGCCGATTTGAAAAATTGGAGTTTACCTAATTAGTAGAACAGTCCTATCTCTAACAACATTCGCAATGGTTCATTCGACAAAATTCGGGCGGTGCCTGTCACCACCCGAATTTAATTTATTTCATGCAATTTACATTTATCATAAAAACTGGTTTTCCCAATTTCCAGCAGTTTGGCGGCTTCTATTTTATTCCCGTTCGTAATCGCTAAGGCCTGTTGTATTGCTTGTTTTTCAGCAGCGGCTAGTGTTTCCTTTAAAGATTTAACCGATATGGAGGCCGCTGATTCATTAGGGGTTTGAGCTGGATTTATTTCGACTGCTGCCCTGCTTTCGGTTTCTTGGTCTTCTTCATCCCGTAAATATAGGGGCAGATGAATCAATTGGATGGTCTTCCCATCTAGTACATTAATACACCGTTCTAAAACATTCTCAAGCTCACGAATATTCCCCGGCCACGAGTGTTTCATCAGTCGTTCTATGACTTTTGCAGAAAGCTCGATGCCCTTGCGGAAAAATTTCTTTTCTAGTTTCCCTAATAAACTGTTCGAAATTAACGGAATATCCTCTTTCCGTTCTCTCAGCGGTGGAATATCAATTTTAATGACATTTAAGCGATAATATAGGTCTTGGCGAAACTTTCTTTCTTCGACCATCATTTCTAAATTTCGATGGGTGGCAGCAATAATCCGAACATCGACTGCAACCGACTTTTGCCCGCCTACACGTTGAACCTCTTTTTCTTGTAACACCCGTAAAAGTTTACTTTGCATGGAGAATGGCATGTCACCTATTTCGTCCAGAAAAAGAGTCCCCCCATTGGCAATTTCAAACTGCCCCTTTTTCCCGCCCTTTTTGGCCCCTGTAAAAGCACCATCTTCATAGCCAAACAGTTCTGATTCTAGTAAATGCTCAGGAATGGAGGAGCAATTAATCGCCACAAATGGTGAGGATGCACGCATGCTGTTGTTATGAATGGAATGGGCAAATAATTCCTTACCCGTACCCGATTCCCCAATCAATAACACGGATGAATGACTTTCGGATATTCTTTTGGCCAGTTTTTTTACGTAACTAAAAGCAGGGCTAGTCCCAATTAAATCGCGAAAACAGTATTTACTTTTCAAATCCTTTTGAACCTTCGATTGATAATAGTTTAATTCGACAACTAGATTCTGGATTTTCGATCTATACATCCGCCATTCTTCAGGATTGCGAAACATGACACAGCCTATAGCACCGACAATTTCACCATTCTCGAAAAGAGGAAACCGGTTTGCGATCATTTCACTGCCATTGATAGATTGAATGGCGGCTAATTCTTTTTCACCTGATTGGGCCACTATGTGCATGCGCGAGTTTTCAATCACATCCTGTACAGGACGGTTAATAGCCTCTTCAATGGTCGTTCCGATAAACTTACAATATCCTTCATTTATATACAAAATTCTACCGTGACGGTCAACAATGACTACGCGTTCTGCTAATAAATTAATGATTTGCTCATGCCATGAATGTGGTACATTTTCAAATGCTCGGTTCACCCTGGCCCCCCTTTGTTACGTTAGTTATGTTTATTATAACAAATAATGAACCAAATAATGGGATTTAATAAAAAATTGGTACTAAATCCCCTACGTTCCGACAAATTGCGGGGCGTGACAGGCACCGAGTGTGGTTCGACAAAATTCGGGGCGTGACAGGTACCAAAAAAGCCCAACAAAGTGATGGACTACTTTGTTGGGCTTTTCGTTTTTCGACAAATTCCGGGGCGTGACAGGCACCCAGTTTGGCACCTAGTTTTCTTTTATTTCTCTTCGGTTTTTCTTAAATAGTTTGGATAGTATTTCGTATACAATTGGTACGACAAATAGCGTTAGTAATGTGGAGCTTGTTAGACCGCCGATTACGGTAATTCCTAGGCCTTTCGAGATGAGACCGCCGCCTCCTGAGCCAAGTGCTAATGGGATTAACGCGCCAATTGTTGCGATAGCGGTCATCAGGATTGGACGTAACCGTGTGGCGCCAGCTTCTAGAACAGCTTGACGCATACTCATGCCGGCACGTTCCATATGGATAATCCGGTCGACCAGGACAATCGCGTTCGTCACAACGATCCCGATTAACATTAATAGTCCCATCATAACCGATACCGAGATGGTTTCACCGCCGATTAATAAACCAACAAATGAGCCAATCACGGCAAATGGTAACGAGAATAGGATAGAAAATGGTGCGACACCCTCACCGAATGTGACAACAAGGATAAAGTAAACGATTGCGATTGCCGCAAGCATGGCTACTCCAAGTTGGGTAAAGGTTTCTGTCATATCTGCCTGCACACCGGCTGTACCGACTGTTACACCTTTTGGTAAGTCTAATTTATTTACTGCTTTATCTACCTCTGATGTTGTTTTGGAAATATCCTTATCCAAAATCGTTCCTGTAACTGTTGCGTAGTATTCACCTTTACTGCGTGCCAGTGTATTTAAGGTTGTCCCTTTCTTCACTTGGACAAGCTCAGAAAGAGGCATTGACGTGCCAAGTGCTGTCGGAACTTGTGTGGCTAACAGATCATCAATTGATTTTGGTTGTTTCGATTGTTCTTGCTGAACGATCACATCCAATGTGTCACCGTCTTTTTCAACCGTAGTGATTACATCTTTTGTTTTCGTCGGATTCAACATCATCACGAGTTGGCCCGTTGTTAATCCATACTGCAGCAACTCATCTTGGGCTACCTTGAATGTATACTCAACGTAGGCATCCTCAGTAGATGACGTAACATCTTTCAAGCCCTTATTTTTCTGCATCACCTTTTCAACCTTTTTAACAGATTGATTTAGTTTATCTAAATCTTCACTATAGAAGGTGTAGCTGACTTCATTGGAAGACATAGACGTTGGCGAGAAGTTTTGGCTCTTCCATTTGCCTGATTGACCGATATTTTTTACATAGTCTTCAATATCACTTCGGACTTTCGGAAAATCCTTCATATTTGGATCAAAGATCAGGTACATTAAGGCACCGCCTGATCCGCCGCCGCCCATCATCATCGCTGACGACGTATCACCGCTTTCCGTGACAGATACTTGAACAATATTAATATCATCGCGTTTTAACATCTTATCTTCGACTGCTTGTACATTCTTTAGCGTATCTTCTTTTAACTCGCCAGCTTCTGGTGTGTACGTTAAGTACATAACTTTTTCTTCTTCACTACCCATGAAGCTAAAACCGATTAATGGCGTTAACGCCAAACTGCCCGCTAATAACACAATCGCAATCAGGGAAGTAATCACTTTATGGTTAAGTGCCTTTTCAAGAGCCCATTTGTACCACTTCGCAAGTTCCCCAACCTCTTTATGTTTTTTCGTTGATTTTTCTCCATATAACTTTTTCCTAAATAAATAATGAGATAACGCTGGAACAACCGTAATTGCTACAAGCAACGAAGCCCCAAGCGAAAACGCCATGGTTAAGGCAAACGGTCTGAACATTTCGCCGACCATACCACCGACAAAGATGAGCGGTGCGAATACAGCGACCGTTACTAATGTGGAGGACAGGATTGGTTTGAACATTTCAATCGTCGCTTCACGCACAAGGGCACGGCCGTTTAATTGCTCATCTTTTAAATGCAGACGTCGATAAATATTTTCCACAACGACTATCGAGTCATCGATAACACGTCCGATGGCAACCGTAATCGCACCAAGCGTCATAATGTTGAGCGTAATATTCATCCAGTTTAACAGCAATAATGCCATGAAAATGGAAACTGGAATCGATACGATCGAAATAATCGTAGATTTAAAGTCTCTTAAAAATAACAGAATAATTAAGACGGCAATTAAACCACCGAATAATGCTTTTTCAACCATGGTGGACACAGAATCTTCAATTGGCTTCCCTTGGTCCAGTGTGACATCAATGACAAGACCATCGACCTTTGCCTTTTCGTCTTTAATCACCTTTTTTACACTGTTGACAACATCCACCGTGTTAGCTTGTTGTTCTTTCACAATTTGAATCGCAATGGCATTTTTCCCATTTGTCCGTGAAACCGATTGGACTTTGCCGACGACATTAATGTCAGCGATGTCGCTAAGTTTCACAAATGGCGATGGATGAGTGGCTGAAGGGGTAACTGGAATCAGCATATTTTTTAATTCATCCGCTGTCATGAATTTGCCATCAATAGATACAGCTTGTTCGCCTGCCTCAAACTCATAAAGTCCTAATGAAACAGCCATATTACTTGCTTGGATCATTTGTTTGACTTTATCTTCCGTTAGACCAAATTCAGCTAATTTCTCTTTGTTATAGGAAAGGTCGACTTCTTCAATGTGCTGACCTGTAATCGTGGCCGAGGCAACACCGTCGATTTTCTCGATTTTTGGAAGGATCACATCTTGGACTGTTGAGGTTAATCCAACAATATCCTCTTTTGAACTACTGACGCTTAGTGCAACCACCGGCATCTAACGCCGATTGTAAGGCCCGTTTCGCCTCGTCCATATCGATCCCGTATTCGTATTCCACTTGAAGACTGGACATATTAGAGTATGAATTCGAATAAACGGCCTTCACATTTTCAAGTCCCTCTACTGCTTTCTCAATCGGGACGGATATATCGGTCATCACTTTTTCAGGCGTTTCACCTGGATATACGTCCATGACCATTAAGTATGGAATCGATATATCTGGAATGGTCTCCATATTCATTCGTGTACCTGAATAAATTCCAGATACCGTAATGATGATCGTTAGCAGCCACACTGCTAGTTTATTTTTTAAAACAAAATTGACTAACCCTTTCACTATGACACCTACCCTAAATTGACTTATCTAACTCATTTCTTTATACTAATGACTAGCTAGTCATTTGTCAACGATGCGGCCCTAGGAGCGATGAAATAAAATGATAAAAAAACAATTAATTATGGAGAAGGCGTTAGAACTTTTTGCCAAACAAGGTTTTGAAGCTACTACAATTCAACAAATAACAGAATATTGTGGCATTTCTAAAGGTGCCTTTTACCTATCTTTCAAGTCTAAGGACGAGTTGATATTAGCCTTGATTGATCACTTTATGATGCAAATCACCTCTGATATTGACCATATAGTCAGAACGACTGACAAGGATGAAAAACTTTTATATGAATTTTATTTCGCGACGTTCAATAATTTTAATAAGCATACGGATTTCGCCAAGCTTTTCATCAAAGAGCAGATGCAATCAGTGAATGAAGAACTTATTTTAAAAATGCATTACTATAACCGTTTAAACGAGAAAACCATCCTATCGATGATTGAACGTTTATATGGCGACGAGGTCAAACAGACAAAATATGATTTACTTTATTGTATTAAAGCCTTTATGAATGCCTATTCCGAATTATTTTTCTTCTATAACGTTCCGGTGGATTTACAGCTATTGGCGGAGTCGCTTGTCGAAAAAACAAATATACTCGTGCAGCATACAACCATCCCTTTTATAACGGAAGAGCTGGCCGAAATGTTTAAACATCCGTCCAATGAAGACGTGACGAAGGAGCAGATTCTCGAAATCATGGAACAAAAGATAGAAGAAATGGGAGAATCGATTGAAAAGGAGTCGCTAATCTTGCTCAACCAACAGCTGCTAGAACCGACATTAAGTCCAGCGTTGGTCAAAGGCTTACTCGAAAACATCCGCAATCACCCCCACTGTAAATGGATAGCCTACTTATTGCGGCGGTATTTTGAGTTTTAACGGAGTTTAGACGGTGTTTAGACGGTGTTTAGACGGTGTTTAGACGGTGTTTAGACGGTGTTTAGACGGT
>CAUSCO010000028.1:0-59914 GCA_963530265.1 uncultured Bacillus sp.
CTCAAATTCACCTTTCTTACTATTTGAAGCTAGTTATGTCCCAGCCTCTTTTTTTCCTTAAACTATAGAGTCACTCTGCTGCTTTTCTCTCTGTCGTTGTTCCTTAATCAAAAGTCCGCCAACTAAACCCAACAATGTGAAGAGAACAGGAATGATGAAGCCATAATGATATCCAACACTAGCAGAAGAAGTTTGAAAATGGTCTAATACCTTCCCAAACATGCTTGGCAGGAGGACGGCACTAATAAAGCCCCCTGTATTGGCAAAACCAGAAACAACACCGACTTCCTTAATATCAAATGATTTCCGTATCACCACAAAGGTAAGCGAAGCAGCGCCGTTTCCCAAGCCAATAATGAAAAAAATGATCACTAGCATAGAATAGGGCGGCTTACCATTAAAGAAAAGAAGCGCTGCCCAGGTTAAAAATACAACCAAATGCACGATGATATAAAATCGTTTAATGGAATTCAGCCGACTTGTAATCCAACTTATCGACGGTGCACCAATAATGGCTCCAAATAGACCAATCATAATTAGCTGACTGGCATCGGAACGAGTCATCCCATACACATGCATCCCAAAGGGTACAGCCCACGAACCAATAAAACCTACGTACGTGCCCACAATACCGAAATGACACAAAAATGTCGCCCATGCCTGACGGCTTGAAAATATCCTGCGTAAGCTATCTAGTGTTTTTTCCTGTTGCTTCCTTTGTTTAACGGGAATAACCAAATCGTTTTTGAATAGCTTTTTTGGCTTCCACTCTAGCACATAATATAAAAGTATTCCAAATAGAATTAAGACAATACCTGTTATCAAAAATGGCGTCCGCCATCCTGCCAGCGAAATCCATGCGGAAAATGGAACCGTCGCCAGCAAAAAGCCAAGACTTCCGGCCATTCCTGCAAACCCGAGCAGCCCCACAAATTCTCTTACTTTAAACCACTGACTAAAAATGATAACCAAATTGATATAGATTGTAGCATCGCCTATCCCTACCAATAACCTGGCAATAAGTAGGACAAACTCATTTGGGGCTAGACTATACATGAGTGTGCCTAACCCATTAATTACCGTCCCACCGATCAGGAAGAAATTGGGGCCAAAGCGATCAGACAATATTCCAATTGGAACCTGCAAACCAGCGTATGCCAAGAATTGAATACTTGTCAGGAGACCAATTGCAGCTGCTGTTAGGCCGAATTCCTTCATCAATTGGTCCGTGATTAACCCGGGTGCAGTTCTTTGACTGACGATTAAAAAATACGCAAACAAAATTGTCGTAAAAACGACCCATCTATATCTACTATTTTGTTTTTCCAATTGAACTCGACTCCTGTTAACTTTATCCATTTTCCTATTATACTCTAAATTTCATGGATGAAATGATTAAATTAAACTGATTACGTTTCCATTCAGGAAATTTTTTGAACGGACAACAGACATCGATAATACCAAACATGTGAAATCAATAATAAAAAAACGATAAGATCACTTGATCTTATCGTTTTTTATATTTGTTACGGTATTGGTGTCACCATCATTAATCCAACCTATACTTGTTTAGACTCTTAACATTAATTTGAGCCAATTTTCTATTAACTAGCAGGCCAAATTGAGTCTGCCCATTCTGGGTGATCAATAAAAGGATTGCGGTTGCCTTGAATGGATTGAATCACATCATTTCTGTGCTTTTCAAAAGCATCTGGCGGATCCATTTTACTCCATTGCAGTAGGACAGCTTTCTTGCCATGGAATGGTGTAGGATACGTGTTGACCTTGTCCGCTAACTCAAGGTTGAGCTCTCCGCCGTCCCCTTCATAACGAACATCCATATACATGAGCATCCTGGCAACATCACCTTTTACCCGATTAGGCGGCTCGAATGAATCACCATCGTAATAACAATCTGCACACTCACCTTGAGACTTACCACCGTTATCAAAATCCAAATGTCCTCGTGTACTATTTACGGAGGCATCCGTTGGTCGTAAATGGTGTATGTCTGTTCCTGGTCCTACACTTGTTCCAAAATTACCATGTGATTTTGCCCAAACATGCTCTCGATTCCAGTCATTCACACCAGAACCGAAGGTCGTTTTCGCTTGTGAACGCCCTGTGTAAAGCAGGATCACATTATTTGGATTGTTTGGATCTTCATCTGTTTTCTTTAACGCTTCTGTCACTTGGGCGTATGTTAATTTCGTTTGTGCTTTAATAATAGTGTGTAACGCCAGCTTTAGATCAGTACCTGTTTTTCCAGCTGCTGCCTGGTAATAGGCTTCTACATTATTGGCCGGTGCAGCTGTCACTGTGACACTAAAGGAAGAACTAGCAAATTTTTCACCGTCACTCGCCGTTACGGTTACCGTAAAGGTTCCTTCTAGTGGAGTTGGAATCGTAAGAGTTGTTCCCTGAATCGTTCCAACCGTTGATGTATATGTTAAGGCATCACCATCCGGGTCCACAAAGAGACCCGTTAAATTAATGGAGACTGGTGTACCCACTGGAGTTGAAACATTCTGTTGCGGTACTGCTACCGCTGGCGCTTGATTAACCTTTGGTGCAGAAACAGGAGACGGAAGAACCAATCCATCCACATTTGTGAATTTGATGTTAGCTGGGTCGACACCGTCTCTCACTGTCCACTTTTGAACCTTTTCAACGCCTCTGATTTGGCTGATATTGGCATTGTCGATGATGACCTCTTTAACAGTCGCACCGCCAAAGTCAATTACAGCTCCTGGTGAGGTTGGGCTAAGCGTAATAACCGTGTTCTTTAAGCCTTCACCATTTAGCTTGGCGTAAGAACTTTTTAAAACAATTCCTTCTGTGATTACAGAAGCATCATCTAATGTAATGTTAGCAGCTGCATTGTTTACGGTTAACTTCTTCGTTTTGAAGCCTTTTAAGTTATAAACTTTTGTATTTTCAGGTGCTGATACTGGTGGTAAAACCTCTCCACCGCTTGCTTTTAATTGGGTTTGAATTAGAACTGGATCATGATCACTTGCACGGCCATGCTCTTCCATGAAACCAGAGTTAATGTGTAAAATATCAACCGTTGTATTTGGAACCATATTGTTCGTAACTAAGACATGGTCTAATTCTTGGGCGTTTCCTTGATAAGAGTAATTATAGCGCTCATCAGCAGGAACTTGGTCAACCATGTTGGTTAATTCATTGCCTTTAACTATTTCTAGCGTTTTAGTGAATTCAAAATCATTGAAATCTCCGAGTAAAACAACGTTTGCGTTGGCATCTTTTGCTTTTATATCTTTAACGAAGTTATTGACAATCGTTGCAATTTTATGACGTTGAATTTCACTGCTTAATACAGGCGGTTGTTTTTTACCGAATAACGGTTGGTCGCCGCCTTTAGAGTTGAAGTGGTTGGTTACCAAGATCACACTTTGTCCTTGGAAATCAAATTGTGCTGCAAGCGGCTTACGGCTTGAATTAAACGCTGCGTTTGTTGGATCAATACGTCCAGGGTTTAATGTTAATTTTCCGTCTGCAAAGCCAACTGCTTGTGTCGATGTACCTTTTGGTGCTCCAGACGTTAAAGATACACGGTCTTTGTTGTAAAGGAAGGCAACACGAATATTTCCGCCCGGTGCCCCGCCATCTTGATTGTTGACTGGTACGATTTCAGTGTAAAGATAGGTTGGTCCACCTGCTGCTTTTACCTTATCAATAATCTTTTGAGCACTTTGTGCACCATCAACTACTCCAGTATCTGTTTCCCCGTTATTATCTTGTATTTCGTTTAAGCCGATAATGTCAGGACTTTTCATTTTTGCTACAATGGCATCGGCAATTTTTGCTACCTTTGCATCTGGTGTAGCGGTTGAGAAGTTTTCAACATTATAAGTTCCAATCGTTAACTTGTCTGCTGCAGGTACAATTTTCGTTTCAGCACGAACAATTGGTGTTTCTGTTAGTGTAGGAAGATTTGATTCTTGCGTCATCAACTTAAAGTTACTGTAACCGTAGTTGACTACACCCTTAATCGCACCGGTAAAATAGTCACCCATTTTTGCACGGTAAGATTTATTGGCGGTGGAGCCATTTCTTACATCAACCCCAATACGATCTGGGTTCGTATCATTTGCCGTAATTCGTAAACCGCCTGGATTAACGTTTGTTGGATAGGTTCCAGGAACCACCCAAACTAATCCGTCTTTTTGAAGTGCAATGACTTTTCCGTCATCTACTTGTACATACATACCTTCAATGCTTTCCCAGAAATCAATTGCATCTTCTTCTGGATCAAAAGTTGCAAACTGGTCATTATCAATGACTTCTGTTGGAGCAATCCGATCTACGCCAAGTTTAATTGGTGCAGGCAGTGGAGCTGTTCCATTTTTAGTAACGGTTGTTGCTTCAATTTCTGTAATCGTTAAGTCTGTTGAACTTTTTTCAGCATAGCCTTCACCGTAGTATTCTGAAACTTTACCTGTTACTTTCACCCGGTCACCAATGGCTACACCGTGAGCAGACTTAAATACAAGGATACCATCAGAAGTGTTCGGGTCTCCGTCACCTTGAAGGTCTTGAATAAAAAAGCGGCTCGTGCCATCAATATACGTAACAACACCCTCTACATCGGTCACGGTCTTACCGTTAAGTAACGATGTATGAGATTTGCCTTGGATATCATAGATGTGAATCGCACCATCTTGAATGACATAATCAAATGCAGCAACTGGACTATTGGTCATGCCTGCTTTCACAGCCACTGCTTTAATCGTTGTTGCTTTATTAATCACAATTGGTTGTGAGTAGGACGGGCTTGCTGTAGTTGGTGCACTTCCATCTACCGTGTAGTGAATTGTTGCACCTGTTGTACCAGTTGCTAACGCTACTTCTGTACCAGCTTTCACCATTCCAGCACCTGGAGTAGCCACAACAGATTGAACAATACTTGAATCAAGTAAAATATCACCTTCGTTGCGTGGAATTAATTGATACACTCCATTGAATGCACTAAGAACTCCGGTAATTTCTTCATAGGTTGTGCCAGTAGACAGCATGGTGGAGCTTGGCGGACGAATTTGGAAGCTTGTCCCATCCGCATCTGTTGCTGTATAGTTTCCACCAGAGAATGCGCCTACTGTTACATTCTTAACTTTTACAAGTTTTGCTTCTTTGCTTTCTTGCAGATCCGCAGCTTTTAATAGTTCAGCAGCTGGAACTGCTTCTTTACCTGTTACAACAATATTTTCGTGGTTTGCTTCAATTTCAAGTAAGGTGGAATATTCGGTTAACTTACCTGATACCGTAATTTTATCACCTGGTTGAATCGTTGTGCTGTCAGTCGGCGTGTAAGCCACTAGTCCAGCTGTAGTATCTTGGAAGTAAATCGCTCTTCCTAAAACTGCTGTAACCACACCACTTGTTTGAACATTGGATTGTAATGCCATAGCTCTTACTTCTGCAATGGTATTAGCTTGTAAAATAGTGTAGGCAAATGTAGACAAATCACTGTTATCTAAACCAGTTTTTACTGCAATTGCTTTAATGGTCGTATCTGCATTAATGACAATTGGAGCTTTGTACTCTGTGCTTGCTGCAGTTGGCTCAGTGCCATCAATAGTATAATAAATTTTAGCATCTGCCGTATCAGTTGCTAACGTAACGGACGTTCCAACTGCCACAGCACCTGCTGCTGGAGAAGCTGTTACATTGGCTGCCTTTGTTTCTCCTGGTGTAGAACCGCCATCCATTGTGTGGGAACCAAGATAGGTAAATACATCTTTACCCATGTTGTCCCATTCGATTGCAGGATCAAATGCGTCTGCTGGGTTACTATCACCAGAGGTAATAGAGCTTTTACGAACGAGGGTTTGATCAATGGTTTTTACCGTTGTTCCCCAATTAAGCTTTTCGCCCACTTTTCCGATAACATCAATGATGTTTCCATTATGTTTTAAAACAATCGCGTCATCACCATTAAAGTTGATCACCGTTTTTGCTGAATCCAATAGATTTGCCTTTGCCACGATAGCGGGATCTGCATCACTACGTGAAATAACAAAAGTCGATCCATTTGCAAGTTTCGCGTTTGCATCAGTTGACAGTGCTAGTTTGAGGGTAGTTGTTGTTGCACCATTGGCATAATGCTCAAGTGTGTATTCACTTAATTTCACATCAGCGCCTGTCCCATTATAAACCTCAATTGCTTTGTTAAAGCTGCTGCCTTCGATATATTCAGAGATGAAGAGATCAGTAGCTTTTGTTGCAGCGATAGCCGAATTGATATAAAAGTTTGGTAATACCATACTGATAAGCATGATTGCTACAAGGATAATATTAAACTTCTTTTTACTTTTTCTAGACAAATACTTGCACCTCCTGATTGGGTAAATATTTGGAGCTTGGATTTAGATGTACATTCCTCCAGTTAATCAGCTGGAGGAATGCACCCTTTAATTAGTCTTCAAAAATTGTATCGCCTTCAACCGTTACGTTTGAAAGCTCAACACCTGTGTCGCCTTTAAGAGTAAGGTTACCTTTTACAGTTGCATACTCAAGTTTGGCTACACCAGTTACATCAACAATCACATTACCGTTGTATACCTTTGGATTTGCTTCTGTCCCGCTGAATGATGCAGCTGGAATGGTTTGTGGAGCGATGTTAACGATTCGTCCTTCAACTTGAGCGTTAACCGTTTTGTTTGGCTGCGCTGCAA
Organism: uncultured Bacillus sp.; assembly: GCA_963530265.1. GTDB lineage: Bacteria > Bacillota > Bacilli > Bacillales > Cytobacillaceae > Neobacillus. The sequence continues at coordinate 6,702 of CAUSCO010000028.1, forward strand.
TATAGTCATTGAACATTTCCCAATCCACAAATCCAGGCTCACTTACACGTCCTTCTGCGTAAGCTTTTCCAAACATGGTGAATCCATCTCCACCTTTAGCTGTAAAGATGTTTGTTGCAACATAATAGTTTTTCGAAAGGTCTATTGCTGTGTAGCTGCCATCTTGACCTTTTACTTCAATGGTTTGAACTTTTGAACCAACTGGTTTAGTACTATCGTACGTGAATTTCAACCCTGATACCTGTAAGAATCCCCCAAATGCAGTTGGAGCATCTTTGACACTGTATTCTAGGGCAGCTTTAATTTCGTCACCTTTTAAGTCCATGATTCCTAGAGCATTTCCGAATGGCAGGACTGTAAATACATTGGCTAACGTAATGTCACCAGCCTTAAGAGTTGTACGAACTCCGCCGCCATTTTGGAAAGCAATGATAGTATCTGGATTGATGGTTTTTGCTTTTGTAAGCATACCGTCAGCAATGAAGTTGCCAAGGTTGGTTTCACCTACACGTGCAGGAGGATTTCCGCCTATTAAATCAACAGCAGCCGTACCAACCACAGTGGCTTTCTTTTCATCAATTGCTGGTTTGTATTTTGTGCTTAAGATTTGAGCTGTAGCTGCATCCTCTGTATATGTGGCAATATCAAGTAATTTACCAGTTGTTTCTGGCACAATTACTTTACCTGCTGCATCAAAGGTTACATCCAATGTTCCTAAGTACTTGTTATATTCATTTGCTTGAACAATAACAGTCGGTTCAACACCAGTATTGTCAAACACAGGTGCATCAAGCTTTGAATGAGTGTGGCCGCCGACAATTACGTCAATTCCTTCAACTTGTTTCGCTAATTCTAAGTCATTGTCCCACGAAAGTGAGTCATCATACCCGATATGTGTTAAAGCAACAATTTTGTTAACGCCTTGTGCTTTTAGGGCATCGACTGATTTTTGGGCTTCTTCGATATAATTTTCAAATTTAACCCCTTCACCAGGACTTGAGATGGTCGCAGTTTCGGCAGTTGTTAAACCAAAAATACCGATTTTTTCACCATTTACAACCTTAATTATGCCGTTGTAAATTTCACCGTCCACAGGGCTAGCTGTTGTGACGTCATTATGGAAACGTGATTGTAAATTTGCATCATCTGTAAAGTTTACGTTCGCACTTACAAACGGGAATTTCGCTTCTTTTACAAAGTTTGCTAACGTTTCAGTCCCTAAGTCAAACTCATGGTTACCAAAAGTCATAGCATCATAGCCAGCTAAGTTCATAAAATCTAAATCTGCTAAACCTTTATACTCATTAAAATACAAGGTTCCGGAGAATACATCCCCTGCATCAAGTAGCAAAGCATCAGGTTTTTCTGCACGAACTGATTTTATGGCCGTCATTTTTTTAGCAGCATTATCAATGTTGGCATGGGTGTCATTTGTGTGCATTACATTCAAAGTGAATTTTTTTACGTTAGTGATACGTCCTTCAACTTGAGCATTAACCGTTTTGTTTGGCTGTGCTGCAATATAGTCATTGAACATTTCCCAATCCACAAATCCTGGTTCACTGACACGGCCTTCTGCGTAGGCTTTAGCAAACACTGTGTATCCATCTCCACCTTTAGCCGTAAAGATGTTTGTTGCAACAGAATAGTTTTTAGTCAGATCTAATGCTGTGTAGCTTCCATCTTGACCTTTTACTTCAATGGTTTGAACTTTTGAACCAACAGGCTTCGTGCTGTCATAAGTAAATTTCATTCCAGCCACTTGTAAGAAAGCACCATTTGCTGTTTCAGGAGCAGTTTTCACACCAATTTCAAGAGCTTCTTTAATTTCAGAACCCTTTAAATCCATGATGGCTAACGAGTTACCAAAAGGAAGTACTGTGAATACATTCGCTAATGTAATGTCTCCTGCTGGAAGAGTTACACGAACTCCACCGCCATTTTGAAGTGCAATGGATGTGTCAGGATTAATTGTTTTTGCTTTTGCAAGCATTCCATCAGCAATAAAGTTGCCAAGGTTTGTTTCTCTTGTACGTGCTAGAGGATTTCCACCTTCTAAAGGAACTGCAGCCTTCCCAACCACAGTAGCTTTCTTCTCATCAATTGCTGGTTTGTATTTAGTATTTAAAATTTGAGCTGTAGCTGCATCCTCTGTATATTTCGCAATATCAAGTAATTTTCCAGTTGTTTCTGGCACCATTACTTTACCTGCTGCATCAAAGGTTACATCCAATGTCCCTAAATACTTGTTGTATTCATTCGCTTGAACAATGACAGTTGGTTCCACACCAGTATTGTCGACCACAGGTGCATCAAGCTTTGTATGAGAGTGGCCGCCGACAATTACGTCAATTCCTTCAACTTGTTTCGCTAATTCTAAGTCATTGTCCCACGAAAGTGAGTCATCATACCCGATATGTGTTAAAGCAACAATTTTGTTAACGCCTTGTGCTTTTAGGGCATCGACTGATTTTTGGGCTTCTTCGATATAATTTTCAAATTTAACCCCTTCACCAGGACTTGAGATGGTCGCAGTTTCGGCAGTTGTTAAACCAAAAATACCGATTTTTTCACCATTTACAACCTTAATTATGCCGTTGTAAATTTCACCGTCCACAGGGCTAGCTGTTGTGACGTCATTATGGAAACGTGATTGTAAATTTGCATCATCTGTAAAGTTTACGTTCGCACTTACAAACGGGAATCTCGCTTCTTTTACAAAGTTTGCTAACGTTCCAGTCCCTAAGTCAAACTCATGGTTACCAAAAGTCATTGCATCATATCCAGCTAGATTCATAAACTCTAAATCTGCTAAACCTTTATACTCATTAAAATACAAGGTTCCAGAGAATACGTCCCCTGCATCTAGTAATAATGCATCAGGTTTTTCTGCACGAACTGATTTAATGGCCGTCATTTTTTTAGCAACATTATCAATGTTGGCATGCGTGTCATTCGTGTGCATGATGTTCAGTGTATACTTTTCTGCTGGTTGGTTTGCTAAAACATCAATATTTAATTCCAAAGTTCCATCCACTGTAAAGTCTTGGGATAGTTCATACCAGTGATTTTCTGTACCGAGCCAAATTCCTTCCAGCTTATAGCTTCCATTCGGTAATGTTGTACTATAAACTCCATTTGCATCAGTAGCAATGTCGTACCATTTTACTTCACTAGAAGTAGTATGTACGCTAAATACAACATTAGGTAACACTTCCTTACCTTTCTTTACGACGCCTGTTACGTTCGGTGATACGACACCAGTTCCATCTTTTAACACGTCGATGTTCAATTGCAATAAGCCATTAACCGTAAAGTCTTTCTTAAGCTCGTACCATTTTCCAGCGGCACTGTCCCAAACACCGTCAATGGTGTAAGATCCATTTGGCAATTTTAATTCATAGTTTCCGTTTGCATCTGTTTTCGCATCAAACCAGTTTACTTCACCAGATGTAGTGTGGAGACTGAAAACAGTATTACTTAAAGCTGTTGTTCCTTTTGTTAATGATCCAGTTACATTGAAAACACTTGAGATATTGATTTGTAATTCGGTTGCCCCTTCAAGTTTTCCGTCCTTCATAGTGAACGCTTGATTGAGTTCATACCATTTTCCGGCTGCCGCGTCCCAAATTCCATCTACTTGGTAGCTGCCATCTGCTAACTTAAGGTTGAATTTACCGTTTTTATCTGTTGTCGCATCATACCATTTTCCATCAGTGCTATGTACACTAAATGTAAGATGTGGTAATGCTTGTACGCCATTTTTAGCAAATCCAGTTACATTCCAAGTTCCTTCAGCTGGATTCAGTGCATCAATGGCTAGTTCATGTAATCCATCTACTAAACCATTTTTAATGGTAATGGTTTTGCCTAGTGGATACCATGTCGGTGATACCCAAACACCTTCAATTTTATACGTACCATCTGCTAGATTGTGTGTAAATTCACCATTGGCATCAGATGTGAAATCATACCATTGGTTTGTGGCAGTATTCATAAAGGAGAATGTTACGTTTGCTAGAGACTCATCGCCTGCTACTAGTTTTCCTTGGCCTGCAACAGCACCTGGATCTGGCTGAGGTTCTTGAGCAGAAAGAACTTCACCCTTAAACTCGATTTCACCCATGCGGCTTGTTCCGCCGGAAGCAATAGGACTGCCATTTGCTGCTGTGTCTGAGCTTTTTAACCATCTAACATAGACTAAGTCCTGGTCATTTGCCTCTTTAGGAATTGCAACATTCGATAAAATTCCACTAGTAAAGTCATTGGCTACAGTTACTGCACCATTTGGAACATCCACCCATGTTTTATCGTCTAAACTATATTGGACCTTAAAATCTTTTGGTCCTGTATTAGAACTACGTTGAATAGATGAAAGAGTAATATTTTGATATCCTTTTGTGGATAATGATACCTTCCAAAATGAAGGATTTGCTGTCCAAGGTGTAGCATTGGGAACGTTAAATCCATTAGGTCCAGCCACATATGCAGCTGCAATTACTGGTCCACCATTAACGGACAAGGTTTTGTCAGCATTCGCAGGTGTACCTGAAGTTGCAGTTAGGTTGCCCTTGCTGAAATCCCACTTTGCCAAAGATACTGGGGCTGCGTCTGCACTTGCATTCAGTGGTAATAACATTGCGATCAACACAATCGCTGCCAATGCCATGCTAATCCACTTTTTTGATCTGTTTAGTACTATATTCACAGAAATTTTCCCTCCCAATCTTTAATCTCTAAAAGTATCAACCATTTTAAAAATACTAATTCTCCTAAAATCTCCCTCGCCTTCCATTTAGGTATATAATACTAATTACAAGTTTATATGGGCTAATGTCAAAATTCTACATGTTTCAAGCAATTATCCAAATTTTACATTCCCTTTACAAAAAATATTAATTCTTAATAATTCACATACCTATAGCTTTTTTGTTAAGAGGAAGGTCATTGTTGGTTATCATTTTTCGACACTTTTCCTATAACATAATAAAAACTGCCCCATCGAAAAGAGGAGGCAGTTCCGTTTTAGACCTGTATTAACTTTATCCTTTGACCTGGTTTGAGCAGGGAAAGAAGAGGTAAATCCTCTTTTACAACCCTACCCACAACGTTGACGCGCTCGTCAGCCGGCAAATCTCGAAGTATAATTTGGACCTCGCCGCGATACCGTCCATAGCGGTCATTATCTCTTGTTATGGTTCCAATTGGTCGCGATTCCGTATTCTCTGGGATAATCGCATCTGTACTCCTCGTATCCATGAACCTAAGAACGTCCCGTGAAAAATCAGGCCGGAGCTGAAACTCCGCATCTTGAAACCCCTCAATTCGGATTGAAACACGTTGATGAAGGTCAAAATCTATTAATCTCTTTAGTAAGACCTCACTTACCACAGGATCACCAATGTAGATATCCTCCACACCAGCTCGGTCCAATTCCAGCGCAGCCATAAATGGATCAACCTGACGATGTGCTTCCAAGGTCGGCAGCCCTTCAAACAATGGCCCCCGCTTTTCCCCGTCCCCTGAAATATACGCACTTACTGGAATTCCAACCCGTTTAAAAAGTTCGTTTTGTGTTTGAAAAAATGATTCTGATAAACCCGTTTCACGCCTTGGGTAAAAATTATGCCAAGCCAGCAATTGACTAGCTGTTAACCCGCTATCTAGCAGGGCACGGATATCATTCTCAAACAAAATACTGGCATTCAGTGCAAGTTTGAATTCCTTTGCAAGGTTCAAAATCGTTTCATGTTCAAAAAAGTCATCCAGCCGGAGGCCGATTACCCCTAAGGATTTTAACTCATACAAACTATTCAATCCCAAATGACCAGGGGTTCTGGCTGATACATCTGCGTACACTTCTATTCCAAATTCTTGTGCTGTATGCAGTAGTTTCTTGGCACGATTGGCTAAATCACCGGATTCTTCAGGAATGTGAAGCGAGGTAAACGCCCGCTTCACACCATGTTTTCCTGCAAAAGCAATCCGATTCTCTGCTAACGGATCGTTTAAATAGAAGGAAATACCGATCAATCAAATTCACCAGCCATCTCGTCTTTGAAACCAAATAGATAAGTAAACACGAAACCAGCTGCATAGGCAATTAATACCCCTACTAGATAAAGAAGAACCTGACCCGATACAACAAGGAACGCAAGTGGTAAACCAGATACCCCAACAGCTATTGTTGCTACATGGAACGCTGCCTGGAACGCCCCGCCGACACCTGCACCTAAACAAGCCGTTAAGAATGGACGGCCCAATGGAAGGGTTACACCGAAAATTAACGGTTCACCTATACCAAGAATCCCAGCAGGAAGTCCACCGCCAATCGCTCTTTTTAAGCCTTGTTTCTTCGTTTTAAAGTAGATCGCAAACGCAGCACCTACTTGTGCAGCTCCACCCATTGCCAGGATTGGAAGAAGTGGGTCATTGCCTATAGTATTAATTAACTCGAGGTGGATTGGTGTTAAGCCTTGATGTAAGCCAGTTACAACAAGTGGAAGGAACGTTGCCCCAAGGACAAAGCCAGCCACGACACCACCCATATCAAGTAAAGAGGTTAATCCTTTTGTGATGACATCTGAAACGAAACCACCAAGCGGCATAAATAAAACATACGTAACAATACCAGTAATCAATAAAGCAACTGTTGGTGTAATAAAAAGATCAAGCGATTGTGGAACATAACGACGAACTCGTTTTTCGACAAGAGCAATGAATATGGCGGCAAATAGAACACCGATTAAGCCCCCGCGTCCAGGAAGCAACGCTGTATCAAACAATTTGATTCCAGCAACTGCTGGGTTAATGATTAAGATACCGGCAATTGCACCAAGTGCTGGGGAGCCGCCGAATTCTTTCGCAGCATTGGTACCAACTAAAATACCAAGGTAACCAAACAATCCACCGCCAATGACGGAAAGAATCGTCGCAAGTTGAGAATCAGCTGCTAACCAGCCAGCTTGGACTATTGCTTTTGTGATCCCTGTAATTAAACCTGATGCCACAAGAGCCGGTATTAAAGGAATGAAAATACTAGCGATTTTTCGTAAAAATAGCTTAAATGGTGTGGCATTCTTTTTATTAATTTCTGCCTTATTACTAGCTGCCGCCTCTTTTAAGTTGAACCCATCTGAAGCATCTACTAATTTACCAAACTCTTCAGTTACAGTATTTACTTTTCCAGGTCCGATGATAATTTGCAGGGTATCTGCTTCAACAAATCCAAGTACCCCATCTATTTTCTTAATAGCAGCCTTGTCGACAACCGACTCATCTTTTGGTGTAACGCGAAGTCTTGTCATACAATGTGTATAATTGCTTACATTCGCTGGGCCGCCCAATTTTTTAAGAATTTCTTCGGCTAATCTTTTGTCCTCTCCAGCCATGTTAATTCCCCTTCTCTCCGTTGTTTATGGTTGTTTCACTAAAGTAAGTTATTTTCCCCCATCAGGACTGTTTTGGAAAAATGAAACCCTATTGGTGTTCACATCACCTCCTGAAAGTTTATTTACTTTCTTTGATAAACCGAATGGCTTCCCTTGTTTGATCGATCGATTGGATTGTTTGCTCATACTGAACAGTTGCCATCGACAAAAACAAAATATCCATCATATATAACTGTGCAAGCCGCGATGATGTCGCCGCACTTCGAAAGGGTGCTTCTCCAGAATATGAGGTAAACAGCTTAATATCCGCTATGGACGAGACGGTTGATTGACCGTATTTCGTCAAACTGATCGTTTTCACTCCGCGCTCTTTCGCTAGTGTGATTACTTTAATAACCTCTTGTGTTTCTCCCGAGTGAGAGATTGCAAATACCACATCATCTTTATTAGCATTCGCAATTAATGTCGCCACAAGATGCGTATCGGTAAAAGCGGTTGCATTTTTGTGAATGCGCAGCAATTTCTGCTGTGCATCCTTTGCAATAATATTAGAAGCACCTATTCCAAAAAAATGAACATTTTGAGCAGGTGATAAGGTTTGAACAGCACGTTCCAATTCATCATAATTGATGATTTCCTCGGAATCCCGGATGCTTTGGATACTATTGCTTGTTGTCTTTTGAACGATGGAAAAAAAAGATTCTCCCGGTTCAATATCACGATAACCTTGCTCTGCCGGCCTCACTAAATCCCCAGCAATTCTAACCTTTAAATCTTGATAACCAGTTAAGCCTAGTGATTTACACAGTCTGATGACGGCTGCTCCACTAGTTTTTGCTTGAGTCCCAATGTCATTAACCGTACTGTTTAATATACTTTGGGGATTTTCAAGAATAAATTGGGCAATTTTCCGTTCCGAAGCTGGAAGCTGTTCAAGCATATTTTGAATCATTTTTAAACCGCCTGCTGCCACACCTAAAACCACCTTTTTATTTCAATCAAATTCCTGCATGCTTAATGGCTGTTTTTACATAGCCATTTGCTTCAGTTAACAGTTTTTCTGCTTCCTGTTTTGATGTATTCGTCTCAATCATGACAATGGCTGTTTTGACTTGTAAGTCTGCTTTTTCTAATGTTTCCATTGCTTGTTGATATGAAACGCCCGTAATTTTCCGAATAATTCCAATGGCACGTTCCTTCAACTTTTGATTACTTACATGGACATCGACCATTAAGTTTTCATAGGCTTTTCCCAATAGAATCATTGATGAGGTAGAAATCATATTCAGAATCATTTTATGAGCTGTACCTGCCTTCAGCCGAGTTGATCCCGTTAAAACCTCCGGACCGACAATGACTTCAATACTTTGATCTGCTTCCTTACTAATCGCGGCATTTTTGTTACAGGAAAGAGCCACTGTTTTTGCACCAATGCTGCGTGCATATCGAAGTGCTCCAATGACATAGGGTGTCCGACCGCTGGCAGCAATGCCAATTACCGTATCGTTTTTGGTCAATTCCAATGCCTTCAGGTCGCTGACACCAAAATCCGGTTTATCCTCCGCTCCTTCGACGGCTTTCAGGAATGCACCTTCTCCACCTGCGATAATCCCTTGGACCATTTCAGGATCGGTACTGAAGGTTGGCGGGCATTCAACTGCATCTAATACCCCTAACCTTCCGCTCGTACCTGCACCTATATAAATAAGCCGTCCACCCTTTTGAAAGGATTTAAAGGCAAACTGTACGGCGGCCTCAATATCTGGTAAGACTTCCTTTACTGCTAAGGCCACAAGCTGATCTTGCTCATTCATAATCCGTAATATTTCAAAAGGATTAGCTGTATCGATTTGCATGGAGTTTTCATTTCGTGATTCGGTTGTTAGTAGTTCAAGATTTTCTTCCATCATATCGTTGTCCTCCTGTTAGTTTTTTCTATGTTGTAAACGGTTACCGTTACGTTCATTATAACCATCTTGAAATGATAATTCAATATTTATATAAAAATATTGAAATTAAATTTTAAAATGTCATTAAAACACTATTCTAGTAAATAGCGTCGGATCGCTTGGGCAACCCCTGCTTCACTATTTTTCCCCGTTACACGGTCCGCCAACTGTTTCACCTGCTCTGGAGCATTCCCCATGGCAATGCCAAGTCCTGCCATTGAAAGCATGAGAGCATCATTATAGTTATCACCTATCGCAGCTGTTTGCGAAATGGGGATATCGAGTTGCTCAGTAAGCTTTAAAAGTGTCGAAGCCTTTGTGATACCACTGGGTAATATTTCCAAATTGAGGTAATTAAGACTGCTGCTAATTTCCATATTCTCAACGAGTTCCGCAATCCGTTTTGAAAAATCAGCGAGCTTACCGTCATCATCAAAGACAGCAATTTTAGTGATGATCGGTTGGTTGGTCTGAAAGTATTGGTAAAAGTCATCTATTACTTTGACCTGACATCTTCCTCGGAATACTTCACTGTCCTGGTGCCCGCCACCTGATTTTTCAAGGGTCAGTATATTATTCTCGATCCAGTTCTCATTCCATTTATTTACTGCGGGGACCAGCAGCGTATCTCCCTCATAAAAATGAGCATAAATCCCGTCAGCCTCACATAATTGCCAGAAACTCAAAAGCGTTTCATGCTGAAAATTTGCTTGCTCGCTTACCCTGCCATTCTCATCAATCATGATGGCACCATTGTAAGCAATGATCGGCTCACCTGTAAGGCCAATAGTTTTGGCAATCCATTGCGTTGAAAGGGGAGAGCGTCCGCTGCAAATCACAACCTTTCCCCCTCTCCTCCGATATTCCTGAATGGCATCGATGGTTTCAACATCAATCTCTTTATGGTCGTTCAATAATGTCCCGTCCAAATCAGTTGCTAATAATGGATATTTCAATTGTGCAGCTCCTTTTGAATTAATATTTTATAATGATTATATAATTTATGAAATAACATTTCAAAATATTCTTTTCTTTATAGAATTACATGCCTTATTTTTAGAGCGTTTTCTTTTCCTTGAAGTCTTATTACAGGGAGTGTTAGCTTACACTAGAGCACTAAATAAAACCCAGTACGAATCTTCTTAACAAAATGGTAGAAATGTGGGAAACACAGGTAGGCTCGTGCTTTTTCAACCCCAGGTCGGGAATGATGAAACTCTGTTAGTTCCCGTCTGGAGGTTTTTTGTATGTCCACGGGCACTGTGCCATTCTCACAGTTCCCGTCCTAGGCTTTTTTCCGTGTCCACGGGCACTGTCACCCTCTCACAATTCCCGTCACGGGCTTTTTTTCTGGCCCACGGGCACTGTCACCCTCACACAGTTCCCATCCTGGGCTTTTTTTCTGGTCCACGGGCACTGTTCCATTCTCACAGTTCCCGTCCTGGGCCTTTTTTTCGTGTCCACGGGCACTGTCACGCGTTCAATTAATTTTTTTTGTGACCGCCGAGACTCTTTTTTTCCCTTCCACGGGCACAATTATTTTTATTTGTGACCGCCAAGGCTCTTTTTTCCCCTCCACGGGCACAATTCATTCTATTTGTGACCGCCGAGGCTCTTTCTTCCCCTCCACGGGCACAATTCATTCTATTTGTGACCGCCGAGACTCTTTTTTCCCCTCCACGGGCACAATTCACTTTCATCGTTTCGGACTACATTTTTTATTTTATTAGAAAGTATTTATAGTACATTTATCATCTTTTTTTCAGAACAATACAAAATTTTTTCTACATCGCGTGACACACACCGCAAATAGGATTAAAATCATCAATAAGCAATAAAAGATGTTGAGGAGGCCGCACACATGCAGCTAAGTAATGAAGAAATAGAAATTTTAAGAATTATAGAAGAAAATCATAAACTACCGGTAGAAACCATCGCCTTAATGGCCATGTCCACCGAAGAAATAGTGACATCCACAATCGAAAAATTAGAGCAAGCGAAAATAATTATGAGCTACCCAACCCTAATTGACTGGAGCAAAGTCGAGGGACAGGAAAACGTCATTGCGATGATTGATGTAAAGGTAACACCGAAACGTGGTGTCGGTTTTGATGAAGTGGCCCAAAGAATCAGCCGTTTTCCTGAGGTAACCTCTTTATATCTGATGTCAGGTGCCTACGATTTGTCGATTACCGTAGAAGAAAAAACAATGAATCAAATCGCACAGTTTGTATCAGAAAAATTATCAACGATCGAAAATGTCATTTCAACCACCACGCACTTTATGTTAAAAAAATACAAACATGATGGCGTAAGTTTTAAGAGTGATACAGACGATAAAGACCGCAGGATGGTGGTTACACCATGAAACACGAGATTAGTCACTACCTTTCGAAAACAGCAAAAGAACTGCAGCCTTCTGGGATTAGGAAGTTTTTTGATTTGGCAGCCAGTATGGAAAACGTAATCTCGCTTGGCGTTGGTGAACCAGATTTCATCACACCATGGAGCATACGCGAAGCAACGATCCTATCGATCGAGCAAGGCTTTACATCCTATACGGCAAATGCCGGACTGTTCGAATTAAGAGAAGAAGTAACGTTCTATTTATGTAGGAGATTTGGGGTTAAGTATGACCCGAAAAATCAAATTATTGTGACAATCGGAGCAAGCCAGGCCATCGATCTCGCCTTTCGTGCCATTTTAAACCAAGGTGAGGAAGTCTTAATCGTTGAACCGGCCTTCGTCTCCTATGGACCATTAGTTGCCTGTGCAGGCGGGACACCTATTCCTGTTGCCACTTCACCGGAAAATGGCTTTAAAGTAACTGCCGAACAAATTGAAGCAGCGATTACCGATAAAACAAAAGCGATATTGTTGTGTTCACCAAACAATCCGACAGGAAGTATGTTAACTAAAGACGATCTCATTGAAATTACAGAAGTCATCAAGAAGCACGATTTGCTTGTTGTTTCGGACGAAATTTACGCAGAACTTTCCTATGATGAAGAGTTTACTAGCATTTCTTCAATTGAGGGAATGTATGAACGAACCATCCTCATTAATGGTTTTTCCAAAGGCTTTGCGATGACCGGCTGGAGATTAGGCTTCCTTGCCGCTCCAAGAGAATTTGTGGAGGTTATGTTAAAAATCCACCAATATACAACGATGTGTGCACCGCATATGCTCCAGCATGGTGCGATTGAAGCACTTCGCAACACCTACCATGAAGTAGAATCAATGCGGAACAGCTATCGTCGCAGACGCAATTATGTCGTGCAAACACTAAATCAAATGGGGCTGGAATGTCATACTCCCGGCGGTGCTTTTTACGTATTTCCTTCGATCCGATCTACCGGGTTACGTTCCGAACAATTTGCCGAGGAACTGTTGATGAAGGAAAATGTCGCTGTTGTTCCCGGCCATGTATTCGGCGAAAGCGGCGAAGGCTATATCCGTATTTCTTATGCAACTTCCATGGAGGAGCTGCAAGAAGCTTTAAAACGAATCAAACACTTTATTGAATCAAAAGGCGTTTATGCAGACAGCCATTCTGCAAAAGCTGAATCACTTTAAAAAACAAATCCCAGATGATGACCATCATCTGGGATTTGTTTGAATGAATTTCTTTCCTTTTGGATTGAGCGTATCTCCTAATTAGTTGAATGTGAGTCTGTTTCATACCCGTTCGGATTATTTCTCTGCCAGTTCCAAGAATCTTGGCACATTTCCGCAATTCCCCTTGAAGCTGCCCAGCCTAATTCATTTTTCGCTTTAGAAGGATCTGCATAGCAGATGGCAATATCTCCTGGTCGTCTGTCGACAATCTTATAAGGAATTTTTACGTCAGCAGCCTTTTCAAAAGCCGATACAATCTCTAATACACTATAACCTGTCCCGGTTCCTAGATTATAGGCCTCCACACCGTGAGTGGACTTGACTTTCTCGAGTGCTTTTAAATGACCTAAGGCAAGATCGACGACATGAATATAATCCCTTACACCCGAACCATCAACCGTTGGGTAATCACTACCAAACACTTGTAATTCTTTTAATTTCCCTACGGCTACCTGAGTAATAAACGGCATTAAATTATTGGGAATCCCGTTTGGATCCTCACCAATCCTGCCGCTTTCATGGGCACCAATCGGATTGAAATAACGGAGCAATGCAATACTCCAGCTATTATCAGCAACATATAGATCTCTTAAAATCCCCTCAATAAAAAGCTTGGTCCGGCCATATGGATTGGTAGCACTAAGTGGAAAATCTTCTGAGATTGGCACTCTTTCAGGCATACCGTACACAGTTGCTGAAGAACTAAATACAATATTTTTCACATCATATTTTTTCATCACGTCACACAGAATAAGCGTCCCGGTAATATTATTATGATAATATTGAAGCGGAATCGCTACCGATTCGCCAACCGCCTTTAAACCGGCAAAATGAATAACTGCCTCAATCTGGTTTTCAGCAAATACGCCTTCTACACCATCTCGGTCTAGCAAATCAACCTCGTAGAACAAAAAGTCTTTCCCTGTTATCTCTTTTACCCTACGTAAGGATTCAGGTTTACTGTTTGAATAATTATCAAGGATGATAACTTCCTGGCCGGCATTAAGGAGTTCTACACATGTATGACTGCCAATATATCCAGCACCGCCTGTTACTAAAATTGCCATTGATTGAATCTCTCCTTTTTTGAGCACAAACTACATCTATCTTATCAAATATCATGTCAAAAAAATACAAAAGACTTCAACCAATTTTGAATTGACCTTGTACTATTCCATTCGGCTAAAATATTTCTCAGAATAGTCATTTAGGAGATCATTAACAAAAGTACGGGAGTTTTCTGGCACATGAAACTGAACACCATATTGATATAAACCAGCAGACAATTCTTCACTCCAAATAATATCCCCAGGGAGGTGAACTTTTTCCTCAAGAATGGCAGATTCTAACGAATAAATAATCTCTTGATCCTCCACTAATGGTAGATTAGATAAAAACCTTAACCCGCCTGGTCCAATGTTCTCAATACATACGACAGCATTTTCCGTTTCGACTTTTATTTCTTGCGGATTAATCAACGTCATCTCGGATTCAAACGGATACTTGATGTTGATTTGATGGGACGTTTGATGAATAGGATTTGTCACTTTCTGTTTAGCGGATTTTACATGCAACCATTTAATTGTCATTGCCCTATACCCCTTAATTATTCATAAAAATTCCACAATACTGATGATGGCTATTGAATTTATATACTTTATAAGTAACGACATTTTCCCTATGACCGTCGACCTATTTTACATACAAAAAGAAGGATATCTCCAAAACGAGACATCCTCCGATCTTTATATCAGTTCCTTTTCCAAAACTTTTTTCAATTTTTTTAGAATCTTTGAATGAAGCTGGGATATTCTTGATTTATGAAGTCCTAAAATTTCTCCCACTTCACTCATACTTAAATTTTCATAATAAATAAGTGAAAGGATAAGTTTCTCTCTCTCTGGCAGCTCATCGATTAGGGACATTAAACGTTTTTTACGCTCCTTCTCTTCCACTATCGTCGATTGTTCGACAATGGAAAGATCTGCGATTAATTCCATCTTTAATTGACTCTCACCACCATGCTCGATTGGTTCGTTTAACGACTCTTGTTTTTCAAAAGAAGCCTGTGCGATAATTTCCTTACATTCTGCTTCGCTAATATGCAGGTAATCACTCACTTCGTTGATGCTAGGCTTTCTAAACAGCTTTTGTTCTAAAAATTGATAAGCATGCCGTACTTCTTTTTCCTTTTTTCTTAACGTTCTCGGAAGGGGGTCGAGCCGGCGGAGCCCATCATAAATCTCTCCGCGTATTCTTTGGGTAGCATAGGTTTCAAACTTTACATTTTCTTTTTTGTCGTATTTTCGAAAGGCATCTAATAAGCCCATCATCCCAAAAGACATCAGTTCGTCTTCTTCCACATGCTGCGGAAGATTTCTCTTTATTTGTTTAACGATTTTATGAACCAATGGCAGATATTGATCAAACAAATTTTCTTCCAACAGTTGACTCAAAGTTTCGTTCCCCCTCCTTTAGTTGTGACACGTGGCTACTGGCTAATTTTTAACAAAATGAGAAATCTTCTGGATAAACCCTTTGATCCCGTTAATATGGGTATTTTTAGTCTCAACATTCAAATAGATCTTGGCGATATCCTTCATCCATTTTGCGGCTTGAGATTTGGGATATCTCAATAAAAAAGGCGTTTGTTCCAAAACGGATTGAAACACAAACGAATCATTAGGAATAAATCCAAGAATATCAATCTCTTTTTCTAAAAATTTTTTTGTCACCATGCGGACTCGATTGGCAATCGCCATTCCTTCTTTGGAGTTAGCGACCCGATTTACCACCAACCGGACATGGAGATTGGCATCTTGGTGATGTAATATTTTAATAACGGAATAGGCATCGGTGATCGCTGTTGGTTCAGGTGTGGTAACCAGAATAATTTCATCTGCTGCTAAGTGACACCGCTGCGATTCCTTCGACAGACCCGCCCCTGTATCAAACAAAACAATATCGGCATATCCCTGCAGTTTTCCAAGCTCTGAAAATAAATAATCGGTATCATGATTACTTAAATCTACAATTTCACTAAAGCTGCTCCCCCCGGAGATGAGCTCTAATCCGTTTGGTCCTTTTTCAATCACGTCCCAAATGCTTCCTTTATCATTCACCATATCAATAAGATGGTGTTTTGGATTCATTCCTAATAAGATTTCCAGGTTGGCCATGCCGATATCTAGATCAATCAAGACCACCTTTTGTCCGGATTCAATCAGGCTAAGGGCAAAGTTTAAGGCAAAATTAGATTTGCCAACACCGCCCTTTCCACTTGTAATCGAGACCGCCTTTGTCATTTTCTCTTGACTGCGAGGAGTGAATTCTTCTTGGCTGTTAGGATTAAAATGCTGATAGAGTTCTCTCAATTTTTGTGCTTGATCCTGCTTCATCTTCATCGACTCCCACTATCTTTTTAGCCATGTATTCTGGTTCTGCCAGCATGATGTCTTCGGGGACACCTTGTCCCAAACTAATAAACGATAATGGATAGGGATAGTGATACACGAGATTAAGTGCGGCCCCGTAACAGGTGCTTTCATCCCACTTTGTTAGAATCACTCGATCAATCTGAACTGATTTCATTTTTTCCACAATTTGTTTCATATCCTTCCACCTGGAGGTCATACTGAGAACCAAGTGATTTTCTTGCTTTAAGGCTTGGGAAAGAAACTCATTGATTTCCTCGATAAATTCCTCTTCTAGGTAATTTCTACCCGCGCTATCCATAAAAATCATTTGGCAATTCTTTAAGTTCATCAGTGATTGTTTTAACTGATCAGGGCTCTCAACCACCTCAATCGGGATATTTAAAATGGTGGCATACGTTTTTAGCTGCTCAATCGCAGCAATCCGAAAGGTATCCGCTGTTAAAAACCCAACCTTTTTCCGCTGAAATAACACCTGCCTGGAAGCGAGCTTGGCGATTGTTGTCGTTTTGCCAACACCCGTCGGACCAATCAAGGTAATCAGCGTCGCATTAGGATCTAACCCCTCTTGTGCGATGCCGTCCTGAAACAGCTTCGTTAAGGTATTTAAGACTATTTCAGCTACTTGCTGCTCTGACTCCTGCTCAATTAAAGGGTGTTGAGCCATAATCTTTTTCACAATGTATTGAATCACTTCTTGCTCGATCTCTTGTTCCTCTAGCCGTTTTATCCATTTCCCTAAGATAGATGGTGTTTGCGGCTCCGAATGATTTTGTTTTTTTATAAAATCTCCAAGTAGCTGCTCCATCTGATTTAAGCGCTGCAGGACTTCTGTCTCTCCTGTTTCCTGATGAGTCTCTTTAGGCAATGACGGCGTTTCGTCCTTCGGTTCCGCTGTCTCCGAGGCAGCAATCACTTCAAGCTGTTTCCTTTGAAACAACCCTAGAAATCCCCCAGTTTTTGTTTCCTTCGTATTGAGGATGACCGCATTTTCGCCTAATTCTAAGCGAATCTGCTGAATCGCTTGCGGGATGGAATTAACGATATATCTTTTAATTTTCATGCAGTAACCACTCCATCTTGAAAATGAACGACACCGATATTTTGGACTTCCACATCAGATTCCAATTCGTTAAACGAAATGACAGGAATATCATCGTTAATGCGTTCGACAATTTGCTTCACATACATCCGAATCGTCGGTGATGTCATGATAATCGGCTGAATTCCTACCTTCACTACCTGCTGAATCGTATCATTTAAGTACATGACCAATTGCTGAATCGTTGGTGGATCTAACGTTAGATAGATCCCTTGTTCCGTTTCTTGAAGGTTTTCGCTAATAATTTTTTCAACCTGGGCATTGACCGTAATCACTTGAATCATTTTACCCACCGTTAATTGCTGGGTAATTTGCCTTGATAAGCTTTGTCTCACATACTCGGTCAAATAATCAGGATTTTTCGTAAAAACTGCCCAATCGGCAAGTGTTTCAAGGATGACGGACAGGTTTCGAATCGATATTTTTTCTTTTAGGAGTTTTTGTAATACTTTTTGAATCTGCCCCACTGATAACAAGGATGGAACTAACTCTTCTACAATCGAAGGCGACGTTTCCTTCACCTTGTCGATCAATTGCTTCGTTTCTTCCCTGCCTAAAATCTCGTGCGCATACCGTTTGATTGTCTCAGCTAGATGGGTGGTGATGACGCTCGTTGCATCGACCACGGTATAGCCATAAATTTCTGCTTTTCGTTTCATTTCATCATTAATCCATAAAGCGGGCAGACCAAAGGTTGGTTCGACCGTTTCAATCCCGATAATCCCATGTTCTTCCTCTTCCGGTGCTAACATCAGGTAGTGATTGAGGAAAATTTCTCCTTTGGCGATTTCATTGCCTTTTAACTTAATCACGTATTCATTGGACTCTAAATTAACATTATCGCGAATCCGGATAATCGGGATGACTAACCCTAATTCTAAAGCGATTTGTTTTCTGATTGCGATGACCCGGTCTAGTATATCCCCGCCCTGTGAGGCATCGGCTAATGGGATGAGGCCTAAACCAAATTCGAATTCGAGTGAATCAACTTGCAGCAGGTTCAGGACATTCTCCGGACTATTTCCTTCTTCGCTGGACAGTTCCGGGATCTCTTCCAATTCTAAGGCTTCTTTTTCTTTTGCCTTTTGCATTTTATAGGCAGCAAACACTAACAAACCAGCAATACTCCACGTTAACAAAATGCCAATCGGCGTAACCAATCCGAATAAGGCAATACAGCCGGCCACTATATAAATCAACTTGGGATAGGCAAACAATTGCCGCGTCAGGTCATCACCAAGGCTCCCATCAGAAGCGGCCCTTGTCACGATGATTCCTGTGGCGGTTGAAATTAACAGCGCTGGTATTTGGCTCACCAGTCCATCACCGACAGACAGCAAGGTAAAGGTATTGGCTGCCGAAGCAAAATCCATTCCCATCATGGTCATTCCAATGATGAAACCGCCGATGACATTGATGAACAAAATAATGATCCCGGCAATGGCATCGCCTTTGACGAACTTACTGGCCCCGTCCATGGCACCGTAAAAATCAGCTTCATGCGATACTTTTTCCCTGCGGGCCCGAGCATCTTTTTCGCTAATCATCCCTGCATTTAAATCAGCGTCGATACTCATTTGCTTCCCTGGCATGGCATCTAAGGTAAACCGGGCGGCCACTTCGGCAACCCGCTCTGAACCCTTCGTAATGACAAGGAATTGAATAATCACGAGGATTAAAAAGATGATAAACCCAATGACAGGATTTCCGCCGATGACGAACTCCCCAAAGGTTGCCACAACATGGCCGGCATCCCCGTGTGAAAGGATGGAACGAGTCGTTGATACATTTAACGCTAACCGAAAGAGTGTCGTTATCAGCAATAAAGACGGAAAAATGGAGAAATCTAAAGGTTCCTTTGTATTCATTCCTACTAGCAAAATCGTGATGGATAAAGAGATATTTATGATCAGTAAAATATCTAATAGAATCGTAGGCAATGGGATGACCATCATGACAACGATGAGTAAAACAGCAAGTAATACCGAAAGTTCTTTGAACTTCATTTTTCCACCTTATTTCTTGAAAGACTTAAAATTTTCCCTTTAAGCGATAAACATAGGCGAGGATCTCAGCCACAGCTTTAAACAATTCTTCAGGTATCTCCTGACCAATCTCCACATTTGCATATAGTGCCCGGGCTAATGCCCTATTTTCAGTTAATATGACACCATTTTCTTTTCCAATTTCTTTAATCTTCTGCGCCATAAAGTCAACACCCTTAGCGAGGACGACCGGCGCTTTGGAATCATTGGGATCATAGGCAATGGCAATGGCAAAGTGGGTTGGATTTGTGATGATCACATCGGCGTTTGGAACATCGGATATCATTCGGTTAAGCGACATGGCTCTTTGCATCTCTTTAATTTTCCCTTTGACCTTGGGGTCGCCCTCGCTTTTTTTATACTCATCCTTAATTTCTTGTAAAGACATCTTCATTTTCTTTTCATGATCATATTTTTGATAGAGGAAATCGGCTGCCCCTAATACAGCATATACAACAGAGGTAGACACGCCAATTTTGATGATGACTTGAAAGACAAATTCTATGATTTGCGTAATACCCATTTGGGAAAGGTGCAAAAAGGTCGCTATGTCCTTTTTTAATAAGAAGTAGGCGGTCCAGCCAATCAAAACTATTTTCAACACATTTTTAAGCAGATCCACAAGCGACCTCATCGAAAAAATACGTTTCGCCCCTTCAAGCGGATTAATTTTTTTAAAATCAAATTTTAAATTTGCTGTTGTCAATAAAAAGCCAATCTGCAGATAATTTGCCAATAGGCCGACAACAAACAAGACTGCTAGAATCGGCAAAACAATTTGAATCGTGAGGACCGTTACATCAACGAACAATTTTTGTGTACTCGATTCGGTTAAATCCAATAATAAATAGGAAGAAAAAAAATCTTGAAACAAGCCGAGAATGTTCATCGCAAAATATTTTCCATAAACGAGGAGAAATAGAAAAAATGATAGCAGCATCAAGGAAGAGGATACCTCGATACTTTTGGCTACTTGACCCTTTTTCCTAGCTTCCCTTCTTTTCTGGGGTGTCGCTTTTTCAGTTTTCTCACCAGCAAAAAATTGTAAATCTAATTGAAGTAAAAATGGACGACTTACCCTCATATAGATGCTCCCATCATACGAATCATTTGACTGACAGCATCAAACATATTGGCAAACAACCGATGAAGCTGCAGGAAAAAACCAGGGAGTGCTAAAAGTAAAACGAGATAGTACACACCAATTTTTACTGAAAAGCCCACTACCATCAAATTGATTTGCGGTGACGTTTTTCCGATGATGCCGAGCACCAAATCAACCAAAAATAACGTAAACACAATCGGTGCCGCTAATAAAAAGGCAATCACAAAAGAGCTTTTAAAGGTTTCAAGTAAAAGCGTTGAGATTCTGCCGTCAATTAGTGCCGGCACAAGCGCATCCACCGGAATCCATTGGTAGCTTTCGAGCACACCCTGGATAAGGAGATGATGACCGTCCAGCGAAAACAGAAACAGCGTCGCTAATGCGTTTTTTAACCTTCCTGTTAAATTAACGTTTGTTCCGGATTGTGGGTCGAACACTGCTCCCATCGCAAAACCGCTTTGCAAATCAATGAGGGTTCCCGCTAGTTGAATCGCGTAAAACAGGAGCGAAGCAATGAAGCCCAATCCTAATCCAATGATTGATTCCTTCATTATTAAGATCAGGTAGGCAGCAGAAAATGCCGAAATCTCATGTTGCTCGTTGGAAATAGTGACGATGACAGCCAGAAAAAACGAGAGTCCTATTTTAAATGGGGCTGGAATCGACCTCGACATAAAAATGGGCACCGTCATAAAAAAACAAGCGATTCGAACCAAAATCAATAGAAACACAGGTAATTCATTTAACCAGTCCATCACGGCCGTTACCCTACAAACTGTGACAGATTGCCAAAGATGTTTTCCGTATAGTTTAATAACTGCCTTAACATCCACGGCCCAAACACCAACAAACCGATGAAAACAGCGATAATTTTCGGTACGAACACGAGCGTTTGCTCTTGAATTTGAGTAACAGATTGAAAGATACTAATAATTAAGCCCACTGCTAACGCAAGGATTAATATGGGTCCTGCGACAAGACCTGTGATATAAATGCTTTGCTTCGATATTTCGATAACCATTTCCGGTGTCATGATGTACCTCTCTTATTTAAAAGCTGGTGAGCAAGGATTTTACGATTAAATGCCAGCCATCGACTAAAATAAATAGCAAAATTTTAAATGGCAAGCTAATCAGCACAGGCGGCAGCATCATCATGCCCATCGCCATTAAAATGCTGGAGACAATCATATCAATGATTAAAAATGGGAGAAAAATCATAAATCCCATTTGAAAAGCGGTTTTTAACTCGCTGATCGAATAGGCAGGAACTAACACATGCAACGGAATATCGTCAATTGTTTTTGGCTTTTTCTGCTTGGAATAATCGAGAAATAAATTTAAGTCTTTTTCCCTGGTGTGTTTAGCCATAAATTCCTTAATCGGCTTACTAGCCGTATCAAAAGCTTGTTCCTGTGTTAATTTCCCATCCATAAACGGCTGATAGGCATCCTTATGGATATCGGAAACAACTGGCCCCATGATAAACATGGTAAGGAACAGGGACAGCCCAATGATGACTTGGTTAGGCGGCATTTGCTGTGTGCCTAACGAGGTCCGAACAAACGATAAAACAATCACAATTCTCGTAAATGAAGTCATCAGCAGCAGAATGGCTGGCGCTACCGAAAGGATCGTTAAGAGAAGCATAATTTTTATGGAGGTGGCTGTGCCTGCTGGTTCAGAACTCAAATTGACGCCAGGTATGGAGACGTCTAAGGCCGCATGACTCACTCCATGAAAACTTAAAAGTAGAAGTGGTAATAATACACATATTTTTTTTAGCAACTGAATTCCCGCCATTTTTGTTAGTCTTTTAACTTGTTGATTGGAATACTAGATGAATGAACTTGATTCATTTGTGTAATCAACGTTTGTTCCCAATCCGAGGTCTGTTTCTTTTTAAATGAAAAAAGTTTTGGCTTTTGTTTTCTTTCCGTTTCTTCTACGAGAGATTGTAAAATGGAATCTTGTTCTTCTCCAGGTTCAATCGTTCGAAGAAGCTGGACTTCATTACCGACTCCTAAAATATATAAGGTCTTTCCAATCATCATTAATTGCAGGGAACGATTACCGCCTAAGGCATGACCACCCATTGCATAAAATGGACCTTGCGTAGGAATGTGTTTCGACTTGGCTTTCAAGAATTTTAAACACAAGAGTAATAGAATAATAATGGCAGCAAATGAAAAAATAAATTTCAACACTTGAGGTACAAGCGAATTCGTTTCTTTTACAGATGGTGTCCCCATCGTCCCATCTGTACTTTTTTGCTCTTTATTGGTTTGATAGGCATCATAAACGGTACTGCCTTCTTGAGCAAAGGCTACTTGATGATGATGAAATGAAGCTAACAGGAACATCGTCACCAATGCGAGGGTAATTTTTTTTCCTATATGAATGGTCTTCAATGCCTCACACCTCTAATCGTTCATTCTGTCTTCGCGTTCTTGCTTTGAGACGATATCCGTGATGCGAATCGCAAATTTTTCATCGACGACGACCACTTCTGCTTCGGCTACTGCAGATCCGTTAATAACAACATCCACATGTTCCCCTGCTAGCTTATCTACTGATATAATCACACCTGGTTTAATTTTCAGAATGTCCTTGACCTTCATATTTGTTTTACCTAGTTCGACAATTAATTGGAGATTCACATCATCAATCGAGTTTAATTCTTTACTCGTGTTGGATGATTTTACTTCATCCGCTAACGGGGCAAATTGGACCGTTTGAATCCTTTTTGTTGGCTTATCATTCATGTTTCATTCGCACTCTTTCCTTTTTAGTCAGATTGCTAGTTTTTATTATAAAAGTGACGGAGTACCGCCATCTCATCTAATTGATTTTGTTCTTCTCTGTTTATTTTTGCAGTATATTCGTCTAAGGACTTTTCCCGCCAAGTTGTCCACATTTTTTCTTCTTGGTTTTTAACCAGTAAATGATTCTTTTTTACGTTAAACTCTTGGGTAAGTTCGCTGACCTTTTTTTTACTCTTTTCAATTTGCTTATTAAGAAAATGGATATATTGCTCTCTTTCCTGTATATCCGTCACACTAATAGATAGGCGCATCAAGTTTTGGTAGTCTCTTACATATCGATCCTTCTTTTCAACCAAATCTAGTAAATGATGTTCGGCTGTTTCTTTCATTCTTTTAAAGACATTCATTTCATGAAAAGCAGATTCTGTTTCTTTTTCCTTCATCGTTACGATTTTTTCAAATCGAAATTGGAAACTCATTTAACCATCTCCCCAAATTGTTGAATCATTGTTTGTATGGAAGCTTCTAAATGGGATGGTTCGTTTACTCCTTGTTTTAAGAAGTTGTCAATCCAGCCCTTATACTTAATGGATAAATCAATTTCTGGGTTCGTCCCCTGTTTATAGGCACCAATTTTGATTAAGTCTTCAGCTTCTTGATAGACCGCCATATACTGCTTGATTTTCTCAGCCGCATGAAGGTGTTCCGGAGTAGCAATGTCTTTCATAACCCGGCTGACGCTATTTAAAATGTTTATCGATGGGAAGTGCCCAAGCTGTGCTAATTTTCGATCTAACACAATGTGCCCATCCAAAATCCCTCTTACGGTATCGGCAATCGGTTCATTCATATCATCGCCGTCCACTAAGACTGTATAAAAGGCGGTGATTTCCCCCTTTGGGCCTGTACCAGCCCTTTCTAACAACTTCGGCAACATGGCAAATACCGACGGGGTATATCCTTTTGTGGTAGGCGGTTCGCCGATAGCAAGTCCAATTTCTCTTTGAGCCATCGCGTACCGCGTAACTGAATCAATCATCAAATTGACACTTAAGCCCTGATCTCGAAAAAATTCAGCAATCGTTGTGGCGATAATCGCTCCCTTGATCCTGACTAAAGCAGGCTGATCACTTGTAGCCACCACGACCACCGATTTTTCCAACCCTTCTTTTCCTAAGTCTCTCTCGATAAAATCAAGCACTTCTCGTCCACGTTCTCCAATCAATCCAATTACATTGACATCAGCACTCGTGTTTCGTGCAATCATCCCTAACAGCGTACTTTTCCCAACGCCGCTCCCAGCGAAAATTCCGACTCGCTGCCCTCTGCCGATTGTTAACAGCCCATCCATCGCTCGGACACCCACATTCAGGGGCTGATGAATGCGAGGCCGTTTCAATGGGTTCGGCGGGTTATTGTTTGTAATTACTTCTATTAACCCAGAAGGCAGCGGACTTTCATCCATCGGTTTGCCTAAACCATCTAATACCTTCCCTAATAGCTCCATACCTACTTTTACGGTCAACGGTTTCCCTGTAGCAACCACCTCACAGCCAGGTCCGATCGAAACCATTTCACCTAATGGCATTAACAGGACTCGATTCCCTTTAAAGCCGACCACCTCTGCCTCTAATGGGGGTTCATGACTAGAAGGATAGATTTGACAGACATCACCCATCTTTACATCTGGACCTTGTGACTCAATCGTCAAACCGATGACTTGTGTGACTTTTCCATTGATCTTGATTGGGTTTATTGTTTGCAGTGTTTGCAAATATTTATCAATCTCCAGCATGTTCTTCATACGTATCATCCTGTAAGGTTTTCAGCAGTGCCTGCTTAATTTCTTTTAGCTGTACATCAATCCGGGCGTCAATACTTCCATATGAAGTCCGAATCACACAACCGCCTTTTTCAATGGAGTGTTCAGGTAAAATTTTCACTTCGATTTGGCCCTCCAACGATTCTAGTAGTTGATTCCGTTGATTTTGGACGAAGGAAAAATCGTCTGGACTGACACAAATCGAAATCATCGAGCGTTCATTGGAATAGACCAGATTTTGTTTAATCATCTCAATCAGCACTTCTGGTTTTGTTTCTAATTCCTTTTGAATAATTTTCGAGGCGATTTCCACTGATAATTGAATGACAAACGGTTCCGCTTCCTTGATAATTTCCTGTTTCTCTTTATAGGCTTTATCTAAAATCACTTGTGCCAACTGGATTTTGGAGGTGTATTCACTCACTGCCTCCTGCATCCCGTGATCATATCCTTCATTCCAGCCTTTCTGTTTGATGTCTTCAAGTTCTCCTATTACTTTTTCATGCTCGACACGTTTCCAGCTCTCAAGCTCTGCTGCCGCTTTTTCTTTTTCAAGTAATTGCTGTTCATTCGCTGATTTCAAAATAGAAGCAGCTTGCAGTTTTGCATTTTGCAAAAGTTCCTCCGCAGATTGATTTAATTCAATCGAATGAGCGGAATCAACGTTTCTTTTTTTTATCGCTAAAAACAATTTAGAGTCAATGACCGGTGGGATCGATGTTGATTTAAAAATCTTAGATGACAATGGCCTCTCCGCCTCTTCTCTCAATCATAATGGAGCCCTCTTCTTCCAACTTCCGGACGATTCTAACAATACGGCCCTGTGCTTCCTCTGCTTCTTTCAGCCGGACAGGCTTATCATATTTCCCTTGTTCTTCAAGTAATTCCGCCCGTCTTTTTGAGATGTTTTTATAAATAACATCTTTTAAATCCTCGCTGGCAATTTTTAAAGCTAAATACAAGTCTTCACTGTCAACATCGCGGAGAATCCGTTGGATCGAATGGTGATCTAATAGGGCAATATCTTCAAAGACAAACATCTTTCCTTTGATTTCCTCTGCTAAGTTTGGACTTTGTTCCGATAAGGCTTCTAAAATATGTTTTTCCGTACCACGGTCCACACTTGTTAAAATATTAACAATGTTATCAATTCCATTGTTTACTGTGTAATCTTGCGCGGATGTGGTTGCTAGTTTTTCCTGCAGAACTTCTTCCACCTGACGAATGACTTCCGGTGACACCGTATCCATCAGCGCAACCTTCGTGGCAATATCGGTTTGCTTTTCTGCCGGAAAAGAAGAAAGGATGGCCGATGCTTTCTGTGAATCCAAATACGATAATACAAGAGCAATCGTTTGCGTATTTTCATATTGCAAAAGGTTTAAAATCTGAACAGGTTCGGCTCTATGGGCAAAGTAGAAAGGCTTTCTTTGATTTTTTTCAGTCGTGCGGTTAAGCATTTCTTTTGCCTTTTCTTCACCAAATGAAAGTGCTAATAAATCCTTAGCAAAATGTTCGCCACCCTTGGAAACAACGTTCCGTTCCGTTGCCATCTTATAAAATTCATCTAACACTTCTTCTTTCACTTTTGAATCAATCCATTGAAGATTGGCAATTTCTTTCGTTAATAATTCCACTTCGTCTTCTTTTAAATGTTTATAGATGGTCGATGATCCTTCTTTTCCTAAAGAAACCAAAAGGATGGCCACTTTTTGAAGCCCCGTTAGCTTGCGCATATTATCCCTCCTTTTCTTCCTTTAACCAGTAGCGCAATAGATCAACGAATTCTTCTGTATTTTTCCCTGCTAATTGATTAATTTCATTTTGGACGGTCGTCTTTTTCGATATATCTTCTTCAAACTCATTAATGTTTTTAACTTCCAAGTATTCCGAAAATGGATCAAGATCCTTATCCTTTTTCCGTTTCATCCATCTTCCTAAAAGAATTCCTCCGACAAGTATTGCCAAAGCAGCAAGTCCGATTAAGATATAATTCAAATAGGATTGTTTTTGTGTCCCAGTGTCTTTTGGCACGGCTGTAGTAGTTTTTCCTGTAAACTCTCTTGGGAATACGGTGATGCGTTTGTTTATATCGGCATCTGTGATCGCAGTATCTGAGCCAATAGCCGTCCGCACGACATTCGAGATGATATTTCGGATGTTATCCTGCGTTACGGATGTTAACGATCCCGGATTTTTTGGGTTAGGCGGTTCGACACCGACATTGATCGTTAAATCATCGATGGTATAGGGACTTTGGACGATCTCTTTTGTAATTCGATTAACTTCGTAGTTGACCCTTTTCTGTGTTTCATCATAGTTACTTGGTCCAGTTCCTGAGCCAGCATATTGAGAAACAACATCTGATTGACCTGTGCCGCTCACTCCGCCTGCGGGTGGAGCACCCTCACCATTATAAGTTTTGGATATTTCTTCCACACTGATCGCAATTCCTTGATCGTTTCCGTCTTTATCCTTTGTAACTGGCTCAACTAGGGTTTGCTGCGTTTTGACCTTATCAAAATTCAACTTGGCAAAGGTTTGAACGTAGACTTTATCCTTCCCTAACATCGTCCCAAGCATCTGCTGGATACTGCGCTGAATGTCGGCCTCCACTTTTTGTTGAATTTTTCTTTGACTTTCATAGCTTCCTACCCCCGCAAAAGAAGCATCATCAGTCGAATCCTGTAGTGTTAAAAGCTGACCATATTGATCAGTAATGACAATATTTTCCTGTGGTAGATTAGGGATACTTTTAGAAGTTAAGAAGTACAGTGATTTGATTTGCCCTTGTTCAAGTTCAGTTCCTGGTTCTAAGTCAACAATGATGGAGGCACTGGCTTTATCCTCCTGCTCTGTTCGAATAAACACACTGTCCTTTGGCATGGTAATCATCACTTCAGCGCCTTTAACCCCGCTTATCTTCGTCATCAAGTTGGCTAATTGCTTCTGAATTGTTTCCCGTTCAATGACGTCTAATTCCTGTTGGGTTACCCCAAACTTTAAGTTCTGGGTTTGTTCTGAAAAACTAATCGGGCCGCTTTTCGGAAGTCCTTCTGAGGCCAAATTAACAATCAGGTCTGGTGCGGACTCTTGCGGAACAAGGATTTGCGTTCCATTATTTGTGATTTTATAGTCGGTGAAACCTTGTTTTTCTAACACCCCTTTAATCTCACCAATTTCCTTTTGAGTTAAGCTATTTGAATATAGAGGTACATAATTTGTCTTTAACAAAAAGAAAAAAACAAAGCAAAAAATGGCTATTAATGCAATAAAGGTACCAATGAAGAAGGTTTTATTTTTCTTGCTGGTACTTGCCCAAAACTGCGATATTTTTTCCTTCAAGTCAACGAAGCTTTTTTTCATAGATTCCCCGCCATTCTCAAAGCGTAAGTGCCCGTTTAGCGACACTGGAGCTAGACATTAATCAAAGTTCATTGCAGTTCCTTATACCTGCATTCTCATGATTTCCTGATATGATTCCACCACTTTATCTCTTACTTGGGTGGTTAACTGGAGAGCAATCTGTGCCTTTTGTGCGGCAATCGTGACATCATGTATATTCTTGATTTCACCAGTTGCAATTTTTTCAGACATTTGCTCTGATTGGACAATGGTAGCATTGGCACTCTGCAATGCTTCACCTAAAGCCGCTGAAAAGGAAGTTTTCGAAGGTGAATCAGCATGGACAGTTTGATTCTTAGCTAATGACAAAGATGGGTTTGTAAATAATTGATCAATTTTCATTATGCAAGACTCCTTATCTACCAATATCTAATGCTTTTAACGACATTGTTTTTCCAACATTAAAAGCTGTCACGTTGGCTTCATATGTTCTTGAGGCACTCATTAGGTCAACCATTTCTTTGGTGATATCAACGTTTGGCATCATGACGTACCCATCAGTATTTGCATCGGGATTGGTTGGGTCATAAACAGGATTAAAAGGAGTCTCATCTTCCACAATCCTTGTAACCTTGACACCATTTGCGCCCATTTCGTTGTGTAAATATTGGCTGAACGGTGCTGACCCATTTGGCTCCACCTCAACCATCTTTCTTCGATATGGAACCCACTCCCCATTCACCAATTTCCCTCTTGTGGTGGTGGCATTGGCAATATTTGAGGATATAATATCCATTTTCAGACGCCCCGCTGTTAATGCGGAAGAACTAATATTTAATGGCTGAAACATTGACATATCTATACACCTACCTTGACTTAATGGCTGTTTTTAATAAATTAAATTCTTCACCTAGCTGATAGCTTAGTGTTTGATACCAAATCGAGTTTTTCGTTAAATCGGTCATTTCATGATCGACATCGACGCCGTTCCCATTATTTTGCATCACTACAGGCTGCTCAGTAATAAAGGGTCTAGATGCTGAATTACCGATGGGAAAATGCTTGGCATTCGACAGCCTTCCTTCAAAAGAAGAGTTTGCAAGTTCTCCTTTTAACAATTCCTCAAAAACTACTTTTTGCGGCTTATAATTGGGTGTATTAACATTTGCTAGGTTATTGGAAATGGCATTGTGTCTTAACACCGAAGCATCTAATGCTTGATTTATGACCGTAATGTTTTGCAGCATACATAACCTCCTCATGATTAATGGTAAATTATTCCATTAAAAAACAAAAAAAGTACTATTCCGAAGAATAGTACATAGTAAATAAACTATATCTCTTCGGTAACTGGCTGGCGTAATCATAAAATGATGGTAGCCCCTATAGCTTTGCGTCGCTGGATTTCTCCAGGTTTGCTATTATCGGATTAGAATTGTCGTTTTCTGGTGATAATGGTCGAATCTTCATCTACATTAATATATTACAATGCACTTACACATATTACAATAAGGAAAAAACGAAAAAAGACCTACTTAACAAAAACTTTACTTGTTAAGTAGGTCTAGCAGCCTTCATGGCTTCGGTCCAAGTACCTAGTAGCTCTACCAGCATTTCTTGGACTTCATTTAAGGTTTGCACTTCTTTTTTCATATTCGCTTCGATTAATCTTTGCTTTAGATAGTCATAAAGGAGGAGTAGCGATTTTGAAATTTCGATATCCATATTGAGGGTCACCATTAATTCACTAATGATGTTCTGGGCTTTAATAATGCGATTGTTTGCCCGCGGCAGATCGTTTCTTTCGATTGCCAGTTTAGCCTGCTCAATAAATTTAATGGCTCCTTTATATAAAAGCAGTGTCAACTCTTCACCTTTTGCAAATAGCACCTGATTATTCTCATATGCTTGGTAAGGATTTTTAAGAGACATATTGGTCCACCTTTGCTCTATTTTCTTTTATCATAAAATAATCCACTTGAAACGCCGGCTTGTTCCCCGTATTGTTTAATCTTTTTTTCCTTTTTTAATGCATGTAGATTGGCTAACACCTTTTGCTGCTCTCCCTGTAACTTCTCTTTCAAGTTTTCTTCCAAGGGGACCATTCGCAGCAGCAGTTCTGTAATGGCTGAGTTAATCAGGATCTCACCCGCGTTTTGATCCAATTGATTTACTTTCTCGATGCATGTTTGCCGCTCATCTAGTAAGGCTTGGATTAGGCCTGCATCGTGCGTATTCATTTCGTTTACTAGTTTCATTGTCAGCTGGCAATACCTTTGGAGTATCGCCACTTTTTCTTCATACAAAACTACATACCCCCGCCCATTTGCTGCGTTAACCACCCGCTTTGGCTATTGGCTTTTTGAATCGCCTGCTCCATGGCCGTGAATTGCTTCCAATAATAATCTTCTTTTGTTTGTAATCGTTTCTCCCATGAATCGATTTGCGTATCGATCTGGCTTAAGGTTTTAGATAAATAGGCATCATTGGAGGTACCGGCGATTTTGGAGATTTCCTTCATCGTCTCATTGATTTGGTCATACAGTCTCCAGCCGATTCCGCTATTGGCGAACTCTGCTTTATCATTTGCGGTGTTGTTTGCCGAATTTTTTGTATCATATTTTTTAGAAAACAATGCCGACACTTCATTGATATTGTTTTCTAAGGCTGTTCTTAGCTTCGATTCATCAATCACAAGCTTACCATTCTCCTTGTAATTGGAACTGGAAGTAATCCCAATTTCCGCTAGTGAATCGAATTGGCTGTTCATTTTTGTTGGATCCACATCACTCACATTCGAGTATAGGGTGGTCCGTAGTTTATCTAAGGCAGATGAAATGATGCGGTCACTCTGCAACAACCCGCTCTTTGCCTTTTCTTCCCATTGTTCAATTTGTGTGTCTTTCATGTCAGTTTTTTGTTCATCTAACAAGGGAGCAAAGTCTTTATTCTTTTTTTCCCCCAGCTTATCGTGCAAGGTCTTGATGGTATCGTTATATTTATCGACAAAACCCTTGATGTTATCGAAGATCGCGTCCACATCTGTTTTTTTCGTAATTGTGACATTGCTTGCCGGTGGTATTTCGGATTTGAAGGTAAAGGTGATCCCGTCATAGGTTAGCTGATTATTCTTTAGCGTCAGGGTTGTGCCGTTAATGGTTACCTCACCGTTAACTGCCTGTACAGCTGAATTTCCGGTGGCCCCACTGGCGTTTCCTGTCGGGAAGTCATTTTGTGTCTCGCTGACAGTGCCAGCTGCTAGTTTTAAAACATTATTACTGTTTGATAGATTGGCAATATTAATATTTGTGTTCGCATCTTTTGATGTAAAAATAATCGCCTGATCCCCGCTGGAATAGCTCGCTGTTACACCTGTTTTATCTGCTAAGGCATTAATTTTTGTAATTGAGCTGCGAATCGAATCCTGTGCCGTCAGGTCAATTGTTTCTCCGTTCAAGCTAAACTGAAACCCGTTCCCTGCACCCAATTCACTTGTTTCACTCGTTAAATTCGTACTAGCAAATTTTACGGAGGAAGGTGTCCCTGGCTGATATGGCTTAGCTGAAGAAATAATGTACTCGCTTCTGCTAGGTACGCCTGACAATGTAACATCTACCTTACTGCTATCCGATGAAGTCAGTTTACTTTTGGTAAAAGTGGATTCCAATCTTAGACTTTCCATCGACGTACGCAGGTCAAGAAATTTCGTATTTACTTCTCGATAGGCATCGACTTTCCATTCCGTCTTGGTCTTATTTTGTAAGACTTTATTTAATTGTGCCTTTTCCGCATCCATTAATTTTTTTACAAGTGTTTCGGTATCGATTCCTGATGCCAAACCAGAAAAACGAAGATTGTTTGTAATCATCCTGCCATCCCTCCGAACCATTTTAAAGTATCTACTATGGTTAACGACAGGATAGGCTCGTTTGTTGAGGGAGTTTATCGTAAAGAAGGGCTATATTAAGTATCTTTGTTGAATCTTATAAAATTTTATTTTCTCAGATTTCCATCAGGAATGTAGACAGTGAACCTCGCTACATCTTTTTTCATCGATTTTCAATCTAAAAGCCTACGTAGAACCTTTCTACTTCGGGTTTTTCATAGATTTTCAACCTGAAAGCCTGCGTAGAACCTTTCTACTTCGGGTTTTTCATCGATTTTCAACCTGAAAGCCTACGTAGAACCTCTCTACTTCGGATTTTTCATCAATTTTCAACCTGAAAGCCTACGTAGAACCTTTCTACATCGTCCCTTTCATCGATTTCAACCTAAAAAGCAGACGTAGATTTCACTAAGTCTGCTTTTTCCCGTTCCATCAATCTTGTACCTGAAGGTCCACAAAATTGTTTCATATCAACAATGTATTAAATTAGACTTAATTGATTGTCTTATTGACGATTTCCGTTACCCGGATACCAAAATATTCATCAATGACAACGACTTCCCCTTTGGCCACTACTTTTCCGTTGATTAATAGATCAACCGGTTCTCCTGACACACGATCCAATTCAATAATTGAACCTTGAGACAGCTCTAGGATTTCGTTTATTTTCTTTTTAGTTCTTCCTAATTCGACAACGATTTCTAAATTAATATCCATTAGGAGGTTCAAATTAACGGATTCCTCGGTGTCTTCCTTAAGGGGTTTTTCTTCCAAATCCTTAAATAAAAACGGTTTGGTTTCCTCTTCCTTTTCTCCTAATAAGGCTTCTAATTCTTCTTTTGAAATTTTCCCATCATGACTCATCTTTTTTACCCTCTTTTTCGAAAACAGATTCGATTTCTGCTGCTAGGCGCGTCTTTTTCACACCTGGTTTTACTAAAAATTTGACGTCTTTACCAACCATCGCTTTCAATGGTTCCTCATAAACCTGTTCGAGCTGGACGATATCGCCTACATTCAAGGCTAAAAATTCTTCAATTGTAACACTGGAACGCCCTAACTCAACGATTACAGGAATTTCAAGCTCTTGCAGTTTTGATTTTAATAAATTTGATTCCTCGGGACTATTGGTTTTATTGCGGGTTGAAAATAATTGATAGGATGATAATTTTGGCAGGAATGGTTCTAAAATAATATAGGGAATGCAAATATGCATCAATTCCGTTAATTCACCGATTTTGATATTGAAGGCAATAACAATAACCGTTTCATTGGGAATCGCTACTTGCAAAAACTGTGGATTGGTCTCAATTTCTACCACCTTCAAATTTACATTCATTAAATCTTTCCAAGATTTTTGTAAATTTCCCACAAAGCCTTCAAATAATTTTTGAAGAATTTTATTTTCGATTTGTGTTAACGTTGTTTTTTCTTCAGAGAAATCAGGCAGATCCCGGCCGCCTAATAACCGATCAATAATCGCAAAAGCCATCTGCGACTTTAATTCCATAATCATACGGCCCTTTTCCGGGGTCTCAAAAATATTCAAAATCGTGAAGGGTGGCAGTTGTTTAATGAATTCTTCATAAATCATTTGGTTAACAGACAACACGTCCACTTGAACAATTGTCCTTAATTGTGTAGAAATGGCTGACGCCAGCTGGTAGGCAAAATTGTCATGGATGCGTGTCAAAACACGCACTTGTTCCATTGACAACCGCAGTGCTTTTTTAAAATCATATACTTTTACGTCATTGCTGTTTTCATATAGTGTCATTGTGTTTTCCTCACCGCCGTAAAATCATTTAAAGGGAAAGTTGACTACTCCTACTTTCCCTTTAAATACTAACACTTCGATTTGATGATGGTCTAGAGTTAATTGAATAACCCTATGAATCTATTAACGTTTTAAATTCACAAGTTCCTCTAAAATAGAGTCTGATACAGTAATAACCTTGGCGTTTGCTTGAAAACCACGCTGGGCAATAATCATTTCAGTAATTTCTTCTGAGAGATCAACATTGGACATTTCAAGCTGGCCGGAGACGATTTGGCCTGCATTATTATCTTGACGCTTACTGATTAGATTATCAATATTTGTTTCACGATCAGCATTCCCTGTTAATTCATACATCGATCCGCCGACTTTTTTCAACCCAGCAGGATTGGATACAAGCGCAGTACCGATCGTAGCAATATCCGTTGTGTTCCCATTTGCCGCTATCCCTTTTACTACTCCATTAAAATCAATCGTATAGGAAACATACAAATTGGAATCAATGTTAATCGGACCAACGGTGTTAGGATTAGGTGTATCCGTAATTCCTAGCACTTTATATCCTTGCGGGGTTACGAGGTCACCATTCGCATCCCTGTCAAAGTTTCCTGCTCTTGTCATATATTTCGAACCGCTGTCGGTTTGAACAACGAAGAATCCATTCCCATCCATATATAAGTCTGATGAAAGGTTTGTTGTCGTCGGACTTCCCGGTGTCTGAATCGTATCAACTGAGGCTGTTTTTACACCTAAGCCAATTTGGACAGGATTGGTTCCCCCTGAATTACCACTGGGAGTTGAACTGCTGCGTACCGTTTGACTGAGCACATCTTGGAACATAATCCGGCTTTTCTTGAATCCGACCGTATTCACATTGGCAATATTGTTACCGATCACATCTAATTTATTTTGGAACCCTTTCATTCCCGATACACTTGAATTTAATGAACGTAGCATATAGTTACCCTCCTGATTTAACTTAGTTTTGTGTAGATATATCTTTAGCTGAATGAATCATTCCCACAGGAACATCCTGGTCATTCACTTGATAATAGAGCTGATTATTGTTTTGGATAATTCCTTTGACAACACCACTTACGGGCTGGCCTGTTACTTCATCGGCCCAGGAAACTTCTTTGTTAATCATCGTCGAATACCGGCTGATATCCAGCTGTTGACTACTAATAAATTGATTAAAGGCTTGATTTAAGTTTGAAATTTGTTCCAGCGTGCTAAATTGCGCCATTTGCGTAATCATCTCGCGATCCTCCATTGGCTGAGTTGGATCTTGGTTTTTTAGTTGTGTTGTTAAGATTTGAAGGAAAAGGTCTTTATCCATTTGGTTCTGCTGCTTAGTTTGTTTTGTGTTCACTGTTGTCATATTTACGGAATTAATCGAGTTCATCTTGCTATCCCCTTTTTAAGCGAGTATATTGATCGTGTTTTGCGTTCCAGTGTGTTTGTAGTCATCAATCATCGAATGGGTTTGATAAAAATCATCAACATTGATTTTCTTTTTCGCAAACCGCTGCTGTGATTGTTCTTGCCGCGATTTTTCTTCCTGTTGTGAAAAAGAATGCTGCAACCCTTGTCCGCTTAAGGATATCTCTAGTTTATCGACTTGAAGCCCTTGCTGCTGCAGTGACGAACGCAGCATTGAAATCTGCGATTCTAATGATTCTTTACCGAGAAGTGTTTCAGCTGAAAAGTGGGCTGTCACTTGCCCTTTATGAATCGACAACTGCACATCAATATCACCAAGCTTTTCAGGGGTTAAAGAAAATTTCGCTTCAATGAACTCTGATGCCTTTTTGAGATTCGCTTGATTCTGGACTAACTCAATGACCTCGGAGAAAAACTGTTGGACAGTCACCTTCGGCATTGGGGTCTGCTCCCCTTCACTAGCAACTGAAGCCGTGCCGTTAGAATGAAACGATTGAAAAACCACTTCTTTTCCCTCAAACTTTGGCTGAAATTCAAAATCAGGCGCTGGGCCATTCTCGCTTTGCTTCAAGGAAAAGCTAGGTTTGAAATCATCCTCGACCGCTTTCTTCCCTGTTTGGACAGTTAGGTTTCCGTCCTTTGCTGGCAAAGTCGCTTCCGCGAGCAGTTTAGCTATTTTTTCAAAGCTGATGGTTTCCTGTTGTTGTTTCGTTTTATCTAAGGCTGTTTCTAATTGTTTAAGTGCTGGACTGCTTGGATCAATGTCTTGTTTGAATAAGAGGCTGATAAAAGCCAGCAGATCATCTCTTGTCTGTTGCTCGTCGTCAGGTTGTTCTTGCTGGTTATTTTCTGTGCCTGCTATTGTTATAGATTCATTGGGCTGCTCATGAATAGTCTTATACAATGAGTTCACTATGGCAATAAGTTCGTTAGATGAATCCTGTCCCGCCTCTTGTTTGAACTCATTCAATATCTTCAAAAATGAGCCGGCTGTTTGCTCTTCTGGTTTAGTACTGCTTGTTTTTTCTGATATTTTGAGTTGACTTGGATTCAGTGTGGCCGGTGAAATCACAAATGTTACTCCTTTCAAGTAAAGGATGAATTTTATAAAAATATTTTAACAAAGTATTCCGATTGGATTTACCTCATATTAGAAAAGGTGTAAAATAGTAGAAAATAAGTCATAATACAGGAGCGTTAAAACTATGAGCATAGGTCCCGTATCTTCAGATTGGTTTAAAAATATAGCTCTACTTTCTATATCGACCAATCTTCCAAAGTTGACTAGTGCAAATCAGCAAATTCCAGGCAGCGATTTTTTTCAATCAATTTTACAATCCTTTTTGCTTGAAAAAGAATCGTCCAATCCTCCGCAAATACAATTTTTAAATGGGAGTTTTCTGGCTAACACCTCTCCAATCCTTGCTAACATAAAGGACTATTCACATTTATTAGAAGGTAGTTCGAGCTTGGAGTTTTCAGACGCTTCTTTAGAGAAATTGAATTCGACTCTAAAAGGCAAATTAAGAAATTTAGGAGAAACGTTTATCGAAGCTGGTAGACAACATAATATTAATCCGAATCTGCTTGCCTCCATTGCTATGCACGAATCAGGAAATGGCACGTCCCGGGCGACTAATGAAAAAAATAATATCGCCGGCATGATGGGCAAAAACGGTCTCAGACAGTATGGTTCAGTAGAAGAAAGTATTTTCGATATGGCAAGAAATTTGCGTAAAAATTATTTGGATAAAGGTGTAGATACAATCGCTAAAATCGGTGCCAAATATGCACCAGTTGGCGCTGATAATGATCCAACCGGGTTAAATAATCATTGGGTAAAAGGTGTAAATAATTTCTTCGGTACACTTGCATAATAAAGATGAAAGAGGATGTCCCAAAAGATAAGCTTTTGGGACATCCTCTTTTTTTAATGATTCATCATTTTAAGTAAGCCTTCTAACCATGAAAACAAGTTATTATCGCTATCTTTTTTAGTATTGTTTTGTTTATCGTCTTTGTCTTTGCAATCGTCTTTGTCTTTATCCTTTTGCTGCTCTACTTTTTTATCCTTGCAATCGTCTTTGTCATTATTTTTTTGATTATTAATCACATCAACTGTTGTGCTGCCTACAACAAGGATACCATCAACCATCGCACGGAAGACTAATAGTTCTTGTTTGTCATCCCAAACAAAGTCTTCACGATCAAATTTAAATTGACCTTTCTTCGCTTGGTTTTCCAGGCCCTTGCTATCATTAAGAGCGTTGACATTATTAATAGTAGTTGTTGCTAAGTCGACTTTTTCGAAGCTGTATCCTTTAGGTAATGTCGCTCTAACCGTAAAGTCCCCTTTGTTACCATTGATGACTTTCGGTGTCACTTCAATGGTAGCTTGGATATAAACAGCAACTGTCTTTTCCACAACTGTCTTTAATCCCGCGTTATCAATGGCTGTTATTTTAATTGTATTCACGCCAGGTTTGTCAAAAGTAATTTTTCCAGTTGTGTTCTTGACTCCATTAACCTCAACAAAGCTTTCTTTGATGCCTGAAAGACTGTCTGTTGCTTTATAGTTAAGGGTTAAACTTGATCCAAGTGCATATTCAGTTGGGAAATCTGCCTTGATTGTTGGTGCGGTTTTATCCACTTTTACTTCAACCGTGTGCATAGTCTCGACATTTCCCGCGTTGTCTACACTATTAAAAGTCAGGGTGTGGATTCCTTCTGGTGCTATTGAGAAGCTTGTATCTTCGGTGAGAACAGCTCCATCGATAGAATGGTAGGTTGCTTTCACACCGCTTAACTCATCACTTGCTGTAAGCTCAACGTTCACATCTTCTGTGTACCATTTATCCTCGACATTACTTACTGTGACTGGACCGGTTTTATCTGTTTTAATTTCGACAGTGTGCTTGTCCTCGATATTTCCGGCCTTGTCTTCACTGTAAAAAGTAACCTTGTGAACGCCTTCTGGTTCTACAGTAAAGGTTGTGCCTTCCTTGAACTCAGATCCGTCCATGGAATAATAAGTCGTTTTTACTCCACTTTGGTCATCAGCTGCTGTCAACTCGACATTCACTGCATCTGTATACCATTTTCCCTTGACATTACTTACAGTAGTTGGAGCGGTTTTATCTACTTTTACTTCTACTGTGTTTTTGTCTTCAATATTACCGGCGTTATCGACACTGTAAAAAGTTACCTTATGTGTGCCTTCTGTTTCGATTGTGAAGCTTGTGCCCTCGTTGTTTTCAGCGCCGTCGATAGAATAGTAGGTTGTTTTTACACCACTTAGGTTATCAGTTGCTGTCAGTTCAACGTTCACTGCTTCTGTGTACCATTGATCCTCGACATTACTTACAGTAGTAGGAGCGGTTTTATCTACTTTTACTTCTACTGTGTTTTGATTTTCAATATTTCCAGCGTTGTCGACACTATAGAAAGTAAGCTTGTGAACTCCTTCTTCTTCTAAAGATACGCTTGTACCTTCGCTAAACTCCGCACTATCGATAGAATAGTAGGTTGTTTTTACTCCGCTTAGGTCATCGGTTGCTGTCAGTTCAACATTTGCA
Organism: uncultured Bacillus sp.; assembly: GCA_963530265.1. Classification (GTDB taxonomy): domain Bacteria; phylum Bacillota; class Bacilli; order Bacillales; family Cytobacillaceae; genus Neobacillus. The sequence goes on from CAUSCO010000028.1 coordinate 45,958, forward strand.
GAATCTGAATACCATTTATCCTCAACATTACTTACAGTTGTCGGAGCAGTTTTATCTACTTTTACCTCAACTGTGTTCTGGTCTTCAATATTACCAGCGTTATCGACACTGTAAAAAGTTACCTTGTGAGTACCTTCTGTTTTAATTGGGAAGCTTGTTCCTTCGCTTAACTCAGCTCCATCGATTGAATAGTAAGTTGTTTTTACGCCGCTTAGGTCGTCAGTTGCTGTCAACTCAACATTCACTGTTTCGTTGTACCATTGATCTTTAACATTACTTACAGTGACTGGAGCCGTTTTATCTACTACTACTTCAATTGTCTGCTTTTTTTCATAGTTTCCAGCTTTGTCGATACTATAAAAAGTAACTGTATTAACTCCTGCTTGATCGACCGCAAAGCTCGTACCTTCCTTAAAGTCAGAACCGTTTACGGAATAATAGGTTGTAAGAACTCCAGAGAGATCATCCTCTGCTGTTAATTCAACCAAACTTTGATCTTTTATATCGGCAGTGGTTTTTGGCGCTTGATTATCAATTTTCACTTCAACTGTTTTTACTTCCTCAACATTTCCCACATTGTCAACGCTATAGAAGGAAACAGTGTGAATGCCTGCTTTATCAATTGTGAAGGCTGGCCCTTCGGTAAAAGCAGCGTTATCAATGGAATAATAGCTTGCTTTTACTCCAGAAAGATTATCAACAGCTGTTAATTCTAATTTAACTTCATGGTTTTTATACCAATAAGCACTTGCATTGAGTATGGTTTCAGGTGCTTGTTTGTCAATTTTCACATCTACTGTTTTAACTTCTTCAATGTTTCCAGCATTATCAACACTATAAAATGAAACCCTGTTAACGCCTTCTTCATTGATTGCTAGCTGCGTTCCTTCTACGAACTCTGAATGGTTAATAGAATAGTAGGTGCTCTTGACTCCGCTTAAATCATCTGTTGCAGAAAGCGTGACGGAAACATCCTCTTTTGACCACTTTTCGTTGGTGTCAGCAACCGTAACTGGTGCTGTAACATCAGAAGGTTTGTCGATCTCCACCTCAACGGTTGCATAGTCAATAGACTCTACTCCATCTTTTGTCACTGGAACGATTAGGTACTCGTGTGTACCATCTTCTTTTGGAGTATCGACTGTAATGGTTGGGTCAGTAGTCGTTCCTACCAAAACAGGTTTTCCGTCAACTTCTTCGTAAACATTGTACTTGTCTGCTTCTGGAACAGGTTCCCAAGTAAGTTGGACAGAATCACCTTTTACTTCTGGTGCACTTGGTTTTGGTGCTGGCAGTACTGGTGTTACTTCTGCCACCACTATATTAGAATACGCTGATTTGCCGAAACGGTCGGATTTGGCGATGACTGTGTATTCATGTTTGCCTTGTGATAAATCCTTAATAGAGTAACCGGTTTTGGTCGTAGTACCAATTAACGTTGGTTCTCCATTTACTAATTCGTATACTTCATATTCTGTAGCATACGGTACTGAGCCCCAGCTAATGACCCCGCTATTTCCCGTATTCATTGTTAAAATCGCTCTCGGAGCTGGCATTTCAGGGAAATCGACCGTTACATTATATTCCTTTGATGCGGATTCACCAAACCGGTCACTTTCAGATGCTATTTCGAACGTATAGTCTCCTTCAGGTAGGTTACTAAAATAATATGAACGACTTGTAGTAGTCGCAATTAATTCCTTTTTATCATCTTTCACTTGATAGACTTTATAGTTATTTGCATATTGGATGGAAGACCACGTGAGCATTAGATCATTTCCATTATAAAAGAAGGAATTTATTTGATCTGGCGGCAGCATTTTTGGATAAACAATCGTAACAGTGATTTTGCTTCCTTCTTTTGCTTCACCAAATCTAGAACTATAAGACGTTACTTCATACTCATTTTGTCCTTCTGGGATGTTTGCAATATATTGTCTTATATTCGTTGTGGTGGCTATAAATTTTCTTTTTCCATCCACTATTTGATATATATTATACGAATCGGCAAACGCTACTTCTTTCCAGCTTAGCGTAATATTATTAATATCGTAAATATAAGAAGATAAGCTTCCAGGCCCAGTCATTACAGGATAGACAACATTTACTTGAAGTAAACTGGCTTTTGATTCCCCATATTTATCATGAAAGGAAGTCACTTCATAATTATGCAGTCCCTCTGAAACATTGAGAAATGTTTTACTTAATGTGGTTGTAGTAGCCAGCAATTCCTTTTGGCCATTTTTCACTTCATATATTTTGTAGCTATTTGCAAACTCAACTGAATTCCACTTTAATGCTAAATCATTACCATTTATGATACTTGAGGAGAGTCCGTTTGGAGGCTGCATGTCAGGATATTTAATCACAACGTCTATTGATGAAGATAGGACAGACTCTCCCGCACTATTAACAGCTGTAACTGCATAAGTATGAGTTCCTGGTGCAACTGTTTGAAAATAGCGATTTAAATTCGAAGTTTGACTCAATTGTACCTTTTCTGCACCGTTTACTTCATATATACGATAAACGGTTGCACCACTCACAGCATCCCATCTTAAAATAACATTATCAACGCCATCAAGGGATGATCGTAAATTAACCGGTGCTGGTAAAATACTCGCTGCAAATGCCTGCGCGATTGGTGAAAATAATTGCAATATTAAAACTATTAAAACGAAGAACGACAGCTTCTTCTTAATTTTATGCATACCTTTATCCCCCTGCAATTTTCTAAAAAAAATAATATGTAACTTAAAAAGAAGTCTCTCCTTACAAGAGACTTCTTTTTAATTAGAGTAACTAGTTATTAACCACGAAGAAGCTGTAATACACCTTGAGGCTGTTGATTTGCTTGTGCAAGCATCGATTGTGCTGCTTGAGAAAGAATGTTATTTTTCGTGAATTGCATCATTTCATTTGCCATATCAACATCTCTTAGGCGAGATTCAGCAGCCGTTAAGTTTTCAGAAGATGTTCCAAGGCTATTAATGGTATGCTCTAAACGGTTTTGAATTGCCCCTAATTTAGAACGTTCAGATGAAACAGTACTAATTGCACCATCTAAAACCTTTAATGCATTTTCAGCACCCACTTCACTCATAAGGGAGATATTAACGCCGTTTGTCTTAAGACCTAAGGCTACAGAATCCATTGCGTTAATACCAATTTCTAATGTTTGTCCTGAGTTTGATCCAACATGGATAGAAACTGTATTATTAGCTGAACCCACTGTAATGGTAGATACATCACCAGCTGCAATTGTGTCCTTAAAAGATAATTGTAAATTAGATACTTTAACAACAGAGTTTGATCTCACTGCAATCTTTCCATCACCAACACCGGCAGCACCGTCTCCATTGATATCAACTGAAGCAATATAGTCATTCTTGTTTCCAGCAACTTGAATTTGTTCAAGTCCACCATTTGTTCCGCCGTTCATTTCTGTATTAAAGGTAGAACGAGCAATGCCTTCTGAAGAAGAAGCATTGATTGTTAATGTACTAATATCATTAGCAGCACCTGATTGACCTGTAATCACAAGTGAATTTGCAGTAGAAGCTGGTTGGTCAAGTCCCAATGCATCCACATCTGCTGTAGCGGCACCACCAGCTGTATCCATTGATACATCAGCAGCTCCTAATGTATTTTTAACAGAAGACATAAAGTCATCTAACGTGCTTTCTGCAGTTACAACATATACGGAATTTTTAACTTCACCGCCAACAACTGCTGAAAGTGTGATTTCATCTCCTACTTGAAGGCCATAATTGTTCGTACCATCACCAAGATCAGTAAGTTTAGTTCCGCCCGTAACCGCAGCAGGAACTGCGCCACTGTGATTCTGTAATGATCCTGTTTGCCAAATAGCTGCTGTTGCTGCTGCTAAAGGACCAGTTGTTGTAACTTCAGTTGTTCCAGCAGCTGCTGTTGCAGAAGCCACTACATTATCCACAGCACCGCCAGTTGATTGAGCAAATTTAGCTGTCTTAGAGATATCGCCGTTTAGAATTTTAAAGCTGTTAAATTCTGTATCACTGGAAACACGATCGATTTCGTCGATTAGTTGATTTACTTCTGTTTGGATATTTTGTTTATCTTGAGTAGTAGATGTTCCGTTAGCAGCTTGGTTGGCTAGTTCACGGACACGTTGCAGAATGCTGTGTGTTTCGTTCATCGCACCTTCAGCTGTTTGGATTAAAGAGATACCATCTTGAGCATTACGAGAAGCTTGATCCAAGCCGCGGATTTGCGCTCTCATTTTTTCAGAGATTGCTAAGCCAGTTGCATCATCAGCCGCGCGGTTGATACGTAAACCTGAAGATAATTTTTCTAGGTTCTTTGAAGCTGAAGCTGAGTTTGAGCTTAATTGATGATAGGCATTCAATGCGGAAATGTTGTGATTGATTCTCATTTTTAATATTCCTCCTAGTCATTTATGTATTGCTTGTTTTCTTGTCTTTCTACTATTTATTAACGACCGTTTTACTAGAATGGAGAGAGGAAAAGGCGCTTTTTTATTAATATTTGTTAAATAAATAGTTATTTTATCAAATATTAAATCTGCGATAGTTGGGTTTGGCGGAATAACTTTGAAAGTTGGCGGAAACCCAATTTTAGTCAGCGGATATCAATCAAACGCCAAATAAAAAAGCACCCCGAATTCAAAAATTCGGAGCACTCTCATTTCTACCGTAAAAAATCCACCAAAGTAGGCTGAATTGCCTTCGCACCTGAGGACAATGCTGCATTTAAAATTGTCTGCTGGGTAGTAAAATTCGTAATCACCTGTGCCAAGTCGGCATCTTCTGTCTTCGAAAGCATGCTTTTTGTGGATAACTCGGTTTGATCTAAACGATTGACCATCATTTCTAGTTGATTCACATTAGAACCCACAATCGAGCGGTGGGCCAAAAGATTGTTCATTTGCTTATCTAAATGGTCTAAATACTGCTGTGGGTCATTGCCTGCTTGCAATTCCCCCGCAATTTTTTCGACGGTTTCCGATAAGTTTAATCCCCCCGCTTGGAAATTGAAAATGTCTGTTCCATTAACATTGACCTTCATATAAATGCCCTGGCCGACATTCCAAGATAGCGGGTCATTATTTGTACTCACAAACCCGCCATTCTCGAATGGGGCCGTATCGGTGGCTGTCCCAGCAAACAAAAATCGGTCGCCCAGCTTAGCATTGGCGATATCGCCAATATTCCCTTTTAACGCTTTTAATTCCATCGCAATCGTTTCAAGGGAGTCTTGGTTATTGATTCCATTACTACCTTGTACCGTGAGCTCCCTTACTTTTTGCATGACTTGTGTTAAATCATCGAGGGCACGATCGGTTGTTTCCAGCCAATTCAAGCCATCTTCGGCATTGCGTTTGAATTGTTCTGTTTCCGTTAACGCAGACCGATAGGACATGATTTGTACCGATTTCACAGGATCATCGGAAACTTTATTGATTGCTTTGCCGGACGCGATTTGTTCCTGATACCGGCTCAGCGCACGATAATTCGTTTGAATATTTCTGACGACCTGTGTGCTTAACATGTTTTGTGTGATACGCACTCCACTCACCTCCGTTTTTCCTAAATACCCACTCTTCCGGTTCCATTAATTAATTTATCCAGCACTTCATCCATCACAGAAATGTATCTTGATGCTGCATTATAGGATTGCTGGAATTTAACCATGTTCGTCATTTCTTCATCAATCGAAACCCCTGATACCGACTGCCTCTGACTCTCTGCAAACTGGACTAAGGTTTCTGATTTAGTTTCCATTTGACTGGCTTCCTGCGTTTTGATTCCCACATCGCCCACAATCGTGCGATAGAAATTATTCATTGTCGTTGATTGATTGGAAAAAGTAACCGTTTTGAACTTCAAGTTATTCAGTGCATTGGCATTCCCTGCATCACTGACATTAGCCTGCCGCGCGGCTGCGATTTTATTTAACGATGCCACAATCTGCGGATTAACGGTTATTTCCCCTGCTGTGACCGGATCCCCCATACTGCCCTTTGCCACAAAAAAAGGAATCTGGTCAAGGACTGCCGCCGGGTCATTTTTTCGATTCTGAATGTCATCCAAATTCATGGCATTGGCATCGGTATGAATCTGATTAACTTCCTTGCTAAATACCGTAACAAGCTCATTGATTTTCGCCATAAAGGACGGGATATCCTGGGTTAACGATTCGACCATTCCCGCGATTTCGCCTGATTTCAATGAAACACTATTCCCGCCCACTGAAATTTGATTGCTATTAGTATCAAATGAAACCGAGTAATTTTTATCGCCGGCGACTACATACTCTTGTCCTACTAAAATATCAACCATTCCATTGGCGGCTGGCTTCACCTGGATATCCGCCATTTTAGAAAGTTTGTCCACGAGCAAATCCCGTTGATCCAGCAAATCGTTCGGCTGCTGGCCGCTTGCGGTAATTTTAGCAATTTGCAAATTCAATTCACTAACTTGCTTTGTTACATTATTCATCTCTTGCATCTTGGTCGTCAGTTGATTTTGCAGGTCTGTGCTTAAATGATCCATAGAATCAGAGATTTGATTAAACCGGCCGGCTATGGCACTGGCATTCGAAAGAAGGGCAGCCCTTGCAGCTAAACTATCCGGTTCTTTCGATACATCTTCCCATGATTGCCAAAAGCGATCAAAACTAGCTTGTAAGCCATTATCGCCTGGCTCATTTAGCGTTTCTTCTATTTTCGAAAGTGTGTCATGCTTTAAATTCCAGAACCCTTGCTGTTCATTTTGGCTGCGAACCTGTCCATCTAAAAAGGAATCGCGGATTCGGTTGATTTCCTTTGTTTCGACGCCTGTTCCAATTTGCAAGGGGCCGTTTCCTACATTCATACCTGGGTAGGATAGAGGATTCGTGGCTTGTGTAATCGCATTTTGCCTTGTATAACCCTCTGTATTGGCATTGGCGATGTTATGTCCGGTTACACTTAGTGCCGTTTGCTGGGCAAATATAGCTCGTTTTCCAATTTCAATCCCGTGAAATGTAGAGCGCATTTACGATTCCTCCTTGCCGTTTGATTAAGGTTTCTATACTTTTGCATCAAAGAAGCTCCTTGAATGGCTAGTTTCTCTCGGGTAATTTTTCGAAGCCGAATAGGTAATGGATGGTTCTTGTGGCTGCGTGAATAAGGCCAGCATACTATTAACATAAACTAACGAATTTTCAATCAGCTGTTGATTTAGCTCATGCTGGTCGACTAATTCCTTTAATTTCGCTTTTAAATCACTTTGATAACACAACAATTCGTCCTTTTCTTTGGCCGAAGAACTGCTATCAATAATCTGACTCAGCGTAAGAGATTGGTAGGAAAGTGTTTCGGCTTGTCTTTTTTCTTCTAGCAACCCAATCTCTTTCAATAATGCCGATTCTTTTGGAAAGATGGAAAGTAAAAGTTCAGGATCACCTTTTATGATCGCTGCTTGTTTTTCTTTTCCCACTGCCAATAGATTTTCATAAACCAAAATCATTTCTTGCAAAATGATTTTGAGCGGCTCATATTGCGTCATTCTTCCGTCCCTCTAGTCCAAGCAGATAGTAACTTTTCAGCAATTTTTTCACTATCGACCTTGTAAGTCCCATTTTGAATTTGTTCCTTCAGTGCCTGAATTCGTTGTTCTCGCTCCACATTTATTTTTTCTTGTGCCGCCTGAGAAAACTCAACTTTATCCACCTGTACTTTTTTGCTGCTATCCTGAGGCTGTACCTTATTCATCGTATTTTTATAAGATTGCAGGCCTTGTAAACGATTTACGTCATTAACTTTCATCATAACCTCCCCTTTCCAAATCTCCGTATCAAAGTCCATCTACTAGTTATTATCGACATTTTACCAAGAAGTGTTTAATCCTAAAAGCCTTTTCATTAATGGATTATAGTGGTAAATTTACATTATTACCAAATGATGAGGGGAGTTCCACTTGTATACCAATTATATAGCCGTAGGATTGTGTATTTTAATCGTATTTATTATTCTATTAACTTTTACTTTCAGGAAAAAAAAGACCGACCTGCCAACAAGAAACAATCGACGAAACGCCTTTCGTCTTAGTTTATGGGAGCACGAGTGTACGTTTATTGTACCCTCTTCACCTGAGACTGTTCTCTATGGCACGATTCGTGATATTAGTATTTCTGGAATAAGACTGATTACGTATGAAGATTTAACCGGCGTGGACGAAATCAAGGTATTTTTTGACTTAGAGGAAACATTCTCGTTAGCGGGAAAAATTGAAAGACGGAAAAGACTGGACAATGGTTTATATGATTTTGGTGTCCACTTTTTAGGATTAGACGACAAAACCGAGCAAAAGCTTTTTAAAATTCTCTGGGATAAGAGCCGAGAGAAGGTAGTTTTATAGAAAAGCGTAGGTGCTCGGCATGACATACTCTAGCAGCAGGCCATGGTGCTAAACCGTTTTCCAGATTTAAAAAAAGAGCCATTTGGCTCTTTTTTTAGCTTCTAATAATCCCATTCGCAATCCCCATCATTTGGTCAGCAAAGGAGATCGACCTTGAATTAAATTGAAAACCGCGTTGGGTTGTTATCATATCGGTCACTTCTTTACTTAAATCTACATTGGAGGATTCGATCGTTCCTTGCTGGATGGTGGAGGTGGTATTAGCAAGAATTTCACCGCCGGCTCCTGTAAAGCGAAAGACATTACCACCTTCATTAACTAACTTTTGCGGATCAACAAAATCGACAATCCCAATCTGTTGAGCAGAGGATTCAATGACTCCGGCCTCATTGACCGAAAAGTCGCTGTCGTTTGCGATTTCTACCGGCTGGTTGTTTTTATCTAATAAATAGCAGCCCTCTGCATTTACTAAGCGATAGGTACCATTGTTCGTGGGGCTTTTTTGAAAGGAGCCATTTCTTGTATAAAAAATTTCGGTGGTGCCTCCTTGCTGTTTTCCTACTTGAAAAAAGCCTTGCCCTGAAATCATTAAGTCGAGCGGATTATCAGTTGCTTTTGGAATCCCTTGATCTAAAATCATTTGCGTGCCGTTGACATGAACACCAAAACCAGCACGAATCCCGTTAGGTGTCATCCGGCCTATTTCCCGATTAGCTGCTTTTTGGTTTTCAATCGAAATCGCTAAGTTTTCTTCGAAGGAAGCCTCTCTTCGTTTGAACCCCGTTGTTTCAGCATTGGACATATTATTGGCAATGGTATCCAGCTTTTTTTGATAGGAGTTTAAGCCACTGGTGGCAATATAAAGTGAACTATTCATGTTTTACTCCCTTTCTAAACCTTACCGACAGAATTTAATAGTTCAAGCGAACGATCGTAGGCCTGGAGCACCTTTTGGTTCGCTTCGTAAAGCCTTACGTTTTCCATCATGCTGGTCATCGTCATCGTCGCATCGACATTTGAATGTTCGATCATTTTATGCTGCAACTGAACACCTGCTGGTAATTCCTTTAAGAAAGCAGGGTTTTGGCCGTCCAATCTGAAAATCCCATTGCCTTCCTTCACCAGATCGTTAGGATTTTGAACGAGAACTAATCCGATGGTGTCAACAATCTTTCTAGAAGCAGGACTATCTGGATTGACAATCATTTCGCCGCTTGCACTAATCGAAACTTCACTTGAAGCAAGTGATGGATCGGCCTGTATCGGGTTCCCTTGATTGTTTAACACCTTATACCCTTCTAACGTTACAAGCTGTCCCGTTTCATCCACCGAAAACCGTCCATTTCGAGTATAACGAATCTCACCAGCTGCATTGGTGACGGCAAAAAAGGCACTTGGCTTTTGCCCATTTTCGAGCGGTATCGCTCGGTCATCAATCGCAACATCTAAGGGGTTATTCGTTGTCACCAGATCGCCTTGAAGAAAGCTCGAGATATTTTCTTGTGCATAAACGCCCTGCTGCATCGAACCAATCCAAGAAAATCCTGGTGCGTTCCCGATTGGACTCGTCTTGGAATCATTGATTCGCTCGAGAAACACTTCGGGAAACGCTCGTAAGGTGGTATCAACCTTTTTGTAACCAGGTGTTTCAATATTGGCGAGGTTATTCGTTAAGGCTTCCTGCCGCCTTTGTAAAGCAACCATTCCAGACGCTGCTGTATCAATCCCTCTTAACATAGTTCCCCTCCTCCTTACTGAATCAATAATTCTGTTGTATAGACATGAGTAATTTCCCCTTTGGTGAATCGCTCATTCAGTTTCGTTTTTACCTTTTCCTCAAAGACGGCAATGTCCTTAAAATCTTCCTTCTTCGATTGGGAAAGGATTTTGATAATATCACTTTCAATAATCGGTATGACTTTTTCAGCCTGCTTTTTCGAATCGGTTGAATCTAGTTCGATTGAAAATTTCACTTGAATAAGGTTGTCTGAATTAAGGTTGGTGCTAATTGGGTTCGTTTGGATTGTTTGGTCGGCCAGCTTGTCGATTGTTGCTGCCTCGGCCTTACCAGGGTGTGTCTTGTTATATTGATAGTAATATAGACCTCCCGCGGCCCCTGCTATCACGATTACACACATCAGAAATACCTTTAAAAATTTTTTCATTTTGTCCCTCCTAGGGTGCTCAGACAAGTGAACTCACAAATAGAGGTCAATCAATAGTCCTTTTATTTCCCCTATATTATCTAATAAACGGATATTTTGGTCTTCTTGTTTAATCATTTCTTCTGAAAGGTCCAATAATTTTTTATCAATCTCTTTTATTACTTTTAACTTTCGCTCCCTACTAGACGAAGAGGAAAAAGATGTCGTTTCTTCTAATGAGAGGCCATGTTTGACGACCTCCTGTAAAAAAGATTTGATTAGACGCTTATATTCATGAAGATCTTTTAATGACCGTGATCGGACTAATCGCTCTCCCTGTTTCGTAATTCCCTCCAAAAGGGTACTTAAATATTCTTTGGCAACGCTTGATTGTTTTTCAGTCAAAATGCGTTGAAAAGACGCTAATTCAGTTGATTTTGTTTCTTTTTGGGAGAATGAAATTTCCTTTGGGATACTAAATCCTTGACCAACTTTCAATTGTAAACACCACCATCATGGAAAATATTATTGTCGAAATTTGTAAACTTCAATACAATGAGGTTATAATTTTTTCGAAAAAAAGGAAAGGAGAATTTTTATGACTACTATAATCGGTCTTATATTAGCAGTAATTTGTATTGGCATAGGAATGGTGTTAAAAGGAGTGTCGGTTGAAGCCCTTGCAAACCCAGCTGCTTTTTTAATTATTTTTGGCGGTACCATTGCTGCACTGCTTGTTGCTTTTCCTTTTAGCGAAATGAAAAAATTTCCAAAATTATTGCAAATCGCCTTTTGGGAACCCAAACTGCCAACACAAACAGAAATCATCGACATGATGGTGGAGTGGTCGATTGTGGCTAGAACCGAAGGTGTATTAGCCTTAGAAGAAATTGCCGAAACAGTGGATGATTCATTTTTAAAAAATGGGTTAGAGATGATCATTGACGGCAGTGATCGAAAGCAAATGGAAGAAATATTATACGATGAATTAGACGCTGTAGCAGAAAGACATAAGGCCGGCAGCATAATATTCAGCCAAGCAGGCATGTACGCCCCTACTTTAGGCGTGTTAGGTGCTGTGGTCGGATTAATTGCGGCATTAGGGAATTTAAAGGATATGGATAAATTGGGCCACTCGATTGCAGCCGCCTTTATCGCTACATTTTTAGGTATATTTACTGGATATATGCTGTGGCATCCGATCTCCAATAAATTAAAGCGTATTTCAAAAAAGGAACAGGACATTAAAGTGATGATGATTGATGGCTTGCTGGCCATTCAAGATGGATTAACTCCTAGATTAATTGAACGAAAACTGTCTGTCTATTTACCTTCAAAGGCCCGTGTAAAGCAGGAGGAGGCGTTTAGTGAAGAACCGGAGATCGCATAACCATGACGACGAGCATATTGACGAAAGCTGGTTACTTCCCTACTCGGATCTGTTAACATTATTATTAGCTCTGTTTATCGTACTATTTGCGTCGGGTACGATCGATAATGAGAAACTCCAGCAAATTTCGATTTCAATGAATTCCGCCTTAAAGGGCCAAGGAAGCAGCCTGATTCTAAAAGAAAATAGCGTCATTCCGAAAGAAGTAGAAAAAAATAAGGCGGCTGCACCAAAGAAAGAAGAAACCGATCAATTAAAGAACCTAATGGGGCAGATCGAGAATTATATTGATGAAAGAGGTTTAAATAACGTCATCACCATAAAAGACGAACCGAAAGGAATCAAACTTTCGTTAAAGGATATGATTTTGTATAAATCAGGCAGCGCAGAACTAAAAGGAGACTCACTTACCATCCTCGCCGATCTCTTGGATTTAATTAAGCAAGTGCAAAATCCCATCAGCATTGAGGGTCATACGGATAATGTCCCGATAACGGGCGGCCAGTTCAAATCAAATTGGGAATTATCATCAGCACGGGCACTATCGGTTCTTTATTTTTTCGAGGATAAAGGAATTCCCTCAAACAAGTTACAATTTGCTGGATTTGGGGAACAAAAACCTATATACCCAAATGATACGCTTGAACATAGACAAGCGAATCGCAGAGTGGATATTACGATTCTAAAAACAGAATTGTAGTTAAATAGCTAATATCAATACAAGGGCAAACTCATTGAAAAATGAGGACGCAAAACTATAGGGGTCTCTGCAATTGCTGCAAGGCCAGCCAGTTACCATCAAGTAAAGGAGAAATGATTGATGTCAAAAAGTTATTGGCTTACACCAGAGGAAGCAATTAAAAGGAAAAAACGAAAAAAACGACTGACCTATTGCTTAATAATGCTAGGGACCATTCTATTAAGTGCATGTGTAACGATTCTAGCTAACAACGTAAATTGATGAAAATTGTAAATTGGATGAATGATTCTATACAAGTTTTTAATTCCATAAATCGTACGATAATGGCAAAACCATTGAAAAATGGTGACGCAAAGCTTAGGGGCTACTGTCACGATACCCGTGATTATGTTTGCCAGCTTCCGAATACGGACTCCTGCGATTTGTGATACTAAAGGGAGTGTTATGATGAATATTAATCTATTTTTGTCCAAATCTAAACGCGAATGGCATATTTTTAGATTGCGCTACCATGAAATATTACTCGACGGCTGCTTAGACTATGATCTAAAAAGCAAAATAGAAAGAAAGATTTCCTATCATAAAATGAAAATTACTACACTGTACTAACAGTCCTTTTTACATAAAAAAATCCGGTGCCTTTTACTAGGTTACCGGATCTGTTTGTTACTTTTATAAACCTAACGCATCGTTGATTGTGGACTGAGCCCACGTTTACGCTTCACTTTTTTCAAGGCATTTAATCCTAATAGATAGAGCCCTATCCCAACCAATGCGCCTGCACTATCAATTAAAACATCTCTTGCCCCTGGTCCTCTGCCTGGGACAAATATTTGATGAACCTCATCTGTAATCGCATAAAGGACACAAATTCCCATTGCAAAAATAACACTCTTACATCCAACAATCCGACTATTCCTCAACGCAAAAAATACCCATATCGCTAGCATAAGGTAAATAAAGAAATGCGCATTTTTCCTAACAATGTGATCTAAGCGATCAATACTAACATCCGTTCCAGGAGTAACCCGCTTCACCGTCTCAACAACGACCTTCGTCACGCCTCTGCTAAGTTTATCAGAATGGACGGCGGGCTGTGCGGAAAGATGATAGATGAGCATCATCCAAGCAATGACAATAATCCACGGTAACACGAAACCAAGCTTTCGAACGTAAGACATACTAATTTCCTTCCTAATTTACACTGTACTTTTTATCTTACCATACTCATGAACAGGACCAAATGGTTATTTAAGGTACTTTATTTTTGGCTAGTTGTAAAATTAAATGCAACAGCTTAAAACGTGAAAAGCCACAGATA
>CAUSCO010000029.1:0-56818 GCA_963530265.1 uncultured Bacillus sp.
TTTAACATTGTTTTTCATGAGGAATTGAATTTACACATAATAATGGGCTTGACTATTCAAAAAGGGATTCGGTAGCTTAGAACCATGATAAGCGACCGTATCGAAGTTTCAAAAAGGGATTCGGTAGCATAGAGCCATAATAAGCGACCGTATCGAAGATTCAAAAAGGGATTCGGTAGCTTAGAGCCATAATAAGCGACCGTTTCGATGATTTTAAAAGGGAACATCGTACCAACTCCAAAATTCTTAATTTTTCACCTTTCCCCCGATAATTTTGTTCTACTTTTTCCAATAAAAAATACAATTAACATGGGTAGTAAAAAGGAGGGGGAAATATGTTAAAAAAATCAGCGATCACTCCTAAAGTATATGAGGTTGATGGACAAAAGTACGTTAAGCACTTTGAGTATAAACAGGTATACGAAAAAGATGTCTTTATTATCAAAGATTACGGTATAGATACTGGCGTTACTCATAAAAGTGTACAATTATTCGAAAAAGTTAAAGACCAATTTAAAAGATTTTCGTACGCTAAAATTGGTATAGCTAGCGACAAAGAGGAAGATGAAGATAACCAATATCTTATATTAGTAGACACCGACGGTAATGAGCTTCATCTATCGGGATGTACTTGCGGATATACGGGTACTGGACCGCATGGCACTGTAGAGGTTTTAGATAAAGCTGGGTTTCAGGTAGGCAGAAGATATATTTTTACGGCAATAGCTTTTGGTATACACCATCCCGAAACTGAATTAGAGTTATATGGAGAACGACTATAATTACATTTTCCATGTGGTATGTTCCAGGCCTTTAGTTTTTCCTAGACACTCTACATTAGCTTTGACTGACTTTCTATAGTCGGTCGTTTTTTTTGATTTTCCTGGATATATATATAACAGAGCAAGGCTACCATATACCTTTGATCCCCCCATGGAATACCTTGATCCCCATAATTTTATACATTAGGCTGATGTGACATTAATGAGGCTATTGGTTTGTTCTGCTAACCTGCCCCTTTCCAATAATTTGTAAAATTCAACACTTAGCTTTGCAAAACCTAATAATAAAATGTATGAAAAGCTTCAATCCTTTAAAAGACAATTTAAAACCCCTGAAGACATCGCTCCAAGGGTTAAATCCATTTTGTAAGTTAACAACAGTACCCGTGATGGAATCCATCATAATGGTGGAAAGGATAGCCACCGTAGCCGTGATGGAATCCGTGATGATGGTGGAAGGGATAACCTCCATAACCCATACCGTAACCAGGAAAACCTCCATAGCCCATACCATAACCAGGATAGCCTCCATAGCCCATACTATAACCAGGAAAACCTCCATAGCCCATACCATAACCAGGAAAACCTCCATAACCCATTCCACTTCCAAAAAATTGTCTATCCATTTTTTATCTCCTCCTCAAAATTTGTTCAAAAATAGTGTATGTGTCCACGTTCAAAGAGGAATAGACGTTTGCCTATTTGTAATTGTATTCTTGTTTTCAAGAGAATTCGCAACAGGTGTCTGGCTGTTATACTCAACTGCCATAACAACTCTTTGTTCAATTCTAGCAACCGTTAGCGAATTTGTTTTCCGTGACGACTTTAGAAGAAGACGGTTTTTCCCCATTGAAATTGAAATCGAGAGAAGAAGACGGTTCGTATTCTAATTAAGCAAAAGATTTAAACAGTGTTTCCAGAGGCCTACGGGCAATTTTTTATTCGATTTTGCAATTGGTTTATTGAACGAACCTCTAGTTTTACAATAGAAAATGTAAACTATCATAATAGGTTTTGTATGTTATTTATCCCTTAACAACATGTGTTTTCGCCAATATATCATATAGGGATTGTTTCTTTTTCGTAAAAATGGCTGTCAATATATATGCAAATATAAGTGCATAGATGAGTCCACCGATCAGATAGTAAGTGAACGGTATTTCACCATCACCAATATAAATCAGCCGATAAACAAGGAAATGTGACAACTCCCAAGGTGAAAACTTTAGGATAGTTCGAAAAGTTGCATGCGGTAGTGATATTGCTTCTCCATTTTTTCCAACCACTCGTATACCAGTTTTCCTTTTTCCGAAGGACTGTCCACCAATTTTTGAATCGCTAATAATAAAATAGAGTGATACAGGCAAAGTCACCATTAAAAAACCTGTAAACTGAGCTACTATCAGTGAACCGTTGAAGAATTCCTGTAATGATGGAAATAGAAATACATTGAAGATAACGAGAACGACTAAATAAAAAAGAATAAATATGTAATCAATCATGAAAGCTTTAAAACGGAGTAGAAATAAAGCATTCATTAACATAACCTCTTTCATTTGGAGTTGTATGCATGCTAAATGATTGACATTCACTTTTACTCTAACGTAGCACCTTAAAGGTGTTATAGCCATTTTGTAATACCAAAATTGTCCATCAATTGGTTCTCTTCAATCCACTGCGGCCATTGATTTCGCTGTTTATCCCTATAAATAAGATAATATTCTGCCATCACTAAACATATTCTTTTTGCATTAACCTGACCGTTACTTGAATAAGAAAATAATTAGGCTATTTTCAGCAGCACACGCCTCATTATCTACTGCTTCACTCATATTCCGTAGTTTTGTCCTCATAAAAATTAGTGAAATAGCCCTTCCCACCCTAATTTCTCTGCATATTTTATAAGGAATAAGTAGATAAAGGAGGGCAATCTCATGTTTGGATACGGTGGATTTGGTGGTTGTGGTGGCTACGGCTACGGCGGAGGCGGTTTCTGCGGGGGTTTTGCATTAATCGTTGTATTGTTTATCTTGTTAATCATCGTTGGAGCAGTGATCTGTTTCTAAGTAAAAATCAATTACACTTTTCCTAAAAATACAAAAAAGCCCTTGCAGGGCTTTTTTGTATTTGAGAATACCTATTAAGGTGCTATGGTGCTTCGGCTACTTTATATCATATGCATCCGTTCATGTGAATTCCCAATAGGTTAAGCCCTATTTTGGGAAATTTTTTTTACTTTAAATCAACACTTGTTCACTCGGCTTTATTACCTTGTACATATGGTTTACTATCACCAAAATCAGCGCCTGTTATAGTAAAGCACCCATTAGTTGAAGCAAATTAATAAAAAACACGATTGGCACAATCGGAATTAACCTACTAAAGACATTTCAATCCTGAAATATAATGCACTGCGCTTCTGAAACAGTTAAATCATGAGATGGTGAGTAGTCGCGGTTCCTTTACTGAATTTTAGGAAAATCCTGCCCGCACAGTACTAGATACCTGTGGTGTTCGTGCCATCTGCACCGGTGGGCAGTTAAATGGGAATTTGAGTTGTAAAAAAAGCCTGGGAAACCAAGCTTTTTTGTATGATTCAATAAAAGTGCCAAATAATAATGAAAACACGGTTTTATTAAAATGAGGTGATATAATGCCAATCCTCGAAGTTGATGAGAGTACCCTTTACTACACTATTAAAGGTAAAGGGATTCCAGTCATATTTATTCATCCACCTGTTCTAACTTCTATAAATTTCATATACCAGTTAGAAGAACTATCTCGTTATTTTCAGGTTATCACCTTTGATATACGAGGACATGGAAGGAGTCCCTTTTCAAGAAAACCTGTTACCTATCCACTAATCGTTGAGGATATAAAAAACCTAATGGATCATCTGGAAATTAAGCAAGCCTTTTTATGCGGCTATTCAGCAGGGGCATCTATCCTATTGGAATTTTTGTTATCAACATCAAAGAGACGTGCTTTAGGGGGAATCATTATTAGTGGAATGTCTGAGGTAAGTGACTGGCATCTAAAAAACAGAATACGCCTTGCTAAAAACCTTGCAAGGATTGGGGCATTGCCTGCTTTGGCTAGGTCAATATCAAAAAGCAATTCAGATACAGAAGAGTTGTTCAAGATGATGTTACTAGAAGCTAAAAAAGGAGATGCAAGGAACATCTGGCAATACTATGATTATAGTTTGAACTATAACATTTCCGATCAACTAGAGAACATTACTATGCCAATTTCCCTTATTTATGGCGGAAAAGATAAAACATTTCATCGTTATGCACAACAATTACATACGAAACTGCCTCAAAATGAAATAACCTTTGTTGAAGGCATTAAACATCAGGTCCCAACAAAAGCAGCAAGTGAATTGAATAAAGTTATTTATCAATTTATCGAGAGTCATTCTAGAAAACGAGGTGAATAAGCTTGGATTTCAAACTATTTCGTGTAATAAATATGCTTTCCGGACGTTTTTGGCTTATAGATAAATTAATGATACTTATATCCAACAAGATCAAATTTGTTTTCTTGTTTATTTTAGTGATTATGCTTTTTAGAAAAAGAAATGTAATTATTGAAGCAAGCATGTCTATCGTCATCACGCTATTCATGCATTTTATAATTAAGTTATTTTATTTTAAGCCTCGTCCATTTATAGATAGGAGCGTAGGTATACTTTCCCCCTCTAAATTAGATTCTTCCTTTCCAAGTAAACATACTTTACTAACTTTTGCCGTTTCAACTGTAGTCTTGTTTTATCAACGCATCCTTGGATCCGTTATGTTGGGGTTCTCGATTATAACGGGATTGTCACGAATTTGGTTAGGGCATCATTATCCCTCGGATATTGTAGGTAGTGCAGTTTTAGGTTCTTTTACAAGCACAATCATTCATAAATTATTAAAAATTTCAAAATAGCCACCAGATGTGGACGAGGGGAAAATGTAGCGATAACTTCAAAACCTTACCTATTTGTATGAAGAAGGATGTTCGTTTTCCCTTGCGTATAACAACATAGTCAAAATTATTACAATATAAAAGCAAATCCAACAAATAAAAGGGTAATTAAGGAACTATGAAGAAATAGTTCAAAATATGATATTGAACATTTAAAATTTATTTATCTGGAGGGTTACAATGAAAATACTTAAAAAGGTGGTTTTATCTTTGGGTTTGGCAGCAGTGTTATTGGCTAATAGCCATCCAGCAGCTGCAGCAACTTCTTTACCCGTGGAAAACGTTGTTACGGTTCAGAAGTCAATCAGCGGTACCATTACCGGCTGGGCGGATTCACATTCCTTTGAAGCAAAAACACCGCAAGGCTATAAGGTATTCCAAACATATAATCATTGGTATTTTACCCATTTAAAAGAAGGTCAGTATTACACCTTCTTCTATGTAACCAATCAATACGGTCAGGACATCATAAATAAAATCAATAAATAATGTTACACACATAATGAACCATACTAGAATAATGGGGTAATAAAAGAGGTGCTAGTCAACTAACAGCATTGATCCAAATGTCCAATGGTACAAATTCGTTCTATCAGTATGTGTAAAGGATAGGTAAAGAATGAAAAGAATTTGTTACAATATGTTGAAAACCCCCTCAAGGTTTGGTGTAAGTACGTAGTTTGTACCTAGAAGTACATAGACAGGCGTTTTTATTTAATAGCCTGCCTAAAAAAATGCCTGCTTTGGAGGACTGAATTATGGATCAAGTAATAGCTATCAGTAAACTCTTAATTGAACCACTTCAATCACTAAATATTTATTCAACGTTATTAGGTGTATTGATAGGAGTTTATGCTACGTACAAATTAACAACTGATCGAGATTGTATAATGGCAGCTAACGAAGCATATAAAACGGTCTATGGCTCTCTTTTTATAAAACTATCCACGATTAAAATAAATATAGAAATAAAGAAAAAGGAATATGGGGAAAGAAGTTTCAAAAAATTAAACAAACTAAGCAAGAAAAATAAGAACATTACTTTAATAGCAAAGCAAATTATAGATGTATCAGATGATATTCATAAAATGGTTAATAAACATTATCAAGACAAACTTAGTTTGATTGTGATTTCAAAATATTTTACTGTAGAGCAAATTAAAGAACAGATTAGGATTTTAGAAATAAGCATGTTGGGATTAGGTGAAGCGGAGCAATTTAGAGAGAATAGAATTGCTCGGTTAAACTATGAATTAGTTTGTGCCAAAATCTCATTTGTTCAAGGGATTATAGAGGACATGCAGAAAATTTTAAAGGTGGCAAGGATTAAGGATAGGGAAACGAAAAAAATTATTAAGTTTCTTCTAAAGACATGCAGAGCTGCAAAGAAAAACGAGGTGTCAAAAAGGTATGGTATTGAAAAGTCCAAGAATGTAAAAATATTTGATGCAAATAAAAAAACTGCTGGCTAAAAAGTAACGGAAAATCTTTGAATGTGAAAAATAGTATAGGTTTTATTTTTCTATTTTCCTCTATTATTTTCCCCAGCTTTCACGGAAATGTTAATTAACAACAATCTATTAACCTAAATTGATTCTAAGTAAACCTATTTTTGGCCTCTTTATTTTTCAAGAGGTAATCCACTAAATAAATGCAGAAGACAATTTGGGAGTCCGTCTTTAATAACTGAGTTAGTTATGATATAATAAGTCAGAAAATATTGAAAAGTTTTATTTGTATTGTATGGGGAGAAAACACCGATTTTTCATAAAGAAAAAGAATTCATAAAAGGTGAAAAAATGATAGAAAAAATTAAAGCACTACCTGAAAAGGCCGCATTTGGAATAGGCTTAACTTTAATATTAGTCAGTGGATTTTTGTTTTCATTTGAAAATTGGAATGCGATGATCGTTAGAGGTATTGTTATCGGTGTAGCTACTCTATTCATACTAAGTGCGGCTGATAAAAGACATTCACTAAATGATAAGAAAAAGTAACGATTTTATACTGTCGACAGATATATTATTACAAATAATTTAATATTAATAAGCAACGATTGGAAATAGTAAAAGGATGTATAAGCTTTTCTGAGAGCCGATGGTGGGTGAGAATCGGTAGTTATAGCCTTTGAACTCATCCAGGAGCTACCCCCTGAACATTAAAAGTAAGGAATGTCGGTTTCTTCAGTTATGAAGATAGGTGATAGCTGCCGAAAATGAGTGGGTTAATTATGTATGATTAATCAATTAGAGTGGTACCGCGAGCAATGCCTCGTCTCTAGGTTTTTTATAGAGACGGGGCTTTTTTTATATATTAATATAACAAAGGAGTGTTTTTGAATGAGAAATGAAAATCCATTTTGGGAGTATATTCGTCTTGAAGTGTTATCCTCAAGCAACGGGACAGCTGTGGTTAAATGCAATGTTTTTGAAAATATTTTGAATTCTTCGAGTTCTGTTCACGGAGGAGTGCTTGCAACACTCATTGATACTTCCATTGGGACTGCTGTTAAATCCACACTAGATTCTAATCAAAGTACAGTAACAGTCGATTTAAATATAAAATACATAAAGCCAGCCAGGGGTGATGCCTTGTTAGCAAAGGCTTCCTTATCACATAAGGGAGGAAAATTGGCTTTCAGTACGTCCGAAATTTTCGATGATCAAAATAATATAGTTGCAATTGGATCTGCTACTTTTATGATTTTGAACAAAAAAGAGTAGAAATAGGAATAAAGTGCACAATGTATTTTAATTTATTATATCGAATAATTTAGCCAATTCTCTCTGATTTCCTGTTTGGAAACCTGTTCTTTCAGGATATCCAATGTTTATCGTGAAGAACTGTACTTAAACTCGGGGGCGAATCTGCAATAAGCAGGAACGCTTTTTCACTAACGGTCAGGATAGCTGAAGAAGGAATTTTCACATTTTTACTTGAATATATCTTAGGAAAAGACTAAAGATGGAGGGCTGTTTATGGCATTCGTTTCAATCTATACTGTTGGTAGGCTTAACCACCCCTATGACCACCCTGCCTCTCGTGAATTTTTTCAAGTGGGAAATGAAGTATATCGTCAGGCAACTAAATCAGGACTTATAGAGGCGTTTTCACCTGAAGGAGTCCCTTTCCCTGAAGAAACCGTAAAGGGAAAGGGTTCTCCTATTCTTACACTAACAGTATGGAGAAGCCTTCAATCATTATATCGCTTTACCTATTCAGGGCAGCATATGCAAGCATTACGTGATAGAAGCAGATGGATTGAGCCATATCCAGAGAAACATCTTTCTTATGTAGTTTGGTGGACAGAAAAGGTAAAGGATGTCTCATGGGAGGAGGCTTTCAAGAGATACAATTATTATATTCAGCATGGTCCCACTCCTTTTGCATTTGATTTTAAGCATGCATTTGATGAAATAGGGGAGACGTTCTTGATTAAGTAGCAGGGAGGACCGTTTATTAAAATATAAAAGCGGGGGATTAATTGTGTACATACCAAAAGTATTTGAAATTAACGATAAAATTAAATTATATGATTTTATTAAAAGAAACAGTTTTGGAATTGTATTTTCCCAAGAAGAATATGGTCCTTTCGCAACACATTTACCTTTCGTAATTGATGAAAAAAAAGGTGAGGCCGATGTATTAATAGGGCATATGGCAAAACCAAACCCCCACTGGAAATACTTAAACAATAAAGAAGTCCTGGTGATTTTCTCAGGACCACACGCTTATATTTCACCAACTTGGTATAACGAAGATCATACTGTACCTACTTGGAATTATGTAGCAGTCCATATCTATGGAACCGTAAGAATTATAAATGAAAAAGAAGAAATGGTTGAATTAATAAAAAAGACGGTAAATTTTTATGAAGCATCGATGCCTAACCCGTGGAATGCTCCATTCGATAATAAATTTATAGACGGTTTAATGAACGGTATAGTTGGATTTGAAATCTCAATTAATAAGATTGAAGGAAAATGGAAGTTAAACCAAAATCATTCGATAGAAAGACAACAAAACCTTGTTAAAGGATTAAGAACCAGCAACCAATATAATTCCGAAGAAATTGCAAGTATTATGGAAGAGAACATTAAAGCTAATACTTAAAAAAAATCAATAATTCTACTTCGGAAAAATCCCAATTTCTTAGTGCTGAAACTAAAAAATTGGGATTTTTATTTTAAATAAGAACTTGTAAAAGGGTTTTTTATGTTTTTGGAAAATGAATTGTAAAATGTTCCTAATCTAAACTAAGAATTTATAAAACCAAAATGGCTAAATTATTGTTAACGAGTGTTTATTACAAATCATCGTTTGTGGAGGAAAGATTGGTACTGTGAATAAAAAAATCCTAATAATTTCTTCTAATTACACAGGTCATGGGCATAAAAGCATTGCTGAATCATTACAAGAAAAAATTGGTGAAAACGAGCAATCAGAAATACATGTTGTTGATGGCTTCGCATTAGGAGGATCAGCATTATTAAATATTGGAAAATCTTATGGTCCAATTACAAGACATTCTGCCCAATTATGGAATGCAATATGGCATTTTTCTGCAATGAATTCTTATGTGATAGACAAAGGTGTAGAAAATCTGATAAAAGACAATTTTATGGTTTTGTTTGATGAAGTAAAACCAGATGTAATCTTGTCGATTCACCCCAACTTTAACGGTTCAGTCATTAACATTTTAAGAAAAGAAAGAATTCAAATTCCTTTTGGCACTCTTATTGCGGATTTGGTTAATATTTATCCATTATGGTGCGATCCCAGAGCTGACTTTATTTTAAGTCCGACTAAGGAAGCAAAAGGAAAATGCTTAGAATATGGCGTGCCTAAAGAAAAAATTCATGTAGTGGGATTCCCTATTCGAGCGCGGTTCCTAGATCATCAAAGAAAACCATTTGAAATGAAATCTGAGCTTAACTTTTTAATGATGAGTGGCGGGGAAGGCGTAGGGGATATGAATGGGATTGCGGAAAACCTGCTAAATCACTTTGATTGCACAGTGACAATCATTGCGGGAAGAAATGAAACATTAAGAGCAGAGTTAGAAAGCTCCCTGAAACCTCGTTTTGACAAACGTGTAGACGTATTAGGGTTTACCAAAAATATTCAGGATTTCATGCTTGCTGCCGATATTGGCATCATGAGAGGGAGCCCAAATACCATGTTCGAAGCAGTAGCAACAAATTTACCAATCATTATTACAGGAGCACTGCCAGGACAGGAAAAAGACAATCCGTTATTTGCAGAAAAACATCTTTTAGGTGTTTATTGTCAAGACAACGAAAATCTTAAATCGATGATCGATCAGTTATTGGCAAATGATGGAGAAAAGTTGAAAATGATAATGGAATCCCAAAGAAAGTTTATCAATCCACATGCTGCACAAGATATTTTGGATTACGTAACTTCGGCTGAAAGAGTAAAGTTGAAATCAAGGAAGAGAAGAAGAGTTCCTCTTGTTCGCGCTACAAGGAAATCTTTTAATAAGTTCAAACGGAAAAAGCCTTTAAAAAAATTAATACACAGAGTCGGATAATCGTGCGTTTTTTGAAATTGAAGATGAAAAATACAATAGGGCTGAGAAAATCTCAGCCCTTTTCTGTTTAATTTTTACAATTGGAATATATTAGTATATTATGTATAAAAATAAGCAACTATACAGTTTTGCATTGAGTAATGATTCAAAATGATTAATACACATACTGCCAAAATCCACATTATTAAAAATGCCAGAAACATCCTAACGTTGTTTACGTTGGAAACTATAATTATTTACTGAAGATAATATGGTAAACGAAGATAGAAAACAGCTAATTTGACAGGCAGTGCTTATTGTATTAACCGGCAGGTTAGTTAAGGAAGGATTATGGAAAAAAACGTAGAATTCTTATGCATCAAACTTATTATTAAAAAGAAGTGATTTAAAAGGAGTCCTAAAAATGAAGAGACCTTTAGGCATTTTATTAATTAGTTATTTTTATATCTTTGGTGCAATTGTCTTATTATTTACGACTGCTTTTTATAATGCTGATGCAAATTCCATTGGTATAGCTGAAAGGTTTGGTATACCAAATGTACCTGAACGACTTATGAGGGTAATAGTCGCTATATTCTCAATTGTAATGGTATATGGGTATATAAGACTAAAAAAATGGGGCTTTTGGTTAATGGTCATCTACTCAGTGTTCTTTGGATTAATAAGTTTTTCTTTGATATCAAATCTATTTCAGCAGCCGTTTTTTGGAAATTTAATTTGGTCAATTATTGTTTTGGCTTATACAATCTATGTAAATAAGGCATTTTTCAAAACTGGTACTAAACATTAGAAAGACTATTATTTTTCTATACAAGTCACACTTTTTTACTCAAAACGGGTAGCTTTAATTGGAAAAATCTGTTTTAGGACTTGCAGATTTCTATTATTTACGGTTTTCCTTTGGGCAGCATCTTTGACATATAGCAAGATATTGGTTTAATTCTTGGCTAATTGTGATTGCTTCTCTACTATTTAATCCGTATTGTTGTCCAATTTTTATTAATTCTTTTCTAAGAAATTCTATGTATTTACGAAGGTCAGCAGATATTTGTTGATTCATTATGTCATTATTAAACATATTAAAACTCCTTAATAAACATAAAATTCATAACAAAAAATTATTATACCAATTAAAACAAAAATTGTATATATTTTCAAAACAATTGAAGATTCTTGTTAACTAACGAGGGCATTGCTGGAACAACGGTGATGCTTTTTTCTGTGAAAATAACGGGGCAGGTTAGTAGAAGACCTTAAAAATATTTTGAAATGGGTTTTCTATGTCATAAAGACTCTTTCTACACTTTGAGGGTGAAACAGGAGAGTTTCTCGACAAGATCGACCTTGATGATGGTGGTCAACCGTGCTCCTTTACTCAGGCACTCCTGTTCGGTCCCGATGGAAGACTGTTTGTCCTAATTTACAGGGGATGGTCCTATCACAGGTTCGGTGCGGCGATACAGACTCCATCATCATAAAACGTTCGATGTGTTCGTGCCACCTGCTCTTGTGGTGAATGTAAACCAAGAAAAGCACGACCATAAATTCGGTTTTCTTTTACAAAGGGAGGGTGAGTTCTGTATGGAACCTGCCTTTTTTGATTTCGTTTATAACAAATCATGTAACAAAATGCAAAAAGGTTACAGTTGAGCTGTTCGAAAAAAAGGCTGTCCAAAAGGTAGTTTCATGGATTGGTGTACAAGCAGTCTTGTCTCTTCTTGCATATAATTTATGGATATCCCTAAGTTAATTTTTTGATTGAAAGGAGAATTTATTTGAATAAGAACTTTGAAGAAGCCGATGAAAGTGGTGATCATGAAAGAGGTCATAGATTGGTAAGCGCAATTACAACTGGTGTATTTCATGTGCCCGTTGATAACCAAGTGCCAGATAGCAATGATATGATCAACATCTATTTCAAAAACCCGTGGTCAAAACCGATTA
Source organism: uncultured Bacillus sp. (assembly GCA_963530265.1). Lineage (GTDB taxonomy): Bacteria > Bacillota > Bacilli > Bacillales > Cytobacillaceae > Neobacillus. The sequence continues at coordinate 12,256 of CAUSCO010000029.1, forward strand.
CTGCGAATTTCCTAGTGGAATTTTCCGATGCTGGGGTAGCTCCTGGCGTTCAAAACCCTGAAATTTCATCTCCACCAAATGGTTACTGGACAGTAAAAATTCTCCCGCACCATACCCTCGTCATCGTAGTCACCGGTCCCGCTCGCGCTTTCGGAATATGGCGCTTTTCATTTTGGGGAGATATTGACCGCAACGAAGAGAAAAACAAACTTAGCGTTGAGGTAATTGCTGGGAGAATATTTGGGAATGGACCGGGTTTGGCTTTTGACGATGCAGGGGCGGCTTTCCCTCATGCGTTATTTGTTGATACAGAAATTAAAGTTACCGGTCCAGCAGTACCAGTCCCAACAGGCGGTATCATTTCGGTCTAATAAACGAAACAGCTTACAGAATGGAAGGAGATTGCTTCATACAGTAGTCCTTTCCTTTTCCGGCATGGGGTTATCCCAATGTATCAAAATTAAATTACTAAGTAACATTCATTTATTGAAGATATAAAAAGCATTAAGCTAAAATAACTGAAGGTTTGTGAAATGATACACTTAAACAAACGGGTAGCTTTTAACACAATAAGGAAAAATATAAAGAGCCCGAAATATGCAAGTTTTTATGCACTTCTTGTATATTTTGGCTCTTTTTCCATTCATAAAACATACTGCCATAAACAGCATTTTTTATATGTCGAACACAGTTAGGACTTTTCTTGGAGAGGTTGGTATGATAAGCTCGTTTGCCTGATGAAACAACTGCTTTAGCCTTTCAAGACAAATCGTTCCCACAGAGGGTCCAAGTCGAGTCCTTAAACGCTTATCTATGGATACATATAAACAAAGATAAAAGGTGCATTATTCCAAGGATTTGCAGTTGTTACTGTATATAAGGTCAGGTTATTGTAAGTAGGGCCACTTAAAAAAATAAGGGAATGAAATACTCATTAAGTCGTCTTTTTAGACGATTTTTTTTATAAGAAAAAAATCGAAAAAACTAAGCCAAATTAAACTTTAAATTGTCTAATAGATGTAAGACAAAAAAAGAGGGTGAATTCAATTCTAGATTTAGTGAAAAAAGCTCAAAAAGGGAATGATAAAGCCTTTTTAAAACTTTTTCAAAAATATGAAGAAGATATTTATCGAATGGCTTATGTTTATGTCAGCAATGCTAATGAAATGCGTGATGCACAAAAGTAAAACCCCTGAATAAAAATAACTTCAGAGGTCTCCAATGGATTAAGTGATGATAGTTGTATTGCTTGTTGGAGCGAAATTAGTGATAACTAAAACAACAGGGGAATTTTCTTCAATCGTTGAACCAGCAGGAACTGTAATGACTAATTGTCCTACACCTGTACCTCCAGGTGTATAGGCTAATAAATCCTCCATCTGAAGTACTCCGTTAACATAAACATTAAAGTAACTATTATCAGTTGCTAAAGCTGGAAGGGTAGTAGCATTTGCTCCTGTGTCATTCCAAAAGTCTCCAACAGCAATCGTTAAGGTCCCTGCACCTGTTACAGTAGCAGCAGCTTCATTAAAAAACCTTTCAACAGTTGGGAACGTATTAACAGTTGAAGTTGCAGTAATAGCAAGTTTCATTATTTTTAGCGGCAATAATAACACCTCCTCTCAAACATTAATTATTTTATGTAGTTGAAAATTTGTTGTATAGACCGTAATACAGAAATTAAAAAATTCAATCACATTTTACAAATCGAATTATAAAATGTTGTGGGGGAGAAAATATAGAAATGTTGGGAGCGACTAAACAATGGAAAATAAACTTAATGATTTATCCATGCCATTTCTAAAAATCCCGATAATACCACCAGAAGTAGTTCGCTATTGCCCCCCTAAAAAAGTTGTAGTCATTGAGTTTTATACCATTTCAGATGGTTGTCGCAGAATTTATAAAGAAAAGGATGGGATGAATGAATTAGGAAAACAAATAATTCTAGATCCTTCCGAAGTATCATACATGAATCTTTTTATAAACGGCATATTGCAACCTAAGGAAAACTATGATGTTCAATGTGGAGTTATTAAGTTGAAAACAGAAGACGTGCCAATTAAAGGAGCACCAATAATACTTCAAATGTTTATTGTGTAGAAGAACACTGGAGAGTTAAGTAAATTTCTCTTCATTTTGAAAAATTAATCTGACTATTAAAAGGTATCATTTTATTTTTAAAAGGGACAAGTTACTTTGATAATAAATAGCAATTTATTGCACGGTTCCATAAAAATGTGCAGTAAATGGGAAGGTGCTTATTTAACTAACAGAGGGCTTTAACACAATAAAGAAAAAAATTAAAGAGCCCGAAATATGCAAGTTTTTATGCATTTCTTGTATATTTCGGCTCTTTTTCCATTCATTGATGGAACAATTTTGGTATCAAACCGCTCTGGTAACCACTGGAGCGGTGCTACTAATTAAATCTGGACGTATTCAGCCATTACAATATTTCGATGTATCCTTCTGTTCCATGCACGCGAATTCGTTGCCCATCTTTTATGAGTTTGGTAGCATTTTCCACTCCAACAACTGCTGGTAAGCCATATTCACGTGCGATAACTGCTCCATGGGTCATCAGTCCACCAACTTCGGTGACTAGGCCTTTTATGGATACAAACAAGGGTGTCCAGCTAGGGTCAGTAAAGGAGGTGACTAATATATCTCCATCTTCTAGATCAGCATTTTCCATGTTTAAGATGACACGTGCTCGTCCCTCTATAACTCCGGAAGAAACAGGTAGACCTACAATAGCTTCGGCTGGGAGATTTTCTCGTTTGTACTCACCTGCAATGATTTCACCATCAGATGTGATCACACGCGGGGGAGTCAGTTTTTCATATAATTTGTAATCGTATGCTCGTTTGTTAATGATCTGGTAATCCAGTTTATTTGTGCGTACGGCCTCGCGGAATTCTTCAAATGTGAGATAGTATATATCTTCTTTTTCATGAATAACGCCCGCTTTCACGAGTTGTTCGGCTTCTTTCAGTAAAGCCTCCTTATAAACGAAGTAGCGATGAATCATGCCGTATTTTGGATATTCACGATACCCGATGAAATTCCGGATTAGGTCAATCATTCGTTTTGTTTCTTTGGCCTTTTGTTCACCATCCGGTAATTGATTCAATCGGTCTAATAACTCTTTTTCCTTTTCCAAAGCAACACGCCGCCCTTGTTCGAATTTGCGCTTGCCAGCATTTGGTTCAAAGTTTTTGATGTTACCAAGAATCATGGGGACAAGTGTAACTGGTTTTTCACTCCAACGAGTTTTCGTAATATCGATTTCTCCGGCACATCGCATTCCGTATTTGTTGAGATAAGCTATTATTGCGTCTCGGGTTTGTTGTCCACCTTCAAACTTAACCAGTTCATCCAAAAAGTTATCATCTTTTACATGTTGTAAATAATCAATTACTTCTGGATAAGGACGAATCACATCTGCAACATCCAATAATGCTAGACCCATTTCCGAAGTAATATTGTTTGGTACAGATTGAGAAAGCGTGTCTGCTGCGTTTTTTCCACCTAACCACTCGTTCATTTTTTCATTAATCCATGTTGAAGCATTTATAGCAGCCATAAATACAGCTGAACTTTGTGGGTCAAATAAAATCTTCTTTAATTCCTGAATATCTTCTAGGATAAAATCAAATAGATCTAATCCTGATTTCGTTTGGATGTTTTGTTTTAACCCTTCTATGGATGTTTGACTACGCTTAATCAAATCAGAAACGATTGAGGGATTATTTTCAATTTGTGCAAGCATATCGGTATTGCCTCTCGTGGGCCTCGGTGCTTCATTATCATTTGGTAACGATTTTATAAAATCTCCTCGCTTAAGTGTGTTCATAAGTGCGTCTTTCATGAGTGGATCGTGTTGTCCCATAGCATTTAATAAAATGTTTCTACTGACAGGTGAGGCCAGTTGCTGTGTGACATCGACAAACAACCTTCCACCAGCTTTATGCATAGGGGCAGGTGTCGTTAACAGGAAAAAAGACAATCCCAATGGTTTGATGGGGTCTGTCATCATTTGCTGATGGCCGACAGATATAAAGACGTGGTTTTCTTGATCATTCGCTTCAGGGATGGGAAAAAGAGTCGTGACTGGACGGCTCTGGACAATATAAAAGGTATCATCAACCAAACACCATTCGATATCTTGCGGACAACCAAAATAAGCTTCGATCTGTCTTCCGATGCGTGCTAGTTGTAATATTTGTTGTTCAGTAAGTGTTTGAGTCTTTTGCTGATCAGGATCGATCTGCACGGTCTCTATTCCGCCTTCTTTTCGTGGATAGATAGCCAATTTTTTGGTTGCTATCATCTTATCTGAGATTTTATCTTCCTGTACTTTATAACAATCGGCAGATACCAAGCCAGAGACCAGTGCTTCTCCAAGTCCAAAACTGGCATCGATTGATAGCAGCTTTCGGTTAGAGGTAATCGGATCAGCGGTAAATAAAATCCCGGAAGCCTGTGGGAAAACCATCCTTTGCACGATAACGGATATATAAACTTGACTATGGTCAAATCCATTTTGCATTCGGTAGATTACTGCGCGATCCGTAAATAGGGAAGCCCAACATTTGCTGATATGCTGCAAGATGGCTTCTTTTCCGATGATATTTAAATAGGTGTCTTGTTGACCAGCAAAAGAGGCATATGGTAAATCTTCAGCAGTTGCACTAGAACGCACTGCATAAGCATGTTCCTCGCCAAACTGGGAGAGATAATTAGTAACTGTTTCCACAACATTGGAAGGAATTTCTACTTTCATAATGATTTGTCTAATCTTCCTGCTGATTTCACCAATTTCATCTCGATCCTCTATTTTTAGCATTGTTAGTTGATCCAACAAAGCTTGAAACGTTTCGTTTTGTTCGATGGTTTTTTGATATCCTACTGTTGTAATACAAAATCCTTCTGGTACTTGTATTCCTTGAATCTTTGATAATTCCCCTAAATTCAATCCTTTTCCGCCAACGAGCAAAAGCTGTGTTTTTTCTATTTCCTGAAAATCGAGAACCAAAGAACTCATGCTACATACCTCCAAACCATTAATGTTCTATTGATTTTAGCAGTAGTAAATGAGAATAAACAGTCTATATTTCCCATTTTTTACATGCTATAATTAAATTAGGAAGAGTTCAGCTTACCATAAAGTAAGCTGATGCCCAGGTTCATCCCCTCGAAAGCAGTTCATATACTTTTTAACCCACAATGATTATGATTAAAATTAACTTCCTGAACATTTTCTTAAACAAACGCCCCCAATAGTTTACGTGCAATTCTTCACACACTCATTTTTAAATAAGAAAAGGCAGCACTATAGTAAGAAAGGCTGCCTATTTCAAGGAATTTAGTTTTGTTAGGCTGCATCAGTTTCCTTTTGAGTATTTGATTTAAAAAACATTTTCATCATTGGAGGGGTTACAATCGTTGTCACAAGTATCACCACTACAACCACAGCAAAAATGTCTTGACTTAGTAACCTTGATTCTAAACCAATAGCTGCAATAATTAATGCTACTTCACCACGAGAAACCATTGCAGCACCTATCCCCAATGAGCTATTCCAACCAAATCCAGCTGCTTTAGCACCAATGGACGCACCAATTAACTTTGTTAGAATTGCTAATATACTAAGGATAGCAATAAGACCTATATTTTTCGAAATACCAGCAAACTGTGCTGTTATACCAATCGAAGTAAAGAATACAGGAACAAAGATAGAATAACTTATCGTTTCAACTTTCTCAAAAACTTCGTGTTTGAAGTTCGTTACACTAATTGCCACACCCGCTATATATGCACCAATTATCGCAGCAACCCCCGTATATTCTGCTAAGTAAGCATACATAAAACAAATAATTAGGGCAGACGAAATAACTGTTTCTGTTACTTTTAACGATGAGAACTTCTTCAAAAACCAAGGAATTACCTTCCAACTAACAAGAATGGCTCCTGCAAAGAATAGAACTTTCTTTAAAATAACTGTCGTTAAATTAACATCTCCACCAGCAAAACTCATCAAGAATGCCAACGCAATAATGACTATAACATCATCGATTACAGCAGCTCCTAAGATAGTAGTTCCTTCAGGTGTTTTTAATCTGCTCATCTCTTTAAGTGCTTGAACGGATATACTTACACTTGTTGCAGAAAGCAAAAGACCTAAAAACCAAGATTCCATCGTAGTTAAATTTAAAATGATTCCAGCAAAATAGCCTAAAACAAGTGGGACAATAATCCCTCCAAAGCCTACAAAAGTGGAAGCTTTCCCAGTTCGTTTAAATTCATCTATATCTGTTTCCAATCCAGCAATAAACATTAATAAAATAACACCTATTTGACTAAATTCGGCTAATGTTTCTGTCTCATTCACTAATCCTAATACCGATGGACCAAGTACAATTCCAATTAGGAGTTCACCAAGAACGGAAGGCTGTCCTACTCTTACACTCAGACTTCCAGCTAGTTTTGATGCAATTAAAATAATGGCTAATTGTAAAATTAACACTTATTTACCACCTTTCATTATTATAGTTTGTTATAAATATTAATAAAAATACAAAAAAGAGCCCGTTACCTATTGAAAGAAATGAGCTCTACAATGATTTTGTTTAAAAACAGGAATCAAAGGGTATAAAAATATCAACAAGGAGGATGAGATAGTATGATTTTAAATAAGATTGTTGGCACATTAGCAATAGGTGGAGCTGCTTACCTGTTGAGGAATAAGGACTCTCGCACTAAAGCCATAAATCAATTGAAAAGCATAGCCACTCCAGAAAACATCGAAAAGGTAAAGACCCAAATCCAATCACTGTTCAATCAGAAATTACAAGGGAATTCTAACCAATCAAAGTTATTAGAGTCTTTGGCAGACCCAGCATTCCCAGACTACGCAACGACAGAAAGGGCTGAAGCAGGAAGGCCCTAATGAAATCCACCAATGATCAAATCTTAAAAAGGAATCAGTTGAATGGTAACGGGTTCCCTTTTGAGGTGCAAACATTGCAAATCACATCATGTTTTTTGTCACTGATATCAATGCAATTCCCAATGGAAATCTCTGAGTAAATAACATCAATAAACGCAAACAAGGGATAGCTTAATGGCTATCCCTTAAATTCTCTATCCACTCCCGGTAGTTAAATAAATTTGTTGTCTGTTTTTATTGAGTGTCTTCATCGCTTTTGTACTCCAAAATATCACCTGGCTGACAATCCAAACTCTTACATATCGCTTCTAATGTTGAAAAACGAACCGCTTTTGCTTTCCCATTTTTCAGAATGGAAATATTCGCCATCGTAATTCCAACCCTCTCTGAAAGCTCCGTTACGCTCATTTTTCGTTTAGCTAACATCACATCAATATTAATAATAATTGCCATATCCTCCACCTCAGACCGTCAAATCATTTTCTGATTTTATGTTAATCGCTTCTTGTAGAAGCCGTTGGAGGATAGCAGCAAAAACGGCGATAACCAACGAAGCAAAAATGATGATGAGTGCCATTAATCCAATAGGAGGGTCAACTTTCTTCGCTATAAAACGAAAGAGTGGCAAACCTAATACATACAAACCACTAATTGTAATCGCACACCACTTTATGTTCTTTAACGCCTTTACAGATAATTCCGAGAACGCTGTGTTCTTGTCAATGTACCGTAAAAGATTGAACGCCTGATAGAGAGCAAAGTAAAAAGGCACAGCCGCTCCATACATCACCATAAAAACGAGATATTTCATTGGGGCAATATTTGGATATAATTTTGCTGCGAAATTCGCCATATGGGGCACTAAAAATATACATAGAGCAAGCACTGCAATTCCAGCCAGAAAAATAATTACCTTTAAGAAAGTGGTTGAACCTCGTTTACCATTCATTTACAACACCTCACTTATTTAATACCAACATGATTTTAGCATATTATTTATCGTTTATCAATAAATCAGTATTGTTTTTTATTATATTATTATTGTTATCGAAATATCCTTTTAATTTTGACAAAAATAAAAAGCATTTCTCATTACAAAGAAATGCTCTTACTTTAAAATGTTAAATTTACAACTTGTATCCGTTTCATTCCATTTTTTTTTTCATGCCCTTTAATTCCCAAAACAATAAATCTCATTTATTCAGTAACCATAGGAATTAGTAGATAAATGAAGTATGAATGAGGAAATTACAATAGGTGGCGTTTACATTAGATTTCGCGAATTTGTCACTTTCAGATATACTTTCCTTTGTTAATATTGGACACGACTTTCATGAGCGTTGAAGGTCATAGATAATAGATAAAAGAGGTGCTGGTTATTGAATCTAAATACAATTAAATATGAATGGTTTGGGAATATAAAGGGAGATATTCTTTCGGGTACTGTTGTTGCTTTAGCCCTTATTCCAGAAGCAATTGGATTTTCCATTATTGCCGGTGTTAATCCAATGGTTGGTTTATATGCATCTTTTTGTATTGCACTTGTGATTGCTTTTGTAGGAGGCAGACCTGCAATGATTTCAGCAGCTACTGGAGCAACAGCCTTGTTAATGGGGGGGCTAGTTAAAGGTCACGGATTGCAGTATTTGTTAGCTGCTACGATACTAACAGGGCTTATTCAAATAATTTTTGGTTCTCTGAAAGTAGCTCGGTTAATGAAATTTATTCCTCGTTCGGTTATGGTGGGTTTTGTTAATTCATTAGCTATTTTAATTTTTATGGCTCAGTTAACCCATTTTAAAGGGCAATCATGGGTAATGTACGCAATGGTTGCTGGTGGATTAGCAATAATTTATCTATTCCCACGCCTTACAAAGGCTGTTCCTTCACCACTTGTTGCGATTATTATCATCACCATTATTGCGGTGACAACTGGAGCAGACGTAAAGACAGTAGGAGACCTAGGACAACTTAGACAATCATTGCCTACTTTTTTTATTCCTCATGTACCATTTAATTTAGAAACACTGCGAATCATCTTTCCTTATTCACTTGGAATCGCTGTTGTCGGCTTGATTGAGTCTCTTTTAACAGCCCAAATTGTAGATGATATGACAGATACAGGTAGTGACAAAAACAGAGAGGCTCGTGGTCAAGGGATTGCAAACATTGTTTCAGGATTGTTTGGAGGTATGGCCGGATGTGCAATGATTGGTCAATCTGGGATAAATGTTAAGTCAGGTGGTCGTGGAAGGCTATCAACCTTTGTTGCTGCTGTATTTTTAATCGTCCTTATTGTTGTCTTAAATAATGTACTTGTTAAAATTCCAATGGCTGTATTGGTAGCTGTTATGTTCATGGTTTCCATTGGAACATTTGATTGGTCTTCGTTAAAGAAATTGCATATTACGCCTAAATCAGATACTGTGGTTATGATTGTTACAGTTATTACTGTTGTAGCAACAGATAATTTATCGATTGGTGTTGTAGTTGGTGTTATATTAAGTGCCCTTTTCTTTGCTTCTAAAATTTCAAAAATTGATATTAAAACTCTTTCAGCAAAAGGTTCACATAAAAAAATTTATCATGTTTCAGGGCAGCTTTTCTTTGCTTCCGTAACCGATTTTGTGAATCATTTTGATTTTAAAGAAGGGTTACAAGAAATTGAAATTGATTTATCCAATGCCCGCCTTTGGGATGACTCTGCCATTGGTGCAATTGATAAAGTTGTGATAAAGTATCATCAAAATGGAGTAAAGGTTAATCTTAAAGGATTAAATACAGATAGTATGAGACTACTTGACAAACTTGCAGTTCATAAAATTCCTGGTGCTCTTGAAAAGGTTTCTAATCATTAGTATGAAACACACGCTGAATTAGCCCAGCGTGTTTTCTTATTAAACGTAACTAGAAGGACGCAGCGGTCTTCATCTTTCATCGCTTTATCAATACGGACACGTCGCACTCAAATACTTTTTCTTCCTTATGATTAAAGGTAGATAACAATACTGTAAGGATACCTGTTTCCTCTTTAGTTGCTTTCTTATCAATAACTTCAACAATGCTATGCAATTCATCCTCAGGATACACTGGCTTTATAAATTTAACATTATTCATCCGAGTTCCAGCAATGACATCATCACCGTAGAAACCTTCTTCAATCCAAAGCTTAAAAGAAGTGGCTAGCGTATGTATACCAGAGGCAATAATTCCATTAAACCTGCCTTGATTTGCTTTTTCCTCATCCAAATGCATATATTGAGGGTCAAATTCCCCTGCAAACCTCATAATATTCTCTTTTGTTAATTTTAATGATTTAGTTTGGAACACCTGTCCAATTGAAAACTCATCTAACTTCATTCCTACACCTCTATTTTTTCGTTGTTGTCCTTTTATTTAACTAGTGAAGAAAATATTCAAAGTCTTCTTCCTAGCTAACCTGTTCCGTTAGTACAATAAGCATTACTTTTCGAGTATGCATGAAAATTGGTCAATATACAATATCTCTAAGATGATAATACATACGTTTATGGATCACAAAAAGAGGATAGTTATATAGAGAACTAATTTAGCAGCGAATGAAATTCCTTTATTTTATAGAAATAATCTTTTCTAGGGGGGATGGTATGTGGATTAAGAGACCTTTTTTTAAATATGCAACAGCTATTCTGTTAATTCTATTAATCATTTTCTTTTTTGGGAAAATTGATTACTTTGTTTGGCCCTTTAAAAAATTAATTGCTACTATATTTTTTCCGATTCTCATTTCCGGATTAATTTATTATATAATGAGGCCATTTGTAACCTTTTTCTCCAAATACATCAGCAAAAATATAAGTATATTGATTGTTTATTTACTATTCATCGGAGTTGGATATCTTTTTGTTCATTTTACCGGTACACCGATTGCACAACAAGTTCAGCAGCTTTCAGACCAATTTCCAAATAAGGTTGAAAAGATATCAAATGTGTCCCATAACATGGTTAAGCATAATAGCTTTGGAAACAGTTCATTAAGAATGATTGAAGAAAAAGCAAGTTCCCTCTCAAACTCCTTTTTTCATCATGTCGAACAAAATATAACGAATATCCTATCAATTATCACTAGTATTGCAACGGTGCTTGCAGTTGTTCCGTTTATTGTTTTTTATTTTTTACGGGATGGCGAGAAACTGAAGCCCGCACTCTTAAAAAATCTTCCTGTTGAACATGTGAAAGAGGGAAATTTGATTCTTGTAGATATAGATAAGACTTTATCCGCTTATATAATCGGACAATTTATCATCGCATTATCCGATGGAGTCTTGCTGTATATCGGTTTTTGCATTATTGGCCTGAATAATAGTCTAGTGCTTGCCATTTTCGCCATGTGTATGACGATTGTACCCTTTATTGGCCCTGTGATTGGAATGGTCCCGGCCGTCCTTGTCGCACTTTTACAAAGTCCGTTTATGGTTTTGAAAGTCGTGTTAGTTGTAATTATTGCACAGCAAATAGATGGTAATCTTGTTACACCAAGAGTTATGGGGAAAAAACTGGATCTTCATCCGTTAACGGTTATTTTCATTTTATTAATTTCAGGGGCAATTTATGGATTTATAGGAATCATTATCGCCATTCCACTCTACTCGGTTGTTAAAGTAACCCTTAAAAATGTCATTCGTTTTTACAAGCTTAGGAGAATTGAGAATATGTAGCCAACTTAAAACAGTTTTACTAAAAAAGATAATCTGCAATGTATAAACAGATTATCTTTTTTTTGCTAAACATTAGATTATTTTAATTACATTTTAAGAAACAAGTTTTAGTCCCATTGCAGCAGCTAAAACCAAAGCTATAAAAACTAGCCTCTTCCAGTCTCTTGATTCACCATAAAATATCATTCCAACTAAGCTACCGCCAACGACACCAATTCCTGTCCAAATTGCGTAACCTGTCCCCATAGGTATAAACCTCAAGGAATAACCTAATAGCATGAGACTTGAGCCGAATCCCAAAATTAATAAAATAATTGTTTGCCAATTTCGCTTTATATGCAATTGATTAATCATTGCAACGCCAAATGCTTCCAATAAACCTGCTAAAATTAAAGAAAACCAAGCCATTAGGATTCAGCTCCTTCCTCGACCTTGTGATCTGTGACTAATTTCAAACCAATAACGCCAATTAATAATAGTAAGATTAAAAGAATTTTCATCCATTTGAATGGTTCTCCAAAGAAAAGAATTTCCGAAACGACAGTACCTGCTGTTCCTAAGCCCACAAAAACAGCATAGACCGTTCCAGCAGGAAGAACTTGAGCTGCTGTAATCATTAAATAATTACTGATAATAATAGCAATAATTGTTCCAGTCCAAGTCAAAAAGTCATCTGCGTGGACTAATCCAATCACCCAAAAAATCTCCAAAAAGGCTGCAACAAATACTTTAATCCAGTTTTGATTCATTAAAAAGCACCTCCAACTTATTCTTACTTAAAAACAAAAAAGCCTGGGAGATAACTGTTAAACAGTATCTCCCAGGCTTTTATCCTTCCGTGACACAGCATAGCCGTGAGTTTTCTCTCGGACCAGTCCAATACAATTATTGCGGAACCCTAGAAAACGTTTGACATATACAATTACCATAGATTATACACAACTTTATTCTAGATTAGAAGAGGGATAATAAGGTAAGCGATTTTGTTGCTGATCCTGTACATAAGCACCCGGGAGTCACAATCGTTGGCTTCATTAAAACAAAAACCTAATTTATATAAACTCTTCTTATGAACTGGTTAGATTTTATATAATTATCTCTTATCCCGACTAATTCACTTGGGGAAGGATAAACCTTGGTGGTTTTCAAGATATGTTCAGGGCTTATCAAGATTAATCCTCCTTCTATTGCACGTTCAATATCCTATGATCAATCATTCAAACAATATTTTTCATAGGCAGCATCGTAATAGCGCTGGGTAAACTTTTTGTCCAAGATTCCATAAAAGTAGGCAAATCGGTTTTTGACAACACAGTTGAATTTTAGTTTTCGAATGAGCTGCTTAAATGATTCAATCGCGACTTCAAGGATTCGCTCTGTATTGTTCTCGCTATTATTCCGATAGGCTGCGATTTAAGTCATTCTCCAATATTCTTCAATCGTCCTGGCTTCAGGAAAAAAGCACTTAACTAGCTGAACAAAAGGCTGTGGGATTCGGTCGCTAACATAGGTGTGATCCAATTCAAACGGTTCTTCTATACGTTTATTAATCTTTTGATCTTTTTTAGTTTTTAAAAGATTAGTAGTTTCTTTTTGGGGGTTCATTTTTTCTGGTTTAGGTGGTTCAATTGAAGGAAAACGATTAAATACATATATATTACTAGACTGAGAACCATTATCTCGTTCTGTTTCATAGACGGTGATCAGCCCTAATTGTTTTGCCTTGCTAATCATTCGTTTAAACGTGGACCGAGAAATGCCGTTATCATTGTATTCTTTGTGAATCGCCACTAAGACAGTCCCGATTTTAGCATTGCAGACGCCAGGGATTTTTGCTGCAAAGCGTACCAACCGTTTGATTCCGATCATTTCCCCTTTTGAGAAATCATGCTTGTGTTCCGATAGCCACATCTTCATATGGGTATTCAACTCTTTTAGACTTGCAAACTGCGAAAACTGCTCGAACCCTTCAATACTGCCAGATTTCATATTTGTCATCATGAGCCACCCTTTCACCGCTTTGATTGAAGCCTTTTATCGTGAGTTTGGCCCCACGTTTCCGGCACTTCTACCATATCGGGTTTAGCTGCATGAATCGAACTGCTCAAATTCACTTTTGAAGCCACTTTCGATGCCCAACCCATCATTTTAGGCATCAAAAATAATTTTAGAAGGCAATTTTCGCAATTTGGGGTGGATTTGGTATCAAATTGCTCGGTGCCTGTCACCACCCGAATTTTGTCGAAGAATGCTTATAGAGTGTAATTGATAGGATAGGGTTGCTGATCTCCTTTTCCTTTTTAAGGGGAGGAGTGATTAATCTGGAAAATGATCTTGACCTATATTCTCTTTGGTGGATACCTTTCATGGGGTCCATTTTAATGGACTTTTATTTTTACTTTCCGCTTTGACCAGTTTACTTTCCGGTTTTATGAATTTACTTTTCACTTTTCCCTATTTACTTTCCACTTTTGGTATTTTACTGTCCAGTTTTCTCTATTTACTTTCCATTTGGTAATAATAACGATTTTTAAACAAAAAAAGAAAACCCATTACAGGTAAATGGGGACGGTTCTTGTGGTAGACACCAATTTCATCAGTAACCACGAGAAACGTCCCTGTGTTTTGCAAATTATGATTTCATTCTTAACAAGGAGGAGTATTATTGGAAGAATCGGGTGCTTCCACTCATTCCTAGATTACGGGTTTCATAGTTTCTTTTAATACAGTGACCGAGTGGTTGAATTTTTCTTTTTCTTTTTCATTAAGGTCAATTTCGATGACTTCACGGATTCCGCCACGGTTAATGATCGCAGGCACCCCAATAAATACATCTTCTTGTCCATATTGACCTTCTAGATAGGAGGATACTGTAAGGATACAGTTTTCATTATTTAAAATCGCCTTCGTAATGCGAACGAGGGACATGCCGATTCCATAGTACGTTGCCCCTTTTCGTTCAATGATATGGTACGCCGCATCACGGACGTTAACGAACACTTCTTCTAAGCATTCTTTGTTTATTTCGCCTTTCCCAGCAGCAGCCATTTCTTCAAGTCGTTCAACGCCCACTGAGGCACGGCTCCACACTGGAAGTTCCGTATCTCCGTGTTCGCCAATGATATAGGCATGAACATTTCGTGTGTCCATGTTGAAATGCTGACCAAGTGCAAAGCGGAGACGTGCTGAATCTAATACGGTACCCGAACCAATTACACGTTCTTTTGGCAGACCTGACTCTTTCCAGGTTACGTAGGTTAAAATATCAACAGGGTTTGTTGCGACTAAGAAGATGCCGTCAAACCCACTAGCCATAATATTTTTGACAATTTCTTTAAATATTTTTGTGTTCTTTTCGACTAATTGTAAACGAGTTTCACCTGGCTTTTGAGCCAATCCTGCTGTAATGACCACTAAGTCCGCACTTTCACAATCTTGGTAAGAACCGCTCCAGACATTGATCGGTGATGGAGCAAACGGAATTCCATGGTTCAGGTCCATCGCTTCTCCTACTGATTTTGCCTCATTTACATCAATTAGAACTAACTCTTCCGCTACGCCTTGATTAATCATTGAATAAGCATAACTGCATCCGACTGCCCCTGTTCCAACTAAGACAACCCGATTTACTTTTCTGTTTCTGTTATCCATAATGATAATCTCCCTTATATAATGAGTTTTTTTAAAAAAAGTTGTGATGATTTGCTAATTAATCATCTGATGGTGTTAGTATATCATCAGTTTGTGAAGTTTTTCACAATAAATGTGGCATAAATTCGAACCTTTATTTGAAAGCCTTTACATTTAAGTGCAAATAGGTTAAGCGGGGGGTGGTAGGAACAGTTCTCGACATTCTTTTTATGAGTTTTGACGGATAAATTCAGGATTGGCATATGTTAGGGGTTCTACTACTCAAACGTTTGTGTATTGTGGAAAAAACGGGAAATGAATAGATTTATGTAAGTTCAAGAGAAACTAGTCCAAATTTGTGGACCCATGAGTTTTTTTCTGCGAATTGTCCTAGCAGATTACAACATTTTTTTAACATCCCGGAGTGGAAAGGTTCTTGATAGGTCTGTACTTACAACAGTTTTAATCAATCGTTTGATTAGTAGAGCATATAGGGAATGTAGTAGAATGCAAGGGGACGGTTTTCATGCTTTAGAAGCATAAAAACCGTCCCCTTATTTCATCTTGAAGAAAAATGTATGTCTAATTCCCTCATAAAGATTAAAGTGCTTACGAAATTCTATAGATAGTTTCATGAAGGGGCAATTTCCCTTATTTAACTATGTGAATCTTTTTACAAGTGTGATCCATTTGAAAAAAGGGGAGAGATAGTATGAAGGAGTTTGTCGTTTGTTATACGTTAGAGAATGATATAAAGCGGGAAAGAATCATAAAAGAATCAAATGTTAGGAAGGAAGAAGTTTTCCAAGAGATCTTAGAAAAAATTGAAAAACGCAAGTATTTTCTTGCGAACGGTACCAAAGGGGAATGCTGGATAAATAGCTCTTTAATTCGTTTTATTCGAGTCATAGAAAAGAAACGGCCTGGCTATCATCTTATCCATTCTTAAAATGATCCATTACATCAACTTTGAGTAACCATCTAAATGCATGGGAGAGAAGCAGAATGTCAGAAGAGACCTATCAATCTCGTGAAGAACGAAAACAAGCTGAAAGGGACAGAGAAAATCAACAACGAAGCAGCAAATCACCGAAAAAAGCGTCACTGTTGAAAAAAATTGTCATTGTCTGTTTGGTGCTTGGACTGGTTTCAACGGGAGCAGGAGCGATTACGTTTGCGTCGATGATTAAGGGTTCGCCTAAATTGGACTCTTCTAAGCTGGTCGATCCGCTTTCAACGAAATTTTATGATAAAGACGGGAATTTTATCTACGAATACGGGAAGGAAAAACGGACAAAAATCACGTATAAACAAGTTCCAAAAATGCTGGAACAAGCGTTTATTGCCACGGAGGATTCCCATTTTTATGAACATCATGGAATCGACATCAAAAGGACAGCCAAGGCTATTTTCGTAAACGTCACTGGAGACTTCGGATCACAGGGCGGCAGTACGATCACCCAGCAGGTGATTAAAAACTCATTTTTGACTCCGGAAAAAACATTGAAGCGAAAAGTACAAGAATGGGATTTGGCGTATCAGTTGGAAAAGAAATATTCCAAACATGATATTTTAATGATGTATTTAAACAAAATCTATCTGGGTAACCGCTCTTACGGAGTGGCAGCGGCAGCAAAGAATTACTATGGGATTGAAGCAGATGATTTGAAAAAGTTGACGCTCGCGCAGGCTGCGATGTTAGCCGGACTGCCGCAGAGTCCGAATAATTACGATCCGACCAAACCAGAAAATAAAGATGCCGCCACCAACCGCCGTAACATTGTTTTAAGTTCGATGCTTAGAGATGGTTATATCACGGAAAACCAGATGAAGGAAGCATTGAAGGTTCCTGTAACAGAGGGACTTATAGCAAAAAACACTCAGCAAAGCATGCCTTATGAAGCATTTCTGGATGCAGCGGTGAAAGAGGTAAAGGGAAAACTGAAGGACGTAGACATCAACGAGGATGGATTATCTATTTATACGACCCTCGATCCAAAAGCACAGGATTATGCTGACAAAATGATGAATACCAATGAAATTATTGCCTATCCGAATGCAAATTTTCAGGGCGCTTTTGTCTTTTTAGATACAAAAACAGGTGAGGTCAGGGCAATTGGAAGCGGGCGAAACGACTATAAAGCAGGATTCCTAGGTCACAACTTTGCCGTTGATGTCAGTCGCCAGCCGGGCTCCGCCTTTAAGCCGATTTTTGATTACGGCCCCGCCATTGAAAATTTAAAATGGTCGACTGCCCATCTGATCAATGATCAGAAGACGGCCTATTCAACGGGTCAGCCCATTTCCAACTGGGATCATCAATATCACGGCATGCTGACGATCCGCTCAGCACTGCAAAACTCTTACAATATCCCTGCACTTCTCACGCTCCGAGAGGTTGGACTTGATAAGGCAAAGACCTTTGCAGAACAACTTGGCATTACGTTTCCAAATAACCAAGTGTATGAATCTTACTCGATCGGAAGTAATACCGTGAGTCCTTTAGAAATGGCAGGTGCCTACAGTGCGTTTGGAAATGGCGGTACCTACAATAAACCGCATTTTGTTCAAAAGGTTGTTTTTCCAAATGGTAAAAAGGTTGATTTTACGGGGAAGGCCAAACGTGTGATGCAGGATTACACTGCCTATATGGTAACGGATATGTTACGCTCCGTCGTAGATGCGGGGACAGGAAAAACGGCCAATATCACTGGACTAGATGTTGCCGGGAAAACAGGAACTACTAATTTTGATGCACAAACCCGTGCTAAATATGGATACCCGAAGGACGCGACGAATGATAGCTGGTTCGCCGGCTATACACCGCAGTATACTATGGCGGTCTGGACCGGATATGCACAAAACGGCCCTGGTACCTATATGGATGGGAATACGACGAAGATCTCGCAGCTTATGTTTAAAGATATGATGCAGGCATTTGGAACGGATGCATCCAGTTTTCAACAGCCTAACAGTGTCTATAGCGTCAATAATGATCTCTATATTAAAGGTGCAGCTAATCCAGAAGTACCACCAAAGCCAACAGAAAAAGAAAAACCCGTTTCTGAAAATGCTGGGGATAAAGGGGAAGTGAAGCAACAAAAAGAGGAAGCGAAGCAACAAAAAGAAGAATGGAAGCAACAAAAACAAAAAGAAAAAGAAAAAGGAAAAGAAAAAGGAAAAGGACACGGTGACGGAAAAGGGAATCATTGATTAAGCGTGGGGACGGTTCTCGTGCCTCCCGCCCCATGCAGCCATGCAATCTCTTTTTGGGAGACTGACCCCTTTTTTACTTTCTGTCCCGGTGCCTGTCACACCCCGAAATTTGTCGAAGATTGATAGCATGTTTCTTTCGGAAAAACGTTTTAAACAACAAGAAAACCACCCGACGCGGTCGCAAGCTAAAGGGTGGTTCTCATAAAAATTAAACTTAGACAACCTTCTTTCACAAATTCCCTATAAGAACCGCCCCTGTGGATTACTTACAAGTAAGGCCTATAATCAACCTCAACCTTATCTTTTTCTTGGTAGGGTGCCAGCATAAAAGCGGCTTTAAAGACGGTATCTCCCTTATTAATTAAATAGTGGACCTTTTTGGGTTCCACATGAACAAAATCACCTTGTCTACATTGGAAAATCTCAGTGTCGATGTGAATCTCCAGTTCGCCTTCTAAAATAAAGAAGTTTTCTTCCATGAAGTTATGATAATGAGCAGTAAAATCCTGTCCTGGCTGCAGGATAACAACTCCAAAGTTCATTCGGGGTCCTTTTAGCAGGTACTTAGGACCGCTGTCACCAAATCGGTATTCTCTTTCAGTCTCGTTTAAAACAGTCATTTTGCTCTCTCCCTTTAATAGTTTATAAGCCTGGAGCAATCCACATATGGTCGGTATATCCCTGATCTGCCAGATCTAATTGAACTTGGTATATGGCTTCCCACTTTTTATATAATCCATCATAAATAAAGCGATTCGTTTCGATTGGTTCGAAGGTTTTTTCAAACTTTACAACTTGATCAATGGCTTCATTAAAGCTTCCATAAACGCCTACTCCTACACCTGCACAAATAGCCGCACCCAGAGCTGTCGATTCCTTTACAACTGGTACTTTTACCTTTATATTCAGAACGTCAGCGACAATTTGGCACCATAAGTCACTTTTTGAAGCCCCACCACCAAAAACAATGGCTTCCGGTGAGGTATTTGTAATTTTAGAAACAATTTCAATATTAGCCCTTGTTACGAAAGCGGCATTTTCCATGATGGCCCGATAAAAAGTGGCCTTATTATACGAACTGTTAAACTTAAAATCTATGAAACTTGGAGCTGCATGTTTCCAAGAAAAGTAATTCATTTTATCGGAAAAAGTACAGATCATCCCATTGCAGCCTGCCGGTACATTTTGAGCTCTTTTCTCCATTTGGGCATAAATGCTTTCCCCAGTTTGCTTTTCAAGATGGGCCTCAAGATCACAAAACGTATCTCTGAACCATCTCATAATTAATCCAGGAAAGAAGGCGATAGCTTCAAATTGCCAAGTATTAGGTATGGCATGGCAATTCACTCTTACTTTACAATCATCATTGATTTCGACATGATTGGTTGTATATTCATATTGCCAAAAGCTCCCACCTAATACAGCCGCATCTCCATCGTTGATGACACCCATGCCAATGCAGCCTAATTGGGCGTCGCCGCCCCCTGCCACCACTAAAGTTTTCGTGTTCAATCCAGTAAGTGCTGAGAATTCTTCGGTAACTTGGCCAATAATAGATCCGTTTTCATTTACAATTGGAAAAATATCACCTCTAAGATTGACCTTCTCTGAAATACTTGGATCCCAAGCTCTTTTCTTTAAATCGAATAGACCAGTCGTGCAGCCATTAGATGGTTCCACCGAAATTATATCGGTCAAGCGATAGGTAATCCAGTCATTCAGCATCGTAACGTATTTCACCTTTTCATACGTTTCGGGGATTTTCTTCTTTACCCAAAGGATGCGCGGGATGGCTCCTAATGAAAAGGTCTGTCCAGAAATACGATGAATATCTGATTCGATGGTATCGCTTATTTTATAAAGGTCCACGACTTCATTATTGGACCTTGAATCCACGTTGGCACAGGCCCATAATTCCTTGCCGTTTTCATCGTATAGGACAATCGCTTCCCGCATACTGGTGGTGGATATCGATACAATGTTTTCCGGATTCACCTTACTTTTAGCTAAGATTTGCTTAATGAGATCGATGATTAGTTCAATATTTTTATTGATATCAAAGTCCATCGAACCTGGATACCGGATATCTTCATTATGAGTCCATTCTGATTGTGTAACAAAGAGTTCATTGCCTAATGTGTCAAACAAAATGACACGGACACTGCCAGTTCCGGCATCAATCGCCATTAAGTACTTTTCCATTGCCCTCATCTTCCTTTCTATCATGATTAGGGATTAATAATCGGAGCCTTTTATTCGATTAGACTTTTGGCGACATCTTCATCTGTAATTAATACATCAATATAGCCCCCTCTTAATGCACCGATAATGGCCTCTCGTTTTTCTAATCCCCCCGCCACGGCAACCACATGGTTTAGTGATTTTAATAGATTGATATCGGTACTCACCAGTTGTTTATGCAATTTAAGATCTAAAACATGGCCATTTTTATCATAAAATTGGCTTAATAAATCTCCCACTGCCCCCATCGATTTGAAGATTTCCATTTCATTCGTGTTCAAATATCCTTCCTTCACAAGGGTGGCCTGATCGTTTACTGCTCCAATGCCAATGATTGTGATCGTAGAGTAAGGGATCATTTCAAAGATTTTCTTGATGGGTTTTTCAATAATCAACTGTTTGGCAAGATGTTCTGTGGATGCTAATAAGGGGGCCGGCATAATGTAATGGCTGTAATTAGAATTTGTGTAATAATCGGATGACGAATCGATTATGGTTGGAATATAGAACTTTACGCCGCCGGATAAGGAGACGAATGTGACTTTATACTTTGTTGAGATAGTTAAATGTCCCAAGGTTCTTGAAACGGCCTGCCCATAACCAACATTAATCATCGTGTCGCTTGTAATTCTGTCTTCAATATAGTGGGCCGCGGCTTTTGTCAAACTATCTAACGGATTTTTGCTAGAGGCAGGGACAATATAAAGATCCTGTAAATGATAGTGCTGCTTTATTCGATTCTGTAAATCAATATCCACAAATTTATCCAAATTAATTTTAAATTGGATAATGTGGTTGGCCTTCGCGATATCTAGGTATTTAATCACTTTCATCCTCGATAGAGTCAAGGACTCCGCGATCTCGTTTTGCGTCATTCCCTCGATGTAATACTTCCAGGCGATTTTGATGACAAGGCTATTTTCATATGTCATGTTCTTCACTCTCTACAGTTTATTTTTTAAACAAAAATTTTATGATAAAACAATTGTGTTGCTTTTGCTGTGCAATAAAACAAAAGTAATTTCAATAACCTTTCTATATTGTAATCAGACTGTAATGAAAATTATGCCTAGTTCATATAATTTACGAGGGAATAATCAATGGGTGTATTTGGTATATTTATCCATTTAAAATATATAAAGTTTACTAACTAATAAAATGTTTGTTTGTTAATAAAATGTACGAATCAGTAATAGATTTAAATAAAAAAGTAAGCGGTTACAGAATAGCGTAAGGTGGTGGGGATGATGAATGCACCGAAGAGCTTAGTGAAATTGGAGAATATCCGAAAGTCGTTTAACCGAAACACAGTCTTGGAAGGGATTTCCTTGGTGCTTAATGAGTCCGAGGTAATCTCGATTATTGGCGGTAATGGAGCAGGGAAAAGCACCTTAATGAAAATCCTCACAGGTATTTACAAAGCGGATGAAGGTGTTATTGAAATTAATGGTGAAAGGGCAGATCATTTAAACCCGTTTGCTGCTCATGAAAGAGGTATTTATTTAGTGCCGCAGGAGCCGCTGTTATTTCCTAATATGACGGTTGAGCAAAACCTCACAATTGGATTTAGGAAAGGTAAACATGAGGTAAGAGAAGGAGCGGAAAAACTCATTAAAGAATTAGGCTGGAATCTGGATTTGAATCGATTAGCAGCCACCTTGAGTATTGCTGAGCAGCAACAGCTTGAGATTATTAAAGGACTATTAAGAAAGTCAAAAGTGTTAATTCTGGATGAACCCACTTCAACCTTAACGTTTTCCGAAACAGAGTCTCTTTTCAAAGTGATTGAGCAGTTAAAGAATTCGGGGGTTGGAATCTTTTATATTACCCACCGTCTTGATGAAGTCTTTCAGATTTCCACGCATGCCGTTATCTTACGAGATGGAAAAGTAACACTCAAAGGCAGAATTGAGGAGTTTACGAAAGAACTGCTGATCCAAGGCTTGCTCCCAGAAGGAAATGAGACTAGTTACGAAGATAAGTTTGAAAAACGACAGACCAGCCGCGAAGGAGAAGAACCTATTCTTAAAGTGGAAAATATCGTTGGCGATGGATTTAGGAATATTAGTTTTGAAGTTTATAAGGGAGAAGTTGTCGGTCTTGCCGGTCTTGTCGGGGCGGGAAGAACAGAGATTGCCGAAGCGATTTACGGCATCACTAAGGTCCTGAGTGGAAAAGTCTATCTTGATGGTCGAGACATTACTAAGTTGTCCATCATCGAAACAGTGGACAGTGGGCTCGCTTATATCTCTGAAGATCGATTTTTGAATGGAATTTTTTCGATAAGTTCTGTCAGAAATAATATCACCTCACAAATGCTTAAAAAGCACGGTATTTTTACAAAGAAAAAGTTAGAAGAACAAATGGCTAGCCAGTATATTGAACGATTAAGAATTAAGGTGAGCTCCCAGGATGACGAAATCAAATCACTATCAGGCGGGAATCAGCAGAAGGCTGTGATTGCAAGGGCGTTATCCATGAACCCTAAATTGATCATCATGGATGAACCAACAAGGGGAATTGATGCTGCTGCAAGGGCTGACATCTATTCCATTATCACCGAATTAAAAAACCAGGGATTTTCCATTCTGCTCATTTCGTCTGACCTGGAAGAAATTGAAAGAATCAGTGACCGTATCTATGCTGTCTATCAAGGGACCTGCGATGTTTGCCTAAACTTAGACGAAATTAATGCGGTTAATGTGATGAAAGCAGCTTTTGGAACGTTTGAAGGAAGTGATAAGGCACATGTCTAGGGGAGCAAAAATAATCAAACAACGGGAATTTAGAACCTTACTATTCTTGGTCCTTCTTTTTGTAGTGGTGGGTTTCATCAACTCTGACTATTTATCATGGCAGAATATCGATAAATCTTTGAAAAGCAGCTTGCTCTTTATAGTTCTTGCGGTCGGGCTGACCTTTGTTCTATTAACGGGGAATCTAGATATTTCTGTAGGCGGAACACTGGGCTTAAGTGCGGCGGTTTGCGGAACGATTCTACGAGAGGGGGGAAATATTTTTCTAGCGGCCATAGCTGCGATAGCCATTGGTGCATGTATTGGTCTCATTAATGGATTTGGAGTGATAAGGTTAAAAATTTCTTCCTTTATTATGACGTTAGCCGTCCTCTCGATCACTAGAGTGGTCCAAGTTATTTATACGAACGGAAAATGGGTCGAAAATATTCCGGCAAACTTTAAAGAGCTTTCAAAAGTAGATATCTTCGGCATTAATTTATTTTCTATCATCGTTATTGTGGGGGTCGTCCTCGTTCATTTGTATTTATCAAAGAGCAGCAAGGGAAGGTATTATACAGCAATTGGTGATAACGCTGAGGGAGCTATGTCATTAGGCATTCCCGTGAACCGCTATATTGCCTATTCCTTTGTCATTTCTGGTATCTGTGCTTCTTTAGCGGGATTAATCTTTGTCAGCCAAATTGGTTTTGTCTCGACAAATGCCGGAGCAGGAATTGAGCTAACGGTCATTGCATCATGCGTCCTTGGGGGTGTTTCCTTAATCGGCGGGATTGGAACAGTTGTCGGGGCAGCATTAGGGGCGATTATTTTAACGTCAATTAACTCTGCTCTGGTCTATATGAAAGTTCCCGCCTTTTGGAATGATACCATTTCGGGTTCTCTCTTAATCATTATTGTCGTCATTGATGCCCTGCTTGCGGTTAATGCCAGTAACAAGGCGAAGAAGGTGAGATTAAATGCAAGAGTTCTGCAAAAGGAGGCGTAGAAATGTATGTTAACGAAAATCCCAAAATGGAACCTTACCTTATTCGTCATAATTATTGCTGAAATTATCGTTTTTGGGATGATGAACCCGAGATTCTGGAATGGCACGATTCTGTTAAACAGCTTTAACGATTTTATTGCGATTGCGATTATTGGCTTTTTTGTCACATTGGTCGTTATTACTGGAGGAATCGACATATCTGGAGTTTCGATTATCGGATTAACCTCGGTGGTCACGGGTCTCTTATCACAAGTGGCGGGTCTAAATATTTGGATTTCCATAATTTGTGCTATTTCCATTGCCGGTGTATGCGGTCTTCTCAATGGTGTCCTAATTGCTTATGGAAAAGTTCAGGCGATGGTGATTACCCTAGGCGGCATGCTTTTATATAGCGGGATTGCTATTGTGCTGGTGGGAATGTCTGGTGTCAGTACTTATGAAGGAATTTCAGGGTTTTCGGAGGAATTTAGCCAAATTGCCAATGGAAAGGTCATGGGAATCCCGCATGCTGTTCTTCTTTTTATCATCATGTTTATCATCGCCTATATCCTTTTGCACCGCACGAGATATGGCAGATATATTTACTTAACAGGAATTAACCAAAACACAGCTGAGTACTCTGGCATCAATACGAAAAGAATCATTGCTAGTACGTACGTATTGTCAGGGCTAAGTGCTGGTATTGCAGGGGTTGTCTTAACTTCCTATTTAGGCAGTGCAAGAAGTGATTATGGTGCTGAGTATCTTATGCCCATTCTGACTGTTGTGGTATTAGGAGGGACATTCATTACAGGAGGTAAAGGGGGTGTTGTAGGGACAGCGTTAGCCAGCATTATATTGGGATTTATGCAGATAGGTTTGCAAATGGCTGGTGTTTCCACCCAATATATAGGCTTGGCGACGGGGGTCCTTCTAATTGTGTCTGTTGCCTTCCTGGGAATCAATCCAGATTTCCGAATGAATGTAAAAAGAATCATCACACACAAACAAAATATTGGAGGTTAGCTGCAATGGGAAAATTTAAATCTTTTAAACTATTGATTGTTGTGGCAATCGTGATGTTATTTGTAGCTGCATGCGGATCCAATGAAGGTTCTTCTGGAGGCGGAGGCAAAAAGAAAGATATTCAGGTTGTGTTCATTCCGAAAATGACTGGGAATGCCTTCTTTGAATCTGGCAATGATGGGGCACAGGAAATGGCCAAGAAAGTAGGCTTTAAAGTAAAGTACGATGGTGCTCCTGAAGGGACGGTCGCGAACCAAGTCCAAATTATTAATAGTGCAGTTAATAGCGGTGCTGATGCGATTGCTATCTCGTCTGTCTCTTCTGACGGTTTAAATCAGGCATTGAAAAAGGCGTTAGATGCCGGTGTTAAAGTGGTTACATGGGATTCGGATGTTGATCCTAAGTATCGTTCTGTCTATGTCAACCAAGGTACACCAGAAATCTTGGGTAAAATGCTTGTCGATATGGCTGCACAGCAAATGGATAACCCTAATGATGCTAAGAAAATTGGCTGGTTCTATTCAAGCCCGACCGTTCCAGACCAAAACGCATGGGTTAATTATGCAAACAAATATATTAAAGAAAAATATCCTAAATGGCAAGTTGTCACAACTCAATTTGGTGATGCGAATGAACAAAAATCATTACAAGTCGGCGGAAGTATTTTAGATTCTTATCCTGATATTGATGCCGTAATTTGCCCAGACTCCACTGCTCTTCCAGCAATGGCACAAGCAGCTGAAAATAAAGGGTTAAAAGCAGATGATGTTATTATTACAGGATTTGCTTCACCAAATTCAATGAGACAATTTATTGAAAACGGGACCATCACCAACCATGGTTTATGGGATGTAAAAGATCAAGGCGCGCTTGCGGTATATGTTGCTTATTGGTTAGCGAAAGGCAATGATCTGAAGGTTGGAGGCTCTATCGATGTTCCTGAAATGGGTTCCGTTAAAGTAGAGCCGAACACCATTCAAGGCTACGATTATACAGCCGATGATTCAGGAATTATCGTTTTGCCTGAACGGATTGTATTTACGAAAGACAATACGAAGGACTACAATTTTTAACCGATTAACCGGGGAGTTTGAACAAAGGAGAGAGAGAAATGGCTGATACGATTGGCAACAAAAGCGCAAAGGAATTTGCAGAGAGTGTACCATTCGCAAACAATGGGAATTTCCATGTAAAAGGTGCAAACAATCTAGATTGGGGGATGAAGGACCGTTTATCGAGAATCTTTAACCCTAACACAGGCAAAACGGTCATGTTAGCGTTTGACCATGGCTATTTCATGGGACCTACTTCAGGGTTAGAAAGATTAGATTTGCTGATTCCTAGATTGGCAGATTATGCGGATTGTTTAATGGGTACTAGAGGCGCCATCCGAAGCAGTGTCCCGCCGACCTTTAATAAGGCGATTGCCTTAAGAGCGACATCTGGTTCCAGTGTCCTCCAAGATGACCTAAGTCATGAATCCATGGTGGTTGATATTGATGATGCGATTAAAATGAATGCCAGTGCCATCGCGATTCAAACATTCATTGGCTCTGATGGGCAAAAGGAAACAATCGAAGAGTTAAACCGAGCTGTTAACCTTGGCTCAAGATACTCGATTCCAACATTGGGTGTTGTAGCTGTTGGTAAACAAATGGAGCGAACCAATCAATTCTTCTTGCTAGCGACAAGAATGCTTGCTGAATTTGGTGCACAGATTGTTAAAACGTATTACTGTGATGATTTTGAAAAAGTTGCAGCAGCTTGCCCAGTCCCATTAGTCGTTGCAGGCGGTAAGAAATTACCGGAAAAAGAGGCCCTAACTCTAGCCTACAAATCTATTCAAGGCGGAGCAGCCGGTGTGGATATGGGAAGGAATATTTTCCAATCGGAATACCCTGAGGAAATGATTCAAGCGGTTATTAAGGTCGTACATGAAGGGTATACGGATATCGAGGCATATGAGTTTTACCAACATCTCACAAACTAAGTTCTATTGCTTTGTACGGTAGAGCTTCTACTTTAGAGTAGGAGCTTTCCTTTTAAAATGATATTTAGGAGGTTTTCCACAATGGCAAAGGTAGCTTTTTTATTAGCAAGTGATTTTGAGGATTCTGAAATGATAAATCCATATGAAGCCATAAAAGAAGCAGGACATGAAACGGTGATCATAGGTACGGAAAAAGGTGTCCTATGTGAGGGTAAGAAGAAGACCGTCGCTTATACCACAGATTTAGCGGCCGCTGAAGCAAAAGCGGCTGACTTTGATGCTACAGTCATCCCAGGAGGCAGCGCCCCAGAGGAATTACGTGTGAACGAGGATGTTGTCAGGTTTGTAAAAGAACTGGATCAACATTCTAAAGTGGTTGCTGGAATTTGTCACGGACCGCAGGTAATGATCAGTGCTAATATATTAGCAGGAAAAAAACTGACTTGCTACATAGGAATTCGTGATGATGTGATCAATGGCGGGGCTGAATATATTGATAATGAAGTTATTGTCAGCCAAAATCTGATTACCTCAAGAACGCCAAAGGATGAACCGGCTTTTATAAGAGAAATTTTAGCAAAGCTTAACTAAATCCAAAGATGTAATGGCCAGGGTGTCAAGGGGACGGCTCTTGTGGTCGGAAATAACTTCATTTGAGCCATGAGAAACGTCCCTGTGTTATTCGAGTGGTGTTATAATAGAAGAAATTGTATTTTTGAAGTTTAGGAGGCATTTTATGAGAGTAGCAATTGCACAATTGTCCACCAGTACTAATAAAACCTCTAATTTAGAGAAGGCCATACAATATATTGTAAAAGCAAAAAGTTTAGGCGCGGATTTTGTTATTATCCCTGAATTTTATATGGCACTGGCTACCCCTAAGTCTGGTGTATTACCAGTTGATGTTGCAGAGCCGCTAGATGGTCCGTTTGTTACTGGACTCATGGATGCTGCGCGTAAAAATGAAATCTATGTCGTTTGCGGCATGTACGAATCCAAACCAGATGACCAGAAGCGTGCATATAACACCACCGTCGTTATTGATCGTTCAGGCCAACTCATCCATTCTTATCATAAGACACATTTATACGATGCTTTTAGTTATAATGAGTCTGATACAATCATTCCAGGTGAAAATCAATATAAAGTGATAGATACGGAGTTTGGAAAAATAGGTTTAATGGTCTGTTATGAATTACGATTCCCAGAAATCGCAAGACAATTTGCTCTTCAAGGAGCAGATATTCTGTTTGTTCCTGCAGGATGGGTGGCAGGGCCGATGAAGGAGGACCATTGGCAAACGCTTATTCGTGCACGAGCCATCGAAAATACGATGTTTGTCTGCGGAGCAAATCTAGTTGGCGATATTTTTACCGGACGCAGTGTGATCGTTGATCCAATGGGTGTGATCCAAACCAGCGGTGGAGAAGAAGAGACGTTAGTGCTGTCAGACATTGATTTGGGCCGCATTGGCCGGGTAAGAGAAAAGCTCCCTAGTGTGAGACACCGGAAGCCTGAGTTTTATCGCACAAATTGAAGGTAATGGGAACGGTTCTTGTGGTCGGAATTAACTTCTTTTGAACCATGAGAACCGTACTTGTGGAAGTTTTAAAGAAAGTGGATGATTACTTTTACCCAACCGAAAAACGCTATCCACAATGGAACACTAAGAGAAGTTCCCCACACTAATCCAACAAAAAGATTTCCCTGCTCATCCATGACATCCACTCCTATTGATAGTTGTAGATAACCATTTGTGTCTTGTAATTTATGTTTTTAACTTCTAATTAGAAACATCATTATTTATTACATCATCTTGCTGAAGTTGTATGTCACCGAATGGTCTACTAGTAGTGTATTATTCCCTCTATGATAGCAACATAGTCATAAATTAAAAGAAGAAAAATGTAAGCGTTTCAATTAAATATTTCGACAAATCCTTCGGTGACAGGCACCACCCGAATTTTGTCGAAATTTAATATAGAAATTCAGACAAAGAAACGGTTTTTTGTAGAATGATTTTATGTTTACTATCTGAGTGCTCATCTATAAAAATGAAAAAGAGTAAGGAATCTTTACTCTTTTATATTGATTCATTCTAAATCATATATAACGTACAAGTATCGATTTTACTATTATAAATAGTGTAATAGGACTATTTTTTACTAGTAATTAATGGTATAATCTGATACATAGTTCGTACGAAAGGGCAAATCCATCGAAAGGTGGTGACGCAAAGCTATAGGGGCTAACGTTTTTAAAACTAAACTATGCCAGCCAGATACCGAATATGAAATCACCTTCCTACGAATTATGAATAAAACACAACAGGAGGGTACCTATGTTTTTTTTCATTGCAGGACTAGTTGTTGGTTCTTTATCCATGCTATTTGTTATGAGCCTGATGGTAGCTGCTAAAAGAGGCGACCAGCAAATTGAATCATTTTACCGGGAAAAAGCTATTCAATAATTTAATACATAAAATCCTTTTGATGAAAACCCCAAAAAGTTGGACATGAAAAATCCAACTTTTTGGGTTTTTTTATGGTTGATCTGACCGAGAAAAGTTGGCCAAAAATGCGTTGAAAATTTGATAAAAATACTTTTAGCTTGCTTTCGTTTAAAGAGCTGAAGGACAGGCCCTCCTTTATCATTTCTGCCCCTATTTTTTTCCTAACTTATCCCCACATCCGAAAATTCACGACTTCATTTGTGTAATTTTACTACTAAAAATATGTCTATTACGACATGATTTATGTCCATTACAACAAAATCCGGAACAGTTACTACAAAAATTGGATTTAATTCCCACATCCGAAAATTAACGACTTCATTTGTGTCTTTTACTACTAAAAATATGTCTATTACGACATATTTTATGTCCATTACAACAAAATTTGGGAAATTTCCTACAAAAATTGTTTTGCATAGGACTAAAGTTTATTCAGAATATGGGTATTATTCACTGTTTTCAGTACATTTACTAATAGTTTACAAAATTGTAATAATCTATAAACCTTCCTCGAGTATTTTAAACATGTTGTGCTTTCGATAGATTTCAACAACTTTCGAAGGTAACTAAATAGAAGAAGGAGTGTTAATAGTGGTCCCAATACCAAAGATTCCTAAGACTGCAAACCGTGTGCTGGCCATTATACTTGCGATTGTAATGGTTTTATCAAGTATAAGCCCCATGGCAAGCGTATCGGCGGCTGAAACAGAGGAATCAGCTGACAAAGTGCTAGTGAATAGAGGCAGCACATGGAAATACCTTGATGATGGTTCTGACCAAGGATCGACATGGAGAGAGGCAGATTTTGACGTTAGTGCCTGGAAAGAAGGTGCCGCACCGCTTGGCTATCCTGCAGGAGAGGTTCATGGCGATTTTCCTGGAATCGCGACAGTAATCGGATATGGTGGTGACTCAAAAAATAAATTTGCCACCACTTATTTCCGGACAACTTTTAACGTAGAAGATGTATCAAAAATTAGCAGCACAGGTTTAATTACCGCTGGGATTGATGATAGTGCGATTATCTACTTAAATGGTACAGAAATTGCCAGAGTCAATCTCCCAGAAGGCCAAGAAATACCATACAGTGCCTATGTAGAGGATTTTGGTTTAAATGATTCCAATGAATCCACTAATAAGACCGTTCAACTAGGACAAGAACAAATGTCCCTTATCAAAGAAGGGGAAAATGTCTTGGCAGTGGAAGTTCATCAAGATCGTCCTTCTAGCTCTGATGTTTTCTTAGATTTGGAACTTAAATCTATTTATGAAGCACCAACCGATCCAACTTTGTACCAAGCATCTCATATTTCCTTTGCACCTGGTGCAGATGAAACCCAATATAATTTTTCCTGGTACACACCAGAAACAACCGAACCTGGTGTTATCCAATATGCAAGGGTGACAGATGGAAACACGAAAGTATTTCCAGAAGAAAGTGCCATTACTGTAAAAGCAAATTTAGCTGAAGCATCCTCTGGAAATTCAGCAAACGAAGCGACCATTACCGCTATTGAGAGTTCATCCACCTATGTCTACCGATTAGGTAATGGCAATGGTCAATGGACAGGAACTTACAGCTTTAATACCCAAAAAACAGATTCTTATAATTTCTTATTCATGGGAGATCCGCAAATCGGCTCGGGTGGAGTGGAGTCCGATACGGCAGGTTGGGTGAATACGGTGAACAAAGCGATTGAAAAGTTCCCGAAGACAAGTTTTATTTATTCTGCTGGGGATCAAGTCAATAATTCGAACTCAGAGGAAGAGTATGTAGGGTTTTTCGCACCGGAATTATTGAAAAAATATCCTACTGCCACAACCATTGGAAACCATGATAATTCATCATTCTATGAGTATCATTTTAACACGCCCAATCAAAATCCGGCGATAGGTAATTCAAATAATGCAGGCGGCGATTATTATTTTACATATGGTGATACGCTGATTATGAATTTGAATTCCAATAATAAAAACGCTGCCGAACATGCTCAATTCTTAAAAGAGACCGTTGCAGCCAATCCGAATGCAAAATGGAAAGTATTAGTGTTCCACCATTCGATATACAGTGCAGCAAACCATTCTCAAGAATCTTCCATCATCCAATTGAGAGAAGACCTTGTACCCACAATCGATGCGCTGGACATTGATGTAGTCATGAGCGGTCATGACCATGGGTACGTTCGTACATATCAAATGGAAAACTTGCAAACATTGAAAAATCAAATGGTCGATGAAAATGGTGCGGTGGTGAATCCAACCGGTACTTTGTACTTAACTGCCAACTCTTCAAGCGGCAGCAAATATTATAATCTAAAACCAGATCCAGAGCCATACGCAGCAAAAAGAGAACAACTAAAAGTACCGACATTTATGAATGTTGACGTGACACCAACAAATCTAACTTTTA
Source organism: uncultured Bacillus sp. (assembly GCA_963530265.1). Lineage (GTDB taxonomy): Bacteria > Bacillota > Bacilli > Bacillales > Cytobacillaceae > Neobacillus. The sequence continues at coordinate 44,656 of CAUSCO010000029.1, forward strand.
CGACCTATCGTGTAGACACAATGGCCGTAACCGATACTTATACCATCGTAAAAGATCCATCTGTTGAAGTGGAACTTCCAGCATTAAAAGAAGTAAAGATTGCAGCAAGCGGAACCGTGATTCCAACTGAACCTTCAACCTTTTATCCAGAAGTTACTTTTTCTGTAACGGGTACAAATGTAAACGACGGTCCGTTTAATATTGCTTATGAAGACATTACTTATAAAACAGATAAAGAAGGTCTAATCGACATTTCTCCAGAAGGAAAAGTAACCGTATCAGAGGGTGCCGTACCAGGAAAAGTTCAAGTATGGGCAGAAGTCGTGAATGATGGCAAAACATTCACAACAGACAAGCTGACTGTTACGATTGTGGATCATGCGGAGCAAAAACTTCTTGAAAAAGGAGGCAAATGGAAATACCTTGATAATGGATCCAATCAAGGGACAGCTTGGAAAGAACCTGAATTTGATGATAACAGTTGGAAGAGTGCACCGGCACCGTTAGGGTATCCAGCTAGTGAAAATCGTCCATTGTTTGGCAAGATTGCTTCTGTTATCAGTTATGGTCCAGATTCACAAAACAAATTTCCGACAACCTATTTCAGAACGGAATTTGAAATAGAAGACTTATCAAAGATTGGCAAACAAGGTCAAATTAACTTTGGAATTGATGATAGTGTCATCCTTTACTTGAATGGACATGAAATTGGCAGACATAATCTTCCAGAGGACGACATCACCTATGACCAATATTTATCTGATTTATCTGGATCGAATGTAGCTGATGAAAGTGCTTATGAAACATTCTTCTTAGATGAAAAAGATTTATCTCATTTAGTAGAAGGCACCAATGTCTTGGCTGCTGAAGTTCATCAAGACCGTCCATCGAGCTCTGATATTTATTGGGATATGGATATGACTGTAAATAGCAATACAGGGGGAGATAATGATCCAGAAGTGGATTCCCTAGGTTTGAACGTTAACGAAAATGCATTCTTAAACGGTCAATATCTGATCAAAGGTACAGGGAATAGCAAATCTCAATTATCCTTATCTTTAGATGGGGAAAAAGTGTCAAACACAGGCTCTATTTTTACTTTACCTGCAAAAATCTATCTAGAAGGCAGTGGCGTTCAGTCAGAAGACGGATTTTTAAATTCCGTATTTGTGAATGACCAATTGGTAACCGTTTTTGAAAAAAATATTTCAGGATATGAAGGTGTGGAAGTACCTGTCGATCCGAAAATTCTCAAACCAGGTGTCAATAAAGTTACCGTTCGTGCAGGAAATAAAGTGTCACCAACAGATCTTGAAGGGAACCACGACGATTATACGATCCGAAATGTCAAATTAGTATTGGCCGATGGAACAGCATTAATGGATCCTTCCATACCAGCAGACCAAAAGGTGAACCTTGGCGATGGATTTCCTCCAAGTCCAGACAAATCTGGCTTATCTCGTGACTTTATGATGACCGTACCTGAAACACTGTCAACATCCCTTTTCTATCAATGGGATACAACGACAGTTAAAGATGGTGATCATACGTTAGAATTAACCGATGAAACGGGTGGATACCCTTCTCACAAAGTAAATGTAAAAATAGACAATACGGCTCCAGCAATAAAAGTGAATTCACTAGAAGAGGGTAAGAGCTATAAAGGAACAATCACCGTAAATGCAGATGTTACAGATGCTGGTTCAGGTGTTAAAAAAATAGACGCCTATTTAGATGATGAACCAGTAGAAATGGGTTCAGAAATCAAAGTAGCTGACCTTGAAGCGGGAGATCATACCGTAAAAGTCGTGGCAGTCGACTTGATTGGAAATCGAAGTAAAAAAGAGGTTTCATTCAAAACAATCGATGAAAATCCTTTAAAGCCTCAAAATCCAAATCCGGTAGATCATAGTAAAGATGTATCAACAGATGCTACGTTATCTGTGAAGGTACAAGATCCGTCCAATGATCCAATGGATGTATCCTTCTATCAAGCCTATCGATATGATTTTGCAGATGGATTGGATCATACAGCCAATCAAGGTGTGGCTGATCGTGAGCCGCCACTTGTAAAAACACCTGAAGGGGAAACCGAATTTCAAGAGGATCAATACGATTCTGTAGCGGCTTCAGATGATAAACATATGGTTAACGATGCCGCCCAGGGATTCCCTTATCAACGATTCGATTTCGTCATCAATGAAGAGATTGGCGATGCCAAGACAGTAGAAGTTGTTTGGGAAGGTCATTCCCTACCAGACCGCCGGGTAACCATGTATGCATGGAATTATAATACAAGCACTTGGCAGAAAGTAGCATCCGCCATTAGCGAAACGGAAGAAGATTTTGAATTGCGCGGGGACTTGGCTGTAGCGGATATGGTACGTGATCAAAAAGCGAGCATCATGATCCAGGATCTTGTTCCGACTCCGGAAGAGTTCGATTTTAGTTTTGCATGGATTACAGATACACAAAATTATCCAAAAGCTTATCCACAGATTTATGATTCAATGACCAATTGGATTGTAGAAAATAGAGAAGAGCAAAACATTCAGTATGTGATGCACACTGGTGATATCGTGGATGGCTATGGGGAAGAAAATCAATGGATTAATGCCGATCGAAGCATGAAAATTTTAGATGATGCGAATATGCCATATGGGGTTTTGGCTGGAAACCACGATGTAGGAGAGAATCCGAATTATACAAATTATGGTAAATGGTTCGGTCGCGACCGATTTGCTGATCAACCGAATTTTGGTGGGGATCGGGAAAATAACCGTGACCACTATGACTTAATTTCCTATGGCGGCCATGATTTTATTATTGTTTATTTAGGTTGGCAGCCAACGCAGGAATCCTTTGATTGGGCAAATGACGTGCTCGAGCGTTATTCTGACCGGAATGCCATTTTAGCCGTGCATCAGTATATCGCTGCAAGCGGCAATTATGAAGGTCCGGGACAAGAAATTTATGAACAAGTCGTTGCACCAAACGAGAATATCTTTCTTGTATTAAATGGTCATGCCCTTGGAAACCCAGTAGTTAATACAAAGGATGTTGAAGGCAGAACGGTCTATGAAATGTTCACGAACTACCAGAACCAGCCTGAAGGCGGCATGGGCTATTTTAGAATGTTGAACTTTGATACCGAAAATCAAAAACTCTATGTATCAACTTATTCACCATATAAGGATGATTACAACTGGTATGCAGACCAAACAGAAGAATTTGTTCTCGATCTTCAATTGAAACCGACACAAAAACGTGTAGCTACCGATTATATCGGGATTGAAGTGAAGACAGATAATCTAATTGGTGAAGTGAAACAAGTAGAGAATAATAGTGAAGCGTCTGTCTCTTGGAATGGACTAGAAAGTAATAAAAATTATTATTGGTATGTCGGAGTAGCCGATGCATTTGGCGGTGCAACAGAATCAGACATATGGGGATTCACGACGGGAGAGGGTTCAAATGGAGATCCAGAACCGATTATCCCTGAGAAGAACATAACTTTTTCAGATATTAAAAGAGGTAAATTAATGATTCACGATAAGAGTGTATCGATCACATTGGATAATTCTGCAGACATCAAAAATGGAATAGTATTCACCGGCGAATATGCAGAATTCCATGGCAATGGATATCTTGACACAACGGTAACCATCAAACCGAAAAAAGACGGTGCCATCCTTGACTTTAAAGGCACAGAAATTGAAAAAGTCATCATTGAAAAGGGTGGAGTTGCTGAAATTAGAGGCGCTGAAAATGTGAAAGAATTTATCTATGTAAAAGGTGCAGCTGAAGAAAGTATTAAATTTGTAGATTGAGATTCATAGAAAGGGGCTGTCCCAAAGTCATTGAAAAGTGACTTTTGGGATGTGAACCCCTAGAGTTGGACATGAAAAATCCAACTCTGGGGGTCTTTTTATGGTGAAGTGTGCCATGGGGACGGTTCTTGTGGTTGTAACTAGCTTCGTTTGAACCATGAGCATGAGCACCGTCCGAGATCACTGAAAAAGTCTACTTTTTCAGCGGTCTGACCCTGTATACTTAGTTTTTCACATATTATTCGTACTTGTAGGACAAGATCCATATTGAACAACACTAAGGCCCAACTAGCTCAAATTCGCTAATTGGGCCCTTTTACGTACAAAACTTTCAATAGAACCAACGGTCCCCATGGTCCTGGTGTATAAGAACCGTCCCCATGGAACTTCTGAGCAGAGAGCAAAGACTCTCTGTTTTTTATTATATTAAAATAAGAGCTATAATAATCATACATACATAGATTGTTTATCTTGAGGAAATCTAAGAATGGAATGAAGCAAATAAAAATCAATACTATTATCGATGGTGTTTCAATATGCTCTATTCTACTTGATGGTATCTTATCGATTGATAAAAGTAATTAATTTCGCAGGGACTAGAACCTTCGTTGAAAAAAGGTGAAAAGATGTATATAGAAAGAGAGAGACAGTGAATGAAAAAAAATCTTATAAAAGGTGCTTTTACGATTAAAACGACACCGTTTCCTTGGGAGAGAGCTATTTGTGCGGGAATAAGTTCAGCTGTGCCTGTGCTCATTGGTTTGCTATTTGGGAGCTTCCAGTATGGTCTGATTGCTGGAATAGGGGGATTTTCTTATCTTTACGTTTGGAATGAACCTTATCCTCAACGGGCAAAGAAGATATTTTTTGTAGCACTTGGACTTGCTGTTTCCAATGGATTAGGAATCCTTACCGCTTCCTCACCCTTTTTACTCGCGGTCATTCTTGGTTTGATTGGAGCAGTCGGTACCTTTATTTTTGGTGCGTTAAAAATCCCCGGTCCCGCTTCTATCTTTTTTGTTATCGTATGTGCCATGGCTTCAGCATCACATGTGGATCCATCGCTCGCTCCCTTGCGTGTCGGCCTTATTTTTCTAGGAGGGGCTTTTGCATGGCTGGTAGCAATGGCCGGCTGGTTCTTTCATCCTCATGGGCCTGAGATTAAGTCTGTTAAAAGGATCTATTCAGAATTGGCGGCACTCGTGAATTCTGTCGGTACGGAACAGTTTACCGCTGCTAGGGAGAAAACGGTATTAGCGTTGAACGGCGCGGACTCAACCCTTTTAGCAGGATATGTATCTTGGAAAAGTTCAACGATTTTTAAACAGTTGTATTTATTAAAAGAACAAGCCCATTCGATTTTCTTAGATATTCTTGAACTGGCTGCAGAAGGCAGAACGAACCTGCCGCCGGCATTAGGAGAAACGATTCAAGCACTTGCCCTTTCCCTTGATCGCAAGAAAAGTGAACCTATGACAATTCTTCAACCACAAGAATCAGATTATGCCGTTAATCGGTTGTTTTCAAAAATCTATGACGCTGATGCGATCATGAATGAACCAATTTCTAAGACCAATCAAGACGTAAAAATCACAAAGCCAACTGTAATCAGTCAATTTTTAGATGCATTTGATAAAAATTCGATTGTTTTACTTTCTTCATTAAAATATGGAATTGTCCTAATGGCTGCTGCGATGATTGCCTTCGCATTTGACTTTAACCGCTCCTATTGGATTCCAGTATCCTGTGGAGCCGTCATGCTAGGATCCACAATCATGAGTACCTTCCATCGAGCGATTCAAAGGGCAATCGGGACGACCGTGGGCATTATAATCGCATCGACCATACTCTCCACCCATCCAGCTGGCATTTTGGTCGCTCTATGGATGCTCATTTTAGGCGGTCTTACAGAGCTCTTTATGGTTCGAAATTATGCTTTTGCCGTTATGTTTATCACACCAAGTTCTTTGTTGATGGCTGAAAGTACGACTCAGATTCATAACCTTCCTTATTTTGCTACAGTGAGAATAACCGATATCCTCATTGGAGCTGTCATTGGTCTTATTGGAGTATTGTTGGTAGGAAGGCGAACTGCTTCAAGCCGGCTTCCTCATTTAATCGCAAGGACGCTCCGAAGCCAGTCCCAACTATTTTTCAAGTTGTATAGTGAACAAAAAAACGAGCTTACGTTTGATGGGAGCAAAATGCGAAACAAAATGCGAGTTAATTTGAGCAATTTGAGGACGGTATACACGACAGCATTAGGAGAAATTGCACCCAATAAAAAAGAGTTAGAATACCTCTCACTAGCCATTTTTTCAATGGAACAATTGGGATATTTACTTGATTCAAGCTCGAAACAATCAAAGCGCCCTGTACTATCAGATGAAATCCTTGCTCAATTTCTATTAGTGTTTGAATCAATGGCAAAATCAGTGGAGCTGAATGATTGGGTAATGAAGAAAAATGTCCCTGAGATAGAAGGATTCGCTAAAATACAAAAAGGAATTATCTCCTTGCAAGATGCACTTCAACTGGTTCGAGGTGCCTGTCACTCCCCGAAATTTGTCGATTGACCAAGGGGATGGAGCTCTTGCTTCTCCCATATATTAGGATTATTCTTTATAATATTTAAGCAGCACTAGTGATAGAATATGAATATAACAAAGAAACTTACCCAATAGGTAAGTTTCAAATTTAATATATTAGTCTTTTCTTTTTTTGTTCAATTTGTCATCAACTAAGTTTGTTTCGGAAACAGCACTATCACCAAACCATGTTCTGATACGATCTCTTGCTTTGTCTTTTACTTCTTCATCAATAAACATTGCAACAGTAACTAGAGCACCAAACATACCGCCAAAGTCGTCTGCATAACCACCAGGGGCAATATCCGGAATTAAATCAACTGGGAAAATAAAATATCCTAATGCCCCAATTATCACTGTTTTAGCCCACAAGGGTGTTTCTTTTTTCTGAAGGGTATAGAACAATAATAATGCTGCATATACAACAGATACCCCTGCCTTTTTTCCATATTTCTTTACTTTCTGCCAAAAAGATTCCTCCGAAAAATTTTTGGAATAATCCTTCGCCATCTGTATTACATCCCCTCATTTAGTAAAATCTTGAATTATAATTATTCTATCAAGGCCTAGAATATTTTTCTATACCGAATACTTTTAAAGAGTAAGTGGGATGAGGATTCTCTATCACCAACTTGGGCTGTGTTAAGAGTTATTCTAACATATTCTCCGTACACTATTCATGTGAGATAAATGCTGTGGCAGTTTCAATCAATCGTTTGAATTGTATAGCAAGCATATAGGGAATGAAGTCGAAGGGATGTCGTTTTTTAGAGAGTGGGTTACGGAGTGACTGTGACTTAAAAAAATCCAGTTTAATCGCTGGATTTAGAGTTAGAACACTTTGAAGAATTTGGTTTTTCAATGAATTTTTGAAAACCGTAGTTCAAAAGAGATAGTGAATAAGAAATTAGAAAAATTATTGTAGAGTTAAACTTTTTTAATTTATAATGTCCGATTTTTTGAAAAAATGCGTTTAAGGGATACGCAAAAACAAGATCCATGATTAAATTACATAATGCATATAGAGAAAATTTTCCATATGTAAAATGAAATACCCACAAATTCATTGTAAAAAATGGTCCTAATATAAAGGCTAAGGCATCAAATATCATGTATTTGGTTCCACCTTTTACTTTCCACCACTTGAAATGGAGATTTAGCAGTGTTTGTATTAACAAAATACATGAGCAAAATAATGTAACGGGAAAATATTTTTTAAATGATTGTTTTGGAAGAAAGATTATTACAATAGCCCACAAAACTACTGCGTTTCCAATTCTAAAAAAATTTGCTATCAAGATAACCACCCTTAGTTTTTATCTTAGGTTGTGATGATTTGACCAATCTTATTCAATTAAAAGGTGTGACATGGGGACGGTTCTCCTGCCTCACTTCTAGCAGATTTATCCATTCTTGTCATTCGAAATTGCCATCATGTTTAATCATAAAATAGGACGGGTATGAAACCTATAAGACGCATGAAGGAGGAACTAAAATGTATGTTGCTGATGTTATGACAACCAATGTGGATAGCTGTACTCCTGAAAGCACTTGTAAAGAAGTAGCCGTTAAAATGAAAGAACTTGATGTAGGTGCCATTCCCATTTGTGAAAATGAAAAATTAGTGGGGATCATTACGGATCGCGATTTAGTCATAAGGGGATTAGCAGAAGGCCTTTCGGATGAATCTACCGTTTCTGAATTACTAACAAATGTTGTGGTGAAAGGTACCAAGAAAATGTCTATTGAGGAAGCGGCAAATATCATGTCCCAGGAACAAATTCGCCGTCTTCCAATAGTGGAAAATGAAAAATTGGTTGGAATGGTTTCTCTCGGTGATTTAGCTGTAAATAATCAGTCGAGTGAAAAAGCCGGAAAAGCCCTTAAGGATATTTCCGTACAAGCTGAACCGAATAATTAAAGCACTTCTTAGACTCTCAATTTGATTTGGGTAAAATAGCCTATCAAGATAATATAAAAGCTCTATGGCGTATAGCCATAGAGTTTTTTTGCCTCCAGATGGAACCAATAAAAAGATGAATGTAGTTAATAATCTATTGAATCTAGGAATCTTCTTTGGCTGTGTTTTCAATTTTACCAAAGTTAATACTTTTGTTGGAGATGATGCACCCATCACCAAAATTAAAGTTTCCGCCGATTATGGTACTATTGGCTGTATGACTGTTTTGGTAGACAGGCCCAAAATCAATGTTTGCATTATTAGCAATAGAATTTACTACGAAATTTTTAATATTAAACGAGAATGCCATTTCAATCACCGTCCTTATCCCATTTTATTATTATGAAAGGCTAATGTTTGTCCAAATGCCTAGCATGAAGCACTCAGATCTCCACATGGAAAAGTTTTTTAACGGTACAGCATGAAGTTGGGGCGGAAGACGGTTCTCGACACACTTAGGGAAGGCACTTGAGGACCTCACTTCATTTGAAACATGTGCCCTGTCCATGTGAAATTATGTTCCTTTGAACAAACTGCCAACTCGCTGCAGTGTGGTTTTTGAGGGGTGATTTGGTATTGATATCTAATTTTTGTATAATTAGTACTGCTTTTTGTAAAATTAATGCTGATTTTTGTAGAATTCTCACCTTCTTTTGTAGAATTCATCGTTACTTTTGTAGAAAAGGGTGCCGGCCTAAGGTGCCTTTTACATCATATTTAAAAATCGTGTAACTATATGTAACATAATTTACCTTTAATTTAAGATGTCTTAATAGTAGATTAATTTAACTATGTTAACATTATTTAGAAGCTATGGTGATTAATAGATTTAAAAAAACACCATTGAAATTTATGGTAATATTTAGAAATTCCTCGTGTTTTTTTAGTTTGAGCCATTCCGTTATTGATCCTCTCAGTTTTGTTTTCCATCGTTATTTTATTGGGATAGTAGCTATAAAAAACTATTAGGAGTGATAGTCTTGAAAAAGTTCAAAAGGTATTTCGGGATTTTAACAAGTGTCATCATTTTATCTAGCACAGTTAATTTTCCTTTTACTAGTTTCGCTGCTGAAACGAATGGTGGATTGGAACGTATTACCGAAGAAGTAGATCCTGCAAAGCCGGTTGAGGATGAACTTGTTTTGGCAGTTATCGGTGATTATGGTGGTTGTGGAGTTGGTAATTGTGAGGGTGAACAACAGGTGGCTGATATGGTTCATTCATGGAACCCAGATTCTATATTAACTGTTGGGGATAATACCTATCAACGTGGGTTACCAGAAGAAGTCGAAAAAGCACAAGAAGCATACATAGAAGATATCAAAGCGGGTAAATTTTTCCCAATCATGGGAAATCACGATTATGGAAACGGCTGTACCATGGAAAGTGTTCAACCAAGTATTGATAAATTTGGGGTCCCAGTTTCATATGTTGCGGGATTTGGCAATGGCTTAGTTGATTTCGTTAATCCAGATGCTAACTGTAATAAATCAACTGGTGATCAAATGCCTCCAATTTATGATGCGTATAAGAACACCGTTGACAACAGTCAAGCAGAATGGGTTATTGTTGGGGAGCATCAACCTGTTTATTCATCTGGAAAAGCAGGAAATAATTTTGATCGTTCTTGGGTTATGACACCAGGTGTAGACTTGATATTAGCGGGACATGATCATCATGCAGAGCATATTGAAACGAAAGATGGCTATAACATCGTGATCTCAGGAAATGGCGGGAATGGAAATACACCCATTTTTTCGCCAGTAGATGGAAGTCTATTTCGGGATGATGAAAATTTAGGTGCCGTTCGTCTAACTGTAAGGAAAGATGAATTAAAAGTAGAATATCTGACTCTTTCTGGTGAGGACCAGTATGATTTTACATTGAAAAAAGATAAAGCAACTGGTAAGGCCTATATTGCCGACCGTATGGAATGGGTGGACCCTAACCCAAATCCAGGTGGATCGCCGGTTCCAAATAAAAATAGTGTGTCGATGGATTTTGATGAGTCAACTGTTCCAGATGGTTTATCCTATCAGAATTATCAAGATGGACCAGTTAGTGAAGTCAATATTGATGGAAGAAATGCCCTTCAACTTGAAAAAAATCCTATGGGCGGCGGTAATCACGCTTACTTATTTGTAGATGACGAATCTATCTTAGGAGGACCTTATCATGCGAAAGCAACAATTGAATATCGTTCACCAAAAGCAGGTTCTTTTAGTCTGCAATACGAATCGGCTGATTCAGGATCAGCTTATCAAAATTCGCAAGCTATTACTATTGCGAATGATGAAATAAATCAATGGAAAACTGCGACAATAGAGATACCAGATATAAAATTTACAAATCGCCAAAATAATGGTGCAGATATGCGTCTTTTAGCGGCTAGCAACCTGCCGCTGCTTGTTGGATCAATGAAGATTGAAATCGTCCCAGACGAGCCTGCAAAGTTTGTATCCATGGATTTTAGTGGTGAGCCCAATGGATTAACTTGGATTCCGTACGAAAGCGGTCCTGCTCATGAAATTATAATAGATGGCAGAACTGTATTACAAGTCGATAAAAACCTGTTTAATCAAGGAAATAACCTCTATCTTTCAGTAGACGATAGATATATTTATGGAGGACCATATAATAGCCGTGCAACAATTGAATATCGTTCGCCTGTAGCAGGTACTTTTACACTTCAATATGAATCAGCTGAAACAGGCGCTGCCTATCAACCTGCTCAAAAAGTTACCATTAAGGAAGAAGATATTAATAAATGGCAAACGGTAACCATTGATATGCCGGAAGCAAAGTTTACCAATCGGCAAAATGGTCATGCAGACTTAAGAATCGTTGGTGCAAAAAACTTACCTTTTATCATTGGTTCTATGAAAATAGAAACTGGTGATGCAAACAGCGAATCTAATAGACTTGCAATGGAAGCAGTAGTCAAAGCTGAGGAATTAGCAGGAGCCGGACTTGATCAACAAGAAAAGATCGATGCCGTTGTCGAAGCAGTAAATCATGCAGGGGCTTTAATTGAAAAGCTAGAAGATGGTGAAAAGAAAGTAGAATTACAAGGTCGTTTAACTATCGTTTCTGCTAAAGTTAATCAAGCCCAGGAAGTCTTACATCTAAAACTAGCAAAAGAAGCAGTTGAGCAAGCCGAACAGTCACCTTCTGAAGAAAGTGTTGAAAAGGCTGAACAAGCAATTGATAAATTACCGGATGGTACAGACAAAAATACATTATTTGAGCGACTATTTTTAGTGAAATCAATCTTACAAGCAGAACGAGTAATTAATACACTGTTAGACTCTAGGCTTGAAAGTGCAGCAGAAGTGGATCACGCTATTGTTACGCTTGAAACTGCAAAGAAATTAGTCGAAGAAATACCTACTAATCAACGTGGTTTATTAACTGAAAATCTTCAAAAAGCAGAAAACAAGATTGTAGCTGAAATAAAATCAATCCTTGGTCAAAAGAACAATGGAAAGCCAGAACGTTTAAAAGAAACATGGCTAAATTTACTGATAACAAATACAATAAATCAACTGGATGGACAAGCAAAAACGGATGTTAATGCAATCCACCAATCCATAATGAAGATTGTAAAGGAACATACAACAGGTAAAGAAGTTAGAGAAGCGATTGAAAAGATCATATAAAACGGTGCCTGTCACCACCCGGAATTTGTCGAAGAATATTTAGGAAAATAAGAGTGCCAAGCACCATCCGGAAATGTACTGCACCCCAAAAGTTAGAGTTAAAATCTGACGTTTGGGGTGTTTCTT
>CAUSCO010000030.1:0-54865 GCA_963530265.1 uncultured Bacillus sp.
GCATCTGCCTTACAAGCAGAGGGTCGGCGGTTCGATCCCGTCATCCTCCACCATACTTTTTATTATCGCGGGGTGGAGCAACGAGCGTTGCTTCAATGAATAAGCTGCGAGTTGTATCAATCGAATTGCTGCTTGCATAAGCTTTCTGAGATTGATATAGTCCATGTAAATATGAGCATGGTCAAAACTTCATACTTTTTATTATCGCGGGGTGGAGCAGTCCGGTAGCTCGTCGGGCTCATAACCCGAAGGTCACAGGTTCAAATCCTGTCCCCGCAATTTGGTCTGGTAGTTCAGTTGGTTAGAATGCCTGCCTGTCACGCAGGAGGTCGCGGGTTCGAGTCCCGTCCAGACCGCCACTTTGTGTGGCTCAGTAGCTCAGTCGGTAGAGCAAAGGACTGAAAATCCTTGTGTCGGCGGTTCGATTCCGTCCTGAGCCACCATTTATTTTTCAATAGTTTGCCGGTGTAGCTCAACTGGTAGAGCAACTGAATCGTAATCAGTAGGTTGGGGGTTCAAGTCCTCTCGCCGGCACCATAAGCTGGCAAATGTGTAGTATATATGTGGAGGGGTAGCGAAGTGGCTAAACGCGGCGGACTGTAAATCCGCTCCCTCCGGGTTCGGCGGTTCGAATCCGTCCCCCTCCACCATCTATAGGGGTATAGTTTAAAGGTAGAACGAAGGTCTCCAAAACCTTTGGTGTGGGTTCAATTCCTACTACCCCTGCCAATTAATTTTATAATGGCGGCTGTGGCGAAGTGGTTAACGCACCTGATTGTGGTTCAGGCATTCGTGGGTTCGATTCCCATCAGCCGCCCCATAAATTTAACTTAACTATAAATCTAATTAATAAAATCATTGGGCTATAGCCAAGCGGTAAGGCATCGCACTTTGACTGCGACATGCGTTGGTTCAAATCCAGCTAGCCCAGCCAAATTGCGGAAGTAGTTCAGTGGTAGAACATCACCTTGCCAAGGTGGGGGTCGCGGGTTCGAATCCCGTCTTCCGCTCCAACATATATGGCGGCATAGCCAAGTGGTAAGGCAGAGGTCTGCAAAACCTTTACCACCGGTTCGAATCCGGTTGCCGCCTCCATAATACTTTTTATTTTTATAAGCCCAGTTTATTTTGATTACGCCGGGGTGGCGGAACTGGCAGACGCACAGGACTTAAAATCCTGCGGTAGGTGACTACCGTACCGGTTCGATTCCGGTCCTCGGCATTGTTTCACAAAAATTTTATTGCGCCGGTGTGGCGGAATTGGCAGACGCGCACGACTCAAAATCGTGTTCCGTGAGGAGTGTCGGTTCGACCCCGACCACCGGTATCAAATAGGTCGAAAACTTTTTAGAAAACAGACTCTAACTATTATGTTGGAGTCTGTTTTATTTTTATACGCCCAATGAGTGGTGCAAAATTATACATTTCCCTAAGAATTTAGCAGTACTAGTTGTAGTGAACATTACCAATTAGCTGATACTCTCTGAGTGACCGCTTAGCTGGAAGTGGAATAAATTGAAGATTGATGATCATTTTCTAGAAGTTTGCATGATTGAAATTTTCCTGAGAGGGAATTTAATTAGTACATCATGTAAAGGAGATAATTGCTCATGGAAAAACGAGTCATAGGTGTTTATGAAACTGGAAAACAGGCACAGACAGCGGTAGTGGATTTACAGAGGAAGGGCTACAACATTGAGCAAATCTCTATTGTTGCAAAAAATACCGAAGGCCTGGAACCGAATGGTGACCAAGTGAAACCTAAAGAAACGGATGGAATCATTGCAGGTGCAACGGCTGGTGGAATAATCGGATTGGCTGGTTTTTTCGTAGGAATGAGTGCCCTAGCACTTCCTGGCATCGGTCCAATATTAGCGGCAGGTCCGTTATTATTAACTCTGGGTGGAGCTGTAACTGGTGCTGCTACCAAAGCCGGCGGTTTAACGGGGGCCTTACAAGAGATTGGATTGGATGAAGAAGAAGCTCGCCGATATGAAGAGGATGTGAAAAAAGGGAAAATTCTCATCGTCATCGCAGAATAATTCCGAAATAAAGGATGCTTTGTCATTTATAAGTTGGGTAAAAAAGAATAATTATTTAAGGAAGTTCAATTGATTGTTCTCCCTGATGGATTCATTACATTTTTCAAAATAATTGTGTTAACTATTGATGTTGTAATATTTTTTTATATATCAGATTTAAAAAATTGGTTCTTTCGGAGTGTCGGTTCGACCCCGACCACCGGTATAAAATGAAACATTGAGAAAAAACGTTTTTCACTGATTAGTGAAAAACTTTTTTTTGTAAAAGTGGAAAAATCCTAAACAAGGTGAAAAAGGTAGTATCCATACTGGTACATTGTTAGTAAGATAATAAAAGAAGAATCGACAAATTCTGCGGAATTTACTTGACTCTTTCTGATAGTGTGTGTAATAATAATTAGGTTAGTTCGTTCATTAGTTTTGCGGGTGTAGTTTACTGGTAAAACCTCAGCCTTCCAAGCTGATGTAGTGGGTTCGATTCCCATCACCCGCTCCATACATATTAATTAACGCAGTGTATCGTTACATAAGAGAACGATGCATTGCGTTTTTTTATTATGTTCATTTATATTTAGTTTGTCTAATAAAAATATTTTACTCCTAACCCATAAATGAAATTTCCCACTTGATCAATTATAATCAGGATTAAATATTTTCACAGAAACAAGGCAAAAGCCGAAGTAGAAAGGTTCTACGTAGGGGTTTCGTGTAAAAAAGAAAGCGAAAGCCGAAGTAGAAAGGTTCTACGTAGGGATTTCATGTAAAAAAGAGAGCAAAAGCCGAAGTAGAAAGGGCCTACGTAGGGATTTCATGTAAAAAAGAGAGCAAAAGCCGAAGTAGAAAGGGTCTACGTAGGAATTTCGTGTAAAAAAGAAAGCAAAAGCCGAAGTAGAAGGATGCTCCGTTTGGATTCCTAAAAAATATTTTACTCTCAAACTTTAAATAAAAAAAGGATGCCTTTTACTGGCATCCTACAATATTGAAGGAAGAATCTCCTCCATGTATTTGGGTAAACATGTTCATTAACGATTCAGTCAATTTTTTCGCATTTTCGAAATCAGTTGTTGGCCGTAAATAGATAATTTGCAAGGCATTTTTTGTACGTGCAGTTACCTGAGTTCTCTCGGAATCAACAAAAGGGCTTCCAAACGGTCCAAGCTCGTCAGAAGCTAGAATAAGACGATTTAAGGAGTTATTTCTCGCATTTAATCCTGCATATTCTTCTCCTTCTCTACCGATGCGGATTTCTATCCTTTCATGCAACAGATCAAGATCATATATTCCGATTGGCACTTGATATTGTAAAGAGAAAAAATTATTGATATCAATGGCACTTTGAACAGAGGAAAGATAATTTTGCTTTTGTACTCTTCTAAATAAAGCTTCAGCAGAATGACGATAGCGATTTGGATCCTTACCTGTCTTTTTAAAAATATCCCTCCATTCTTGGATACCAGGAAGGTCGGTTACTGATTTATTTTCCAAATCAAAATAAATTGACTCTTGAAAAAGCTGGAGTCTTCCTTTTAGCATTTGAGGTGATTCTCCAACAATAATATTTTTGTATTCAATAACCCCTAGCTTAAATTCAGGGATTTGTTCCATTATTTCCGATGAAAGTTGAATTTCCAACCATTCCACCTCCAAAATTCTTTGAAAATAGTTTATCATAAATAGATGTGCTACTAATAATGTTAACAACTTTCATAGATAGATTATGTTGGAAAGGAGGGATAGAAAGTGGATGTTCTTACATTAAAAGAAGAACTCATTACCTATAGTAAAGAAATCGGTATCGATAAAATTGGTTTCACAACAGCAGATCCATTCATTGAGTTGAAAAATCGCTTAATAAGGCAGCAGGAACTTGGATATCAATCAGGATTTGAAGAGCCAGATATCGATAAACGAGTTACACCTTCTAAATTACTCGAAGAACCATGTTCGATTATTTCGATTGCCTTAGCCTATCCATCAAAAATGAAGGAAACGGTGCAAGGTAAAAAAGGTGAGAGAAGAGGAATTTTTAGCAGGTCCTCATGGGGATTGGATTATCATCATATCCTTAATGATAAACTGAAAAAGCTTGAAGAATTTATTATTATGAAAGTTCCAGAAGTTAGGGTAAAATCCATGGTCGACACTGGAGAACTTTCTGACCGAGCCGTTGCTGAACGGGCCGGTATTGGCTGGAATGGAAAGAATTGTGCAATAATAACCCCGGAATTTGGCTCTTATGTTTATTTAGGAGAAATGATTACAAGTATACCCTTTGAACCAGATACCCCAATTGAAGATCAGTGCGGGTCTTGTACAAAGTGTTTAGAGGCTTGTCCTACAGGAGCTTTAGTCCAGGGTGGGCAGATTAATGCACAACGCTGCATTTCTTTCTTAACACAAACAAAAGGTCTCATTCCTGATGAGTTTAGGGATAAGATTGGGAACCGTATATATGGATGTGACTCCTGTCAAACGGCGTGCCCGGTGAATAAAGGGAAAAACTTTCACTACCATCTAGAAATGGTCCCTGATTCAGAGATTGCCAAACCCTTATTAAAGCCAATATTAAAATTAAGCAATCGGGAATTTAGAAATAAATTTGGACATGTTTCAGGTTCTT
This sequence comes from uncultured Bacillus sp., assembly GCA_963530265.1. GTDB lineage: Bacteria > Bacillota > Bacilli > Bacillales > Cytobacillaceae > Neobacillus. The sequence goes on from CAUSCO010000030.1 coordinate 4,663, forward strand.
GGCGAGGAAAAAAACCGATACAACGTAATGCCATCATCGCACTTGCTCATTTTAAAGATGAAGCGGCTGTACCTGAATTAATAGAAGTCCTAGAAAATGAGGCAAGTCCAGTATCAAGAGGAACAGCTGCCTGGGCGTTGGGGAAAATTGGTGGTATGGATGCTCTTTCAGCCCTATTAAAGGCAAAAGATCATGAATCAGATCTAGAAGTACAAAATGAAATAGATAAGGGATTAAGCCTGCTTAAAGGATAATGAGCGAACCTCTTTTGGTTTAGCTCTTTTTTTATAGTTAAATCCATCATTCTTTCATATGTATGGAAAGAAAGGAGTGGAGAATATGGAAGAATTACTTCAAGACTTATTTGAAAAGCGGCTAAACCAATTTGTTTCCGACAAAAGAAGCCATAAGTTATTTTTTCCAAAGGCGGAAAAAAAACAAGCAACATTAGCAAAAAGATCAGCAGAGATCGTGAAAGTAAAGGCAGCTGGTAAAATTATTGAGAAATCCTCTGAAGATGAATTTCAAACCATAAAGTATCAAACCCATTACCAATATTTAATCAAACAAAAGGAAAAATTATATATGGAAGAAGAAATTGAAGAAAGATTGGCAAAGTTTTATAAACAAGCATTAGTTATGGATGAGGAAATCATGCCGGCTTTAGACCATGTTTCATATCAGGATGACAAAATACCTGCTTTAGAGGATCAGGATGAAAGGCTAAGCTATCAGTATAATCGATTAAAAGCTGTTCAATATGCTGAACGGTGGTGGAACACGTACAACCCTGCTTATAAAAAGTTTGAAAATGATTGTACAAACTTCATTTCGCAATGCCTTCATGCTGGTGGGGCCCCCATGAGAGGCTATCCGAATCGTGTATCTGGCTGGTGGCTGCAAAATAATAACTGGAGTTACAGCTGGGCAATTGCCAATTCACTGCGTTTGTATTTACCTAATTCTAAAGGTGGATTAAGGGCTAGGGAAGTAAGTAGTCCTGAGCAATTACTATTGGGTGATGTCATTTGCTACGATTTTGAAGGGGACGGACGGTTTAACCATAACACAATTGTTACGGGTAAGGATGCTGACGGAATGCCCTTGGTAAATGCTCATACCTACAACAGCCGAATGAGGTACTGGGCATATGAGGATTCTTCAGCCTATACGCCGAATATCAAATATAGGTTTTATTCCATCATTGATGTATGATTGTTGAAAGCAGAAGTCAGAGTGGTATAATTGCCTTTATAGTTTTAATAAGAGGTGAGTTTTTTTGTCTAATCATGTAGTTTTGTATCAACCACAAATACCATCTAATACTGGGAATATTGCTCGGACTTGTGCTGGTACTGATACTAGTTTGCACCTAATCCGCCCATTAGGGTTTTCAACGGATGATAAGATGTTAAAAAGAGCAGGTTTGGATTATTGGCAATACGTTAATATTTTTACTTATGATTCCTTAGAAGAGTTTTATGAAAAAAATGCTGATGGTGCATTCTTTTATATAACGAAATTTGCCCAAAAGCATTTTACCAGTTTTAATTACAGTGATCCAAGTAAAGATTATTATTTTATTTTTGGACGCGAAACCACTGGTCTTCCGAAGGATATCATTGAAAATAATAAAGAAACAGCCCTGCGGATTCCTATGAATGAGAATGTTCGTTCTTTAAATCTATCTAATACTGCGGCGATTCTTATTTTTGAAGCCTTACGTCAACAAAACTATCCAAATCTAAAATAACGGAAAGGGGCCCAGAAAATTGGGTCTCTTTTGGCTGAAAGGAAAGATCCTTATGAATGATGTAATATCGACAATCCTTAATCATCGCTCCATCCGTCATTTTGAAGACAAGCCCCTAACAGACGAGCAGATTCATACTATTGTTTCCTGTGCACAAGCTGCGGCAACATCTAGTTTTATTCAAGCCTATTCAATTATTGGTGTTAAAGATAAAGAGAAGAAAGCAAAATTAGCGGAACTAGCTGGAAATCAGGAATATGTTGAAAAAAATGGCCACTTTTTTGTTTTTTGCACGGATTTTTATCGACATATGGTTATCGGTGAAAGGGAACAAAGAAATGTCAGTCCATCGCTTGAAAGTACAGAAAAATTCATGGTTGCCCTGATTGATACCTCTTTAGCTGCACAAAATGCGGTGATTGCAGCCGAATCCATGGGGTTGGGAATTTGTTATATAGGTGGAATTCGCAATAATTTGGAAGAGGTTAAAAAGCTACTCAAATTACCGGATCGCGTGATTCCATTGTTTGGACTTGCGATTGGATATCCAACAAAAATAACAGACCAAAAATCGAGGCTGCCATATGAACATATTTATCATGAGGATGAATATGAGCAAGATATGGGGATTTTCACATCTCAACTTGATCAATACGATCAGTTGATTTCAAATTACTATGAACAAAGGACAGAAGGACAACGCAAGGAACGATGGTCAGAACAAATAGCTAAAATGCTTGAAAGACAAAATAGAATGTATATGAAGGAGTTTATTCAAAAAAATAAACTGGATTTACAATAAAAAAACGACTGCCAAGGTGGCAGTCGTTTTTTTATTTAGTACCTGGCTTGTCATTATACCCTGCTGTGAAGATCGCCGCTAAGAATGCAATCATGACTAAAATAACAATGAAAGTGTTCATGTTATGTATTGCCCCCTTTGTCACACACATATAATTTTATTATAGCCTAACTTTAAAAAATGAAAAGGCATTTTATAGAAATAAAAAAGATAGACAGTAACTCAAACAGGTTACGCATGTTCAAGTTCCTTGGTGCATAGATTATATTAATCGTCTCTGATAAAGATACAGGGGGAGGGCCTTATGGATATCTTAAAAAAAATCGAGATGTATCGAGAAGAAGAAGAAAAGCTACGTTGGGAAGGAACATTTGCTGATTATTTACAGTTGTTAAAAGAGAAGCCATGGGTAGCACAATCTGCACATTCACGAGTATATAATATGCTTAAGGATGCCGGAATTTCCGAAGAAAAAGGGACGAAGAAGTACGAATTTTTTAGCAACCAATTGTTTGGTTTAGAGGAGTCACTTGAGAGACTTGTTGAAGAATACTTCCACCCGGCCGCCAAAAGGCTGGATGTAAGAAAACGTATCTTACTGTTAATGGGTCCAGTTAGTGGGGGTAAGTCTACCCTCGTTACGATGCTAAAAAGAGGCTTAGAGGCTTATTCGCTAACCGACAGGGGCTCTGTATTTGCTATTAAAGGCTGTCCAATGCATGAAGACCCGCTCCACTTAATTCCACATCATTTACGTAAGGATTTCCATGATGAGTATGGAATTCGAATTGAAGGAAACTTGTCACCACTCAATATGATGCGTTTGGAGCAGGAATATGGCGGGCGGATTGAAGATGTTTTAGTTGAAAGAATCTTTTTTTCAGAGGATAAACGAACGGGGATCGGAACCTTCAGTCCGTCAGACCCAAAATCTCAGGATATTGCTGATTTAACTGGAAGTATTGATTTTTCAACGATTGCGGAATTTGGTTCTGAATCAGACCCACGTGCCTATCGCTTCGATGGAGAATTAAATAAAGCAAACCGCGGCATGATGGAGTTTCAAGAAATGTTGAAGTGTGATGAGAAATTCCTCTGGCATTTGCTTTCTTTAACCCAAGAAGGGAACTTTAAGGCAGGAAGGTTTGCCTTGATTAGTGCTGATGAGCTAATTGTAGCTCATACGAACGAAACAGAGTACCGTTCCTTTATTTCAAATAAGAAAAACGAGGCGCTTCATTCAAGGATTATTGTCATGCCGATTCCATACAACTTAAAGGTTTCACAGGAAGAAAAAATTTATGAAAAGATGATAAATGAGAGTGATGTTTCTGATGTTCACATTGCACCACATACGTTAAAGGTGGCGGCGATGTTTACTATTTTAACACGTTTAAAGGAACCGAAAAAAGGTGATATTGATTTACTCAAAAAAATGCGTCTTTATGATGGAGAGAGCGTTGAGGGATTTAATACAGCTGATGTGGAGGAGCTGAAACGTGAGTACACTGATGAGGGGATGAGCGGCATTGACCCTCGCTATGTGATTAATCGAATTTCATCTACCATTATTCGAAAAGAAATTCCTTCCATTAATGCTCTAGACGTACTAAGGTCATTAAAAGACGGACTGGATCAACACCCTTCTATTACGGCTGAGCTGCGTGACCGTTATATGAATTACATTTCTTTAGCAAGGAAAGAGTATGATGAAATTGCCAAGAAAGAAGTTCAAAAAGCATTTGTTTATTCGTATGAAGAGTCAGCAAAAACGTTAATGGACAATTATCTTGATAATGTGGAAGCATATTGTAATAAATCAAAGCTTCGTGATCCATTAACAGGCGAGGAAATCAATCCTGATGAAAAGCTGATGCGTTCCATTGAAGAGCAAATTGGTATTTCTGAAAATGCTAAAAAGGCATTCAGAGAAGAGGTATTAATCAGAATTTCAGCCTTCGCAAGAAAAGGAAAACGATTTGATTATAATTCCCATGACCGTCTCAGGGAAGCGATTCAAAAGAAGCTGTTTGCTGATCTTAAGGATGTTGTTAAGATTACTACTTCCTCGAAAACACCAGATGAGCAGCAGTTAAAGAAAATTAATAATGTAGTGGCGCGTTTAGTGGATGAACATGGCTATAACTCTACGTCGGCTAATGAATTGTTAAGGTATGTAGGAAGCTTATTGAACAGATAGGGCAGAATTAAAATAGTGTAGGCTGGCAGACGGATTCTGTCAGTCTCTTTTTTTCCTGATAAAAAATGACCTATCTTTTACATTACTGTCCACCTTTTGAGAGTCCAGAGGGCTTATCCTTCAAAAACTTGTCCAATTTTATAGGCAAGAACCCAATTGTCTAAATTATTTGTAAATTTTTCTCTACTTCTGCATAGGATAAAGTAATCCATCTTTTAATAGATTTTTTCATTCCCGTTTATTTTATGTATTGGCAAAAAAAATGTGCAGAATGGAGTTAAATAATTTTAAGGAGGGGTTTACAAGTGTCTGTCGATAACCATCAATTTGTGATTTCTAGAGAAGATTGGTCCCTCCACCGTAAAGGCCACGATGACCAAGTACGGCATCAAGAAAAAGTCCAGGAGGCAATTCGTAATAATCTTCCCGACTTAATTACAGAAGAGAGTATTATCCTGTCAAATGGTCGAGATGTGGTAAAAATTCCAATTCGTTCATTGGACGAATATAAAATCCGTTATAATTATGATAAAAACAAACACGTGGGCCAAGGTGAAGGTGACAGCCAAGTCGGTGACGTAGTAGCACGGGACGGTTCCAGTGCACAAAAAGGCCCTGGTAAAGGCCAAGGGGCTGGAGATCAGGCCGGTGAAGATTATTTTGAGGCAGAAGTTTCGTTAATGGAACTTGAAGAAGCATTATTTAAGCAATTAGAGCTTCCAAATTTAAAGAAAAAAGAGGAGCAAGAGCATCTCGTTGAAAATATTGAGTTTAATGATATTCGAAAAACAGGGTTAATGGGCAACATTGATAAAAAACGCACGATGATGTCTGCCTTTAAACGAAATGCCATGAGTGGCAAGCCTGCATTCCATCCTATTTACAAGGATGATTTAAAGTTTAAGACTTGGAATGAAGTGGTTAAACCTGATTCTAAAGCAGTTGTCATCGCGATGATGGATACAAGTGGATCCATGGGAATTTGGGAAAAATATATGGCCCGCAGCTTTTTCTTCTGGATGACTCGGTTTTTGAGAACGAAATACGAAACGGTAGAAATAGAATTTATCGCCCACCACACGGAGGCTAAAGTAGTAACTGAAGAAGACTTCTTTTCGAAAGGAGAAAGCGGTGGAACGATTTGTTCATCCGCATACCGCAAAGCCCTAGAAATTATTGATAGTAAATATAATCCACGAAAGTTCAACATCTATCCATTCCACTTTTCAGATGGTGATAATCTTACCTCAGATAATGCCCGCTGTGTGAAACTTGCTGAGGAATTAATGAAGGTTTCCAATATGTTTGGTTATGGTGAGGTAAATCAGTACAATCGGCATTCGACCTTAATGTCAGCGTATAAGAACATCAAGAATGAACAATTCCGCTATTATATTCTCAAGCAAAAAGCAGATGTATTTCATGCAATGAAAAGCTTTTTTCAAAATGAAGAATCAAAATTATATGCATAACAGAATCGACAGGACTAGGTGCCTGTCGATTTCTTTTGTTTGTATTTTAAATCATGTCATAAAATTGGTATAGACAACTATACTTAAGCAATGTTAAGATTAGATATAATCTGAAAGGAAGTAATCGAAGATGATTCCAAAAGTTAATCCTATTTTACTTAAGGGTATTGAAATTTATACAGATAACAATGTAATCAAAAATGGATATATAAAAATTAGGGATCAAAAAATTGTGGAAATTGGTACCTTGGATGAACTTTTTGATGTGAAAGATTTTGAGATTATCGAAGTTCCTACTTATTTCAAGGCAGTGCCAGGCTTTATTGATATGCATATCCACGGCGTGAATGGTGCAGACACAATGGATGCAACAAAGGAAGCACTTGAAACAATGGTTACAGCATTACCAAAAGAGGGAACAACGAGTTTTTTAGCCACAACTATGACCCAAGAAAATAAAAAAATTGAAGAAGCATTAATCAATACAGGTAAATATATTGGTGAGCAATCAAATCACGGAAAGGCAGAAATACTGGGCCTTCATCTCGAAGGACCGTTCGTAAATGCAAAAAAAGCGGGAGCCCAGCCCCTTCAGCATATAATTGATCCCAATCTAGCTTTATTTAAAGAGTGGGAAAAGCTATCCATGGGTACGATTAAACTTGTAACACTTGCTCCTGAGCAGCCGGGTGGACTTGAAATGGTTCGCTATTTAAAAGAGAACGGAATTATTGCTTCTATTGGACATACGGACGCGACTTTTGAAGAGGTAAATGAGGCTATTAATGCGGGGGTAAATCATGTTACCCATCTATTTAACCAAATGAGAGGACTTCATCACCGTGAACCCGGCGTCGTTGGTGCAGCATTTTTAAGAAAAGAATTAATAGCGGAAATTATCGTAGATGGAGTACACGTTCATCCCGAAATGGTAAATCTCGCATATAAAAATAAACAAAGTGAAGGATTAATTTTAATAACTGATTCGATGCGTGCAAAATGCTTAAAAAATGGCATGTACGATCTCGGAGGTCAAGAAGTCATTGTCCAAGATGGAAAGGCAGTTCTTGCTGACGGGACACTTGCCGGAAGTATCTTAAAATTAGGACATGCCGTAAAAAATATTTTAACGTTTACAGGATGTTCCCTAACGGAAGCAATCAAAATGGCTTCAGCCAACCCAGCCAAGCAGTTAAATGTTTTTGATAGAAAAGGAAGCATTGCGATTGGAAAAGATGCAGACATTGTTATTCTTGATGATAATATGGATGTGTTTATGACATTTTGCCGGGGAACACTTGCCTATAAAAAGGAGGAAAACTCGTATGAAAATAATTGAGGTAAAAGATTATACAGAAATGAGCCAGAAAGCGGCAGAATATATTATTAAAAAGGTTTGTAAATATCCTACACTAACTCTAGGTCTTGCTACAGGGGGAACACCGATTGGAACCTATAAAAATTTAATTGCAGATCACCAAAAAAATGGAACTTCTTATCGAAATGTGACAACATTTAACTTGGATGAATATATCGGACTCTCAAGCGAAAATAAAAATAGCTATCGTTACTTTATGAATGATCATTTGTTTAATCATATTGATATCAATAAACAGAAAACAAATATCCCGAGTGGAGACAATTTGGATATTGAGGCAGAATGTCTCCGTTATGAACAATTAATTGCCAATCATGGTGGTATTGATCTACAAATACTAGGAATTGGAAGTAATGGCCATATTGGTTTTAATGAACCAGGTACTTTGTTTACTACTAATACCCATGTGGTTGAATTAACTCCTTCCACAATTAAAGCCAACGCTAGGTTTTTTAACAAAATCGAGGAAGTACCTACAAAGGCAATTACGATGGGGATTGCTACTATTATGAAAAGTAAAGAAATTCTACTCCTAGTATCAGGGGAAAGCAAAAAAGAGGCAATTGGTAAGCTTTTGAATGGAAATGTCACGGAAAGTTTTCCAGCTTCAGTATTGAAGAATCATCCATATGTTACAATTATAGCTGATAAAGCAGCAGTTTCAGGATTGAAGGTTCATTCTTCTTAGCTGTCTGTAAGAGTTTAAAGGATCATTCTACCTATACAAACTCTTTAGTTAAAATTAGAAGGGTGTAAAAAGAAAAATGATAAACAAGAATTCCCCTATTCCAATTTATTATCAGCTAGAGGAGCACATAAAAGCATTAATTGAAAATAGTGAGTTGAAGCCTGGTGATGTACTGCCCCCAGAAAGAGAATATGCGGAAAAATACCAAATAAGCCGAATGACAGTCAGACAGGCTTTTACACAATTAGTTAATGAGGGCTATTTATATCGGCTGCAGGGAAAGGGGACATTTGTAGCGGAGCGAAAAATTGAAAAGCCGCTGCAAGGTATTACCAGTTTTACAGAAGATATGAAAGCTAGAGGATTGACACCAGGGAGCCAGCTTGTAAATTTTGACATTATACCTGCGACAAATCAAATTGCTGAGCAATTAAATATTCCAGAAGATGGACCGGTATATGAAATTACTCGGATTCGCTTAGCTGATGGTGTCCCAATGGCATTAGAAACTAACTATATTTCAGCCAATCTTATTAAGGGGCTTACGGAACAAATCGTGAGTCAATCAATTTATGCGTATGTTGAAGGACAATTAAAGCTAAGAATTGACAGCGCCTCACAAATTATTGAGGCCTCCATTGCAAGCCAAAAAGAAGCAAAATATTTAAACATTACAAAAGGGGCACCCGTTATGCTGATTCAAAGAAATGCCTATCTTCAGGATGGTATGACTTTAGAGTTTGTTAAATCAGTGTACCGTGCCGATCGATATAAATTTAGGATTCAGATGAAAAGATAAACTGCGATTTTGGTAAATAAAGACAAAAAAACAACAGTATGCACTTTTACTGTTGTTTTTATTGTTCAAAAACCATTTTCTTTCCATACATACGTTTATTACCACTAATACTTTCCTTGAAAAAATCAAAAATAAGAACGTAAGAAAAATTTTAAAAAGGGGGTATTTGCATTGATAAAAAAACCAGTTGGGCTACTGTTAACAGCATTCCTAACGATGGGGCTTGCTGCTTGTAATACCAATAATCGTAATGATATAAATGATCAGACTACCGACCGGGTAGGAATGAATACAAACAACCGGAATAACGGAATTGTGGATGTTCGAAATGGAAGAGATGACGGTATTGACCACAATGGACCACTTACTGAGGATTATTCAAATCGTAACAACAGTCAAAGTGATCTAGATGGAAACATGTTTAGTAATCGAAAAAAGGTCAGAAAAAATAATAATAATGACATGATTTCTGCATATCAAACAACTATGAATAGTGATCAATATCCACATACAAGGGCAGTTTTAACCCAAGATGCAAAATATCAGTTTATTCGCATCGATCCTAGACAAGCAAATACGTTTCAATTTGGCGAAATTCAACAAGGCCAACCATGGACACAGCAACAAACACCTATTGTAAAGGCACCAACACCGGCCCCTGCACCACAGCAGGCACCGGCACCAGCAACACAGCAGGCACCAGCACCAGCACCAGCAGCACCAACGCCTGCTCCTGCACAACAGCCAACCCAGCAGGCACCAAAACAGACGCAAACTGCGCCAAAGCCAGCTGCACAGACACAAAACAATGCACCGACTACTGGAACAGTCAGTCAATATGTACAGCAAGTAATCGATTTAACGAATGCCCAACGGAGTAAAAATGGTTTACCGGCATTAAAGGCAGATACACAGCTTAACGGTGTAGCACAGAAAAAATCAGTGGACATGCAGCAAAAAAATTACTTTTCACACACAAGTCCAACCTATGGGTCTCCATTTGATATGATGAGGGATTTCGGTGTGACCTACAAATCCGCAGGTGAAAATATCGCTCAAGGACAACGGACACCACAAGAAGTTGTAACGGCTTGGATGAACAGCGAGGGGCATCGCAAAAATATTTTAAGTGCAAATTATACACATATTGGCGTAGGATTTGAAGAATCTGGAAAGCACTGGACACAAATGTTTATAGGGAAATAAACTTTCCTTTGACGGAATCAAATAGTAAACAGACTCCAGGTAAAAATAAACAAACCGACAGGGCTTAAGCTCTGTCGGTTTGTTGGTTATTTATTATGGATGTAATAGTAGGAAATTCAAAAAGAAGTGTTGTTCCTTTTCCCAGTTCACTTTCAACCGCGATTGTTCCATCCATGGCTCGGACAATGCTATATACCACCATCATACCTAAGCCAGTTCCATTTTTACCTTTTGTCGAATAGAAGGGTTCCCCTAATCGCTCTAGCTGTTCTCTTGTCATTCCTACACCAGTATCCACTACCCTAACGGTTACAAAGGTTTGGCTGAATTTGGTGGAAATTGTTAAATATCCTCCATTAGGCATTGATTCAATCGCATTTTTTAGTACATTTACAAAACATTGGCGGAACTTCTGTCCATCACCTTTTATAAAACCAATTACTGAAAAGTCCGTAATGATTTCAACTGAATTTTGATTTGCTAATGGCTGAAGAATATTGATCATTTGCCGGAGTTCACTTTTTACGTTCAGTTCTTCCATTGTCTCAAGAGAAGGTTTTGCAAAAGTCAAATAGTCTTGAATCACCTTTTCAGCGGATATTAATTCTTCCTTAACAATAGATAGATACTCCTTTCTTTTTTGCCTTGAAAGGTAATCGTCCTGAAGCAGCTGAATAAATCCACTTGCAGCAGTTAAAGGATTTCGAATTTCATGGGAGATAGCGGCTCCCATTTGTTCAACCGCTTTTAATTTCTCTGCTTTAATCAATCGCTGTTGCATTTCATTATTTTTTCTAACAAATTCTATCCCATATGATAAAACGCCAATTCCCAGAGCAGGAATAACTAGGTAAGCAAACCAAGCATCAAAGATATCGGAGTGAATGTTAGTAAAACTCATCACTAGTACTGTCAGAATACCAAGGAACATCCCCGTGCAAACTGATACACAAATCCGACGTCCTGGAGCTTGTTTTAAAAACCAAGGATATAATCTCCAAAGGACAACGGTAAGAGGTGTATAAAGGAAAACCGTCTGAAAAAAACCTAAATCTATTCCGTAAAAACTTCTTAAAATAATAATGGCAACAACGAGAATTGGGCCGATCCCAACATAAAGACCACCAAGAACTAGGGGAATAATTCTTAGATCATACCTTGTATATGAAATCGGGGTGTAAGAGAATTGAATACATAACCATAATGTTGCGATAAACAAAAGAATCAATGAAAATTTAGATAGGAAGAATTTTTTACTTTTTTCCAGAAATATTAAGCAAAAAAATAGAAGAATGATTAATAAGGTGAGATTTAAGAAAAGGTGTTTCGTAATTTCCATTTCCTTCACCATCCAAACAGGGCTAATAGGAAAATTTTACATGTATTTTTCAGGAATTTCAACAATATTCGCAAAATTTTAAATTAAATAAGTGGATTAAATGTGAACAGAATAGGAAAAAGGAAGGATTATGATAGTAACTCCTCCCCAATATTATTGATTTATTGAAATACTATGTCTACCTTTTTCTTTAGATAAATATAATGCAGAATCTGCAGCTTTAATTAACATTTCTAGTGATAAAGTTGTAGTAGGTACCATGGTGGCGATACCAATACTTAATGTGACAATATCAGCTATTTCTGAACTTTTATGTGGGATTTTAAGTGATTGAATCGTTTCATCAATGAGATGAGCCACTTTAATTCCGACATCTGTTTTTGTATTTGGGAGGATGAGAGAAAATTCTTCTCCTCCATAACGACAAAATGTATAACCTGGATTTTCTGTAATCAAATCATTAATAGCTTGTGCAATTGATTGTAAGCAAGAGTCTCCAGATAGATGACCATATGTATCATTGTACTTCTTAAAGTAATCAATATCGAACATCAGCAATGTAATTGGTGAAATCGAAGTGCAGGCATTGGACCATTCTTTTTGTATTGATTCGTTAAAATATCGTCTATTACCAATCCCAGTTAAACCGTCCATATATGAGAGTCGGTTTAGCAACTCATTGGCCTCTTGTAGTTTTTGTTCCGTAAGCTTGCGATCAGTAATATTTCTTGAAACATTAATGACTCTCTTTTTACCATCTTCTTGAAAAGGAACGCCCTTTAGCGTAGATTCAATCCAAACATATTCTCCAAATTTAGCACGGTATCGATACGTGCACTCAGCATCCCCTTCGGTTAGTGCCTTTTTAAACATTTCATTGGTATGTTCAATATCATCGCAATGAATAAAGTTTTGCACTTTTTTCCCCAATAGTTCTGGATATTCAAAATGGATAATTTCTTTTACTGCAGGTGAAATGTAAATATACTCTGTCTTTTCATTGTGCATGGTGATCATGTCACTTGAATATTCCGCAATTAATCGAAAACGTTCTTCTGTTTCTTTTAATTTGATTAAATTGTGTTTTAATTGATTTTGTGCTTCATTCGAATCAATTACAAACACAAAAAAATGATAGGCAATGAAACCGCCAAGTAAAGATATTATATAATGAAAGGTTAAAACCTTTTTAAGAATCTGGAAATCATCAATCCCAAAAATAAAGAGGATGGATATAATGAACAATCCAATTAAGTTCATTATAAAAGCCTTTAATGTGCGATTAATATTTAGTTTTGAGACAAACCCACAGCATATCCCAATAAGCAAGGCACCAATTGAGGGAAGTATGGATGCATAACTAAAGCCAAATAAAATCATTCTTCCAAGCGCAATTAGAAAAGCAGCGATGACTGCTGGGATAAAACCACCAAAGGCGGCTGCAATTACAATGGCTAAATGTCGTAAATCAGCAATAATAGCTGAATTAATATGAATACTAAAGGACATTAGTACATTTCCAAGGAGACCAAAACAAAGTCCCCAATAAAGTTTAGTGGTAAAAGGTGAGGAAAGGTACAATGGCTTATCTTTAAATAACACTCCCATTATCGAAAAGGAAGCAATTAAGAGGGCAGCATTTGAAATAAAATCTTTTAACATATAGATTCTCCTGTATTGTGATAAAAGTGCCTTTGACATTATACTATATATTTAATACGTTTGAACAAGCTAAAAACTAAAATATTGTGAAAATGTAAAAAGCTTCCTAAAAGGAAGCTTTGCTATTTCTTATATTACACTTGGACCCACTATCCCTTTTGCTAATACTTTAGCAGCAATGCTGGCATTTTCTTTAGCTTTGGCAATAATTTCTGGTACCTTTTGTGAATCTATATCAAATCCTTCCGCAATTACTGTGTCCATTACCTCAATCCCTAGGAAGCGAAGAGCAATTTTTAAATAGCGGTCACCTGATTCTATGTCCTGAAGTGGAGTACCTATATATTGCCCGCCTCTTGTTTGGATATGGATGGCTTTTTTATTAGCTAAAAGTCCTCTTGGTCCATTAGGGGTGTGAGCAAATGTTTTTCCTGATATAAATAAATTATCCAGAAAAGCCTTTAAAATCGCAGGAGAGTTTAAATTCCACATGGGAGAAACGAATACATAGTAGTCGTAGGTAATAAACTCATCTGCAAGTGCGTGCATTTTTAAGATTTTTTCTCTTTCTATATCGGATAGTTCATCTAATGTATATCCGTAACCCGCTAATTTTCCTCTAGCGGAAACCAAATCTCCATCCATTTGTGGAAAGTCCAAGGCGAACAAATCTATTTTCTTAATTTTTACATCGGGACGTTCCTGTTGAAAAGTTTCAAGAAAAGATTCACCAATCTGTAGACCCTTTGATTTCTCCAAACCTTTTGGATTGGCCGATATATAAAGTAATTTTTCCATATTTATCACACCCATCTAAACAATTTACTTTAATACCTCTATTATAAAATAAAAAATTTGCTCAATATTGAACAAAAAGTGAAGTTCTTGAACATTAAGTGACTAAATAAGAAATCGCAATGTGAAACTTTATAAGCCAAATCAATAATAATAAACAGTAAATTAGTGTTATACTTTTTAATTGGAGCAAACTAATACAAGATAAAGGGTAATACCATTATTAAATTAGTTAAAAAAATAGAAAGAGGGATAACATGACGAAACAACAAATAGGTGTAATAGGCTTAGCTGTTATGGGGAAAAACCTTGCTTTAAATATTGAAAGCAGGGGTTACTCTGTCGCGGTTTTTAACCGTTCTTATGATAAAACAGAAGCCTTCCTTAAAAATGAAGCCGAAGGGAAAAACTTTGTTGGTGCTCAATCGGTTGAGGAATTTGTAAACTCATTAGAAAAACCAAGAAAAATTTTATTAATGGTTAAAGCTGGAACAGCAACAGATGCAACAATTGAATCCTTAAAGCCCTTTCTTGAAGAAGGAGATATTCTTATCGATGGTGGGAATACATTCTTTCAAGACACGATTAGACGAAATAAGGAACTCGAATCAGCAGGTTTCCATTTTATAGGTACTGGCGTTTCCGGAGGAGAAGAAGGGGCATTGAAGGGTCCTTCCATCATGCCAGGTGGTAAAAAGGAAGCGTATGATTTAGTGAAGCCGATTTTAGAGGCGATATCCGCTAAAGTAAATGGGGATCCTTGCTGCACCTATATTGGTCCAAACGGGGCTGGGCATTATGTGAAAATGGTGCATAACGGAATTGAATATGGCGATATGCAATTAATTTCGGAGGCCTATTTTATTCTAAAGAATGTCCTTGGTTTGAATGCAGAGGAGCTTCATCATGTCTTTGCAGAGTGGAATAAAGGGGAATTAGATAGCTATTTGATTGAAATTACGGCAGACATTTTTACTAAAGTAGATGAAGAGACAGGTAAACCAATGGTTGACGTGATTCTCGACACTGCTGGACAAAAGGGCACAGGTAAATGGACAAGCCAAAATGCCTTAGATTTGGGTGTTCCATTACCGATTATTACAGAATCAGTATTTGCCCGCTTTATCTCAGCAATGAAAGAAGAACGTGTGAAGGCAAGTAAGGTATTGAATGGACCAACAGTTAAACCATTTGATGGCAGTAAAGAAGAATTAATTGAATCTGTCCGTAAAGCCTTATATATGAGTAAAATTTGTTCCTATGCCCAAGGATTTGCGCAAATGCGAGTTGCTTCCGAAGAGTATGATTGGAATCTTCGTTATGGGGATATTGCCATGATATTCCGAGGTGGTTGTATTATTCGTGCCCAATTCCTTCAAAAAATTAAGGACGCATATGATCGTGACCCAGAAATAGCAAACCTATTATTAGATCCTTACTTTAAAGAAATCGTGGAAAGCTATCAACAATCCCTGCGTCAGGTTCTTGCCTTGGCAATTGAGCGTGGTATTCCGGTTCCTTCCTTTGCGAGTGCCATTGCCTACTATGATAGTTATCGGACTGAAACGCTTCCTGCCAATCTTCTGCAAGCGCAACGGGACTACTTCGGTGCCCACACCTACCAGCGTGTCGATAAAGAGGGGATTTTCCATACTCACTGGATGGAGTAATGGATTAATTAAATACAAACCTTCATGTATGTATAAAAAAGCTGCCATAGAATGGCAGCTTTTTTACATCCATTTAATCTCTTGCACTAATTGTTGTCTAAACAATTGAATTATAAAATCATTATAAAAGTCTTTTCTAACAATCACTTGATACCTGTTGTTAGGATGAATGTAATAATGGATATCTGTCAGCACCTTATTTTCCTCAAAAAATTCTCTAACATTTATCAAGTTTTTCTTTAACTCACTATTAAATAATGTAATCGAAAATTCAATATCATCACCGTTAGCTGTTTCCTTCAATTCAAGAAGCTTTCCGTCATAGTTATATGCTACGTTCATCATATCCCCCCTAGATTAAATATCTTAAATAAATGTAAATCGTACAGATTATGATGGAGAGAATCATTAATGGAAAGCCAATTAACATGAATTTTCCAAATGTAATATGATACCCTTCTTTTGCTGCAAGTCCAGCAACAATTACATTGGCACTTGCCCCAATTAAGGTTCCGTTTCCGCCGAGACATGCTCCTAAGGAAAGACTCCACCAAAGCGGCTCTAAATTATTGATTCCTAGCTCTCCCATATCTTTGATCATTGGGATCATCGTAGCAACAAATGGGATATTATCAATAAACGCAGAGGCAATCGCACTAACCCATAGAATTAATATCGATGTGGATGCCACATCGCCCCCTGTAAGATGTACAGAGTAATCGGCTAGTAACGAAATAACCCCTGTTTCAATCAATCCTGAGACGAGCACAAACAGCCCAATAAAGAAGAAGATGGTTGTCCATTCCACCTTTGCAAAAGACTTATCTAAATATTTTTCACCCGTTAATAGCAGTAACAGAAAAGCCCCTGATAATGCAACTGTTGCCGATTCGATATGAAGCAGTTGATGCAGGAAAAAACCAATAATAGTTAACGAAAGGGCAATTAATGATTTTACCAAAAGTCTCTTATCTGTGATTTCTTCTTTTTCGTCCAAGTCCATTAAACTTGCCTTTAATTCGTCAGATGTCTTAAGCTGTTTTCGATAAATGAAAGCTAAAATACCAATATTAAAAAATAAAATAAAAAAGGAAATGGCCGTAAGATTATTAATAAAAGCCATAAAAGTTAATTCTTTGACCGCACTTCCAAGCATAATATTTGGCGGGTCCCCGATTAGTGTGGAGGTTCCTCCAATGTTTGATGCCAAAATTTCCGTAATTAAATAGGGTATTGGGTTTACACGTAATTGCCTTGTAATACTAAAGGTAACAGGAACCATTAGAAGGACAGTGGTGACATTATCTAAAAACGCTGACCCTAATGCCGTAATTACCCCAAGGGCAATCAAGAGTTTTAATGGATCCCCTTTGACCTTTTTTGCAGCCCAAATGGCAATGTATTTGAATAGGCCTGTCTCAGATGTGATAGCGACAATGATCATCATCCCTGTCAACAATCCGAGTGTATTAAAATCAATGTGATGTAAGGCTTTTTCCTGCCCAATAATACCTAGTAAAACCATCATAATTCCGCCAGCCATTGCGATGATGGTACGGTGAATCTTTTCTGTGACAATAAAGGCATATGTAATAAGAAATACACCAATTGCGATGATTGCTTGTGTTGACATATATCGACCTCTTCTCCTTTTGTATTTATACATTTTTGAAAAAATGCAAAAAGGAGCCTGCTTTGACAGACTCCACCTCATTTCAACACATGTATAGTATACTTTATTTTATAAAATTATACATAGAATGTAAAGGAGTTTTATTCTGAAAATTTCGGCGATTAGGGGTTGAGAGTGGCTGCCCTATTTATAAACCCAATTTTTTAATAAAATCAACAGTCTCATCGTGTTCCGGTTTTACGAGCTTATATAATTCCTTATCTGTTTTAACAAGGGATCTTCCATTTTCATCTGCAATGGGTCTTGTTAAGGATCTTCCAGCAAGAATCTTCCACTTGCCGGCAATATTTTTTAACTTAAGATCAATAATGCCCAGCCGGCTCCCAAATGCACCTGCCATTACTACTGGCTTTCCATTGATTTTTCCCGTATCCATATCCGTATTCGGAAGTTGCTGATAGACAGGACCCGGAAAAACGCTATGTGAATGTCCAGCCAAGATCGCATCAATATCAGGGATTTTCGTTAAATAATAGACGGCATTTTCCGTATCTGGGTTGTAAGGTTCACTGCTAATACCAGTATGGGCAAGGGCGATGATAATATCGGCTCCCTTTGACTTCAAGATTGGGACAAACACTTTTGCAGTTTCCACAATCGGCTTTGCAATGACTTTCCCTTCAAGATTTGCCCTATCCCATTTCATGATTTGAGTCGGCATGAAGGCAATTACTCCAATATTTAATTGATGCTGTCGGCCATCTTGGTCAACTACACTTCTTTTTAGAATTACATAGGGTGTGAAGTATGGCTTATTCGTGCTAACTGAAAAAACATTGGCATTTAGAACAGGCATTTGTGCACCTCTTAATGCTTTATTTAAAAATGATAAGCCATAATTAAATTCATGATTTCCAATAGCAATCGCATCATAATGCAAATAATTAAATGCCCGATAGACTGGGTGGGTTTTGCCTTTATGCATTCCTCTAATTCTGGCTAGAAACTCACCGAGAGGATTTCCCTTTAAATGGTCACCATCATCAAACAGTAAAGAATTCTTGGCTTCCTTCCTTGACTCGTGGATTAGAGTGGCTGTTTTGACTAGCCCGATGCGGTTATCTACTTTTGTTTGATAATAATCATAATTGATTAAATCTGCATGTAAATCAGTCGTTTCTAGTATCCGTAAATCAACCACCCCTTGATCTGGGGTAGTTTCGACTGCTAAAGCAAGCGAAGAACAGGTAAGCCAAAAAAGAGATAGAATTATTAACAGAAACGGTATCCTTTTTTTATTCACTAAGATTACCTCCATCTGCCTATTGTAAGGTAACTTTAGTATTGCATTTTCTTTATTATTTATAACAATCTAGTGAAGTGAAACCAGCCTAAAATCTAGGCTAGCTTCTTGTTTGTGTCTTTTTGTCGTTTGTTTTTATAGCCAAAAAACCACCAGTTCCAGTCACCTAGCAGCTTCATCAGAGCTGGGACAAGAACCATTCTCACAATGGTTGCATCTATAAAAATTGCGATTGCAATGCCTACTCCTAGCTGTTTGACCGGCATCACGCTTGTGAAGGCGAACGCACCTGTCACGACAATCATGATGGCCGCTGCAGAGGTAATAATTTTACTCGTAAAGGTTAACCCTGATATCGTAGCTTCACTATTGTCACCTGTTGCTAAATAGAATTCCTGAATCCTAGAGATTAGAAATACTTCATAATCCATAGAGAGCCCAAATACAAGGGTGAAAACAAATACAGGCAGGATTAAAGCAATATTAACAGGCGTTATCCCTAAATGCCCTTGCTGAAAAATCCAAACGACAATCCCAAATGTACAGCCAAGACTTAACATATTCATTAATATGGCTTTTAACGGAATGAGAATGGAACGAAAGGCAGCCATAAGAATAACAAAAGTGGTAAGAACAATTAATAATAAACCGTACGGAGCTTTTTGAAATATTTCAGAAAATATTTCCTGTTCAAATTTAATTGGACCACCAAAGGATGAGTTTAACCCTAAATCTTTATTAGACCAATCGCTTACCCACTCTCTAGCTTTAGCAGAATGCACTCCTGTTTTTAAATATACTTCAATAATTATTTTATTGTCTCTTATAAAATAGTCCCTTATAGGGGCTAGCATTTGCTTATCACCATGTGTAAACAATTGATAAAGTTGTTTACCATCTTTTATTCCTGTTGCAGAAAAGGGTGAGTCAACTGTATAAACAAGCGGATCTTTCTTTAAAGTTTGAATAACCTTATTTACCTTTTCTAAATTGTTTTCTTTGACTATATTTCCTTTTGTTTCAAGAACAATAGTCACCTTCTTGTCGTCCCGTTTTTCCTCCATGACAAAATGCTCTTGAAAGATTTCAAGTGCTAATCGCGAAGGGTATTTTTGCGGTAAGGAATCAGTGCCTGGAATTACTAAAACCATCTGTCTTACTGGTAAGAGTCCAATTAAAAGAATTGCAAGTGCTGCGGCAGCCATTACAATCGGACGCTTCATCACAAGTTTCGCAAATCTATGCCAGATACTTTCCTGTTTGTCTGATACCCGAAGCAGGCTTAGTTTATTTATATTATTTCCTAATAAAACAAGTAAAGCTGGTAGAAAGGTTAAGGCACATAGAGCAGAAAACAATACAACCATCATGCCGCCAAGTGCCACATTTTGAAAGATATCAATTTGGATAAACCAAAGAGCAGATAGTCCTATAAAAACACAAAGTCCTGAAAAGATAATCGACCTTCCTGCGGTAGCCACGGTAATCTCGATCGCTTCCTGGATGGACTTTGTTTGCAATTCTTCCTTATAGCGGTTAATAAATAACAACGCAAAATCGATGCTTAAAGCAAGACCAATCATCGGAACGATATTTAAAATGAAAATTGTCAAATCAGTATGAAAACTAAAAAAGTAAACAGAGCCCATCGTTGTTAAAATAGAAACCATACCGATTACGAGCGGCAGCGACGCGGCAACTAGCCCGCCAAAAGCAAGAATGAGGACAACTAAGGCAATCGGCAGACCAATCATTTCTGCTTTGGCTAAATCTTCTTGGCTCGCGACATTAAGATCTTGGACAATGATGGGTTCCCCAGTCATTGTAACCTTTAATCCTTGTCTATTTTTTAGCAGGCCCTTTAATTGCGTTATTTCATTTCCAAGGCTTTCCGCTTTTTTGTCAAATGTAAGGAGACCATATGCATAATTACCATTGAGCATCCCCTCCCTTTGGAAAGGAGAGGTAATTTCTTTTGCAGAATTAAAGTCCTTTAATTGATTAAATGTATCTTGAATATAATCTGTAAATTTTTCATCACTAACTGCATTATCTTTTTCAAAGACTAATATAATCGATGATTTAGCGTGTCCAAAATCTTTTTCCAAAAGTTTTCTTGTTTCATTATATTCTCCATTGTATTCAAAACCATTTCCGCTTAATACAGAGGGCAGTTTCGCAGCGAAAAAGCCAAACAAGCCAATGACTATAACCCAAATCATCAGTATCCATTTGTTTTTTCGGTATATGTAAGCTCCTATTTTTTTCAATATGATTGCCTCCCCTAAGGAATTAATTTCCTTATTTAAGTATACAGAAGAATGCTTAAAACTCGAATGATTTTATTGATTCTATATCTAGAAAGGCAGCTAAATGAATATTTTTTATCATTTTTCCCTAATAGTATGTGGAAATTCACTTATGGAAAACGTAATAATGTTCAAGTGAAGTTTTACAAATGTTAAGAAATTATGAATGACTTTGAAAATCTTTGATACAATAAAGAAAATATATATTAATTAAGGTGATACGAGTGGATCATGAAAAGTTGAGTAAGGTCATTGAAGCTGCAAAATTATATTATTTATTAGATTATAATCAAAATGAAATTGCCAAGATTTTAGGTGTCTCCCGTCCCACTGTATCTAGGTTATTACAGCAGGCGAAAAGTGAAGGTATTGTACAAATAAATATTATGGATCCTACTGATGATGTTGAAAATTTAGCTGTTCAATTAGAAGCAAAATTCAATTTAAAAAAAGTAGTCATAGCGTCCATTCCACAATACGAAAATCATATTATAAAAAATTATCTTGGAGAATGTGCTGCCAACTATCTTGACGAGATTGTTAAGGCTGAGGACATTATCGGGGTGACTTGGGGAACGACCCTCTATCATATAGCCATCGAGTTAAAGCAAAAATTTTTAAAAGATGTGAAAGTTGTTCAATTAAAAGGAGGTGTGAGTCTTGCAGAAACCAATACTTACGCTTCCGAAATATTGTATCTTTTTGGAAAGGCCTATAATACTACTCCGCATAATCTTCCGTTACCAGCCATTGTAGACCATGTAGTTGTCAAACAGGCAATGGAGGCGGACCGCCATATTCGCAAAATACTAGATTTAGGGAAGCAGGCAAACATTGCTTTATTCACAATTGGTTCGATTAAGACAGATTCTTTATTATTTCAATTAGGGTATTTTACTGAAAGCGATATGGAATCACTATATGGAAAGGCAGTTGGTGATATTTGTTCACGATTCTTTGATAAAAATGGTGAAATATGTAATGAAAGCTTGAACGAAAGAACACTTGGAGTCAATCTCGATGAGCTAAGGAAGAAGGAATACTCAATTGTTGTTGCCGGCGGCCCTAATAAAATTGACGGAATATATGGAGCATTAAAAGGCAAATATGCTAATGTTTTAATCACGGATCAATTTACCGCTAAATTCTTACTAGATAAAAAGGAGTAAAGCAGTGTTTTCGCAAATTCAAATAAATCTTTACATTTGTTCATAAAAATATTTACAATTGTTCATTTCTTTTGTTATAGTTATGGTGTGGTATGAACATAGAACTTAAATGAAAAAGCAGGAGGTTATTAAAATGACGCAAACTATTGTCAATATGATTGATCATACATTATTAAAAGCAGATGCAACTCGAGATGAAATTGTTAAAATTGTGGAAGAAGCCAAACAATATTTATTTGCATCCGTGTGTGTGAACCCAACTTGGGTAAAAACAGCAGCTGATATGCTGGCAGATACTCCAGAAGTGAAGGTTTGTACCGTTATTGGTTTCCCTTTAGGTGCATCCACATCGGAAACGAAGGCATTTGAAGCAGCAAATGCGATTGAAAACGGGGCAAATGAAATCGACATGGTGATCAACATTGCCGCACTAAAAGACAAGCAGGACGACTTGGTTGAAAGTGATATTCGTGCCGTTGTAGAGGCTGCAAAAGGTAATGCATTAGTAAAGGTTATCATCGAAACTTGTTTGTTAACAAATGAAGAAAAAGTAAGGGCATGTGAGCTTTCCGTAAAAGCAGGGGCCGATTTTGTGAAAACATCTACTGGTTTTTCAACAGGCGGAGCAACAGTTGAGGATATCCGCTTAATGCGTCAAACAGTTGGCCCTAAAATTGGTGTGAAGGCTTCTGGTGGTGTACGCAGCCGTGAAGATGCATTAGCGATGGTAGAAGCAGGAGCTACCCGTATTGGTGCAAGTTCTGGTGTTTCGATTGCAAAAGGTGAAGTTTCTAATAGCAACTATTAATGATATAAAGGTGAGGGCAAATTATATTTCTATAGTGGAGCGTGAATAGAATGGATGAAAAAATGCTAATCCAAGAAGCAAATAATGCAAGAGAGTTTGCTTATGTTCCATATTCTGCATTCAAGGTGGGGGCAGCCTTATTATCAAAAGATGGTCATGTCTATCATGGCTGTAACATCGAAAATGCAGCTTATAGTGTGACAAATTGTGCTGAACGTACGGCCCTGTTTAATGCTTATTCGGAAGGTGTTACCCAATTTGATTCCCTCGTAGTTACAGCAGATACTGATGGGCCAGTTACTCCTTGTGGGGCTTGTCGTCAGGTGATTTCTGAACTTTGTGATGCTGAAATGGAAGTCGTCCTTACAAATTTAAAGGGTGATGTTCAAAGAGTCAAAGTAAAAGATCTCCTCCCTGGGGCATTTTCCTCTAATGATTTAAAATAGTAATAAGTGAGAAGCTAATCTTTTTGATTACCTTCTTTTTTTTTATGGCCAGTTCAAAGTCCTAAGCAACTATATAATTAAAAAAGAGAAACTAAGAACATAATATATACATAGCAAATAAAAGGACTGATACCATGATTTATATTTATAATGATTATGGTGGCACACACACCACTTCTTTAGCAGCAGCCTATCATTTAAAAAAACTGCCTCAATCAGAGCAAAAACTAACTACGGATCAAATATTAAATGTAAAATTTTTTAATAAGTTAACAAAGGAAGACTTTGGGAAGTTAATTTTTCACGGGGTTGATGATGAGGGGAACTCAGTTTATACAATTGGGCGCAAAAGGAATAAATATGTCGTTCCTGCATTAAAAGACATGAGTTTATTGTTACAAGAAAAGTTTAATTTTGAAGAAAAAATTGTTTTTTCAAATACATCCCCAACTGTTCCTTTTGCCATGACGATGGGGGGGTTTTTCTCAAGAGGGTTAAAAATAGATGTTATCGGTGTGCCATTATTAGTTACTGGGGCGAAACGCTGCTGCGACAATATTTATCGCCTGGTTGAAAATACGAAAGAAGTAGGCAGGACACCATTTGCAGAAAATGTCATTATATTAGAAAATGAAATGTACAAATAAAAGGACAAGGTGAGATTATGATGGAAAGAAAGATAGGATTTATTGGGGCGGGGAAAATGGCTCAAGCAATGATAGCAGGTATTTTAAAATCAAATATGATAGCTAAAGAAAACGTCATGGCAAGTGCTTCTACAGAAAAAACACTTAACCATATTGAACAAACCTATGGTATACCCACATCATTAAAGAACGTAAATGTTGCAAGGTTTGCTGACATACTGATTCTTGCCGTGGCACCTGATCTTCATTCAGATGTAATAGAGGAAATTAAGCAGGACATCAATAAAAATGCCATTATTGTGACGATTGCTGCAGGAATTACCTTAAACGATCTTGAACGATTATTTGGCTTTCAAGTTAAGGCTGTTCGTACCATGCCCAATACACCTTCACAGGTTGGAGAAGGAATGAGCGTAATGTGTGGTAATGAATCTCTCAGTGAAGCCGAAATGAATGAGGTAGAACGATTGTTTTATTGTTTTGGTAAAACAGAACGTTTGGATGAAAAGTTAATGGACGCAGTTCCAGCTATAAGCGGATCTTCTCCAGCGTATGTTTATATGTTAATAGAGGCAATGGCAGATGGAGGCGTTCTCCAAGGAATTCCCAGAGATAAAGCTTATCGCCTTGCTGCACAGGCAGTATTAGGGGCTGCCAAAATGGTTCTAGAGACAGGCCAGCATCCTGGGGCACTTAAAGATGATGTCTGTACACCTGGCGGCTCAACAATCGAAGCTGTTATCACCCTTGAGAA
This sequence comes from uncultured Bacillus sp., assembly GCA_963530265.1. Classification (GTDB taxonomy): domain Bacteria; phylum Bacillota; class Bacilli; order Bacillales; family Cytobacillaceae; genus Neobacillus. The sequence goes on from CAUSCO010000030.1 coordinate 29,496, forward strand.
GGAGCATTTCCGAGGTTCGATCATGGCTGCAATGGAAAGCTGTACGAAAAAGGTAGAAAATTTAAAATAATGGGCGAGACATATGAAGCGACTGAAATTGAGGATGGCAGGTAAAATATCAGCTTGAATTAGGAGAAATAATAAGCCACCGGTCTCGCCTGCCGGTGGCTTTACTCGTTAAAAGAAAAAATTTAAAATGAAATAAATAATACCGGCAATTATTGCAGTAATTGGAAGGGTAATAACCCAAGTGATTAGCATACGTTGAGCTGTATCCCACTTTACTCCCTTAATGCGATGTGAAGCACCTACCCCTAGAATCCCTGACGAAATTACATGAGTAGTACTTACAGGTAAATGAATAAATGTTGCACCAAAAATAATAGCAGCACCAGTTATATCAGCAGCAACACCATTAATTGGCCGAATCTTCATAATTTTTCCGCCAACCGTTTTAATTATTTTCCAACCACCAATAGAGGTCCCTAAGCCCATTGCGATTGCACAGGAAACTTGTACCCAAAAAGGGATGCCCGCATCAGGATCAAGAAATTTGTTTGAAACAAGAGCCAAGGTGATGATTCCCATAGATTTCTGAGCATCATTCGTTCCGTGCGAATAAGATTGTAATGCTGCAGTTGCAATTTGTATATATCTAAAATTTCGATTCGTTTTGGTTAATTGTAAATTTTTAAAGGCAACTTTAAAAATGCTATAGACAATATATCCTAATACAAAAGCTAAAATTGGTGAAAGAATAAGTGCTTCAATGATCTTAAAAAAACCACTGTAATTAAGGGCATGGATACCCTCTGCTGCAATTGCTGCACCCGCAATAGAACCGATAATTGCATGGCTGGAACTGCTTGGAATCCCGTAGAACCAAGTGAGTAAGTTCCAAAGGATTGCTGAAATCAGTGCAGCTAGAATGACCACAGACCCATTAGATAATGTAAACGGGTCAACAATATCCTTAGATACTGTTTTAGCAACTCCTGTAAAAGTCAACGCACCAACAAAATTCATTACTGCTGCCAAGAGAATGGCTTGGCGAGGTTTAAGTGCCTTTGTTGAAACAGAGGTTGCAATTGCATTTGCCGTATCATGAAAACCATTAATAAAATCAAATGCAAGGGCACCAATTACAATTAATATTGTTAAAATTAGAACAAGACTCATTTTATTGCTCCTTATGCATTTTTCATGATAATGGATTCAAGAGTATTCGCAACTGTCTGGCCAAAGTCAGCGATATCCTCAAGCGTTTCGTAAATTTCTTTATATTGAATAATACGAATTGGATCTTTTTCAACAGTAAATAAATGTTTAATGGATTGTCGTAATATATTATCGCATTTTGATTCAAAATCTTTAATTTTAATGGCGTGTTCTCTTATTTGCGGTAACTTTTTATTTGAAAGCAATTCAATAGCTTTATCAATTTCAAGCACGCTGCCCTGAATCGCGTCCACGAATTTCAACATAAATTCATCTGCTTCTGTAATTGAATACATTTCGAATAATGCAGAACAAGCTTCAAGACCATCAAGCACATCGTCCATGCTCATAGCAAGCTGTAGAATGTCCTCACGTTCAATTGGCGTAATGAAGGCGTCATTTAGTTCCCTAATAACTTCATGAACGTAGTCATCTCCCTTTGTTTCCAACTCCTTCATTTTCTCTGAGAAAATTTTCAAATCACTAATATTTTTTAATTTGTATTCGGTAAAAAAATTTGCACTTTCTTTAAGGTTTGCAGAAATATTACTGAGCAATACCGAAAATTTGTCCTTTTTTTTGAAAGCCATTTGATTTCCTCCATTTTTTCGTTCCGAAAATTGTGTATGAACCTAATAATTCTACTGAAGAATGTCGATAAAAGAAATATTCTTTACTAAATTTACAAAAACTTAACATAAGAATTTTCTAAATAGTTATGATATAATGATACTTTTTTACTTTTGCCTCGTATCGGTGAATTTATGTTTTACTATAAATTTTTTAATATGTTTGAGTTTTTATGTAAATAACGAGTATATAAAAGAAAATTGGGTATTTTATAGGTACAGGCAGTAATATAATTGAAGCCCTTGGGGGCGAAGGATAAAGAAAGTCACTTATGTTGTATAGGAAAGATAGCCTTGATAAGCCCTGCCACTACTGCCTGAGTTTTATGCTAAAAATTAGTGAAATGATGAATACTAAAAAGGAGTGTTCTTAATGAGTTTCATTTGGGCATTAATTGTTGGTGGAATTATCGGTTGGTTAGCAGGTATGATTGTCGGAAAAAATATACCGGGTGGCATTATTGGTAATATCATTGCTGGTTTTGTTGGTGCATGGTTAGGTACTGCAGTTTTAGGCAATTGGGGACCACATGTAGCTGATTTTGCCATAATCCCTGCTATTATTGGTGCAGCCGTACTAGTTCTACTGTTAAGCTTCATTATGCGGTCTTTTAGAAAAGCAGATTAAACAATAGCTAAAAAAATAAAAGGATATCAGAAAGGAGTTTACCTCTTTTCTGATATCCTTTTTCTATATTGTTTCGATATCGATGTTTTTAAATATTTCTGCTAAATCAATGAAGGGTGCATGACAAGTTATCTTATCTAGGGTAAATGGGTGGATAAATTCAAGTTTAGCAGCGTGAAGTGCCTGCCTTTGAACGATTGGCTGACCGCCATACAAAGAATCTCCAACAATAGGGTGTCCTAAGTGACTTAAATGCACTCTAATTTGGTGTGTTCGTCCTGTCTCAAGCCAACAGGCCACATATGTAATCTGCTTTTCTTTATCCTCTTTAATTACTTGATAATGGGTAATTGCCTCCTGTCCGGAAGGTGAAACCCTTCTTCTGGTGGCATGGTGCCGGTCTCGGCCAATTGGTTTATTAATTGTGCCTTTTTTTTTCTGTAACAGTCCATGAACGGCTGCAAGGTAGGTCCTTTTAATTTCCCGTTTTTCTAGCATTTTATCTAGGATTGAACCAGCTAACGCATGCTTGGCAAAAAGTATTGCCCCTGAGGTATCCCGATCTAATCGATGGATTTGGCGGACATTTCTTAATTCGCCTTTAGATTGCAAATAATATGCAGCAGCATTAATAAGAGTATCTGTCTCCTTTTCAGGATCATTTGGATGAGTGTTTATAAATGGAGGCTTATTTACTACTAATACATGGTCATCTTCATACAAAATGTCAATATCATGGAAAGTCGGTATGACTTGAAGAGTCTCCTCTTCAAATAGATGTAAAAGTAACTTTGACCCTGCAGCGAGCCTCGAATGCCAATTGGCGGGACCACCATCCAAAAAAACCCTATTTTCCAGCCTGTAAAGATAAGTTAATTTTTTTGGTGCTTCCCATACATGACGAAAAATATCCTCAATGTTATTACCTTCCCATTCATTAGGAACAATTATTTGAAACCACTCACCCATTCGTACTGTTTTTAGCATTATTTTCTCCTTTTATGTATACTGTGGTGATAATTACCACCAAAAATGTGAACTCAAATATGGTATTCTTATGATATATAATACGACAGAAATAAGCGATGGCAAAGGTGGGTTATAAGTGAAAATAGTTTTTGCCTCGACACCAAGTCAAGAAGAAGAAATTAATGGGCTGGTGAGGTACGTTTACTCGAATATTTTTCCACTTTATTTTAGTGATGAAGAGATTTTTCAATTTGAGGAGTTAAAGGTTTTGCATACTTCTGAAGATTTTAATACATTAAAAGATGCTTTTCAAGTAATGACCAGTATTCAAACGTTAATCTCCATTCTTGAGTCCTCACAATTGGATGAACAATACGGGGTGGTATTTAACAAAAATGTTGCGACATTAAAGGAATTTCGAATTTTTTTTCCATTTGAATTTGAGCAGTTTCTAGAAGTAAAAAGTATGAAACATTCAATGCTTAGTATATACACAAAAGCTGACAATGAAATGATTATATAGTATCAGTCTGTAATTTTTACAGGCTTTTTTCTATATCTATTCTTAAAGTAAGCCTTTTTGAGTTATTATAGTATGTGATGTTATACGTTGACTTACACCCTGCAAAAATTGTCGGCTAAATTCATGTGATTTTTGAAGGAGTAACAAACGAGGACTTAGAAACAATAATGAGTAGACAAAAATAGGAGGAGACACCATATGGAATGGAAAGAAGTAGCTAAAGGTTGGATTGAATTTGAGGCATTGGATCATGAATTAAAAAATGAATTAGCAGAATTAAAACAAAATGAAAAGCAGCTTGAAGATTCTTTTTATAAGAATTTAGAATTTGGTACAGGCGGAATGCGCGGAGAAATTGGAGCAGGTACAAATAGAATGAACATTTATACTGTCCGCAAGGCATCAGCAGGCTTGGCAGCATACATAGAAGAACAGGGTGAGGAAGCAAAACAACGCGGTGTTGTCATCGCTTATGATTCCCGCCATAAATCTCCAGAATTTGCATTGGAGGCAGCTAAAACACTTGCCACCAGAGGAATCCAAACATATGTATTTGATGAATTAAGACCAACTCCGGAACTATCCTTTGCTTTAAGATTCTTAAATGCCTTTTCGGGAATAGTAGTTACCGCCAGCCATAATCCACCAGAATATAATGGTTATAAGGTTTATGGTTCAGATGGTGGACAATTGCCACCAGAACCGGCCGATTACCTGATTGAGAAAGTAAATGAAATCGAGAATGAATTATTAATTGCGGTAGATACCGAAGATAAACTAAGAGCGGCAGGACTAATTAAAACAATTGGCTCAGAAATTGACTTGGCATATATTGAAAAATTAAAAACAATTTCCGAGAATCCTGATCTTGCTGAAGAATCCGACATAAAGATTGTCTTCACTCCATTACACGGTACGGCCAATAAACCAGTTCGTGCGGCACTATCAGCATTAGGTTATAAAAATGTAACAGTCGTAAAAGAACAGGAGTTACCTGATCCCGAGTTTTCAACGGTGAAAAGTCCGAATCCGGAAGAGCACGCTGCCTTTGAATTAGCCATTCGTGATGGAAAACAAGCAGGGGCAGATATTTTAATTGCTACCGACCCAGATGCCGACCGTTTAGGCGTTGCAGTTCCTAATCATGAGGGAGAATATATTGTTCTCACAGGTAACCAAACAGGGGCATTATTAGTTGATTATATTCTTTCACAGAAAAAAGAAAAAGGAACATTACCGAATAATGGGGTTGTTTTAAAAACAATCGTTACATCTGAATTAGGCCAGAAAATTGCTTCAGCCTACCAATTAGAAACGGTAAATGTTTTAACCGGATTTAAGTTTATTGCTGAAAAAATTAAGGAATATGAAACAACAGGTGATCATACTTTCTTATTTGGTTATGAAGAATCTTATGGCTATTTAATTGGCGACTTTGTCCGTGATAAGGATGCAGTACAAGCTGCACTATTGGCGACAGAAGTGTGTGCTTTTTATAAAAAACAAGGCATGACCCTTTATGAGGGGATGCTTCAAGTATTTGAAAAATACGGTTTTTATCAGGAAGGGCTTCGCTCCTTGACTTTAAAAGGAAAAGAAGGGGCAGAACAGATTGTGCGCCTTTTAGCATCCTTCCGTAACGAGCCATTAACCAATCTCGGTTCATTTAAAACGACGGCAACAGAAGATTATCTGTCGAGTATTCGCTTAACGAAAAACGGTGAGGAACCAATTGAATTACCAAAATCGAATGTATTAAAATATACGTTCGAGGATGGTTCATGGGTTTGTCTTAGACCATCTGGAACCGAACCAAAAGTAAAATTTTACTTTGGTGTAAATAGCGATAATCTTAATGAAAGTAAATCGAAGCTAAGTAATCTAGAAAAGGAATTTATGCAGCTGGTAGATAAAAAGGTTAAACTGGCTCAAGAAAAATAGGTGTTTGAATAACTTATCTCCAAGGTGTTAAAAAAGTTATTCTTAATAAAAACGGCCTCCAATATGGAAGCCGTTTTTTGGTGGAATTCTTTGGCCCGGTTATAAAAATTTTCTCATCAAAATGGTATCCACTTAGTTTTTCAGGAAAGACTATACATCGGTAACCCATTTGTATCCGGTTCTACAGTATCGTTAGCATGGTCGATGTAACGAAGAAGGTTATACAGTTTCGTTTCTATTACAGTGTAGTCACGTTCAAAATTGTAGGCATGCAGGAATTGTTCGATTTTTTTTGATAAAAATTGGTCTTTTGTTCGTACCATTAAAATCAGTAAATTATCCCATTCAGAACGGTGCGTATAGTATAACGCCCTGTCGTAATCCAATTTATTCATCTGGTTTCTCTCCTCCTTACTAGGAGTTGAGATTATTGTATGACATTCTAAAGATAACTTTCACAGAAAATGTTGGACACCCAGTGTTTACGCTGTTTTCAACATTTACCTGTATAAATAATTTTTTTTGAAAGACAAAGTGGGGGTTGTATGATTAGAATCCTATGTGTTTTTTTGATTTTATTCCTTTCAGCAGATACAGTTGTCGGAGCAAAAATGGTGGATGTGAATAAACCGTATTCCTACCTGGAGCTAGAACAAGACCTGAAGGAAATTCAGGAAAGGTATAAAGGGCAAATCGAAATGAAATCAATTGGAACCACTCATTTTGGGAAAACTATTTGGGGAGTAAAGCTCGGAAGAGGCAAAAAAAATGTCGTTTTAATCGGTGCCCATCATGGGCGTGAATGGCTGACAAGTGCACTAATAATGAAAATGCTTGAGTCCTATGCTGATGCCTATCAAGGGACAGAGAAATTCGGATCTAAATCAACTCGGATTTTAAATGAAGTATCTATTTGGTTTGTGCCAATGCTAAATCCAGATGGTGTAACCATTCAACAAAATGACCTCAAGATGTTTCCGCCAAATCATCAAAAACAATTGCTGGTTATGAATGAAGGATCAAACAACTTTGAAAGATGGAAAGCCAATGGCATGGGGATAGATTTAAACAGGCAATATCCAGCGGGATGGAGCGATTTAAATCTTGAAACAGCTAAGCCCAATTATAAAGCATATAAAGGGAAAAAGCCTCTGGAATCCAAGGAGGTACTTGCATTGACTCAATTTATTAAAGAAATAAGTCCTTCCATAGCAATAGCTTATCATACTGCTGGAAGAGAGATTTTTTGGAATTATAAAAACGGTAGACATCTTATCCGGGATTATCGAATGGCTAAAAAAATATCTAGATTAACCGGCTATAAATTAGCCAAACCAGATGCAAATGCAGTAGGTGGTGGTTTTACTGATTGGTTTATCACAACTTATCATAAACCAGCAATGACAATTGAAATAAGCTATCTAGTTGGTGAAACAAGCCCCCCTATCTCTGTTTTGAAAAAAGAATGGAAGCGGAACAAGTATGTTGGACTTGTGCTTGCAGAAGAGGCGGAAAAATTGGGCAAATAAGCAATTAAATTTTCGTAAATCATGTTATAAAAATAATTTTAGTAGTGTAAACACAAAAACAATAAGACCATGCTTATTGTTTTTTGGCTTCTTTCTCATCAATCCCGTTTTTCTTTCATACATTGTGATAAGAGGAAAAGGGGGAGTGGCTTATGGATATTGAAGGTCGCAAGCAACTTGAATATGCCATTAGTGAGATAACCGAAATAGCAACCGGCTTTGGTTTGGATTTTTATCCAATGCGTTATGAAATCTGTCCTGCTGAAATTATTTATACCTTTGGAGCATATGGGATGCCAACCCGATTTTCACATTGGAGTTTCGGGAAACAATTTCACAAAATGAAACTGCATTATGATTTAGGACTAAGCAAAATTTATGAGCTCGTTATAAACTCCAATCCGTGCTATGCGTTTTTGCTCGATTCTAACAGCCTTATTCAAAATAAACTCATAGTCGCTCACGTACTGGCACATTGTGATTTCTTTAAAAATAACGTCCGCTTTCAAAATACAAAGCGTGATATGGTCGAAAGTATGGCAGCGACCGCAGACCGTATTCACCATTATGAGATTCAATACGGTAAAAAGGAAGTAGAAACATTCCTAGATGCAGTGTTAGCAATCGATGAACATATTGATCCATCGCTTATGAGACCAAAGCTTTCCTGGACGATTGGAGACGATGAGGAAGATGAAGATCAGGACCATCATTCAGCAACACCCTATGATGACCTCTGGAAGCTGGATGATAAAGAAAAAAAGGCAGCCATTCAACCGAAGAAAAAGAAATTCCCGCCACGTCCTGAAAAGGATCTACTATTATTTATCGAAACCTACAGCAGAGAGTTGGAAGATTGGCAGCGGGATATCTTAACCATGATGCGTGAGGAAATGCTCTACTTCTGGCCGCAGCTTGAAACGAAGATTATGAACGAAGGCTGGGCTTCTTATTGGCATCAACGAATTTTAAGGGAATTGGATTTAACTAGTGGTGAGGCAATTGAATTCGCCAAATTGAATGCTGGGGTTGTTCAACCATCAAAAACTGGAATAAATCCATATTATCTTGGTATTAAAATCTTTGAGGATATTGAAGAACGATATAATAATCCAACCGAGGCTATGAAACGCAGGGGAGTTCAGCCAGGTTCAGGCAGGGAAAAAATGTTCGAGGTTCGTGAAGTTGAATCGGATATTTCGTTTCTTCGTAATTACTTAAATAAGGACCTTGTCATGAGAGAAGATATGTATCTTTTCCAGAAGCAAGGAAGGGACTATAAAGTCGTTGATAAAGAGTGGGAGCATATTAGAGACCAGCTTGTAAATATGCGCGTTAACGGAGGGTTTCCATATATTACTGTTAATGATGGCGACTATCTGAAAAACGGCGAGCTGTACTTAAAGCACTGGTATGAGGGTGTTGAATTAGATGTTAAATATCTTGAAAAAGTACTCCCGTATATCCAGCAGCTATGGGGCAGACCCGTTCATATCGAAACACAGGTTGAAGAAAGAAAAATGCTGTTTACCTATGATGGAAAAGGTGTCCATCGGAAATATCTATAAAGCAAAATCTTCTTCACAATTATGAAAGGCAGCTATAAATTAATATAGCTGCCTTTAATCTGTTTCATAATAACTTAGATTTTTATTTTTTTCACATACTAACATTGTGTAAAAAATAAGGAGGTTCTTTTTATGAAGAAGATGTGTGGGTTATTAATGGCGATTTTATTATCTTTTTCGTTTATCAGTGTAAAAGTCCAGGCTGAACCTATAGCAGGCCCAACATTAAACTTGTATGAGCAAAATACCATGTCTGTTCTCTGGTTTCAAAAGTCTGGGGAAGCACAAGCATTATATTATCAAGGCTATAACCTTGGAAAAATGAGATTGGATGAAATTTTGAATAAACGATTAAAGAATAAAGGGAAGAAAGGGTTAAAGCCTGCGATTGTCCTTGATATTGATGAGACGATTCTTGATAACAGCCCCCATCAGGCGTGGTATGTTCTGAATGGAAAAGGAAACCCCTTTAACTGGAGTATATGGTTTAACAGGGCTGAGGCAAAAGCTTTACCTGGAGCAATTGAATTTTTGCAGTACGCAGACTCAAAAGGTGTGGAGATTTACTACATCTCTAATCGTAATGAAGCTCAGAAAGAAGCAACAATGAAAAATTTACTAAATGTTGGAGCACCTCAAGTAACTATGAAGCATGTATTATTACAGCAACCTGGTGAAAAGGGCAAACAACTTCGTCGCAAGGAGGTGTCAAAAACACATGAAATTGTTTTATTATTTGGGGACAATTTAGGGGATTTCAGTGGTTTTGATGATTTATCAGTTTCTAGGAGGATTCAAGCAGTGGACAAGCATAAAGAAGATTTCGGTAAGAAATTAATTGTTTTTCCAAATCCAATGTATGGGGATTGGGAAGGGGCTATCTATGATTATAACTACAGAAAAACAGACGAAGAAAAAGCCAAGCTAAGAAAGAAGTATCTAGAAATTAATCATTAATAGCTGGAATGGTCCTAGAAAGTATCGAAAAGACACCAAAAATACTGGTGTCTTTTCTCTTGAATTAGAACCTCTATTTTAAATGCAATAAGAATAAAATTAGAGCAGGTTAGTTTTTAACATTTTTAAGAATATTGATGGCAAAGACGATAATTCCCAATACCATTAAAGTACCACCAGTAGCAACAGCAGGTCCTGCATTTTCCACTCCGGAAACTAGAAGAGCAAGCCCAATCATCATAATTGGCAATGAGATATTATGAAGCCAAAAATGAACCTTTGCGAGTGTGGTCTCAGCTGCACCTGGAAAACCAACATAAATGAGTCCGGCAAGTGCCATCGACATCCAGCCTAGTAAATTAATATGGACATGAACGGGTGTGAAGTCAAACTTTTCCGTCATCGACATATACATACCGATGCACACTCCAATGACAAAATACACAACAGAGATTTTAATAAATTTAACTGCCATTTTTTTGCCCCCTAAAATTAATAAAATAGTCCTACAGTACTACATATGAGTGGGGAATGGGAAAAAGAACCTAGATTTTTTCGGACAAGAGATGAACTTTTTTATAGGTGAAGAAAAAAACTGCCCTAAAATTAAAGGCAGTTTAATGTTAGTATTAAAAAAATGCTCTGAAACCCACCAAAACGAGGCCAATTAAAAATCCACATACTGCCCCATTGACACGAATCCATTGCAGATCTTTTCCGACATTTGTTTCAACCATGTTGATCAGTGTTTTATCATCTAGTCTATCTAAGTTTTCTTCAACAAGCTTGCCGATTTTAGAATGATTTCTATCAACAAAATTGGAGAGATGTGACTTAATCCATGCTTCTAGGGAATTCACTTTTTCAGGATTTGCTTTTATACCTTCTAATCCATTAAGTACAAACGGGAGGATGTACTGATCAAAGAAGCTTGGTTCCTCAACGAAATCTAAAGCTTTTTGCTGAATCTGTGATAGTAAATCGGTAATTTGTGCGTGTGGCTCCCATTTAGCAATTAAAATTGTTTTAAGGTTTGTAAGTTCCTGATTTATTTTTTCATCACTTTTTAATGTTTCTAGCTTTTTTTGAATATGAATCAATAATGTTTGTCTATTTTGATTAAAGGGATCACGATAACTATCAACCCCTTTTAAAATTAGATTTTGTATAATATTTCCTAACTTTTCTTCGTTAACAAGGTTGCTAAAGGATTTTAACGCAAACTGCATAAAACCATCCGCTTTAATGTTTTCCACTGCCTCTACTGCCATCCCGCCGAGCTTATATTTGGTACTGTCCTTCCGAGCCCATTCATCAATTTCTTTGAGGATGTAATCAAGTGTTTTTTCATCATATTTACGATTGGTAACTTGATCAATCAGTAAGGGAAGATAGTTTTTTATATCTACATCGTTTAATCGAGATTTTAGTTCTTTTTCAACAACTGGAGTTATTTTATTTATGTCAATTTTTTTAATTAAATGTTGAACCAGGTTAATGAAATTCTTTTGCACGGCTTTTGAATGTATTTCCTTTTTGATTATGTCAAAAAGCTTATTTGTGAATTGGAATGTATCAATTTTTGCACGGATGCTCTCTTTTGTGAGCCAATCATTTTCTAACATGGAAATGATACCAGCAATAATTTTTTTTCGGTTTTTTGGGAGCAGTGCAGTATGAGGAATCGGTATACCGAGTGGATGCCGAAATAATGCTGTTACGGCAAACCAATCAGCTAGTCCCCCTACAAGACCTGCTTCAAATCCTCCCTGCAAAATATTTCCCCAGAATGAATGTTGCAAAGGAATTGTCGCTATAAAGCCAACTCCCATCACTACAAGAGAAATAGTCGCCAAGTACTGCGATTTATTTTTCGGTTTTACCATCTTTGTACCCCTCGTTTAAATATTATTGTTGTCTATTGCTATTATCTCAAGTTCATTGGAAAAAAAGCAAAAAAAACCTCTTTTTAAAACAAAATTGCTTTAAAAAGAAGTAAGAATACAAAATTTGACTCTTCTCAACTTTAAGAGGAGCTTTTTTTCTGTGGTTTTGAACCCTTTGGACTTTAATCCTCAAATATTATGTTGTAAAATAATCAAGGCAGCAAAAAGAGAAATAGGGGGAAACTTCAGATGAAAAAGTTTTTGTTATTCGTCACAGCTTTAACAATGGCCATTGGTCTAGCAGCCTGTTCAAGTAATGACAAGGCCAAAACAGAAAAGAAAGAACAATCAAAAGAAACAGCAGCACCTAAGGTGGATGTTAAGAAGGAATTAGTTAAATTTTATATGGATCTTGGAAATAAAATTAATGCAAAAGATGCGGATTTAAATGGATATGTAGCGAAAGCAACTAAGGAAGGTGCAAAGCCTGAAGAATTACCAACTGTTGAAGAAAAGGCTAAAGCAAGTGAGTCTGCAGCAGCCGTAGCTGCGGAGCTGACCAGCATCCAAGTTCCTGAAACACTAAAAGATCAAAAGGCCGATATTGAAGCAGCATTAAAGGATTACGCAGCTTCATACCAAGCTAAAGCTGATGAATTGAAAAAGGATGCACCAGCACTTGATGCTGGGGATGATCTCTTTGCTCAAGGTGAAGAAAAGCTTGGTAAAGTCTATGAAAGTGTTAAATTGCTACCACCAAGTTTAGGAAAACAAGTAAATTAATAACTTTAGAAAATAAGCCGGATGGATTAACACCCGGCTTGCTTTTTAATAGTATAGTAAATTATTAATAAATCATTTAATATGGCTAGTTCATTACGGATTCAACAGATTCTTTGTACGTAATCTGAATTTCTTCGAGTAAATCATTAACTGACAAGTAGGTTTCAGTATCTTCAAAAAACCAAACATCATTACCTTCTACATAAAAAGTAATTTCATCAATTTCCTTAAAGAATCCAACATTTGCCGGTTGTTCAGCTGAAAATGCAAGAGTGAAGCCTTTATTCTTTTGTCCAAAACCAGCATATTGAGGAAATAATCGAATACTAATTGGTTTACTAATTTCAAATTCCTTTGTGAACCATGATGTAGCTTTTTCGTCGATAAATAAGAACATGTTTATACACCAACCTTTTCCTAAGTTAATCATGCGTCATAAGGATAGAATGGATCTGTAAACTAACTAACTGATATTCTCCATCCCTTATATTAATAGAGTATAATGATTTAGGATTTTTGCATGTGATAAAATTCACATATAAATATCCCATAGTTTAAAATATTTTTGGCAAAAAAAATAGACCGTGAGAATTGGTCTATTTTTCATTCTTATGACAGTACTTCTGATTTAGATACCGCAATTTGTGGGCTGCTTGTTTCTTCAATATTAGCTTTTTTCGTTACTTCAATATATTTAATATGATGTTCTTCCATATCAAGAATCTTAAATGCATATGAATCATGAAGAATGAAATCGCCTTCTTTAACTTCGTAATTTTCGGTTAGAATCCAGCCGCCAATTGTATCAACATCTTCATCGTCAATTTCAACACCTAATAAATCATTGATTTCACTTACTAAAACCTTTGAATCAATAATATAATGGTTTTCTTTAATTTTGCGGATTTCTGGAATTTCATCCATATCAAATTCATCACGAATCTCGCCAACAATTTCTTCAAGGATATCTTCAACCGTAACAAGACCCGATGTTCCGCCATATTCGTCCATTAATATCGCCATATGCACACGATCTTTTTGCATTTTTACTAATAAATCATGAATCGGTATGGTTTCTATTACTCTAATGATTGGGCGAGTATAGCTTTCTAAAGTTTGCGATGAAAGATTTTCATTGCCAATTAAATCGGTCATGAGCTCTTTGATATTGACCAGACCAATAATATGGTCTTTATCCCCATCAATAACAGGATACCTCGTGAACTTTTCTTCCCGTAAAACTTCAAGAAAGATTTCTAATGAATCATCCTTTGACAATGAAACCATTTCCGTTCTTGGAACCATGATTTCTTTTGCAATCCGGTTATCAAATTCAAAAATTTTATTTACATACTTAAACTCAGATTGGTTAATTTCACCACTTTTATAGCTTTCAGATAGAATAATTCGAAGCTCTTCTTCCGTATGGGCAATTTCATTCTCAGAAACAGGCTTAAGCCCGAAAATACTGGAAACAAGTCGTGCTGATCCATTTAGCAGCCAAATAACAGGATACATGATCTTATAAAATAAGATAAGCGGACGTGACATAACCAAAGTAATCATTTCTGCCTTCTGAATTGCAAGTGTTTTTGGTGCGAGTTCTCCAACCACAACATGTAGGAAGGTAATTATCGCAAATGCAATTCCAACCGATAATATTTGCGTTGCACTCTCAGGAATGTTTAGTTGCTGAAAAAGTGGGCTAAGCATATGCTCAATGGTTGATTCCCCAATCCAACCTAAACCTAAGGCAGTTATCGTAATACCTAATTGACAGGCAGACAGATATCCATCTAAGTTTGAGATTACCTTTTTTGCAGAAACAGCTTTCGAATTTCCTTCTTCAATTAACTGATCAATTCTAGAACTTCTTATTTTGACAATCGCAAATTCTGAAGTCACGAAAAATGCAGTTAAGGCAATTAAAATGGCTATAATAACCAAGTTAAATATGTCCAAATAAATTCCCTTAGCCCGTTTTTGTAAACGGGTAAGGAGTCACCTCCCAGTAATGTAAAAAAATTAGCTCGTGACATTCAAAAGGGATTTCATAAGTGCGGTTCGAAGCAGACTTAGATTTTTGTTAAGTTTCTCTTTTTGTTGATCATCCAATTTCTCAATAATGGGGATGAGATCAAACAAATCGCTATTCAACTGCTTCATCTGCTGGGTTACAATACTTACATGTTTTTCCACTTCTGATTCACGGATGTTCTTTGCTTTTCGCACTTCTAGTTTTCTTCTAATCTCGTCTAATGGAAAGTGCAGACTCTTGCATTCTTCTATAAATTTCAAATCATTTAATGATTCATCCGAATAAATGCGGTAATTCGACTTAGAACGTTCTGCCTTCAATAAGCCAATAGACGTATAATAGTCAATGGTTCTTTTAGAAACATGTGCTATTTCTGCTATTTCCCCAATTCGATAGACAGCCCCATCTTACCACCTCAACTATTTAATATTAAGATTTATTATAAAGAATATAAACTATACAGTCAAACGTTCTAGTTTGAATACTGATTGATATCAACATTTTATGGAAAAAGGTATTAATTATGAACGGTAAAATCAAAATTATTAGATAATTTATCAGTAAATATAACGCCCCCTAATTTGGAGACGTTATTTAGATTCTTTATTACCCAGTTAAACTGAAGTTTCTGCTTTCTTTACCTCTATATAAAGAATATGGTGTCCCTCAAGCTCTTGAATTTGAAAAACATATCCGTCCTGTTTAATGGAGTCTCCAATACGTATATCAAACTTTTGTGTTAAAAACCACCCCCCGATTGTATCAACATCCTCTTCTTCAAGAGTTGTTCCTAAAAGGTCGTTTACCTCGCTAATCAGAACCTTCCCATCCAAAATAAAGTGGTCATCACCTTTTTTCTGAATAAGTGGGAGCTCGTCTAAATCAAATTCATCACGTATTTCGCCAACAATCTCCTCTAGAATATCTTCCACGGTTACAATGCCGGCTGTACCCCCATATTCATCAGACAAAATGGCCATGTGTGAACGATTTTTTTGTAACTTCACTAATAACTCTTGGATCGGAATAGTTTCAATCACATGAATAGCAGGTTTTAAATAGGGCAACAGCGGTTCTTCATCATTACATTTCTGTTGAATACAATCGGTTAAAACTTCCTTAAGATTGACAACTCCTAGAATATTGTCTTTATCTCCATCAATAAGGGGATATCTCGTGTATCTTTCTTTTTTGACTGTATCAATAATATCTTCCATCGTTGCCTCTTTGGAAAGTGTAACAACCTCTGTTCTTGGAACCATGATTTCTTTTGCAATCCGATCATCAAATTCAAATATTCTATTCATATACTTGTACTCAGATTGATTTATTTCACCACTCTCATAGCTTTGTGAAAGAAGAATACGCAATTCTTCTTCAGAAAGAGAAAGCTCTTGCTCTGAAGCAGGTTTTATTCCAAACAGTCCAGTTATGTACCGAGCTGAGTGATTTAGAATCCAAATGAACGGATACAAAAG
This sequence comes from uncultured Bacillus sp., assembly GCA_963530265.1. Classification (GTDB taxonomy): domain Bacteria; phylum Bacillota; class Bacilli; order Bacillales; family Cytobacillaceae; genus Neobacillus. The sequence continues at coordinate 45,643 of CAUSCO010000030.1, forward strand.
TTTATAAAATAATATCATTGGCTGGGCAAAGGCTAAAATAACTTCTTCTGCCTTTTGGATGGCAAATGTTTTTGGTGCTAATTCACCGATCACCACATTAAAAAAAGTAATAATAATAAAAGCTAGGATTGTTGAAATCACGGGTTGTAGCGTTATTGGTAAATGAACCCATGTGAAAATCGGCTCCAATAGTTGACGGATAGTTGATTCACCACGCCAGCCTAAAATCAATGAAATAATTGTAATGCCTACTTGTGTGGCCGATAGGTAACCATCCAGATTAGAAATTACCTTTTTTGCTGCCTCTGCCTTTTTATTACCCTCGGAAACTAATTGGTCTATTCGTGTTGTTCGAACCCTTACAATGGCAAATTCTGAAGCCACAAAAAATGCTGTAAGGGCAATAAGGACAGCTATAATAATGACATTTATCCAAATCATCTAGCACCTTACTATGGGTAAGGTATTCCACCTCACTAACTTTTAACTTTTATGTATTCATTATTTCCTGTAATCTCATTTTCTACTTTCCATTACAGTTTGATTTTCTTTATTATTTCAAAAAAAATAGGGATAAGCAAATAATGACAATTTTACGACAAAATGCCGTCAGGTACGACGGCATTAGAAAAAGTATTAAATGTGCCTGGACTTCCAGTCACGGGCCAGCATGCTATAGACGGTTAAATCATGGAAATGACCATTTAATTGTTCTCCGTCCCGCAGTGTTCCTTCCTTCACAAATCCAAGCCTTTCTGGAATAGCCCGGCTTTTTTTATTTTTTACACCACAACGAATCTCAATGCGGTTAATGCCTAATTGGAAAAAAGTATAATTGAGTAAGGCATGGACAGAGCGTGTAATAATGCCATGACCTTCTGCCTTTCTTGCCAAGTAATAACCAATGCTCGCCATACTGTTGTACCAATCAATTTGATGTAATCCTATTGAACCGACAAGTTCCTCTTTATAAAGGATTCCAACATTCAATCCACTATTCTCGGCAAATTGTGTAAGCCACACAGGAATAATGGTTTCAAATTGATAGGGGGAGGTCATGCTATCGACCCAAGACATCCATTCCCGTAAATGTTCTCTATTTTCCTCGACAAGTTGATAAAGCTTTAAGGCGTGATGTGGCTGAAATAACTGAAGTTCAAGCTCTTGATCAACCTTTAATGTAAACATAGTCCATTCTCCTGATAAATATTTTTAGTTCATCATATGCAGAAGAGGTCAAATGCGAGAGAATTAACAGCAAAAATAAAAAAATCCCTGCTTATGTAAAGTGGGATTTGCTGTATATGGCTGTGAATTAATACATTATTAGAAGGAACTATACAATGGGAAGGTAAATAGAAAAGGTTGTTTTATCTAGTGAGGAATCACACGTTAAATTTCCCTTATGTTTTTCAATAATTTCTTTACATACAAAAAGTCCAAGACCTGTTCCAAGCTTTTTAGTTGTGAAAAACGGTTCGAAAATGGTTTCTCGTAATTCTGTAGGAATCTCTGGACCATTATTGGAAATACTTATTTTTAAATATTGGTTCTCTTTTAAACAACTGCTAATTATTATCGTAGGATTTGGCACCTCATGATGATTCAAAACATCAATTGCGTTAAAAATAATATTGATAAAAACTTGCCTAATCTCATCTGCATATCCGTTAAGAGTATAATCTTCAGTTATATCTTTTATTATTTTTACTTTACCGTCTAGAATACTTGGATAAAGAAAGTTTAAAACCTCATCAATGAGTTTATTAAATTGAAACAAATCCTTTTCTTTTCCGATTAATTCCTTTTTTGAAAGCAATAAGAACTGGGAAATTCTAAAGTTAAGCTGATCTAATTCACTAGAAATAATATCTAAATATTTCATATTAGGATAATCTGCTTTAAGTAATTGAATAAATCCTTGTACAGAGGTGAGAGGGTTTCTAAATTCATGAATAAAGCTTGAAGTCATCTGACCGAGAAGTGTTAAACGATCTTGATGGGTAGAGTCAATGACCATAGTTTTTTCTTCAATGATTTTATTTTTCGCTTCTGAATAATGGGAAACGGCAAAGTAGAGAAATTTATCAAAACAGAAATTAATCATATTAATCGACTCTTGCAATTCAGACCAGGAGATGCCTGCTTTACTTAAATAACTGTAGAGAATCGTTCGGCCAAGATTCACATTATAGACAAAGTCCCCAAGATTTACATCTGCCTTAACCCTTTCTTCAGAAACATCAATCGCAACTTTTTCGATAATGTTTAATAGCTCTTGTTTAGATATTTTGTGCATAGTAAGAATTACATCCAACAGAGCTTGCCCGTTCTCTCGTATTTTCATTTTGAAGGGGTCGCCATGATTTATCGCGATGGCGTTTTCCCATTCTAAGACCAACTCTTCTTTATGCTGATTGAAAAAAGCGATTAAATCGGTTTGTTTGCCTATAAACACGCTGTCTCGCCTCCCTTAGGTATTAACAAAACTGATTACCATGTTAATTCGCTTAGGAAGGCAAAAATCCTTTTTTAAATAAAAATAATTTTCCCAATACATGGTGAAGATATAAAGATAATTTAGTCTTTCTTATTTAGAGTAATTAGAACACCAATTTTATAATTTTCTTGATATGTTGTTAAATCAATAGTATATTTTTTATAGTAACAATTGAATATTTCCACAGGGGGAGCTGCTTTTAGGCGGCTGAGAGTGAACGTTCAAGTTCTGACCCTATGAACCTGTTAGTTAACACTAGCGTAGGGATGTGGTTGCCGATATTAAAGCAATGCAGACAATCCTCATCGTCTTGCATTGCTTTTTTTTATTCATAATGTTGGGCACCATGTTGGGATATGGGAGATATCAAAGAAAAAACAAGAATTATGGGGGAAAGAAAATTGAATAAAAAGAGGAGTAACACGCTATTTATCACGGAAGTGGCTGTTTTTACGGCACTTGCCTATTTACTTGACCTGTTATCAGGGTTTTTAATGGCAAGGTTTTGGCCGCAAGGTGGATCCATTTCCATCGCAATGGTACCAATTTTCCTCATGGCATACCGGTGGGGAATAAAAGGCGGTCTGTTAACAGGCTTTTTACTAGGGCTATTACAATTTATTCTGGGTTTCGCACAAATTTATACAATTGTTCAAGGAATTATCGATTATTTTATCGCTTTTACAGTTGTTGGATTAGCAGGCATATTTGCAAGGCGTATTCAAAAGTCCTTTGCTGAAGGAAAAAAAGGCAAATGGATGATCTATGCAGTGGTTGGAGCTTTTTTGGGGAGTTTTCTCCGCTATCTTTGCCACGTTTTTTCAGGAATTGTTTTCTTCGGAGAATATGCTCCTAAGGGCCAACCGGTCACCGTTTATTCTTTTGTATATAATGGAACGTATATGCTGCCAAGCTTCATAATCAGTGCGATTATCATCGTTTTAGTTATAAGTGCTATGCCAAAGAAAAGCTTTATACAACAACATTAATATGGATTGAAAAAGAAGGGCTGATTGCTTTTCTTTTTTTTTTCGTATATTTGTCAAAAATTATTATCCTTTTTACGTTAAAAAGGTGTTAAAATGTCAATATAGAAAGATAATCATTCTCAATTACCATAGATAGGGTGATATACATGTTTGGTTCTTTAAAAGCGGGAGATAAAGGGAAAATCATTGATATATCTCATGTTGGTCACCTCGTTCAAAGACGTTTGCTTGACTTAGGTATTACTGAAGGCTCAGAAGTGTGTGTAAAATGTGTTATGCCGTTTGGCGGGCCCATAATGATTGAGTCATGTGGACAATGTGTTGGAATACGCCGGAAAGAAGCGGTTCAGATCGAAGTGGTGAGACTATAATGGAAATCGCTCTTATTGGAAACCCGAATACTGGGAAAACTTCATTGTTTAATAACCTAACAGGTTCCTATGAATATGTAGGTAACTGGAGCGGTGTAACAGTTGAAAAGAAAGTTGGCATATTCAAAAATAATATTGGACAACTAATAGATTTACCTGGTGTATACACACTTAATCCATTATCTAAAGATGAAGGTGTAGTTACTTCCTACTTTTTGAATGAATCCGTTGATCGATTACTAAATATATTAGATGCATCGCAATTAGAACGGAACTTACATTTGACGCTTCAATTGCTTGAGTTTGAAAAACCAGCCCTCATCGGCTTAAATATGATGGATGTTGCGAATAAACGGGGAATCCATATCGATGCACATAAGCTTTCAGAAGTTCTTGGTGTTCCTGTCGTCCCTGTCGTAGCAAGAAGCGGAAAAGGTTGTGACAAGCTAGTAGATGCCATCTCTACAAAATCAATCCAGCCTGCCAAAAAGAATCTCGTTTTCTATGGCAAAGAGGTAGAAGAGGCAATTACAGCCTTAATTGGAGAGATTAATGGTAAAACCAGCCATTCTCTACGTTTTCTAGCAATACAATATCTTGAAGGAAATGAATACGTTCAAAACTATGTTAAGAGGATTGCAAATATCCAAAGGCTGGATACAATCATAGAAAACTTGGAATCCAGATTACGAAAACAATTTAATACCAAATCACTTGCCAATTTTATTTATTTAAAAAGAAAAGAAGTTATTGAAAAGATAGTGGCTGAAGTAGCTCGAAAAAGTGATTCAGTTATTCCTTTAACTGAAAAAATTGACAGTATTGTAACAAATCGTTATCTAGGGATGCCGATTTTTTTGCTGCTAATGTATTTGATGTTTATGTTGACTTTTGATTGGCTCGGTACCCCATTATCTGATGCATTAGATACCTTGTTAACAGGTCCAATAACAGCGGGGTTTGAAACAGTCTTAACAGCAATCAATGCATCTGAGTTTATCCATGCGTTAATCATCGAAGGATTGGTGGCAGGAGTAGGCGGTGTACTGGTTTTTGTACCGCAGATTTTTATACTTTTCTTCTTTATTTCATTATTAGAAGACTCGGGCTACATGGCTCGAGTTGCCCTTGTAATGGATCGTATCATGGAATCGGTAGGATTAAATGGTAAGGCGTTTATTCCGATGATGATTGGTTTTGGCTGTAATGTTCCTGGGATCATGGCTGCAAGAACAATTGAAACACCAAAAGAGCGACTTTTAACAATCCTTCTGACACCATTAATGTCTTGTTCAGCTCGATTGCCTGTATATGCTTTATTTGTAGGAGCGTTCTTTGCTGGTCATAAAGCATTTGTCGTTCTAAGTTTATATGTGCTTGGGATTGTTGTTGCTCTAATCTTGGCAAAAATTTTCTCTACAACTATCCTAAAATCGGAAACTTCATTATTTGTTATTGAACTGCCTCCTTATCGGCTTCCTCAGTTCCAATCACTATGGAGAAGCACATGGGATAAAGGTAAAGGATTTGTTAGGAAGGCTGGAACATTTATTTTTGCAGGTTCTGTCTTTATCTGGCTGTTATCTTACGCGGGCCCTAATGGCTTAAAGGTGGATATGGACCATAGTTATTTAGCTGCAATTGGAAACGTGATTGCCCCTATTTTTGACCCAATTGGTTTTGGGACATGGCAGGCATCCGCTTCGTTAATTACCGGCTTTCTAGCAAAAGAAGCGATTATTTCAACCATGAATATTATTTATTTTGTACCTAATGATGCAAGCTTGCAGGGATTATTGGTAAATTATTATACCCCGCTTGCTGCCTATAGCTTTATGGTATTTATCCTTTTATATATTCCCTGTTTAGCCACTACGGCAACTATTTATAAAGAAACTGGTTCAAAAAAATGGACGGTATTTGCTATGGTTTATGCATTTGTAATTGCCTATGTTTTGTCCTTAGTTATTTATCAAGGCGGCAAATTATTTGGATTGGTGTAATTTTAAAAAGAGGTGGAGCAGATGATTGCCAGTGTAATAATTGGTGTTGCTATTTTTGGTTACGCGGCTTGGGCATTAGTGAAGTTTATCAATAAATCGAAAAAGGGAAAATGTGCAGCATGTGATTTGAAAAATGCGTGTTCCAGTCAGTGCGGTATCCCCCCAGAAGTGAAGTAAATGGAACTCTTAGAAACTGCTATAAGTAAGATATAGCAGTTTTTTTGTTTATTAAATTTGAATGATTTAGAGAACTTGTGTAAAATTACACTAGATGTAATTGAAGGAAGGGCTTAACGTGACCAGGGATGAAATTATCATGCAGGTTTCTGAAAAGCTTCGTCTGATACGGGCTGAAGCCGGGTATACACAGGATAAAATGGCCGACATTATTGGTGTATCTAAGAAAACTCTTGTACAAATTGAAAAGGGCAGAGTATTGGCTAACTGGTCGACTGTGGTTTCGATTTGTGCTCTTTTTCGTGAAACGGAAACAGTTCAATTTTTATTTGGAAACGAGCCCCTTGAGGTGTTAGAGACAGTGGCCCTTGATGGAATTGATTTTCGCAAAGCAAAAACACTTGGTGGTCGTATTTGGTGGAGAGTATTATCAAAAAAAAATGGATTCATTCTCCAACAAAATATACTTAGTAAGCATTTTCGGATATTAGATGAAAGAAATTACCGTATCTTTAGCAGTTTTGATGAAAAGCTTTCAAAACATCGCTTTAAAGAAATGACAAAAAAGTAAATAATGGTAAACACTAGAGATGAGGTTCCATGCCCCGTCTTTTTTCATTCCGTTATTGTCAGTGCTGAACCGTCATAAAATTTCACGGATTACCGAAAAGTATACCTGTTATAGAGATTACAGATAAAGGATGTCATCAAATTGGTATTTAAAGAAAAAGTAAGTGGCATTTTTAAGAACTGGAAAAAGTGGCATTTGCTCCAAATAATCGTCTTATTTGTGTTAATAATTGTGCTAAGCTTTTTTGGACTTCTTTCTTATTTTTCAAAGGATGCAGATATATCAGGGTTGAAAAATGAACTTCCCCAGCCTACAGTCTTCTATGATGTGAGTGGGAAAGTGGCAAGTAAGGTATCTGCCAATAAAAATGAAGGTGTTCCAATTAAGGAAGTTCCAGATACACTGGAAAATGCCATTATTGCCATTGAGGACCATAGGTTTTATCAACATAATGGTGTTGATTTAATAGGTATGTCTAGGGCACTTGTCCGTGACTTAAAGGCAGGCGGGATGGTCGAAGGCGGCAGTACGATCACACAGCAATTAACGAAAAATACGATACTTACTTCTGAAAAAACACTGAAAAGGAAAATGCAGGAGGTATTTTTAGCGATTGCAGTCGAACGAGAATATACAAAACAAGAAATTCTGCAAATGTATGTGAACCAAATTTATTTTGGGAACGGTGCCTATGGAATTAAACAGGCGGCTAGTAAATACTTTGCTAAAGAGGTTAGAGACTTAACATTAAGTGAATCGGCATTACTCGCAGGGCTAATTAAGGCCCCATCGGCTCTAAACCCATACGATCATTTGGAAAAAGCAATTGAAAGACGCGATATCGTGTTAGCTCAAATGGAGGAGCAAGGGTACATTACCAATCAGCAATATGAAAAGGCGAAAAATGAAAAAGTCATCCTGAATGATAAAGGCGGCGATCCGTTCCGCGGGAAATTTCCATACTATGTGGATCAAGTATTAGATGAGGCCATCAAACAATACGGATTTACCCAGGACGAGTTATTAACAGAAGGTTACCAAATCTTTACAGAACTTGAGCCAGCCATGCAAACGGCAATGGAAAACACCTACCAAAATGAAGCCTTGTTCCCTAAAGGAAGCGACCGTCTTGTTCAAAGTGGCGGAGTGTTAGTTGACCCAAAAACTGGCGGGGTTAGGGCAATTGTTGGAGGCAGGGGAGAGCACACCTTCAGGGGTTATAGTAGAGCCTCGCAACTTCAGGCACAGCCTGGGTCATCTTTTAAACCATTGGCAGTCTATACGCCAGCCCTTGAAGAAGGCTGGAAAATAACCGATTTGGTAAAAGATGAGCCATTACAGTTTGGAACTTATCAACCCAGCAATTATGACCATCAATATGCGGGCGAAGTCCCAATGTATGAGGCTGTAAAGGAATCAAAAAATGTCTCTGCTGTTTGGCTCCTAAATGAATTAGGGATTGAAAAAGGGATCGATTCCGTTAAGCGATTTGGAATTCCCTTGGAAAAAGAAGATCATAATTTATCGATGGCACTTGGCGGGTTGCATAAAGGTGTCTCACCTTTACAGATGGCTGAAGCATTTTCCGTGTTTCCCAATAATGGTGTCAAAATGAAAGCACATGTGATTAAGAAAATTGTTGATGCAAATGGCTTGGTTGTTGCTGAGTGGAAGGCCCAAAAAGAGCGGGTAACGACAAAAACTGTGACTGACAATATGACAACCATGCTGCTTGGTGTAGTGGAGGAAGGAACAGGAAAAGCGGCTCAAATACCAGGCAGAGAAACAGCTGGGAAGACAGGTTCTACACAGGTCCCAATTACAGGAATCAATGGTCTAAAAGATCAATGGTTTGTCGGCTATACACCACAACTAGTGGGTGCGATCTGGGTAGGGTATGATAAAACGGATGCAGACCATTATATTACCCCAACAAGCGGCACTGGTTCTGCGGTTATCTTCCGTGAAGTAATGAAAGAAGCATTAAAAAATTCACCAAATCAAAAATTTGGTGTGCCCCATATTGCAGCGTTGATTGAACAGAGAAAAAAAGAAGAAGAAGCGAAGAATCGCAATAGTTTCCAAGATAAATTTAACAATGAACTTCAAAAGTGGGAAGAAAAATGGAATAAACAAAAAGAAAAGTGGGATAAAAAGGGGAAAAATAAAGAAAAAGGGAATGACCATTAATATTGGTTCGAGAGGTGCGGAGAGATCCGTGCCTTTTGTTGATTTAGATAACTGGGTAGCTTTGCAAGAGTTCTAAGCGATCGATCAGTCAGTAAAAAAAGTAGTTCGGAAGCTAACAAGAGCTCTAAGCGACCGAACCATTAGCAAAAGAAGCAGTACGGTAGCTTACAAGGATTCTAAGCGACCGAACCCCCGGCCAAAGAGAAAGTACGGTAGCTTACAAGGCTTCTAAGCGACCGAACCACCGGTAAAAGAAGAAGTACGGTAGCTTACAAGGGTTCTAAGCGACTGAACCATCAGCCAAAGAGAAAGTTGGGTAGCTTACAAGGATTCTAAGCGACCGAACCCCCGGCCAAAGAGAAAGTTGGGTAGCTTACAAGGACTCTAAGCGACCGAACCATTAACAAAAGAAGCAGTACGGT
>CAUSCO010000031.1:0-54308 GCA_963530265.1 uncultured Bacillus sp.
TTAAGACACCTCCCTTTCACGGAGGTAACACGGGTTCGAGTCCCGTAGGGGTCATAAAAAAAACTGATAACAATTTGTTATCAGTTTTTTTTGTATTCAAACTTCCTCCAAATAGTGATTATTACCACTCTCTATTCATTATATTAAAATAGTATTTTTATTAAAACTCAATCTCTTTAAAATGTTGGCATCGCTTACAAAACCACCGATTTGCCCAAATCTTCGATTAATATATTATTACTAGCTAAATAGCTTTTTTACCTCAAAAATCATAAAAATTTTCAAAAAAACTTTACAAGTTTATGTCGTTTTCTGATGGGAAATTCGTTGGATAGTGTCGAATTATGTATTAAAAAGTCCTATTATAGCAAATATCATCGGTTATTGTCTGAAAAGATAAAAAAGTTTTTCGGGGAATATTGTTCATTTGCATTTATAATTGGTCAATGAAATACATATTTTCATTGAGGATGAGGAGAGCCATGACAGTGAATACGTTATTTCCAACTGATTACCAGCTGCATTTATTTCATGAAGGCAGCTTCTACCAGAGTCATCAGCTTTTTGGCGCTCATATCTTTAAGAATTCCGACCAAGTATATACACGATTTTGCGTATGGGCCCCTAATGCTGCTCAGGTAAGGCTCACAGGCGATCTTAATAAATGGAATGGTGAAGGATATGAACTACAGAAGGTAAATAATGAGGGAGTTTGGGCTATTGTAATAAATCAAGATCTTACGGGGACTGTTTATAAGTATGAAATTATTACCCATTTCGGTGAAATACTCCTTAAGGCAGATCCATTTGCCTTTTACTCGGAATTAAGACCTCACACTGCTTCTATAGTATATTCCTTAAACGAGTACGATTGGCAAGATAGTCAATGGATAAATAGAAGAGAAAAAAAGAACATTTTATCAGAACCAGCTGTAATTTATGAGGTCCATCTTGGTTCATGGAAGAAAGATGTCGAGGGCAATTTCTTGACCTATAAGGAATTGGCTTCTGAGCTTATTCCATACGTAGTTGAACATGGCTTTACCCATATAGAACTATTACCGATTGTCGAGCACCCACTCGATGCCTCTTGGGGATATCAAGGAACAGGGTACTATTCTGTCACGTCAAGGTATGGGACTCCAAATGACTTCAGATATTTTGTAGATCAGTGTCATCAAAATGGAATAGGTGTCATTCTAGATTGGGTCCCTGGTCATTTTTGCAAGGATGCACATGGATTATATCGATTTGATGGTACGCATATATATTCTTATAGTGGTGCTACTGACAGGGAAAATTCAGTATGGGGGACTGCTAACTTTGATTTAGGCAAAGGTGAGGTACAAAGCTTCCTAATTTCGAATGCTTTATATTGGATTGACCATTTCCATATTGATGGCTTTAGGATGGATGCCGTTGCCAATATCATTTATTGGCCAAATGCAATCAACGGAATGCATGAAAACCCTTATGGAATAAACTTTTTGAAAAAATTAAATAAACAAGTCCATGAATACGATCCCCACTTTTTAATGATTGGGGAAGATTCCACCGAATACCCACAAGTAACAGCACCAATTCACTACGGTGGCCTTGGCTTTGATTACAAATGGAATATGGGTTGGATGAATGACATGCTTGAATATATGGAAACCCCCCCTTACTTTCGATCACAAGTCCATTCAAAAGTTACATTTTCACTCTTATATGCTTTTTTAGAAAACTTTATGCTGCCGTTATCCCACGATGAGGTGGTTCATGGGAAGAAGTCGCTGCTAGATAAGATGCCAGGCGATTATTGGGAAAAATTTGCCCAACTAAGGTTGTTATTAGGCTATATGTTTGCCCATCCTGGAAAGAAACTCTTATTTATGGGATTTGAAATTGGGCAATTTGCTGAGTGGAAGGACAAGGAGCAACTAGATTGGAATTTGTTGGAATATGAAATGCATCGTAATTTAAATTCATATGTAAAAGTATTAACGAAAATTTATAAACGTTCTAAGGCACTTTACGAATTGGATCATTTGCAGGATGGATTTGAATGGATCGATGTAAATAATAGTAATCAATCGATTTTCTCTTTCATTCGAAAAGGTAAAAAAGCAGAGGATCATTTGATCATTGTCTGCAACTTTACGGGTGTAAGCTACCCGATTTATAAAATCGGTGTACCTAATGCAGGTGAATATCGTGAAATTTTTAATAGTGATGACCAAGATTTTGGAGGGTCTGGATTAACGAACAAAAAAACCATTTTGGCCCTAGAAGAGTCTTTCCACGGTCAAGAATCCTCAATTGAAATTACAATTCCACCGTTTGGTTTTCAAATCATTCGACCAGTTAAAAAACGAAAGGAGAGAAAAGGAAATGGGAAAGAAAAAGTGCGTGGCCATGCTGTTAGCAGGAGGGAAAGGAAGCAGACTTAATTCGTTAACAAAAGATTTAGCGAAACCGGCTGTTCCTTTTGGAGGGAAATACCGTATTATTGATTTTACACTAAGCAATTGTGCAAATTCTGGTATTGATACAGTTGGGGTACTCACCCAGTACCAGCCACTCGTTTTGAATTCCTATATTGGAATTGGAAGTACATGGGATCTTGATCGAAAGGATGGCGGGGTAACCGTTTTACCCCCATACAGTGAGTCTTCGGAAGTGAAATGGTATACCGGAACAGCTAGTGCCATTTATCAAAACTTAAATTATCTAAAGCAATACCAACCAGAATATGTATTGATTCTCTCTGGTGACCATATATACAAAATGAATTATGAGAGCATGCTCGAATATCATATTGAAAAAAGAGCAGATGTCACGATTTCCTTGATTGAAGTTCCATGGGTTGAAGCCAACCGATTTGGAATTATGAGCACTAACGAAGATATGAGAATACTACAATTTGAAGAAAAACCTAGCAATCCCAAAAATAACCTTGCGTCCATGGGCATTTATATTTTTAGCTGGAATATACTGAAGGAATATTTAGAAATGGATGAACGTAATCCCCATTCCAGCCATGACTTTGGAAAAGATGTCATTCCAATGCTGTTAGATGAAAAGAAGAAATTATTTGCCTATCCGTTTAAAGGGTATTGGAAGGATGTTGGAACGGTCCAAAGCCTTTGGGAGGCAAACATGGATTTGCTGGATGACGAATGTACTTTAGATTTGTTTGACTATGACTGGAGAATTTATTCTGTCAATCCAAATCAACCCCCGCAATATATTTCATCGGATGCAATTGTAAAAGAGTCATTGATTAATGAGGGGTGCACTATTGAAGGTGAAATTGACAAATCTGTTCTTTTTCAAGGCGTATCGGTCGGAAAAAACAGCATCATAAAAGAGTCAGTGATTATGTCTGATGCTATCATCGGGAATAATTGTTTGATTGAAAAAGCAATTGTACCAAGTGATATAGTGATACCAGAGGGAACCGTTATCCGTTCTTGTGATGATGAAATCATTCTCGTAACAGAAGAAATGTTAGGCGGGTTATATCCTGCGTATTAGATTAATAGCTTTGAGATTTTAAGTAGAAAATAATTCAAGCTATTCTATTAAATAACAGGGGGGAATTTTTTTTGAAAAGAAAGCTTTTAGGTGTAATAGATGCAACAACCTACCACGAAGATTTAGAAGATTTATTAATACACCGATCATTAGGGGCACTGCCCTTTGCAGGCCGCTATCGTATTATTGATTTTGTTTTATCAAACATGGTGAATTCTGGTATTCGAAGTGTGGCTATATTTCCAAAAATGCAGTATCGCTCGCTCATGGATCATCTTGGTTCAGGGAAAAACTGGGATTTAAATCGAAAACAGGATGGTCTATTCTTTTTCCCATCCCCGATTGTTGATCATGATGGCAATAAAGTTGGTTCGTTTGAACATTTTGCAGCCAATATGGATTACTTTTATCGAAGTACACAAGAGTACGCAATTATCGCCAATTGTTACACGATATTTAACACCGACCTTAGAACAATATTACATTCACATAGACAGGCAAATTGTGATATAACTGAAATCCATCACCCGGATGGAAGCTCAATGGAAATCTATTTAATTAAAACTTCCCTACTTATTAAATTGATTGAATCAAGGCACGAAACAGGATATACCTGTATGAAAGATGTCGTAACCGATATTAACGGAGATTATACAATATGTCACTATGACTATAACGGCTATGCCGTGATGATAGATTCGATTGAAAACTATTTTTCTACTAGCATGAAGCTGCTTGAGCCCGATGTGTGGAAGCAATTGTTTTTAAAAGACCAGCCTATCATTACGAAAGTAAAAGATGAGCCGCCAACCAAGTATCTTAAAGGGTCATCTGTGAAAAATGCCATGATTGCTAATGGCTGTTTGATTAGCGGAACGGTAGAAAACAGCATTGTTTCTCGTGGCGTAAAAATTGGAAAAGGCGCAGTCATTAAGAACTGTATTATCATGCAAAAGTGCAAAATTGAAGAGAATTGCCATTTAGATTCTGTTATTTTAGACAAGGATGTAAAAGTGGAAGCTGGAACCCAACTAACAGGAACAGCTCATGACCCTTATGTCATTCGTAAAGGGACAATACAAGGAGCGTTGATGAACTCGTGAAAATATTATTTGCTGTTTCGGAATGTGGGCCATTTGCCAAATCTGGGGGACTTGCCGATGTGGCAGGGTCCCTTCCAAAAGAACTTAAGAGCCTAGGTACCGATGTTAGAGTTATTCTTCCTAAATATGGAACTATTTCAGAACAATATAAACAGGAAATGAAGAAAATCAAGGAATTTACTGTTCCAGTAGGCTGGAGAAATCAATATTGCGGCATTGAGGAGCTTATCCATCAGGGGGTTACCTATTATTTCGTTGATAATGAATACTATTTTAAACGGGATAATCTTTACGGATATTTTGATGATGGTGAAAGATTTGCCTATTTTAATCGAGCCATTCTTGAGACAATTGCACATCTGGACTTTTTCCCAGATGTACTGCACTGCCACGATTGGCATACTGCTATGATTCCATACCTTCTAAGAACAGAGTATTACAAGAGGCAAGGCTATGGCTTAATTCGTACCATATTTACCATTCATAACTTACAATTTCAGGGTATTTTTCCAAAAGAGGTACTAGGAGATTTGTTAGGGATGGATTATAAATCCTACCATACCGGTCATTTAGAGTTCTTTGGCAATATTAACTTTATGAAAGGCGCTCTTGTAGCAGCAGACAAAATAACTACAGTGAGCCCGACCTATAAAGACGAAATACAAACGGCCGCTTATGGTGAGAAACTGGATGGACTTTTGCGGGAAAGGAAAGAGGATCTTGTCGGGATTTTAAATGGAATTGATGAAAACTTTTATAATCCTGCCATTGATCCATTAATTTATCAAACCTATAAAGTAGATTCCTTAACTCGAAAGGCAATTAATAAAAGAGAGATTCAAAAACGATTTGTCTTGCCAAAAAATGAGTCTACTCCATTACTGGTAATGGTTTCAAGGCTCACAAGGCAAAAGGGACTCGATTTAGTGAAGTGTGTTCTTAATGAGATTTTGCAAGAGGATATACAGGTCATTATACTTGGAACAGGTGACTTTGAGTATGAAGAACATTTAAGACATGCTGCTCATATTTTTCCTGAAAAGTTAAAGGTACAAATTGGCTTTAATGAGGAATTAGCCCACAAACTATACGCAGCAGCTGATTTGTTTTTAATGCCATCTCAATTTGAACCATGCGGCCTTGGACAAATAATTGCGATGAAATATGGCGCAATCCCGATTGTTCGTGAAACAGGAGGACTTAACGATACAGTGAAGGCCTGGAATGAATATACAGGGGAAGGAAATGGATTTTCCTTCAAAAACTTCAATGCTCATGACATGCTTTATACGATCAATAGAGCGGTAAGCTTTTATCACGATAAACAGGCATGGAATTCGATTGTAAAGCAAGCCTTGCAAATGGATAATAGTTGGGCTCAATCTGCATTTAGTTATAGCCAGCTTTACGCAGAGATTGTCTCTAGGAGTGAAACGCATGTTTTCTAGCACAATAGAGTTTAAAAAAACCTTTCTTAAAAGGCTTAACATGTTATGTGGAAAGAGTTTTTCGGAAAGTTCATCAAGGGATCAGTATCAGACACTTGGCAGCATGATTCGTGAGTTTGTAAGTAATGATTGGATTGCAACTAATGAACGATATCTTGCCGCACAGGGGAAGCAGGTTTATTATCTTTCGATTGAATATTTATTAGGAAAACTGTTAAGACAAAATTTAATTAACTTAGGAATAGAGGAAACGGTACAAGCTGGTCTTCAGGAATTAGGAATTGACTTGGATGAGCTGGAGGAATTAGAATCGGATGCAGGTTTAGGAAATGGCGGCTTAGGTAGGCTAGCCGCCTGTTTTCTTGACTCGCTTGCCTCATTAAACCTACCTGGCCATGGTCATGGGATTCGTTACAAACATGGATTGTTTGAACAAAAAATTGTCGATGGCTATCAAGTGGAACTGCCAGAGCAATGGCTGAAGAGCGGCAATGTTTGGGAAATTCGTAAATTGGATAGTGCCGTTAAAATTCCTTTTTGGGGTAAAGTGGAAACAAAAATGGAGAACGGTCGTCTTGTCTTTCAGCATTTGAATGCTGAAACTGTTACCGCTGTTCCTCATGACATGCCTGTGATCGGGTACAAATCAAAAACGGTTAACACGCTTAGGCTTTGGAATGCCGAGCCATCGCAATTTCCTTTTCATGCTGATGTATTAAAATATAAGCGTGAGACTGAATCAATTTCGGAGTTTTTATACCCTGATGATACCCATGACGAAGGAAAAATTTTAAGGCTGAAGCAGCAATACTTTCTGGTATCAGCTAGTATTCAATCGATTTTAAGAAGCTATCGGAAACAACATAACACTTTAACTCAACTTCATGAACATGTTTGTATTCACATAAATGATACCCACCCTGTTTTGGCGATTCCTGAGCTGATGAGAGTCTTAATCGACGATGAAGGTTATGATTGGGAGCAGGCTTGGCATATTACCAAGCATACAATTTCCTATACCAATCATACCACGTTATCGGAAGCATTGGAGAAGTGGCCGATTCATATTTTTCAACCGTTACTTCCAAGAATTTATATGATTGTGGAAGAAATTAATGAGCGATTTTGCCAGGAACTTTGGAGACAATCACCAGGTGATTGGCAGAGAATCGCGAACCTTGCTATCTTAGCGGACGATTATGTAAAAATGGCACATTTGGCGATTGTTGGCAGCTTTAGTGTGAATGGTGTAGCCAAGTTACATACGGAAATCTTAAAGAAGCGAGAGATGAACCAATTTTATCAGCTGTATCCGGAAAAATTTAATAATAAGACGAACGGAATTGCCTACCGCCGCTGGCTGTTAAAAGCAAATCCAAAATTATCTTCTCTTATTACTGATTCAATTGGACTTGACTGGACCTACTCAGCTACGGAGCTTACCCAGTTACTAAAATACCAAAACGATTCAGCCTTTTTAGAACAACTCTTAAAGATAAAAAATGAAAATAAACAACGGCTTGCGGAGATTATTTTGGATAAGACAGGTGTGGCTGTTGATACTCGGGCCATATTTGATGTTCAGGTTAAAAGGCTTCATGCTTATAAGCGACAGCTTTTAAACGTTTTACACATCATGCATCTTTATAACAGGATTAAAGAGGATTCAAGCTATCCAATTGTTCCGAGAGTGTTTATTTTTGGAGCAAAAGCTTCACCCGGTTATTATTATGCAAAAAAAATTATTAAATTGATTAATACCGTGGCTGATAAAATTAATCATGATCCCAAAGTGGGAGATAAGATAAAGGTGATTTTCCTTGAAAATTATCGTGTTTCTTTAGCTGAAAAAATTTTTCCAGCCTCGGATGTGAGTGAACAGATATCTACTGCAAGTAAAGAAGCTTCCGGCACAGGCAACATGAAATTTATGATTAATGGTGCATTAACAGTCGGAACATTAGATGGGGCAAATATAGAGATTCAAGAGTTAGTCGGTGATTCAAATATTTTTACATTTGGATTAACGGCAGATGAAGTTCTTCATTATCACCAGCATGGCGGCTATCATTCACTCGAGTATTACCATCATGATTATCGAATCAGACAGGCAGTTGATCAGCTTGTCAACGGTTTTTTTTCAGGAGTTCATAATGAATTTGAACCGATATTTGATTCATTATTGGAGGAGAACGATCAATATTTTGTCTTAAAAGATTTTGCCTCTTATGCCGATACGCAACAAACGATTGGTACAGTTTATACTGACCAATTACAATGGCAAAAAATGAGTTTAACAAATATTGCTCAGGCTGGTTATTTTTCAAGTGACCGAACCATTCAGGAATATGCGGATGGAATATGGGGAATTAAATCTCTAAAATAAGAAAAGCTTCTGCCAATGTGGCAGAAGCTTTTCGTTTAAGACATATAGTGTCCAATAAAAATTCCGATAGCGAGTAATAGTCCAAAAATGGTATTAGTTTGAGCTGTTGCAATCATGGCAGGTGCCATTTTTAATGGGATATTATTTTCAATGAATCCTTTTATGGCTTTCATCGGTTTGGGTGCACTCAAAATCACGATTGCTGTCCAAAATGGAGCTATTCCACTAATAATCAGTCCCAAAACCCATAAATAAGAAAAAGTAAACATCGCGGCTAACAGATAAATGGCTTTCTTTTTTCCTAAGAGAATCGCGACTGTTTTACGGCCATTTTCTTTATCACCATCAAGATCGCGGATGTTATTGGACATCATAATCATCCCAACTAAAATCATGCTTGGAACTGAGACAAGTACGCTGGTGCTATCAACGGTACCCGTTTGAATAAAGAATGAGATTAAAATAATTAGCATTCCCATAAAGAGACCGGAAAGAATTTCACCAAATGGCGTATAGGCAATTGGAACCGGTCCGCCTGTATAAAAATAGCCAACTGCCATACAAACAAGGCCAACGACAGCTAGCCACCAGCTGCTATTTGCACAAATATATACTCCTATTAATAATGCAATTAAGTAAAAGCCAAAAGCAAGATTGATGACGGTTTTTGGTTTAATTCCATCACGGACAATCGTTCCGCCAATTCCAACTGAATGTTCAGTGTCGAGTCCACGTTTGAAGTCGAAGTATTCATTAAACATATTGGTTGCTGCTTGAATTAACATACTGGCAACAAGCATGGAAATAAAGAGACCTATATGAATTTTGTCGTTTCTAAATGCCAAAGCTGTGCCAAGCAAAACTGGAACAAACGATGCCGTTAGAGTATGTGGACGGGTCATTTTCCACCACACTTGAAAGCCCTGGTTTGATTCAACAGCAGGCTTCGACTTATGTTTGATATTTGTCTCCATACTGTTTCCCCCTTTATAAAAATATCTCTCTCTATTTATATAGACAATCTTTTTTAGTTTAGGTTTACATACCCAACCATAAGTGTATGGAATTACAGTAATGGTGTCAATTGATTTTTCTTTTCAAAACTAGAAGATAATGCCTGCTTGATTAATATTTAATGGTTAGTGGAAAGATGAAAGTAATCAAAACTGTTTTTAAGCTTAGCTTAGACTTTTAATATATAATAAGGAATAAAGCAGTATAGGTAGTGACAAGTATTATTGACTTCTTTACAATAGGAGTAGTATCTTAAAATAAGCTAAAAAACGAATGGATAACAGTCATTTCGGCTGTTTTGGAGGGATTTGTTTGGTTACCATTCAAGAAACGGAAATAATGGAGAGGGGTCTTTTGGCTATTAATCGTGCTAAGGAAATAGGCCGGCCCATTTTAATAAGTGAGGTTCATAAATTAGACACGACTAATCCTTTATCATTTTTTTACGCAGGACGTGACCAATATTGTGGGGAACGTTTTTTCTGGAAAGACCCTACAGACGGGATTGTCCTTGTTGGTCTTGGAATTTCAAAGCAAATTCAGTCGGATCAGGCTACTGACCGCTTTTTTCATGTTGAAAGAGAGTGGAAAAGCTTTTTAGAGGATAGCCTGATTTTTGATCCATATAAAGTAACTGGTGTTGGACCACTTTTATTTGGAGGTTTTTCTTTTGATCCATTAAAAGAAAAAACGGATCTCTGGTCCAAGTTTGCAGATTCTTTGTTCCATATACCCAAATATTTAATGAGTGTCATTCATGGTGAGACTTTTATAACAACTAATATTGTCCTTGCACCTAATGATGATGTTTCTCTATTTAGAAAAGTAATGGAGGAAAGAAATCAACTACTTCACTCACTAAAACAAACTAACCTGTCCCAGACTGCTACTCTTTTAAAGACGATTGAAATTGCTCCTGAAAAGTGGAAACAGACTGTGGATGGAGTTGTGAACGAATTAACAAATGGTCCATTAAAGAAAGTTGTTCTTGCTCGAGAACTCAGGTTGGTATTTAACAATCAGGTCAAGGCAGAAGCAGTACTAGAGAATTTGTACAAACAACAACCTGCAAGCTTTATATTTGCCTTTGAATCAAATGGTGACTGTTTTATTGGGGCATCACCGGAAAGGCTAGTGAAAAAGAAGGGGTCTGAAGTGTATTCTACCTGCCTTGCTGGCTCTATTTCACGTGGGAGAACGGAAGAGGAAGACCAAATTCTAGGGCAAGCGTTATTAAATGATCAGAAAAACCTTATTGAACATGGGTTTGTGGTTGAAATGATTAAACAAGCACTAGAGGAATCATGTGAGGAAATTATACTCCCAGACAAACCACAATTAATGAAAATGAGCGATATTCAACATCTTTATACACCTGTAATAGGAAAATGCGAAGAAAAATCTTCATTACTATTGCTGGTTGAAAAACTTCATCCAACTCCTGCTCTAGGTGGACTGCCAAAACAGGAAGCAGTAGAAAAAATTAGACAGGTAGAAGAGCTTGATCGCGGCTTTTACGCTGCACCGCTTGGTTGGGTCGATTATAAACAAAATGGTGAATTTGCTGTTTCCATTCGTTCAGGACTTATACAGGGCACGGAGGTATCATTGTTTGCTGGATGCGGTGTTGTAGCAGATTCGAACTCTGAAAGTGAATATCAGGAAACAAGTTTGAAGTTTAGACCAATGCTTCGAGCGCTTGGGGGTAAATAATATGAATCATCAGGAATCGTTAACAGCTTATATTGCAGCTTTTGTTTCAGAACTTGTTTTAACAGGAGTAACAGATGTTGTCGTCAGCCCAGGGTCAAGGTCTACTCCGATGGCAATGGTCATGGCCGAACATCCGGAATTAAACGTTCATATCCATGTGGATGAACGATCAGCAGCCTTTTTTGGACTCGGGATGGCAAAGGCAAAAAACAGACCGGTTGCGATTTTATGTACTTCAGGTACGGCTGCAGCAAATTACTTTCCAGCCATCGTCGAGGCACGATATGCACGTGTACCATTACTTGTGCTAACCGCAGACAGACCTCATGAGCTAAGAGAGGTGGGGGCTCCTCAGGCAATTGATCAAATTCGCTTATATGGCCAACATGTAAAATGGTTTGCCGATATGGCTTTACCTGAGAACAATGTAGAGATTATCCGTTATGCACGAACAGCATGTGCTCGTGCGGCGGCCATCGCAACCCAAGCACCTTCAGGTCCCGTTCATTTGAATTTTCCATTTCGGGAACCACTCATTCCAAAAATGGATGATGCTATGTTTCAGTTAACGGAACGGCCAAATGGCTATGTTAAGGTTCATAATGGTAATCTTGCAGTAGATGATAGGCAGTTTAAAGAAATCGCAGAAAAATTAAGCGGAAAAGAAAAGGGTATTATTGTTTGCGGTAATACTGCTGATGCACACTTTGCTGAAGCAGTAACCCGTCTTTCAAAGTCATTAAACTATCCTATTTTAGCTGACCCTTTATCGCAATTAAGAAGCGGCAATCATAATTCTGAAAATATCATTGATGCCTATGATACATTTTTAAGGAATGAAGACGCCAAAGCTTTTCTTAAACCGGATGTGGTCGTGCGTTTTGGGGCCATGCCTATTTCAAAAGCGTTAACAATATTCTTAAAAGAAAATTATACTGCTGAACAATTTGTAGTGGATGGTGGCGGGGGCTGGCGTGATCCGGCTTCATTAACAACGGACATGATTTTTTGCAATGAAACCATTTTTTGTGAAAAGCTGTTAACTTATTTTGTTAGTAAACCTACAACAGTTTATTTAGAGGATTGGAAAAAGATTAATGGGTTAACAATCGAAAATATAACTCCACTTCGCAACGTAACAGAATTAAGTGAAGGAAAGTTGTTCTATCAACTAGCCGATCTGCTGCCAGAGAGAGCCACTCTGTTTGTTGGAAATAGTATGCCAATTCGCGATTTAGATAGCTTTTTTCTCAACAATAATAAATCAATCAGGGTAATGGCCAACAGGGGAGCCAATGGTATTGATGGGACAGTTTCGACGGCAATTGGTGCGGCTCTTTACTCCCAACCCTTATATTTAGTTTTAGGGGATTTAACCTTCTTCCATGATTTAAATGGACTGATTGCGGCAAAGCTTTACAATATAGATATTCATATCATTGTTGTGAACAATAATGGTGGAGGAATCTTTTCTTTTCTTCCACAATCAGAACATCCTAAGAATTTTGAGCTCTTATTTGGTACACCTTTAAATATAGAATTTGAACATGCCGTAAGGATGTTTAATGGGAACTTTACTAAAATAAAAAATTGGGATCATCTTGCCAAAGAATTGCAGCAGAGTGGTGATCAAAAGGGAATTAATGTTTATGAAATTGAGACAAATCGTGACAGAAATCGTGATGAACACCGCGAATTATGGCGATCTGTTTCCCAGGAAATATCAAATTTTGTCAAAGGTGAGCATTAATGGACTTGCTCATTGACGAGATTCGCTATCAAGTGGAAGTTTGTGGTGAAGGGTTCCCGTTTATACAATTGCACGGTTTTACCGGAGATTCATCAACATGGACTTCTTTTTATGACAGATGGGGTAAGCACTCCACATTAATTACCCCAGATATCATTGGACATGGTAAAACAGAATCTCCAGAAGACCTTCAACGATATAAAATAGAATCTGTGGCACACGACTTAACTACCATGCTTGATGAATTAGGCATTAACCAAGTAGATATGCTGGGCTATTCAATGGGAGGCAGACTGGCACTTACTTTTGCACTTCTTTTTCCTAATAGGGTCCGAAGGCTAGTTCTAGAAAGTACATCTCCGGGTTTAGCAACAAAGCAGGAGCAAGAACTTCGCTGCCTGAAGGATGCTGAACTTGCAAACTATATACTAGAACGTGGAATAAAGTCGTTTGTCGATTACTGGGAAGATATTCCTCTATTTCAAACCATGAAGCGGCTTCCTATAGAAGTACAAAAAAGGGTGAGGGCGCAGCGTTTAAATAATTCCTCCAAAGGTCTCGCTAACAGTTTACTTGGAATGGGGACAGGCTCTCAGCCTTCCTGGTGGAGTCAATTAGATCAATTAGCTTGTCCAGTTTTGCTGCTAACGGGAGAAGAAGATAAAAAGTTTTGTCATATCGCTGAAGGCATGATAAAAAGCCTGAAAAACGGCTCATGGTTAACGATTGAAAATAGTGGCCATGCAATTCATGTGGAACAACCAGAAAAATTTGGTACAATAGTAAGTGACTTTTTATTATCCAACTAAAGGAGGTTTTTTATTATGACAGTAGAATGGATTCCAGGACGTAAATATGATGAAATTTTATATGAAACCTATAATGGAATTGCAAAGATTACCATTAATCGTCCGCATGTACATAATGCCTTTACACCGAAAACCGTAAATGAGTTGATGGATGCTTTTGCCTATGCCCGTGATGATGCAAGCGTTGGGGTTATTGTGCTAACAGGTGCAGGAGATAAAGCATTTTGTTCCGGTGGAGACCAAAAGGTGCGAGGACATGGCGGTTATGTTGGCGAAGATCAAATCCCCCGCTTGAACGTTTTGGATCTGCAACGTCTCATTCGTGTTATTCCAAAGCCAGTTGTTGCAATGGTTAAGGGATATGCAATCGGTGGTGGTCACGTTCTTCACATTGTCTGTGACTTAACAATTGCCGCAGATAATGCTATCTTTGGACAAACAGGGCCAAAAGTAGGCAGTTTTGATGCTGGATATGGTTCAGGCTATTTAGCTAGAATTGTCGGCCATAAGAAAGCCCGTGAAATTTGGTACTTATGCCGCCAATACAATGCCCAGGAAGCACTTGAAATGGGCTTAGTCAATACTGTTGTACCTTTAGAGCAAGTGGAAGACGAGACCATTAAATGGTGTGAAGAAATGCTGGAGAAAAGCCCAATGGCGCTCCGTTTCTTAAAAGCTGCATTTAATGCAGATACAGATGGCCTAGCAGGAATCCAACAATTTGCCGGTGATGCTACATTGCTATACTATACAACAGATGAAGCAAAAGAAGGCCGCGATGCTTTTAAAGAAAAACGTAAGCCTGATTTTGGTAAATTCCCACGTTTTCCTTGATCGTTATACACTTGCAGCTTGATGGTTCTCCATCAGGCTGTTTTTATATTGAATAAACGAAAAACGCCTTATCATGGCGCTGGACTAAACAGATTGAAAAGTGGCCCTTTGCCATTGAAAGAAGGTACATATATGCCAAACGAAATGATGCCCAATTTTTTAACAAAGCGTGCATTCCTAACACCTGAACGTACAGCTATTTATTTTCAGAACCAGACCATAACATTTAAAGAACTTTATAATCGGTCATATAAGGCGGCTGGGCAGCTCCAAACACATGGTGTTCAACAGGACCAGTTTGTGGGGGTATTATTGAAAAATCACTTGGATACTGTGGTGATTTTGTTTGCTCTCCAGTTATTAGGAGTTAAAGCAGTAATTTTAAATAATCGTTTAACTGCTTCAGAACTGGTTTGGCAATTATCGGATTCAAAAGTGGAATATCTAATTCTTGAGGACTCCTTTACGGAAATTGGATTGGATATTAAAAAACGAATTTTAACTCTAAACACAATAACTAAAGAACAGCTTTTTCAACTGGAATCACAACCACCTGTTATTCAACAAGAAATCAATCTCTCTGATATTTGTACCATTATGTATACATCAGGCACCACCGGGAATCCAAAGGGGGTCATGCAGACTTTTGGGAACCATTGGTGGAGCTCCGTAGGTTCTGCATTAAATCTAGGAACAGTTGAAAGTGATTGCTGGCTATGCACGGTACCTCTTTTTCATATTAGCGGTTTCTCTATTCTCATGCGTAGTGTTATTTATGGAATGCCTTTGGTTCTCCATGAAAAATTTGACGTTGAACGGACTATCAAGGATATAAAGGAGAAAGAGGTTACTATTATGTCCGTAGTCGGTACCACGTTGACCAGAATTATAGAAAAGCTTGAGAATAGAAGACTTCCTAATACTTTTCGCTGCATGCTTCTAGGAGGAGGCCCTGCACCATTACCATTATTACAAGCATGTGTAAAAAAGGAAATTCCTGTATTTCAATCGTATGGGATGACAGAAACTTCTTCACAAATCGTCACACTATCACAAGAAGATAGTTTAATAAAATTAGGTTCAGCTGGTAAGCCCTTGTTCCCTTCACAGCTTAAAATTGTGCTTGAAAGTGGGGCCAATGCTGCTGCAGGTGAAGCAGGAGAAATTGTCGTAAAAGGACCCAATGTCACACCAGGATATTTATATCGTCCCGAGGTCACGGAAGAAAAAATTCGTAATGGTTGGTTTTATACAGGAGACATCGGCTATTTAGATGAGGAAGGATTTTTATACGTCATGGATCGGCGTTCTGACTTGATTATTTCAGGCGGAGAAAATATCTATCCCGCAGAAATTGAATCCGTATTGTTAGCTCACCCAGATGTTTTCGAGGCGGGAGTAACAGGAATAGATGATGAAAAGTGGGGGCAGGTGCCGATTGCCTTTGTTGTAGTAAGGGATGGCGTAGATGTGAGCAGGAAAGACCTTCAACAATTTTGCTTAAACAGATTAGCCAAATTCAAGGTGCCAAAGGCTTTTTATTTTACTGAGAATCTGCCCAGAAATGCAGCCAAAAAATTACTGCGAAGAAAACTGCGAGAGTGGGTGGCCGGCAATGAAGATAGCAACGGTTGAGCTTAATGTCATTCAAATGCCCTTAAAGTCACCATTTATAACGCATTTAGGGGCTGTGAGAAACCGGGAAGGGATTATTGTTAGGGTAACTAATACTGAGGGACTTTCTGGATTTGGAGAAGGGGTTGCCTTTTCAACACCATGGTATACTGAAGAAACGGTAAATACCAGCTTACATATGTTAACGGATTTCTTAATTCCATTACTTCAAAAACATTCAATTGAACATCCTGAAGAGGTATCACATCTTTTTCAAGCGATTAGAAGAAACAATATGGCAAAGGCAGCATTAGAAACGGCAATATGGGATTTATATGCGTGGGAACATTCAGAACCTCTTTCAAAAATAATAGGCGGTACACGTCCTATTATTGCTTCAGGAGTGGTGGTAGCTACTGATTCCACTACAAAAGCTCTGCAGCAAATAGAACATTACCTTGAGGATGGTTATCAACGCATAAAAGTAAAAATCAATCCCAATCAGGATTATTCCTTTTTAAAGGAAATCCGCCGACATTATCCTGACCTGCCCATCATGGCAGATGCCAATTCTTCTTATACGTTAAGGGACATTGATCACTTAAAAGCATTAGATGAATTTAATTTGATGATGATTGAGCAGCCTCTTGCACATGATGATATTATCGAACATGCCTTGCTTCAAAAGGAAATTCAAACACCAATATGTTTAGACGAAAGTATTAATAGCTTTGACGATGCCAGAAAGGCAGTCGAGTTTGGAAGTTGTCAAGTGATTAATATTAAAGTTGGTCGGGTAGGCGGGCTAAATGAAGCCAAGAAAATTCATGATTATTGCTTTGAAAAGGGTGTTCCAGTTTGGTGTGGGGGCATGATTGAATTTGGCGTGTCCCGAGCCCATAATATCGCACTTGCATCCCTGCCTGGGTTTTCAATTCCTGGTGATATATCTTCTTCAAACCGTTTTTGGGAGGAAGACATTATATTACCAGAAGTAACTGTGAAAAATGGGGTAATAAGCGTACCAAAAACACCTGGAATTGGTTTTCCAATTAACGAGAAAAGGCTTAACGAGACTCTGTTATCAACGCAAAGATTTACCTTTTAGCATAAAAGAACCAGGCAAACATTGCCTGGTTCAAATAAGAATTTATAAGTTTTGACTTTGAGAATTGTCCAGCTCCAGTGCCCTAGCGACTAGTGTCCTTCGCTCTCCGCCCTACGATAAGTCAAGCACGAATGCGCCTCCGGCTCTTCGTGTTTCCTTTATCTCAGTTGGAGTGCTCCAGGCCATACGCCGCTGAACA
The DNA here is from genome assembly GCA_963530265.1 of uncultured Bacillus sp. Taxonomy (GTDB): domain Bacteria; phylum Bacillota; class Bacilli; order Bacillales; family Cytobacillaceae; genus Neobacillus. The sequence continues at coordinate 17,498 of CAUSCO010000031.1, forward strand.
GGGCACTTGCGCTTTTCTTATTAGCTTAACCCACTTGGTTCAAAGGTTTGACAATCGGTTTCTTTTTGAGAATCAGCTGTTTCTCCATTATGGCTAACCACATAGATTCGGTCAGCACTGCATTTATTTCCATTTGCCCAAAATGTACAGTTATTTACCTCACATAAAACATCTTGTGCCATCGAAGTATCACTCCTTTGGAATTTTGGGATACAATAATAGCATTTGATGATTTACAGAAAAACATGCCTGTAAGAATTGGGATATTACTTTTTTTGAGTATTTGTTTTACTTTGTCGTAAGTACCGTTTATCATTCATGAACAGACTCCAAAAGTAAATAAAACCTGGAAACAAAATAGCAAAACCCACTATATAGGTGATAAAAACAGCACGGAATGAATTAGGGTCAGTAAACGCGGAATGAATGGTAACTTCAGGATAAACAATATATGGTAAATGGGCCCTCCCATAAACATAACTTGCGAGTAAATATTGAATGGTAATAGCAATGACTGATAAACGTGGCCATCCTTTTGTTATAGTCTTGCGAGAAGGTAACAGTAAGCTCAGTCCGCCGATCAGGAAACAGGCTAGTGATCCAAAAAGAAGAGGCAGATCCTTCATCATTTTTTCGTAAAGCCAAGCCGCTTCTTCTTTTAAGGTAAACATGATAAGAAAAGCCATTAATAACGAGATAGGTCCAATCAATAACGCATCCCTGCGATAAACACGGTAAGCCTCAAATTCCTCCGATGCTTTTGAATAATCAGCTAACAAGAGCGATGAAAGAAATAGTGTACTTGAAATAGCAAAACCAAAAAAGGCATACTCATTAGGGCTGGTAAACAGTCCGGCTAAGTCCAAGGTTTGACGGTTCGCGGAGAAATCTACATAAACCCCATGTGTTATCGGCAGTACACTAATTAATAATCCAGGGATTAATATTCCTGAAATGCCGGAAATGTAGGTTAGGGGCTTTTTGTACTCCTCTGCTATATTTGAAAAGACAAGAAAAGCACTCCGTATGGATAGTAATAGCAGGATAAGACTTCCTGGTATTAATAAAATGGTTCCAAGGGTATACGCTCCTTTTGGAAACATACTATAAACGGCGATAACAAGTGCGACAATAAAAGTATTTGTTACCTCCCAAGTAGGTGAAAGGTAGCGATTAGCTATGTTAGTCGCAGTTGCTTTTCTTCGATTGATGTAGAACATCGACCAAAACCCTGCCCCAAAATCCATTGTTGCCATAACAGCATAGATAAAAACAAATCCCCATAATACTGTTACCGCAAGATAAGCATCTAACATGTTTGTTCCACCTTTTTAAGAATTTGAACTAAATAGTGGTACCCCTTTTTGATCGGCACGATTTAGGTCATCAAGAACAGAATTCTTTTTGAAATAATAGCGAAGGACAAAAAGGACGGACAGAGCTAAAATTACATACACAGCAGCAAATAAGATAAATAACACGCCAAGATTGGTGGCGGTGGTAACCGAGTCTTTGGTCGAAAGGACTCGATAAATCGTCCATGGCTGTCTACCTGTACAAGCAAAAATCCATCCAAATTCTATCCCTAAAACCGCTAATGGTCCTGAGACCACATACAACCACATTAACCACTTTGGAAAACGTTCTTTCTTAAAAAATTTTTTTAATGCAAGACCCAAGAATGAGATGAGGATTAGTAAGGAACCAATGCCTACCATTCCATTAAATAACGTATGGACAAACAGGGGAGGCCATTCTTCCTCAGGAAATTCGTGTAAACCTTTCACTACTGTATTAAAGTTATTCCCGGATAAAAAGCTAAGGGCCCAGGGGATTTCGATTCCCCACTTCACAGACTCTGTCTTTTTATCGGTAATACCGCCGACAGTTAGTGGGGCATGGGCTTGGGTTTCGAATAAGCCCTCTGCAGCGGCAAGTTTTTCTGGTTGGTATTTATGAAGATACTGTGCAGATGCATGTCCGTTAAGGGCTGTTAATAAGGAAAACAGTCCTCCTACAATAAGGCTTAACAGTAAGGCTTTTTGATGGAAACGATAAATCCGTGATGAACTAGCAACTCGAAGCATTTTATAGGCCGAAACGGTGGCAACAATGAATGCTCCTGTTGTGTAAGCAGAGAGGGCCACATGACCAGCAGTAACAAAAAAGCTAGGATTGAAAAAGGCAGCCCAAGGATTAACATCGACTATTTCCCCATTCACGATATTAAACCCTGCAGGTGTTCCTTCAAAAGCATGGACATTTGTAATTAAAACAGCAGAGCCCATGGCACCTAGTGCAACAAGAAGTAAGCTGGCAATTCTCATCCAAGGAGCAATCCGTTCAGCAGCGTAAACGTAGATAGACATAAATAAGGCTTCAATAAAGAAGGCGTAAATCTCAATTTGAAAAGGGAGTGCCATTACCTTTCCAATTACCTCCATAAACCCTGGCCATAATAATGACAATTGAACCCCAGCGATGGTCCCTGTTGGAATGCCTACCCCGAGAAGGACGGCAAAAGCCTTTGTCCATCGTTTGGCCATGACCACATATTCGATATCCTTTGTTTTTTGATATAGGAGCTCTGCCGTCAAAATCATAAATGGTAAGCCAACTCCAATTGTTGCAAAAATTATGTGGAACCCCATCGTAGTTCCAAATAAACTTCTGGCAATTACTAAATCATCCATGAGAATCTTCCTTTCCATTAAGAAACGATGGACTTATTGTTTACATGTTAAGGATTATTATGTAATTGTTTCCTATTTAACTCGATTGTTAAAAGACTTACCGAATCATTCGGAAGGTTAACTAGTTAATTATTTAAGGAGGTATTTAATGTCTCAAGATGAAAAGAAAAAGTGCATAATACAGTACCATTCCGATTTCCCTTGGTTCTTACAAAAAAATAGGCCAAATGCAAGAATAAAAGTTGTTTCAAACATAGCATATTATGTATGCTTAATATAGAGAGGTGGAATTAAGAATGAATAATTCATCAATATTAAATGATATTCTTGAGTACAATCAAAAATTTGTAGAAGATCATAAATATGAAAGGTATGAAACAACCAAATATCCAAATAAGAAAATGGTCATCCTTACTTGCATGGACACCCGATTATTGGAATTATTACCAAAAGCCTTAAATTTGGGAAATGGGGATGCAAAAATCATTAAAGACGCAGGAGCACTTGTGTCTCACCCATTTGGAAGTGTAATGAGAAGTATTTTAATTGCCATATATCAATTAAAAGCGCAGGAGGTTTTAGTTATTGCCCATTATGATTGTGGGATGAGTGGACTAAAAGCAGAACCAGTAATTGAGAGCATGAGACAACGAGGGGTTTCAGAAGAAACGTTAACCACACTTACATATTCCGGCATCAATATAAAACAGTGGCTGCAAGGGTTTGATAATGTAACCGAGAGCGTAACGCACAGCGTAGGAATCATTAAAAATCATCCATTAATGCCAGAGGGTGTACCTGTTCACGGGTTGGTTATTGATCCGAAGACCGGTAAGCTAGATTTAGTAATCGATGGGTATAAAAATTAATTTTCTCTCTTTTCAGGAACTGGATCCACTCCACCAGGATGAAATGGATGACATTTTAAAACTCGCTTGATGGTTAGCCATCCACCTTTAAAGGCACCAAACCGTTGGACTGCTTCTAATCCATATTGAGAACAGGTAGGATAGAATCGACATGTAGGTGGTTTTAATGGTGAGATAACAACTTGATAAAAACGAATAATAGAAATAAAGATTTTTTTCAACATAGGTGAAACTCCTCATATATTTTCTTTCACCATATCATAAATTTAAATAATCGTCTAAATTGTTAAATGTAACTAAGTAGATGTAAAAAGTCGGGATTTATATTATAATAATAGGTAGAAAATAAAAGGAGTGAAATTCATGCCTTCAGTTGAGAGCTTTGATTTAGACCATAATGCTGTTAAAGCCCCTTATGTAAGACATTGCGGTGTCCATAAGGTAGGTAGTGACGGTGTTGTTAATAAATTTGATATCCGTTTTTGTCAGCCAAATAAACAGGCAATGAAGCCTGATGCTATTCATACGTTAGAGCATTTACTTGCTTTCAATATCCGCAAGCATTCAGCGAAGTATGACCACTTTGATATTATTGATATTTCGCCAATGGGTTGTCAAACTGGCTATTATCTTGTCGTAAGTGGGGAACCAACAGTAGAGGAAATCATTGACCTTCTTGAGGATACTATGAAGGATGCCGTTGAAATTGTTGATATTCCTGCTGCTAATGAAAGACAGTGTGGTCAAGCTAAACTACATGATTTAGAAGGTGCCAAACGGTTAATGCGTTTTTGGCTTGAGCATAGCAAGGAAGAGTTAAAACAGGTTTTTGCTTAATATAGTAAAAAATCCCATTCGATATTGAATAGGATTTTTTTATGCCTTCATTTGATCTTTGTCTTGTTCTTTCTCTTGGTCTAAATATGGATTATCTTCCATTGAATCGACAGTATGTTTAAAGGTGTATGCTTTCGAAGTGGTAAGGACTGCTAAGAGTAACACGACGATAACAATAATAATACTAACCACTAATATAATATACAATTCTCTCTCCCCCTATCCCTTACATTGTACCATGGATAAGCCTTTACTTTTTATAAATAATCGCAAAAAAAGAAGCTTTTCAGCTTCCCTTTGAACGGTGTTATGTAAAAAATCAATGAATATTTCTAGGATAATAAGTATGTGTACGATGCTGTCCGTACTCTTCTTGCGCAAACTTACCTTTTAAGCTTTCAATTAGGTAAAGACCCATTAAATCGTATAATTCTTGTTTATCCATCTCTTGGATTAAGGCAAGAAGATCTTCATGTGACATCTCTTCTAAGAACGCAAACGTTAGCATATCAATATCCTCTTCATCGCCAGTTAATTTGTTCCGATACATCGCGTATAATTCATCCACTAATTTCATTCCAACACCTCCTATTTAAATTATTTATCCCTTAATCAGGGAAAGTTACATTAATACTTATTGAATTCCCATAAACGAGTAAAATCATCCCTGCCTTTCCTATTTTTTAATTAACTGAAAAGTCTGTTTTCTTGATTGTATGTTTATTATATCGTATTCATTTCTAAAAAATGAGTCGAATTGTGTAAAAGAATAAATTTTATCTATTTGTACATTACTATACAGTAAAAGGGGATGAAGTAATGAACGAACAGAAGAAAACATACTATATTGATGTTGGAACCGGTCATATCTCTAGAAGTGCTACAGATTCTACTTGGAGTTTTAAAATTCAAGCAGATGATGAAGAAATTACCCAGTTACGAGAGCTATTTGATCAGAACTATTCAACAGAATGGAAAAATTTTTTTAGAGCTCATGTACCATATGTTCAATACCATTATGACAGAGAGAACGATGATTATGATAGCACCATTCAGCAAGTGTATGGCATGCTGTTTAAACTTGGTGATGACGAAGCAAAGACTCATATCGAAAGCATGAATATATTACCAAAGTAAGAATAAAAATGCCAGGGAAATCTAAAGTTTTAGGATTTCCCTTTTTTTTAATATAATTATATCATTAAAGAAAAATTGAGGCGGTCTTTGATGATGCAATTTTTAGATCAAAACGGTAATAAAGTAGAACTTGCGTTTACTTGCGATGCCTTCAAAGAGAGGGCCACGCATGTGTTGGTAATTTGCCAATATCAAGACAGTTGGTTTTTAACAAGTCATAAACAAAGAGGTCTGGAATTTCCCGGCGGAAAAGTGGAAATTGGAGAAACGCCTGAAGCTGCAGCTAGACGGGAGACATTTGAAGAAACAGGCGCAGTTCTTAGCGGCATTAAATGGATTGCCGAGTACAAAGTTTTTGAAAAAAACGGCTCATTCGTAAAAGCTGTTTTTTGGGGGGAAGTGGATAAGGTTGAGGATACCAACAACTATTATGAAACAAATGGCCCAGTTGTCATCAAAGGTAATATTTTGCAAAGACGCTTCGGGGATGAATTTAGCTTTATCATGAAAGACAGGGTCATCGAGGAATGCCTAAAACAGATACAGTTTTTAGAAAACGAAAAAGAATAGCAGAACAACTTCCTATTCCACTATTCTTTAATAAGTTTTTTCTCTAATAATTCAACCAGCTGGTACATAATCGTGGCAATTACAGCGATGACTAATAGTGATAGGAAAACCAGTGTAAAATTAAATACCTGAAAACCGTAAATAATCATGTATCCCAGGCCACGGGATGATACAAGAAACTCTCCGACCATGACACCGACCCACGATAGACCGACATTTACCTTTAACGTCGAGATGATGGTTGGGAAACTGGCGGGCAAAATGGCTTCTTTAAAACATTGGATGCGCGTTGCTCCAAATGTCTGAAGAACTTTCAAATAATTCGAATCAACCTCTTTAAATGAGGTATACACAACAATGGTAGTAATAATGATTGAGATAATCGCACCCATTGCAATAATTGATGGATAACCGGGACTTAGGGCCACAATTAACACTGGTCCAAGTGCTACTTTTGGCATTGCGTTTAACACAACTAAATAGGGGTCAAGAATTTTAGAAATCATCGGAGACCACCATAGTATGGCTGCTAAAACAGTACCTAGTAACGTCCCAAGAATGAAGCCAATGACGGTTTCGGTTAAAGTAACACCTAAATTAGCTAAGAGTGACCCATCTTGGATTTTTTCTAAAAATAAATGCCAAATTTTTGATGGGGAACTAAAAATCAATGGATCAATCCATTGCTTTTGACTGGATAGTTCCCAGCTTGAAAAAAAGACAAGAAAAATAACAGCTTGGTAAAACCGAACCCATCTCCGTTCTACTGTTAAGGAATGAAGATAATTTTTATGGAGGAGTTCCAGTTTATGCTTCTCCTTGCTCAAGTGACTCCATCTCCTTCCATATTGTTTGAAAGATGCCAGGGTATAATTCATGATTTCTTGCTTGGAAGGGGGAGGATTTTCTTAACTCCTCTGGCATGGTAAACGTTTTAAAAATCCTGCCCGGACTTGGTGACAGCAAAAAGATACGATCACTCATGGCAATGGCTTCACCGATATCGTGAGTAACCAGGATCGCGGTTTTCCCGAATTCATCTAATATTTGGGATACCAAATCCTCTAATTTCAGCTTTGTTTGATAATCGAGAGCGGAAAAGGGTTCATCAAGCATTAATAGTTTAGGTTCGGTCGCTAGCGTTCGTACAAGAGCCACCCTTTGTCTCATCCCACCCGATAATTGCCGTGGGAGTTGTTTTTCCACCCCGGTTAAACCTATTTGGTTCAGCAGGCTGAGGGTGGCCGATTTTGTTTTATCATTTAGTTGCTTTGATAGTTTTAAACCTATGAAAATATTCTCTTCGATGGTTTTCCAAGGAAACAAATAATCTTGCTGGAGCATATAGCCGATTTGATTCCTAGTTGTCGTTACAGGTTTATTTTCTAATAAAACTGTTCCTTCGGTTGGTTTAAGTAAACTTGAGATGATGGAAAGCAAGGTAGTTTTACCACAGCCACTTGGGCCGAGGAGAGAGACAAACTCTCCCTCTTCAACCGCTAGTGTTATATCCGAGAGGGCCGTGGTGGCAGAGGCTTTCGTAAAATAAGTATGATGGATTTGTTGAACTTGTAAAAAGCTCATGAAAACGGCCTCCCTTTCCTTTATTCTTTAATGACTTTCTCAGCAATTTCCGTGTTAACAAGTGTTTTATGATCAATCTCTTTTGGAAGTTCGCCCGCTTCCCTCATAATATCTTGAAGATTGTTCCATTCTGTTTCATCCAAAATAGGGTCTGTTGCAAACGAGCCTTGACTCTTGTAACGGTCGACAACCGTGGTCATAATACTCAAATCTGTATCTGGAAAATATGGTTCAACCGCTTTGGCAATTTCCTCGGCACTATGTGTTTGAACCCATTGTTGTGCTTTGTAAATCGCTCTTGTAAATTTATTAATTGTCACTTTATTTTCTTTCATATAGCTTTGTTTGGCCATAAAGGTAGTGTAAGGGACATGGCCAGATTCTTTTCCAAATGAGGCAACAATAAAACCTTTCCCTTCTTTTTCAAAAATACTTGCCGTTGGCTCAAACAATTGAACAAAATCACCTGTACCCGAAGCGAATGCATGCGGATACAAAAAACACTATTTATTTCACTGAAAATCCCTATAGTAAAGGGCTTGGATTTAATACAAGCTTTATTTGTGAATCAGTATAAAATAAAAAAAAGACATTGGTGTTTCTAATCCAATGCCCTTCTCATTTCTAATCGTTTATGATCTGCCTGCTAAGTTATATAATCCAAATTTGTAAACACTGTTTCTACCTTTTTTTGTCCAAAATTATTTTGTATCAATTCCAAAAACTTTTTCCAGCTTCATCAGAAAAAATGCATTCGTCAATGAATACCTTCCAAAGTTGGTAAAAAAGTTTTTACCGGTCAATTCGTGGATTTTTTCTAATCTATATCGTAATGTACTGTTGTGGATAAAGAGTTGTTTGGAAGCTTCTTGCAATGTGGAGGCTTTTAAACAAGTTTCAAGCGTTTCTTTTAAATAAGATTTATATTTTTGATCGTATCTTTCTAAAGGTGTAATAATATGCGATCGAATAAGCTCATGTTCCTTTGTATTGAACAAACTCATGATAATTTGAATCTCGAAAAAGTCGTCATAAAGATAAAAATTCTTTTCAGGGTACATTTCCCTTCCTAAAAGATTTATCCTTTTTGCTGACTTTAATGCATTTGCAATTTCACTTAGCTGATTTTTCTTCTGACTGCAGCCAATTGTAAAGCCTGTAGGTATCTCAATAATTTTCGCAAGATTATTCAAAAATTCGCTGAATGTAGTGGAATCATGAAATCGATTTTTTTCGTTGAAAGTGAGAATCACATAATAACCTTCGCTCACATCGGATATAAGATAGTTTTTTAGATACCCTTCTACAAATAAGGAAATTTTTTTCTTCAAGTAATTAGAGTTGATAATATTATAGTTATATTTTATTTGATTGGATGGTTCTATGAAAAGTACATAATAATATTCATCAGGAGACATCCCCATTAGGTTCAATTTACCCTTTATGGCCTCTTCATCCAGACTGGTATTATAGAAGATTTCATTTGCCAGTTGTATTTGGAATTTGGTTTCACTTTCATTTTTTAGAGCATCCTCCATAAGTTTAATAGACAGGAAGGAAATAATCTGTTTTATATGCATCATTGCATCTGAATCCCAGCTATTTAACTGTTGAACGACGAAATAGCCAAGGATTTTATTATATGCAATGCATGGAAATATATGAAAATAGCCCGTTGAATCTATTAAGTATTTTCTTTCGGAGTTAATGATCTGCCATATCATTTCAGGATTAGTGTTCAATAAATGAATGAAGTCCAAAAGCTTTTCCGTATTTTGTGGGGTTGTTTGAACATATTGATCCAGCAGTTCGCCCGTATGAGAAAAGCAAAAGCAATTGCAGGACAAGGCTTGCCCTATTTTTTTTTGAAAAAAACTTAAATCTTCCCCCTTTAAAATGGATGTATAGAATTCCTCATATTGATTGTTTAAGTCTTTAATCGTTTCGAATTGCTGACTAATGATGAGAGAAGTCACATCAGAAATAATCGTTCTAAAAGGGATTTCTTTTTCAATGAGAAATAAGGGTGTGGTGTATTGTTCAGCTAAATTGATTAAGTTCTCTGGTATTTTTTTTAGAAAACGATTCACTTTGATGCCGATACCAGAAATTTTTTTTTGAATCAGTTTGAATAAAATGTTTTCCATTTTTATTGGATCATTTGCACAGGTTGAAAATGTTGTGAGGACAAAAAGTTCTTCTCCTAAATGAAATTCCGCAAAATCATCTACTTCCATTATAGTGATAAATTGTACTTTTTTGTTTTTTCCCGTTTTGCCTGCAAGCAAGTTGATAGAATTCTTGAAAACTTCTAGATTCTGTAATTCATCAATATAAATGGCCACTTTATAAACATCTCCATTTTTGATCGTAAGTAAATTAGCTAGATTCCTAATTTTATACTAAAATTCCTCCTATTTTTTCCATGTTTTCTAGTAAAGACATAGTATATGTTGGCAATTATACTAAAAATATTAAACGCTTTCAATAATTAGGAGGTCAAATATGTCTAGTGTTGGAATAACATCCATTGGGGCGTATATCCCATATTACTTTATGAATCGAAAGTCAATTAGTGAAGCATGGGGAGTAAATGGGATTAAGGGATCGAGAAGTATTGCTTCAGTTGATGAGGATAGTGTGACAATGGCCGTAGAGGCTGCACTGGAGTGCTTCAGATATAGAGTCAGGAATGAAATTGATGGTTTATACTTTGCTTCGACCACAGCCCCTTATTCAGAGAAATCACATGCTACGTTAATTTCAACTGTATGTGATTTGAGTAAGGACATCTTTGTAGCGGATTTCAGTTCTTCGCTTAGATGTGCAACAAGTGCATTAAAAGCAGGATACAGTGAAGTTGTATCAGGGATCTCAAATGAAGTTTTGGTGACTTCAGCAGACATTCGAAATGCATATCCTAAGTCACAACAGGAACAATCATTTGGAGATGGTGCTGCAGCAGTAACCGTTGGAAATAAAGAAGTATTGGCTACAATCGATCATGTTTTTACATGCCAAAACGAAATTCATGACATGTGGAGAAATCGAGATGATCTTTATGTGAGAAATGCAGAGGCCCGGTTCGCAGTTGATGAGGGCTATAATCAATCAATATCATATGCCTTCCATAAAATACTAGAAAAAGCCAATCTCTCTGTATCAGATTTAAAAAAGGTTATTTTAACGGCCCCTGGTATGAAAGAAAATGTAAAAATAGCTAAAAAACTTGGTTTAAAGGATGAACAGGTACAAGACACATTTGCAACTACTGTTGGTGTTCTTGGGGCGGCACAACCATTGCTGATGCTCGTTGAAGCACTTGAACATTCAGAACCAGGTGATAAGCTGCTCTTGATCTCTTATGGAAACGGTGCTGACGCCTTTATTTTAACTGTAACGGAACACATAAAAAAAATTAAAGATGCAAATTCTGTTAAGAAATATTTAGATAATCGTGTTGAATTCACAGATTATGGAAGATTCCTTTCATTCAGAGGAATCATAGAAGCGGATCCAGGTGAGGACTTTAAGATTCCTGCTTCTACGGCTCAGACTTGGAGAGAACAGGAAACGTATTTGAAGCTTTATGGGAGTAAGTGCACTGAGTGCGGAACCCAAATGTTTCCTATTAATAGAGTATGTGTCAACTGTGGAACAAAAGATCAGTTTGAAAAAGTTAATAAATCAGAGATAATTACGAGATTATTTACGTATTCCATTGATAACCTTGCTGGAAGAAGTGATGATCCCGTAATCGTTCAAGCAATTTCAGAAGATCACGATGGAACAAGATATTATTTTAATATGACGGATTTTAATAGAGAAAAAATTGACATAGGGATGGATCTTGAGTTTAGTTTTCGCAAAATTCATAATCTAGGGAACTTTGTAAATTATTATTGGAAGGTTAGGCCAATCCGAAGAAAGAGGGTGTAAGGTATGAAGGATACGGTTGCAATTATTGGAATGGGATGCTCTAAATTCGGTGAAAGATGGGATTCTGGCATATCGGATTTGATGCTTGAATCGGTTTACGAAGCATATGAGGATGCAGGTGTGGGACCACAGGACATTGAGGCTGTTTATTACGGAAATGGTTTTGCTCATGGAATTGGAGCAACCGCTGTAGCAGATACATTGAAACTAAACAATATTCCGATTATCCGAAATGAGAACTATTGCACGTCAGGACATATTGCGTTGATCGAAGCCATTTTAGCAGTTGCAAGCGGCAAGCATAAAGTCGTTATGGCCTTAGGAGCCGAGAAGCTAAAAGATACCGGGTATCCGGGCTTGGGAGTAGGGCGTGGCATGAGCCCGGTTTTAGAAGCACGCAGAACAGCACCAGGTTCATTTGCCATAATTGGAACTCGTTATTTTCATGAGTATGGCTTATCTTATGAGGAAGGACGCAGCACCATTGGTAAAATTGCCGTAAAGAACCACAAAAATGGAATGCTTTCGCCCAAAGCCCACTTTCATAAGGAGATTTCTTTGGAAGATGTTCTGAATGCACCAGAAATTGCTACCCCGCTAGGCTTATATGACTGCTGTGGAAACAGCGATGGGTCTGCTTGTGCAATCATAACTACAGCTGAAATTGCCAGAAATTTCAGAGATGATCCGATTTTTGTGAAAGGATTTGGAACGGCAATGGATGGGGGTTCTCCGCTTTTCAAGCCTAATTTTTCTTGGACAAGCTTTGGAGCTCTGGTCAACTCGTCAAGGAGTGCATACGAAATGGCGGGCATAAAGAATCCCCGAGAAGAACTTGATATTGCTGAAGTCCACGACTGTTTTACTGTGACGGAGATGCTTATTTATGAAGATTTTGGACTTTCTGCAAGAGGCAAAGCAAGAGAGGATATTGAAAATGGCTTCTTTGAATTAGATGGTGGACTGCCGGTTAACACGGATGGAGGACTTAAATGTTTTGGGCATCCAGTTGGTGCCAGTGGAATTAGGATGACATACGAAATCTATAAACAGCTGCAACACAAAGTTGATAATCCGAAACGTCAAGTCAAGAATGCAACTCGGGGATTATCACATACATTCGGAGGACCACCACAAATTAGTGCTGTGTTAATTTTAGGAAATGAAAAAGGTTGATTGTCAGAAAGGAGTGCATATTTTATGGATTATAAGAAAGGTTCAGCATTAGAAGGTGTTAAAGTACTTGATCTTGGTAGAGTAATAGCGGCTCCATTTGCAGCTGCAATGTTGGCGGATATGGGTGCGGAGGTCATAAAGGTTGAAATGCCCGTTTTTGGTGATAATGCAAGAGATAATATGCCAAAAAAAGACGGCGAATCAACTTACTATATGAATTTCAATCGAAGCAAAAAAGGGATTACTTTGGATTTAAAAAAAGGGAAAAGCATCTTTCTTAAAATGGTTAAGGAGGTGGATGTCATTGTTGAAAATTTCCGTCCGGGCGTAATGGAGAAGCTTGGATTAGGATATGAAGAACTAAAAAAAGTTAATCCGGGGCTCATCTATGCATCCGTTTCTGGATTTGGGCAGACAGGCCCCTACAAAAATCGTGCCGGTTACGATCCGATTGCGCAGGCGATGAGCGGTATGATGAGCATCACGGGCTGGCCAGAAAATGCCCCCCTTCGCGCGGGTGCCTCTGTAGCGGATATCATGGGTGGTACAAATGCAGTTGTCGGAATTTTAGCGGCATTGCATTATCGAAATCAAACCGGTTTAGGACAAATGGTTGATATTTCACTTTTGGATTCAACCATTGTCACCCTTGCCTCAGTCAGCCAGATTTATTTGACTGATAGGACGGTTCCTCAAAGGAGAGGTAACGGGTATGTTGCAGGAGCCCCTGGTGGGTCGTACAAGTGTAAAGATGGATTTGTCATTTTCATGGCGTTGGGTGATTCAGCTTGGCGAAAACTGTGTAAAACGATTGGAAGAGAAGAACTGCTGGAAGATGAACGGTTTAAGACTAATCAGCTTCGTGTTAAGAATTACCTGGTATTAGATGAACTTATGACCGAGTGGGCAAGTGACAAGATGGTAAATGAAGTGGTAGATTTATTATTGTCTGCCGGATTACCCGCCGGTCCGATTTATGATATGGACCAAGTATATAATGATCCTCATATTATGGGAGATCGTGAAATGTTTACGACAATCGATCACCCCATTGTTGGTGAGGTAGACATTACAAATCAGGGGATAAAAATGTCTGAGACATTACCATTTGTCAGACGATCCTCTCCGTTATTAGGTGAACACAATAGAGAAGTTTATAGAAGCTTTGGTTTTAGTGAAGCCGAAATTGAAGAATTCATTGCTGAAGGAATCGTTTAAACAGGTAGATTTTTTATAAAGCAGGGAACTGATTGTTCATTAGCAAAACTATTTTTTTGCAAAAATTATGAAAACGATTTATTTTGATATTTAAAGGATTTTTTTTCAAGGAGGAAGAAAAATGAGCATGTATGAAAAGATGCTGGAATTGCAAGAAATAATCAATGGAGAAGAAGCTGAATTATTTAAAGAATTCTATTATGGAAAATTTTTCAGCGGAGATATTTCACTAAGCGAAGAATCGGAAACGGCTACACTAGCCTTTCACAATGGAAGGTGCATTGATGTCGTTGAAGGTATACCAAATAGCGGCTTAGATATCGGTGTTTCAGGATCGATAGAGGATTGGGATAAATTTGTGACTCATAAGAGCTTGAGTGTGGCGACAAACAAAGGAAACAGTAACAATCTAACAACACATGGAGGAGCCATCCGTTTCCGGCAAAACTTTAATGTTGTTGCACAATTAATTAGAGTGTACGCATCAATTCGATAAAATAATAGATTAAGAGAGGGGTAATGAACGATGTCAATAACTGGATTTTACATTAATGTAAATGGAATCAAAATTTACTGTGAAACAAACAATGGGCCTGAAAATGGAAATACGATTATTTGTCTACATACAGCAGGCAGAGAAAATAGGCAATATCATGACATGATGGAAATCTTAAAGGATAAATATAAAATGATTTCATTTGATATGCCTGCACATGGAAAGAGTTGGCCGCTTCCAGGAAATAAAGTCATTAATAACTATGTAGACTACGGAAAATTTGTTTGGGCAGTAATTGAAGAATTAGGGGTTAAAGATCCAATCGTCATTGGTTGTTCAATGGGTGGAAATATTGTTTATCATTTAGCACAGGAATATCCAGTTAAGGCCATTTGTTCAATGCAGGGCGCAGATTATACGCCAACAATAGACGCAAAGATTTTAGAATTGTTAAACCACCCATATGTAAATCCGCAAATTTCGCACTTGGAGTTTTCAGAATGTTTAATCGGAAGTGCTACCACCCAGGAAAGAAGAGATTTCATCCTATGGGGAGTTATGCAGGAAATTGGTATTACAAAACAAGGGGATTTGACTCAATACGATGGTTTTGATGTCCGTGAAAAAATGAATCAAATCACTTGCCCGGTACTAGTCATTCACGGTTTGGACGATAAAATTGCCACTGGTGAAATGGCAGAAGCAACGATTAAACGCTTGACAAATTGTAAATCAGTTGTTTATAGACCGATCGAAGGTTATGGACACTTTATTCCCGTAGAAAATCCTGAACTGGTTAGCGAGTATTTGGAAGAGTTTATTCAAATGTTAGAAAAACAAAATCCAGTAGCTATTCTTAAATAATAGATGCAAGGGGTTTTACCTCTTGCATAAAAACGAAAGGAGTCAGAAGGCATGAAAATATCGAAGGTAGAAGTAATTCCGGTCAAAATTCCATTGAAAAATCCAATTAAATGGGCAACTGGCTATGAGACGTCAATCTCCAACGTTATTATAAAAATTGCTGGAGAAGACGGTACCTATGGTGTGGCGGAAGGTGTGCAACGTCCAGGTATTTATGGGGAAACACAGGAATCCATCTATTTTGTAATTAAAAATCATTTAGCTCCATTATTGATTGGAGAAGATTCCTTTAACATCGAACGGATTTGGGAGAAGATGGACTCCATTGTTTGGAATCTAGCAGCAAAGGGTGCTGTTGATATCGCTCTTTATGATTTGAATGGAAAGATTCTTAATACCCCCATTTATAATTTGCTTGGAGGACTTTATCGAGACGAAATACCTGTTTCATGGACAAGCTTTGGAACTTTCTTTGCGTTAGAAGATATGGTAGCAGATGCTAAAAAACGTTATGATCAAGGATTTAGAGCTGTTAAGGTAAAGGCGGGAGTTCATCCAGATAAGGACATAGAAGTGTGTAAGCTTATTCAAGAAGCATGTGGACCAGACATGAAAATTAACCTTGATCCGAATATGGTGTATAGCCGCGAGGAGGCATTACGTGTCGGCAAAGAATTAGATGGCATAATAGATAGCTTTGAAGAACCGCTCCCTTCTTGGGATGACGAGGGAAGATTTGAATTGTCGCGGCGGTTAAACATTCCCATCTTAAGTGACGAGAGCACCTTTACGATTCCCGCAATCAATCATCAATTAAAGTTAGGGGCTATTGGCAGACTAGGCATAAAATTGCCACGGACCGGGTTTACGCTTTCAAGAAAAGTTATAGCGATGGCAGAAGCTGCAAATATTCCAATTCAAATCAGTACCCAATGCGAATGTGATCTTGGTTCTGCCGCATGTGCGCAATTAGGAGCAGCATTCAAACAAATTAGCCTTCCTTGTGAAGTTGCCGTTTATACAGATGATACATTAGATTATGCAGACTCCATGCAAATATTAAAAAAGTCTCCTGAAGTACGGAATGGAAATATGGTTGTATCAAACGGTCCAGGGCTTGGAGTGGAAGTTGATTGGGAAAAAATCGAAAAATACAAAATTGAATTATAATCATTTGCTAGTAGCTTATTCTAGTAAATTACGAAAAGTAGGAATCAACCATTGTTATACAGTTTCAACATGGATTTTCCGATTAACAATTGGGTGAATCTTTCAACCAGAATTTAACCTCAACTTTAATTTTAAAAACACCTTAATTCTACTCTACTTAGGTTTACTCTTCATAAATTTCAAATGCTTTTTTCTAAATTAAAAATGAAAAAATTAATGAATCTAAATCCACTAAGTGGTATTTAGAAGATTTTTTACTGGTACAGTGAAGGGGGGAATTTGTCAATTAAATATTGAGAAAATTTTGATATATCAGTATAATTAGTTCTGACTTGTCAACCCTTATAATCGGTTGGTAAATGAAACAATAACCTAAAACACAGTGGAGGTCTTTATATGTCTTTGCCGATGAAAGAACTAAAGATTGACGAACAGCCTCGTCAAAATATATTAGGAAGATTAGTTTCTTCATTAAGTGATGTTTTCAGTTTAATTACTCAAAAGTACATGCCTAATCCTTTAGTTTTTGCTATCTTTTTCACGCTGCTTGCAGGTGTGCTGGGGATTGTGTTTGGGAAAAAGACCCCTATTCAAATGATCGATTATTGGGGATCGGGATTTTGGGATTTACACATATTAGCCATGCAGATGGCTCTCGGTTTAGTGGCAGGATATTCATTAGCTCAGGCTCCAATCCTTCAACGCAGGTTAGAATGGTTAGCAAGTCGGGTGCATACAGTAAGAGGTGCAATATTTCTTGCCACATTCATTGCGTCAATAGCAAGTTATCTCAACTCATTTGTTGGCTTAGTCCTGGGGGTAATCATAGCTCAAAAGCTGGCACAACGGATTCCTAACCTCCATTATCCGCTCATTGTTGCTGCAGCTTATACTGGTTTTACTTTTTATGGATTAGGACTTTCTGGGACCATTCCTTTGTTAATTTCAACTAAAGGTCACTTTTTGGAAAAAAGTATGGGGATTATCCCTTTAAGTCAAACAATGTTTAGTCCAATGATTATTATTTTAACCATCATCTTACTTATTACGTTGCCGATTATTAACAGCATGATTAAGGCAAGAGGAAAAATTATCAAGTATGAGCCAGTACCTGTGAAAGAAACAAACCTTGAGCAGAAAATTGCGGCAACACCTGCTGAAAAGCTTGAGCGAAGTAAGATTATTGCTATCCTAATAGGAGTTTTAGGTATTTCATTTGTCCTCTATCACTTTATTGGTAAGAATGGAAAATTGGATCTTAATAGTATTAACTTCTTATTCCTTTTTCTAGGTCTAACGCTGCATGGTTCGGTTGAGCGCTATATTAGCTCTGTCAATGAAGCAGTGAAGGGGGTTGGAGGAATTATTTTACAATACCCGTTCTATGCTGGAATCATGGGGATGATGGCAGGTTCAGGAATAGTCGATTTGATTTCACACGGATTTATTGCCTTCTCAACAACCGCAACGATTCCTTTTTGGGGATTTATCAGTTCGATGGTGTTGAATTTCTTTACACCCTCTGCTGGCGGCCATTGGGTAATTCAAGGACCGTTTATGATTGAGGCAGCTAAGGCGATGGGGGCTGATCTAGGGAAAGTATCCATGTCTGTTCAGCTAGGTAATTCATGGCAGGATATTATTCAACCATTTTGGATTTTACCTACCTTAGCTATTTCACGTCTCGGGATCCGGGATATTATGGGATATAATGTCATCGCTTTTCTTTGGACAGGACTTGTTCTCGGGATTGGGATCTTGATTTGGGGTTTTATCTAATTTAAGAAGCGTATCTAAAATATTTCAGCTTTGAAACTATTCATTTCAAGCTCAGAAAAGCATTTATTATTAGGGAGGAAATATTAAAATGAGTGAAAAAAGGCACTATTCTATGCTGGTATTTAGTAATCCAATAGATGGTCTTGAAAAAGAATATTTAGACTGGTATGCGGGGCAGCATATTCACGATTTACTAAGAATCCCAGGATATGTAGGTTGTAAATTCTACGAGTTATCAGAAAAACAATTATCAGTTGGGGAACAAAGATATAAATATATGATCATTTGGGATATTGAAACGGATGATATTGATTCAGTCATGAAGGAGATTAAAGAAAGAATGAATGATGGAAGAACTGTTTTTATTCCAGCTTTTGATACCGCTTACCTTGATATTACAATGTCACCAATTACAAAATACGTCACTTCAAAGGAAATTGAAGGTAAAACTGTGGGAGAAGTTCTAGAGATTTCACAATTAAACAAAATCGTATTTCAATAATGACAAGGTCTGGAGGCAGAAAAATGAATAAAGTATACGAAGCTCTAGATAAAAACATAAATGAAGAAATAAAAAATGAAAGTTTGCCTAGCAAAGTAATTTCATTGATAAGTAATTTTTTCGCCTCAATTGTTAAAAAGTACATGCCGGATCCTTTTATATTTGCCATCTTGTTAACAATCCTTACCTTATTATTAGGTGTATTTGTTGAAGGGAAGTCACCTGTGCAAATGATCAACTATTGGGGCGAGGGATTTTGGGGCCTGCTTACATTTGCGATGCAAATGGTTATTGTTTTAATCACGGGGTATGTATTGGCGCAGGCACCTTTAATCCAACGTTTTCTTGATAGAGTCGCTGGGGCAGTGAACACACCGCGGGGAGCTGTCATGTTAGCAACTTTTGTCGGTGGAATAGCCAGTTATATCAACTGGGGATTTGGCTTAATCGTTGGAAGTATTATTGCTAGGAAATTAGCGGAACGAATTCCGAATCTTCATTATCCTCTCGTAATTGCGGCAGCATATAGTGGTTTTGCATTTTACGGATTCGGAATTTCAGCATCTATTCCTCTATTAATATCCACAAAAGGGCACTTTTTGGAAAAAAATATGGGGATCATCCCGATTAATCAGACCATATTTTCCTTGACAGCAATCATTATCTTTGTTGTGTTAATCGTTTCGCTGCCTATAGTGAATGGTATGATTAGGCCTAAGGGAAAGATTATTGGGGTTGGTCCAAAAGATATTCAAGATCAAGAGAAAAAAATAACAAAAATTGAATCTATAACTCTAGCTGATAAGCTGGAACGGAGTAAGATTATTGCCTTTCTTGCCGTTATTTTAGGGTTCGTGTTTATATTTAATTATTTTGCCATAAACAAGGGTAGCTTGGATATCAACACGATTAATTTAATTTTTCTTTTTGTTGGCTTATTACTGCATGGTTCACCACGACGTTATCTAAATGCAGTAGGTATAGCCTCTAAAAATGTCGGCGGAATGATTATCCAGTTTCCCTTTTATGCGGGAATTATGGGAATGATGGCCAGCTCAGGTCTAGTGACTACAATCTCAGAAGGTTTTATTGCAATTTCTTCACCTGAAACTCTTCCTTTTTGGGGATTCCTATCTTCCATGTGCATAAACTTTTTTACCCCTTCTGCAGGAGGACACTGGGCTGTCCAAGGGCCGTTTATGATTGAAGCCGCTAACGCAATGGGAGCCGATCTGGGTAAAGTAGCAATGTCCGTTCAATGGGGGAATGCTTGGCAAGATATGATTCAACCAATGTGGCTTTTGCCAGCCTTGGCCATATCCGGACTAAGTATACGGGATATTATGGGCTATAATGTAATTGCTTTTCTTTGGTCAGGGCTTGTTATCGGTGTAGGTATCTTAATTTGGGGGTTCATCTAACTTGATGTTTGTTTAAGGATGGGTATAGTTAGAAAAAAGGCAAGGGCCGATTCCTTTTGAGAATGATGACATAAATTAGAGATCAGTAATTGAGTTTTGCGGATTTATCTATTATAGCATGCTTGAACTGGTGAGTTTATGCATATTTCACATTCAATTGATGTATAATTTGCTTTGTTTTTTGGAACATATGGACTTTATAATAAAACTATAAGGAAAATATTCAGAAGATTAAAAAATCGCAACTGATGGATGCCACATTTTAATAAAATATCAACAAATTAAAAGTTGGTTCCAAGATACAAGGTTCCATGAAAAGTAACTGGAGGTAAAAATTAATGGATTTAAGTCAGAGTATTGCTAATTTCATCGTGAAAACTAGATTCGATGATTTACCTGAAGAAACGGCAGAATTTACTAAAATCTGTATTTTGGATTGGTTAGGTTCAGCAATCGCCGGAAAAGATATGAAACCCATCAAAATCATTGATGACATGGTAAAGGATTTAGGGGGGGCACCACAGTCAACACTTGTAACAGGTGGGACGTCCTCTGTCACAAATGCAGCGTTAGTCAATGGAGCAGCAAGCCACATTGTTGAACTGGATGATATTCATAAGGGCTCTATTATTCATGCAGCAACGGTGGTTATTCCCGCTGCTCTGGCAGTTGCAGAGTGGAAGAACAAGTCGGGCAGGGATTTAATTGAGGCAGTAGCGATTGGATACGAAGTGTGTTATCGAATAGGCGAAGCAGTTTCTCCGTCACATTATTATTACTGGCATAATACCGCTACGTGTGGCACCTTTGGGGCAGCTGCAGCAGTGGCTAAGTTATTGGATCTAAATAATGAACAAATCATTCACACCTTAGGTTCTGCAGGAACTCAAGCCGCTGGATTATGGGAGTTCATTGAGGATGGAGCGATGAGCAAACAACTACATCCGGGTAAAGCCGCGATGAATGGTGTCATTTCGGCACTTCTTTCTGAAAAGGGTTTTACGGGGGCCAGCCAGATATTGGAAGGTCGACGCGGTTTCTTTAAAGCGATGTCCGAACAATATGATCCTACTAAAATTACAAATCAATTGGGTGAGATCTTTAAGATTATAGAAAATTCATTTAAAATTCACGCTTCCTGTCGTCATACCCACGCTACCATGGATTTGGCAATTGATCTGGCAAAAGAACATGATCTTAAAGTGGAGGATATTGAGAATATTTCGGTTCGAACGTATCAAGTGGCTTTAGATATAACAGATAATGCACAACCAACTACCGTTTACGCATCGAAATTTAGTTTGCAATTTTGTACAGCATTAGCTTTTGTGAAGCGGCAAGGCGGATTGTTGGACTTTACAGAAGAGTCTTTGAATGATCCAGTGATTCGAGGTCTTATGGAAAAAGTACAAGTAGGGGTGGAACCATCCATTCATGCGGCTTATCCGGAAAAATGGGGTTCCTTGGTTCAAATTCGGTTAGCGAACGGTGAAATATTTCAAAAACAATCTGAGTATCCAAAGGGAGACCCGGAAAATCCTCCATCAAAAGAAGAAATGGTCGCCAAGTTTCATCAGTTAGCCAGCGGGTTACCGGAAGAAGAGATTCAATTCTACGTCAATCAAGTTATGCATTTGGAAGACCTATCAAACATCAAGACATTTTTTGAAGTATCCAACAAAAATGCATTTTCTGTTATTGAATAAGGTTGGGCAATTCTATCATGGAAGCATTAACTTTCCTGTCTGAGATTCAATTGCAGCGGTTTTAGAAGATATATTAGCTATAACACAAAGAAGGTGAGTTCATCTTGTCAAACAGGAATGCTCAATTAGACAATCAGTTTCAAAAAAAGGCTCTATTAGATGCAATTTATGAAGAAATGGAACTTAGTAGTTTAGAAGATTTGCAGTTGATAAAGCATGTCATTAATGCGTTGAACAAATCAAAAGAGAATGACTTTCATTTTTTAGGTCATTCTCTTGGGATCGAATGGGTTTCCGAAAATGAAACCATTATGCATTTAGGTCTCCATAATGAAAATCGATACGGGAATGCACAGGGCGGGGCTCTTTATACATTGGCAGATGTTACCATTGCACAGTCGATTTTTGCTCAACTTCCTGAAGGTATGAATATCTCCACGTTAGAATTAAAAATGAACTATTTTAAGCCAGGTCAAGGCAAGTCCATTCATGCTAAGGGAAGCATTCTGCATTGGGGACGAAAAACAGTGGGCGGAGAATGTAATATTCTAGATGAAAGCGGACAGTTGATCGCGAAAGCCATGGGCACCTTTTATATTGCTGGAAAGAGAGTTTGAAAGGAATGAAATAGTTACATACGGTCAAATCGTCACGGTTTGGATCTGTATGATGAGGCACAAAGTCAATATCAATGATTTCATAATTTCAATATTTATTTAACTATCAACCTATGGAGGAATACCATGTTACCGTTAAAAGGAATTACGATTGTTTCTCTTGAACAGGCTGTCGCTGCACCATTTGCCAGCCGCCAGTTGGCAGATCTCGGAGCAAGGGTGATTAAAGTTGAACGCCCGGGGGATGGAGATTTTGCCCGTGGTTATGACAAGACCGTTAATGGGATGTCAAGTTATTTTACCTGGATCAATCGTTCAAAAGAGTCTCTTGCACTGGATCTAAAAAGAGCTGAGTCTAAAGAAATTCTAACAAAATTATTGGAAACGGCAGATGTTTTTATCCAAAATTTAGCACCGGGAGCGATCGAACGTCTTGGTTTTGACCCAAAAGACCTTCAGGAAAAGTATCCTCAGTTGATTATATGCAGTATTTCAGGCTATGGAAAATCAGGCCCGTATCAGAATAAAAAAGCTTACGACTTATTGATTCAGTGTGAGGCTGGTTTGGTTTCGATTACGGGTACACCTGACACACCATCGAAAACAGGAATATCGATTGCTGACATCTGTGCCGGAATGTATGCTTACACTGGAATTCTTACAGCATTACTTCAGAGAAAAGAGACAGGAAAAGGAGCCATATTAGAAATTTCGATGCTTGAGGCCTTAGCTGAGTGGATGGGTCACCCGATGTATTATTCTGTATACGGGGGGAAGGATCCAAGTCGGACAGGAGCAAGTCATGCCACCATTTATCCGTATGGTCCTTTTCCAAGCGGAGATGGTAAAAAAGTCTTTTTAGGCATTCAAAATGAACGGGAATGGGAACGATTCTGCCAAGAAGTGCTCAAAAAACCGGAGCTGGCAAAGGATCCGCTCTTTGAAAGCAACTCAAATCGTTTTCAGAATCAGCACATTTTACAGCCAATTATAGAAGAAATATTTTCGACACTTTCAGCTGAAGTCATCATAGATAGATTGGAAAACGCGCAGATTGCCAATGCTCGAATGAATACGATTACGGAGTTTTATCAACATCCACAATTGAAGGCAAGAGATCGCTGGAGAACAGTAAACACACCCGTTGGCCCAGTGAATGCACTGATCCCGCCAGTCACTATGGAAGGCTTTGATCCAGTCATGAACCCGATTCCAAGTGTAGGTGAACATAACGAGAAAATATTAAGTGAACTAGGATATGATGTAAAAACGTTGAGTGTACTTCAGGATGAAGTGATTGTATAGTACGGCCTAATTATCTTCACAATGACCGGCTTGCTCAACATATCGGCCGTTCTGGAACAGAATTAATTGCAAAGCTTTAAAGTATGAATAAGAAAGCAGAATAAAGTTATTACCTTCTTCCCCTAGGGGTAAGAAGTTTTTTTAGTTTAGTAAGTCTTAGGGATTGAGTTCAAATATTTCTCCTCAATAACTGATTGAGATGCGGCTAATAAGTTATTGTTAAAAAAAGAGAACGCCCCAAAAATTCATTTTCGGGGCCATCCTCTCTGTACCTGATTATAGTAACGATTTTTCCAGAATTTCTACCACATCTAAGGTTTGTACCTTATCGTCAACTTCTTTTGCCTTCGTTCCATCGCCGATCATCGTTAAGCAATATGGACAGCCTGTACTAATCATCGTTGCATTTGTTTCTAGAAGCTGTTCTGTTCTTGCAATATTGATACGGGTTCCTGTATCTTCTTCCATCCACATAAGTCCTCCGCCGGCACCACAGCACATGGCTGTCTCGCGTTTCCGTTCAGGTTCTACAACCATTACACCAGGAATGGATTTTAATATTTCACGAGGAGCATCATACACATTGTTGTAACGTCCCAAATAACAGGAATCATGATAGGTAATGGTTTCATCGACATGATTCTTTGGAGTTAATTTTCCTTCTCTAATTAATTTTGCCAGCAATTCAGTATGATGATAAACTTCTGCATCTAAACCAAATTCGGAATACTCATTTTTTAGAGTGTTAAAAGCATGAGGATCGATCGTGACAATCTTCTTCACATCATATTTTTTAAATGTTTCAATATTTGCATTTGCTAATTCCTGAAATAAAAACTCATTTCCAATCCGACGCGGTGTATCACCAGAGTTCTTTTCTTCATTTCCAAGGATCGCTAGTTTCACTCCGGCCTTGTTCATCACCTGGACGAAGGATTGAGCAATTTTTTGACTTCGGTTATCATAGGAACCCATTGACCCAACAAAGAAAAGGATGTCAAACTCTTCTCCTGCTTTTTTCAATTCTTTTACAGTAGGAACCTTTACATCCTCTAACGTATCTCTCCAATTAGCCCGTTCCTTACGGTTCATACCCCATGGATTTCCTTGCCGTTCAATATTCGTAATAGCACGCTGTGCATCAGGATTCATTTTTCCTTCGGTTAGAACAAGGTAGCGGCGCAAATCAATGATTTTATCCACATGCTCATTCATGACTGGACACTGGTCTTCGCAGTTACGGCATGTGGTACATGCCCAAATTTCTTCTTCTGTAATAACATCACCAATTAAACTATCATTTTCGATTGATGCAGCTGCTTCTTGGGCTCCAGAAATACTGCTTGCCAACGCTAATTGATTCCCTCTTGTATGATTAAATGCAAATGCAGGCATCCATGGCTCCCTGGATGTAACCGCTGCTCCTTTTTCTGTTAAGTGGTTTCGTAATTTTAGAATTAAATCCTTTGGAGACAGCATTTTTCCTGTTCCGGAGGCCGGACACATATTGGTACATCGCCCGCACTCCACACAGGCATAAAGATCTAACAGCTGTTTTTGGTTGAAATCTTCTATTTTACTAACACCAAATGTTTCTTGTGATTCGTCTTCAAAGTCTATTGTCGATAATTGCCCGATTTTATGGGTACGGCCTAACCAAACATTTGCGGTTCCTGCAATTAAATGAGCATGCTTACCTTGCGGAACATATACGAGGAACGCAAGTAAAAATAAAAGGTGGCCCCACCAAAAGAGAAAGAATAAAGCAGAGGCCGCACTTTGTGGCAGCCACCTAAAAACCATCGAAATAGATGAAGCAACCGGTTCGGACCAACTTGGTTCGTGCCCAAGCCAGATGATTCCCATCCCATTTGCGAATAATGTACAAAGCATGAGACCAGTAAGAAATAGATAAACAAGTCCGGCCATGAATCCCCTTTTTAATCGAACAAGTTTTTCAATATAGCGGCGATAAAAGGCCCATGCTACAGCAACTAAAATGATAAAAACGACGATTTCCTGAAAAAAAGTGAAATAGGGATAAACGGGGCCTAATGGAAGATGGGATCCTGGAGCAAGTCCCTTCCAAAAGAGATCGATCGCCCCAAATTGAACAAGCAGAAAGCCATAGAAAAACATAACATGAATCATACCGCTCTTTTTGTCCTTCAGGAGCTTTTTTTGTCCAAATACATTGATTAGAATGGCATCGATTCTCTCTTTTGTTGTTCGATAAAATTCAGCTTTCTTCCCTAACTTAATATACCGATAGCGAGTTTTGACCAGTGCTGCAAATAAGTAAATCGCATAGCCTGTAACAATTAGGAATAGAAGTGTGTTTAGAATTTGTAAAATATTCATCCTAACGCTCCTTTAAGAATTTGTCATTGGTCGAATCCCTTTAGAACCCAAAGAGATTCGACTTCATTGAAGCTAGTAAACAGCTACACTCTTAAATTCCTCTATTAATATGGGCACAACATCAAATAAGTCTCCGACTATTCCATAATCAGCAATACTGAAAATATTTGCTTCGGGATCTTTGTTAATGGCTACAATCACTTTTGAATTGGACATACCTGCAATATGTTGTATCGCGCCTGATATTCCACATGCAATATAAAGATCAGGTGTCACCACTTTACCTGTTTGGCCAATTTGAAGGGAGTAATCGCAATAATCCGCATCACAAGCGCCACGGGATGCCCCAACAGCACCTCCTAACAAATCAGCCAACTCTTGTAAGGGCTTAAATCCATCTTTACTCTTGACCCCGCGTCCTCCAGAAACAATTATTTTTGCTTCTGAAAGGTCAACCCCACTTGTCGCTTTACGAATAACATCTTTAACAATGGTTCGCAAATCTTTTATTTCAACATTGACTGCAGTCACTTCACCAGAACGTGTTTCATCCTTTTCGAGTGATGGAATATTATTTGGACGAATGGTTGCAAAAATCAGTCCATCCGTAATCACTTTTTTTTCAAAAGCTTTACCAGAGTATATTGGACGAGTAAATATAACCTGATCTCCATTTACTTCAAGACTTACTGCGTCTGAAATTAGTCCTGATTTAAGCTTTGCCGCAATTCTTGGAGATATGTCTTTACCGATTGACGTATGACCAAATATAAAACCCTCCGGATTTTCTGCCTGTATCACTTGCATAATCGCCTGTGAATAAGCATCTGGTGTATAGTTGCCTAAATCATTATGTTGAGCGAATACAACACGGTCTGCACCATATTGAATCATTGCATTTGCAAGATTGTTTGCTTCATTGCCAAGCAATAATCCAACTACTTCTCCGCCATCTGAAATTTGTTTTGCAGCTGCAATTGCCTCAAAGGAAACATTTCGCAGTTCACCTTGACGTACTTCACCGAATACCAAAACTTTTTTTGCCATGTTGTTTTCCTCCTTAAATAACCTTTGCTTCTGTTTTTAATAAAGAAATAAGTTCTTTTGCTTGCTGTTCCAAGTCACCTTCAAGAATTTTCCCAGCACCTTTAACCGGCGGTAAGACAATTTCGATCGTTTTTGATTTTGCCTCAACATCATCTTCGTCTAAGTCTAAATCATCCAATTCTAATCTCTCGAGCGGCTTTTTCTTGGCCTTCATGATACCAGGTAAAGAGGGGTAGCGAGGGTCATTTAAACCTTGTTGGCAAGTGACAAGCAATGGCAGCTTGGCTTCGACAATTTCAATATCCCCTTCGACATCACGTTCGATCATTGCTTTATCACCATCAACGGCTAGCCTTGTTATGGTTGTAACTGAAGCAATTCCAAGTTCCTCGGCAAGTCTTGGACCGACCTGTCCGGAACTGCCATCTACCGTTACATTTCCCGCTAAAATAATGTCCGGCTCTTTGTCTTTAAAGAAAGCGGCTAATATGGTCGCAGTAGAGAAGGGGTCACCATCTTCCACATCTTCATCATTAATAAGAACGGCTTTATCTGCACCCATAGCAAGAGCAGTTCGAAGCTCTTTTTCTGCTTCTTCCTCCCCAATTGTTATAACAGTTACTTCACCGCCATGCTCTTCACGCAATTTAATAGCTTCTTCGACAGCATATTCATCATAAGGATTAATAATGAATTCAGCACCGTCTTCAGACACTTTGCCATTTTTAATCGAAATTTTTTCATCTGTATCAAAAGTTCTTTTCAGCAACACATAAATATTCATAATATTCCTCCTGGCGAAAGTTAATTTTGAAAATTAGGAAAATTAAATTTAAAAATTTTTCTCCACCATTGTGAGCAAGGAACCTTGTCCACATAATTGAGAACGTATACAAAATTGACGGGTCTATATTATGTAATGGTTCTAATTGAGAGTCATACTTTAAACCTCCTTACAAACCTTTTAGGCTGGATCCAAAATTGGTCTTTTCGGATGTACCAATTGTAGCATGATTAATTATCGGAATTTATGCATATTTCACATTAATTTAATGTATTATTTGCTTTGTTTGTTTGAAAGGATGGTCGTTATAATAAAACGCAAGAGGTGTTCATCAATTCTGAAAATTATCATTATTTCGCAAGGGGAGGTTTTTTTTTTAAAAACAGAAATGTTAGCAGATTTTTCCGATGGAAAATAAGCACGAAAGCACAGGTAATTCATTTCCATCGTACGTGCTTTTCTTAATGAATGGTCCAGTTAAATTTTATATGAAAGAAGTGAGAAAAATGGAATTTTTACAAATTAGTAGAATAGGAACAGATAAAAATATCGTTGTTATTGAATTGAATCGACCTGAGGCGCGAAACGCTTTTACTACTCAAATGGCAACTGAACTGTTGGAAACCTTTCAATCTATCTCAAAGTCTGACGCAAGAGCAGTAATTTTAACTTCTACCAATTCTAAGGCTTTTTGTTCTGGTGCTGATCTTAAAGAGCGGAATGGGATGACTGAACAGGAATGGAGTGAACAACATAAACTTTTTGAAAAAATGTTCTATGCACTTGCTGATCTTCCACAGCCTGTCATTGCTGCTGTTGATGGTTATGCACTTGCTGGAGGATTTGAACTGGTTCTTAACTGTGATTTTATTATTGCAGCTAACACTGCTACGTTCGGTCTGCCTGAAGCAACTCGTGGAATTATACCGGGTGGTGGAGGCTCACGGCTTCTTCCTAAAAGAGTTGGCATCCACATAGCAAAAGAATGGTTATGCACAGGAAGGATGGTTTCCGCTGAAGATGCAGATAAAGCTGGCTTATTAAATCGGAAGACTACTTCCGATCAATTATTGGAAGAAGCGTATAAGATGGGGGAAATGCTGGCAAAAAATGCTCCTCTGGCTGTTCAGAACTGCAAGGCTGCTGCAGATAAGTTGTTTACCATGGATGACAAGGAAGCACGTATCCGTGAAATTGAGTTCTATAACCGTACAGTGGATACGGAGGATCGCTTAGAAGGTGTCCTGGCTTTTGTTGAGAAGCGTGCACCAATGTTTGTTGGCAGATAAAGGGTATAAAGTTTGCAAACAAATATATCAGAAGATTAAAAATATAGTCGGAAACAAATTTATTTTGAAATATAAATAGCCCAGCTAAACTAAATCACATTGATGGAGGAATAAGAGATGACAAACCAATTTCATGAAGAGCTACGCCAAAGTGTTCGAGCAATTTGTAAGGATTTTCCGGATGAATATTGGAGAAAATTGGACGCGGAGCAGGCTTACCCTGAAGAATTTGTAAGTGCTTTAACTGAAGCTGGGTTTCTTGCCGCATTGATACCGGAGGAGTACGGCGGTTCAGGTCTTTCTTTGGTAGAGGCTTCGATCATAATGGAGGAAATTGATAAATCTGGTGCTAACGCAGGTGCCTGTCATGCACAGATGTACACCATGGGTACACTATTGCGTCATGGTTCTGAAGAGCAGAAAAAGAAATACTTACCGAAGATTGCAGACGGCTCTTTAAGACTTCAAGCATTTGGTGTGACCGAGCCTAATACCGGCTCTGACACGACCCAATTGAAAACAACAGCTGTTCGTAACGGTGACAAATATGTGGTAAATGGGCAAAAGGTATTTATCTCACGGGCCGAATATTCCGATTTGATGCTGTTGTTGGTTCGGACTACACCTATTGATCAAGTGAAAAAGCGCACGGAAGGATTGTCAGTGCTGTTAGTCGATCTAAATGAGGCAGTTGGAAATGGGCTCACCATTAGCCCAATCCGTACAATGATGAATCATTCCACGACGGAATTGTTTATCGATAATCTTGAGGTCCCAGTAGAAAACTTAATTGGTGAAGAAGGTAAGGGGTTCAAATACATATTGGATGGCATGAATGCAGAACGCATTCTTATTGCTTCAGAATGTATTGGAGACGGATATTGGTTTGTCAATAGGGCAACCGAATATGCCAAGCAACGTGTGGTATTCAAACGGCAAATCGGACAGAATCAAGGGATTCAATTCCCAATCGCAAGGGCTTATGTCAACATTGAGGCAGCGAATCTCATGCGGAACCGTGCAGCTGAATTATTCGATGCGGGAAAACCGTGTGGAAAAGAAGCAAATATGGCAAAATTGCTTGCCGCCGATGCATCTTGGGAGGCAGCTAATGTTGCTCTTCAGACTCATGGAGGTTTCGGTTTTGCTGAGGAGTATGATATTGAACGGAAATTCAAGGAGACTCGCTTGTATCAAGTGGCACCAATCTCAACCAACATGATCTTATCCTACGTTGCTGAGCATGTTTTAGGTTTACCTAGATCTTATTAAATGAGCGGAGTGATAACGTGAACATACCGAAGAAAATAGAGTTGATTGAGGTGGGACCGCGTGATGGATTGCAGAACGAACCCAAACCAATTTCGACGGAAGATAAAAAAGAACTGATCCGTAAGCTGGCAGAGACCGGAATTTCACGAATGGAAACTGCTGCTTTTGTTAGTCCCAAATGGGTGCCGCAAATGGCGGATGCAGATGAAATATCCTTGTATTGTAATGAGTTGGGGATTACTTATATTGCTTTGACACCGAATCTTAAGGCAGTGGAACGGGCTATTGCAGCCCAGGTTCCACAAATCGCAGTATTTGTTGGGGCAAGTACAATGTTTAACAAGAAGAATATCAATAAAACAACCGCTGAATCCTTGAACGATTGCGAGGCCATCTTTGCAAAAGCTAAAGAAAATGGACAATTCATTCGGGCTTATGTTTCCATGGCGTTTACATGCCCGTTTCAAGGAGAAGTATCCTTTGATGAAGTAAATGCTGTCACCCGCAGATTTATCGAGTTAGGTGCGGATGAGATTGATATTGGTGACACGAATGGACATGCCAACCCAAAAATGGTTTATGAACGTTTTTCACGGTTACGTGAAATTTATCCAGATACGGTTTTTGTTGGACATTTCCATGATACCTGGAACATGGCACTTGCGAATACATTAGCCGCTATGCATGCTGGAGTTGATAAATTCGATAGCTCTATTGGACGTCTTGGAGGGTGTCCTTATTCTCCGGGTGCAACAGGAAACCTTGCAAGCGAAGACCTGCTGCTCATGTTATCCCAAATGGGTGTAGAGACAGGTGTATCATATGAAAAACTGCTGGCTGTAGCCCCATTTGCTAAGTCACTGTCCAGTAAGTTAAATAATCAAGGGGATTCTATTCCAATTTTCCATTGATTGAAATTAGGAAATCTGGGAAGGTGTTTTATAAAAGTAAGCACGAGTGCAGGGAATTCATTTCCTGCACTCGTGCTTATTTTTTAATTAATGCAAGGGTTAAACGCCCGAAAGTAACCAATGCTTTTTTATGCGCATTAATGCAGTCAGATATTTAAATCTATTTAACGGGTATTTTATCATGATATGAAAAAATGAAATCTTTAAAATAGAGTACCGCTTTTGAAATATAGCCTTCTTTTTTATGAATTAAATAAATCGTTCTATCAATGTCTAAATCTAAAACTGGAATGATTTTTATTCCATTAATATTTTGGACGATAGACTCTGGTACAAGTGCGATGCCCATATTAGCTGTAACTAACCCAATAATACTGTTTATTTCTAATCCATCATAAGCAACATCAATATCAATATTGTGTTTTAAGAAAGTAGAGTCAATTAATTTCCTTAACTCAGTATCTGCATTGTAGTGAATAAATTTCTCTCTCCTGATATCTTCAAGTTTAATATTTTTCATTTGTGAAAACTGATGATGGCTGGAAGTAATTAACACTATTTTTTCTTTGAAAATAGGGTTGTAGACTAAATCGGAAAATGATTGATACTGTGTAGCGAACCCTAAATCGGTTTCATTAGTCAATAAATCTTTCACGATTAATGATGCATTACCTTCATTTAATGTTAGTGTATGGCCCGGATTGGAAAGTTGAAATTCCTTTAGTAAAGAGGGGATATAGTGTAATCCAAGGCTATGGACAAATGAAATAGAAATATTTCCAATATCAGGATGGATGAGTTGAGATAGATTTGCTTTCGAAATTTCCATTTGTTTCACCATTTTTTTTGCATCCTCTAAAAAAACTTTTCCATATCTGTTTAATAAAATTTTTCTATTCTTTCGATCGAATAATGGAACTCCTAACTCATTTTCTAAAGATGTAATGGAACGACTTAAAGCAGACTGAGATAGGGTTAAAATTTCTGAAGCTTTTGTCATATGTTCTTGCTCTGCGGCAACGATAAAGTAATACAATTGTGTGATGTCCATTCCATACCTCCGTGTAATGCATTCATATTGTCTATCTTTGTTTTACACTTCATTGTTTGAATCGTCAAATAATTTACAAAATAGTTTTTCATATTGGTAAATGCGGAATTAACAAAGCGGATTCATAAATTAGTATTTTAGGAGATTACTAATACTATCACCTTATCAGGAATATGCTTTAAGAACCTGCAAACGAGGTGATCATTATAAAAATAAACAGCGAAGTTGTAATGCAGGAAATCGTTTTAGGGGGAAAAAAATATTTGCACAAAGCAGACAATGAAAAAGATTATTTAATTGATAACTCAGATAATAAAGTGAAAATAAATATTACATTCAGTAAAGATAAGCAGAAAAATAAAGAAGCAATTGATGGATTAAAGAAGTTTTTTACAGAACTATACTCTTAGTATGGGGCTTTTTTTTGTTATTAAGAAAGGCAATAAGTACGGTAGAAAAAAGGTGATTTAAATGAAACGGGTTTGGTGTCTTTATCGAGTTTCAACAAAAAAGCAAGTCAATAACGATGATGATATTCCTATGCAAAGGAATGCATGCCATATATTTGTAAATGATAAACCGGATTGGAAAATTACTAACGAATTATTTGAAAAAGGCGTGTCAGGATGGACGAAAAAAGCTGATGAAAGGGATGCGTTAAATACAATTAAACAGGGTGCAGTAAAAAAGGATTTTGATATTTTACTTGTATTTATGTTTGACCGTCTAGGAAGGCGTGAAGATGAAACACCTTGGGTGGTAAGTTTTCTAAATGAAAACGATGTTGAAGTTTGGTCAGTACAAGAAGGAAAAAGAAGTGTAGAAACTCATACTGATAAACTTCTCAACTATATTAGCTTTTGGCAATCGGATGGTGAAAGCTTAAAAACTTCAGCACGTGTCAGGGAATCAAAAAAACAATTAAGTGAACAGGGATTTTTCCAAGGCGGGACTGCGCCAATAGGATATAAAATATATGAAACAGATCAAGTCCACTGGAAAAATAAAGATAGACGAATTAAAGAGCTAGTCCCAGATGAAAAAGAATCTGAACTTGTTAAAATGGTTTTTAATTTGTATATTGACCGTCATATGGGATATAGGAAAATAGTTGATTACCTCTATAAAGAAGGGTTTAGAAACAGAGTTGGTGAAGTTTATGGAGTTAGCACCATTCAAAGAATGCTAGATAATCCAATATACATTGGAAGAAAGAAGTATCATAGTTTTGATGGTCAAATGACCCAACAGCCATACAATGAAAATTTAAGAATTGTATCCGATGATACATTTTACCAAGCTCAGGAAATCAGGGAGAAAAGAAGGAGAAAATTGCATAATCAAGATAAATCAGGGATTCCATTAGCAGGCAAGTTAATGTTTTCTGGATTGGCTTATTGTAAATATTGCCAATCCAGATTATCGGGAAATTACCTGTATAGAAATCAAAAATATAAAGGTAAGGAAGATTATTATACCTATACGGTATATCGATATAAGTGTCCGCTCAATAAAGGCAAATCTAACTGTAATCACGAACAAAATATTTGGGGGGCTAACAAGTATGATAAATTAATTATTCAACAGGTAAAAGAGATCATAAAAGGATTAGATATAATAACATTCATTGACCATTCCATAGTTGAAAAGAAAACAAAAATTAAGCAAAAGGAAAAAAATATACAATTATTAGAAAAAGAGAATATTAAATTGATAAGGCAACTAGAAAAGTTAAATTCTGAAATTGCTAAATCATTGTTAGATGAAAGTGTATTTACTCCACAGCAATTATCCTTCGCCATTGAGGATTTGAATAAAAAAATTGATGAAACAAGCATCAAGATTATTAGTTTAAACAATGAAATTAAAAATGAAAGAGATAATTGTTCAGATGTAAATTTTCTTGCAAACGAATTGGACAATTGGGAACAAAAATTTGATAGGGCAGATAACGATTTGAAAAAGGCTATGCTTTCACGGATTATTGATAAAGTTTATTTTTCTAAAGATGAAATCGATATAGAATTGAATTTAATGTTTAATGAAGCACTTGTTAAACAAAATTTATAAACTGAAACATTTCGATTAGTAGTTTTCTTTTTACGTAGTGTATTATGTTATCTAAAGCAAAAGCATTTGCTACATTAGCAAAATCGATGTTTTGAATTAAATTCAAATCATTATGGGGGTCAATGCCGTGCTGCTTTAAGACAAATTCTCCTACCATTTGCGGCATGCCTCCTTTGCGTTGACCTAGAAATGTTCTTCCTTTCAGCATATCCCAACTGAAGTGATCAATCCTTTCTCTTGCAACCAAAAATGTACCATCGGTTTGCGTTAATTGGGCGAAGTTGATGACCGGGTCATTTGCTCCTTGTGCGTGAACATAGATAGACGTTTCAGAACCTACTAGAGCAACGTCAGCTCCCCCTGAAATTAATGTTGTCATCGTTTTGTCACCGCCAGGGGTCGTCGTCAATGTAACGTCTAAACCTTCAGCTTTAAAGAATCCTTTTGCGAGGGCAACATACTGTGGGGCATAAAATATCGAGCGGGTAACTTCAGCTATCCGTACTTTTGCTAATTTTTTTGTCTCAGTTGTAGAACCGTTATTACATGCGGCTAAAGTGAACATGAGAATACTAATAAGTAGTAAGGAAATACTGAATTTTAATGATTTTTTCATGTATAAAACCTCCTTTATCCCCTTTAAGAAATCTGGGCTAATTGCCTAAGATATCGTATGTATGGGCGGAAAATATGTGAATGGCTAGATAGAGATTTTTTAAAAATATACATAAAGGAAGGATCGTAGATGAACATAACTAATGGTCAAATTCTAGAAATTAATCGCTTTCCTTCTCCAAATCCTAAGGTTGAATTACAGGTTATAACTTACATGTCACAGGGATTAAGGGTGAAAGGAATGCTTGCGGCTCCAAAAAATGAGGAACCGATGGATGGATTCCTTTATTTGCGTGGTGGTATTAAAAATGTTGGAAAGGTACGCCCAGCCAGGATAGCTCAATTTGCTGCTGAGGGGTTTATTGTGTTTGCCCCTTATTATCGTGGAAATCAAGGCGGTGAGGGTAATGAGGATTTTGCGGGGGAGGACCGAGAAGATGCTTTTTCTGCTTATTTATTGTTAAAATCCATGTCGAGAGTTCAAGCAATCCATATTTTTGGGTTTTCACGCGGTGGAGTAATGGCATTATTGACTGGAATTCAGTTTCCAGATGCAGCTTCGGTTGTTACGTGGGGCGGTGTGAGTGACATGACCTTAACATATAAAGAACGAAACGATTTGCGAAGAATGTTGAAGAGGGTCATTGGCGGGACTCCAGAGAAATATCCTGAACGTTATAAGGATAGAACAGCTCTCTATGAATTAGAAAAAATAAACGCTCCTGTCCTAATCATTCATGGTGTTAAAGATCACAATGTGTCAGTTGAGCATGCCTATCGCCTTGAGAGAAGACTTAAATCATTGGACAAACCGGTAGATTGTTGGTACTTTGATGAGTATACGCATTATTTTCCACCGGCAGTGAATCGAAAAATTGTTCATGATTTATCAATGTGGATGAAAAACCAGAGCAAAAGATGGTAATATATAGATAAAATAAGCAGAGGAGCGGATGTTTCTATGGGTATGCCTCTAGAGTTGAATACAATGATTGTGACAAAAGGAAGGGAGAAGCGGGTAGAGGAAAATCTTTTTGTACTAGAAAAGGAAGGTTACAGACTTTATCCGATCGAGATTCCTATTGAGGTTAGAAAAACAATTGATAGTGATACAAGTGGAACAGGGATAATTAAAAAAGTGGAGTGGCAACATAGCACTACAACGATAACTTATGAATTAGTCTCGTTAAATTCGACGAATTAAGCAGGGGAACGTTTTCCTGCTTTTTTTTATGAAAGATCGACGACCGGATTGGATTTGCAATTGAGGAAATGGTCGCTTATAGAGGTTCTAAGCGACCGTAACAGGTTGGGAAACGAAGAAAAGGTCGCTTATAGAGGTTCTAAGCGACTGTAAGAGGTTGGGAAACGAAGAAAAGGTCGCTTATAGAGGTTCTAAGCGACCCTTACAGGTTGGGAAACGAGAAAACGGTCGCTTATAGAGGTTCTAAGCGACCGTTACAGGTTGGGAAACGATTAAGTCCATATAATTGTGTAAAAAGAAAAGGGGTCAAATTAATTCCTTTTG
>CAUSCO010000032.1:0-51075 GCA_963530265.1 uncultured Bacillus sp.
AGGGTTTTTGGATAGAAAATGGTGTAAATCCCTAAATAGACACCTTCTACGTAGGCTTTCTGGTTAGAAAATGGTGCAAATCCCTAAGTAGACGCCTTCTACGTAGGGTTTTTGGATAGAAAATGGTGTAAATCCCTAAATAGACACCTTCTACGTAGGATTTTTGGTTAGAAAATCATCCAAATCCCTAAGTAGGCACCTTCAAGGTCCTTAGTTAATAAAAAAGTCAAAGTAAGTATCGTCCCTTTAATAAGACGGAAGCAATGGATTGGATTGAAATGATGCCAAACCTGCTGGTCTATTTATTATGTTTTTAGCTTCTTTATAATCGCAGCCTCAATGATTTTCCAAGGCATTGTATTTTTCAAAAACAAATTAGTCTTCACGCCTTTTCCGATTGGGTAGCGAAGGTCCGGTGAGGCCTGTTTAGAAGCGATTTGACCTGCTAATTGCGCAACTTCTTTCGGATTACCATGTGCTGCCTTTCCATTTTCAACTTCTTTAAGCATACTTTTCATATAGGAGAGGTAGGGGGACTCCGCATTAATTTCCAATTGATCGACAGTGGCCCAAATATTCGTTTGATAGGATCCAGGTTCGATTAAGGATACATCAATTCCAAATGGTTTAAGCTCCAGCCGTAAGCTCTCGCTATATCCTTCAAGAGCATGCTTAGACGCCGTATAAGCTGATAACCCAGGAAATCCAATTCTCCCACTTATACTGCTCATGTTGATGATTCTGCCTTGTCTTTGTGCTCTCATATATGGAAGGATAGTATTCGTTACGGCAATGACTCCAAAAAAGTTGGTTTCAAATTGTCTGCGGTAGTCATCAATTGTTAGCTCTTCACTAAATCCACCTAGCGCAAACCCGGCATTATTGACTAGTACATTAATTGATGAATAATCAGAAAGGCTGCTTTTAAAGACATTAATAGATTCAGGTGAAGTAACGTCTAATGGCTGGACATGAATCAATTCCTCCACATTTTTTTCCTTTGCGGACTCAAGCAATGGGCTGGCTTTTTTCGTATCTCTCATTGTGGCAATGACCGTAAATCCTTTCATCGCTAGTTCAATGACGCACAATAAACCAAAGCCGCTCGAAGAACCTGTCACTATGGCTGTTTTTCTGGTCATCTTTTTCTCCTTTAATTATCTAATTAAACCTAATCTGTAAAACATTGTACCTAAAAATCTAGAGTATGAAATCTAAAATTCTTTGCAATAGAAAAAACGCAAACGTCTTGCGAGTAACCGCATCAAATTTGCGTTTTTTACTATCATTTTTTTATTAGAAGAAAGTGCAGCCAAATTCAAAAATTCTTAAATTAATACTTTCAGTTTGCTTTCTGGAAGGAGTTTTTGCAATACGGCTGTTTCTTCGTTGTTTAAAGGTACCAACGGTAAACGTACACCTCCAACATTCAACCCAGTCATATTTAATGCTGTTTTAACCGGTGTTGGATTTGGTGCCGCAAATAGGCCTTTCATTAACGGAAGAAGTCTACGATGGGCAGAGGCTGCTTCCTCAAGATGACCATTCTTAAAATTATTAATCATGTACTGCATGTCATTGCCGATGATATGGGAAGCAACGGAAACTACTCCAGCGCCGCCTATTGCAAGAGTTGGCAGGGTTAATCCATCATCGCCACTGTATAATGTAAAATCATCAGGGGTTTGGCTAATAATTTCTGCCATCGCATCTAAGTTACCGCTGGCTTCTTTTATTGCCACGATATTGTTAATTTTTGCAAGACGAACGATAGTTTCTATGGATAGGTTAACAACACTGCGTCCAGGGATATTATACAGCATGACAGGTAATTTTGTTGATTCTGCTATCGCTTTAAAGTGTTGATATAAACCTTCTTGCGATGGTTTGTTATAGTATGGAACAACGAGCAAAACTCCATCGACTCCAGCTTCCTCAGCAAGACGAGTTAAGCTGATCGAAGCTCTTGTGTTGTTTGAACCTGTTCCCGCAATGACAGGGACTCTGCCAGCTGCTTCATTCACAACAAATTTAAATAAAGCAACCTTTTCTTCAGTTGTTAAGGTAGGAGACTCACCCGTTGTACCAGCAACCACTAATCCATCTGACCCATTCGCAATTAAATAATTTACTAACGTTTTTGTTGCGTTAAAATCAACCTCACCATGTTGATCAAATGGTGTCACCATTGCCGTTAAAAGTTGGCCAAAATTCATCATTCTCACCCTTTACATAATTTTTAAGAAATTAGAGGGGATAAGGTCATTCTATAGTCAGCGCAAAAAAGCAACAACGAGGGTCCGCTGCTGCTGTAGAAACATGGTAATAAAGTTCCTATGCGTGAGATAGCCCTCCATATAGTTTCCTATATGACAATTCTGTGCTTATTCAACAGCAGAACCAGCATCAAGACAAATGAGATCTATCCACTTCGGCAAATTCCCCTTTCGACAATCATCATAGGATCTCATTACCCTCCAATTGTGTACTAATGGTCTTCGCGCCTCTATCCTCACTTCAAAAGGTATTGAAGTAAGAAAGTATTTAATTGTTTGTAATATAACAGATATTTCAAATAAATTCAAGAGAAAAAGATAGGATCTCATTTAAAAGCGTTCTCAAGTATAATAATGGTATTAATGAGAAGGAAATTGTATGGGTAGAGTTGAATATAAATTAAATTAATGTTTATTTTTACTTAAACAAAAGGGTGGGTAATAATATGTGTTCAATTCCTAGACCAGCATCCACTGTTGTCTTAATGGATCATTTTTCCAGAGTCTATATGACAAAAAGGCCAGAAACCATGAAATTTATGGGGGGATACTATGTATTCCCAGGAGGAGCGGTAGATCAAACCGATGACACTCAAGGCAGCCATGATGTTATTACTGGAAAAAGCAATGATACATTTGCGATTGGCCATTATGTGGCAGCCGCAAGAGAATTATTTGAAGAAGTGGGGGTTTTAGTTTGTACGAAGGACGACGGCTCTACTGTTTCTTTAGATGTAGAAACAGAAAGAGAATACCGTCGTCTTCTTATAAAGGGTGAGATTTCTTTTTTACAACTGTTAAAAAAGGAAGGACTGCTTTTTCCTCTTAATAATTTAGCCTATATTGGTCATATCATCACGCCAAATAACAGTCGAATAAGATTTGATACACGGTTTTTTCTCACGCATCTACCAGTTGGACAAACCCCTAAACCAGATCTAAATGAGATCAGTGATGCCAGTTGGATGGCTCCTGCCGATGTCTTGACCGCCTACCGGAGTGGAGAGATTTCATTGGCACCACCAACTATTCATACATTGAAGACAATCATTAACCATCAAAACGGCAACCAGTTGATGATGCCCAAGTTTATCCTTAGCGATTATGTTAATGATTTAAGAGAGTAATAGGAATCGTTACATGTAACGATTCCTTCTGTCATTAATTTGATCAAGTGTGCCTCAGTCGTTCGTTTCGCAACCTCAAAAACATTGGGATGTGGGAGATTGTCATAAATCATGTTTGTTAAATTGAGAACATTTAAACTTTTGTGGTTTCTTAGCAAAGTTTTGATTTGATTTTCTCTGAATAATCTACGATTCAAAACAAATTCAATATGTTCATAAGGATTTTTTACCCATTCACCATGCCCAGGTCCAATCTTACTTAATTTTAATTGTTTTAGCCTTTGCAGCGTCTCCATATAATCTGACATATCCCCATCTGGGGGCCCTATCCATGATGTGCCTTCTGCAACGATATTATCTCCTGCGAGAAGAATTTGTTGAGAGGGGATATACACGTTTAATTGCCCGGCAGTATGGCCAGGAGCGTGAATAATCAAAATTTCATCGTCAGCAATCTGAATGCTGTCACCATCATTTAAAAAAGATAATCGATTCCAGTTTCCTATAGCCGCACGTATGCCTTCATTTTCAAGCTGGTGGCAATAAACAATAGGATTCCAGTCCACTAATTGAAGAACTCCTGGGGCATGGTCTGGATGTGAGTGGGTTAACAGAATTTCCTTCGGTATGGCAAGGCCATTTTCACTAATTGCCCTCAGTAAATCTACTTTTGTAACGGATTGGTCATATCCAGCATCGACCAATATACTTTCCAGATTGTTTCCGATTAAATAGCAATTTGTAGTGGTATGCGGCAGCAAAGTCGGTGTTGAAATTGGCACTCGAATAATTTTCAGGTCACTACTTTTTTTCATAGACAACGCCCTCTCATTCATTACATCATTAAGTAAACTATAATTACGTATTCATCGTGAGAAGGTTATATTCCTGCTGGAGAGAGTGTGTTTTTTGAGATTTTCCCGCTGCTTTAGCAATGGAATAAAATTAGGTATGTTTAAAACAAGAGTGGCGTTCAATTCCATTTCAATCATTTCGCATAAAAGTTTTCCGTATAATAAGGCTGGGATTCAGAATTAAAGGCCACGCCCACGCCTAAATACTCATAACCTTGTTTTAATATATTTTCACGATGTCCGAGTGAGTTCATTAAACCTTCGTGAGCAAAAATACTACTTAACTGTCCATAGGCAAGGTTTTCTCCTGCTAAATGAAAGAACACATCATCCGCTTTCATCCGATCAAATGGTGACTGACCTTTCAGATTGGTGTGATCAAAATATTGATTAACTGCCATATCCGTACTATGTTTTCGAGCTGTTTCTTGAACATGCTGATCCCAAGTAAGAATTGGAAGCTGGTGATTGACACGAGATGCATTTGTCAAATCGAATAACTGATACTCAAAGCCTTCTTTTAATTCTGGATTTTCTTTTGTGTAAAAATCCTTTTTCTTTCCTTCTAAGTCCTTGCTAATTAATTGCAGTGCTGTTACTGTATTATCCTCATGTTTATCATAAAAAATTGTTACGTAAACATCATCAATCAAAAACATATCATACTCGTTATTTTCTTGTAATTGATAAAATATCAATCCTTTTTGAATTTTTGTAAGGGGTTTACCTAGCAGGGCACGTACATTTTCTTGCGTGCTTCCTATTTTGATTCCATTTTTGGAGGAAATTAAATCTTGATTTGTGTATAATCCCGCTGCTTTATTATTTTCATCATACATGACCATAAAAAAGTTTCGGTAATTATCATGATAGGTATACCAGTCAGTCCCATATTCATTTAGGGATGAACGGTTTGCAGGTCC
Organism: uncultured Bacillus sp.; assembly: GCA_963530265.1. GTDB lineage: Bacteria > Bacillota > Bacilli > Bacillales > Cytobacillaceae > Neobacillus. The sequence continues at coordinate 5,181 of CAUSCO010000032.1, forward strand.
TAAATTCTTTTGGATATCTTCCTTTGAATCTCCCAATTCGACATTAAATATTGAAAAGATCTGCTCAAGGGGTGTACTTAACGCAACCTTTTCTTCTTCTTTCGGTTTATTTTTCTGTTGATCCTGGGGAAGTGCTTCTATTTTAGAACTAAGCTGATTAACAGATTGCTGAAACTTTTCTATTAAAGTATTGAGGGCAGTTTGTACTTCAGGACTGTCCTTAATAGCCTCTACGTCTGATTGAATCGAATTAATGGTTATATTGTATTTGGTGTTGTCTAATTGTTTTTCAATTAGAGGCCAAGAAGAATATAATAAAAATATTACAAATAGCATCATAAGGAAACGAATCATTACTTTACCTCCATTTCTATTAGAATTGTAACCAATTTTGTTTAAATATATAAATTATATGCTTTTGAAGAGCTCATATACAAGAACTTACGAGAAAGAGGTAATTATTGGAAATTAACTCAAACTCCAGTTTGAAAATTATTTTTTTAATGATAAAAGGCATCCGAATAGCTCATTCGGATGCCTTGGTCTACAAATTGATAATTAGCCATCGTTAGAAGGTTGAATTGTTTTATTTAGAGCATTATTAGAAAAATGACTTTACGATTTCTTCTTGTTTCTTGCATTCCATACAAGTGTATTCTATTTCTAACGCATCTTCTCTTACCATGTGTTCCGTTTCCTTTTTACATTGATCACAATATAGGTTTCTTGGTATTTCTATCATTTTGGTATCACCACTCTTTCTATCATTAACAAGTTAGTTTGCTTTAAAGAATAATATCCCAAAAAATAAGAAAAAAAATTCAAAATTAACTCATTCACTTCGTTCAAATTGGTTTTATCTTTTTATTCTAAATTCATCACTTCAGGGTTAATCAAGTTTTTAGGACGATTACCGGACAGGCCTGCAAGTAAATTCTCTACTGCAAGCTTGGCCATTTCGAGTTCTGTTTCATAGGTTGATGATCCAATATGAGGGGTGGTCACTACATTTGGAAACTGGAGCAGTGGATTGTCTGCTTTTACTGGTTCTATTTGATAAACATCTAATGCGGCTCCATGGATTTCCTTGTTTCTTAATGCATTAATAAGGGCTGTTTCGTCAACGGTTTTTCCTCTAGATCCATTTACAAAAATACTTGATTTTTTCATAAGCTTAAATTCTCGTTCACCCATTAAATTCTCTGTCTCACTGGTGAGTGGTATCATTAGACAGACAAAATCTGATGACTTTAGTAAGGTATCAAGCTCACAGTAAACTGCGTGGTACTTTTCTTCAGCCTCCATATTTCGGGTCCGATTGTGGTAGAGAATATTCATATCAAACCCACAATGACCGCGTTTTGCGATAGCCGACCCGATTTTTCCCATCCCAATGATCCCTAAGGTTTTATGATGGACATCAATGGCATATTGTTCTGTGGTTAAATGGCCTCTCCAATTTCCTAATTTTACAAAGTGGTCAAGCTCAGCAATCCGTCGTGCCGCTGCAAGAAGAATGCCAAAAATAGCATCCGCTGTTGTATCCTCTAAGACGCCCGGCGTATTTGTTCCCATTACACCTCGCTTTGTCATATCTTCAATCGAAAGGTTATTATAGCCAGTAGAGTTATTAGAAACTATTTTTAACTTTGGGGCATGGTCAAGCAACTCTTGATCAACCGGAAGTGCTAAGCCAACAATTCCTTCAGTTTCTTTAAGTGCATGCAGGAATGCTGGGTCTGTTTTAGGATTTATAGAATCAAAAATTTCTATTTCAAAGGTATTCTGTAGTTTTTCAAGGACTTCTGTTAACTCAAAGTTATAGGCAATAATTTTTTGTTTCATTATTAAGGCAGCTCCTCACCTCTAGTAGTCTATAGCAGTTAAATATATAATACCTTTTTAAATTGACATAAGGTAAAAAAAGAGTCAATAATTCAGAAAATAATATGGTATCACCAAAATAGTAAGCTGCTTTATTTTTGCTAGCATATCCATAGCAACAATACTGCTTCAGCTAGCACTTGTTTTTCAACCTAATCAATTTACTGTTAAATCTCTTTCAGTTTTGTGTTTAATTTATCCTGAGAAGATTAGAGATATTGTTCCAATTAAGTAATTTATTAAAAATAAGCGTTTCTATTAAATTAAATAGGTTTATTTACTATTAAAAAATCATATCTCTTGTTAAAATACTACTATCGATCATTTTTTTGGTGCATGAAGGACTTACTAACTTGATTAGGAGTGGTCAGAAGTACTATATAAAATGCTATATTATTTTGCTAAAATAAATAAATAGTCGAAAATAAATACTAACGAAATTTAATACCATTCGTTTTTAATTAATTATTTGAAAAATGAAGCAATATTTTTGCAAAGGTAGGAGGAACATTAATGTGGGATTTTGACATGAATATAGATCAAGTAGCTAGAATTAAAGTAATTGGGGTTGGCGGCGGAGGAAACAATGCAGTTAATCGGATGATTGAGGATGGAATACAAGGTGTTGAGTTTATTGCAGTAAATACTGATGCGCAAGCTCTTAATCTATCAAAGGCGGAAATTAAGATGCAAATTGGTGCTTCCTTGACAAGAGGTTTGGGAGCAGGTGCCAACCCTGAGGTAGGAAGAAAAGCAGTAGAAGAGAGTAAGAAGCAGCTACAGGAGGTATTAGATGGTGCCGATATGGTCTTTGTAACAGCCGGTATGGGCGGTGGAACGGGAACAGGGGCTGCACCAGCAATTGCGCAAATTGCCCATGGGCTTGGAGCACTTACAATTGGGGTCGTTACAAGGCCTTTCGGTTTTGAAGGTCGAAGGAGAGCAGCAAATGCAGCAGAGGGCATCGAGCTAATGAGAGAAGCAGTAGACACCCTAATTATTATCCCTAATGATCGTTTATTACAGATTGTCGACAAAAAAACACCTATGGTTGAAGCTTTTCGAGAGGCAGATAATGTCCTACGCCAGGGCGTACAGGGAATCTCGGATTTAATTGCAGTGCCAGGTTTAATCAATCTTGATTTTGCTGACGTAAAAACAATTATGACTAACCAAGGTACTGCCCTTATGGGTATTGGCGTTGCAAAAGGTAAGGATCGTGCAATTGAGGCAGCCAAAAAGGCCATATCTAGTCCATTATTGGAAACCTCCATCGATGGTGCCCAAGGAGTTCTTATGAATATCACAGGCGGTAGTAATTTAAGTCTTTATGAGGTGCAAGAAGCAGCAGATTTAGTCGCATCTGCTTCGGACCACGAATTAAACATGATTTTTGGTTCTATTATTAACGATAACCTAAAAGATGAAATAATGATTACTGTCATAGCAACAGGCTTTGTAGACAAAAACAGCCAAACTAGAAACTTTACACCTAATATATTACAGGGAGTCAATACTCATTCAAGATCTGAACGTGTTCAACAAGAAGAACAGTTGCAGGAACATGAATCTCACCAACAATTACCAGAAGAACAGATAGTAAATGATAATCGGCAACTATACGGACAAGATGATTCACTTGAAATCCCAACGTTTTTGCGTAATCGAAATAAACGGTCATACTAGTGACTTTTTATAAGAAAATAGAACCCCCCATTTAAAATTGGGGGGGTTTTCTGTTTCCTCTGTTTGATTAAAAAAGGCTGCGATTAGTTGAGAAAGCATTTTTAGATCATTTTTCTCAAAGGTAGTTTGGGCTGATTTCAAGGAGGAAAGAGCGGTTTCAATTATTTACTTTCGGGGCACCATTAGTAGGTTTATTTATGAAAAATATATCTCAGGGCCGGTGCCTTAGAGGCTCAGTTCAAATTAAATCCAGTCCGGCATTCATAGGATGCAGTGAGTTTCCCAGTGGCCACCAAAGACGAGGCTAATTTAATGGGACGATGAACCGACTTTAATCAAAGCCTTACAAAATAAAGTAATTAAGGGAGCCGCTTTGGATGTATTCTCCTCAGAACCGCTGCCATTGGATCACTCATTATATCAATTAGATAATGTCGTAGTTACACCACACATTGTGTCTAATACCGAGGAATGTATGACAAGAATGGCCGTACACGCGGCAATAAGTTCATAAGGTCTTACATGGCCGTTATCTAAAGTAGGATTCCCATTTGATGATATTATTTTTGGTAAGCCGACCCTAGGATTTGGTGTTTTACTATTGGCTGTTTCCATCCTATTATGGAGAAAATCAACGATGTATTTTAAAAGGTATCGATATGTATGATCCAAAGGCTGTTTCAGGTATGTTAATGAAAGAAATTCCAACATTATTCAAACCGATATCATATTTTGGCGCTGCAATGGGAATTGCACTCATTTCAATCGCCTTTGCTGGTGTTAAGATTCCAGTTGTTTGCCGCACCACCCCAAGAACCGAATTCTGGTCTCTTAGCTGATTATCCAATGGTTGAAGCCGTTTTTATTTCTATACTGTATCGATCAAAGGAATTGGTGCGGTACTATTCCCATTTGTTCTAACAGCTAAACCAAACGCAAATTTGTTAAAACAGTTCGGTTCTTGTTGACAATTGCAGGCATTATCTTTGTTCTTTTCGGAGTCATGAATTACTTTACCCATATTGGATTGATTGTGAATACGATGCCTAAGTAGTAGATGTTCAATGCACTTTGATTAACGCTTACTCAACAAATGTAAAATATTAATAAAATTTATACTCATGTTTAGCCAATGGAACAGGTAATTTGATTGAACAAACCAAGTCTATTAGTTGAATTTCATAGGAAATATAAGGAAAATTGAGTAGGTTTGTACACTTAGGGAATGAGCATACTTTTCATTGTTTAGTATAAATATAATCGGTTTAATTAGCCTGTATCTTGTCGTTATTTTTTGATTTTTCTAGCACTACTAAAGTGTGATTCTACTAAATAAGCAGTCTTTGGACTGATTTTTTGACACTACCATTGTGTCTAAATCAGAATTCCAAAGTCTGCTTTTTTTGAAAGGAGGATTGGTTTTTACCAAAATAATTATGGGGCATGACAAAAACATATTGAGGAGGAATAAGAGGGAGATTGAATTTAATCCAACGATTAACAAGATGCTAAAATTCTCTGAGCTTTCATCTGAATCCAAAAACGTGGCCATAGAGGGATTTATGTTTGATGCAGTCTCATTTGACTTTGATTGGGATGGCATGAATCGAGATGAAGTTGAAATTCTTCTTTCTTCTAATAGTGAGACTCAACGATACAATGCTAAAGGCATAGTAATTGGAAAGGTCGAAGTCTATGAAACAGAAGAAGTTTTTTACGAAGGCGGAATGTATTAATTAGAGTTGCCAAAATAAAATTGGTGGGGTGGATAAGTCATGTTAAAATTCAACGAGTTATCTGAACAAGTAAAGACTAAAGCAGTCGAAGGATTTGTGACAGCAGCTAAAACTGTGCTTGGTGATACGGAGAACCAGGAAAACGAAGTACAGGAATTTCTCTCCTTTAGCAGAGTACACCGCTTTAATCAGGAAGGCAGATTAATTGGCAAGATTAAAGAGCCGAATGGTAAAGAACAATTTGTACCAGGTAGCAATTATTAGGAGGGAAGGTATGTACAAAATAAAGCGTCATAAACTATTAAATTTGTATTATGTTCATGACCAGTATTCTGGGCCCATAACGGATGAATATGAAGTGGTAGATGAAGTACTGAATTGGAGTCAGGTTCACGGTAAATTAAAGGATTATCAAGCCAAGGAGCCAGCGAACATTGATGGTATTTTTGAACATTACTATAAATATGAGCATATGAAAGAAATATGGGGGGATATCAATGGTATTCAACCTTCCGTTGGACAGTTATTTTTTATATGTCTTAAGGAATCTTATGATAAAAAGAGAAATCTCTTTGAATTGTGTGAAGTGAAATCCATTAAAAATGAACCTCAGATTTATTATTATAATCATGCAGCTAGTAAAGGTGATAAGATGACCATTTCCCAATTTCAAGGACTTGCTCTTATTCCGGAAAGGGATGAAGCATACATTCAAAATTGGGAAGGAAAAGTGAAGATTCGCTATCCTCGTAATCTCATTAATCAATTAGTGGGAATGATGGATTATCGGCAATCTCGAAACCGTAGAGTTGGGCTAGCTCAATATATTGAGGATTGGGATTTACCGAAAGTTCAACTATGGGGAAATAAAGTAATAGGGGCATAATTTAAAAAATATTAAGAAGCGTTTGCTACTTAGGGCTAAATAAAAATTTGTGAGAGGTAAAGGAACCACTTGTTTCTTTACCTTTTTCAATTTCAGGAGGAAGCAGTATGCAACCCGATAAGAAATTCTTTGAACCATATAAGGATAGGAAAGTGGAGATTGAAAGTAAGATTGACATCTATCGAAATCTTCATACTAATAATGGTTATAGCATTCGGTGTGCAAAGAGCGGGCTCGTACTGGCACATTGTAGTACGGTTCGAATCAGGAATGCTCGATTTGTTGTCTCGGAGAGTGGAAGACAGAAAACGATCAAAGAACGTCGTAAGCGGGTCCATGCTTTTATAAGAGGGGAACTGGTTTCGATTAATGAGGAACTTCCAGAAAACTTAGTGAAGGTGTTATACAACCCCTATCATACTGAGTTTTTTACCAATTCTGAAACGAATACACCCATTACTGAAGCGGTAGAAGTGTTTTGCTTAGGCAAGTATGCCTATGCTTTAACTTCACCAAAACTGAATGAACTAGATATATTCAGTTTGGAAGGTGGGAGCTGCTATGAAAAGTAAATTTCCAAATTGGATCTTTAAAACGAGAAACGAAATGACAGTGGCTTTTAAAGATATACGCTGTGTTGAGGGTTTTAAGATTGCTGTGAGAGTTGGTCTTGATGGAGTGAATGTGTTTGAAAAGAATAGTGGATTTATACCAAATTCCTTCTATATGAATGATATAGAATTTGCTTCATTAGAAGATTTTAAAGGCAGTGGCGGAGAAGGATTTAAATCTTTTGAGGTAGGGTGTCTCCGATTTGACGGCACCCACTGGTTTTCAGATTGTATGTATGAACCAGGGATACTCGATGAGGATTTTGAAGAAATAAAATCCCTTCAATCAGCTTTTTATCAGCGCTACCTTTCTATTCAAAAGCCAACCCAAAAACAATTAATCCGAATTAATAAAATGATGGAGTTAAGAGGAAGAGAATTTGTTCACAATTACTTTTACTCTAAATTTCCAAACGGTGATTTTGATACCATGACACGGGAGTCTGCTCAAAAGGTTATTACCGGCTTACGGTGGATTGAACCGCATGAACCATTAAGAAATGTTTATATAAATCATGAATGGATTTCATAAGCAAGGGGGGAAATAGTATGCATCAATTATCTTAAATGGACTTTGACATAGCCATTGAAAATAAAGTGGAAAACTCTGCACAAATAGAACTCTTTCCAATTGAAGATTATGACCATGTAATCGTCTCGGAAAGCGGTGGGAAAGACTCAATGGCATGCTTGTTTCATTTATTGGATATAGGCGTTCCAGCTGAAAAAATTGAACTTTGGCACCAAATGATTGACGGAAGTGGAGAACAATACACCGAACTGATGGATTGTGTGACGTAAAGCATAAAATTTCCGTTTGGAAACTTTATGCTTTATTTTTTTTTAGGAAATTTTATGCTTGATTTTAAAAAAAGAAGTAAAACCTAACCGTTTTTCTATACCTCAGTAATGCCACTTTTAAAATATATAAACCTAAAATTGTCAATTTATACATAATATTTGTGTATAATTATGTTGAAATATGTGAATTTTTCTCCATTTACTTTACTCTATGGTATAAATATGAATTAGTCAAAATTAGATGGGATGAACTAAAGGAGGAATTAATATGTGGAAAGATAGCGAAACGGAAATAGATTTCCTAGACTTTGATTACTTAATAGGAATGCTTAAAGATATTATTGAAGATGAGGCGTTATTACCTTCAAGTGTAGGAGTTTATGGAGATTGGGGAAGTGGAAAGTCAAGTTTAATAAGAATGAGTATTAAGGAGTTTCAGGAGAAAGAAGATGATACTGTTTGTATAATCTTTAATGGCTGGTTATTTGAGGGCTATGAAGATGCTAAAACAGCACTAATGGGTACTATTTTAGATACGATTCAGTCGAAAAGAACTTTAACAGCAAAAGCGAAAAGTTGCATCACAGGTCTGTATAAGAGTGTAGACAAATTCAAATTGTTAAAGAATGGTGCTAAATATGGTATTGATTTCTTAGTAACTGGCGGGATTGGTACGGTTACTGAATTAACACTTAAAAATCTATTTGGTAAGTTAGGTGATGCTGGTAAGGAGATTGATCAAGAAACTGCTATTCAGGCCATTCAGGATGAGTTAAGTAATAAGGAAATTCGCGAAAATATAAAGCAATTTCAACAAAATTTTTCAGACTTACTAGCAGAAACAAATATAAATAGACTAGTTGTATTTATTGATGAACTTGATCGATGTAATCCAGATACTATATTAGAAACATTAGAAGCCATAAGATTGTTTTTATTTACAGGAAATTCAGTTTTTATTATAGGTGCAGATGAACGGCATATATCGTATGCAGTAAAAAGGAAATTTGATGAGATAGAAGGACAACAAATTAATATAGGTAAAGAGTATCTTGAAAAAATCATCCAATACCCGATAAGAATTCCTAGATTAAATAAAGAGGAAGTAGAATTTTATATTACCTGTCTCTTATTTGAGAAAGATTTAACCCCAGAGGAATTCAAGGAGATTATTGAGTTTCTTAAAAGAGAAAAATTAAAAAGCTTCTTAGATTTTAGTATCACATACTCATTAATTAAGTCGGAGCTACCAGCAATAGCTGACAAAGTAAAAGAAAGTATATCTATAGCAAAACAATTATCTGCTGTTCTATCAAACGGACTAAATGGTAACCCAAGACATTGTAAGCGGTTCTTAAATTCCTTGGCGATGAGAGAAAAAATGGCCAATTATAAGAATATTCAACTAGATAGAAAAGTTTTGGCTAAAATCATGTTATTAGAGTATTTTAAAACACCTTTATTTAGAAAAATAGCCGCATTAGGTAGTGAGGGTAATGGAAAGTCTGAAGAGTTGAGGCAGCTGGAGAGTCTTGAGATTGATGATAAAAATGAGTTAAAAGTATGGAGTGAAGATAAGTGGGTTAGAGAATGGTGTGAAATAGACCCGAAATTAAATGAAATTGATTTAAGGCCATACTTTTATTTTGCACGTGAATCTTTATCAGAGAAAGTTAGCTTTAGTACAGAAAAATTAAGTCCTAATGCAATGCAAATAATAGAAAAGCTTTTGAGTAAGTCGAGGGCTTCAAAAAATGAAGCAATCCAAAAAGCTATTGAAGTAAATGACTATGAAGCAATAAATATACTTCAAACTGTTTTCAATTCAATAATCAGTGATACACAAATTGATAAAGATTTACTGAAATCATATCTTGAATGGGGGCAAACAAGGGAAATTCTATATGCAAATGTATTAAATGACCTAAGTTCGATTCATGGAGAAAAAATAACTTTACCAATGTTACCAATTATTAAGGGATTCATGACGGTTACAAATAAGAAAATGGAAATAATAGAATTGTCAAGTAAATGGAGTGAAGAGAACACAAAACTTGCTACTGCGATAGAAAAGATATTTACTCAAAAGGGAGAATAATAAATGGGTACATCTAGTATATATAATGGTCCAAAAGACAGAAACCCCTTGTTGCCAGAGGGGTTTGAAGATGAATACGATAATACTGAGGGTGATGAAGAAAGCCAAGAAAAAAAAGATAATAATATTGAGCTTGATGAGATTCCTGTTGGATCATGGCAGGAAACAAAAAAAGTGATGTCTCAGTATATAACTGGTACTACCAACAATAGAGGTAGAGTAATAAGAAATTATGTCAAGGCATTGGGGGGTTCTAGGACCGCTGCTGTTAGGGCGGTTTCAGGTAGAGGATCAACTGTGAGGTTAGGTCAATTTCTCTCTAGCATTGCTGCAAATGGCATAATTAAGACTTTAGAAAGTCTAAAAATTGAATATAAAGGAAAAAGTGTTGAATCACTATTATCTGAGATAGTTAATGTAATAGCAGGTTCCTCTAATACAAAGGAGGACATAGTTGCGAAGAATGCAACCATTGAAGCGTTATCTCACTTGTATGAATATATAGAAGAGAATGGTATGACGTTAGAATCTCTTGATAGTCTTAATGATGACATTTTCAATGAGGTGATGTCTGCTTTTATAAATAATTACATATTTGAGAGGATGTTAAATGATTTACAAAGTAGATTTGAGAAGTATGCAGATAGCCCACAAACTGCTTTAGACAAGGAAAAAGAGTTTGAGGATTATATTAAGGAATCAGTTGAATTAAAGTTGAAAGAAGTAAATTTTAATAAACTAGATTACTATAATTTAAGTATACATACTGTTATTGAAGAAACATATAAAGAATGTTATGAAGTACTGGAGGGATATATGTGAAAATTACAAATATTATTTGTAAACTTGATTCAGAGGATAGTTTCAGAATTGAGGAAGATTTCATAGAATGCAATATTAATGATAATAAATCTTTTACTTATACGTTTTGGAGAAAGCAGCTGGAGTCACTACCAAATTTTTTTACAAATACCGGTTTGGATTTGTTATATATATCTCTTTTTGCCTATGGTGCTGATAGAATTTTATTAAGAGATTTAGCAGACGATTGCTGGTCTAGAAATATTAAGTTGTATCTTCCCGTTATAGCAGTTGATAAGTGGTATGAAAATAAAGGTGTATTAGAAAATATTTTAAATTTTTTGAGTGGGGATACATGGGAGTTAGAATTCAGAGAACGAGGTCTAACCAAAATAGAGAAGAAATTTAAGGAGAAAATGGAAGAGAGGAACTTTAGTGATTTAAAAGTAGATAAAATATGTATGTTTTCAGGCGGTCTTGACTCTTTTATAGGTGCTGTTGATATTTTAGCTGAGGACAGCAAAGAAAATGGAACTTTATTTGTAAGTCACTATGGTGGCGGAAAAGGTGTAAAAGAATATCAAGATTTATTAAAAGCAAAGTTAATAGAAAGATACAGTATAAAAGATAGTAATTTTCTGGCTTTTTATGCAAGTGCAAAAAACGGCATTGAAGATACAACTAGAACAAGGTCCTTTATGTTCTTTGCTCATGCAATTTCGATAGCTAGTACTTTTGACAGCGATATTACCTTAATTATTCCTGAAAATGGGCTTATTTCATTAAATATCCCCCTTACCAATTCTAGATTAGGAAGTAGTAGCACGAGAACAACCCATCCACATTACTTAAATTTATTACAAAGTTTATTAAAAGCAATTAATATTAAGGTTGATATAAAAAATCCTTATCAGTTTAAAACAAAAGGTGAAATGGTTAAAGAATGTAAGGAAATATCTTTTTTGGAAGAGAATATAGTCAATACAATGTCATGTTCTCACCCTGATCAGGGAAGGATGAAAGGTGAAACTGAAGCTCTTCATTGTGGAACTTGTTTACCATGTATTATAAGGAGAGCCGCAATCAAAGCTTCAAACTTAGTGGATAAAACGCGATATCGGGACGAAAATGGACCAACTGCAACGAGTAACTACTTATCTTACTTGATTGGTTTAAGAAAATTTGAACACAAATTTCCTTTTTTAACTATACAGACTTCAGGCCCAATTACTGATAATATAAAAGAATTTAGTGAATTATATCTTAGAGGTATGGCAGAATTAAATAGTTTTTTGGAGGGTCATAGTGAAAAGTTTTTACCATGACGTACATCTACATTTAGATTTGTATCCTAACGATACTGAAATTATCAATCACATAACAGATTTCAAATCCTATACCATTGCAGTTACAAATTTACCTGTTTTATTTGATCGTGCAATAAAAAAGTATACAGATCAAAAATATATAAGATTTGCTCTAGGTTTGCACCCAGAACTAATTAATCAATATACAGAGCAAATACCTTTGTTTTTTGAAAGGTTAAAGGATTGTAGATATGTAGGTGAAATAGGATTAGATTTTAAAAAAACTGATGAATACTCTAGGAAATTACAAGTAGATACATTTAAAAAAATTATTAATGAATGCAATAATTATGGAGGGAAAATTCTAAGTATACATTCTAGAAGTGCAGCAAAAGAAGTAATTGAAATAATAGGGTCAAGTTTCAATGGTAAGGTTATACTCCATTGGTTCAGTGGTAATTTGACTGAATTAGAAAAGGCAATTGATAACAATTACTTTTTTTCAATTAATGGAGATATGGTTAATAGTAAGAAAGGTCAAAACATAATTAAAAGAATTCCAACTAATAGGCTTCTAATAGAAAGTGACGGCCCATTTACCAAAGATACACATAGTAATTATCATTTGTCATTTGTAGATGAATTAATAAAAAAACTCGCGAATATAAGGGCATGTGATAGCGATGAAATGTCCATTCTGTTAAAAGGAAATTTTAAAAACTTATTAGAATGATATACTACAACTCATATAACTACTTAGTTTACAGAGATATAACATCTAGGGTCTCTTATAATAATTATCGAGGCCTCTTTTTTTGTGAGCACTCACATGGTAATACAAAGAAATCAATAAAGCAGGTAGATTTTAAATCTGGTCTTCCTCAAGGAACTAATAAATTGATGGGTATTTTGGTATGAGTCCTATTAAAATAAAATTTCAGTGAAAGCTTTATAGAGTATCTTTTCTATTGTCCTTAATGTTAATAAAAAGAGTAAGTTAGAAAGAATATCGTTGATATGTTTTCTTTTTAATATTCCTTTACGCCATAGAATCAACCTAGCATTTACAGTATATGAGAGGTGCTAAAATGAAAACAGTTTTCCCAAAAGATATTGCAGATTCTATGAGAACTTGTATCTTATCTATTTTTTGGCCTAAAAAAGATATAATATCTTTTTTTTACAATAATGGGTGTACAAAAAATGACATAAAAAATGTAATAAATTTTGAAGAATTAAATATAAGTAGATCACAAATTATTGATATTGTATTTAATAATCTTTTTAAACGTACTGATGGTGGGATAGGGCAATTTAGAAGTATGTTACATGCATTGGTGAATTGGGAACATTTTGATCCGTACTATTTTAAAAAGCTAAAGAAATTGGATGAAAGTGAAGCCATTCGAAATATAAACCATTTAAAGCAACTACAAGAAATCAGAGATGCAAAGATAAAACAGCAAAAAGAAGAACGTGAGAGAAAGGAAAAGGAAATTTATAGTAAGAAAAATACAATGGAACAGTTAAAAAAACAATATTTTAATCTTTATCAAGGTAAGGACGAGTTCGGTAAAAGTATATCTCTACAACAAAGAGGATATTTATTAGAAAATTTCCTGAGAGATTTATCAATTTATGAATCTCTCACTATTTCTGATCCAATTAAGTTAATCGGAGAGCAGATTGATGGAACGATAAAATATGATGGGGAAAACTATATTTTAGAAGCAAAATGGCAGGACTCCTTAACCGCATCTAATGCATTATATCAATTTGCCTATAAAGTTGAAGGTAAATTGTATGGCAGAGGTTTATTTATTTCAATAAACGGATTTTCAGCAGACTCTGTAAATGCTTTAGTAAGAGGTAAGGCACTCAATACAATTTTAATAGATGGAGCTGATTTAATTCTTGTAGTTGAGGGGTTATTTAGTTTTAAAGAAATTCTAGATCGTAAAATTAAAGCTGCTCAAACAATGGGTAAGATTTACATAGATATAAATACCATGAAAGATAAAATGTGATTTAAGAAATAGAATGACTAGATGAATATCCGTTCATCTTTATTAAGATAACAGTAGGGGCATCTATTGGATGCCCCTAATTATATGGTATTGAACATTATAAAATGCAATTTTAAATTTTATACTAGGAGAGATTTATATTTTAATACTTTCAAAAATCTTGTATAAAGATTTTTTCAAAGAGCGAAATTACAATTTGATTTGGAATAAATCCTCCAATTTTTCTAATTCGTTAGAGGGGAATATATGAAATTTGTCGAAATATAAATATTAGGGTGTTTAATTTTAAAAATTAATGAGGAATTAATAATGCAAAAAATAATTCACACAGTAATGAGTCTTCTTGTATTAATAACATCTCTCCAAAAAGTCAATTTCACTAAAATAAATATATTATCAGTTACACAGTATCTAGTCACATTACTAATAACTCTCGTTATAATCAATTTTTTGACTTGGCTAATCCATATTATTGTAGAAAAAGGGTTGACTTGGTACGAAAAGAGAAAACAGAGAAGTTATTCTTTGCTTACATGGTTAGGGGATACAAATATTGTACTTGATTTGTATAGCGATCTGCAGGAAGTAAAATCGTTCAATCCTGCTAAGTTCCACGATAATTATGAATTAACGAAGCAGAAAATAAAACAATATTATCCATCAGATATGGAATTAAAAGGGTTTAAATATTATCTAGAAACACAAACGTCCAGTCAAAAATATACTTCTATACTTAATACAACACAGACTATTCTTTTAGGGATAATAGTTCCTACTGTCCTGACCATTTTTAATTTTAAAAATTTCACTCCCACAATAGTATCATTAAATGCTTTACTGTTTATAGTATTCTGGTTGATTCTATTAAATGGGATTGTCTTTATGTCAAATCAGATTGATAAAATGAAAGTATTATTGCGGCTTGTTAATGAGTGCATTGAAGAAACACCGCAAGAATCTAATCAATAATTGTGTAAAAGGTGATAAAAATGAAATTTATTGAATTTCAAATTAAAAATTTTAGAAAACTGGTCAAGATGGATATGTGTTAAAAGTTTCGGAATTTACACTGTATAACAATTTATAGAGTTCCAGGATATAATGCTGGAGCTCTTTATTTTTGATTTTTATCTTTGTTTTGAGCATTAATTTTTAGCATGTGTCGAAAATATCGATACGTGCTTTTTCCGACTTATATATGATAAAGTTTAGCTAGATATTGAGTATAAAGATACTACTAGAGGTGTTATTATGTTTGGCTATATTTTAAATATAATTTGTATTACGTTAATTATTACATTTTTTTTCATATGGTTTACTATGGGATGGCAAGGATTAATTATAGGTTTAATGTGCATTGTTATTCCACTTTGTTTTATGGCTAAACGTCTCCTGAAGCATATAAAGGAGGGAGAAAAAAAGTTAAAAAAGATAGCAATCCAAGGGATTTTTACAGTCTTTATTATGTTATTTCTCACAATTTTTATATTGGATACATTAGATTCAATAAAAATTGCCAAAATACAAAAAGAAGAAAAAGAAGAGTTGTATCGTGCTATAACTTCTAGTGATTATGAAAAACAGGAAGAACGGGACAATTCCTATAATTACAGTGAGGCAGTTAATTCAGATGCACCCTATGTGGGTATGGATGCAAGGTATATTGATAAAACTAAGTGGGGAACGGCTGATGAAGAGAAGGTTTTTGATGACACAACAGGAGTTAATGAATTACAACTTGATTCTCGACATAAAATTGTGAATTATTATTGGTACAATTGCCAAGACGATATGCAGTTTACAAAAAGCGTTGAAGTTTTTAATGGCAGTGTATCATCTGTAAATGATAATACACGTGGGATTGAGACATCAGAAATTGATGCAGCATTTAGGAAATGCCCTAAATAAATTAATGTCGAACTGATACCGTTTGTTGCATAAATCATGCAACAAATGGTTTTTCTATGCCAAAATTTAATAAAGAACTATGTCATTTTTATAATAAAAAAGTTAATCGATTTTTAATATGTTTTGACATTGATTTTTATTTAAATGACATCGTATGAAGCAATACGTTTGCAAGAAATAGAGATAGAAAGAGTCCAGGCCGAAGAGGATGATCGACGTAAAAGATTTTTAGAATCTTGCCAACTAAAAAAATATAAAAAGCGGAAGCCGCTTATTTGCTATTTTGCAGAAGTGAATTGATTTAATGAAATCTGTTTTTCCTCATGGTAGAATAAAGGAGAACCCTAGAATTAAAAGCACTAGCAAAAGGAGATACATAAAAGAATGAATAAAACAGAATTAGTAAACTCAGTAGCAGAAAAAGGCGAATTAACAAAAAAGGATGCTGCTAAAGCAGTTGAAGCTGTATTTGAGATCATTACAGACTCATTAAAAAATGGCGATAAAGTTCAGTTAATCGGTTTCGGAAATTTTGAAGTACGCGATAGATCCGCAAGAAAAGGCAGAAACCCACAAACTGGTGAAGAAATTGAGATTGCAGCTTCTAAAGTTCCTGCATTTGCACCAGGGAAAGTATTGAAAGACAGCGTTAAAAATTCATAAGACATACTAAAGGGATTGTTAAGTGATAAAAAATAACAATCCCTTGGAGGTGTTGCCTATGGAAACTAATAAATATTTTCTTGCAGGTAAAACTATCACAACTGGTATAAAAATTAATTTTGCAAGTTAAATGTAAAAAGGATAATAAAGCTAAAAGAAGCCCTTTCCTAGTAGGGAAAGGAGTATTTGATGAAATTCAAAACAAAAACAGCCCCCAAATTATGGAAAACATAATTTAGGGGCTGTTTTTTTAACATTACTTAACATTTCAAACCTTTTCGTAGTGCCCTCCATCGCATGCACATTTTTGAGGAAAAAGCTGTTCATTTTTTTGTATGAAGATCAACCTACTTCTGTTCGAGGTCGCTTATTATTGCAGATTTGCATATTAAAATTTCTTTTATGGCTTTTTGAATAAATTCCTCGTTAGCTCTATATTTAGGGGTACTTACACTAAAAGCTCCATAATTCTTTCCGTTTAATGTAATTGACGCTCCAATACAGAACACGTCATCCTCATTCTCACAATTGTCAAAGGCACACCCAAGGTGCCTTATATTTTCAATTTCTTCAAGAAAAGCTTTTTTTGTAGTAATTGTGTTTTTTGTTATTTTTACAAGGTTGGTAGTGGATAAATAATGATTTATTTCATCCAAGGTTTGGTCAGCCAAGATAGCTTTTCCCATGGCTGAGCAATACAATGGGATACTATTCCCGATTCGAGTGTATAAACTAACAGGATTTTTGCTTTCAATTTTGATAATATATACAATATTTGATTTATCTAGAAGAATACTCGATTTATCTATAACTCCAAAATGTACGGTTTCTGTTGTTCTTTCTTGTAGTTTTTCCAAATGTGGCTGAACAATTTGTTTGATATCTAATTGATTAATGGCCTTACTGGCATATTTGATGATGGACGGGCCCAAGCTGAACTTTTTTGATTCTGCATCTTTATTTACATAGCCTATTAAAAGTAAAGTATCCAAAATCTTTAAGGCTGTTGAGTTGGTAAGATCAGATTTTTTAGCAATCGTATTTAATGATTGAGGACTTTCACATTCTGATAAAAAGTCCAAAATTTTGGCTGCTTTAAGAAGCACTGTTCCATATGGTTGTTTTTCCATCATTAATCCCACTCCATTTATTAAATAGTCATTTTTTTCTATACTGAGGGGGCTATTTTCTTTTAAGTTAATAGTTGGGTATTGTCTCTCCGTTCCCCTCTAGCTATTTCCCACCTTTTTTAAAATACACTACGATTTTCCAATGCTTCATCATTTTAATCTATTTGTTATCAGAATAGATTAATAGTTTGTAATGCAAATCTAATATTGTAATGGCTAACATTATTATATATAATAATTATAAATTTTCCAAATAATAAAAACAATTTCCAAATAGGAAATTTTAAAAAGGAGGAAGTGATGAAATCATTAGAACTAGTTGGGTATTGTCTCTCCGTTCCCCTCTAGCTATTTCCCACCTTTTTTAAAATTACACTACAACTTTCCAATGCTTCATCATTTTAACCTACTTGCCATCAGAATAGATTAATAATTTTAAATAATGCAAACTTAATATTGTAATGGCTTACATTATTATATATAATAATTATAAATTTCCAAATAATAAATGAAATTTCCAAATAGGAAATTTTTTAAAAAGGAGGAAGTAGGAAATCATTAGAAACTTTAAAAAGGATTTCTGATTGTGGAGTAGTTGCTATCTTAAGGGCTGATTCCCAGGAAGAAGCCATCCGAATATCGGAAGCTTGCATAAAAGGGGGAATCTTTGGGATTGAAGTAACTTTTACTGTGCCGGATGCAGAATCCATAATAAAAGAATTATCCCTAACTTATCATGACAGCAATGTTGTAATAGGAGCTGGTACTGTTCTTGATGCGGTTACGGCCAGAATAGCAATTCTGGCTGGTGCCCAATTTATTGTCAGCCCATGTTTTGATGAACAGACCGCAAAGCTTTGCAATTTATATCAGATTCCCTATATGCCCGGCTGTATGACCATTACCGAAATGAAAACCGCCTTGGAGTATGGTGTCAAAATTATAAAGCTATTCCCTGGCAGCGTCTATAGTCCTGAGTACATAAAGGCAGTAAAGGCTCCACTTCCACAAGTGAATATCATGCCAACCGGTGGAGTCAGCCTGGATAATATCAGGCAATGGATTCAAAATGGAAGTTTTGCTGTTGGTGTAGGCGGTAATCTCCTGGCACCTGCGAAAACAGGAGATTTTAAAAAAATTACGGAGTATGCCAGCCAGTATATGAAAAAAGTAAAGGAAGCAAGAGAGGGGCTAGGATGAAAAAAGTCGTTACGCTTGGCGAAATCATGCTGCGCCTTTCTACCCCAGAGGGAAAAAGACTAAAGACTGCCAATCAACTTTCAGCCCACTATGGCGGAGCCGAGGCAAATGTTGCCGTATCTTTAGCGAACTTCGGTTATCAAGCTTATTTTGTAAGCAAGATCCCCGATAATCCTATTGGCAGTGCAGTGGAACGCCATTTAAAATCTCATGGAGTCTTAACGAATTACCTATTAAAAGGCGGAGAGCGTTTAGGAGCCTATTATCTTGAGACAGCTGTTGGCGAGAGAAGTGCCCAAGTAACGTATGACCGAAGATACTCCAGTTTCTCACAGCTTGGGGTAGATGAGGTAAAAATTGAAGAAATTTTGAACGGTGCTTCCCTCTTTCATGTTTCCGGAATCACTCTTGCCCTATCGGCCTCATTAAGGGAACTTGTTCTTCTTTTTATGAAAAAGGCAAAGAAAATGGGCGTTATAACCAGCTTTGATTTTAATTACCGGGCAAAGCTTTGGAACCACCAGGATGCTTCTAAGGCGATCATGCCCCTGCTTCCGTATGTAGATATTTGTTCTTTTGGGGAACTAGATGCTATTCATATACTTGGGATGGAAAAGACCGATAATCTATTATCACAGGATGAAAGCCTTAAATATTTTTATCAAAAAATGACCGAAAACTATCCGAACATTCAATGGATCTGTTCTACTTTTCGGACCGTAATATCTGCTTCGAGTAATAGACTTCAAGGCAATTTATTCAAAAATGGGGAATTGTATCAATCAAAGGTTCATGAGATCAATTCGATAGTTGACCGAGTAGGTGGAGGGGATGCATTTGCATCAGGAATTCTTTGGGGGATAGTAGAGGAATTGTCGACTGAACAAATTATTACGTTCGCAACAGCCGCCTCGGCATTAAAACATACCGTTCATGGTGACTGCAATATTTTCTCAGAAGAAGAAATTCTTCAATTTGCAGAAAGGCGCCAAGGTGAAATTATCCGCTAAGAGCTTTATAAAAAATCTATTGAAAAAGGGGAAAAGAAAAATGGAAACTCGTTACGCACACCATCCTGAGGACATAAAAAAATACACCACAGATGAATTGAGAAGAGAATTCCTTGTTGAAACATTATTTGAAGCAGGCAAGGTTCACCTAACCTACACCCATGTCGACCGCATGATTTTTGGTGGAGTAACCCCTGCTGTAAAAGAACTAACCATTACTCTTGATAAAGAATTAGGCGTCTCGTATTTCCTAGAACGCCGTGAGCTAGGGATCATTAATATCGGTGGCGAAGGCTCTGTCATACTTGACGGAACTGAATACGACATGCAGCAGCGAGACGGATTATATGTTGGAAAAGGAACAAAAGAAGTACTATTCCGATCCAAAGATTCAAGTAATCCTGCAAAATTTTACATTAACTCTGCCCCAGCACATCATGCGTATCCTACCGTAAAAATTGATATCAAAAAAATTGACCCGCTTCAGATGGGTGCCCCAGATACTTTAAATGAGCGAAGGATCTATCAATACGTGCATCCGAATGTTTGTGAGAGCTGCCAGCTGCAAATGGGATTAACCATGCTTACACCGGGAAGCGTTTGGAATACTATGCCTTGTCATACCCATGAGCGCCGGATGGAGGTTTATTTATATTTTGATATGGAACCGGAAACCCGCGTATTTCATTTTATGGGAAAACCGGATGAAACCAGACATTTGGTGATGAAAAATGAACAAGCAGCGATTTCGCCCAGTTGGTCGATCCATACCGGAACCGCAACAAGCAACTATACTTTCATCTGGGGCATGTGTGGGGAAAATATTACTTATAGCGACATGGATCAGGTGAAAATGGAAGATTTGCGTTAAATCAATTCAAAAACCCCCTCATGACATGAAATATATGCTCCTGAGGGGTTGCTTTTAGCAGTTCAATTACTATTTTGGGAGGTTCTTAGGATGACCAATAATCTGACAGCATTTTCACTTGATTTTTTCAGTCTTGCCGGAAAAGTGGCGATCGTTACAGGAGCGAATAAAGGTTTGGGCCAAGGGTATGCTGTTGCATTAGCGAAGGCCGGTGCCGATCTTTTTGTTGTTTCCAGAAGTGGAGATTGGGAGGAAACAAAGCAGTTAATTGAAGAAACCGACAGCAGGGCCAATTATTTTCAAGCAGATTTAAGTAATCGGACAGCGGTCAAACAAATTGCGGCAGAATGTCTAAAGGTATATGGTAGGATTGATATTTTAGTAAACAATGCTGGTACCATCCTTCGTGCACCCTTATTAGAGTATAAGGAAGAGGACTGGGATGCTGTTATGGAGGTTAATTTAAATTCGATCTATTTATTAAGTCAGGAAGTGTCAAAGGTTATGGTGGAGCAAAAGAGCGGAAAAATAATCAATATTGCCTCCATGCTGTCTTTTCAGGGCGGAAAATTTGTCCCTCCGTACACTGCCAGTAAACATGCGGTTGCGGGTCTTACCAAAGCATTTGCCAACGAATTGGCCGAGCATAATATCCAAATCAATGCCATTGCCCCCGGCTATATTGCCACCGCCAATACAAAACCAATCAGGGCGGATGAAAAGCGCAACACAGAAATCCTATCACGTATTCCTGCTGGACGCTGGGGAGATCCGTCAGATTTGATGGGCGTCGTTGTCTTCTTATCAAGTAAGGCCTCAGATTATATGAACGGTCATGTGTTGGTTGTTGATGGAGGCTGGCTGGCCCGTTAGACCATCTGCATTGCCATTCTACAACTATAATTATCTGAAAATTTATATTATTTTTTCAAATGCTATTGAAAATAGAAAAAATCTAAAATATAATAATATTAAATTTCCAAATAATAAACTTAATTTCCAAATAAGAAATGATATTGAATCAATGATTTGAATTTAGGGAGGTTAACTAACTTGAAAATTTCGGATGTAAAAACACATGTATTATCGAAACCGCTTGATGAACCATTTCAAATTTGGGAAGGGACGACCACCCACAGAAGTACCCTGCTTATTGAAGTAGTGACCGATGAAGGAGTAATTGGTTGGGGCGAGTCGGTATGTCACGGCAGACAGCCGGCGCAAATCGCGGCCTCGTTTGTGGAGTTCTTTTTCAAACCGTTGCTACTTGGAAGAGATCCTTTTGATGTCGAGGTTTTGTGGGAAGAATTGTTTAAGCTTTCCCGTCCTTTTGGCGGAGGAGCTGCTGTTAACGCATTGAGCGGAATCGATATTGCTTTGTGGGATGTCATAGGCCGGGCCCTTAATAAACCAATACATAAATTAATCGGCGGTGCTTTTCGTACAGAGGTCGTTCCATATGCAACGGGCTTTTATCGGATGAAGGGGAAAACTTATCCGGATGCATCGATTGCAGAAGCAAAAGGCTATATGGAAAAAGGAATAAAGGCATTTAAGCTGAAGGTTGGCTACGGGGTAAAAGCAGACCTTGAGTATGTTTATGCAATCCGCGAGGCGTTAGGACCGGATGTGATCATAGGACTGGATGCCAATTGCGCTTACGATACCGCCTCCGCACGTCGAATCCTGTTGGAGGGTGAAGAGGCCAATATTCATTTCTTCGAAGAGCCACTTAGACCGGATGATATCGAGGGCTATAAGATGCTGCGGAACCTGACGAAAACGTATTTAGCCTCCGGTGAAAATACGTTTGGCAAGCTTGAGTACCGGCACTGGATTACATCAGGCGCCTTAGATATTTTACAGCCGGATGTGTGTTCAGCGGGCGGAATTACCGAGTGCAAGAAAATTGTTGCCTTGGCACAAGCCTATAATACGATGGTCATTCCTCACGTATGGGGCACAGGTGTTGGGCTGGCTGCGGCATTGCAATTTCTCGCATCGATTCCAACGGCGCAATCCTCCTTTAATTCCAATGAAGAGCCATTGCTGGAATTTGATCAATCGCCACATCCTTTCCGCGATGATCTGATCAATGATGAGATTCAAATGATTGACGGAAAAATCAGTGTTCCAACCGCACCGGGTCTTGGTGTCAATATTAACCGTGATGTGGTTGAGCAGTATAAACAGAAGGTGTTTGTTTAGGAACAGGGGGGATTTGAAAAATTATTTTTACCCAGGCAGGATCAAATAGGAGGATTATGAATGGAAAAGTTGAATTACATCGGTTTTGGACACGCGGCCATGTTTGTTCCCAAAATGGATAAGGCTAAAGAATTTTACATGGATATATTGGATTTTAAAGTCGTGAGTGAATACGTTCGTGAAGATGGGACGATATTATGTTTTTTAAACAATGGAAATTGTACAGTAGAATTGATTGAATTTGCAGATATTTCTAAATCGAAGGACCGTAAAGATGGGGTGATCGACCATCTCTCGATCTTGGTTGAGGATATTGAAACAGCTAAGGCCTTTCTAGAGTCAAAGGGCGTCATTTTTGAAAATGAAATTCAGCTCGACGAAAGATTATATCAAAATGGCGAGCGATATGCTCATTTCAGGGGACCAAGCGGTGAACGCCTCCAAATTGAGCAGATTTTATAAGATAGTATTAAAGCGCTTACTAAGAATGGAAAAGGGGAGATACGATGTACATTAAAAGGAATGGATTTTTTGTAATGGTTTTGATTTTTATGTTAGCAATGGCCGGATGCAGTTCCAAGTCAACCAATCAATCCTCTGATAGTCCAATGAAAAGCACGAAAGCTACTGGTGGAGAATTAAGGGTTGCCATTTCAGCTCAGCCGCCTACAATCGATCCCCTTATGGCAACAGCTGTTGTGACAAGAGATATTTCAAGACAACTCTATGAAACTCTCTTTGTTTTTAACTCGAAATTTGAGCCTGTCCCAATGCTCGCGGAATCATATGAAAAAAGTGAAGATGGTAAAAAGTACACCTTCCATTTAAGAAAGGGCGTTAAATTTCATAACGGGAAAGAAATGACCGCAGCAGATGTGGTGCCATCGATGAACCGATGGTTAGAAAAATCGAGAACAGCCCAAGCCCTTTTAAAAAATGTATCGTTCAAAGAAATCGATAATTATACCGTAGAACTACAATTGACAGATCCTTCATTTATGACCTTGACAGCACTCTCCGCAACCGTTCAGGCGGCAGCAATTATGCCGAAAGAGGTAATTGAAAAGGCAACTGCAACAGGAGTTCAAGAACATATTGGAACCGGTCCCTTTAAGTTTGTGGAATGGAAGCAAGATCAATATATTCATTTAACGAAGTTTAAGGATTATCAACCATTAAGTACACCTGCGGACGGATTATCCGGGAAAAAAGAAGCATTGGTCAATGATATTTATTTTGATTTCGTATCAGATGCCTCTACTAAAGCGGCAGGGCTTCAAACTGGACAATATTATATCACTGATACACTATCTGCAGATTATGAAGATCAATTAAAGAGCACCCCGGATATTAAAACATTATGGAATTACGATATGTACTCGTTAGTCTATCTTAATAAGAAAAATGGATTGTTTAAAAATGTGAAAATGCGCCAGGCAGTAAATGCTGCAGTAGATGTGGAAAGCATTGCAAAAGGTGCATTTGTTAATAACGTCCGGCCATCATCCAGCTATATGTCTAAAGACCTTGGAGGCTGGTATAGCGATGCAGGGAAAGAGAATTATAACCAGCATAACCTTGAAAAGGCAAAGCAGTTACTAAAAGAGGCCGATTATAAAGGTGAGGAAGTTAAAATTATCTCCAGCCGGGAATACGAATATGTATATAACGGCGCAATCGTTCTAAAAGAACAGCTTGAAAAGCTTGGATTAAATGTAAAAATAGAAGTTTACGATTGGGCGACATTGATTAATAAAATTTATAATGACCCTACTTCATGGGATTTATATTTTATCGATTCACCTCAAGCTGTTACGCCAAATGAATTATTATTTTTCAATGATAAATTCTTTGATGGACCAAAGGACGAGAAGACTAATAGTTTACTAAAATCGATCAGAACATCTTCATCCATGGATGAGGCAAAGAAGTATTGGGAAGAGTTGCAGTCATACTCCTATGAATTTTTACCGGTTATTAAAATTACTGATGTGGGACGAATGAGTGCCTATAACACAAAGGCAAAAGGCTACAAATATTTTCAGGGACCGATTCTTTGGAATACGGAGAGTCCAAAGAAATAATCAGGATTGTATCGCCTATTACGTTAGTAGTAGGTGATGCAATGTATTCTCGTTGAAAGGAAAGGATTGATAGTTTTGAAGGCTTTTATTTTTAAACGAGTAGCAGCCCTTGTACCCATATTATTGATTGCATCCATCATTATTTTCTCTATTATTCATTTAATCCCTGGCGACCCCGCCTTGGTCATGTTAGGAAATACAGCCACGAAAGAGCAGGTGGCTGAATTAAGGAATGAGCTTGGATTAAATGATCCTATTGTTGAACAATATTTTCAATGGGTAGTGGGTGTGTTTCAGGGGGACCTAGGAAACTCCTATTTTTTTCATGAACCAGTAGGCGGTACAATCATCAGTCATTTAGGCCCTACTCTTTCTCTTGCGATATTGGCACAGATTTTGGCGATTGTGATAGGGATTCCAATCGGGATCATTGCTGCCACCCGCCGGGGGTCTGTTCAAGACCAATCATTAATGGTCGTCTCTCTGCTGGGAATTTCCATCCCGGGCTTTTTAATTGCTTTATTACTGATTTTATTGTTTGCGGTTAAACTTCGTTGGTTTCCCGTCGCCGGCTATCAGCCGTTAAGTACAGGTTTCTGGACCTATTTAAAATTTTTAATTTTACCTGTTATTTCTTTAGGGAGTATTCAAGTCGCGATGATTGCCCGTATGACCCGTTCATCGGTTTTGGAGGTTTTGAATGCTGACTTTATTAAAGCCTCCAGGTCAAAGGGGGTTAAGGAATGGAATGTGATCTACAAACATGCCTTAAGGAACTCTTTTCTGCCTATTATAACCGTGATTGGCCAAACATTTGGGGTGATGGTCACGGGTGCGGTAGTCATTGAAACCATTTTTAACATCCCGGGGATTGGCCAGCTCATCATTAATTCAATTGAAAGACGGGATTATGCGGTTATTCAAGGTGTTGTCCTGTTTGCGACTTTGACCTATGTGTTGATTAACTTATTCATAGATTTACTATATGGAATTATTGATCCTAGAATCAGATTGGGCCAAAAGTAGAAAGGAGACCGGGATGGAAACTTTAGTAAAAAAAGATGAACTTGTTTTAATCAGGAATCATTTAAAAAAACAGCAGAGAAACTTGTTTTTCAGCCGTTTTTGGGCCAATAAATTAGCAGTAGTCGGATTGAGTGTTCTTTCTTTATTAATCATTCTGTTGTTGATAGGTCCGTTATTTACCTCCTTTGGGCCATATGAAATGGTTGTGAATGATCGGCTGAATGCTCCAAGTTCTACCCATGTGGTCGGGACGGATAATTTCGGGCGGGATTTGTTAAGCCGAATTATCTACGGAGGGCGAATCTCTATGGGCGTGGGTTTGTTGGTTGCTATTATAACTTCTCTATTTGGAATGGTCATAGGATTATATTCTAGTTATTATCGAATGCTTGATAATGTGTTAATGAGAATATGCGATGGAATTATGGCATTTCCGCCTATTTTGTTAGCGATTGCGCTGATGGCAGCATTAGGGCCAAGTGCGAAAAATGTTATTTTGTCATTAAGTGTTGTCTATATCCCTTACATTGCCCGTGTGGTCCGTTCCGCTGCTTTAGTTGTGAGGGAGGAAACTTATATTGAAGCCATGGAGGCACAAGGGGCATCGTCCTGGCGAATCATATGGTCCCATATTGCTCCAAATACATTAAGTCCGCTGATTGTCCAAGCGACGTTTATTTTTGCAAATACCATCATTACTGAGGCAGCTTTAAGTTTTGTAGGCGCGGGAGTACCAGCACCTTCTCCCAGCTGGGGTAACATATTATATGACGGGAAATTAGTAATCTTTAAAGCATGGTGGATGGTTGTGTTCCCTGGAATCTGTCTTGTTATGTCCGTCTTGGGATTAAATTTATTTGGTGACGGACTTCGTGATATTTTGGACCCGCAAACGAATAAAGCAAAAAAATAATTTAGTAGAGTTTATTAATTTATAAGGAAGGGGACTCCATGAATAACAAGCCGCTGTTGGAAATCAAAGATCTTCGAACACATTTTAATACGGAAAGAGGAAGAGTGACGGCAGTAAATGGGATTAGCTTTCAGTTGAAAGAAGGGGAAATTTTAGGAGTAGTTGGTGAATCCGGCTGTGGGAAAAGTGTCATGTCCCAGTCCATTCTCAGATTGTTCGACGAAAAATTTACAGTAGAATATGACGGCGAAATCCTATTCAATGAACAAAATTTGTTAAATATATCCAAGTTGAACATGCAAAAAATCAGGGGCAACGATATTTCAATGATTTTTCAGGATCCTTTAAGTTCATTGGATCCGGTCTATACAGTTGGATATCAAATTGCAGAGGCAATTATGATTCATCAGAAAACCCCAAAAAAAGTTGCTTATGAAAAAGCTGTTGAGTTGTTAAGGCTAACGGGTATCCCGGCTCCTGAAAAGAGAGTTCATGAATATCCGCATGAATTATCCGGAGGTATGAGGCAACGGGTCATGATTGCCATGGCATTAGCCTGCCAGCCAAAATTATTAATTGCCGATGAACCGACTACAGCATTGGATGTTACGATCCAGGCACAAATTCTGGATTTAATGATGAAATTGAACGATGAGTTCGGGATGAGTGTGATTTTCATTACGCATGATCTTGGTGTGGTCGCCGAAGTATGTTCACGCGTTGTGGTCATGTATTTAGGTCAAATTGTAGAAGAAGCCGATGTTGAAACACTATTTTCAAACCCATTACATCCATATACAAAAGGTTTAATCGAATCCATTCCGCAAATGGATGGCGATCGGTCACAAGACTTGCATGTCATTGAAGGGACGGTTCCTTCGTTGCATGAAATGCCAAAGGGGTGTCGTTTTGCCTCCAGGTGTCCCTATGCTGGGAAACTATGCTGGGAAGAAATGCCTGAGTTAGTGAATGTTCATCCGACTCATAATGTTCGGTGTTGGTATCATGAAAAGATTGCAAACGAGGGTGGATGTAGCCATGCAGGAACAAATCATGAATAAAGTTAGCCCCAGTGAAACTTTGACAGAACCTTTATCCCCATTATTAGAAGTGAAGGGCTTAAAAAAGTACTTCCCTGTCAGAAATCCATTGGGACGAACAGGGGCACAGGTGAAGGCGGTTAACGATGTATCTTTTCAATTATTTGAAGGACAAACGTATGGACTGGTGGGTGAATCAGGAAGCGGAAAAAGCACAACGGGACGTACCCTTTTGAGATTGATTGAACCGACTGCAGGTGAGGTCTTATATCAAAATAAAAACATTCTTAATTTAAAAAGAAACGAATTTCAGAAGATTAGGCAGGATTTACAGATGGTGTTTCAAGATCCCTATTCTTCTTTAAATCCAAGAAAGAGAATTGGTTCGACGTTGGAGGAACCGCTGAAAATACATGGGATTGGGACAAGAAATGAACGGGTAGAGCGTGTGATGGATATCCTGGAAAAAGTAGGACTCCGTATGGAGCATTATTATCGATATCCACATGAGTTTTCTGGTGGGCAGCGGCAGCGGATCGGGTTGGCCCGTGCTCTCATCGTGAATCCCAAAATTGTTATTTGCGATGAACCTGTTTCAGCCCTTGATGTTTCAATTCAATCACAAGTCATTAATCTATTGCGTCATTTACAAAAGGACTTAAAGTTGACCTACCTATTTATTGCTCATGATATTAGCGTTGTTCGGCATATATCTGATCGTATAGGAGTCATGTATTTAGGGAATTTGGTAGAGGATGCTCCGACCGACAGCTTGATTTCTGAACCGCTTCATCCTTATACACAGGCACTTTTATCAGCAGTGCCATTGCCGAAACCGAATTCTAAACGAGAACGAATCATCCTAAAAGGAGAAGTTCCTTCCCCATTGTCACCTCCGTCAGGATGTGTTTTTCACACCAGATGTCATTATGCAATGGATATATGTAAAAGGGATATTCCAATAAAAAGGGAAATTGCTCCTAGCCACTATGTAAGTTGTCATTTGTATTAATTTCATTAAGCTTAAACAATTTAAGTAGCCATAACTAAAGGTGATACAGATTTCTGTATCCCTTTTTTATGTAGATTAATCTTTATTAAATTCCTTTTTCATTCACTAATTTGATAAAGTAATAAAATGTATATTGAAATGAAATTTATTATTTCTTATCAATATACAACCTAAGCAAATGAACCAAATAGGGACCAACACTAATCCGCTAATCCCAAACCAATCATTACAAAAATGGATATTCCTGTTATATTACCGAGAACAGTAAGAAGGGATGATAATACAACTAAAAAGAAATCTCCACCTTTGTTGAATTTAGTCACGTAGGAATCGAGCTTGGAGAACCTAGTTTTAATAGAAGATAATGAATGGTTCATGTTCAGAAACACAACGTTCAGGTGAATACTTTTAAAGTGAGCTTGACCATAGGAAGGGGAAGATTTCAGGAATTGTTCCTATATTTTTTTCGTCTGTGAAATAATAACAGTACCGCTTTATATTCCTCCCTACTTCGTATTTTTCGGTGCCGTATATATTAGAAAAATCTTCTCAAACTGCTTTAATAAACATATACTGTTCACTCCTCTACTTTTAATTCCTTGTAAAATAGTTATTCTGAACGTTTAGCTGCATCTTTTCTGATTTAATTGGTAAATATTATACTATATTGCTGGTTTATTATAGTACAATATATCTATCATTTTATAATTACAGAGGTGCCTACATGAACATTTTTGAAGGTGTAGAACTTAATACGATGCAATTTATTTGGCCACTAATTATTTTAGCAGTTACTATGATTGCTACGGTCCTGATTTTTAAATTATTATTTAGCTGGCTACCCAAAAGACTATTTAATTTCCTGCTTGGACCGGTATCGTTGTTTGGATTCTATATATGGTTGATTCCGATTAATTTAGGTTTCTATGATCTATTTAAGTGAGTAAGGCATCCTATTAATGCCTTTTTATAGGTTCACAATATATGTCAAATGTGGCTTTGAAATAGAGTTACGATGTTTGTAAAAAAAGATGCATTGTTTTGAAAAAAACCTTAACCGAAAATCCTGTGTTGATATGCAAGATTTTTCTTTTTCAGCAATTGGGCCAGATTGTTGAAGAAAACTTAAATTTTAAAACGACTTTATTATTACGTCTACGAGGTGTTATTCAGCAATTGCACCCAAAATTAAACAACCTTATTTTTACACCATCCATATTTGTGGATGGTGTAATGCGTATTTGAAGCTTCAAAATTAAACATCTTTATTGTCACGTAACAAAAGTTTAAAAAAGATGTAAAAATTTTTTTCAATAGGAATACAATTTTTGACATAGATAGTAAAATCAATTAGGGATAGGAGAGATTAAATGAAAAATGTATTTTGTTAATTCTATTTTTGACCCAGGACCAGCCGAAGTATTTACAAGATGGGATACTGAATTAAATGAAATCTAAGCTTTACAAAAGAGATATGAAATAACAATGGTATATTTTAACAAAACTACCAGCTAAAATGGAGGGTGCAATTCATATGTTCTTGAATGCTTTATCGCTAATTACTCTAATTATATTAATAATCCCCTTTATTATTTACTTTAAAAATACCAATAAGAAAGGTAAATTGCAGTTTGCATTCGCGTTCTTTATCTATTTATGTATTGCTAGTCCTATGTTATACGGTGTAATTGATCATAGGATTGTGCAATATGAAGATGCTAATATTGGTTTAGGTATAGCATTTTTTATAACATGGTTTCTTACTATCTGTGTATTTTTAGTTTTGCTTAATTTCTTATTTAAAAAAAGAGTAAAAATAAGCAGGTGACTGTTTGCTACGTAATTAATCAATTTCTTGGTTCTCAAACAGGTGCAATCCTTGAATAAGTCTCTACTCAATATAAGGGCGCTTTAGTTAAAAAACGATTAAGAGGTATCCATCTCAAACGAGATGGTCTTTTTATTTTGATATAAATATTTTGAATATGACACAATGTAATTGTGTTCCATTAGCTTCTGTGATAGGAAACAGTATAGTATGTTACTATATTTTCGAACGTTGGAAATTTTTCACCCAAATTTAACATTCATGTCGTATTCTAACGTTTATACTAAGAGTAAAGACATATTAGAGGTGGATTAAATGGATATTGAAAAGAATAAGCCATTAGTACCTGACTTAGAAGAAAACCTAAAAAATAATCAAAAAACTAACGGTAATGAAGTTAAGGAAATGTATCCGATCATAAAGGAAACAATAGCTAAAAATAAAGAAATTCTACAGAAATAATAAAATTCTTTATCACTTAATTTGGTGATGGTTTGAGAAAACAAGGAACAGAATAAGCATTTCTTCTTCAAATATAGGGCGCTTTTCTGAAATAAGGGAAGCGTCTTTCTTCATGAAAAGGGCCACATTGTGGAATAACGCATTTAAAGTAAATTGGAATGAATAATGATATGTGAAGTTTTTCACTTAAACTAACGAAGCAGTTTAGTTGAATATGAATTCTTTTATTTCCCTCGAATTTAATGGAATTATATGGTAATATTAATCTGGAGGGAAAATGATTTTTAAAAGGGGAAATCCTATTGGGAAATTTAATCATTGGTGGTGTGAATCTCATTATCCAAAAGATGTATGAGCATTTAAATTGGGCTAATCAACGTATTCTCGAAACATTGCAAATTATTGAAGATGAAAATCAAGAGGTGTGCCGTTTATTTTCTCATATCCTTTTTGCAGAAAAAGTATGGATAACTAGATTACGAGGATTGGACAGTTCACTACTGCCCATATGGTCAGAGGTCGATATAGAAGTATGTGCAGAACTTGTTATGCAAAATGAAGAGAGTTTAACAACATTTCTTACTAATTTAGCAAATACAGACCTAGATAAATTAATACCCTACACAAATAGTAAAGGAAAAGAGTTTAAGAGTTCTGTACGGGATATTTTAACTCATGTAGCATTGCATGGTCACTATCATCGAGGACAGATTAACTCACGACTTCGAGCAGATGGTATTGAACCAGTTAATATTGACTTTATTACATTTGTGAGATAGATGTATTCGGTTTATGATATGCGTCTATGTTCCAATAACAGGTGCGATACTTCAATAAGGGGTATTGCTTTTTCTTTTTGAGCTAACGAAAGCAGTTTAGTGGAAGAAGACATAATAATGACAATGAAATAATAATATCTGTATAGTATGTCTAACTACTTTAAGGGAGGCTTTAATATGGAGGAAAGTTTAATTATTGATTATGAAGAATGACTTCGAGAAGCGATGCTAATTGGGGATGTTAATAGTCTTGACAATCTGATTAATGATAATCTAATCTTTGTGAATCACTTTGGACAAATATTAACGAAGGAAGCCGATATTGAAGCACATCGTTCTGGAGTATTGAATTTTACTTATATCAAAATTTTAGACCAAAAAGTGATTCTATTAGGAAATTCTGCTGTAACTGTAACACGTGCTGCTTTAAAAGGGATATTTGGTATAGAGCCAATTGAAGATGAAATGTGTTATTCACGGGTTTGGCAAATGAATGGAGGTAAATTAACAATCGTGTCAGGTCATTGTAGTTCAGTTCAAAAATAATTTTTTATTAAAGTAACGGGTGTGATTCTTCAAGATGAAAGTTGCCTTTTTTCTTATTCCACAAGAAAGATTGTGAAACATTGTACTTACACTAACGGGTGCTTCACTTGAACAAGACAAAATAAAAAAGTCGTTTCCTGTAAGAATTGAGGAATCGACTTTTTTATGGGTGATTTCATTAGCGTTATAAATTTGCATTTTCCAGACGCTTACCCCTATTATGATTCAACTAGATTCATCATTGGGAAACTTTCTTTCTTCGTATCAGTACCTTGTTCGTTGAACAGGCTAAAAAACGCATCCGCTACTTCAGGATCAAATTGCTTCCCTTTATTTTGACGGATTACATCGAGAGTATGTTCTATTTTAAATTCATTTCTATAAACACGATTAGAAGTCGTTGCATCAAAAGTATCAGCAACAGCGATTATTCGAGCAGGCAATGGAATTTCACTGCCTTTTAATCTTGCTGGATAACCTTTGCCATCATATCTTTCATGGTGATATAAAACAATATCTAATACTCCATCTTCCTTAAATCTATCAACATGTTTAAGCATTTCATAACCTATTGTTGGATGCATCTTGATAATTTTAAATTCATCTTCTGTTAATTTCCCTGGCTTAGTCAGGATGTATTCAGGGATACCAATCTTTCCAATATCGTGTAATAATCCTCCTGTACGAATGTTATTGCATTCATCCTCAGACAAATTCATTCTTTCTGCTATTTGCGCTGCGTATTTCGACACATTTTCAGAATGGTCATAGGTATAAGGATCTCTAGAATCCAAAGCTTTGACTAGTGATGTTATTAAATCTAAACTGTTTTTTTTAACCCTTTTAACATATATCATCATACAGGCTGAAATAAACGTTATAAAAAGGTAGCTTACTAAATAAATAAAAAATATACTTTCTTCTGCACGCGGAACGAAATAAAATCTACTGGCACTCACCAATACAATAAATAAAACGCAAAAAACAGGTTTATTATAAAAGCCAATACCTAAAACAATGACAGATATATTATATAATACAAAAAAATTATGATTTTGGAATAATAGGCTGATTAATATACTTAATGCAAAAAAAATAAAAAAAACATAACGAAAATAAATAGAATTATTGAACCATTTATCTAAGATATTTAGCATAGCTCCCCCGCTTTTTATTAAATATTTGAAAAAAATTCCTTAAATAGAATATCATACATTTTTCTAAATTGAGTTTTTAACTGAATAGAGAGATTTTTAAAATGATTCAGATATGTCAGCGATTACAAGGCGCGATTTGAAGATATTCAACAATCGGGCCATTTTCTTGAATAACACATTTAAGAAAATCGTTATAGGTTAAGAGATTGTGAGGGTTTTCACTTAAATTAACGTGGCAGATTACTTTAAGAATGCTTTAATAAAAATTCTAGAAAAAGCATCAGAACGGGTAATTTTTATCAAATGCTTCAAGCATGAAAGGTATATTTACACCATTCCCAATCTAAAACGTCTGTGCTATTAACTTTCGCTATTATCCAACCTTCTTCTACAAATATGATCAATATTTTTATCATATCTAGGTAATCTAATCGTTGGTGCTCCATAGTTACTAATAAGTTATTAACGTAATCGAATAATTTTTGCGAATCCATACACCCACTTATTGCTAATGCTTCTTGAACTGCTATTCTTACTGCGTTAATCGTTTTATCGTTCCTGGCAGAATGAAAAGGAACACTTGGTCCCAGATGCGGAAAATAATACTGAGTTCCAGGTGGTCTTGGTTGAATATTATACGTGGTACCTCCGATAAGATAATGATAAGGAGCTTTACCAAGCAAAGGTTGAGTCCATGCTCCGAACATCAGAGGAGGAAATCCTTGATATGTTACACCATTAGTTCCAGTAATGATAGTGGGCATCATTTTTAATCACCAATCTTTAATGAATTTTTACTATGTTATGAATAGTAAGCCAGAGTTGAGTTTGTCTTCCCACAAAAAGGTGGATTAGGTTATTGACATCAACATTTGCCATTTGCACAAGATTACTTCATTAATTGAGAAAAATCCCAAATAAATTAAGACGAGATATAATGCAAAATTAAATAAGTTTTGTGAAATAGTGTACTTAAATTATAGGGTGCGATGCTTCAATAGCGGAGGATCGCTTTTTCCTAGACGCGATATTTGAAACGATTTCTAAAGCACTTGCTAAGAAGAAAAAATACAATTAATTGGATTTGGAACGTTTGAAGTACGTGAACGTTCAGCTAGAAAAGGGCGTAATCCACAAACGGGTGAGGAAATAGACATTGCTGCTTCTAAAGTTCCAGCTTTTAAACTAGGCAAGGAATTAAAAGAGGCTGTTAAATAAACATACATACAAATAGTTATCTTACAAAAAGGCTCTAAGGATTACTAAGAGTCTTTTTTGTTTTTTCAATAAATCTTTTTCATCTTAGAAAACAATATCTACTTGGAATACTCTATTGTATGTTTATGGTTATAATCAGTTGTAATAAATTTTTAGTAAATTATAAAAATTAAAACAATAGTTGTTGACTAAATTTTAAAAAGCGCTTACAATAAAAAACAACTTAAGGAATACGTATTCTGGAATACGTATTCCTTAATAAATATATTTTGTTAGGATGGGGATTAGAAATGCCAATTATAATGGATCAAAAACAAGAAGAAGCCGCAAGGTTTGTAGAAGATCTTATGTCGAAAGCACATCTTGCTCAGAAAATTGCAGAAGGTTTTAATCAAGAAAAAGTTGATGAGTTAGCAGCAGCAATAGCTTATGAGATTTCACTCAACGAAGATGTAGTAACTGAGCTTGCGGAACTCGCCATGACAGAAACTGAATTGGGGGATCTTCCTTCTAAACTTGCTAAAATTCGTTCAAAGGGTAGACAAATCTGGTTTGATGTGAAAAATGAAAAATCGGTTGGTATTGTGGAGGAAATTCCAGAAAAGGGTCTGGTGAGAATTGCTAAACCTGTAGGAGTTATTGGGTCTCTTGTACCAAGTACACAACCAGAAATGCATCCATTAGTTCAATCTATTAACGCGGTAAAAGCCAGAGATGCAATCATTTTCTCTCCACATCCACGTGGTAAAAATACAACTTTCAAAACAGTTGAAATTATAAGAAATATACTGAAGAAATATGATGCACCTGAGAATCTTATTCAATGTATTCATGAACCTTCACTTGCACTTACAAATGAACTGATGAGACAATCTGATCTTGTAATTGCAACAGGTGGACAACCAATGGTTAGAGCTGCTTACAGTTCTGGAACACCTGCATTTGGTGTTGGAGCAGGGAATGCAAATATTATTATTGATAAGACAGCAGACATAAAAGATGCAGCTAATAAAATTAAGGCTAGTAAGACCTTTGATTTAGCCGCAGGATGTTCTTGTGATAATGCAGTCATCATACATGAAGAAGTTTATGATGATATGTTAAAAGCATTTGAAGAAGTTGGAGCTTATATGGTAAGTGATGAAGAAAAAGAGAAATTGAAGAAAACAATTTGGCCGGAATGGCCTAAGAATCATGTTATTAATCGTGATGTTGTTTCTAAACCTGCTGCTGTTATAGCTGACATGGCAGGCATAAAGATTCCAGAAGGGACCTCAATCATTTTAGTTGAAGAAACGGGTTCAGGTGAGCAGTATCCATTTAGTGGAGAAAAAATGTGCGTGGTAATCGCTATCTATAAAGCTAAAGATATTGAAGAGGCAATAAGTATCGTAAATAAAAATCAAGAATATTCTGGTGCAGGTCATTCATGCGGCATTTATTCAGATACACCTGAAAATATTGAAAAGGTTTCGTTAAACACATATACAACAAGAGTTGTGGTCAATCAGCCTCAAGCTTTAACGAACACAGGTAGTTGGATTTCTGGTATGCCATTTACAAGTTCACTAGGTTGTGGTACTTGGGGCGGAAATATAGCTTCTGAAAATATCTCTCTTAAACACTATTTAAATAATACGTGGGTTATAAGGGAAATTCCAAACTATCAACCTACTGATGAGGAATTATTCTCAGGATTTGTACCTAGATAAAAATAAATTTGATTTATATTGTTTCAAGTAGAAATTTGACATTCATTTACTACTTGAAACAAAAGGGGGTGTTCGCATATGGAAACTAGGATAGAAAATGAACAAGTTAAAAGCCGCATAGTAAGCCCAATAGAAGCCTCGAAACTCATTCAAAATGGAATGACCGTTGCAATGGGAGGGTACACATCTTCAGGATACCCTAAGGTTATAGCAAATGAATTAGTAAAAAGGAAAATGGCTGGTGAAGATTTATTTATTCATCTTATCACAGGTGCAAATGTGGGGCCTCTGGATGATGTTCTTAGTAAGGAAAAAATTATCGCAAGGCGAACACCAATGTGTGCTAGCAAAATTTTAGGAAAACAAATTAATAGCGGACAGGTTCATTATGTGGAACAGCAGATGAATAAGATGCCGAGACTAATTCAATCAAATTCCTTTGGGAAAATTGATGTTGCCGTAGTGGAAGCATTAGGAATAACAAAAGAAGGGTTTATCATTCCAACATCATCTATTGGTATGACACCCCATCTTTTAAATCAAGCAAAGGAAATTATTGTTGAAATAAATATAGCACAGCCAAGAGTATTAGAGGGCATGCACGATGTTTATGTTCCTTCTGAAATTCCAAATAGACTGCCAATACCATTAACATCTGCCAACCAAAAAATAGGTGAACCATTTATTCGAGTAAATCCAGATAAAATTAGATATGTTGTTGAATCCAATATATTAGACGCTACATCTAAACCTGCAGAGATAACGGATACCATAAAAAAAATATCTGAAAACCTGTTTGATTTTCTG
The DNA here is from genome assembly GCA_963530265.1 of uncultured Bacillus sp. Taxonomy (GTDB): domain Bacteria; phylum Bacillota; class Bacilli; order Bacillales; family Cytobacillaceae; genus Neobacillus. The sequence continues at coordinate 42,592 of CAUSCO010000032.1, forward strand.
GAAATAGAAGTAATAAAAACATTTAAAGGATATTTACCGCCATTTCAAACTGGATTTGGAAACCTAGCTACGGGACTTGTTAATGAATTTAAAAATTCTAACTTTAAAGACATCCAATTTTTTTGCGGAATTTTAGGTGAAGCGAATATAGATCTTATGCTCACTGGTAAGGTGAAAGCAGCATCCACAGGGTCCATTGAAATGACACCTAAAGTTATAGATATCATTAAAAAGCATTCGGATTTTCTTAAAAACATTATGGTTATAAGAAATGGAGACATTACCAATAACTCGGAGATCATACAAAGATTAGGGGTCATTACACTAAATAGTGCAATTGAGGTAGATATTTACGGTAACGTTAACTCAAGCCATATATCTGGTTCCAAGATCGTAAATGGAATTGGTGGTGGAGCAAATTTCGCTCAAAGTGCTGGACTTTCTATCATTTTGCTACCTTCGGTAAGTAAGGGTGGAGCGATATCTAATATTGTGCCAATGGTCTTTCATCAAGATATTTGTGAGCATGATGTGGATATTCTGATTACGGAAAATGGTGTGGCTGATCTGCGTGGAAAGGATGAAGTGGAAAGAGCGAAGTTGATAATACAAAATTGTGCAAGCGACACCTATAGAGAGCAGATAACCAATTATTTAAATAAAGCAATTGCTGAATGCGGAGGGCATCGCCCGCAACTACCTTTAGATGCTTATAAATGGTATGAACGTTTGAAGAAAAAAGGAACAATGAAGAATGAAGAAGTAGGTTATCAGTTTAGTAATTTATAAGAAAAGAGGGTTATATGATGAAAAATTTTATGTTTAAGAGTCCTGCTGAATTAGTGTTAGGAAACGGGGTAACAGCAGACTTAGGATTGCATTTGAAAAAATTGAATGTTAATAAAGTTACCATTGTAACAGATGAGGTTATTGTTAAATTCGGAATATTCGATAAAGTAGTTGAATCATTAAATAAAGAAAACATAGATTATGTCGTTTTTAGTGATGTAAAACCTGAGCCTCCTGTAGAAAATGCCTATGATGCATTTGAATTATACAAAGCAAATGATTGTAATGGAGTGTTGGGAGTGGGAGGCGGAAGTTCTTTGGATGTTGCAAAGGCAGTAGCCATGCTTGCAACCAATCCAGGAAAATATGAGGATTATGTAGGGATAGGGAATGTACTGAATAAATGCGCTCCACTTGTATTAATGCCAACAACTTCTGGAACAGGATCAGAAGTATCTGTTTTTTCCATCATGATTGTAAACGGTTCCAAAACTGGTGTTGTGGATAAAAATATTCTAGCTGATGTAGCCATTGTAGACCCTCTGTTGACGTTAACTGTACCAAGAGGCGTGACAGCTGCAACTGGATTAGATGCTCTCTGTCATCATATAGAAAGCTATTTATCTGTAAATGATTCTCCTATTTGTGATGCCCTATGTTTAGAAGGAATCAGGACCGTAGGAACATATTTAAGAAAAACAGTAGGGAATGGGAATGACGAGGAAGCAAGGTATTGGATGAGTTACGCTAGTACACTAGGAGGATTTGTTATGAATCTTACAGATGGTGCAGCTGCAAATCACGGACTAGCATTTGCCTTAGGAGCTAAATTCCATGTAGGCCATGGACTTTCAAATGCAGTTATGTTGCCATATGTACTACCAGTAGTTGGAATTGCCAAATTAGATAAGGTTCGAAATATTGGAGAAGCGCTTGGTGAAAACCTGGAATGGCTTTCAGATCGAGAAGCTTTGGATGCTACAGTTAAGGCTATTACTTCTTTGGTTGAAGATGTAGGATGTAAATTACCAATGAGAAATTTTGGTGTTACAGAAGACGACATTGATGGTCTCGTAGAAGAAGTTATTGAAACGCAAGGCCGTGTAATGGGACATTCTACTTATCAATTAAAGCCAAATGAAATTAAAGAAATCTTTATAAACGCTCTTTAATGGATTACAGATTCGAATTTCCTATAAGAGGCCTCTTATAAGGCCTCTTATACCAATAATGTTTAAATAAATATGAAAGGAACTATAAAGTGGAGACAAATAAATCAGTTAATGTTATTGAAGTGGGTCCAAGGGATGGCTTTCAAAATATAAAAGAGTATTTACCATTAGAAGAGAAACTTAAAATAATAGATGATATGATTTCATCAGGGGTCAAACAAATAGAACATACTTCATTTGTAAGTCCTAAAGCAATACCCCAGCTTAAAGATGCGAAGGAATTAACAAAAATTTGCATTGAGAAATATCCAGATGTAGACTTTTTCCCTCTCGTTCCTAATCTTTATGGGGCTAAAATTGCCTATGATTTAGGCCTGAAAAAGGTCGCATATGTAGTATCGCTTAGTAAAAGCCACAATAAGGCTAATATTAACCGATCACATGAAGAATCTTTTGAAGAATTAAAAAGAATAGTAGAATCGTATCCAGATATGAATATTTATTTAGATTTAGCTACAACCTTTGGGTGTCCTTTTGAGGGGAAATTTGAAACAGCAGTGATTTTAGACTTTTTAAAAGATTATATAGAACTGGGAGTCATTGATATTGTTCTTTGTGACACGATAGGGATTGCTAATCCAAAGCAGGTAAGAGAAGTGATTCAAGCCGTAAAATCAACATACCCGAACGTGAAATTACAAGTTCATATTCATGATACAAGAAATATGGGTATGGTGAATACTTTAGCAGCAATCGAATCTGGAGTCACCAATATACAATCTACGCTTGGGGGATTAGGTGGCTGCCCATTTGCTCCTGGGGCTTCTGGAAACTTGGCAACTGAAGATATTGTATATATGTTAAATGAAATGGGCTATTTAACGGGCATAGATTTTGATAAGCTTTTACAAGCTGCAAAGTATGAACAATCGGTTATTGATGGTATCTATAGTGGACACCAAATGAAGATATAGTTATGGTTTTGTGTTTCAAAAAAATAAAATGTTTTTTTAGAGCACAATTACTGTATTCCCATCATGATAGAAATTTCTTGTTTGCAATGAATGTGCGTCTATTTGTTAGGGGGAATTAATGTGCAATCGATTATTAATGAAGAAAAATTAATATCTAAAATGCGTTGGAGAATAATCCCTTGGTGTATGTTGTTGTATGTTATATCTATGATAGACCGTTTGAATATAAGTTACGCAGCTTTACAAATGAATGAAGAACTTGGAATAAGTCCCAGTTTATTTGGCTTAATTGCTGGTATTTTCTTTGTAGCTTATTTATTCTTTGAAGTTCCTAGTAATGTACTAATGTACAAATTCGGGGCAAAAAAATGGCTTACAAGAATCATTATTTCATGGGGGGCTGTAACTGCCATTACTGGATTTGCAAATACCCCAGGGCAACTGTTTATTTGTAGAATTTTACTTGCGATTGCAGAAGCAGGGTTATATCCTTGTATAATATTCTACCTGACTCTTTGGTTTCCTCAAAGATATATGGCAAAAACAACAGCCTTGTTTATGACAGGATTAGCCGTTTCAAATATTTTTGGTGGTCCAATTGCAACTTTGATTATGGATAATATTTCTTGGTTTTCTCTTTCTGGTTGGAGATGGTTATTTTTTTTAGAAGGGATTCCAACTATTATTCTTGGAATCATTACAGCTTTTATTATTGTCGATCAACCTGAAAAGGCAAAATTTTTAAACTCTGCTGAAAAAAAATGGCTTATCAATGAATTAGATAAGGATATTAAAGCAAAAGTTGAGAATAATTCTAAAACATCATATAAGAGTAAGTGGTCAGTTTTCAAAGATATAAGAGCCTATCATGCAGCAGCCGCTTATTTCTGTTGGGTAATGGCGCTATATGGGCTAGGATTATGGCTGCCGCAAATTATCAAAAACTTATCAGATTCTTTAAGTACGTTTCAAGTTGGATTATTAGCTGCCATTCCGTTTATATTTGGTTTGATTGCTATGCTTATACTCGGAAATCATTCAGATAAAACAGGAGAACGACGGTTGCATGTCGGCCTTCCGATGATTCTTCCAGCAGTTGGGTTAGTAGCATTAACATTTAGTAGTGGTAATGTATGGTTATCAATAGCTTGTATATGTTTAGCACAAATGGGGATCCAACCGTTTATAGGAAGTTATTGGACGTTGTCAACATCTTTCTTATCAGGAGAAGCAGCAGCAGTTGGTTTAGCTTTAATCAATTGTCTGGGAAATCTCGGTGGTTTTGTTGGTCCGTATATTGTTGGTTTTATTATGGAATCAACTGGCTCATCAAACGGTGGGATGTACTTTTTAGCAGTTGTAGCCTTAATAGGAGGCTTGTTGGCTGTTCTTATGCCAAATCCTAAACCCAAAGAAGTAAAAGTGACAAATGAAGAGATTGTATATTAAATAGTATATATGAAGAGAAGTATTAGGGAGTATTTTGTAGATCTTCTTTGGCGCTACGTAAATATTCTCTAATACTTTATTTAGTATTAGATTTTAATTGTTTGTAGTAAAAATAAGTAAACTCATTTGCAAAAAAGTAGCTTATAATGTAAGTACGAATTAAGCTGTTGAGAATGCTATTTATATGCAGGAGTGATGGAACAATTTAATTTTTATTTATACATCAAGGGAACACTACTCATGCAACCGGCACAATAAAAAAATTAAAGTAACTAAAATTGGATGGAATTATGGATAAAAAATTATTTTCAAAAGTAACTGTACATGACATTGCTAAAGAAGCAGGCGTTTCCCAATCAACAGTATCAAAAGTGCTAAATAACTATTCAACTATTAGTGAAAGCACAAGAGATAAAGTGCTAAAAGCAATCAATGATTTGAATTTTAAACCTGACCCTGTAGCTAGAAGTTTAGTAACAAAGAAAACAAATACAATTGGATTAATTATAGGAGATATAACAAACCCCTTCTATTCAGAATCATCAGAGGTAATATTAAAAAGTGCAAAAGAATTTGGGTATGTTGTTATTATCTATAATACCGATGATGAAAAACTAGAGACTTCAGTCAATAATCTTATTGAAAGACGAGTAGACGGAATTATTATAGCTTCAGTTGACCGCAGGGAAGTTGTACCTGACGAACTACACGAGGTCGGATTTCCAATACTTTTCTACAATCAAGTAATTAATAAGAACAATATTCATTATATTAAATTGGATGATAACCTAGGAGCAAAAATGGCTGTTAATTATTTGTGTGGTCTTGGGCATCGACAGATTTCATTTATTTCAGGTCCCATAAACCGTTCAACATACTACAATAGGTATGTTGGTTATAAAAGTGCCCTCAAACAGAATGGATTAAATTTTGAGAAGAAAATGGTACACATAGGTGATATGGACCAATGTGTGATTGAACATTTTATCGGAAAATTATTAAATTCAGACAACAGGCCTACTTCTTTTTTTGCTGCTTCGGATGTTATTGCATTGAGAATTATAGCTGCATTATTAAAATTCGGTTTAAAAGTACCAGAAGATATTTCAGTAGTTGGTTTTGGTGATATAACCTTTTCTTCGCATCCACTTATAAATTTAACCACCGTTTCGCAAAAAGTAAGTGAAATGTCTAAAATAGCACTTAAAAATATTATATCGATTATAGAGAATGAAGAGGGGATAAAACCTAAGCCTGTTATATTAGAACCAGAATTAGTCATTCGTGGAACTGCAAACAAATTATATTAAAAAATTCCCTCAATAATTTTGCTTCCTTAAGTTCCCTCGGTACTTTGTGCTTTAGTTTAAGAGGAAATAAGTGATTTTATGATTGAAATCATATTTTAGTTATTCCATTATAGGGCGCTTTAGTTGAAAAACGATTAAGAGGTATCCATCTCAAACTAGATGGTCTTTTTTATTTTGATATAAACATTTTGAATGTGATGTAATTGTGTTCCATTAGCTTCTGTGATAGGAAGCGGTATAGTATGTTACTATATTTTCGAACGTTGGAAATTTTTCACCTAAATTTAACATTCATGTCGTATTCTATTGTTTATACTTAGAGTAAAGTCATATTAGAGGTGGATTAAATGTATATTGAAAAGAATAAGCCATTAGTACCTGACTTAGAAGAAAACCTAAAAAATAATCATAAAACTAGCGGTAATGGAGTTAAGGAAATGTATCCGAACATAAAGGAAACAATAGCTAAAAATAAAGAAATAATAGAGAAAAATCGTAAAATTCTACAGAAATAATAAAATTCTTTATCACTTAATTGGTGATGGTTTGAGAAAACAAGGAACAGAATAAGCATTTCTTCTTCAACTATCTAGAAATTTAGGGAGAGAATCATAGTAAAAACAAGCTTAAATGAAGATTGGAAAAAAGACAGAATTGCATATGAAAATCGTGGAGAATATAAGTTATGACACTTTAATATGTAGGAATTAGGGTAATATTATTGGATTTGGTTTAAGTTCACTTAGTTTTTATTAAGTGATAGATGGTTTGAAAATTCTATTTGAAGACGAAGTAATATAAGGAAGGCTGACTTTTTCTTTACTATATTTAAATACGTGACAGGAATTTTCATACTCGGAATCAAGCTAATATTGTTTGGCATAATTGCTATTCTATATACATTTTTATAAAATATGATTAGTTTAATTAACGGGTGCTTTACTTTTATATGGAGTAAAGCCCTTTTCTTATTTAAGTAAATGGGCAGGTTACTTGAATAAGAAAGCCACTTGTTTATTGTCGAATTTAGCATATTTAAAAAATAAATTGGGAGTTTTTATATAGTGGAACAGAAAGAATTTTGGTGCTTAAGCGAAAAGTCCAGGGAATTTGATGGTCAAGCGGAATGGTTAGTTCAGGTACTTACTCAAAAAGGATTAGATGAAGTTATAGACTTTGAATTTTTATTTCAGCAATTAATGAACGCCAGTTATACATCTCGTTTATGGGGGGCGGCAATTGTTTTGATGGGTGGCTGCTCTGATGATGCTTTTGATTATTTTAGAGGATGGCTGATTGGACAGGGAGAAGAAGTATTTAATATGGTATTGAAAGACCCTGAATATTTAGCAGATTACATAAATGAAGATAGCCATGATTATGAAGGGTTCCCACGGGAAGAAAAATTGCTTTTTGTTGGATTAGAAGCCTATATCCAGATAAGAAATGGTGATATTGAATGGGATGACAATATATATGATGAGCTATTAGTAGAACTTGACAAAAAGGGATTACAGCCAAAAACTGACATAGAATTTGATTGGGAGGAAGATAATCTAGAGAATTTATTTCCCATTTTATGGACAAGATTTAGAGAAGAACCACTAGGTTAAATTAGGGGGATGTAAATTGGATAGAAAGTTAATCGGATATATTGTAAGTTTTTTCGGATTAGGTATATTAACAAGTGCAGTAATTTATCCTATGGGTTATTTAGAATCAGTAGCAGTATTTCGAACAATGACTTCTACTGGGACTTTATTAATTGTTCTAGGATTAGTTATACGTCTAACTTTAAAAAGAAAGAAAACTAAGTTGAATGATACTACTACTAAGTTTGTGAAGGAACATACTTAAACTATAGGGTGCAATAGTTAAACAAGGGGCCGCTGCAGCGATCCCTTTTTGTTATTGAGCTACCGGGGCAGGTTACTTGAATAGGCACTATTTTGTGGTAGTGTTTATATTTTTTAATTAATAAATAGGTATATAAACTAGTCCACACAAACAAAAGTACACATAGACTAATGATGTAACAGGACAAAATCACATGGAGGTCAAATAACGATGAAAAGAAATTTTCCACCCAATATGATGCCCAATATGATGCCAAATCAGATAGCACCTGTACAACCAATGCCAGCCCAATACTGCCTGCCACAACAATGTCTGCCAATATACTGTCCGCCTCAAGCGTTTCCTGCAGAGTATGACCCACCACTAGTTTCTCCGGGGCAACAATATGTAAAAACAAATTTATTTAATAAAGTAGTAACGCATCTACATCCTTCCCACACAACTACAGTCAACAAGCACATGATTAATCATCAACACTATTTCCCACATACCGAATCATGTGTAAATGAATGCTGCGAAACACATACGATGTGCGGTGCTCCAGTCAATCCTTGTTGTCCGACTGGACCATTTGGATTCTAGCTTTTTTCCCCCGTCATTTAGGCGGGGGTATTTTTGTTAGCAAGTATACAAAGCAATGGCATAAACTATATCGTTCCAAGATACAAAAGTCTCCTTTGGTGCCTTGTAGGCACCTTTTTTAATATAATGATTAATTAATTTACACTTGCAACATCAGTCTTTTGCGAAATAATTCTTATTCAAGTAACGGGTGCTCTACTTTAAGATCAGGCTGCCATAATTGGCGGCTTTTTCTTATCTAGCTAAAGGTGTTCTTTAGTGGAAGATCGAGCTGTCATAATTGACGGCTTTTTCTTATTGAACAAATGTTTAATCATAAAACATTAAGCGATCGATTGTATTCATTTTTAG
>CAUSCO010000033.1:0-45414 GCA_963530265.1 uncultured Bacillus sp.
ACGAAGAGCCGGAGGCGCATTCGTGCTTGACTTATCGTAGGGCGGAGAGCGAAGGACACTAGCCGCTAGGGCGCTGGAGCTAGACAATTCTCCAAGTCAAAACTTATAAGTTCTTATATCAGTAAAACAACAGGAGCTTTGGATGAATCCAAAGCTCCTGTTGTTTTACTTATTATATGTCTAAGAGAATTGAGCAATCAAGCAAGTGACTGCATTTTCGGCCGTAGCCGTTCCTTCGCCCTTCTCATTCATCGTTCGGTTGCTTTCGTTACAACACCTTTCAATAAAATCGATATACCTATCTTCTTGCAGATTGTTAAATAGTGCATGAGCGCTAATAAAACAGAACCCGTATTCATACCTATGATTACCCCATTCATCTGCCAAGCGTGTGAAGAACCCAGCCAAAGGATTAGGGCAAACGAGATAACTGTCGACCAAATGATATGAATGGATGCCTCTTTTAACATATCGAGTCCAATCAGAAAAGCTTGCATTGGCATGATAAAGAAATGGAATAAGAAAAACGGCCAAAGTAGCTGCAAGAACACAGCAGGTATAGCTGATTTAAAAAATAAGGATGTTAATTCTGGTGCAAAGAAGTAGAAAATGGTCACTGCCGCTATTCCATACAAAAGAGTTAGTTTCATCACTTGCTGTAGCATCTTTTGTAAGCTAGGATAATCCTTTTGCGAATGAGTTTTAGATACTGCCGGGATGAGTACAATCATTAGGGAATGGGCAATAAAAGCAGGGAAAAAGCCAATTGACATAGCCACACCCATCAGCATCCCAAATTGTTCAGTCGCTAGCGCACTGGGCATTCCCGAATATACTAAGGCCGCCTTGATAAGGAAAGGCTGAATGGCATTGGTAAACGCTGAAAACAGGCGTAGACCTGTCGTTGGAATGGACACTGCCATTAAATTTTTTCGGACAATTTTCCTGTTCATATTAGAAAATGGCCGCCGCTTCAGCTGCTGAAATTGGATAATAAACATGTAGAATAAATATAGAAACACAACAAATTCACTGCCAATCAGTGCACATATGGCAATAAGTAATGCGGCTTCTGAATCAAAATCAAAAAAGCGAAATAGGATGAACAGGCCGCCAAGTTGAATAACTTTTCTTAGAAAGTTGGAGACCGCTATTTTTCCCATCCGCTGGATTCCCATAAAATAACCTCTTGCAACAGATGTAAAGGAAATAACCGGAATGAGAATCATGACAAGCCATCTAATATAGGGATGATAAGAATTAAATACCGGAATAAATGGAATGACCACCACAGCTATTAAAAAAAGAACGCTGGTAAAGATGATGGTAATCGTCATGGCATGATAAAGGATATTTCGGTGGTAACGCTCCTCTCTTTCTGCAATGAATTTTGAAATTGAAACTTGAAGTTCGAAGCTGGACAATAAGACAATTAAAAAAATGGATGGCAATATCGTCATATAAAGCCCTAATCCATGTGACCCCAGTTCTTTTGCAAGAATCATATTTACTAAGACTTCAATCCCTTCCCCTAAAAACGCAGAAGCAGCTAGAAAAAAGATCCCTCTATAATAAATAGCCAATTTTTAATTCCCTCTTTCTTATCTGACTTTTATATTCATATGAGACCAGTTATCAGATTAGTAGGAGATTTTTCGAAGGAAATAGAAAACTCGCCAACAAATGGCGAGCCTGTTTGATATTTATTTAATGAGCGCATGCTTAAACGCATAAATAACCGCTTGCGTGCGATCTTGTACGTTTAACTTGCTTAATATATTACTAACGTGAGTTTTGACTGTTTTCAGCGCAATGAATAATTCATCAGCAATATCCTGATTGGCTTTACCTTGTGCCATTAATAACAATATCTCTAGTTCGCGGCTGGTTAGGTCTTCATGTGGCAGATGGGTATTCTTCTGGCGCATTTTCACCATCATTTTCCCAGTTACTTCCGGTTCAAGAACAGATTGACCATTGTATGTAGCACGGACAGCGTTGGCAATTTCTCCTGCTTTCGAGGTCTTCAGCATATAGCTGGTCGCCCCAGCTTCTAGGGCAGGATATACTTTTTCATCATCAAGAAAGCTCGTTACAATGATGATTTTTGCTTCCGGCCATTGTTCAATAATTTGTTTCGTTGCTTCAATTCCGTCCATTTCTTTCATAACCAAGTCCATCAAAATAATATCTGGACGAAGCTCAAGAGCAAGTTCTACACCTTTTTTCCCATCGTCTGCCTCCCCGACGACTTCAATGTCAGGCTGCGCCGATAAATAAGAGGAAACACCAATTCTCACCATTTCATGATCATCCACAAATACTACCCTAATCATGTCGCACCATCCCCATTAATCATAACCGGAACTTTTACTTCTAGCCTTGTCCCTTTATTTTTTACGCTTATTACTTTTAATGTACCACCAACTTCAACTGCACGCTCATGCATGTTTTGCATGCCATAAGAACCTGCTTTCATTTCGTTGACTTCAAAGCCAATTCCGTCATCGACAATCCTTAATATGATCAAATCATCCCGTTTGACCAATAGAACTTCGAATTTACTAGCTTTTGAATGCCTTAAGGTGTTTGATACGGACTCCTGCAGGATACGGAAAAGATGATCCTCTACACCTTTATCTAACGGAAAAGATTCCACTTTCCAATTAATGTCCAAGGTTACCTTCTGAGATAATTCGATTAATAGTTCCTCAATACCTTCTTGCAGCGTTTTATTTTTCAAGGCAACAGGGCGCAAATGTAAGAGCAGCGCACGCATTTCTAGCTGTGATTGGTGAATCATTTCTTCTACCAGCTTCATTTGTTTAGCTTCGCGATCGTTTTCTATTTCTGACTGTTGTTTGGTTTCATTAATGGCTGACATCATCATCGAAGCCGCAAACAATTGCTGACTGACCGAATCATGCAATTCCCGAGCAAGCCGGTTCCTTTCCTGCTCAATAATATCCTGAATTCGTTTTTCTTGGTCTTCTACTTTTTCAGTTGCTAAACGTTGCGATAGCTTCGCTTGCTCCGTCATTTGTTTGCCAATTTTATCAATCCGGTCGGCAATAGCCTGCATTTCTGTAATAGCCGGCTTCCCTTTCGCTTCCGCTGTTCTTCCTTCTTCCAATTGGTGCAAGGAATGTTCAATCGCAATAAACTGTTTTCGCCAATAAAAACCTGAAGCCCCTCCTAACAGCATACCGATTGCAACACTAAAGACTGGCACAAAAATAACAAACGGTATATTCATGAAATCCCTTGTCCATATATCCGACCAGCTGCTTAAAGGGAATACAATAATAAAAACGGCTCCGACAAGGATGGCAATGAGGAATGAAAAGCCAACACTCCAGACAATTTGGCGCTGGGTTGTACTCATATCCGACTCACCTCTAAATTCCCCACAACAAGAGAGGTGAAAATTTTAATTTTTTGCTCGGACTTTTCATAGCTTGGTGTTTTTAAATGGAAAACTTGATTGAATATCTTTGCTTCATGGCTCCCGAACACTTTTGTCGAACCTACTACACAAGAGTGGTGAATACTGACTTCAATTTCATAAGGGACAAGGATATGGATATTTCCAATGATATTTCGAATAAAAATTACAGTTTCTCCATTTGGAAGCATCGTGTAACTTAGATCAATAATGGTATCCCCAATACCAGTCTGGATGTTTACATCATCCCACTCGTAAACCCCGATAGGAGTTTTTTGTTGACCAAAGAAGAGATTGCTAAATAATGGTTCCGTTTTAACCAATGTTTCTTCATGCTGAGTTGATTCAGATGTTTTAATATTAGGCAATACCTGCTTAGGCTGCTTTTTAGAATTAATAAATTGAATGAAGAAGTGTAATAAAATTGCGATTAATAAAAACTTAAAGGTCATCATATTGACGATACTAAGGATAAAAAAGATAATCCCACCGATAAAAAGGACTTTTCCCAGCTTTTTCCCGGCCTTTTTCCGGCCTAAATAAATCATCCCGCCTGCGATAAAAAGAGAGAAAATCAACCCACTATTGAAAAATAAAATCTCCAAGAGCAGAATGACAATTCCCATTATGACCAGCCAGCCAATATAATCATTTTTTGCATGTTTAAACATTGGCCACCCTCCCTTTTTATTGCATTTGCATTATTTATATATCCACGTTAAAATTGTCCATCAATGCCTAAAAGGCGCAGAAATCTACGCCTTTATAGCATATCATTTTTTCCAACTAAATGGACTTGCTTTCTTCCACTTTCACTTCTTTTTCTAATTGTGCGATCTTCGCATCAATCGTGCTGCGATAGAAGGAACTATTAACCTGATTCTCTAAACGATCCAAATAGTTTTCAATATCCTTAAATTTTGAGTAAGATTGATCGGAGTACGAATTGGAATCCAGCACTTGATTCATGCGAAGATTAGCACGTGTTACATTTTCACGGCCCATTAATTCCATCCGGCGCAGATGCATATCTTTCAATTTGTGATTCATCTCTTCATATTTTCTTTCTAGTTCCCCTAGTTGACCTTTTACTTGTTCAAGAGATGCTTGTAAGCGGCTCGAGCGGTCTGCATATTGCTGATGCTCGGCTGACGCAAATTGATAAAGCTCTGTTTCGCCTGCTTTAGAAGCAATTTCAGCTTGATACTTTCTTTTTTCAGCCAGCTCCACTGCTTGATGATATTCTCTTGTAAATTCATCCTTCAATTTGTATTGACGTTCTAAAAGCTTTCTGACCTTTTCTGTTTCCTGCTCACATTGGCGGAGGTATTGATTCAGCAGGGCAATGGGATTTTGTTTTTCTTTTTGGTCAAGAGCCTCGTGCAAATCAGCTGTAATGGTATTTTTGATTCTTGTAAATAAGTTTGTCATGGTTATTCTCTCCTTTTATAACGATTGGTATTTAATTTCCAATTTTTGTTTAAAGTACCTTTGATTTTGTCGATATGGGTATGATAATTGTCGTGAGTGCCACAATTTACGTCGTGAGTGTCACAATTCACGTCGTAACTGCCACAATTCACGTCGTAACTGCCACAATCCTTGTAATAACTGCCACAAACATCTACTATTTTTGCAATTCATTCCACTGCTTTTCAAAATTAACGAATGGGTCAGATTCTTTGTTTATTTTTGTCTGTTTATTCTCGTTCCACTTTTTATAAACAAGGTACAAAACATAGGCTGCAGCTACTCCAATTATGGCTGGTGCGTTATGGATGGAAGCCATTAACACAACTAATCCGATTAGCCCATACCCAATCTTTCCTCCAGTCGATTCCGTTTTTAAAAACTGTTTGAATATGAAGTACAGCAGAACCAAGCTTACAAGTAACCCCACCATTGGCCCAATTGTTGAAAGCAATATGATAGCTGCAATACTACCAGCTAACAGTAAACCAAATTTTTTCATTTTGTTTTTCACTCCTTTTCTTTATCTTGATACCATCTTACCTTTTTTCTTTCTTTCTCATAATTGCGCTTGAGCTTGATTTTTATATCGGTCCTAAGACGTAGAAAGGGTCAGTCCCTTAAGCTGAATGCTTTAGAAACTGACCCTTCAAACCTTATTTAGAGATAAACATTTGAACCCAGTAGTACCCATAAGAGCCGCCTTTAGCATAACCGACCCCAATGCGAGTGTTTGAACTTAAAATATTGGCACGATGTCCCGAACTATTCATCCAGGTTTGGACCACTGCTTGCGGTGTTGTTTGACCTGCAGCAATGTTTTCAGCTGCCGAACGATAGGTAATTCCAAAGTTCTTCATCATATCAAATGGACTGCCATATGTCGGACTGGTATGACTAAAATATTTTTTGTCCCTCATATCCATGGCTTTGTATCTTGCCACCCGAGAAAGCTCCCAATCAGCCGTCATGGCCGGTAATCCATTTTTCGCACGCTCCTGATTGGTTAATTGAATAACTTCATTTTCAATTGATTTCACACCGCCAAGGTCAGGGATCGTTACCTTTTGTCCCGGATAGATCAAGTTAGGATTTTTAAATTGCGGGTTTGCTGAAATTAGCTCTGATATCCCAACTTGATACCTGACGGCGATTTTCCAAAGTGAGTCCCCTGGTTGAACTGTGTAAATTTGCTGTGCAAAAGAAACACTTGGTATACAAAAAAGTGATAGAAAGAACAGAAAACTAAACCAAAAAGATTTTTTCATTTTTTCGCCTCCTCCGAATATATAATTTTGATTTCAAGCTCAAAATATACAAGCAACCCAAAAAAAAATTAATTTTCAAGTGACTTTAAGAGGTAGAAATTGCAGCCTCGAACAGAAGATTTTTTGGAGGACTGAGACTTGAGAGATATATCATGGATGACGTATATCATGTTAATATTAGCCAGCTACCGCTTAACCCACTTAATCGTTTTTGATAAGATTACGGAGTTTATCCGCAAACCTTTTGTAAAAAAGGTAAAAGTTGAAACAAACAATGGCTTAGAAACAAAAGAAGTTCCTACTTCTATGTTTGGTTATTTACTTAAATGTTATTGGTGTGCCGGTATTTGGAGTGCAATTTTACTGGGCGGCTTCTATTTGCTATTTCCCAAAGTAACGTTTGTATTTATTTTGATTTTCTCGATTGCCGGCGGCCAATCCATTATCGAGACCTTTGTCGGAGTCAATATAAAAAAGGTCGATTATTATTCTGAGCTGAAGAAAAAAGACTAAAACAAAACCTATCTTTCATAGGAAAATTTAATCCCCCTTGCGCATATATTTTAGTTAAGCTTGAGACCTTTCTAGACTCTTGCTATTCAAAAAGGGGGATTTACAATGGCGGCAATTTGGTGGGTTACAACCATCGGTTTTGTCCTTTGTCTAGGTTTAGTAGGCGGAATTATTTTTCATTTCTTACGTGAAGCACTTCCTTCAGAGGACGCTACACGGATTGATCAAAACACATCCGATAACGATTCTGTTTAAGTGCTCCCCTAATTTTCATTCATTTATCCTTAAACCTGTTCAAACACTCTCCCATAATGAAACAGGACCCTGCGTAAAGCAGGGTCTTTTATTTTTACAAATAAATTAAATTACCCCTCCATCACATGTTTTTTTCATTTTAGGAAAAATTAAACAGGTGAATATCTTGAAACTGGAGGCGTATATATGAGTTCATCTGAAAAAGTCCCAAAATTTCCGAAAACATACTGGCGTGAAATAGAATTGCCTTCTTTTAATACATTAGAGCAAGATCTATCTGTAGATGTAGCCATTGTCGGAGCTGGAATTACGGGTATAACAGCTGCCTATTTATTGTCAAAGGAAGGAAAAAAGGTAGCAGTCTTAGAAGCGGGCAGTGTTTTAAATGGAACGACTGGGCACACAACGGCCAAGTTAACGGCTCAGCATAATCTAATTTATGATGAATTGATTAATCATTTTGGACAAGAAAAGGCACGGCTTTATTATGAATCCCATATGAAGGCTATTCAATTTGTAGAAAACACCGTGAATGAAAAGGGGATTGCCTGTGATTTCAGCAAAGAAGATGCCTATATTTATGCAACAACTGACCAATATGTTGACAAGCTTAAAACAGAGTGGGAAGCCTATAAAAGTCTAGCAATCTCGGGGGCATTAAAGGATTCTATTCCATTTAATATCCCAGCAAAGGCTGCACTTTTAATGAGCAATCAAGCCCAGTACCATCCACTTAAATTCCTAAGAGGCCTATTGAATGAGGCTGTTGAAGCAGGCTGCTCTGTTTATGAAAATACTGTTGCGGCTGACATTGAGGACGATGATGCAGAACCAAAAGTTGTGACCAAGACGGGTCATAGAGTAACCTGCAAGCATGTTATTATTGCCTCTCATTTCCCTTTTTATGATAAGCCTGGGCTTTATTTTGCAAGAATGTATGCAGATAGATCTTATGCAATCGGAATAAGAACTGAGAATGACTATCCAGGCGGGATGTATATCAGTGCTGACAGCCCCTCCCGATCGATTCGTTACACCCCCCTAGAAAATGGGGGGAAATTACTGATTATCGGCGGAGAAAATCACAAAACAGGGCAAGGAGTCGACACCTTAAAGCATTTTGAAGCCCTTCAAGAATTTGCTGAAAATACATTTGGTTTGAAGGAATACGATTACCGCTGGTCTGCACAAGATAATGTTACGCTTGATAAAGTCCCATATATTGGTTCATATTCGGCTGAGCGAAAAAACATTTTAATTGCAACAGGCTATAAAAAGTGGGGCATGACAACAGGCATTCTTGCAGGTCACTTATTGACCGATTACGTTGTTGGTCGGAGCAATCCCTATGAAGACCTCTATTCACCGTCACGCTTCCAAGCAGACCCCTCTTTAAAAAGTGTGATAACAGCAAATGCCGATGTTGCCAAACATTTGATTAAAGGCAAGCTTGAAATAGTCGAAAAGGTTCCTAACGACCTGCAGGCTGGCGAAGGGGCAGTCGTCTTATATAACGGGCAAAGGGCAGGTGCCTATAAGGACGAGAATGGGAAACTTTATGTTGTCGACACTACCTGTACCCACCTCGGCTGTGAATGTGAATGGAATCATGCCGAAAAATCATGGGATTGCCCATGCCACGGTTCACGGTATTCCTATGCGGGCGACGTCATTGAGGGTCCGACAAAAAAAGCGTTGGAATTACTAACCGAGGAATTATCTTAGAACAAAAAACGCCTCCCAACTTGGGGGAGGCGCTTCTTGTTTTATTTACTGTTCGGACGATTCCGTTTTAGCTCTTCACCAGTTGTAAATTCCACTAGTTCAGCACTGTCTTTCATTCCCTTTTTGCGATTGTTATTTCTTTGGGCATTGGCATTTCCTAGTTTTTGTTTTCCCATATTACCATCTCCTTTTCAAGAAATTCATTAATAGTATGGTTGAAAATAAAGAGGCCTATTCTTGCGCCAAAACTTGTCCCTGTTTCTATATCAAAAAGCAGTGGAATTTCCTCCACTGCCCTTTTTTAACGTTTTAATTTTTGGTTTCTTTGTTCTTCAGCAACAATTTTCCCTTGATAAAAAACCCTTTTATGGAGCGGGATATTTAACTCACGGCAATAACGCTTAAGTTCTCGTTCTTCACGCTCAGTTACAAGCGAAATGACGGTCCCATTGGCACCCATTCTTCCAGTTCTACCGGCTCTGTGTATATATTGTGCAATATCTTTTGGAGAGTCAATCTGAACGACATGTGTTACACCTTGAATATCTAGTCCACGAGCCGCAATATCTGTTGCAATCAGCATGTTCATTTTTCCATCACGGAAGGCCTTTAAAGCCACTTGACGTTCTAGTTTTTTCATGTCACTATGCAAGATACCGATGGATAATTCTTTAAAAAGCAATTTTTCTTTAAAAACTTCTATCTCGCCAATGTCGTTAATAAAGGCAAGAGACTTGCTCTTGTCTAAGCGGACAATTTTTTCCAACAGCTTGATCTTATCCCTTGGTTCACTTAAAAAATAGATATGGTCTACTTCACCAGAGGAAGCCATTTCATCCTTTTTAATTCGCAGGACCTCAGGTTCGTTAATCATTTCTTTTGCCAACTTTTCTGTAGCTGGTTTCATCGTTGCTGAAAATAAGACAACTTGGCGGTCGCTCATTGTTGATTTCACAATGTGTTGAACGGTATTAAGATGCTCAGGGATCAATAATTGGTCTCCCTCATCGAGTACCACCATTTTCACTTCGTGCATTTTCACTTTTTTTTGCTTTATAAGCTCTAGTAACCGTCCCGGTGTTGCAAAAATGACGTGAGGGTGCTTTTTTAATTTTTCTAGCTGCCGTTTTAGGTTTGCCCCACCAATAATGGAGGTTCCTCTAATTCCGCTTCCCTCTGACCATTTTTGAAATTCCTGATACACTTGCATAACCAGCTCTTGCGAAGAGGCTAACACGACTCCCTGCAAGGAAGGTACATTCGAATTAATTTTATTTAATAATGGAAGCATATATGCAAGCGTTTTTCCCGTTCCTGTTGGTGACTCCGCAATGACATCTTTGCCTTCTAGAATGAGTGGGATGGCAGTGTCTTGAATGGAGGTTGGTGTTTGGAATCCTGATTTTTGCCATGCTTCCTGCAAAAAGGGCTTTAAATTGTTTAACATTTTGTACTCCTTTATTTAAAAATCATGTTTTTCTTTTAATATGACATTTCATTTTGATAAAAGTCCAGCTCAAGTGCCAAGGTCACGTCAGCTTTTCTTATTATTTGTTTTTCGATATCGTATTGATACTATCGTATTACTCTAAGGGTGTCTAGTGTGGAATCATGCAGATGTATTTAGATAGAGGACAATCCAAACCATATGATAAACAAGAACAGATAGGTATAAAATACATGTGGAAATGAGCAGTGTTTTCATCTTACCTTTAAATGGCCGAAAGTAAAACAAACCAAGCAACAAGAGAGGCAGGAAAATTTTTATGATATAAAAATAAGACCAGCTTTTTTCAATAATCAGCCTCATCATTGGGTTCCCTTCTTCAACAAAACCAGCAGTGATTCCAAAATGGGTAAGGACTGCATCCAGCAAACCAGCAATTAGCAAAAAAATACAAAGTCTCATAGCTCCTCCTTAATCATTTTGACAGTTACTCACCAGTCTTTCTAAATATTTAAACCTCAATACATTCTTTATTAAGAACGCACAAAGAAAATGAAAGGCTGCTTGGGAACAGCAACCTATTAATCCGTTTAATTTACATATTTACCGCTTTCAGGCCTAGCTATCTCATCAAAATGCTCTGCCAAATAGGTTAGACTCTTCGTTAGCTCATTACCACTCATTGGCTGACCATGTCCCGTTATTGCAAGATCTGGCATAAGTTCGACGACTTTTTTAACAGATTCATATGCTGCATTCCAGTCCGTTGTAAAGTATTTTGGCGGACCGCTGATTTCTTGTGTTTGTGTCATGACTTTATATAAGGATTCCTGCTTCACTGTGACAAAGGCATCACCGGCAATTAAAGTCCGGTCACTCTCACGGAATAAAGAAATATGACCAGGCGTATGCCCTGGGGTATGAATCCATTTCCACCCAGGCATGCATGGAACAGTTCCATTTGCAGGGAGCGATTGAACATGTGCACCAATGTCAATGCCATGATTTGGGAACATAGGAGACATCTTGGCCACAAGTCCACTGTCCACATTAGGATCTCCTGGCGGATAATCCTTTTTCCCTGTTAAATAGGGTATTTCTAATTCATGAGCAAAAACTGGTATATCCCATTCCTCCAACAAAACAGCGATTGAGCCAACATGATCAAAATGCCCATGTGTTAACACAATTGCTTTTGGGCGGATATTTTCCCCAAACCGCTCTTGTACTACATCCTTTATTTCGTTTGCCGAACCAGGCATGCCTGTATCAATCAACACAAATTCATGTACACGATCTGGATGTCCAACCAGGACAAGATTGACAATCTGGTCGGTATAGCAATAAACATCTGGCAACACAGAAATTCCAACTCCACTGCCGATAGAAGTCATTGGTAGAATCGATTCCTCGAATTTACTATCCTGTTTGTTTTCCAATTCAATTCCTCCCTTTTTGTATCTATTATTTAACAAGGAAGGAAAAATTATGATAGAGCTCGTTTGGGTTACCTTTCACACATGAATAAATATATTATAACGGATAATTAAGTTCTTAATAATGAATTATTTAAAAAAAAAGAAAACTGCTCACTCTACTGAGCAGCTTTTTTAGTTTATTCTATTACAACTGATGTAGTTTCACTGTCATTAATGTAAAATGCATCGGTTCTACTTCATTAACGATGACATTCATTCCAAATGATTGTAAATTTGCGATAAGCGGTTCCCCTCTATGTGGAAGATGAATCTCAAAAATCGTTCCTATTGGTGCTGCTTTAATAAAATTTAATATTTCTCGTCTTGGATGCTCCCCTTTTGCTACTCTTTCCCGAATATCCATAACTGCTTTTTTATCAATAATTTCAAACATTATTCCTGCACTCCCTTGTTAAAAGATAGGTTTAGTTTAACAGCATTGTTTTTCAAAGGAATTGATTTAAATCATGCCCTTCAAAATTATCAGACCCGTTTGAAATGGTGCAAAACATGGCTAGTATGGGATTTAGGGAGAAATTGAGTTATTAATAGTACTTTTATAATTTCGAAAGGTTTGTGAACATTACAGGTAACTTGATATAACTTGATTTAAATGATGATAGAATGAACAACAAGATAACAATATATCGGAGTTGAAAATGATGTTTAGTAAAATCGCTGTTTTGAACTATGTTGTTCCTGTTTCTATAGGACTATTACTCATCATTGGTTTAGGAAGCTATTGGTTGATTTATAAAAGGAAGCATGTGTAGATGCTATTTCATTAGAAAAAAAGCGTAAATCTTCATGGATTTACGCTTTTTTTCTAATGAAATGATTTCCAAAATTCACTGTTAACAATAATGATTAGAATGATTAATGACCAATATAACGTGCATCTGGAATCAATTCTTTCCATTCTTGGTAGGTAATGACCGTATCCCAGTGCCCTGTCATTTTCGCAATACTAATGACAATGAAGAACAATACAAAGAATGTAACAGGAACAAACCATTTCCTTACTTTTTTCTTAGCAACTGTCATGTTTAATGTATCCTTAATTGGGCAGGCTTCGACACAGGACATACAAGCAGAACAATTGAGCGAATTAACGGTCTCAACCTTATGGACTTTTAATCTTTGCGGACAAACCTTTGTACACATTTCACAGTTGGTACATGTGTCTTCGTTTCGATGTATTTTTGTAATTCTAAAGATGGAACCTAATCCAATTAATGCACCATATGGGCAAAGGAACCGACAACAGAAGTTTCTAAAAAATAAAGACAATATAAAAATGACAATAACAAACTTCAAGGTAAAGCCGCCACTATTTGTGAATAACAGCAGCATTTTTACATCAGAGACCTTATTATAGGGATCAACTAGAAAACTTTTGGCCGAAAAGACCGGCATTTGAATAACCATTCCAATAAAAAATAACAATAGTACATATTTAATAGAGGTTAAGAGCCAAACAAGCCATTGTGGCATCTCAAAGTTCTTTTTAAATATCTTTCTGCCTAGCCAGCCAATCATTTCACCACCTGTACCAACAGGGCAAATCCAACTGCAGAAGGATTTACGGAAAATCAATCCTGCCCCAACGAAAAACGACAGCAGGACGAGACCTGCTGGATGGATGACATCAAACTCTCCGCTTGTCAGCCAAACCTTTAGGGCAACCAAGGCACTGATGGGTAAAAAACCCTCAACTGCGGAAGGCCGTTCAACAAAAGGGGTTTTTCCAAGTGTTACAAAATGCAGATAAAATTGATAAAATTGCAGGCCTACATATAGTAAAAACAACAAAAACACAGCCTGTACGACATATCTTGTGATTTGAACAGGTTTACGTTTCAATTGTTTCTTATACCATGCCATTGACTTCATAAGTTTTCCTCCATTCTTACATTACCTTAACTATAGATAGCGTAAAATATGGCGTAAGTGATTTAAATCATCTGATCACTTCATTTCATAAAGCTGTCACACACCTATTCTTAAATTTGTCAAAAAGTTTTTTATGATTTGTAATTACAATAAAAAACGCCAACGGATTAGTGGAATCCGCTGGCATTTTTTTATGTCTCTAATGCAAACACGATATTATTCTGTTTCCTTGCCTCTTCCGTGATACGGAGAACGATTTTACTCCACTCTTTTAATTGATCATATTTTACTTTATTAATGGTTTCAATGATTTCGGCGATATTTAGACATTCATAGATCATGTTTTGTTCTTCTTGGTCCACACCCAGGATCTTACTTTCTTTGGTATGGCTATCAATAAAGGTAATAGTGGAAATTGGTGCAGCATCCTCAAGGACAAAGGTTCCGCTTTCTCCATGAATTTCACATGGAATCACCGAATCGGCTATTTTTGAACAAAGAATCGTACATACAAAGGTCTCATAATCTAAAATTAATGTGCCGCTGCCATCAACACCGCTTCTTAATAAAACAGGATGGTAGGACACCTTTTGCGGCTCTCCAAACAAACAGACTGCTAAATAAAGTGGATAAACACCTAAATCCACCAGCGCCCCTCCAGAATAAGCGGCTGAAAAGATATTAGGTTCCTCACCTTGCAAAAATAAATCATAACGTGAGGAATACTTCATATAAGGAAGAATCATACTTCTTAGCTCTCCAGCCATAGGCAGCTTTTCTTTTAAAATTTGAAAATTAGGAGTATGGATATTACGAATGGCTTCAAATAAATAAACGCCATTCTCCTCTGCAGTTATGTATGCCTGTTCCAATTCAGCAGTATTTGAAAAAATCGGCTTTTCACAAATCACATGTTTTTTATTTTTCAAAAAGGTAAGTGCCTGTTCGTAATGGAGAGAATTTGGCGATGCAATATAAACAGCCTGTATCTCCTCATTTTTCGCCATTTCATCTAAATTTGTAAAAATGTGAGGAGCTTTATATTGGTCGGCAAGTTTCTTCGCTCTTTCTTCTGTTCGCGAATAAACCCCGATTAATCGGTATTGCCCACTAAGCCTTGCTGCTTGAATAAAGGATTCTGTAATCCATCCTGTTCCAATTGTAGCAATATTAATCATTTCACAACCTCTTCCTATTCTGACTTTCAAGATACTATTTTAGCCTTTTTAGGATCAGCCTACCAATTTAAATAGAAAATTTTTCATATTATTCCTGTTTTGATCATGAAATGATGGGAACAATGGAAAAATATCAGATTTTATGTTATTTATAAGTAATAGAATTAGAAAAGCGGAAGCGTCCGTTTAGATTCTGGGCACTGGAGCTGGACATCTCTCTAAGTCAAAACTATTAATTCTTATCGTATGAAGAAATGCGGAAGGTACCAGCCTATTTTCAAATAATAAGCAAATGTGCCCGGTGCTAGATCATGTAGAAAGAGGTTGAAAAGGTGGACAATCAAACATCAAATTTCATTAAAGATGTAATGATAAAAGATTTAGAATCAGGTAAACGCCAAAAGATCGTGACTCGTTTTCCTCCAGAGCCAAACGGTTATTTACATATTGGTCATGCAAAATCAATTGTAATCAACTTTGGCTTAGCGGATGAATTTAACGGGAAGACAAATCTTCGATTTGATGATACCAATCCATTAAAAGAAGATATCGAGTATGTAAACTCGATAAAAGAAGATGTAAAATGGCTTGGTTTCGAATGGGATAATTTATTATTTGCTTCTAATTATTTTGAGGAAATGTACAATCGAGCAGTTCTTTTAATTGAAAAAGGACTTGCCTATGTGGATGACCTCTCAGCTGATGAAATCCGGGAGTACCGCGGCACGCTGACGGAACCTGGAAAGAATAGCCCTTACCGTGATCGGTCGATTGAGGAAAACCTTGATTTATTTAAACGGATGCGGGCTGGTGAGTTTGATAATGGTCAAAAAGTATTAAGGGCAAAAATTGATATGAGCTCACCTAATATCAATTTGCGTGACCCAGTAATCTACCGAATTTCCCATACATCGCATCATAACACGGGCGATAAATGGTGTATTTATCCAATGTATGCTTTTGCCCATCCGCTTGAAGATGCAATTGAGGGTGTAACCCATTCAATCTGTACGATTGAATTTGAGGATCAACGCCCCCTTTATAATTGGGTTGTTGAGAAATGTGAAATGGAGAACGTACCACAGCAAATTGAATTCGGCCGCTTAAATGTAACCAATACTGTTATGAGTAAACGAAAACTAAAACAGTTAGTTGAAGAAGGCTTTGTAGATGGTTGGGATGACCCACGCATGCCGACAATTTCAGGGATGAGAAGAAAGGGTTTTACCCCTGAATCGATTCGTGCCTTTGTACGTGAAACTGGTATTCATAAGGGTTCTGGTGCTGTTGATTCGCAAATGCTAGATCATTTTGTACGGGAGGATTTGAAATTAAAAGCACCTCGAACAATGGGTATACTAAACCCATTAAAAGTGATCATTACCAATTATCCAGAAGGTCAAATTGAATTACTAGATGCTGAAAACAATCCAGAAAATCCTGAAATGGGAATGCGGAAAATTCCTTTTTCCCGTGAAATTTATATTGAAAAAGATGACTTCATGGAAGAACCACCAAAAAAATATTTCCGCCTGTTCCCTGGTAACGAAGTGCGCTTAAAAAATGCATATTTCATTACCTGTGAGGAAGTCATCAAGGATGAAAATGGAGAAGTAGTGGAGCTGCACTGCACCTACGACCCTGCAACTAAAAGTGGTACTGGATTTACCGGAAGAAAGGTAAAAGGAACCATTCATTGGGTAGAAGTAACCCATGCCGTACCAGCTGAATTCCGCTTATATGAACCGCTTATTTTGGATGAAACAGACGATGCTAATGAGGAAGGAAAGACTTTCTTGGATCATGTAAATCCAAATTCATTAGAAGTGCTGCAAGGTTTTGTCGAACCCAATATGAGAGAAAGCCGGCCACAGGAAAAATTCCAATTCTTTAGACACGGTTACTTTAATGTTGACCCTAAAGACACGACAGTAGATAAGCTTGTATTCAATCGAATCGTTTCCTTAAAGAGCTCTTTTAAGATATAAAAAAAAGGGTGTCAGGCACCAATAAAGTGCTTGACACCTTTTTTACCTTCTTTATAGTGATAATAATGGTACTTCTAAAATAATTTTCGTTCCCTTTCCAGGTGAAGCAGAAATGGAAAGTTCGCCTCCGACAGACCTAGCCCGTTCATCCATGCTAAAAAGTCCAACACCAGGAAATTGCATACTCATGTCGAACCCTTCCCCCTCATCTTCCACCATGACTCTGACGACATCCTCTATTTCTCTTACAGTCACCGATGCCTTCGAAACATGTGCATATTTTCGGATATTCGTTAGCGCTTCTTGAATAATTCGATAAATGGTCAGCTCTATACTGATATTTAAACGACGATTTAACACACAATCAAAATAAACGTCGATATTGTAATGGTCTGAAAAGCGGGTTAAAAAAGAACGGATGGCAGGAACTAGACCAAGGTCATCTAAAACAGAGGGTCGGAGCTCCCATGAAATTTCACGAATCTCCTCAATTAATTGTGTAGCTTCATTTTGCATCTGCTCTAGCAATGGGTGATCCATTTCAGACAGTAAACGATTAATCGTGATTAAATGACTATACAGATTTTGTCCAATTCCATCATGCAAATTTCGTGACAACCGCTTTCGTTCTTCTTCCTGTACATCAATGATGGTTGTCATCATTGTTTGTAGCTCCCGCTCTACCCGTTTTCTTTCGGTAATTTCATAGCGAATCGCTACGTATTGATAGGGCTTTCCTTTTTCATTTAAAAAAGGCACAATCGTCGTATCTACCCAATAATAAGTACCATCTTTTGCGCGATTGCGAATTTCACCCTTCCATACTTTTCCTGCCCCCATTGTTTTCCACATATCTTTGAAAAAGTTGCTTGAATGGTGCCCTGAGTTGATAATTCGGTGGTCATTACCTAGTAATTCTTCCCGTGAATATTTGGAGATCTGACAAAATTGATCGTTCACATATGTAATTTTGCCCCGTGAATCTGTGATAGCCACAATGGATGAGGCATCAAGGGCAAATTTATAATCCACTAGTTCATTTTTCGTTTGCTGAATATCAATATCCATTTATATCCCCCGCATCACACTAAATGCTCCTTTAATAGTTGTTCTAAGGTCTGAGCAGATTCCAATACCTGTTCCTGCTCCTCGTCAGTAAAAGAATATTTCTCCCTCTTCCCCACAAGCAATACCCCTTTGGGTACATGATTGAAAAATAAAGGAACCGCATATGAGGAGACAAGTTTTTCCGCAAGCGCAATAGGATAATCAGTCACTTTACCAAAAATATCATTCGGAAAGTCTGTCATCATCATTGGGCTGCCAGTTGAAATAATTTTACCCGCAATCCCTTTTCCGAAACGGACAGTTATTCGTTTATACTTTTCATTGAAATTACCTGTTGCATAATGCCATCGAACATCAGGGCCAGACTCATTTTGGATGGCTAGACCGACAAAATCACATTGGGTCCCTAGTCTTAGCTGATCACACACGTCAGTAACAACCTGCAGTTTGCCGATCTCTGTCATTCTTGACGATTCACCTTAAATGCCATAACCTAATAACCCCTTTTTAACGGCATATTCAACCAACTCCGGCCGGGTCTTCATTTGTAATTTTTCCATTAAATTACCTTTATGTGTTTCTACCGTTTTTACACTGATCACAAGCTGCTCTGCAATTTCTTTGTTTGCATAACCCTTTGCAATTAGGGTTAACACTTCTTTTTCCCGCTCGGATAAAAGATGATAGGTATCATTTCCATCTTGTTTTACACCAGCTAAATATTCTTCCATTAATCGCTTCTGTGCTGATGGATGGAGATAGGCATCCCCTTTAGCAACTGCATTTATAGCCGCCATTAATTCATTATGTGGGGCGCTTTTTAAGATACATCCCGAAGCACCGCCTTGAATAGCACGGAAGAGATATTCTTCATCATCATGCATGGTTAAGATTAAAATATTTATCTCGGGCATGAGTTTTTTTAATTCGATTGTGGCAGAAAGTCCGTCTTTGCCATGCGGCATACTTAAATCCATCACCACGACATTGGGTTTTAACTTTAACGCTTTTTTGATTCCTTCATTTCCTTCAGCGGCTTCTCCGATGACTTCCAATTCAGGGTTTGTATTCAAAAGCATTTTTAGACCGCTTCTAACTACAGCATGATCATCAACCAATAAGATTTTTATCAAAATGAACTCTCCTTTTATTCATAGTGGAAGAGATAATTCTATGGATGTACCTTCTCCTATTTTAGAAGAAATGGTACACTGTCCGCCAGTTAGAAGCATTCTTTCTTTCATGGCTGCAAGACCTGAAGAATAGTTGATGTCATTTTGTTCATCCAGTTGAAATCCTTTTCCAAAATCTTGAATGGTAATGTTCAACGTCTTTTCGTGCCAGACAAAATTGATTTTTATGGTAGATGAATCCGCATACTTTGCAATATTCGCAAGGGCCTCCTGGCACACGCGAAAGACAGTGATATTATGTTTCTCATCTATCCATTTTTCTTCCCCAGTAGATTCCAAATCAACGAGGATACCAAATGTGGAAGTATATAACTTAATATAACTTTTCATGGCTGGAAGTAACCCAAGTGTTGTTAAGGCAGGCGGATGTAATTCCACAGAAAGAAGACGAATTTCTTGGATGGTCTTTTCAATCAGCTGTGACATTTCGTGAACATGATTTTTCATTTGTGGCTCAGTTACACCTGTTTCAATATACTGTAAGCCTGTTAAAATACTATACAAATTTTGTCCGACGCCCTCATGAAGTTCTAACGCAATCCGTTTGATTTCTTCTTCCTGTGAATGGATTATATAAGAGCTAATCTGCTGCTTTGACTGTAATAAATCCATCTTACACCTCCGTTCAAATTATATAAAAAAGTCAGGTGCTTATTTAAAGACCTGAACCTTTTTGATGGTATATGTTAAACCGCTATCTTGATCCAATGCGGACCATTGTTCCTCTGATTCTGTCACAATACTTGTCAATGGGACAGCAAGAAAATAAACATTATCAAAATAAAAACGAATATGGGTTCCATCCGGACAATATTCTACCTTTTTTATCGTCTTCTTTACAGACGGTGCCTGGTCTCCACCCTCTTGATCTTGAATCGAAATTTCTACTGGTATCTCGACGAATCGTTTTACATTCTCTAAGTTAATGAGTTCCACAACTGCTGCATCCTCTCTTAACAGGATAGATAAACATTTTATAGCCTTGCAGATACTCCCAAAACGTCTCTCCGGCATGTTCCTCAATGTACTGAATGGTTTCTTCTTCCGAATCCCAATCACTCATCCCTTTTATTTCAGCAACTACCATCGCCAAACCATCGATTGTTTTCTCCTCGAGGAACCAATTCAAACGTTTCTTTGCAAAGGTGTCTTTTAATAACTCATCAATTTCAGAGGCAAATCCGCCTGATGCCGGTCTAACGAAACAAAAATCAATATAGGTCTCACTAGTCATGGATATTCACACCTTTTTTATAAATAAGGAAGGCAATTGGAAATAAAATAACGTTGATGACTGCAGCAATGATCGTATTGGCATAATTTTCATAAAAATATTGATGAACCATATATTGTGTAAAAATGATATTTAACATCAACACGGCAAGCAAGAGGGCGACCGGTACGTAACTACGCTTCATAACGTTTCACCCCCACGGCATAAACAGCACCGTTTTCTACCTTAACATATATTTCCGGAAGCGGTCGTCTCGGCGGTCCGGCAATAGGTGCACCCGTTTCTACATCGAATTTCCCATGATGGCATGGGCAAAGCATTTCTCCCTCATCCTTTTTCCAAAATACAGGACAGCGAAGATGGGTACAGGCATTTTGATAGGCTACATATTTATTTTCCGAAAGTCTAATTAAAATGGCGCTGTCATGTTCGCCCGGGAAGGCAAAGTCTACGGCATCCCCTACTGGCAGTGACTTGACATCGGTAATTTTCTTATCAGGGTACTTTTTGTCACCAAGACCATTTAACTCTTTTGCCGCCAACACGCCCCATGGAAGGGAAGAGACAGCGAACACCCCTGCCGCACCTACTAATGTTTTCATGAAACCTCGGCGGTCCAGCTTTCTTTCATTATTTTGATTTATATTATGTGTATAGTTATCTTCATTGAACGGGATTTTATTATTTTTATCGGTCATGATTAATCCCTCCTAAAACAATTTCGTGACACCCTGAAGGATACCAGGGAGATTCACTTTTACATTCGTTTCGCCTTCTAAATACGGCATACTTGTAACCCACTTACCATTATCCAAGTTAAACTGCTTTTGTTTTGCTTCAATTTCCTCATCGGTTAGCCATTGCAATGTATTGGATGGACATACACTCGCACACATTGGCGGGATACCATCCTTTGTACGGTCGATACAGAGGTCACATTTATACATGAGATTTTGCTCTGTATCAAACTTTGGAATTCCATACGGGCAAGCAATCGTACAGTTTTGACAGCCGATACACTTTTCTACAAGGGCGGAAAGGACAGCCCCTGTTTCATGAATTTGAATGGCTTGGGCTGGACAGCTTCTTGCACAAGCAGGATTGACACAATGAAGGCACATCAGAGGCATCGTTTGACGGTTAACAAGTGGGTTCACATCGTAAACATAGTTACGATTCCTTTCCTCATGGCCGCCGCACTGTGTACAAGCCGCCAAACAAGAGCGGCATCCTATACAGTTTTCAAGTTCTAAATAAAGCCTCTTTTTCATTTATTGCACCTTCTTTATTTCTAATTTTTCAATCTGTGCTGCACAAGCCTTGAATTCCGGCATCCTTGACATCGGGTCAAGTGCAGGTATCGTTAAGAGATTAATAGATTGATCGCCACCCCAATGGTATGGGACAAATACTGTATCTTTTCGGATCGCTTCGGTGATTTTTACTTTATATTCCGCTTCGCCTCTCCTTGTAAAAAGACGAACATATTCTTCATGGTCAATATTATATTGGGCCGCTGTTTCTGGGTGGACTTCGACAAATGGCTCTGGACACATATCACGTAAAAAATTGATTCTCCTCGTTTGGTTCCCTGATAAATAGTGGTAGACCACACGTCCTGTTGTTAAACGCAAAGGATACTTCTGATCAGGTTCTTCAGCTGGCGGGCGGTATGGAAGAGCACAAATTTTCGCCTTACCATCTGGGTGATAGAATTTTTTATCTAAAAACATATGTGGTGTCCCTGGATCTTTTTCATCTTTACATGGCCAGAAAACCCCATCTTGCTTTTCAATTTTATCCCAAGTAATTCCGTAGTAATCCGCATATCCACCTTTTGACGCTAAGCGGAATTCATCACCCACGTCTTTCGCAGTTTTTAGATGGGAGAAGTATTTTCCGCGGCCTAAACGTTCACATAACTCCACTTGAATTTGCCAATCTGGTTTTGATTCTCCAAGCGGTTCTTGTGCCTTGTTAATTTTTATACAACGTCCTTCTAGGTTTGTAACCGTTCCTTCATCTTCAGACCAAGTTGTCGTTGGAAGGATTACATCTGCAAACTCCGCTGACTCTGATAGGTAAAAATCAGCGCAAACCATGAAATCGAGTTTTTTTAATTGCTTTCGTACATAATTTAAATTTGGAGCTGACACCGCTGGGTTGGAACATAATAAGTACAATCCACGAATTGTTTTTTGCTCCATTAATCCAAACATCTCGTAAGCAGATACTCCTTCTTTTGGCATTTCTTCTGGTTCAATGCCCCATACCTTGGCAACTGCCTTAACATGCTCTGGATTTGCAATTTTACGATAGCCTGGAAGAGCATCTGCTTTTTGTCCGTGCTCGCGGCCTCCTTGACCGTTACCCTGACCTGTAAATGTCGCAACCCCTGCTTTAGGGCGTCCAATTTTCCCTGTTACTAATGCCATGTTTGTGTAGCCGGAAACATTGTCTACCCCTTTATGCTGCTGCTCAATACCACGGGCAAACATAACAATTGCATTAGGTGCTTTGCCATAAATCTCAGCCGCCCGAATGATTTTTTCAGGGGCCACTCCTGTAAGCTGGCTTGTGTATTCTGGAGTAAATTGTTTCACCAATTCTTTTGTTTCATCAAAACCATTTGTATGGTTTTTTACAAATTCTTCATCAGCGTAACCGTTTTGTATTAACAAGTTTAAGATTCCATTTGCTAGGGCGAGGTCTGTTCCTGGTCTTAAATCTAAGTGAACATCCGCTCTCCTTGCTATAGGCGTTTCACGTGGGTCAGCTACAATTAAGTAACCACCTCGTTCTTGTACCGCCCATACACGGAACATCGATGTCGGATGACATTCCGCTGTATTGCTTCCAGCAATAAACAAGCAATCTGTTTCATGAAGATCTGTCCAAGGAAGGGTAGAGCCTCGATCGACCCCAAAGGATCTCATAAAGCCGCCGGCAGCACTTGCCATACAGAAACGACCATTATAATCAATGTAACGAGTTTGTAAGCCAACTCGGGCAAACTTTCCAGTTAAATAGCATTTCTCGTTTGTCATGGATACACCGCTGTATACGCTCAGTGAATCCTTACCATAGTTTCCTTGAAGCTCTTGAAACTTTTTCACGATTACATCATAGGCTTCATCCCATGATGCTTCACGGAAACCTTTCTTCGTACCTTTAAGCGATGCATCATCACGAATTAATGGTTTTAAAATACGGTCCTCATGGTTTGTTTGTTGATAAGCGGTAACCCCTTTTGGACACATTTTCCCGACTGTAACCGGCCAGTCATAACGAGGTTCCACACCGATGATTTTATTGGTCTTTGTATTGACTCGTAAATTCATTCCGCACTGCATCCCACAGTAACTGCAGTGCGTCTTGACGAGCGTTTCATTTGGGTGACGAACATTTTCGATTTCTTTAAAAAACTTATCCCTTTGCATTCTGGTTTGCCTCCTTGACCCTCACTTGGTGTGTTGCGAATCCTGAAAATCGTGAAATCCTGTATTTTCTACGGCATGGCAGGCACAATTCAGCAAGGTTGAAGCCATCCTGCATATTGAACTCGATATCATTTACACCTAAAACATGGATTACATCACTTGACTGTTCGACAGATACAAAGTGTTCACCGCAAACCTTGCATTCTTTCATTTGTTGTTCACCGTAATGCTCCCGGTAGTTTCTTGCAAATACGCTCACTGGACGGAAAGGAATATGGGCAAGCTTTCCAAATGGTAAATAGATGAGTGTAACAATAACGGAAAATTGGTGGATCAATGACATTTGCGGCTGCATCCAGCCATGTAAAACCACATTTTGGAATGTTAACAGAAGTCCAGTAACCGAAATTAATAACAATAAGTAGAGTGGTAAGAAGTCGTACATGAATTTTTGCTCTGCTCTTGCCTGCATATTTTTCAAGCGACGGTACAGTGCCATTGCGACCCCAGCTGTAACCATAATGGCTGCAATATTTAAGGCATTATAGGAGAACCAAGCAATGATTCCATCAGCCTTAACGTTGATAAGATTCATGCCAAACAATACGACTGTATAATATCCATTTTCCTCCATCGTAAAATACATCCAGCTAAACACGAGAGGAAAGGTAACCAAGCAAGCAAGTATACAGCCCCAACCGATTAAAATATGCTGAATCCAGCGGTATATTCCACGATTACGAATGAAATCGAAAATCGCTAAATGGTTAACGGCTGTTTTTGGGGTGCTTTTACGAGAAAGTAACTTTAATCCCTTTTTGATAAAAATCTTGGTTGGCGGTCTTTCGCCCCAGGCAATAAACCGGTAAAAAAAGCCTCCAATAAATACGATGGTTCCTACCATATATCCGTATAGATTTAAGTCAATATGTGTAAACATTCTTGTGCCAATAAACGTTAATATCGCAAGTCCGAAAATGGTTAGAAACATTGATTTGGCAAAATGAGAAGCAAACGCGTCATTGACCGAACGGCCTTGTTTTTTAGTCGTTGAAATAGTTGACTCCATATTCTTGATCCTCCTCCAAAAAAATAACACATCCGTTTTTCTTACCTTTATTGTAAGAAAAACGGATGTGTTATCTATATAGGGGAACTCCCCTATCATGAGGAAAAAAAACCCTTAGAAAAATTATTTTAGACAAATTCCTGACACAAATAAAAAAAGCTCCAGCGACATTGGCTTTTGGAGCTACACTTTTCAAAATTGAGCATATTTTTTTCTCCACGAGTAGAGCAGAAGACTAAAAACAATTAATATTTGTCCCATGAATAAGGTCGCATCCCAGAAAGGAAGAGAAGTCGGCCCTCCTAAAAAACCTGGCAAAACCTTTTTCAGTGCAAACAATAATTGAGGAATGTAATAAATCGTATATAAGCAAATAGTCAAAACAACACCAACAACATAAAAAATGGAATAAAGAAAAACAGTCTGCCGCTCCTCCTCAAATACAACATCGTTTTCTGAAGGATTAGCTGTCAAAAACGGGAACCATTTTCGAAATACGTGTTGGGCATTTTCCATTAAGTTATAACATCCAGATACATTCTCAACCACGTAATATAAATCTGTTTTCATATAAATACAGCATTGGTATACCATGCGAATGAATGTATCTAAAACTACTACACTCAGGATGCTAAAAAGAACGCCTGAGCTATTTGTAAGACTGATCAGGGCTATTGAAAGAATAACTGTGTCAAAACATAGCCCAGCAAGATATAAAACATTGCGGTCCTTCGATGGCAGTTTCCATACCGATGACATATCGGTTTCAAGGACAACTAGGAATAAACGATGACCCACCTCTAATTTAGTGGGGAGATTTTGTGCCCTAATCGCTAAAACATGGCCGAGTTCATGGATTAATACTAAACAAAAAGTTAATAACAGCCACGCTGGTATATTCAATACCATATAATCGAAAATAAACAAATCCTTATAGTGAGGGAATAATGACGGGTTGGCGATGAAAAGGTAAAGATTGATTATAAATAATGTCGCATAAATAAGATATGAAATCTTGTTAAAGAAGAATTTACCCATTTTGGGTGAAATCCATAAAAAACCAAACCGATCGTTTGACTGCACCATTTGATCAATTTTTACACCATCTATTTCTGCAATCAATTGCATTTCGAATAACTGTTCTGCAAACTCGACAAGATCAACATTTTCATTAGGATATTTTCTTTTCAGTTGCTGCTCAATATTGCCTAATTGCATCCCTTCGTTAATCAATTTGATGGCATCAATACAAATCTCAGGCATTTCATAGAACTCTCCAGAAGTTCGATCTTCAACGATGTAATGTTTTTTATCTTTTCGTATATCCACTGGTACCAAAAATATATGTGAATTAAGTGTTAGGCTCATTTAAACACCCTTTTAACTTGTATTTTAACATTAAAAAGGATGCATAGCATGAAGCTAGCATCCTTCCCTTTTATGGTTGTACTCCAACCCACGAACACCACCAGCAAGTTGTTTTTACTTTCTTTAACTTACGAATTTTCATAATTTCACCTCCTTTGGAAATTCCCATTCTTTCTTCCAAGGATATTTTTTATGAAATTCAACCCAAGTAGGGAAAACCTTTTTGAATAATTCCACTAGCATTGGATCAAATTGGGAACCACTACCATCAATAATACGTTGATAAGCTTCTTCGATTGGCATTGCTGCACGATAGGATCTTGAAGAGGTCATAGCATCAAAGGCATCCG
This sequence comes from uncultured Bacillus sp., assembly GCA_963530265.1. Taxonomy (GTDB): domain Bacteria; phylum Bacillota; class Bacilli; order Bacillales; family Cytobacillaceae; genus Neobacillus. The sequence continues at coordinate 26,383 of CAUSCO010000033.1, forward strand.
CAATTGACGTTACTCTAGCCAGTAAAGGTATTTCTTCTCCCTTTAAACAATCAGGATACCCATTCCCATCCCAACGTTCATGATGGGAACGAATGACACATATACAATCCTTTATTCCTTCAACATCTTTAACAGCATCAGCACCCACACTAGGATGTAGTTTAATAATTTCAAATTCATCTTTAGTTAGTTTTCCTGGTTTCATTAATATTTGGTCAGGAATATGAACTTTTCCAATATCATGTAATAAACATGCATAATAAAATGACTTTTGTTCATCGTTTGAAAACTTATCTATTTCTTTTGCTAACAAACGGGCATAACTAGCAACTCGCTCACTGTGTCCTCTTGTATAAGGATCTTTCAATTCAAGTGTAGCGATTACCCCTTTTACTATTCCCTGTAATTGTTTATCAAATGAAGTACTAATGGCTTGAACATATCCTAGAAATCGCAATAATAAATAGAGTGCCACAGTAGATAATATTGCAATAAGTATACTAGCAATGAGAACAAATGGAGAATTCAATATAATTCCAATTAAAACATATTTCGCTATAAGTCCTAAACTAACTGTCCAAAAAAACTTTTTATCAAGAAAAATTGGTAAGGATAAAATTAAAAATACCTCAACAACATTTCCACTAGTGTATTTCTCTCCATGCCCATAAAAGGTTAAAACATCAACAGTAAAAACAGTTACTAAATAGCTAATAAAGAACACATACTTTATTATAGATATCTTATTGGCCTTATTTAAATAGTAGAAGACTGGAATAAGCATTAATAATACAATATAAGTTGCATACCAATAGTTACTAGGAAAACCGTTTTTCTTAGATGAATTTAAAACAGGTAGGAGATAATAATAAAATAAGTCATAACCTAGAGAAATAATATAGACTAATACTAGAAACCATTTGACGGTTCGCTGTTCTTCATGTGGTATCATATAAACCTCCAAGAGTATCTAACACTGTTCCAGACAAAATTCGATAATTTTAAACCCCAATTTACAGAATCTATTAAAGTTCAATATTCTTCTACATTATATATCATTAAGAAATCCCTTGAAACATTAATTTTGTAGATTTTTGTATAATTGGAGAACTCTTATTTGCTTCCCTTTTTCTGTAAGATTGGTAAAAATACAATAACCTCTGTTCCTTTTCCAAGTTCACTTTCTATTTTTAACGCACCATTGTGATCCTTAATAATTTGACTTGATACCATTAATCCAAGCCCAGTTCCATCCGTTTTAGTCGTAAAAAATGGTTCTCCAATATTTAGGATGTTTTCACCTGCAATTCCACAACCTTCATCCTGTATAGAAATGAACATTTTTTCGCCTTCAACAATTTTGACAGTTATTCTTATTCTCCCCCCTTCAGGCATAGATTCAATTCCATTCTTAATTAGGTTAAGAAAGACTTGCTTTAATTGTTTACTATCACATTCAAGTGGTGGTAATGGCCCTGACATAAACGTTTCAACGTTTACACCCTGTCTCTCAGCCTGTTGCTGTGTAATTGATAATGTGTAAGCAATAATTTCCTCAATAGGAGCCTTTTCAAATTTGATTTCTTTTGGTTTTCCAAGGTACATTAAATCATTTACAATTGAATTAATCCGGTCAATTTCCTCAATCATAATAGGATAGAACGTGTTTGTGTTAGGCTTACGTTCCTGCTGCAACTGTGTAAATCCTTTTAAGGATGACAACGGATTACGAATTTCATGCCCAATCGCTGCAGCCATTTGACCGATAACTGCTAGCTTCTCTTTTTGAAGAAGTTCTTCGTTAACCTTCATTAAAGAATTAATATAAGAAAAAAAACGTACTAAGAGTAAATATGCTATCATTGATAAAATTATATAACTCATTAGTGGAAATAGTACATGTGGATCTTGCAAAATTAATCCTATCAAAAGATCCTTACCTAACATACCTATTGATACAATCCAAAAGTACTTCTTATTAACAAACATAGGAGAAAAAAGAATGATAAAAATTTCGACAATGTTTCCGGTAGCAAATGCTTTGTTTGTTCCTAAATATCTCAAAAGGTTATCTATTAAGTCTAAACAAAGATAGCTATAAATATAAATATACTTAACTATATAAATATTTCCCTTTTTATTTAAATAAATAGCTACAGGTAAAACGCCAAGAATAATTACATAAAGCCATATTCCAAGGCCACCCCTATGAAAATTAACAACCCCTCGTGTAGTATATGGAAGAATAAAATAATAGAAGATATCCCAAGAAAAAAATATTAAATTAAATAACCAAATAAAAAGCTTAATAGCCTTTTTCTCTTCAGAAATTAATTTAGGATTTTTGTTGCTAGTTTTCATACAAATAGCTCCTTCAACCTAGTTCTATAATTAAGAGCTTTAACACACTAAGCTAATATTTCCAATACCATCTTACCATTTTTTATGAAGAAAAATAGACAATTTACATGAAAAAAATATATTCTTCGACAATTTTCGATAAAATCCACAATAAAAGGACTTGCTCTTTGCAAGTCCTTTTAAAATTTCTTATTGTACAGCTTAGCTAACTCGTTTTAGGTCATTGACTGACCTATTCAAAGTTGAGTGCTTGCGGCCATAACTGAAGTAAACAACCAATCCAATAACGAGCCACACGCTAAAACTAATCCACGATACTGCTGGCAGCTGCAGTGCTAGATATCCGCAGAATAAGAAGGAGAGAATTGGAATATATGGTACAAACGGTACACGGAAGCCTGTTTTTGGTGTTTGCTTGTTTTTCCGAAGATACAAAATCCCAACAGAAACAGTCATGAAAGCTAATAATGTCCCAATGTTTACTAACTCTGCTAACCTGCCAAGAGGTACTAATCCTGCAAAGATTGAAACTAATAAACAAGTAATCCACGAGTTGACCATCGGTGTTTGTTTCTTCTTATCTATTTTAGAAAATACCTTAGGTAACAATCCATCACGACTGATTGCATAGAATAAACGGGTTTGTCCATACAACATAACAAGCAATACCGTTGTTATCCCTGCAATTGCACCAAGAGAAATTAAGCCTGCAACCCAATCTTGGTGAATATAGTTCAGTGCGTAGGCAACTGGGTTTTTCACATCAAGCTGTTGATAAGGAACAATCCCTGTTAAGATGGCTGATACAACTATATATAAAACCGTACAAACAAGGAGTGATGCAATAATACCGATTGGCATATTTTTCTGCGGATTTTTCACTTCTTCAGCTGCAGAAGATACAGCATCAAAACCAATATAAGCAAAAAATACGGTAGCAGCACCTGTTGTAACCCCAGACATACCAAATGGCATAAATGGAGTCCAGTTTGATGGCTTTACATACCAAACACCAACACCAATAAATAATAATACAACTGCTAACTTAATAATTACCATAATGGTGTTAAAACGGGATGATTTTTTTATACCTTGTGTCAAAAGTAGAGTCAGAATTAAAATTACCAGGATGGCAGGGACATCAATGAACGTCCCATTTGCCGGATCATAGGCACTTGTTAAAGCTTTAGGTAAATGTATCCCAAAACCTGCTAGCAGCCCTTGAAAATAACCTGACCAGCCGCTGGCAACAGCTGATGAAGCCAATCCGTATTCGAGAATTAAATCCCAGCCTAATATCCATGCTATCAATTCACCAAAGGTAGCATAGCTGTAGGTATAAGCACTGCCTGAAACCGGCACAGTCGATGAGAATTCTGCATAGCAAAGGGCGGCAAATACACAGGCTAACCCAGATAATATAAATGATATAATCAGTGCAGGTCCTGCATGTTCTGCAGCAACCACACCTGTCAGGACGAATATCCCTGTTCCAATGATGGCCCCAATACCGAGCATAGATAAATCAAAGGCACCTAGTTCCTTCTTTAAGGTCACATCTTTTTGTCCCGCCTCTTGAAGTAGTTCCTGTATTGATCTCTTTCTAAATAAATCCATTATATAACCCCCTTGGGTTTAGTCTAAATGTTCAGAATAGATTGACTAAAAATTCTATATTGAAATAATATAATTATATTTCACAAAAAGCAATAATATAAAATTATTTCAAACTATTCCCAATAAATATATTCCGACTATGATAAAAAAGCATTATTATATTATATCAGAAAAATTGAATTGGTTTTCTAAAAATTTTTAATAAAACAAAAAAACTATCCGCATTTTATAAAAGAAGATACAAATATTATTATTCCTATTGACAATTTTACCTTAGTCCTGTAATATTAATATTTGTGCTTCACATTTAAAGTAACTTGTAATAGATAAGATAACGCAATGTAAGAATTTTTTCTGGCATTCTGCTTTATGTTTTAAAATAAAAACTTATTCACACTGGATCGGCTTCGGAGCCGTTAGGATGTAAGAGAGGTAGGGCTTACATCGTTTAGGTATAAAACCAGGTGGAAGAATAACCGCGGCAAACTTGTTTTTATTAACAATTACAATCAATTAATTTTTACCTTGCAATGGGATGACGAACAAGACAACCATACACAAGTTACTATATGGATTCTTACTATGAATCAAAAGCTCAGAAGGCAGAGGGGAATCCCTCTGCCTTCGCCCAATTTATTCACCTTTTTTTAGTTTTTGACCACGATCGCTTGTTTACCCATTTGTTCCCATGCTTTAATAAAATTTTCACGATTTAACTTTTTATTTTTTTCTCCGTATGGGTCGTTTATATAAATATAGTTTTCATCGTATCCGGTAATGGCAACACTGTGTTCACTGAAGGTTATATCAATTTTTCCCTGCGGCGTATCCCATGTTTGAAAGACGGATACTGGAGCAAAGCTGGATGTTGTAATAATCCACACTGGCCGTCCTTGTCCTACCTCTTTTAAAATATCGGAAAAAGGTCGATTCGTTAAATTAACTGCTTTTTCACCGACATATTTCTGGGCCAATTCAAAAACAGGACCATTATATACGCCAAGTCCTGGTCCGTGTGCCATATCCCCGACAAATCCTGCATTAGGGTTCCCTTTTTTACCGTCCTTATAGCTTAACGGGACTGTTGTGATATTTTCTGCTAACTCGTTCTTTGTCACATCTACACCGTTAAAATTAAGAATCATCGCAAGGCTGGTTACCTCGCAGCCATTGTAAAGCAACGGTTGATCCATTTGGTTTAGTATCGGCACATCTAGTAGGATACTATCCGGTAACTTTGGAGCTTCTTTTGAAAGAAGTGCGACTTCCCTCTTCTTTAATGGAACAGCTTCTTTTACTTGGTCGTCTGCCCGACGGTTAGTCATTTTTGCAAAAATGGTCTTTGCACTAAGAAATGCTGACTCCTGGTCAGTCATTACTGCATAAATGGTCTTCGCACTAAGAAATGATAGAAATAAAATTATGATAGCGATAAAAAACTTTTTCATAGGCAGCTGAACCATTCCTTATTTTATTGATTATTTAGTCGATTTTACTTATATACTACAATACTACTATATAACCATAACAAAATACTCCCAATAGTATAAAGGTAAAATATTTCCAACTGAATAATAATTGTTTTACCTTAATTTTATCTTAAGAAAATCCCCTTTAAGTCAATAACTAAAAGGGGATTTTAGGTTCTTACCTTTTTTCGATTAATTTTGTGAACAATCTGATTGATAACTTCTGAAAAAACTAACCCAAAGGCAATTGATCCTGCAAGCATAATCACTTTGGCCGCTAAGGCTAAGGCAAGATTATAATCATTCTCAACAAATTTTCGCATGGCATCGTACGCCAAACCACCAGGGACAAGTGGAATAATCCCAGCGACACTAAAAATAATTATTGGAGTTTTATAAAACTTTGCCATTACCTGACTTAGGAGAGCAATAAAAACAGTGGCAGCGAAGGTGGCCATGATTGCATTATCAAAGTAACCTTCGAGAAGATAATAGATAATCCAACCGCCCATCCCAATCAGGCCGCTTTTTATTAAGGATTCTTTTGGAACATTAAAAATAATCCCAAAGGCCCCTGTTGCAAAAAAACTTGTTAATAACTGTGCAATAATGTCCATTTATACCCACTTCGCCTTCACAAAAATGATAATACCAGAGCAATTCCCGCTCCGATCGCAAAAGCCGTCAGAAGCGCTTCAGCCCCTTTAGACAATCCTGAAACCAAATGCCCCGCCATTAAGTCTCGGATTGCATTAGTCAGTAAAAGTCCAGGAACTAACGTCATAACAGAACCAATAATAATGGTATCTAATTGGTGACCAATACCGATTTTAACAAAGAGCAAGGATAGCAATCCAATCACAAACGATGCTAAAAACTCCGAAAAGAACTTAATGGGTACATAGCGATGAAAATGAACAAAGCTATAGTAGCCAGCTCCTCCTGATATCATCGCGGGGATAAAATCATTCCAGCTGCCGTTAAACATTATCATAAAACAGCCGCTTGCTAATGTTGCCGCCACAACTTGGATACGAAAAGGAAATGTTAAATTAAGTGAATTAATCTCCCTTAGCTGCATTAAAGCTTCCTCTAAACCCACTTCACCACTGCTAATACTTCTAGAAATACTGTTTACCATGGCGACTTTTTTCAGGTCTGTTGATCGCTCAGAAATTCTAATCAATTTCGTCCTAGTGGGTTCCTCTCCTTCTGCAGAAAAGATAATGCCAGTTGGAGTTACGTAACTATGCGTCTTCTCAATCCCAAAAGAGGCAGCAATTCGCATCATCGTATCTTCGACCCGATACGTTTCTCCACCGCTCTGGAGCATGATTTTCCCCGCAAGCAGACATACCTCCATAATTTTATATGTTTGTTCTACTACATTCTCCAATTATTCCTCACCACATATTTCTACATTTGATACCTTAGTTTAAATCAAAACAAGTTTTTAAAGCAATTTTATTTTGAATAATAAAGGCTTATTATGAGGAAAAGGGTTTTTGAGCTTTGCAGCAGTCACCGCCAACATCATTTTTTTAACATTTACATATCGCTGCCTCCAATAGAACTACATATTAATGGCATTAATAACAAAAAATTAAATTGAAAGCCATTTAGTAAATTTTTATTTAAAAAAGTTTCAAATGAAGGATTATTTCAGTACAATTGATATATAAGAAAAATTTTTTCCCACATAATCAAAGCAGGAGAAATTTTTTTCGTCAATAAAAGCAAAGTACCTCTTATTTATTAATGAAGGAGATTTTCAAATGGATAAACAATCTTACTATCTTGGCGTTGATATTGGAACGACTAGTACGAAGGCAGTCCTTTACGGGGATAAAGGAAAAGTTATCAGTATGCATCATGTTGGATACCCGTTATATAGCCCAGCCCCTTCTATAGCCGAGCAAGACCCAGAGGAAATTTTTCGGGCAGTTCTAGAAACGATTAAAGTAGCCATTAAAAAAGGGGAATTTGATGCGAAAAATCTCAAACTCGTATCTTTCAGTTCCGCCATGCACAGCCTAATCGCAATGGACAAAAACGATAAACTCCTTACTCGTTGCATTACATGGGCAGACAGCCGTGCCACTTCATGGGCTGAAACAATAAAAACTGAACTCAATGGATTAGCCATTTATCGAAGGACGGGTACACCCATTCACCCGATGTCACCGCTTGCCAAAATAACTTGGCTGCGTAATGACGAGCCTGCACTCTTTAATCAAACTAGTAAATTTATTGGTATCAAGGAATACATATTCCACAAACTATTTGGCAGGTATGTTGTTGACTATTCTATCGCATCTGCTACAGGCATGTTTAATCTTGAAAAACTCTCTTGGGATGATGAAGCCTTAGAGGTAGCTGGAATAAGCAGTGACAAACTGTCCGATTTGGTGCCAACCACTTTTTACTTAACTGGTTTAAAGCAGGAATATGCAACAGAGCTTGGTCTACTAGCTGAAACGCCATTTGTAATGGGCGCGAGTGATGGGGTACTCTCCAATCTTGGTGTAAACGCGATCGACCCTGGTGTTGTAGCGGTAACAATTGGCACAAGTGGAGCCATTCGTACAGTTACAGATCGGCCCGTAACAGATCCAAAGGGAAGAATCTTCTGCTATGCATTAACAGACAAGCATTGGGTTGTTGGTGGTCCTGTTAATAACGGCGGCATGACCTTCAGATGGGTACGGGATGAATTGGCTTCAGCAGAGGTTGAAACAGCAAAGCGCCTGGGAATTGACCCTTATGAGGTGTTGACCAAGATTGCTTCCCTAGTTGCTCCTGGTGCAGATGGACTTCTCTTTCACCCATATTTAGCTGGCGAACGTGCGCCACTTTGGAATGCCAATGCAAGAGGCTCGTTTTTTGGCCTAGGCCTTCATCACAAAAAAGAGCATATGATTCGTGCCGTACTGGAAGGTGTGATTTTCAATTTATATTCGGTTTTGCTTGCACTTCAGGAGATGATTGGAGTTCCAAAAAAAATCCAAGCTACTGGCGGCTTTGCAAGATCTGAATTATGGCGCCAAATGATGGCTGATATTTTCAACCAAGAGGTTGTTGTCCCAGAAAGTTTTGAAAGCTCTTGCTTGGGTGCAATCGTTCTTGGGATGTATGCTCTGGGGGAAATTGATGATTTTTCTATTATGTCTGAATGGGTTGGTTCTACACATGCCCACCAGCCTATCGCAAGTAATGTAGAAATTTATGAGGATTTAACCCCTATTTATATCCGTCTCTCACGCCTGCTAAATGAAGAATATGCTTCAATCACGGGTTTTCAAAATAAATGGGTGAAGTAATAAACGAACTTTTCTGGGTTCCTATAACCTTAAATTACAATTTTACTAAAAAACAAGCATTCAACCTAAGGTCGAATGCTTGTTTTTTAAGAATATTTTATTTTCTTTCTACTGCATGCCCGCCAAATTCATTTCTTAATGCTGCGACCACTTTTCCGGTGAAGGTGTCTTCTTCAAGTGAGCGATATCTCATCATCAATGCCAGCGCTGTTACCGGCGTCGCTGTTTGGAGTTCAAGTGCGGTCTCAATTGTCCATTTCCCTTCACCTGACGAATGCATAACTCCTTTGATTGACTCAAGCTTTGGATCCTTCGAAAAGGCATTTTCCGTAAGTTCCATCAGCCAGGATCGGATTACAGAACCGTTATTCCAGACCCTGGCTACTTTTTCATAATCATAGTCAAAATCACTTTTTTCCAAAACTTCAAATCCTTCTGCAATGGCCTGCATCATTCCATATTCAATTCCATTATGAATCATTTTTAAAAAGTGGCCGCTCCCACTTTTGCCTGCATATAGATAACCATTTTCCACACTAATATCGCGAAAGATTGGCTCAATATAATCGAAAATAGCCTTTTCTCCCCCAATCATCATACAGGCTCCTTCCCTAGCACCAGCCATGCCGCCGCTTGTACCCGCATCAAAGAAATAAATTCCCTTTTCAGATAGTTCCTTTCCCCTTCGAATAGAGTCTTTATAGTGGGAATTGCCTCCATCAATAACAATATCACCTCCATCTAACAAGTCCTTAAGCTCCTCCATTACTTGTTGTGTTATTGGTCCAGAGGGAACCATCAGCCACACAATTTTTGGACCGGTAAGCTTTTCAACTAGTTCAGGAATAGAGGCAGCCACCATTGCCCCTTCCGCGCTTATTTTGTTAACAGTTTCTTTATTCACATCAAATGCGACTACATTATGTTTATGTTCGATTAAATTAAGAGCCAAATTATAACCCATTTTTCCTAATCCAATTAAACCAATATTCATACAGAATACCCCTCCGAAATAAATTTTTATTTATAATTATATTATATGAAAATTTTTTTCGTAAATCAAATATACGTTGAAAAAATATTTTTTCAGTAAACTTCATGTTATACTAATGTAAAGATAATAAAGAGAGGACATGATTTATGGCGGAGAACTGTATAGGAAAAATACGCTCCTATTACGCTAGACTAAGTGAAAAGGAAAAAAAAGTTGCCGACTATATTTTGGATAATCCTGAAAAAATTATTCATAACACAATCAATGAAGTCGCTGAAGATTTGAAAATAGCAGATGCTACGGTTTTTCGCTTTTGCAAGCGAATTGGCTTCAAGGGCTACCAAGCAATGAAAATTGCACTTGCTTCCGAAATTATTGAGCCTATTCGGCAGATTCACGAAGAAATAAGTGAAAACGATAATGAAAAAACCGTTGCAGATAAAATTTTTCAATCAAATATCAGAACGCTGGAAAACACCTTGCAAATTCTCGATGGAGCTTCAATAAAAAAAGCAGTCGAGTTACTGATGCAGGCGAATCGAGTCGAATTTTATGGAACTGGCGGATCAAATGTCGTGGCAATGGATGCTTTTCATAAATTTGTGCGCACTGGAATTAAAGCGTTTGCATTTATTGATTCTCACTTTCAACTAATGTCGGCTTCTCAACTGGGCGACAAAGATGTTGCTGTAGTTATTTCCCATTCCGGGACAAACAAAGACACCTTTAATATATTAAAAACAGCTAAGAAAAATGGAGCAAAAACGATCGGCATTACAGGTTACCCAAAATCGCCTATTGGTCAGCTTTCGGATGTTGCTCTATTTACAAGCTCAGAGGAGACCGAATACCGATCAGAGGCTCTTTCCTCTCGAATAGCCCAATTAAGCCTCATCGACGCACTTTATGTCAATATTATGGTACTAAATAAAGAAAAGGCCAAGCACTCACTTGAGAAAGTAAGAGAAGCGATATCAAATACCAGAATGTAGGATCGATTAAGAAAAATTGAGCCCCCTATAGCAATTCAAAATATGCTATTCAAACCTATTAAAAGAGGATGACCTAAAAAAAATTAGGCCATCCTCTTATTTTTATCCAATTATGCAGTTAAAAAAGCAATTCTGCCTATTTATCTATTACACAAACATGTTCAGAATGAGTGCACCTGCGAAGGCAATGAAGGATAAAATCGTTTCTAATACTGTCCACGTTTTAAATGTTTCTTGAATCGACAGTCCTAGATACTCTTTTACCATCCAGAAACCAGCATCGTTAACATGAGAAAACATTAATGAGCCTGCGCCTGTCGCAATAACAAGCAATTCTAAATTTACGCCGGACATCTGAGCGACAATTGGGGCTACAATACCGGCTGCTGTAGTTAAAGCCACAGTTGCTGAACCAGTTGCAATTCTGATTAAACCAGCAATTAGGAATGCTAAAACAAGTGGAGATAATGACATTCCTTCAGACATTGAGGCAATAACCTTTGCAACTCCACTATCAATAAGGATTTGCTTAAATCCGCCGCCTGCACCGATAATTAACACAATAGATCCTACCGGTAAAATACATTCTTCTGTGAATTTCTTAATAGTGTTTTTATCGATTCCCTGACGGAATCCAAGGAAATAAAAAGCTGAGAAGCAAGAAATTAATAATGCAATAATTGGACTTCCAATAAACACTAAGAATTTTTCAAAACCAGATGGTACTGGTAAATATGGTGCAGCTGTTCCTAACACCATTAAAATAACTGGCATTAAGATAGAAAGGAAAGATGTTCCTACACTTGGGATAGACTTTTTGCCCGAGAGATCTTCAACACGAACTAATTCAGGTTCCCCAACCGGTACAACACGTTTGTTGATAAATTTAGCAAATAATGGTCCGCCGATTATGCCGGCAGGAATGGCAATGATTAATGAATAAAGTAAAACCTTACCAAGATTTGCACCATAGAGCCCGATTGCAGCAATTGCCCCCGGATGTGGAGGAACAAGTCCATGAACGATGGATAAACCGGCTATCGCTGGTAAACCAATTAATAATATATTTTGTTTAGATGCTTTTTGAATTGAAATTACTAGCGGTAATAAAATTAAGATTCCAACTTCAAAGAAAACAGGGATACCAATGACAAACCCTGACAAGAACATCGCCCATGGCAGTTTCTTCTCGCCAAATACTTTAATGAAGAAATTAGCAATTTGCAAACCTGCGCCAGATTCAGACAACAACTTTCCTAAAATAGTCCCTAAAGCTAAAATACCTACTAAGTGTCCTAAAGTACCCCCAACTCCGGTTTCGTAAGCGGCTACAATTTTATCTAATCCCATTCCTGACATAATAGCCAAGAATAAACCAGCTACTGTTAAACTAATAAACGCATGCCACTTAAACAATGAAACTCCTAATATAACAATAACGATCGAGACAAGTGTAATGAGTAATAAATAGGCATCCATTCAACTTCCACCCCTTCAAATAATGGTAACCGTGTTTGAGATTTTTATGAAAGCACTTTCAACTAAAATTATTATACGAAAAAAAATTTCTTTTTTCAATATATAAATTCGAAAAATATTTATTTATTTTATTGGTGAATAGAAAATTTTTTTCACCTAGAAGAAAATGATTTCTAACAAAAAAGTCTGCCCAGTTCTACCTTCCTAGAAAAAGAAAAAAAGCAGATTACTGATTTGACCCTTTACAGTTGGATTTTCAAGTCCAACTGTAAAGAGGTTCACATCAGTAAATTCTGCTTTCTTATTTTGAAATTCTGTTTTGCCGTATACTAAAGTCACAATCTTGATAATAACTATCTTTAACTAATATATTTGGTCCAAGACAGGAAACAGCAGGGCAATGACAGCTTAACTCTTTGGCTAAAGCTGTTGATTGCCAAGTTTCATAGGCAGTTACCAATTGGGTCGTTTGGATATTTCCTAAAGGCGGTGTATCACCAAAATCAGTTACAATAATGTCGCCGTTAAAAATATTTACATTCAAACGCGAACGGCCATCTGGGTCATTTCTGACTGTAACATTCTTGCTTTCATAAAGCCTTTTTAAGAGTGCTAAATCTTCCTGTTTACTACTGCACGCGTAAAATGGTAATGTACCAAACAGCATCCATACATTTTCATCACGAATATCTAGTAGATGATGGATTGCTTCTCTGATTTCCTCTAACGATAATGTTTCGAGATTACTAGCAAAATCACTAGGGTACATAGGGTGCACTTCATGACGCTGACAATGCATTTCATCGACAATCTGATGATGAATTTTCTCCAAATGCGGTAATGTCCGTTTGTTTAACATGGTTTCTGCAGAAACCATGACACCAGCTTTAACAAGCTCACGACTATTCTCTATCATTCTATTAAAATATCTTTCTCGCTGTTCATAATCCGGCTTCTTTTCCATCCTCGCAAAACCGCCTTCGACAAAATCATCGACGGTTCCCCAGTTATGTGAAATATGTAAGACATCTAAGTATGGGACGATTAACTCGTAACGTGCTAAATCAAGGGTTAAATTGGAGTTAATCTGTGTCCGAACGCCACGCTCATGAGCATATCTTAGTAATGGAACGACATAATTTTTTACAGACGATGTCGATAACATCGGTTCTCCTCCTGTAATGCTTAAAGAACGAAGAGTAGGTATTTCTTCTAATCTTTGGAGCAATAACTTAAGAGGAAGTGCCGATGGGTCCTTCGTCTGCAGCGTATAACCTACTGCACAGTGTTCACAACGCATATTACAAAGTGTGGTTGTGGTGAATTCTATATTTGTAAGCTGAGGCTTTCCATATTCCTTTATGTCTAAATAAGCTTCCCATGGATCATATTCAGGGGTAATTTTTCTCTTGTTTAACATATTGAACTCCTTATTATCAGTTTCAAAACCTTCTTATTATAGCTGATATAGGGACAAAAGTGTTATTTAAACCATTACAAAAGTCTATGTTGAACAAAATACGTTTATTCAAAAGACATAAAGCTTTTGTAGTTAGTATAATTTTGGTAAATTTACCACATTGATCCATAGTTTATGTTACCATGCAAACTATGGCTGGCCGCTAGGACCAGCCATCATTTTATTTATTTTTACTCAGAAAATAGACATATGATTTTATCATGAAATAGCTGACTTCGTCAGGGAGAAGTTCCTTAATCGGTTTTAACCGATCACGGCCCGCTTCCTCCACCGCCTTTGCTAAAAGTGGCATAAATTCTGCCGGAATATGATTTGAAAAATCAACTTCTAAACCTTGTTGGGCACATTGGATTAAGTGACTTTCCACCGTGCTGACTGCCAAATCACGCTGTTCGGCGATTTCCTGTATCGATAAATGACTTTGGCTTAGTTTTAATGTCTCTAGATGGGAATCAGAAACAGTTTTTTTGGCTGGCTTCTTGGTTGCTTTCTCTACAGGTAAGACTTCACTTTGATAGTCCGGATGGATTTCGCAGTAGGTACGAATGGCTTGAATAAACTCAAGTCCGTATTTCTGGAGCTTAAGATTTCCAACACCACTTACCTGTAAAAACTCTTCATTTGATTTTGGCAGCTTCGCACACATATCCTTCAAGGCGGCATCTGAGAAAATCACAAATGGTGGCACTTTTTCGATTTCAGCAATCCGCTTCCTTACCTCTCTTAATTCCTCGAATAATGGGTCGTCCTTAGAAACTTGTTTTACCACAACTGTCTCTTTGCGGTTAACCTGTTGCTTGCCTAGTAGAATATCCTTTCCTTTTGGCGAAACATACAGGGTTGGAAATTGCCCTTGCTCAATCGCAATTAGTTCCTGTGAAATTAAAAACTCAATAAAATCACTAACCTCTTTCGAACTCCTATCCTTCATGATTCCATAGGTGGGTAGCCTGTCAAAGCCCATTTCGGTTACTTTTTTATTTTTCGATCCAGTTAGAACCTGCGCCGTGATTGTTTTTCCAAAGCGCTGCCCCATCCGAATCACACAAGACATCACCATTTGCGCTTCCTTTGTCACATCCATGCTTGTCCTTGAGTCCAAGCAATTGCCACATCTGCCGCACTCTTCTGTCTCCATTTCACCGAAATATTTTAGGATAAATTCCTGCAAACAGTTTTCCGTATGGCAATAATCGACCATTTGCTGCAGCTTCTCTAACTCTTGTGTCATTCTACTTCGATCGCTTGATTGATCAATTAAAAAGCGCTGAATTTGTACATCCTGTGAGGAGTAGAGGAGAATACATTCACTTTCCAGGCCATCCCTGCCGGCACGACCTGCTTCCTGATAATAGCTCTCCATATTCTTCGGCAGCTGATAATGCACAACATAACGGATATTGGATTTATCAATCCCCATTCCGAAAGCGGAGGTGGCCACCATGACGGTTGCTTTATCTTCTAAAAATCGTTCTTGCTCTCTCGCTCGCTCCACATCTCCCATACCAGCATGATAGCGGGCTGCCTTAATATTTGCTTTCTTGAGTCTCTCGTAGAGTTGGTCCACATTTTTCCTTGTGGCCGCATAAATAATGCCCGCTTCTTTATCATTCTTTTTTAGATATTCATTTAAAAACTTGAGTCGGTCTTGTCCTTTGATGACAGAAAAGGATAAATTTTTCCGTTCGAATCCTGTAATAATCGTATTCTCTTCATCTATGTCTAATAAAACACAAATATCTTCACGAACCCTTGGTGTAGCAGTAGCAGTAAGAGCCAGGACAACTGGCTTTTGCGGCAGTCTAGTAACCATATGCTGGATATGGCGGTAGCTCGGCCGAAAATCATGTCCCCATTGGGAAATACAGTGTGCTTCGTCCACAGCGACTAATGGAATCTCCATGGTGTAAAGATCGTCAAGAAATTCTTGTGACTCCAACCGCTCTGGTGCTATGTACAAAAGCTTATATTTTCCCTGTATTGCCTCTCTCATCCGTTCATTTGCTTCCCCAAAACTTAACGAGCTATTAATAAATGTCGCTGGAATTCCAACTTGAATAAGGGCATCTACCTGGTCCTTCATTAAAGAAATCAGGGGGGATATAACAATGGTGGTTCCCGGGAGGACAAGAGCAGGAATTTGATAGCAGATGGATTTCCCTCCACCGGTCGGCATGACGGTGATGGTGTTTTCACCGGTTAAAACGGAGCGTATCGCTTGCTCTTGACCCGTACGGAAAGAGGTATAACCGAAATAAGATTCTAGTAACGGCAGTGCTTTTTCAAACAAAATTGTTACTCCTTTCCAAATCAACATGATTCTATCTTTATTAATACTCCTATTATACCGCTTGTCATTCCATTTTGAAAAAGCTTATAAAAAAAAGTCTCGTTTTACGGTTTTCTATTGTTCTGCCTCGAATATTATTGATTTGTTTTTTGGAGGTTAAATACTAGAAACGAGGAGAGTCTTGTCGGCGTTCACCTCGTTTCTTTTATTTTCTTACCCTTTTGCTGCTACTATTTCTACCTCATACGGATTGCTTCACCTTTGAAATTGATTAAAGAAGGTAGGATTTATGTCGAAATTTATCTAAATAACCAAAATAGGTAATTATCATCAGGACTTTTAGTGTATATTGTAGAATTATATAGATTGAATCTTCCGAAAATTATCTATTATAATAAAACCGTTGGAAAAAATTCATTAAATGGAGGAATTATATTGAAGTTAAAACGCTTTTCTATGCTTTTCATCCTTATACTAGCACTCAACACCTTCTTTTCATCTTTTGCCTTTGCAAAAGGTGACCCATGTCATTGCAGTTTAGTAGCACTTGGGGATTCTATTACATTCGGGTATCATCTTGAATCAAATCAAACAACCCCATCACCAAACGCCTTTCCTAGTTTAATAAGTAAGCCAGTGAAAAATGAAGTAACAAACCTAGGTGTACCTGGTCTAACATCTAAAGAATTGTTAACCAATTTAAAGAATGGAACTGTATCAACGGCACTTAACAAGGCTGATATTGTTACACTATACATAGGTGGCAATGACTTAATCCAGGGAACAGGTTTGTCTCAGATATTGAATAATCAAGCACCTGAATCATATACACAGGAACAGCTGGATGCCATAGCCTTACAAGCAGGTACTGTGGTTACTGAACTGTCCAATAATTTAAAAGGCATTATTAAGGAAATTAGAACACAAAATGAAACGGCACCAATTATTTTATATAACTTATATAATCCTGTACCGGAGACACCAGAACTTGCATCTTTTCATAAACTTGGAGATCAGATGGTTACATTAATCAATAATATGGTAATCAATCCTAATGCTGGGAAAAATGGTGTTTATTTAGCGAATGCTTTTGCAGCATTTGACGGTAAGCAATCCCAATATATAATACCTGGAGAATTTTCTGCATTTGGACTTGCCCTTGGAGTTCATCCAACTAAAGCTGGTCATCAAGCACTTGCCCAATTAGCTGACAACATTCTGGCACCACTTTTTCCAGAAAAAGCACCACTTTCTCTTAATTTAACTCAATCGCCTGTAGAGTCTGCTAAAGCTCCTGTAACGATAACCGTCGAAACCAATGCCGAAACAGTTCAAGCAGCGAAATGGCTTTCTGGTGTTAAAACTGTCCAGGATTTTTCATCCGCTGGAAACGTTATTAAAGATTCTTCTTTCCAAGTAGCAGAAAATGGAATCTATACAGTTTATGTTCAAGATCAGTGCGGCGAGGAAGTCATTGGAACAATTGAGGTAAAGAACATTACTAAAGATGCACCCACTGATGATAACACAACACCAACTCCTGGAAATGGTCAAAATCAAACACCAAATCCAGATAGCCCTAGTACTCCAGCTTCTGGAAATGGCCAAAATCAAACGCCAATTCCAAACAGTACAGGTACTCAAACTCAATCTTCAACAACAAATGCCGTAACTACAGGTACTCCAATCGCTGCGTCAACTGCTGTTAGAACAACAGGGAACTCGCTTCCAAGCACTGCATCACCAATTTATAACTATCTGGCATTAGGTCTTGGTCTTATATTGGTTGGTTTTGCTGTGAAGAAATTTCAACTAAGGAAGACAAAGGTAAATATTTAAGGGTCCTGAAAGGTCAGATTCGCAAAACTGTTTGCGGACTTGGCCTTTTATTATGAGCACTCTAGGGCCAAATATAAAACTTTTGGAAAATTAAAAAACCATTGAGATTGAAGTTTCCTTTTTTCCAATTGCAGGTATAATTATTAGTAAACATCGTTTATTTGGAGGTATCTTATGCGAAAATTGGTTATTACCAACAATATAAATCAATACTATATTCAACAAATTAAAGCTATCATACCTGAGTGGGAATTGGTGACAGGTGCAGATAAAAGTATCTGGCAGGAGCATGCCAAGGATGCCGAAATCATTGCAGGCTGGAAAAAGGGATTAGAAGATTACTGCCTTGACCCTCAGTCTAATCTTAAGTGGCTGCAAACTTGGAGTGCAGGGGTAGATTCCCTGCCACTTAGTAAATTGCAATCAAAAGAAATTGTTTTAACAAGTGCTAATGGCGTGCACGCCTATCCCATTTCTGAAACTATATTTGCGCTAATGCTCGGATTAACTAGAAAAATCCATACATATGTCAGAAATCAACAGACGAAAATATGGCATCATGCCCAAATGGGTCTAGAATTGCATGAAAAAACTGTTGGGATTATTGGTGTTGGAGAGATTGGAAAGGAAACAGCTAAAATTGCTAAGGCATTTGGGATGAATGTGCTCGGTGTCAGGCACTCTGGAAAGCCCGTTGAATATGTGGATGAAATGTATACGTCTGATCAATTAGCGTTATTGCTGCCCAAGTGCGATTATGTGGTGGTTACGCTGCCACATACAAAAAAAACTCATCACCTATTTGGTGCCACACAGTTCCAGCAAATGAAGCCCTCGGCCTTTTTTATAAATATCGGCCGCGGAGAAATCGTTGTCGAGGGCGATCTGATCAATGCCTTAGAGGATGGAACGATTGCTGGGGCAGGTTTGGATGTGTTTGAGACGGAACCATTGAATCAGGACAGTTCGTTATGGGAGATGGAAAACGTTATTATTACCCCGCACACTGCCGGTTCCACCGAGCAGTATAATAAACGGGTGATTGAAAACATCTTAATTCCTAACTTAGTAGATTATATCTCTGGAAAAACACCAACAATCAACCTTGTTGATTTTTCAAAAGGATATTAATAAGGAGAGGCTGGGACAAAACCCACCTCTAAGATGAAAAAGCCGGTGGAATTTTACGAC
>CAUSCO010000034.1:0-44968 GCA_963530265.1 uncultured Bacillus sp.
ATCGCGGTTGGTCAGGCTTATAATGTTTTGTTGCATTTAATATTGCAATTTAGGATTATTTTTTACTCGTAATATGCTCAGCCTTTGCCTGATTATGTTCATCGAGTGTTTTCGTGAAAATAACCTCGCCTTCAGCAGTTGCTAAAAAATAATAATAATCGGTTTCCTTTGGCTCAAGTGCTGCTTCAATCGAAATTTTTCCAGAATTTGCGATGGGACCTGGTGGTAAGCCAGTATTTTGATAGGTATTATAGGGTGAATTAACTTCTAAATCCTCATATAATACCCTTTCTTTATGTTTCCCTTGTGCATATAAAACAGTTGGATCCGTTTGTAACGGCATTCCCTTTTTCAATCGATTATAGAAAACACTCGCAATCGTTTTACGATCAGCTTTTCCCGTTGCTTCCTCCTCCACTAAAGAGGCCATCGTTAATAATTGATGAACAGACATTTTTTTGTCTTTACTTTCTACTGTATAATCCGCTAATACGGTTCGTGTTTTATCTAGCATGGCAGTGACCATTTCTTCAACAGTTGGATTCGGTTTATAAAATGGATAGGTTGCTGGAAATAGGTAGCCTTCTAAAGGATACTTTACCGTCGAATGCAGGATTTCATCTGTTAAGACATCCGGGTATTTAACCATTAATGTATTTATAAATTCTTTATCATTTAATTTGGTAAACACAGCATTTTCGTCTTGGTTTGTAGCCTTTGCCATAATGGCTGCAATTTCCGTAAGCTGCTTTCCTTCTGGTATGGTGATTTTAAAACTTGCCTTTGCCAAAACCTTGCCTGTTTTCAATCGTCCGACAATTTCAGGAACATCCATTGAAGGACTCAACTGATAATCTCCAGCCATAAATCCGCCTTCATTTTTCAGCTTAACGTAATACTTAAATACCTTTGCATTTTTGATTATTCCTTCTTTTTCTAATGTTTCACCAATTCCTGTAACAGATGACCCTAATGGAATTTCAACAGTTTTATGCTTCTTACTGTGAGAGTCCACAGGTTTAAGTGCAGATTGTATGTAAAAATAACCACCACCGCCTATTAAGACGATAAATAATAGCATTAAAATAGTAATCATTAAAACAATCTTGCGCACAATTTTTGCTTCGTTGTGTTGTTCAAGCATTTTTTGCCGAATCACATCTTTTTTTGTGCCCTTTTCATCTTTTGTCATCTTTTCCCCCTTTCCCTGACCACTGGTGCAGAACAGATTACTCTAATATTAATAAAAAAAAGACATCGTAGTAATTTCAGCATATAGTGAGAAAAATGTCAATTTATCAATTAATTTGTCAAACTTATCCTTTTAATAATCAACTATAAAAGAAAGAACCGACCCTAAAAAGAGCCGGTTCTCGCAATTATTCTTCTTCTTCCTCGTTAAAGGTATTAAATACCTCTTCGACCATGTCCCACTCTTCTTCAGTTTCAATTTCCAACAATTCTCCGAAACCGCCATCCTCTGTAGGAATGTAAGCATAGGTGAGAATGTCAATTTCTTCTTCCTCATCTTCATTTTCCCCTACTGGATAAAAGAATACATAGGATTTTTTAAATTCATCTGAATCAAATGTAAAAAGTATTTCAAATAATTGTTCATCGCCATTATCATCTATAAGTGTAATATAGCGATCGTCTTGATCATGTTCATGATTATGATTATGTTCGTGTGTCAATTTCTTCACCTCATTAATTTTTGCTATCAAGATAGCCTTGTAGTATCATCATGGCTGCCATTTTATCGATAACCTTTTTTCGCTTTTTCCGACTCACATCAGCCTCAAGCAATACTCGTTCTGCCGCCATAGTTGTCAGACGCTCGTCCCATAAAACGGTTGGCACAGCAAATCTATTCTCAATTTCCGCAGCATATTGCTTACTTGCTTCACCACGTGGTCCAATCGTCCCGTTCATATTTTTAGGAAATCCGATGACGACAGTATCTACTTGGTACTCCTTTATTAATTGCCCAATTTCCTCAAAACCAAACTCTTGCTTTTCTTCATTGATTTTGAGAGTTTTTAGACCTTGTGCGGTCCAACCCAGCTCATCACTAACGGCAATGCCGACTGTTTTTGAGCCTACATCTAAACCCATTACACGCATTACTTAACCCTCTCGTTGTTGTTTTAGGTAGGATTTGACTAGTTCTTCAATAATTTCGTCCCGTTCAAGCTTGCGAATAATGTTCCGGGCATCGCGATGACGTGGAATATAGGCAGGATCTCCCGATAATAGATAGCCGACTATCTGATTTATGGGATTATATCCTTTCTCCTGTAAAGCTTCATAAACCTGCAAAAGAACATCATTAACATCATGTTCAAACGGATCTTCAGGAAAATTAAATCGCATCGTTTTGTCAAAGTTCATTTCGTGCACCCCGCTTTTTTTACGAGAATTTGTATTGGCTAGCTTCAGCACCCCTGGTCAAGGAACTTCCGCTTTTTAGTTTAATTACCTACATTTTACACTACTTTGTCCTTTAATCAAATTGATTTTACCCATTCATCAACGAATTGAAGAGCAGCATCCAATTTTTCAGGATCTTTACCGCCGGCTTGTGCCATATCAGGACGGCCGCCACCGCCACCACCGCAGCGAGATGCGACTTCTTTAATCAATTTCCCCGCATGATAGCCTTTTTCAATTAAATCCTTTGTTACTGCAGCGATTAAATTAACTTTTCCTTCATGGGCACTACCGAGCACGATTATGACAGAACCTAGCTTTTGTTTCAAGTCATCTGCCATATTTCTCAAGTTATTCATATCGGCCGCTTGAACTTTTGCGGCTAAAACCGTTACGCCTTCAATTTCTTTTGCTTTTGACACGAGGTTCCCTGCTTCGATATTTCCAAGCTTTGTTGCGAGTGATTCATTTTCCCGCTGAAGCTGTTTGATTTCAGCCATTAGACCATCAATACGATGCACAATTTCTTTAGGATTAGCTTTTAGTTTTTCAGCCGCATCCTTTAACAAACCAACTTGTTCATTTATATTTCTGTACGCAGCTTCACCTGTTACAGCCTCAATTCTTCTAGTTCCAGCACCAATTCCACTTTCTGAAACAATTTTAAATAAGCCAATAACAGATGTGTTCGGTACATGGCAGCCGCCACAAAGCTCAAGACTAAAATCCCCAACTTTTACAACGCGGACAATCTCACCATATTTTTCACCAAACAGCGCCATAGCTCCCATTGCTTTTGCCTCAGCAATAGGCTTTAAGCTGATGTCTACTTCGATGTTTCGCCAAATCTGTTCGTTCACGATATTTTCGACTTGTTCTAGTTCTTCCGGTGTTATTTGCCCGAAATGCGAAAAGTCAAAACGAAGACGGTCAGGTTCTACAAGCGATCCAGCTTGATTTACATGCTCTCCAAGCACATCTTTTAATGCTCTTTGAAGCAAATGGGTTGCTGTGTGGTTTTTAATAATTTTAACACGACTTTCAGCGTCGACCGTTGCCGTTACCTGTTGATTGGTCTTTAACGTGCCGCTCTTGACAACAACACTGTGAAGGTTCTGGCCATTCGGTGCTTTTTGAACATCCTTAATAGCTGCAATTACGCCAACTCCTTCAAGCAAACCACGGTCAGCGATTTGCCCACCGCTTTCAGCATAAAATGGTGTTACATCAAGGATGAGTTGTACTTCCTCACCACTATCAGCCATATCCACAAGTTCACCATTTTTAATAATCGCTGCCACTGTGGAATTTGTCTTAAGCTGGTCATAGCCAATAAACTTACTATCGACAGTAACATCGCCGAGGATGCCGCCTTGTACCTGCATGGAATCGACATCATGACGGGCTGCCCGTGCACGCTCGCGCTGCTGCTCCATTTCTACCTCAAAGCCGGCATGATCAACCTTCATGCCCTCTTCCTCAGCATATTCTTCTGTTAATTCTACAGGGAAACCGTATGTGTCATAAAGACGGAAAACATCCGCACCAGTGATGGTTTCACTGCCGTTTTCTTTCTCCTTTTTAATAACACTTTCTAAAATTGCTAGGCCTTCATGAAGGGTTTCGTGGAAACGCTCTTCTTCATTTTTAATAACTTTTTGAATGAATTCTGTCTTGTCTTTTACTTCTGGATAAAAGTCCTGCATAATATCGCCGACCACTGGGACGAGTTCAAACATAAATGGACGATTAATATTGATTTGTTTTGCATAACGAACCGCACGGCGCAGCAAACGGCGTAACACATAGCCACGGCCTTCGTTTGATGGCAATGCCCCATCACCAACTGCAAAGGCAACAGTTCGGATATGGTCGGCAATTACTTTGAACGCAACATCGGTTTCTTTGTCTACACCATATTGTTGACCAGAAATTTCCTCAGTTGCCCGAATAATCGGGATAAATAAATCCGTATCAAAGTTGGTCGGAACATTTTGAACAACCGATGCCATCCGCTCTAGTCCCATCCCAGTATCAATATTTTTCTTTGGAAGCGGGGTATAGGTGCCATCAGGGTTATGATTAAATTGAGAAAATACAAGATTCCAAATCTCAAGGTAACGGTCATTTTCACCACCAGGGTATAACTCTGGGTCACTTGGGTCATTCCCATATTCAACACCGCGGTCATAGAAAATTTCAGTATTTGGACCACTTGGACCTTCACCAATGTCCCAGAAATTTCCCTCAAGGCGAATAATGCGTTCCTCAGGAATGCCAATTTTTTTGTTCCAAATTTCATAGGCTTCATGATCTTCTGGATGAACGGTAACACTCAATAGTTCTGGGTCAAACCCAATCCATTTATCAGAAGTTAGAAATTCCCATGCCCAGACGATGGCTTCATCCTTGAAATATTCACCAATAGAAAAATTTCCCAGCATTTCAAAGAACGTATGATGGCGTGCTGTTTTCCCAACATTCTCAATGTCATTAGTTCTGATCGATTTTTGTGCATTTGTAATTCTTGGATTTTCAGGTACAACCCGGCCATCAAAATATTTCTTTAAAGTTGCCACACCACTGTTAATCCACAATAATGATGGATCATCATGCGGGACGAGTGGTGCACTCGGTTCAATCGTATGCCCTTTTTCCTCTTTAAAAAATTGCAAAAACATGGAGCGGATTTGTGCACCAGTTAAGTTTTTCATAAAATAGACCTCCTATAAAATAAATAACGCATTTTGTACCGTCGAAGCGTTGGAACACGGCAATAAGAAAAGCGGAAGCGCCCGTTTAGCGGCGTATGGACTGGAGCGCTTTGACTGAGATAAAGGAAACACGGAGAGCGTTAGCGATCCGATGTTGACTTATCGTAGGGAAAAGAGCGAAGTACACTAGCCGCTGGGTGCTGGAGCTGGACAATTCTCAAAGTCGAAAATTTAATACTTTCTTATCTTTTGAAAAAAGCACACAAAAAAGCCCTCATCCCAAAACAGGGACGAGAGCATATCTCGCGGTACCACCCTGATTATGAATACTAAAAAATGTGTATCCATCTCTCAACTAATGCCTTAACGCGGCAGTGACGGCAGTGATTAGCTGCACTCCGGATTAGCTTTCTGTCATCCTTCATCTAGAGCTTCTTTCAGCCGTGAAAGCTCCTCTCTTTTACGCATTATTTCGCGTTACAGATGGTCTATAACATACTTCGGTCCTTCTACATTTTCATACAATTATCCTATATGACGAATTATAGACACCAGAAAAACGTTTGTCAATTTGAATCATTAATAAGTTGATTTTTTGCATGAATGATACTTACTTTTAGGACAGCAAGAACAGGCACAGCCAATATCATTCCTAAAATTCCGCCAATTTCACCGCCCGCTGTCAACGCCAGCATAATGATTAAGGGATGCATATGGAGACTTTTGCCGACAATGTATGGGGATAAGATATTCCCTTCAAGAAATTGCAAACCAAATACAATTACCAATGTAATAATCACTAATTTAACAGACATTGTTGCAGCGATAATGACTGCTGGTACTGCCCCGATAATAGGGCCAAAATAGGGAATTACATTTGTAGCTCCAACAATTAGTCCTAATAATAAGGGATATTTTAAATCGAAGAACCAAAATAACAATGCTGAGATACTGCCAATGATAACACAAACGAGAAGCTGACCCCTTATATAGCTGCCAAGGGATTCATCAACATCCTTTAGGAAAAGTGTCCCCTTTTTCCGCCATTTTTTGGGGGTAAGGTACCAGACAGCCCTTTTGATTAAAGGAAAATCCTTTAACATATAAAAAGCGATAAATGGAATAAGGAGCAGGAGAAATGCCGAATTTAAAAAGTCTATTAAGATGTTTACGATAATGGTTAATAAAGAATCAAGCTTTTTTTCAAAGGCATCGATTCCTTCATTTATTCTCACTTGTAGTCCATCTGGCCATTCCCTTGTATGGGATTGAAGCTGATTAATCCAGCTTCGATATTGCTCTGCAAAAGCAGGTGCACTTTCAGACAAATCCTTTATCTGACCAATGATTGCTGGGATTCCCTTATATAATGCAAACCCTATTCCACCAAAAAAAATAAAATAAATCAATATAATGGAAAGTCCTCGGTGAAGACCTTTTTCATTTAATTTTTCAACTACTGGGTGAAGTAAATAAGTAATAAAGCCGCCAATTACAAACGGAAGAAGGATTACCGCTGCCATCTTTACAATTGGCATCCAAACAAATCTAATTTTTAGAAAAACAAAAATAGCGATTAATAAAAGGAGCAAAAAACCGATTCGGTAATACCATTTCAAACGAATATCCACGTCATTTCCTCCTCCATAGTTAGTTTTGGAGACTGTTAGTGGAATTATACCCAATCATTATTAAAATCCCCCTCAAGCTTTGAGGGGGATGGTCTTTAAAATAATGCTCGTTTTACCCTTTTTTGCATTCTTTTCATATTGCGGGCTGACATCATATTAGTTCTTTGGGCAATATTATACGCTGCCATCCCTGCACCAACCACTAACATTGTCGTCATCGTTTTATTCATACGTCTCACCTCTTTGACAAATTGTCAGGCTCTAGCGCCCACGGGACGCTTCCGCTTTTCTATTAAAGAGTATACCGACGCTCTTCTTCTTCAAACAAATCATCCAAGGAACTCAATGACCCGTCTTCTTCGACTTGATGGGTGTTGATTACACCATCGTTAATGGTTAGCTCGATAAAACAGTTCCAGCAATAAAATTGGTTGATACCAATTTTACCAATATCTTTACTTTGACAATTGGGACACTTAAGCATGGAAGGACACCTCACGTATCTTTTACATCTACGATAATGGCATCCTTTCCGATCGCTAAGGGCTTCCCGGATTGAATGACTTGTTTACCTTCCGTGATATCCGAAAAGAAGCCATCCGTAATTTCGTACCCTACGATTGTGCCCAATTCCTCTTGAAAATATACATCTTTTAACAAACCCAGTGACTCTCCGCTCTTCGAGAGCATCATCATTCCATCTAACGAATGATGATGGTTTAATGTATATTCTGGAGTCTCTTTCAGCTTTTGCAAATACTTGATATCCTCAACCATAACTCCATCCCAGCCAAAGGAAGCGACTTTTTGAATGTCCAAAAAAAATGTTTGTTTGAAGAAAACGCCATTTTTGACTAATAAGCCGTTGACGCTTCCACTGCTTGAAATACTTAGGTCACTAATTTCACCGATTTTCGTACCGCTTTTTGTTTCAAATACAGGTTGTCCTTTTACCAATGAAAATGTCCGCAAAGAGTGTCCCACCTCCCCGAACATTTATAGTTTCAGTCATTTGTCATGAAATCATAAGGTGTAAGGTTTTCCATTCCTACCATTGGATCGACTTGCATTAATTCTTCTTCATAAGATAATTCATTGGATGCCGTTGTTTCATGAGCAGGAATTTGCTCTTCGCTAATCTTTATTGTGATAGATTCTTGCAATTTTTGGCAGAGAGTTGTTTGTCTGCTTAGCTCATCTGCTCTTTCAACCCCCATCCTAAGGGCGTCTTCCTCTCCGCAAATGATCAATGATTGCTTACTTCTAGTAATAGCTGTATAAATTAAATTTCTCCGCAGCATACGGTAATAACTTCTTGTAATAGGCAAAATGACAATCGGAAATTCACTGCCTTGTGATTTATGTACGGAACAACAGTAAGCATGAGTGATTTTATTTAAGTCCTGCTTTGTATACTCCACTTCATTTCCTTCAAAGGAAATATAAATCATATCTTGCTTTTCGGTATTTTCCTTGGCATATATGATCGAGATAATTTCTCCAATATCGCCATTAAAAACATTGCTCTCTGGCTGGTTCACAAGCTGAAGCACTTTATCGCCAATACGGTATTTCACCTCACCAAAGGCAATTTCCTTCCGCTTGCCATCAGGGTTAGGATTAAAAATCTCCTGCAGCAAGACATTTAAGCGGTCAATACCGGCGGGACCTCTGTACATGGGTGCAAGTACTTGTATATCCTTAGCGGAATAGCCTTTATTTTTGGCATTTAAGGCTACTTTTTCAACCACTTGAGCAACTTGTGCAGTTGAACATTTAATAAAGGAGCGATCTGCTTGCTTTGCGGTTACGTTGGCAGGGAGATACCCTTTTTTAATATCATGGGCGAGTTCAATGATGGAAGAACCTTGGGCTTGACGGTATATATCAGTAAGGCGAACCGTTGGAATCCGCTCAGATTGCAGCATATCTTTTAATACTTGCCCTGGCCCGACAGATGGAAGCTGGTCTTCGTCCCCCACCATGATGACTTGAATATCTTCTGGCAGGGCCTTAAACAGCTGATTGGCTAGCCAAATATCAAGCATCGATGTCTCGTCGACAATTAATATTTTCCCTTCGAGCGGACTGGCATCAGCATAGTCTAATCCTTCCATTCCATTAAAACCAAGTAAGCGGTGAATGGTTCCAGCAGGTAGTCCTGTCGACTCAGTCATTCGTTTGGCAGCACGTCCGGTTGGAGCCGCTAGTATAAACGGAAACGGTTCATCCTTTTTGTAGTAATCCTTTATTTCCAGGGAACAACCATGTAATTCAGCATAAAGCTCAACAATCCCCTTGATTACTGTCGTTTTACCCGTACCAGGTCCGCCTGTTAAAATCAGCATGGGTGACATGAGTGCGGTTTGAATCGCTTCTCGCTGTGTTGGTGCATACTGAACGCCAAGACGCTCCTCTAATCCGCCTAACGCCAAGAGAAACTCCGATTCAGGAAATTGATCCTTGTATTCCGTTTGTTTTAGAATACGACTAATGCTTGTTACAAGGCCTTTTTCAGCGAAAAATAAGGATGGCAGGTAAACTCGTTTTTCTTCACCGATTATTTTACCCTCTTCTTCAAGCTTAATAAGCTCATTCGAAATATCTATGTAGGCAATTTGGTCGCGCTTATTGTCCTCGAGAAGTGTCTTTACCTGTTCAAGCAAGTCTTCTGCATGCATAAATACGTGACCTGTTTGCAAACTTTCACTTTCCAGCGTGTAAAGACAGGCGGCTTTTATTCGGTCGGGATGGCTGCCTGTGATGCCTAATTGATGACCAAGCTCATCGGCACGGCCAAAACCGATGCCTTCGATATCCTCAACGAGTTTATATGGATTTTTTTGAATAATATCAAGGGTAGTCTCTTTATAGGCTTGATAAATCCGCATGGAAATCTGAGGACCAAATCCAAATTGATTTAAGGCCACCATGACCTGCTCAAGCCCTTGATGCTCCATCAGCGTATCGTAAAGCATTTTTGCCTTTTCAGGAAGAAGCTTCGGAATGGAATCAAGCAAGGATGGCTGATTGAGAATTTTAGTAATTGCGTTTTCCCCTAATGTATCAACAATGTTCTCGGCTGTTTTCTTCCCAATTCCTTTGAACATTTCCCCTGATAGGTAGGCAACCACACCCTGTTTTGTCTGCGGCATGTCCTTACGGAAATGATCCGTATGAAATTGCAGCCCAAACTTAGGATGTTCCTTGAATTCTCCGAAAAAGATATAGGTTTCCTGTTCATGTACTTTAGGAAAATAGCCAGTCACAACCGCTTCTTTGTCATCATATTGGTCATTTGTTTCATCCACGCGGATTCGTAACACAGTATATAGATTTTGTTCATTGTGAAATATCGTTACAATCGGCCTTCCCTTCACAAACTTGCCTTGTTCAGCAAATAGGTCAAGAGTGTCTTGATGTTCCATTTGGCTCCCTCCTTCCCATTGGAAATTTAAGCTTACAGGTTATTTTCAAGTAATTTTTTGGCATGACTTGCAAGTAGATGGTCTGGTTGAATCTCAAGTGCTTTATTTAACATTGCAAGGGCTTGTGATGAATTTTCTTTAAATGCGTAGGAAACTCCTAAATTATAATATGCGTCAGAATGGTCTGGATCCAGTTCAATACATTTATGTAATTGAATGATTGCTTCGTCAATCAGTTCAAGCTGTGCCAGACATAATCCATATTGAAAACGGGCTTCTGCGTCATTTTCGTTTAACTCGACACTTCGTTGTAAATATGGAAGGGCAAAGCGGCCTTGATCTTGTTGAACAAGTGATAGGCCTAACATAAAATAATTATCACTTGACTGCAGCCCTTTTTTCATTGCGGATTCAAACATTTTTTGTGCTTCACTGAAGCGATCGTGACTGAATAAGACATTACCAATACTATAGTAAGCCGCTGCTGCGTTTTCATCGATTTCAAGAGCTTTTTGATAAAATTTTAAGGCCTTGTCATCATCGCCGACGGCCGAAAGAACGTTGCCAAAATTTATGTATGCAACCGGATCAGTGGGATTTTCCTCAATAGCCTCATTAAAGGCTTTTGCTGCCTCTTCCCAGTTGCCTTCCTGCATGTATTGTACACCTAATTGGTTTTTATCCATTTTTCCAACTCCAATCCTAAGAGAAAGTATATCATATTTTATTTAATATTTTCTTTACAGGTTTGCGGCTGTTTTTGGAGTGAAAGATTGAGGTAGGGTGCTTTTTATGCTTTCCTGTACTAAACTGTGGGTGGAATCTGCCGATTTTTATGTCTATTTGGACCTAACTTATGTCCCTACAACAAAAATTGGACTTTACTTCCATATTCTAAAATTAACGACTTCATTTGTGTCTATTACAACATAATTTGTGCATCCGCCAACTCCCAAAATAATTCCGACAAACAGCAAAAAAACCCTGATTCCAGCAGTACCGGAATCAGGGTCTCATTTTAGCCTACATACGTTAAGCGTTCACCATTTTTATATACTTCATCAATCGTACCTCCGCCTAAGCATTCGTCGCCATTATAAAAAACAGCTGCTTGTCCAGGAGTGATCGCCCGAATCGGTTCATGGAAGATAACTTGAACTTTATCATCTTCTAAGAGACGAACCGTTACTTTATGGTCTTCCTGCCGATAGCGGAATTTGGCGGTACAATCAAATTCAGCAGATTTTGCTTGGTTCGATACCCAGCTAACATTGACTGCGGTGATTGCATCTGAATATAGTTTTTCATGATGAAAACCTTGTCCAACATAAAGGATATTTCTTTTTAAATCCTTACCAATCGCAAACCATGGCTCACCTGATCCACCAATTCCAAGACCATGGCGCTGGCCGATCGTATGGTACATGAGCCCTTCATGTTTACCTTTAACCTCGCCTTCAAAGGTTTCCATATTGCCTGGTTGGGCCGGCAAATATTGACCTAAGAACTCTTTGAAGTTTCGTTCTCCAATAAAGCAAATACCGGTGCTATCCTTTTTTGTGGCAGTAGCTAGGTTAGCTTCTTTGGCAATTTCCCGCACCCTTGGTTTTTCAAGATCACCGATTGGGAACATGACTTTACTTAGCTGTTCCTGTGTCAATTGGTTCAAGAAATAAGTTTGGTCTTTATTTTCGTCTAAGCCGCGAAGCATTTTATATTCCCCATCACGGTACTCGACGCGTGCATAATGACCTGTGGCAAGGTAATCCGCCCCTAAGTTCACAGCATGCTCTAGGAATGCTTTAAACTTAATCTCTTTATTGCACATTACGTCAGGGTTCGGCGTCCTGCCGGCTTTATATTCATCAAGGAAATAGGTAAATACCTTGTCCCAATATTGTTTTTCAAAATTAACAGCATAGTAAGGAATGCCAATTTGATTGCAAACACGAATTACATCCTCATAGTCATCCGTTGCTGTACAAACACCAAATTCATCAGTGTCATCCCAGTTTTTCATGAAAATCCCAATGACGTCATAGCCCTGTTGCTTTAATAAAAGTGCTGCAACAGAGGAATCCACTCCGCCTGACATTCCCACTACAACTCGTGTATCTTTTGGGTCTTTTCTTTCCAATTCTTTCACCTCTCTCTTTGCCGAAACATTGTTGTTCATTTATTTTTTCAGACGCGAAGCAGCTTTTGCAATTTCCTCAGCCGTTTTAATGACTTCTTCTGTAGTCGTAGTAAAGCCAAAACTAAAACGAATGGAATTAGTGATCCGCGCTGATTGTTTACCAAACATGGCTACAAGGACATGGGAAGGTTCAATTGAACCTGCGGTACATGCGGAACCGCTGGAAACGGCAATCCCTGCTAAATCAAGATTGACCAGCATGGCCTCCACACTTGTTCCCGGAAAGCTTAAGTTTAATACATGTGGCAGTGAATATTCAAGCGAACCGTTTATGTTAAATTCAACCTCTAGTTCATGAAGCCTTTGCAGCATAACTTCTTTTAGCTCTATAAACTTTGCTCTTTTGGCGGCCCGTTCTTCAGTAGTTATTAATACTGCCTCATAGAACCCAACAATTGATGCCACATTTTCGGTCCCAGCACGGCGTTTTCTTTCTTGTTCTCCTCCAAAAAAACGGGGAGCTAATTTTACATTTGACCTCGCAAACAGAAAGCCTGTTCCTTTTGGGCCATTAATTTTATGTGCGGAAACCGATAATAAGTCGATTTTGCTCTCGTTAACATCAATCTCTTCTATGCCATAAGCCTGAACTGCATCGGTATGAAAAATGGCTTGATGAACTTGCAACAGCTTGCCAATTTCCATAATCGGTTGAAGAGTTCCCACTTCATTATTCCCATACATGATAGAAACTAGAATAGTGTCATCCCTTAACGCAGCTTGAAATTCTGAGACGGAAATTCTTCCTGTTTTATCGACAGGCAGATAGGTAACCTCAAAGCCCATTTTTTCTAACTTTTTGCAGGCATTTAGGACTGCATGGTGTTCCACCTCGGTTGTAATAATATGCTTCCCATTATGCTGATAGCTTTCAGCCACCCCAAATAAAGCCATATTATCAGCTTCCGTTCCACCGCCTGTAAAAATAATCTCGCTTTCCTTCGCTCCAATACTCTGAGCAAGTGCAGCACGTGCTAAGTCAATATGATGTCGTGCTTCTCTGCCGAATGAATGAATGCTTGAAGGATTTCCGAATGTTGCATTCATGACTTCCATCATTTTTTCAATCACTTTTGGGTGCATTGGAGTAGTTGCGGCATGATCGAGATAAATTCGTTCCATCACTACACCTTCATTCAATTAATTCTTAAAATAAAATTTAGATACCTTATTAGCTACAGCATCAAAGTGCTTCTGCTTTTATTTTTTACATTAAATATAAAACATATAACCGTCTGGCTCTTGATCGTCACTATGATTTGCCAGGTCTTTAATTGTTGTATTGTCCAAGACGTCTCTAATGGCATCACGAATGCGAATCCAAAGCTCGCGTTTAGCTGGCTCTTCATCTTCTATTCCCTCGACTGGAGTAATCGGGCCTTCAAGGACACGGATCACGTCACCAGCAGTGATTTTGGAAGGCTCATCTGTTAAAACATAGCCACCATACGCACCCCTGATACTTTTTACTAATCCAGCATTCCGCAATGGAGCAATCAATTGCTCTAAATAATGTTCAGATAAGTTATTTGCCTGGGCAATGGTTTTTAATGATGTCGGACCATCACCATGTTTTTTAGCAAGCTCAATCATAATGGTAAGACCATAACGGCCTTTAGTAGAAATTTTCAATACTTGCACCCCTATTCGTTAATCTATCTATTTAAATAAAAGTATTCTCAGTAAATTGATAGGCATTAAAAATTATATCATATTCTTCTTTAATATGCTTTTTCAAGTGAAAATGGTATCTTTAAAGAAATGCTAAATTATAAAAAAGTTCAGTTCAAATTTATGGAGAGATGAATATGCAGCAGAAACCATTAGCCTTTCGAATGCGTCCTAGAACGATTGAAGAAGTCGTTGGACAGCAGCATTTGGTTGGTGACGGAAAAATTATCGCTAGAATGGTGAAAGCAAAACAGCTGACATCAATGATTTTATATGGACCCCCAGGAATTGGCAAAACCTCGATTGCTAGTGCAATTGCCGGTAGTACGAAATATGCTTTTCGCACACTAAATGCAGTTACTAATAATAAAAAAGATATGGAAATCGTTGCAGCCGAGGCAAAAATGTCCGGAAAAGTGATTCTCCTTCTTGATGAAGTCCACCGTTTAGATAAGGCAAAACAGGATTTCTTACTTCCTTTTTTAGAAAATGGAATGATTGTATTAATCGGGGCAACGACAAGTAACCCTTATCATGCGATTAACCCGGCCATCCGCAGCCGCTGTCAAATTTTTGAGCTCAAGCCCTTATCTCCAGATGAAGTGAAGCAGGCCTTAATGCGTGCTCTTGAGGACGATGAACGCGGCTTCGGAACAGTAAAGGTTGAAATAGAAGATGAAGCATTAATGCATTTTGCCCAAGGCTCCAATGGAGATGTCAGGAGTTCCCTGAATGCACTTGAATTAGCGGTACTTTCCACTGATCAAGATGAAGAGGGCATCATCCATATTGATGTAACAACAGCTGAAGAATGTCTTCAAAAGAAATCTTTGGTCGCCGATAAAGACGGGGATGGTCATTATGATGTCCTGTCCGCCTTTCAGAAGTCAATACGCGGAAGTGATGTCAACGCTGCACTCCATTATCTTGGCAGGCTAATTGAAGCGGGTGATCTTCCGAGTATTAGCCGGCGATTGATTGTAATTGCCTATGAAGATGTAGGACTAGCCAATCCTCAAGTTGGGGCACGCACATTGGCTGCGATTGAAACCGCAGAAAGAATTGGTTTTCCCGAAGCAAGAATACCACTTGCGAATGCCGTGATTGAACTTTGCTTATCACCAAAATCGAACTCTGCCGTCATGGCGATCACAGCAGCACTTGAAGATATTCAAAAAGGAATTGTGGGCGAAGTGCCCGATCATCTGAGGGATGCCCATTATAAAGGGGCAAAAGAACTCGGTCGAGGCATTGGCTACTTGTATCCACACGATTATGAAAATGGCTGGGTACAGCAGCAATATTTACCAAACAAATTAAAAAACAAAAAATACTACCAGCCAAAGAAAACGGGTAGATTTGAACAGGCACTAGCCACAGTCTACGAAAGATTAACAAGAAAATAAAAATATCCCTGCCGTAAAGACAAAAAATGTCTTAACAGTAGGGATATTTTTTTTCAAAGCTTGTGCATAAAGTTTGTTAACTTCATCCTAGTTTTCTAGCTCGTGTTTTAGAGATAAAATTCCTTAGGGATTTTTCCAAAATTCCGGCGATGATATAGTAGCGGGTCAGTGTTTGCACTTTGAATGTCGATTACCTCACCAATTAAAATGGTATGATCCCCTGCTTCGATTGTTTTATAGGTTTTACATTGGAATACCCCAGTAGCTCCAGAAATAATTGGTAAGTTGTTTTCAGATAGCTTCCATTCACAATTGGCAAACCTATCAATCCCTTTAGAGGCAAATAAAGAACAAACATCACTTTGATCACCAGCTAAAATATTAACAGCGAATTTTTCTGACTGTACAAATGTTTGGTAAGTTGTTACGCGTTTATCAATTGACCATAAGATCAGTAAAGGGTCTATTGAAACGGATGCAAATGAATTTACTGTCAGTCCAAGCGGCTGCTCATTTTCATCAACTGTAGTAACAACAGTGACGCCTGTTGGATAATTCCCCATTACTTCTTTAAAGAGTGCTATCTTTTTTTCCATTGTACTTACACCTTTCCCTTTAACTTATATTTTAAAAGTTTGAATACAATAAAGTTTAAGAATTAATTTTACTATAGCATTTTATTATGATTGCTTCTATATATTATGCAGCCACGTCACGTTTTTTGAAAACGAAAAAGGCTAGGAATTGGAATAGGGCAAAGTAAAGGATCAGCATCATAATCGAAAAAGAAATGGTCATCCCTTCCACCATTGGCGTTCCTTCAAAATATTGCATTAAATCTGTGTTGGCAAATAACAAGTATTTAGTCCAAGTAAATTTCATCGACAATAAGGCAGTAAATTGTGCACCCGTAAACAATAAAAACAGTGATAGTCCGATCGCAAGTGAACTATTCCGGAATACAGAAGAAATCATGAAAGCCATTGTCACCAGCATAATCGTGTCAATTGAACTTAAGCCGTAATAAATGAATAAGTGGACGGCCATATTTTGCTCTGTTACCTGACTATTATTATAATTTAAATACGGAACTGCTTGATCTGGCATACCAAACAAGATGGCACCTAATAGTGATGAAAAAACAAATAAAATTGCCAGCATGAATATGGCAAATAGTAACACAGTTAAATATTTCGATAATAAGATTTGGGTACGATTAATGGGTCTAATTAATAATAGCTTAATCGTTCCCCAGTTAAACTCACTCGCAACAATTCCAGCTGAAATGATAATAATAAATAATCCCGCTAATATTATCAGCTGTGATGAATCTTTCACGAAAGTCCAGATTGAATATTTTTCCTTTTTTGGAATATCGTTCTCGATTCGATAATCATTAATAGCAATTTCTTTTTTAAAAAATTTCTTTTCCAAATTATTCTGACTTTGTGCCATTTGCTGCTTTAAGGCATTATTTTCCTCCTGTAATACTTGCTTCCAATTATTATCTTGAGTAAAATTCATACCATTTTGTTCCGATTTGATGACAATACCCATCAGAATCACTGCTGCCAGTAGAATTGCAATCATCACAAACGTTCCGGGGCGTCTAAAAATTTTCATCCATTCATTCTTGATTAAATTACCCACGCGTTATTGCCCCCTTTTCCGATGTCACTTCAAGGAAGCGATCTTCCAATGTTTTCGCTACTTCTTTTATTCCAAACACGGCTATTTCCTCTTGGACAAGCTTTTTAACTAATGTTGGAATTTCTTCTTTTTCGAGTTCAACGGTTATTCCGTTTCTAGAACGATTCGCAGACACATTAGGATAGTTCATTTTAATCAGGGCTAAGGCCTTGTCACTTGGCACAACTTCCAACTCGTAGGTCACTTCAGTGTCATGGACAAATTCCTGGACAAGCTGAACATCGATTAAACGCCCATTTTGAATAATACCGATTCTGTCACACATCATTTCCATTTCAGAAAGCATATGACTGGAGACTATGACTGCCATATTTTTTTCGCGGGCCAGCAGGCGGATATAATCACGAATTTCTCTAATTCCTGCGGGATCTAAGCCATTCGTCGGCTCATCAAGGATTAACACGTCTGGGTCATGTAAAAGACACTGGGCTAGTCCTAAACGTTGCCTCATTCCGAGAGAATATGTTTTAACCTTGTCATTGATTCGGTCCGTTAATCCTACCAATTCCACCGTCTCAACTATTTTTTCCTTGGAAATCCCTTTAGCCATGCGCGCATAATGCACCAGGTTCTGATAGCCTGTCAAAAATTTATACATTTCCGGGTTCTCTACAATTGCGCCAATATGGCCTACAGCCTCTTCAAATTGGGATTTAATACTGGCACCGCCAACGGTGATATCCCCGGAAGTAATCCCCATTAAACCAACAATCATTCGAATCGTTGTCGTTTTCCCGGCACCATTTGGACCTAAAAAGCCAAAGACCTCCCCTTTATTT
This sequence comes from uncultured Bacillus sp., assembly GCA_963530265.1. Classification (GTDB taxonomy): domain Bacteria; phylum Bacillota; class Bacilli; order Bacillales; family Cytobacillaceae; genus Neobacillus. Next base: position 17,967 of record CAUSCO010000034.1, read on the forward strand.
ACTTGAAAGCTGATATGATCTATAATCGTTCTTCCTTTTATGACTTTTGTTACATCTTTTAGTTCTACAATAGTTTCCAAATTCTCTCCCCTTTCAAACAAATGTCCCAATTAAGTGTACCTTATTATAGAAAAATTTTCCTACCCTATTATAATCTTTTTACTAAACTTTAATAAAACGACTTGAGGTAGAACAGGTCTAGGACTTTGGAAAAAAATAAATAAAAAAACCCTAAACTTTAAAAGTCCAGGGTCTGTAACATTTATTTCTCATCTGACACACGTTGAATTTTAATGTCTTTTAATAATTGTCTCACGACATAGCTTGCCATAATTAAACCAGCTGCGGATGGAACGAAGGCGTTCGATGCTGGCGGCATTTGTGCTTTTCGGATCGGTGCATTTTCATTTCCGACTTCTTTCTTTATGTCTTCTCGAATGACAATCGGGCTTTCATCTGAGAACACAACAGGTATCCCTTTATGAATTCGTTCTTTACGCAGCCTTGTACGAATCACTTTTGCGATTGGGTCTGTATGGGTTTTAGATATGTCAGCAATTTGGAAGCGGGTTGGATCCATTTTGTTGGCTGCGCCCATGCTCGAAATAATAGGAATGTTTCTTTTTAAACATTCTTTCATCAAATGAATTTTGTAGACAATCGTATCGGAAGCATCGACAACAAAGTCTAATTTATGGCTAAAAATTTCCTCATAGGTGTCTTCAGTGTAAAACATCTTTAACGGGATAACTTCACAGTCTGGGTTTATATCTTTAATCCGCTCGTGCATGATTTCAACTTTTGGTCTTCCAACAGTTGATAATAGGGCGATCAACTGGCGGTTTATGTTTGTGATATCCACGTCGTCTTTATCAATTAAAATTAAACGACCCACACCGGAGCGGGCTAAGGCTTCAGCAGCAAATGAACCAACACCGCCAATCCCTAAAACAGCAACCGTGCTGTTTTTCATTATATCTAGTCCTTCTTTGCCGATGGCAAGCTCATTACGAGAAAATTGATGCAACAATTCAAATCCACTCCAAATAAAATTCAATTTTATATTATTTTTTCACCATAAAAATATATCATACACTTTAATAAATACAAGTATTTAGATAGGAATTCAATACATAGAAGCAAAATAAAAACCTTCAGCCGGAGCGAAGGTTAATGATAAAAATAGCGAAGAGTCCCAATGGTGCCGTCGCTCATGTTCCTAAGTTTTGATCCCGCAACTTTTGCAGGTGGGTGTCCTATCCCCGAAATTGTAAGTCCTCATACCGTAAAAGGTGAGGCATTTACGCAATCAGAAAACGCCAGACTCCCGAATCATTAATGTTGGTCAAAACTTTAGGTAATACAACGAACATTTCAGGACTCTTCTTGATTGGTTTTATAATAACATATTTTGCTACGGCCTTCAAGATTTCACGAAGACGAATTCCTGTTATTTATTAACATTTAATGACAAATTTAATTCCCGCAATTGTGCCTGTGATACTTCACTAGGTGCATTCGTTAACAAGCAGCTTGCGCTGGCAGTCTTAGGAAATGCAATAGTATCACGAAGGTTTGTGCTTCCAGCAAGCAGCATTACCAAACGGTCAAGGCCAATGGCGATTCCACCATGCGGAGGTGTACCGTATTCAAAAGCATTAAGAAGGAAACCGAACTGCTCTTTAGCTTCTTCCTGCGAAAAACCAAGAACACTAAACATTTTTTCTTGAATTGGACGCTCAAAAATCCGGAGCGAGCCGCCGCCAAGTTCATAGCCATTAAGAACAATATCATAGGCTTGGGCCCTTACTTTTGAAGGCTCGGATTCCAAGAATTCGAGGTCTTCCCTAAATGGCATTGTAAATGGATGATGGGCAGCATAATAACGACCTTCGTCCTCATCGTATTCAAACAGCGGCCAGTCAGTTACCCATAGGAAATTAAACTGACTCTGGTCGATTAAGCCTAATTCTTTACCAAGCTTTATTCTTAGAGCGCCTAATGCATCTGCTACAACACTCTTCTTATCAGCAACAAAAAGGAGAAGATCCCCTTCAGCTGCTTCAAGTGTAGCTTTAAGTGCCTGTGCATCTTCTTCAGAGAAAAACTTCGCAATCGGTCCTTTTAGACCTTCTGCATCCACCTTCAACCATGCCAGACCTTTTGCGCCATACACAGCGACGAATTCTGTTAAGGCATCAATATCTTTACGTGAATATTTATCTGCAGCACCTTTTACATTAATGGCTTTTACTTGACCGCCATTAGCGATGGCCGCCGCAAACACTTTAAAGCCTGAATCCTTTACGATTTCAGAAAGGTCAACCAGTTCCAAGCCAAACCGAGTGTCTGGCTTATCCGAACCGTAGCGGCTCATTGCTTCATGGTAGGTCATACGCGGGAAAGTGGCAGGGACTTCAATCCCTTTTACTTCCAACATCAATTGTGACATCATTTTTTCCATCATCGCCATGATATCTTCTTGGCTCATAAAGCTCGTTTCAATATCAATTTGCGTGAATTCAGGCTGACGGTCAGCACGTAAGTCCTCATCACGGAAACAGCGGGCGATTTGATAATAGCGTTCCACTCCGCCGACCATGAGCAATTGTTTAAACAACTGTGGTGATTGTGGAAGTGCATAGAACTCACCAGGATGAACGCGGCTTGGAACTAGATAATCACGTGCACCCTCAGGCGTGCTTTTTGTTAAAATTGGTGTTTCAATATCTAGGAAGCCCTCGCTATCAAGATAATTTCTAACATGCTTTGTTACTTGATGGCGCATTTTTAATGTTTCAAAAATTACCGGACGGCGGAAATCTAAATAACGGTATTTTAAGCGAACATCCTCAGACGCATCTGTTCTATCAGTAATCTGAAACGGAGGTGTTTTGGACTCATTGATAATCGTTACCTTTTCCGCATGAATTTCAATTTTTCCTGTTTTCAAGTTCTCGTTAATGGTGCCAGCCTCACGGGCAACAACTGTTCCGACAATATCTAGAACAAATTCGTTACGAATCTTTTCAGCTGTTTGCAGTGCTTCTTTTGACAAATCTGGATTAAATACGACTTGTACAATGCCTGAACGGTCGCGCAAATCGATAAAGATTAAACCGCCAAGGTCACGACGTTTTTGCACCCATCCTTTTAATGTTACCTTTTCCCCTATTGCTGACTCTGGAACTTCACCACAAAAATACGATCTGCCAAACATTGTTAAATCCCCCTTAAGATTGCAATTCCTGAAATTGTTTTATGAAAGTGGCCAGGTCTAATTCTACTTGTTCTCCTGTCGCCATATTTTTAACATTTATTTTGTTATTTTTGAGCTCATCGTCACCAAGAATGGCAACATATTTTGCTTTCAAACGGTCAGCCGCTTTAAATTGGGCCTTAATTTTTCGATCTAAATAATCTCTTTCTGCCGAAAAGCCAGCCATTCGGAGCTGTTGCAAAAGCCCAACAGTGTAATCCTTTGCTTCCTCACCAAGCGAGGCGACATAGCAATCAATGCCTTGATTTATTTCAAGCTCAATGCCTTCTGCGTTAAGGGCAGCGATAAAACGCTCAATACTTAATGCAAAGCCAATCCCCGGTGTCTCGGGACCGCCAATTTCTTCTGCTAAGCCGTTATAACGGCCGCCGCCGCAAAGAGTCGTAATCGCGCCAAATCCTTCCGCATCACTCATAATCTCAAAGGCCGTGTGATTGTAATAATCCAAGCCCCGCACTAAGTTCGCATCGACTTCAAACGGAATATCGAGCTGTGTTAAATACTTCTGTAATTTTTCAAAATAGGCTTTTGAATAATCATTAAGATAATCAAGAATCGATGGTGCTGATTTCATTAGCTCATGATCACGGTCTTGCTTACAATCGAGAATCCTAAGCGGATTTTTCTCGAGACGGTTTTGACAATCATGACAAAACTCTCCGATTCTCGGTTTAAAGTGATTAACTAGCGCCTCGCGGTGGGCACTGCGACTGTCCTTGTCACCAAGACTGTTAATGATAAGCTTCAGTTTTTGTAAACCCATTTCCTTGTAAAGATTCATCGCTAGCGAAATAACCTCAGCATCAATCGCTGGATCGTTACTGCCTAACGCCTCTACTCCAAATTGGACAAACTGACGGAAACGCCCTGCCTGCGGACGTTCATAGCGGAACATCGGTCCCATGTAATAAAGCTTTACTGGCTGGTTAGCAAGCCCAAACATTTTTTTCTCAACAAAGGAACGAACAACCGCTGCTGTACCTTCTGGCCTTAGTGTGATACTGCGTTTCCCGCGGTCCTCAAATGTGTACATTTCTTTTTGAACAATATCGGTACTATCGCCCACACCTCTGGAAAAAAGATCGGTATGTTCAAAAATAGGTGTACGTATCTCCTGATATTGATATTTTTCACAAAGTTCACGTGCTTTTGCTTCAATCAGCTGCCACTTTTCAACCTCACCAGGAAGAATGTCTTGCGTGCCTCTTGGGATGCTAATCGACATTGTGGTATACCTCCTTAAAAAAATTTACTTTTTATGTAAATAGGTAATTATAAAAATAAAAATAAAAAAACTCCCATCCCTTGTATATATATACAAGGGACGAGAGTTTTTAGTTTCCCGCGGTGCCACCCTAGTTGAAGAGCATGTAAATAAATGAATGCCCTTCCTCTTTAACAGTTAACGCCTGCTCACGTCCTTCTCCTACTAAGCCCGAGCTTTTTCAGAGAGAAGCCTACGGAGTGTTCATTCATTAAGGTACATGTAGAAATGCTTTCAGCCCTGGGCATTTCCTCTCTTTTCATGGGTTAGCTTAATTACTGTGCTCCATCATTGGTTATAACCGATATGTTTTATATTTATATAATATTACGGAGCAAAGGGGACAATGTCAAGTGGGATTTATGACCTTTCCAAATGTTTTTTTAACTTTCTGACATCCCCCACATTTAAACCAAATTCAGATGCCAGTTCAAATGAATTGGAGTTCTGCTCTTTCTGAATAAAATCATGAAAATCCACACCGAACAGACGACCTTCCATAGATTGGATATTCATGCCTTTTTCACTTGATCTCATGACATTTCACCTCTAACTTTTTTTCTATTATTTCCATATCACTTGAAAAACTTGCATGTCAAAGATAATTTTCAAAATATAATGGTCTTTTTTAACAATTAAGGAATGTATTTCTTCACTTTTTACGTTAAAATAAAATAGAAAAATCAGAGGTGCCAAACACAAGCACTTCAATCGACAACAAGAGAAGGAGGGTGTCCATGCTCAAGAAATTAAGTTTATTGCTCTTATCTATCATTCTTTTTTTCGGAGCCTTCATGCCGCAAGGATCAAGCAGTGCTGCAAGTGGTTCACTTACCATCTCTACTGATACTGCCAATGTTCGCGGCGGCCCTGGTTTAAGTTATCCGCTCGTAAAAATTGCAAAACGGGGCGAAAACTATTCCATTGTGAAAGAAAAAGGGGAATGGATTGAGATTAAGTTATCCTTGAACCAAACTGGCTGGGTGGTTAATTGGCTTGTTACAAAAGATAACGAATCAAAAAAGGCAGTTGCGGCCACATCAACCACAAGCAATAACAAAATTGCCGTAGCCAACACTGACCAATTAAGGGTTCGATCTGGTCCTGGGACAAGCTTCCAGATTGTTGGCTTTTTAACTAAAAATCAAGAAGTAACGATCCTTGAACAAAATGAAAATTGGTATAAAATCGCTTCAACCTTTGGTGAAGGCTGGGTGATAAGAGATTTTTTAGACATTAAAAATAAGCCAAGTACCCCATCTACTGATGGAATGAAAACAGGTACCGTAAATGGTGATACCTTAAATGTGCGGAAGGATCCTTCATCAAAAAGTCCAATTATCGGAAAACTGACAAAAGGAACGAATGTGACGATTTATTCCAAACAAAATAATTGGATTGAAATTGGTTTTGCAAACATGAAAGGATGGGCAAGTTCCGAGTTTATAGACACGCAAACGGGTGCAGTAAACGATACTCCCAAGAAGGAATTATCGGGAATTAAAGGAACTGTAACTGCCAACAGCCTTAGTGTGCGCTCAGGTTCATCGTTAAATTCTAACATCATTGGCTCTGTGACAAAGGGTCAAAGCTTTGCCATTTTGGAAGAAACTAATAATTGGGCAAAGATAGAATATAAGAATGGTAGTTTTGGATGGGTATCTGGTTGGTATCTTGAAAAAGGAACTGCAAATACACCATCTCCATCTGGACAAGCCGCCAAAGAAAATACGGTTACCATCTTACATAACGGCACAAATATCCGAAAAGAAGCAAATGTCCAATCCGATGTAGTAGAACTGGCAAACGAAGGGAAAGCTTATTCTGTTAAAAGTATTGTAAACGACTGGTATGAAGTAGTGCTGAAGGACGGAAAAACGGGGTATGTAGCAGGTTGGATTGTATCGATTAATGGTGCAAAAGTGCAAATTCAGAAATCGGGTGCGGAGGGCTATCTGAAAGATAAAACCATTGTACTCGACCCTGGGCATGGTGGGGGCGACAACGGTACAACAGGTGCAAATGGTACATTAGAAAAGGAACTGACACTAAGAACAGCCCGGCTTTTGTATGATAAATTAAGAGCCGCGGGTGCAACTGTCTACCTTACTAGAAGCAGTGATTCTTTTATTCCACTGCCCTCGCGTGTAAATGCAGCCCAATCGTATCAGGCTGATGCCTTCATCAGCTTGCATTACGACAGTAACGAAGATCGAAGTGTTCGTGGGATGACAGGCTATTATTACCATGGTTATCAAAAAGCACTTGCCGAGTCGGTGTATGGTTCCACGGTTGCCCAAACAAAATTGAATGACCGCGGCGTTCGCGTTGGTGATTTTCATGTGATTCGTGAAAACAGTAAAGAAGCGGTCCTAATGGAGCTTGGCTATTTAAGTAATCCGGAAGAAGAAATAACCCTTAATTCCGGTCTGTTTCAAGAAAATGCTGCTTCCGGTTTATATAATGGACTGGCGCGGTATTTTAAAAGTAACTAGAATCATAGCTCTGGAAGGTTTCGATAACTTCTGGGGCTTTTTTTTGGTGGGATTAGGAATGGATTTTAGCATAATTCTACGAAGATCAGGATTAATTTTACAAAATTTATAGTTATTTATACAAATTTTTCTCTCAATTATACAATTTATGGGTTAAATTCCCAAATCAAACTGTTTCGCAATAGATCCGGTAGATAATTCTACGAAAATTAAGGTTAATTTTACAAAACTGAAGTTTTTTATACAAAATCCGCAATCAATTATACAATTTATAGGATATTTTTCCAAATCAACAAAAAAAGGCTTTAGCATCTACTCCCTATGCTAAAGCCTTCTAACTATCCTTACTTACTTTCCAATATCAACGTAACCGGACCATCATTAATTAATTCTACATCCATCATCGCACCAAACACACCTGTTTCAACATGGATGCCTTTTTCACGTAGTAAGCCATTAAAAGCCTCGTAAAGCTCCACAGCTTGTTCAGGCCTTGCTGCAGCCATGAAGTTGGGTCTTCTTCCTTTTCGACAATCACCATAAAGGGTGAACTGGGACACGGATAGAATTTCCCCGCCGACATCCAATAAGGACAAATTCATTTTCCCATCGGCATCCTCAAAGATCCTTAGGTTAACAATTTTATCAGCTAAATAAGCGGCATCCTCTGCCATATCCTCATGGGTCACGCCAACCAGCAGGACAAAGCCCTTTGTAATCTTTCCGGTTACTTCACCGTCAACCGTTACCTTAGCAGCTTTACTGCGTTGCACTACTACTTTCATACTTGAAACTCCTTAGTTCATAATTCGGCGGACCGAATATATATCCGGGATTTGTTTAATTCGTTCGACTACCTTATGCAGGTGGTTAACATTGTGTATCGCAATCGTCATGCTAATGGTAGCCATTTTGTTTCGATCTGTTTTACCTGTAACAGCATTAATATTTGTTTTTGTTTCATTAACGGCTTGAAGAACTTCATTTAAAAGTCCTCGTCGGTCAAACCCGCTAATTTCGATATCCACATTATATTCTTTGCGGTCATTTAAGGAAGATTCCCATTCTACCGGAATTAATCGGGACTGTGCATCATTGGAATCAATGTTTGTACAATCGGAGCGATGCACAGAAACTCCGCGTCCTTTTGTGATAAAACCAACAATCTCATCGCCGGGAACAGGATTACAACAGCGTGATAACCGAATTAGTAGATTATCAATCCCTTGGACTCGTACACCTGATTCCCGCTTTTTGGCAGATGGAAAGGTTTTTAAATCGGTAATCGCGTTCGTGATGCTTTCCGACTGTTCCTTATCCCGTTTCTTCCGCCACTTCTCAGTTAAACGGTTGGTAACCTGCAAGGCTGTTACACCGTTATAACCGACGGCTGCATACATATCTTCTTCATTGGAAAAATTAAATTTTTCCGATACCTTTTTAAGATTATCAGGGGTTAAAATTTCTTTAACATCAAACTCCATACTGCGGATTTCTTTTTCAACCAGTTCTTTGCCTTTAATTATATTTTCATCACGGCGCTGTTTCTTAAAGAATGCGCGAATCTTGTTTTTCGCCTGCGACGTTTGCGCCAGCTTCAACCAATCCTGGCTTGGACCATATGAATGTTTAGAGGTAAGAATTTCAATAATATCACCGGTCTTGAGCTTGTAGTCCAGCGTCACCATTTTGCCGTTCACTTTTGCACCTATCGTTTTATTGCCTATTTCAGAGTGAATCCGATAAGCAAAATCAATAGGAACAGAACCAGACGGCATTTCTATTACATCCCCTTTTGGCGTAAACACAAATACCATATCAGAAAACAGGTCAATCTTTAGGGACTCCATAAACTCTTCAGCATTGGCCGTATCATTTTGGAACTCCAGGATTTCCCTGAACCAAGTTAATTTCTGTTCAAAGGTTGACGTATCACTAATGGTTTTTCCTTCTTTATATGCCCAGTGGGCCGCAACCCCGAATTCCGCGATGCGGTGCATTTCATACGTTCGAATTTGTACCTCTAACGGGTCTCCCTTTGGACCAATGACGGTTGTATGCAAGGACTGATACATATTGGGCTTAGGCATAGCAATGTAATCTTTAAAGCGGCCAGGCATCGGCTTCCAACATGTATGAATAATCCCAAGAACGGCATAACAATCTTTTATGCTGTTCACGACAATTCTAACGGCCAGCAAATCATAGATTTCAGTGAATTGTTTGTTTTGCAAGGCCATCTTTCGATAAATGCTGTAAATATGCTTAGGACGCCCTGAAAGCTCCGCTTTAATTGAAACCTCACTCATCCGTTGCTTTACTTCTTCGATGACATCTTCTAAATACTGCTCCCGTTCCGCCCGTTTCTTTTTCATAAGGTTGACAATCCGGTAATATTGCTGCGGATTTAAGTACCTTAATGCGGTATCTTCCAACTCCCATTTAATCTTAGATATACCAAGACGATGAGCTAAAGGTGCAAAAATTTCAAGTGTCTCATTTGAAATCCGACGCTGTTTTTCTACAGGAAGATGTTTAAGCGTCCGCATATTATGCAAACGGTCGGCAAGCTTAATAAGGATAACGCGGATGTCCTGTGCCATTGCCACAAACATTTTGCGATGATTTTCTGCCTGCTGCTCCTCGTGAGACTTGTATTTAATTTTGCCTAATTTTGTAACCCCATCGACAAGCATTGCCACTTCGCTGTTAAAAGCCTCTTCAATATCCTTTAAGGATACATTCGTATCTTCCACAACGTCATGGAGAAAACCAGCAGCCAGTGTTGCCGGATCCATCTCAAGGTCTGCTAAGATGCCTGCAACCTGTATTGGATGAATAATATACGGCTCACCTGATTTTCGATATTGTTCACGATGAGCATGTTTAGCGTATTCATACGCTTTTTTGACTACATCCACATGCTCTTCATTTAAGTAGTTCCTCGTCTTGTCGATGACTTGGTCGGCTGTTAACACTTGATCATTCGCCATGAAATCACCTTTATTTTCATCTCATTTTTATTTAGCAAAACAAACTATATTCTGTTCTTCTCTTACGGGCATGCCATCTAAGAATTATATATATCAATGTTATTTTTAAAAAAATTGTAGAATCATTGTTACTATTATCGAAAAAAATAGCGAAGAAGTAAAGAGATTCTGATATTTTTCTGCAAATTACGATATTTGTGCCAATTTTTTCAAAAATTCTCCGAAAAATTATTTACGCTTTTTTATATAAAGAGAGCACTCTTCTCATGAGTGCCCTCTACTATCCATTTAATAATGCATTAATGTTAAAACATCATAGCCGTCAAGCTTACTACGGCCTTCTAAATAACTTAACTCTACTAAGAAAGCGATACCAGCTACAACACCGCCAAGCTGTTCCACCAATTGGATGGTAGCGTCAATGGTGCCGCCTGTTGCTAACAAGTCATCTGTTATTAAAACGCGTTGACCCGGTTGGATGGCGTCCTTATGAAGGGTTAAAACATCTTTACCATATTCGAGTCCGTAGCCCACTTTAATTGTTTCTCTTGGAAGCTTACCTTCTTTGCGGACCGGTGCAAAGCCTACTCCCAAAGCATAGGCAACTGGACAGCCGATAATGAATCCACGTGCCTCAGGTCCCACAATAATGTCTATTTGTTTCTCTTTGGCATATGAAACAATTTGGTCTGTTGCATATTTATAGGCTTCACCATCATTCATTAATGGGGTAATATCTTTAAATTTAATTCCTGGCTTTGGCCAGTCAGGTACGATTGTAATAAATTGCTTTAAATCCATTAGTTAATTGCCTCCTCAGTTTTAACCGACTCTTGAATGACCTCATCGAACCAGCCTTTTAATTCCTGAAAGGACGATAACAATAAATCTCTTTCAAGAGTATACTGAGCTTGTTTTATTTGATAAGTTCTTGAGTCTGTTAGGTCACGCTTTTGTGCTGTAGTGTTCAAAGTAATAAATCCATTGTTTATTGTAACAAAATCCAGTTCAGAAAACACCTTTGAAATAAAGATAATGGTTTCCTTCGACCAGCCGCGGTGCTTGGCTATTGTCTCCCCATGGCGTTTAAGGTCTATTGGCCCTTTTTTCATTAGGAACGCATAAAACCATTTGAAATGATCACGCGAGGGGATCATACTGAAAAAATCACTGGATTCTTTATAAAAATAAGTATAAATCCTTGAAGGTTGTTTTCCTGCTAATAAAACTTCAAGCAATTCCTTGGTAGGTGGAAAATCAACTAAAGCAATATTCGCACCATCCCCATCAAATGCCTTTGCTTCTTCAATATCTTGAATCAGTATAGTTTCCGGCCTCAACTCAGGATTTATTTTTTCAAGATAATCTTGATTAAAAATAATGAATTTCCTATTCTCGGCAGGTACAGCCTGTTTAAGATTATTAATCCGTCTTTGCCCGCGAAAATCAAATAACTGCCACGAATCAACTGCAATATCCTGAATAAAGATTTGTGGTTTACGTATATTATTCCATTCATTAATAGATAATTCTCCAATTAATGAAATTTTTGATGCAGGTGAAATTTGGTCAACTAAAACACCCAATCCAAAACCAACCCCATCTAGATTGGCACCCTCTTCATTTACTAATATCTTTAAATGGTTTTGCTCACTGCCAATTTTTCTGATTGTGGCAATTTCCACATTATTTATTAAAACTTTTGGCTTTGGATTATCCATGCCAAAAGGAGCTAGCTGACTCACTTCATCTAAAGTGGATAAACTAATATCTTCCAAACGGATTTCCTTGTCTAGATGGGTAACGGGAATTAAATTGTCCTCCGTTAATTGCTCCTCAGCCAAGGTATTTAAACGATTTCGAAGCTCGTCCACATCTTCAAGCTTCAAGGTCATCCCCGCAGCCATCGTATGGCCGCCAAAATGGGGAAGAATATCCCGACAGGTTGATAAATTCTTAAATAGGTCAAAGCCGGCAATACTACGGGCCGATCCCTTAGCGGTTCCCTTTTCCGGGTCAAAATTTAACACGATTGTTGGCCGATAGAATTTTTCTACCAGTCTCGAAGCGACAATGCCGATGACGCCAGGATTCCAGCCTTCCTTGCCGATAACAAGAACTTTATTAGTTTCAATCGGGAAATTTCTTTCAACCATTTCAAAGGCTTCTGTTGTAATCGTATTGACGATTGACTGTCTGGTCTTATTCAATCCATCCATTTCCTCAGCCAATGCTTGAGCTTCTTCTGGATCTTCAGTCAGGATTAACTGTACTGCTATATCCGCATCTTCCAATCTGCCGACCGCATTTATTCTTGGTGCAAGAGTAAATCCGATAGTCTCTTCATTAATGGATGAAGGTTTCACACCTGCTAATTTTAGAATTGCCTTAAGTCCAATGTTTTTTGTATCTTTCAGCTTTTCAAGGCCTTTTTTTACAATCAGGCGGTTTTCCCCTTTTAACGATACTAAGTCAGCTACCGTCCCAATTACAGCAATTTCAAACAAATGCTCAGGAACTTCCCCGTATAAGGCATGAGCTAGTTTAAAGGCAACTCCTACCCCTGCCAGTTCGTGGAACGGATAGTTGCTATCAGGTAGTTTGGGATGTATGATAGCAAGTGCTTCAGGTAAAACAGGTCCTGGCTCATGGTGGTCGGTAATGATGAGGTCTAGTTCTAGCTCCTTAGCCACACTTGCTTCATGGACTGCTGCTATACCAGTATCCACAGTAATAATCAACTTTATGCCATTATCCTTCGCCTGACGGAAAGCGGGTTCGTTCGGTCCATATCCTTCTGTAAAGCGATTAGGGATGTAAAATTGCACATTTGCCCCAAGGTCGCGAAGTGTAATCATTAACACCGAAGTGCTGCTTACGCCATCAGCATCATAGTCCCCAAAAATAAGAATGGGTTCTTGCTTTTCGATGGCATCACGAATTCTTTTAACCGCGAGATCCATTCCCTTTAACAAGTATGGGTCGTGAAACTCATCTTGTCCAAATAAAAAATACCGTGCAGAATCTACGGTATCCAATCCACGGTTTACAAGCATTGATGCAACTAGAGGTGTTATTTTCAATTCATTAGCGAGCATAGTAACGAGATTGTTATCAGAACTGCGAACAATCCATTTCGTTTTTGATTTTAACATTGGTACATTCACCCCTCAGACTTTCTAATTATACAGGAGCGGGAAATAGGTTTCAATAAAAAGAAAAATCGCAGAAACATCTGCGATTTTTTTAACCATTTAAACCTGTGGTTGATCAGAGTATTTTCTCTTTTCTTTTACTGTTTTAATAGTGCCCTTCTTTTTAAGCTCTCGTGTTTTCATAACATACCAGAGTGGACCGGCGATACAAATAGAAGAATATACTCCAACCATTAGACCGACAAACAAGGCGACTGAGAAGTTGAAAATGGATTCATTACCAAAAATCAGCAGTGCCACTACGGTAATTAATACAGTAAAAACTGTGTTAACAGAACGGGTCAAGGTTTGACGAATACTTGTATTTAACACATCGGCAATATCGGCATCCGTTTTAAGCCGTTTTTTCTTGTGCATATTCTCGCGCATCCGGTCAAATGTAACGATGGTATCGTTAATGGAATAACCGACGATGGTCAAGACTGCCGCAATAAAATTCAAGTCCACTTCTAGTCTGGTAATACTGAAGAATGCAACCATAAAGAAGGCATCGTGCAACAGTGACGCAATGGCAGCAATCGCCATGGAAAATTCAAATCGAACACTTACATAAATGATGATTCCAACTGATGCAATCAATAAGGCGATAACGCCATTTTTTGCCAGTTCTTTCCCAACAGTTGGTGAAACAGTACTTACGTTTGGTTCTGAGCCGAATTCCTTTTTAAAGTCTGCCTTTAATTTGGCTATTTCGTCTTTTTTGAGAACACCCACAAAACGTGCTGAGCCACGTTCCTTGTTGTTCCCAGAAATAACGATATCATCTGTTTTCAAATTGTGATCCTCAAAAGCAGCTTTTACTTTTTCAGTTGTCAATGGTGTGTCCGATAATACTTCGACACGCGTACCGCTTGTAAAATCAATCGCTAGGTTTAAGCGGAAGATAATCAGAATAATTAAACCTGCAACAATTAGCACACCAGAAATGGCGAAAAATTTCTTTCTAGGTTTTACAAAATCGAGCTTGTCGAAGCGGGTAGGAAGATCAAGTGTATCAAAGTTTTCAGCAATGTCATGGATTTTAGCTGGATTTACCCCAAACCAACTTGGTTTCTTTTTAAAGATATTGCTGTGAACCCATAGTCCTAACAATAACCGCGAGCCGTAAACAGCTGTTAAAAAGCTCATCAGGATACTGATAATTAACATGGTCGCAAACCCTTTAACAGAGCTTGTCCCATAGAAGAACAGCACAGCAGCAGTCAGGATAGTCGTTATGTTAGCATCAAAGATCGATGTAAAGGCATTTTTTTCCCCCGCCTGGAAGGCCGCTTTTACCGATTTACCTACTTTTAATTCTTCACGAATCCGTTCATAGGTAATAATATTGGCATCGACGGCCATCCCGACCCCGAGAATAATCGCCGCGATACCCGGCAAGGTCAGGGCTCCATTCATCCAATCAAAAATTAATAAGACTAGGTAAATGTAGATCGATAACGTGATAATAGCAATAAAGCCAGGGAAGCGATAATAGAAAAGCATAAACAGAAATATGATTGCGACACCGATGATTCCAGCCGTAACCGTTTCACTTAATGCCTGTTCTCCGAACTTAGCACCTACAGAAGTCGAATACACTTCATCCAACTTAACTGGTAAGGACCCAGCATTTAAAAGTGATGCCAACGATTGAGCTTCTGTCGCCGTGAAACTACCGACAATCGAAACTGTATTTTGATTAAATATTTGCTTTACAGTCGGGGCTGATAAGAATTTAGGATTCGGTTTTGTTACCTCTTCCTTAAAGGAGTCTTTTCCTTCTTCAAAATCCAGCCAAATAACAAGGACATTGTTTGGTGCCATATTCATAATTTCTTCGGAGACCTTACGGAACTTATCAGCACTCTTTAATGTTAAAGAAACACTTGGTGCACCACTTTCGTCGAAGGTTTGACTGGCTCCGCCTTGCTTTAGATCCGAGCCATCCATCATCAGACGGTCATTGGCATCCCGGAAGGTTAAATTAGCCTGAGTAGACAAAATTTCGCGCGCTTTATTTTGGTCCGTCACCCCAGCGAGTTGAACACGAATCCGATTATTTCCTTCAATCTGGATGTTCGGTTCACTTACACCAAGGACGTTAATCCGCTTATCGAGCGCTTCAGCCGTACTAGCCATTACATTTTTATCAATCTTTTGACCTTTTTTGGCTTCTTTCACATCATATAAAACTTCAAATCCGCCCTGGAGGTCAAGTCCCAGCTTAATATTGTCCAGAATGTTCTTTGCTGTTGCTCCCATTGTGCTCCCTATAATTAGGACAACAAGAAAGAAAGCAACAATTCTACTACGCTTTACCATTATGTAATGTTCCTCCTTAATGCATGTGCATGAGCACTAATCCGTACAGCCTTATATAAGAATAATAATAAAGTCACTCATTTCATTATGAAATAAGTTGGATAGGCTGTCAATTTACAAAAAATGAAATGATTTATACTTATTTTAAAAGTTCTTTCCATTCATCTTGATCCTCTAACGAAGACTCGGTTGTTTTATAGGCCTCAATCGTTGCATAGCTAATATAATCACTTGCCTTTACAGAGAGAATTTCTTGGATAATTTCGTAAAGTCGCATTTCCTCCTTTACCTTTTTCCACTTTTTCTTTACTAAGAATTCCCAAAGATCTTTTTCCGTTACAGAATCAATCCCTAGCAGGCGAAACTCCCTTAGTTTACTTGCCAATGCTGGTTGTACTTTTAAGCGATAATGTTCGTTTACGTGGCTATTATCCATTCCCTCTGCCTCCTAGGACCTTGTTAAGATCCTGATTTAATTGAACCATTATAAAAAGCTATTACTACTTGTCATGCTTTGTCCATCACTAGGCATATAGTTAATTGTATATGAATTCTTCGTTTTTGAGAAGGTGGGAACCTACATGTCAAAGTTTTTAAAAGGGACTTTTATCCTGTTAATAGCTGGCTTCATTACAAGAGTCCTAGGGTTTATTTATCGAATTGTCCTAGCACGCAGCATTGGCGAGGAAGGCGTGGGTTTATATATGATGGCCTATCCTACGTTTATTCTTATGGTAACCATTACGCAATTAGGGCTTCCAGTAGCCATCTCTAAAAATATTGCCGAAGCAGAAGCAAAGGGCGATTATGCGGAAATTAAAAAAATTCTTGTCGTTTCCCTTGCAATAACGATAGGCTTATCTATAATTATCACACCTGCCATGATTGTCCTTGCTCCGGTTCTATCAACGACTCTATTCACCGATCCCAGGACATATTTTCCTTTAATTGCAATTGCTCCAGCACTACCGATCATTGCAATTTCTTCTGTTTTAAGAGGGTACTTCCAAGGGCGGCAAAACATGCGTCCATCAGCCGTCTCCCAGATATTAGAACAGTTTGTGAGAATCACCTTAATTGCAACGGCTACCAAAACCTTCCTTCCATACGGGGTTGAATATGCAGCGGCGGCTGCAATGGGAGCCTCCGTGTTAGGTGAATTACTCTCACTTGTTTACCTGCTGACTATGTTTAAATTAAAAAAACGGTTTAAGCTCAGAAAAAATTTCTTTCAATTCGTTCATAAAGGAAAACGAACCTTTAAAGAGTTAATGGAAATTGCCATGCCAACAATGGGAAGCAGAATGATTGGGTCCATTGCATGGTTTTTCGAGCCGATTGTCGTTGCTCACAGCTTAGCGCTTGCCGGGGTCGTTGCTGTTAATGCAACCATACAATATGGTACCCTTACCGGCTATGCCATGCCACTGTTAATGCTGCCATCATTTGTGACCTTTTCGTTAGCCACATCCCTTGTGCCTGCCATCAGTGAGGCCCACTCCAAGAATAATTTAAAATTAATTGAGTATCGGCTCCAGCAAGCATTAAGGTTTGTTTTTTTATCAGGTGGACTTGCTGTCATTGTTCTATATGTATTGGCTGACCCACTCATGCAGCTTATGTATGGCTCCACAAAAGGCTCTTATTTTATCCGCCTAATGTCTCCATTCTTTTTAGTTTATTACTATCAAGGGCCGTTACAAGCAGTTTTACAGGCTTTAAACCTTGCCAGAGCGGCCATGATTAATAGTCTGATTGGGGCCGTTGTCAAAACAGCTGTGATTTTCTTACTTGCCTCACAAGCATCATTTGGTATTACTGGAGCAGCTTTAGGTATTATTGTAGGTTTTGTACTAGTGACTGGTCTTCATTTTGCTACAGTATTAAAAAAGGTTTCCTTTTCCTTCTATATTCGCGATTATGTTAAGGGACTTTTGGTCATGGGTGCATGTGGCTGGTTCGGTTATTGGCTATTTGGGCATTTCCTGTTAAAAGAAAATTTAATCATCAGAGTCATAACCATCACCATTGCCATGACGATCACTTATTTCCTTATGCTGATTGTATTTCGGCTTATTAAAAAAGAAGAGCTCAAACGTATTCCATGGATTGGCCATCTTTTTGCCTTTTAATTGGTCAATGGCTGCCATCTGAATATGGACTTGCGAAAATAAGAAGACATGCTTTTTATGATTTGCATGCCTTCTTATTTTTCATTATTTAAGTCAATGAAAAACTTTCCATTTTCATAACTGCAAAAAGAAATTTTCTTAATATCTCGATATCCCTGTTTCTTCAGTTCCTGACGCAGCCATAGGTTGGTTTTATTAATTCTGTTCAGGTTTTCTTCATCAATTTCACCATCAAGTATTAACGGAATAGTGATATCACCCTGTTTTGAATCTTCTTTACTATCTTTTAATTTTTCAATAACAGACAAACTTCCAGACGACTCTAATATGGCAAATTCAACATCTGCAATGCTGCGGATGTCCTTTTCTCTTAATTGGGTCATTAAATCATCGAAATTATAACGCTGCTTCCGCATGGCCCCTTCATCAATTTTTCCTCGGTTAATAATGATGATGGGCTTGCCATCGATGAGGTCACGAAACCTTTTACTTTTTAAAGAAATAACGGCCAGTAAAATTTGAACCACCATTAAGACCAACATTGGAATCATTGTATGAAGCAATGGGGAATGATTATTTTCAATGGCGACAACCGCCATTTCTCCAATCATGATGAACACAACAAGATCAAGTATACTTAATTCACCAATTTCGCGTTTACCCATTACTCGAAAAATGAAAAGGATGAGTGCATAAAACAGTAATGTCCGAAACACGATCGATAGAAATTCCACTTTAAGTCACCCCTTTTTTGCAATCATACATAGTATTTGCATTCACCCGAAAATTAATGAGCGGTGATCGAAAAAGTGTACAAAATTATATTCTACTTTGCCGCATCCATGAATACGCTTGTACTAGGAAAGAAATTGTCTTGGGCATGGCGTTTAAGAAAACAAAAATGGGTTGTCAGGTCCAGAGTCAAAGAAGGGGGAGAGTTAAAATCGAATCGAAAAGCTTTGGGACATCCATTCTGTATGGATTAATTTTCATCTTTGCTTTTGTCATGATATGCAGCGTGATTTTTGCATTTATTCTTAGGTTCACCTCCACTCGGGAGGGATCACTTCAATATGTTATTACAGCCTTATCATTCATTGGGCTTTTTGGAGGCGGTTTTCTTTCTGGCGGTAAGCGGAAAGAGAAAGGCTGGCTTATTGGAGGATTAACGGGGCTTATTTATTCATTGGTAGTCTTTTTGTTTCAATACCTTGGTTATGACAGGCTATTTGATGCACAGCAAGTCATTTACCACACCTGCTATACCTTAATCGCCATGATGGGTGGAATTTTAGGGGTTAATATAGCCAATAATAATTCGCGAAGATCCGCCTAAGATGTAATAGAAAAGGAAGCCAACGCAAGTGGCTTCCTTTTTGTTCATTACTTTGTAAGGTTTACGCTTCCTTCTGTAGTGCTTGGGTTAGCGCTTGCTTCAGTGACTTCACGAATCGCAGAGCGATCATATGTAAGACGACTGCCGTCACCACATTTAATCACAACCTTCGATTCATCAATTGAATCGACAAAACCATGAAGCCCACCAATCGTGACAATTTTATCACCTTTTTTTAATTCGGTTTGCATTTTTGATACTGCCTTTTGGCGTTTTTGCTGTGGGCGAATTAATAGGAAATAAAATAACACAAACATTAAAATCAATGGAATGATTGTACCAAGTCCTCCTGACATCTCGTTTCCCTCCTTTCAAAAATTATCTATTAGAAATTTTTCGCGTTTGGTTTATTAAAACCATAACGTTCAAAAAACTCTTCGCGGAAATCACCAAGCCGGTCTTCCATGATGGCTTGTCTGACCTTCTCCATCAATCTTAACAGAAAATAGAGATTATGATAAGACGTTAATCGAATTCCAAAGGTTTCATCACACTTTATTAAGTGGCGAATATAGGCTCTGCTGTAATTTCGGCATGTATAACAATCGCAATCTGGATCCAGCGGTCCAAAATCTCGAGCATATTGAGCATTTTTTACTACAAGACGACCAGTGCTTGTCATCAGAGTACCATTTCTGGCGATACGTGTTGGCAAGACACAGTCAAACATATCAATTCCACGAATCGCACCATCAATTAATGAGTCTGGAGAGCCCACACCCATTAAATATCTTGGTTTATTTGTAGGTAATAATGGTGTCGTGAATTCAAGCATGCGATTCATGACATCCTTTGGTTCACCGACCGATAAGCCGCCGATTGCATACCCAGGAAAGTCAAGGGATACAAGGTCGTTTGCACTTTGTCTACGGAGTTCTTCATATTCTCCCCCTTGGACAATCCCAAACAACCCTTGGTCTTCAGTGCGCTGATGAGCATTTAAACAACGTTCAGCCCATCTTGATGTCCGCTCAACTGATTTTTTCATGTATTCAAATTCAGCTGGATATGGCGGACACTCATCAAAGGCCATCATAATGTCGGAACCAAGAGCATTTTGAATTTCCATCGCTTTTTCAGGTGATAAAAATAATTTTTCACCACTCATATGGTTACGGAAATGAACTCCTTCTTCTTCAATTTTACGGAATTCACTTAAACTGAAAACTTGGAAACCGCCAGAGTCTGTTAAGATCGCCCGGTCCCAGTTCATAAATTTATGAAGGCCGCCTGCTTCCTTAATAATCTCGTGCCCCGGTCTAAGCCATAAATGGTAGGTGTTACTTAAAATTATCCCAGCACCCATCTCCTTTAAGTCTTCAGGCGACATCGTTTTCACAGTTGCGAGGGTTCCAACCGGCATAAATGCAGGTGTGTCAAAAGAACCGTGCGGCGTATGGACTCTGCCAAGCCGGGCTCCCGTTTGTTTACATGTTTTGATTAATTCATAGCGAATCGCAGTCAAATTTTTGTCTCCTTCCAAAAGGCGGTGTGAGCAGAGCTACACTAATTCTTTACAAAAGTGAAGAATATATTTTTGCAGCAAATATTGTTTAGTATAATTTATTTTTGCGGCGCTCCGCCCCTTTTCCACTAGATGATAAACATCGCATCTCCAAAACTGAAAAAGCGATAGCGCTCAGCAACGGCGGTATTGTAGGCGTGCAAAATATGTTCTCTTCCAGCTAGGGCGCTGACAAGCATGATCAGGGTTGATTTAGGCAAATGGAAATTGGTAATCATTCCATCAATCGCTTTAAATTCGTAACCAGGATAAATAAAAATATTTGTCCAGCCGCTGCCGTCCGTAAACTGTCCATCATTTGCCGCTGCAATTGTCTCTAAGGTTCTCGTCGATGTTGTCCCGACGGTAATGATTCTACCGCCCTTACTTCTAACTTCATTTAATAATTGGGCAGTACCTTCTGTTACCATATAAAATTCAGAGTGCATATCGTGCTCTAATACATCGTCTACACTAACAGGGCGAAACGTACCCAGCCCTACATGCAGCGTGATAAACGCAATATGAACCCCTTTAGCTTTAATTTCTTCCAATAATGATTCCGTAAAATGCAGACCTGCTGTCGGAGCTGCTGCTGAGCCAGGTTCGCGGGCATAGACTGTTTGGTAGCGATCATTATCATCTAGCTGTTCTTTTATATAGGGCGGAAGCGGCATTTCGCCTAACTGGTCGAGCACTTCGTAAAAAATCCCCTCATATTTAAAATCGAAAACACGGCCGCCATGATCGGAAGTCCCTGTGCAAACAGCGGTAAGAATACCGTCACCAAAATCTATTTCGGTTCCTTCCTTCACTCGTTTTGCCGGTTTTACAAGTGTTTCCCATTGATCCCCTTCAAGTTGTTTTAATAGGAGGATTTCAATTTTGGCACCTGTATCTTTTTTGACACCAAAAAGGCGTGCTGGTAATACCTTGGTATCATTTAAGACAAGGCAATCCCCTTCACGCAAATACTCGGTAATGTCTTTAAACACTTCATGCTTAATTTCGCCTGTTTGTTTATCTAATACCATTAATCGGCTGTCTGTCCGATTTTTAAGCGGTACTTGTGCAATTAATTCTTCTGGTAAATGAAAATCAAATAAATCTACTTTCATAAAAACACACCTACTTTATTAAAATCTTCCTATAAAATCAAGGAAGCATGTCATTCCATCGGCACTTCCATGCCAAAATGGTGATAGACAGCTCCTGTTACCACCCTGCCTCTTGGTGTTCGTTGCAGAAAGCCAATTTGTAATAAATACGGTTCATATACATCTTCAATGGTCTCGGCTTCTTCACCGATGGATGCAGCAATCGTATCAAGACCAACCGGGCCGCCGCGGAATTTTTCAATAATTCCTTTTAATAGTTTATGATCAATATGATCAAGCCCTAGACGGTCAACCTGTAACAATTCTAATGCTTGTCTGGCCAGTGTAAGGTCAATTGTACCATTTCCCTTCACTTGAGCAAAGTCTCTCACCCTGCGCAGGAGCCGATTCGCAACCCTCGGGGTTCCCCTTGCTCTCCTAGCAATTTCTGCGGCTGAGGGTTCGTCAATTTCCGTATCAAACAAATCAGCTGTTCTCATAACTATATTTTTCAACTGATCTTCCTTATAATACTCGAGCCTGCTTAAAACTCCAAATCTATCCCGTAATGGGGCTGATAGTGAGCCTGCCCTGGTTGTGGCCCCAACAAGGGTAAACGGCGGGAGGTCGAGGCGGACTGACCTGGCACTTGGTCCCTTGCCAATGACGATATCCAGACAAAAATCCTCCATTGCTGGATAAAGGACCTCCTCTATTGTCCGTGGGAGGCGGTGAATTTCATCAATAAATAATACATCGCCCGGCTCTAAAGCGGTTAGAATTGCCGCTAAATCCCCTGGCCGTTCGATTGCTGGTCCAGAAGTTGTCCGAATGTTTACGCCCATTTCATTCGCGATAATGACGGCAAGGGTTGTCTTCCCTAATCCTGGCGGTCCATACAGGAGAACATGATCTAATGTTTCCTTCCGAAGCCTAGCTGCCTGAATAAAAATTTCAAGATTTTCCTTTACCTGATCTTGTCCGATGTATTGCTTTAAGGTTTGCGGACGCAGGCTTTGTTCAATACCAATCTCGCTTTCATTCACTTCACTTGAAATAATCCGCTCTTCCATACATCATCACCACCTATTTTAAAAGCCGCTTTAGTGCATTCTTAATGTATTGGTCGGTTGAAAGCTGCTGTTCTTTCTGCAATTCAGGTAATATCTTTTTAATTTCTTTTTCAGAATAACCAAGGGCGTTTAAAGCCAAGACTGCTTCTTCAAGCGCCGAATTGACGGCTTGTGTATGTAGTGGAAATTGGTCTGCATTGAATAGGTTCGGGAAGTAATCAGGAACGATATCTTGTAATTTTCCTTTAAGGTCAAGGATCATTTGCCGTGCTGTTTTTTTACCGACTCCAGGGAATTTGATTAAGAAGCTCTCATCTTCATTTTCAATCGCTGTGACCACTTGCAGCACTTCACCGGAAGCAAGAATGGCCAGTGCTCCTTTAGGCCCGATACCGGAAACATTTAACAGCTTTGTAAACAGCCTTTTCTCTTCTCTAGTTTCAAAACCATATAAAGCAATTATGTCTTCGCGGACATAATGATAGGTAAATACTGTTACCATTGTTTCCATCTTACCCGTATAAATAAACGGATTGGGTGTTGAGATTTGATAGCCTATGCCATTATTCTCAACGACAATGTATTCTGGACCGACGAACTCAACGGTTCCTTTTATAAATTCATACAATCGTATTCTCTCCCCTAGTTTGAAGCCAATTTGGAACTACTGTGAAATTCACGCTATCTTTCATTTTAACATAAGTAAAGATAGGTTTTGAAAAAAAAAGCTTATTGACAAAAAGTCGAATTATTCAGTTTTGCGTGTGTGGGGGATTCGCAAATAAAACACGCAGATTCGCAAATAAAGCTCTAAAAGCCGCAAATAAGCTTTATAAATCCGCAAATAAAACTCTAAAAGGCCCATATAAGCCTTAAAATTTCACTAAGATTCCTAACCAAATTATAAAAATCAATACATTTACAAAAAAAACAGTCTGATTCTGCTCAAATCAGTCTGTTTTTGTCATACTCATTATTCTTTTTTGGTCGAATATGGCTTAAATGTCTCTAATACTTCGACATAATGATCTTTTGATTGGATGGGGATACCGTGAAACAACTCCTCTTGTTTTTTACTTTCTAGCTTTTTGATATCTATTTGAAAAAATGATTGGATGATCCGTGATTGTCCAGGTCTTCCATTAAAAATGGTTAATATTCCATCATCAGTAACTCCAAAAAATCCATTTGCTTTTAGCAATGGGGAGATATCATCCACTTGTTTTCGAAATACAAACGTCGATTCGTCAATGTTTGTCAGCTGCCACTGGTCGTATTTTGCCCAAAAATTCTCCATTGACCAGCAGGTCTCCTGAACGACTTCTTGGCCTATTTCTCCATCAAGATAGATTCTCTCTAATATAACGGTCATGTTGAGTGGCTGCTTATTTTGCTGTGATGGATGGTTATTCTGTTGTGCAGCAGAGCCTGTCATGCCCATCCCTGGAACTCTACCGATAAACATGAAGAGAATAACAGCAAATACGGCTAATGCAAACCGGACCATTGCTATCCAATTGACCCTCATGTTACTCACCTCTTATTGTTAATAATTGAACATTCTTTACAGTACTAGCTTAGCCTTTTTTTCCCTTTTTATCCTTGAGAAGAAATAAATAAAAAAGGCAAAGCTAAAGCCTTGCCTTTTTTGAAAAAAAATCAAGTTCCACCCTTTTCTCGCTGATGATCATTATGCTTATTTTTGTCGCGGCCAAGTGCTCCCTCGTCGGTGAGGACGGTTACAGATCGTCCATTTGCATAAGGCTTGACTGCATTCTTAATTACCTTTTTTGTTTCGGCCGACTTGCTTTGGTCAGCTAATTTCACCGATACAATAACCGTATTTCCGTACGCTACTGACCTTACATCCTGGACATTTTCCAGATCTGCGACAGCACTTCTGATTTGATTGGTAACTTTATCCTGAAAATTGGGATTTGTAGCCACTCCCGTATTGTTAATGTTCGTACTCAAATGGCCATGATAGTTCATATCACTCATACTAAAACGGTTATCTCGCTGAAAAAAATTACGATCCTGGTTAGCTCTGGCAGTCGTTGGGTTTTTCGGATTTCCATTTTCATCTCTTGTTTGCATCTTTTTTTTCGTTTGTTTGTTTATTGACTGATCTTCTTCACCGAGATTGTGATCCATAATGTCTGTAACGGCACCATCATTATCCCTTAATAACTCATAATCATTATTGGCGTGATTTTCATTGGAGTAATATCCCATTGGTTGAACCGAATTGTTATTGTTACTCACACCAGCACGATTATTATCACTTGCACATCCCGCCACACCAAGTATCAAAGTTGCGGATAGAGGAATCATCCACTGTTTCTTTTTCAAGCGAAAAACCCCCTCGAATAACATCATGAGCATAGATTTCATGCTCCTTTATAGGGTGTTATATTCGAAGAGATTTCATTCTGTAAAAAATTATCCTGCATAAACGGACTGTTTCATCTCCATTAATTAGGGTTTACCCTTTTTCACCATTTTCTGTAATTGAGCGATAAATTTTTTTCGCGTGTAAAACTGATTATTGGATAAATCCAATACCTGCCTTAATTTTACAGGATCACTATACGATTTTTCGCGGATTAACCGGTTCCATTCGCGAAATATATCGGCAGGATAGGCTAAAGCATATAGAAAAGCTTCTTCATGTAAATAGTTTTGAATTTGCTTTAAACTGGCTAACCTTTCAATTGACCAGTCAATATAGGGAAGAATGCGATTGGCATATTGTAAATAATCATATGATGGCGGACCAATACTAATTAAATCAAAATCAATTAAATGTAATCTTCCATTTGCGTCACGTAAAAAATTATGATGGGCAACATCACCATGAAGAATGACAAATGGTTCTTTTTTAAAAAAGCCGCGCATCTTTTCCATGCCAATCAGTGACCAATTCGCCCAAGCTACCATTTCTAAAAGAAATGACTCGTTTATAAAATGGCTAAGAAAGGGTAGATTATTCTTAAAAATATGAAGCCTCTCTGTCCATTTTTCAATTAAACGGCCTTTAGGGAGTAAGGTTCGATATCGAGACTCAAACAGTGCAGTGGTCTGATGGAATTGTTCTAAGAGATCCAGTCCTTCCTGACGGCTTTTGTGTGTATGAAAAGAAAAGGCGGTCTTGTTTGGAGGGATATACTCCATACAGCCAAAGTAAGTGCCCTCAAAAAATAGCTGTTCTTTCAATGGTCTAATTAAAAATAAATACGTTTTTAAAAATCCTTCTTTTCTTAGTGTGGCTGTAAAAGCTTCTTGGAGTCTAAGCCTGCTATTGGTAGGATACCCTTTAATAATGTAAGTATTTTTAACGGTTTTTAGTAAAAAAACCGACTTCCGAATCGGTACCAGTTGCTTGATTTCCTCTAAAAACTGCGACTGAAAATAAGAGAGGAGACGATCAAAATTGTCATCGTCTCCTTTTTGGTTAATAACCCTATTAATTGCTTTCATCTCTGTAACCTGGCATACCGTAAGGATTTGTTCCTGTTGGACTCATTCCATAAGGATTCATATATGGGGGCTGTGCGACATTGACCGGTCCTGAGTATGGTGCACTGTATATTGGCGGCGTCGGTGGGACAAATGGTTCTGGATTTGGTACTAGTCCTGCAGGCTGCATTTCTCCACAGCCACAGTCTTCCAAAGCCCCCGTTCCTACTGGCAGACCTCGAGTTGGAACGTTCTGTTGGTATGGCATTTGGCCGCCAAGAGCAGATCCTGCCATTTCAGGCGATTCAAAATTTGGGAAACCCGTTCCTTGCGATCCCTGGCCGCCCATTTGTGGATAACCATATGGACTTGCCATTCCTGGATTTCCGTGCATCATTCCGGGCATTCCTGGTCCAGTTTGGTTCATTTCAGCTGGATTTTGGGTGGGAAACGATTCTGGACCTCTCATTGGATAACCGGTTGGAGCTGCGGCTGGGTATCCAGTTGGATAACCTGCCGGCATGCCACCGTAACCAGAAGGCTGCTGGCCGTATCCTCCTGGCATTTCTCCATATCCTCCTGGCTGCTGGCCGTATCCTCCTGGCATTTCTCCATATCCTCCTGGCTGATGGCCGTATCCTTTTGGCATTTCTCCATATCCTCCTGGCTGTTGGCCATACCCTGTTGGCATTCCTCCATATCCTCCTGGCTGTTGGTCATACCCTGTTGGCATTCCTCCATATCCTCCTGGCTGCTGGCCATACCCTGTTGGCATTTCTCCATATCCTCC
>CAUSCO010000035.1:0-43626 GCA_963530265.1 uncultured Bacillus sp.
GTTGGAGCGCTCCAGGCCATACGCCGCTGAACAGGGCGCTTGCGCTTTTCTTATTGCTATTTTAATAATTCCTTTATATTGTATATTTTTCCACTTTCAATATCACTGCTAAGGGTGAGGTCCACTAACGCATTTGCAACGATATCTGCTTCCAATAATAAGTTCTTTTCCTTAAATTCCTTGAATCTATCCAGTTCTTTAAATGCATCCTTGGATGAAGACCTAATGGTTGCTTGCATTTCGGTATCCATAATGCCGGGGCTAAAGGCAATAATTTTATTATTTGTTTTCATTTCCGCTTGCTCGATGGCAGCCGTTTGCGTGAACATATTTAATCCAGCTTTAGAGCTGCAATAAACACTCCAGCCTTCATGTGAGCGGACAGCTGCTCCTGAAGTAACATTAATTACTGTAATCTTCGTGTTAGGCAATTGAGCTTTGCTAAAAAATAAATTGGTAATAAGTATGGGTGCAATTAAATTTACTTGGATGCTCCGAATGACCGGAGCTTGATCTAAATTTCCGACCGTTTGAATCGGTTCAATGACACCAGCATTATTAAAAATAAAAAGTTCCTCTGGGTTTTTTTTGAAAATATAATGGGAAATCACCATAAAGACCTCTTGTATCTCTTGTTCTAATGAAAGATTGCAAGAAAAATGTTTATAGTCGATTCCCTTTTCAATTGCTAGATTTTTAACTTCTTTATTCTCTGTGCGGGAAACAGAGACAACAGCAATCTGTTCATGGATGAGACGCTTCGCTATGGCTTCTCCTAAGCCTTTTGACGCACCTGTAATGATTGCATATTTCATGAAAAATTCCCCCTGAAAGCGAGTTTCTTCTGTAAATAGTTTCACATAGCTTAATTGTATTCTACTTGGAAATTTTAAGCAAATGAAAAAAGAAAGCAGTTCCTAAAGGAACTGCTGCAGCTTAAGCGGGCGGTTATCACTTAAAAACTATACGTAGAGACAGGGGGATTACTGCCCACTATTGCAGGATAAAATTTCTTCCACTCGTTTAGGAAGGATTGAGTGGAGGAATTGGGATGTTCTAGGACCAGAGGGGTTGGTCCGGTTTGTTTTACCCCACCATTCACCATAATAGCCAGCCGATTGGTAAGGAAATTGATCTCCATTAAATCATGGCTGACAAATATAGCTGTTGTTTGAGTATCATCCATAATTTGCTTGAAATCTTCCATCAATCTAATTTTGGTTGGAAAGTCTAACGCTGAAAAAGGTTCATCAAGAAATAGAATTTCCGGTTCGACAATCATGGCCCGCGCCAAGTTGACTCGCTGGGCCTCACCGCCGGATAAATATAGAGCATTTTTTTTCGCTAGATGGCTAATCCCAAATAGCTCCATCCAATGGGTCACTTTTTCCTTAATAATGTGTTTAGGAATCTTTCTTAATGTTAAGCCAATCGCGATGTTGTGAAATACAGTTCCATCCAACAGTAAGGCTTGCTGCAGGGCAATGGAGAACTTTCTGCGTAACTCCAGCGGTGCGTTTCCCTTCGGAATGGATTGCCTGCGGTAAAGAATTTCCCCGCTTGTTTGATTGTCAAGAAACGAAAGTATTTTAAGCAGTGTGCTTTTACCAGCACCATTCGGCCCCATAATACCAAGAAATTCCCCAGAATAAACCTGAAAATCAGCTATATCAAGAATCGTTTTGTTGTTTTGAACGTTATAGGTTAGATTCTTCAATTTAATTAACGGAATCATGATATATGCCTCCTTTGCTGTAAAAAGGTTAACGCCGCGGTAATTAAAAGGGCTACTGTCAGTAAAATAAATGAAAGCGCCAGGGCAATATCAAAATTACCTTTTGAAACTTCCATCACAATCGAAGTGGTTAATATACGGGTGTCACCTTGGATATTTCCACCGACCATCATCGCGGCGCCGACCTCAGCTATGACCCGGCCAAAACCTGCCATGATGGCCGCCAAAATAGCGATTTTTAATTGTTTGATAAGGATCCATAGTGTCTGCAGCTTTGTTGCTCCCAGTGCTTTAATTTGCAGAAGCATTTTATCACTGATTTGTTGAAAGGCTGAGCAGGTTAGGCTCGTGACGATTGGCAGACTTACTAAAATTTGTGCTAAAACAATCGCTGTTGGAGAATAAAGCAGGGCAAGGTCTCCTAAGGGGCCAGAACGCCATAAAAGCATCGTAATCCAAAGCCCGGCAACAACCGGTGGAAGTCCTAAACCAATATTAATAAAAATTAATAGTAATCTGCGGCCTCTGAACCTAGTTAATCCAAGGAAAATTCCGAGAGGCAGCCCAATGAGGGTACTAATCAGGATGGAAATTAGACAGACTTTCAGTGTCAGCCAGGTAATCGCATATATTTCAGAATCACCCGAAATGATCATCCCAAACGCTTTTTTAAGTCCATCAAGTAGTAAATCCATATGTACTGCCCCCAGGAATTCCATTAGAAGTACGCCACTAAAAGGCCGCTTCCGCTTTTCTATTTGTCTAGCTCCAGCGACCAGCGGCTAGTGTACTTCGCCCTCTTCCCTACGATAAGTCAACATCGAATCGCTTGCGCTCTTCGTGTTTCCTTTATCGCGTTTAACGGGCAGTAGATTCTCAACTGCCCGTAAGAACCCGATCGGTTCAACTAACAATCAGCGAGAAAAACGTTCGCTGATTGAAGTTTCACCTTATCTCAGTCAAAGTGCTCCAGTCCATACGCCGCTAAACGGTCGCTTCCGCTTTTATTATTCAGTGTACTTAATGAATAATGATTGCCCATATTCTTTTTTACCGAAGTTTTCAATCACATCTTGTGTTTTAGCATCTATCATAAATTTTACAAATTTTTCAGCATCTTTGCTATTCACTTTGTCATGTTTTTCAGGGTTCACTTGCATAACATGATAAATATTCATTAAATCCTTGCCGCCTTCAACAACGATTTGAAGAGTGGCTAAATTTTTTGATTGTGCAAGCCATGTTGCACGATCAGTAAGGACGTAGCCTTTTTTCTCTGCTGCCACTTGTAATGTTTGTCCCATTCCTTGACCTGTTGAAACATACCATTCGCCTTCAGGTTTGATATTAGCAGATGTCCAGATACCTAATTCTTTTTTATGTGTACCAGAGTCGTCTCCACGGGAAATGAATGGTGCTTTCGTTTCGGCCAACTTTTTGAAGGCAGCTACAATGTCATCACCACTTACTCCTGCGGGATTTTCCTTTGGACCAACTAAAACAAAGTCGTTGTACATGACGCGCTTATAGTTAATGGCATCGCCTGCATCGACAACTGCTTTTTCTGATGCTGGTGCGTGAACAAGCAGGGCATCTGCTTCACCTTTTGTACCCATTTCTAATGCTTGGCCAGTACCAACTGCAATTACTTTTACTTTAACATTATTTTCTTTTTCAAACATTGGGATGATCTCATCCAGCAAGCCACTATCTTGTGTGCTTGTTGTTGTGGCAAGGATCATGGAGGTTGGTTCTGCTTTAGGTTCTGCCTTTTTCTCCTTTTCAGCTGTATTTGTTGTGTTCGAAGTTCCACATGCTGATAAAACTAGGAGCATTAAAGCAAATAGGGTGATTAATAAACGATTTTTCTTCATACTAGTTCCTCCATTTGACTGGTTTGATAAGTGATTTTTCCTAAATCTTGAATCGAATAGCCTTCTAAATCCGTTAGGCTATTTTTGAAGCTCGCAGATTGCAAATAATGAATCAAGTCAATTAAATTTTGTTTGTTTTCTGGGGTAAACCGAAAAACAAGATCAAAATTTTCCTTCGCCACAGGGATAAAATCTAATCCTAAATGGCTGGCTGCCGATTGAATGCCAAAGGTAACATCGGCGAGGCCCCTGCTTATGAACGAAGAAGCTGATAAATGATTCCACTCCTCATTGCCATACCCATTAATTTGGTTTGGTTCAATCCCATAGCTAGAAAGCTTTGAATCTAGTAAAAACCTTGTGCCTGCCCCTTTTTGGCGGTTAATAAATTGAATATCCTTTCTAATGAGATCAGGAAAATCATGAATCATT
Source organism: uncultured Bacillus sp. (assembly GCA_963530265.1). GTDB lineage: Bacteria > Bacillota > Bacilli > Bacillales > Cytobacillaceae > Neobacillus. Next base: position 4,042 of record CAUSCO010000035.1, read on the forward strand.
TTCGGGTTGTTCTTAGCCACAATAAATCCTTGTTCTCTTTCAGCCAAGCGCAAAACCAAAATCGATTCGTACACAAAGAGTTGATGGATGAAGGGCAAATTATACTCTTGTGAGAAAGGATCTAATAAATGAATGGCGGCAATATCACACTGTCCTCGGTAGAGCATCATTAACCCTTCAAGACTCCCGATCAAGGAAAGTTGGATTGGCAGGTTCAAAGCACTACCCGCTTTTTTAACAAAATGTTCAACAAGAAAGTCATGGCTGCCAAAAAGACGAATAGTTGTTGTGGTCATGGCTGCTAGACTTGTTTGTTCAAAGTTCTTCTTGGCTGGTGCCTTCGTACTCTCTTTGTATCGGTTCAACTCAGCGTGCTCTATTCTCATTTTATTTCCAATCTTAAAGGCCTGAAGTTCGCCTCGTTTAATTAGTTCATAAACAGTATGTTTGGAAATTTGAAAAATTTGCGCTACTTCATCGACAGTATAAGTTTTATCTTCCATCGGTCACCCTCCTTTTCCCAGTTCCATTTTATAGAAAGAATATCATAGAAAGTGTGATTTTTGTTAAGTTTTGTAAAGTTTCGTTTAGTTTTGTCACGAATTGTTCATAGAATAGCGTTACTATTCACGCTAATTTCATATATTTCACTTTTTGTTCAAAAGTGAGCAAGAAGGTTTGGTGTATTATTGTAATAGAAGAAAAATTGTGTCTGAAGGGAAGGGATGTACATGGCAAAGCTTTTGTATATTACCGCAAATCCAAAGAATGATAGTAAACTATCAAAAGGGATGCAAATTGGAGAAGTATTTCTAGAGGAGTTCAAAGCAGCCCAGCCAGTCGTGGAAATTGAGCGCTGGCACCTATATGATATGGATATTCCTGAAATCGATATGGACCTTTTGTATGGACGGGCAAAATTATCGTTTATGGGCTATACAAAAGAGCAGTTATCGGAAGCAGAGAGGACAAAACTGGAAAAAATGCATGAGCTTGCCGACCGCTTTATTGCTGCCGATTATTATGTGTTTGTTACACCAGTTTGGAATCTTGGTGCCCCATCGATTTTGAAAAAGTTTATTGATAATTTATTTATTGTAGAAAAAACATTTACGAATACGGAGGAAGGTCCTAAAGGTCTTCTAACTGGCAGAAAGGCAATTCATATTCAAACCCGCGGCGGCATCTATTCATCCGGCCCTATGATGGAATTTGAAATGGGAGACCGCTACCTTCAAAAGGTATTCCAGTTCCTCGGGTTCGAAGGGTTGGAGACAGTTGTTGCTGAAGGAATGGATCATTTTCCAAAATTGATTCCGGAGATTATGGCAAAGGCAAAAGAACAGGCAGCAGAAGCAGCAAGGGAAATGGCAAAAGAAACAGTTACGATTTAAATAAACAAAAATGCGACTCGCTCTTGAGTCGCATTTTTTAGCCGAAAGGAAAGTATAACTTTCCTTTCAGGCATAAGTTCAACTACGCCTCTGAACAGGGCGCTTGCGCTTTTCTTAGAACCTACCTGTAAATTGGAAAAATAACACGAGGATTCCCAATGCCCATACATAAATAGCAAACGGTTTTAAAGAATGATTTTTCAAATATCCTATCATCCATTTAACCGCGATATAACCGAAGAGGGCAGAGGCGATAATTCCGACAAGCAATGCTGATAAGGAGATTGTTTCTCCTTGACCATCAAGTAGGTCCTTTGTTTGGAGGACAATCGCACCGGCAATGGCTGGTGTTGATAATAGAAATGAAAAGTAGGCGGCAGTTTCACGATCTAATTTTCGCCAAAGAGCAGCTACAATCGTCATACCTGAGCGCGAAATGGCTGGCATAATCGCAACGGCTTGAAAGGTTCCAATAATTAACGCATCCTTATATCCGATATCATCCATTTTCTTATTACCATTTTTGGCTGAATCGGCGAGCCACAGGAATATCCCCGTTATTAAAAACTCCCAGCCAATTGTCACACCTGTTTTCGAGATTCCATCAATATAATCTTTAAAACCAAGACCAAAGATTACAGCAGGAATCGTCCCAACAATCAATAAAAAGGTTAATTTGCTAAACGGATTTTTAATCATTTTGATAAATTCATCTTTATAAAAAACAAAAACCGCAAGCAGGGTCCCAACATGAAGCATTGTATCAAGCAACAGCCCCGCTTCTTGAAGGCCAAATAAATTTCTTCCTAAATAAAGATGCCCTGTACTACTGATTGGCAAAAATTCCGTTAAGCCTTGGATAATGCCGAGGATCAATGCTTCTAGTTTTGTTAACATACGCTCCCTCTCATTCTAAAATAGTAAATAAGCCTGTACATTTAATCGTATGCAAATACCTGCTATTTCATGAAATCATCCTCTATTTAAGGATTAATTTTCCAAGCTGATCAATGAAAATATCCGAAACAAGACAAATTAAGTGCAAACCATCGGCATTCTCCCATAAAATAGGAATATAGTCTTTCGAGAGGGGATACACGTTTGGACATTAAACATCTGTATTTTAATACATCTATCGGTGTTACAAAACCAGAAAATATTCGAAACAAAGAGCAGGCCTGTCCTTTTTGCGAAAGAGACCAGCTTACGGACCTAATTGCTGTAGACGGTCCGATTATTCTTTTAAAAAATAAATATCCTGTATTGGAAAATGCTTATCAAACCGTGTTAATTGAAACAGATGATTGCCATGGTGATATTTCTACCTATTCTAAAGAGCATCTGCATCGTTTAATAAGGTTCGGACTAAGGCATTGGATGAATATGGAGAAAACAGGAAGCTACCGTTCTGTTATTTTTTTCAAAAATCATGGACCCTTGTCGGGAGGGACGATTGCCCATCCCCATATGCAGATTGTCGGGTTAGATGATATTGACTATAAAAAACAAGTATCGAGTGAAATGTTTGAGGGAATCCTTATTGCTTGTGAAGGAGATGTTCAGTTTACGCTGTCGACCAAACCTCGAGTAGGGTTTTATGAGTTTAATGTAGAAATGCCAGATTCCTGCTATTTGGAGAAGTTCTCGGAATATATGCAAGTGGCCGTACACTATATCTTGAATCATTTTCCCTTCAAAGCAACAAGCTATAATGTGTTTTTTCATCATATTGATAATAAAATTTATGTAAAAATTGTCTCAAGGTTTGTTACCACGCCGTTGTATATTGGATATGGCATCCCCCAAGTGCCTAATAATTTGGAATGGATGGCAGGTGAGGTGCAGAAAATTTATTTTAAATCATGTAAATAAAACCAGTCGTGAGTTATAAGTTGAGATTTGTTGTTATTCAAAATATAATGGAGGAATGACAAGTTTAATATGGAAAAGGGGCGGAGCGCCGCGAAAGAGGCCTAATTTATCTAATTTAGGCGAAAAATATCCATTTCATACTTTGAAAAGGGAAGCTTAGCTCTGCTCACACCGCCTTTATTAGGTTAGGCTGGTTCTCTCTATATTTTTCCATGGTTGATGGAACGTGGGACTCTATATATGTTTTGTAAGGTGGAACGGATATGACTTCAAATAACAACACAGCATCAAAACTTGATTACAATCTTGTTTTTATACTGATATTACTTTTTCTTGCGAGTTGTTTAGCCATTTATAGTGCCCAGGCAAGCGGGCAATACAAGGAAAACTTTTTAATCAAGCAAATAGTTTGGTATGCTGTGGGCGGCGGGATTATTGCAGCCGTTATGACCTTGGATTCCGATCAATTAAGGAAATTAACCTGGTATGCGTACGGGTTTGGAATTTTCCTCCTATGCTTTTTAATTGTTGCACCAGCAAGTATTGCTCCGGTAATTAATGGAGCAAAAAACTGGTTTGTGCTGCCTGGAATTGGTTCATTACAGCCATCTGAGTTTGTTAAAATATTCATTATTCTTGCTCTTGCACGGGTCATTGACCAACATCATTTAAAAAACCAGATCAAGACCCTTCAAACAGATTTTTGGCTGTTAATCAAGATGGGAATTGTCACGATGGTCCCGTTGGCGTTAATCATCAAGCAGGATTTAGGAACTGGACTCGTTTTTTTAGCCATTTTAGTAGGAATGATTTTTATATCGGGGATTTCCTGGAAATTGCTTGTACCGATGTTTTCAGGAGGTCTTGTACTAATTGGCACAGTTTTTTACTTTGTCCTTTGGCACCCTGAGCTTTTGGAAAAATACTTGGGAGTGGGCCAATACCAGCTCCGTCGGATTTATTCATGGCTTGACCCCTATAGTTACCAAGGTTCGGACGCTTATCAGTTAACCAAATCTTTGCTTGCGATCGGTTCAGGTCAAACTGGCGGAAAAGGGTTTGGCAACCGTGAAGTCTATTTACCTGAAAGCCAAACCGATTTCATTTTTAGTGTCGTCGGAGAAGAATATGGCTTTATTGGAGCGAGTGTATTAATCAGTTTATTTTTCTTATTGATTTACCATATTACAAAGGTCGGTATGGAAACAAAGAATAATTTTTATACGTATATTTGTGTTGGTGTGATCAGTATGATTACCTTCCACGTTTTCCAAAATATCGGTATGACGATTGGTGTCCTGCCGATCACAGGGATTCCACTTCCGTTTATTAGCTACGGTGGGAGTGCGTTAATGGGAAATATGCTGGCGCTGGGGTTAATCTTCTCGATTCGTTATCATTATAAAAAATACATGTTTTCGACCAGTGCATAATATGGGGGATTTTGTGCATAACACTAATCGGCTTATTTCACAATTGGAAAAAACAGTCGGTCTTTCATGACAATATATATGTCCTTTTGTGCTTTCGGCTAAGGATGGAAGGTGTCAAGTTGGAGAAAATATTTGCGGATCAGTTCGAAGCTTTGCTTGAAAAATATAGTGAATTATTAGTTGGTGAAGGTAACGAAGAAACGAAAGAAAAGGTGAAGGCATGGGCTTTGTATACCCATATTGCAAAGTCAATGCCGGCATTAGCTAAGCATTGGAACGGGCTCTACCCTGAAGCAAAGGAAGAAATGAAACAGATTATGTATGAAATCAAACAGCTGAACGAGCAGCATCGGAAATCAGGTCATTAGATGACGTTTAGAAATCAACACTTTTAAGGCCATGCATTTGCATGGCCTTTACTAGATGAATTACAAATCGTCAGTAGTCCTGTCATTTGATTGCTTAGCTTTTTCATTTATATTTGTTAAGTCATTCTCTTCCGAAAACTCAGTTGCATAGGTAGGTTTTCCATAGCTTTGACGAGTAGTGTCTACTTCCGTCTCATCTGCCGATTTAAATAATAGTGGAATGCAAGCTAGACCACTTAGCCCAACAAGGGAATAGATAATTCTGGACAGCATGGAAGTTTGTCCACCAAATATAGCTGCAACTAAATCAAAGCGAAAAAAACCAATTAGTCCCCAGTTAATAGCCCCAATAATAACCAACGCCAAGGCAATACGATGTATCGCTCTCATGAAATCTAACCTCCAAAAAATTAATTTTTTAAAAACCGATTCTTTCTACTTAGAATCGTTTCTATTTTGTGTAATTATTGTGGTTTTATACTTAGAAAAGAACGAATTAGTGAGAAAAATAAAAAGGGATCAATTGCAAAGAATGATCCCCTTTTTCCTCATTATTGAAGAGTCCCACCGCTTGGAAACTGGTTAGTATAGCCTTGAAACTGCTGATAGGATTGCTGCAGTTTTTGCTGGTCGGCGGCTTCGATAGCATACCAGCCTTTTTTGAACATCATATCATAAAGGTCACGCTGGCATTGCTGTGTCTCCGTGAAGATCGTCATTACGTCTTGAAACAAACCTTCGTGGCTGGCTTCATGGAGTGGCATGGTATAGGCAGTTGTGAGATATTTCTCTGTTGCTAATAAGTCATTAATAAAATCACGGTCGTTCATCTGCGGTGTTTTTGGTACTTGTGTTTCGGGATTTTTAATTTTTTGTTGATTCTGATTCATCGTCGACACTCCTCCGTTTGTCAAGCTCCAGTGCCTAGGGGCGCTTTTGCTTTCCGTTGTTATTGCATATTATTTAATGGCTGCTGTTGGTTTGCGTGCTCACCTAAGTGCCCGAGAAGCTGCTGGTAATGACGCTGGTGCATCTGACCACATTTTTCCGCTACTGCTTTAATCTCCGGATCCTGACATTGCTGTGCAAAGAAATGCGCTTTTTTGGCAGCAAGTAAATTCCATGACATCATGTCGGTTAAATACAGAGAATCCTTTGTTGAAATAACGCCTGGAGGCTGTTGCATCCTCGTTTGTTGATTCTGCATGTTCATATTGGGCATATTCATATTTTGCTGTTGCATGGTGAACCTCCTATTTTAAATAATATCCTCACAACTATAGAGTTTCTCAAGCAGGAATAATTATACAAAAACTGAAAACAGGCTGATGCACTCAGCCTGATCCTCGGGTTCTAGCGTTTGTATTGATTATTTTGGCTATTTTTTTTGTCCACGTGGGCCTCTTCGTTACCTGGCCCGCCATTACCCTTCACACTTGCGGCACTGACGCCGGCTTTAGAAGGATTCTTTTTCATCTTCGCCATCGTTATCACCTCAGAATTTAGGATGCCCAGCCACAAGAATTTATGTAGTCGAAAGCAAATGTTCAAAAAAATTTAAAAATTCCGCATTTAATTATTGCACAAATTTTCCAAATATTTTATAGTTAATGTAGCAAAACCCATTCACAAGTAAATTTTTTTTGGCAAAAAAATGAATGAGCATTCATTCAAAGTTAAAGGGGGAGACAATGTTGAACCAATTGATAAAAAAAGCTGCAGTTCTGGGATCTGGAGTAATGGGCTCTGGAATTGCGGCCCACTTAGCAAATATCGGTATTCCAACCCTATTGTTGGATATTGTGCCTCGCGAATTAACGAAAGAAGAAAAAGCAGAAGGACTGACATTAGCCGACAAACAAATACGTAATCGCATCAGTGCAACGAACATTCAAAAATTATTGAAGCAAAAACCAGCTCCATTAGCTTCCGAAAAGAACCTTGCCCTTATTGAAGCAGGAAACCTTGAGGACGATTTAGTAAAACTGAAAGATGTTGATTGGGTCATTGAAGTTGTTGTCGAAAACCTAAACGTAAAGAAACAAGTTTTTGAAAATGTTGACCAATATCGTAAACCTGGCAGTATTATTAGCTCGAACACTTCTGGAATTTCAGTAGAAGCCATGGTGGAAGGGCGTTCCGATGATTTCAAAAAACATTTCTTAGGAACCCACTTCTTTAATCCACCTCGCTATCTGAAATTACTGGAAGTCATCCCTACTCAATATACGTCTCCAGAAGTGCTTTCATTCATGAAAACGTTTGGGGAGGATGTGTTAGGGAAGGGTGTTGTTCAAGCAAAGGATACACCAAACTTTATTGCCAACCGCATCGGGACATATGGTCTTTTGGTAACTGTAAGAGAAATGTTAAAGGCAGGCTTAAGTGTAGGTGAAGTCGATTCGATCACGGGGCCATTAATCGGCCGAGCTAAGAGTGCTACTTTCCGGACCCTTGATGTAGTTGGTTTAGATACCTTTTATCATGTTGCCGGTAATGTATATGAACAAGTTGAAGGAAAAGAGAAAGAGGTTTTTGAAGTGCCAGCCTTTTTAAAAACCATGATTGAAAAAGGTTGGCTTGGGAGCAAGTCCGGACAAGGATTTTTCTTGAAAAAAGAAAAGGACATTCTTGAACTGAATCCAAATACGTTAGAGTATGAGCCTCGTAAAAAACTGTCTGCAGTTTCAGTTGAGTTAGCAAAGCAGGAAAAAGGCACAGCGGATAAATTGAAAGCGCTTGTTTATGCAAATGATCAGGCTGGAAAATTTCTATGGCATACTTTCACAGAGTCTTTTGTTTATTCCGCCCAGCTTTTAGGTGAAATCGCTGACGATATTGTCGCAATTGACCGGGCGATGAAATGGGGCTTTGGCTGGGAGATGGGTCCTTTTGAAGCATGGGATGCCATCGGCGTCGAAAAATCAGTCCTCAAGATGAAAGAAGCGGGTGTAGATGTTCCAGCATGGGTTACTGAAATGCTAGAAAAAGGAAATTCTTCTTTTTATATAGAAGAAAACGGCGAGAAATTCTTCTATCAAAACGGTCAATATAGACTAGTGGAATACAATTCAAAGGTGATCGACCTTAATAAAATCAAGAAACAAAAAGGGGTTATTAAAAAGAACAGTGGTGCGAGCTTAATTGACCTAGGCGATGGAGTTGCACTTCTTGAATTCCATTCACCTAACAATGCAATCGGCCTTGATATCGTGCAAATGATTAATTTTGCAGTTGATGAAGTGGAAAAAAATTATAAAGGTCTTGTCATCGGCAACCAAGGAAAGAACTTCTGTGTCGGAGCGAACTTGGCAATGATGCTAATGGAAGTGCAGGATGACAATATTTATGAGCTTGATATGATTGTCCGCAATCTTCATAGTGCCCTCTTGAAAGTGAAATATAGCTCTACGCCAGTTGTTGCTGCTCCATTTGGGATGACGCTTGGCGGCGGAGCAGAGGTCTGCCTGCCAACAGCTCATATTCAAGCCTCTGCTGAAACGTATATGGGGCTTGTCGAAGTGGGTGTCGGTCTACTGCCAGGCGGAGGAGGAAACAAAGAGCTTTATATGAAGCACTTAGAAAACCTGCCAAATGGTGTTCCCTTTGATTTGCAGAGTGTAGCCAATAAAGTATTCGAAACGATTGCCATGGCGAAGGTTTCGACATCTGCAGAAGAAGCACGGGAAAATAATTTCTTAGATGCTTCAGATGGCATCAGCTTTAATAGTGATCATTTGCTCTATGATGCAAAGCAAGCGGTTCTAGCATTACATGAAAAGGGCTATAAACCAAAAGTTCGTCGGAAAGTACCGGTCGTTGGTGAAACGGGATATGCGACTTTGCTCCTTGGTGCTGAAGCCATGCGCCTATCCGGCTATATTTCGGAACATGACTTAAAAATTGCCAAGAAAATTGCATATGTAATTGCCGGTGGTAAAGTGCCATTTGGGGCGGAAGTGGATGAGCAATACTTACTGAATTTAGAAAGAGAAGCTTTCCTAAGCCTGATCGCCGAACCAAAATCACAGCAGCGGATGCAGCATATGCTTATGAAGGGTAAACCGTTAAGAAACTAATATTTTAAGGAGCAATGGGTTTCCAGACCTAGATTAAAAATAGATTGATAATTTGAAAGAAAGTGAGGGAACTTGCATGAGAGAAGCGGTAATAGTGGCCGGAGCACGGACCCCAGTAGGTAAGGCAAAGAAAGGAACGCTTGCCCATGTTCGTCCTGATGATTTAGGCGCATTGGTAGTAAAAGAAACATTAAGGCGTGCGGGGAACTATGAAGGCAATATTGATGACTTAATTATTGGCTGTGCCATGCCAGAAGCAGAACAAGGAAACAATATGGCCCGTAATATCGGGGCATTAGCAGGACTTCCTTATACAGTCCCTGCTATTACGGTTAATCGTTTTTGTTCTTCAGGATTACAAACCATTGCCTATGCAGCACAAGGAATTATGCTCAGGTCTATCGATACAGCAATCGCAGGTGGAGCAGAATCGATGAGCATGATCCCCATGATGGGTCATGTCGTACGTCCGAATATTAAACTAGCAGAAACAGCACCACAATATTACATGGGAATGGGGCATACGGCAGAGCAGGTGGCTCAAAAGTATGGTATTTCCCGTGAAGATCAGGATGCCTTTGCGGTAAGAAGCCACCAACGCGCTGCAAAAGCCATCGCAGAAGGTAAATTTGTCGATGAAATTGTCCCAGTCGAGGTAACAATCCGTACGGTTGGAAATGACAATAAACTCGTCGAAAAAACAATTCAATTTTCCGAGGACGAAGGGGTTCGTCCAGATACAAACTTACAAACACTTTCGAAGCTCCGCCCAGCCTTCTCCGTAACAGGTTCCGTAACTGCCGGAAATGCGTCACAAACAAGTGACGGGGCCGCTGCGGTGATGGTGATGGACCGTGAAAAAGCAGTATCACTTGGACTTACACCACTAGCTAAATTTCGTTCGTTTGCTGTAGGCGGCGTACCACCGGAAATTATGGGGGTTGGCCCAGTTGTTGCGATTCCAAAGGCTGTTAAACTAGCAGGTCTGGAGTTATCCGATATTAATTTGTTCGAATTAAATGAAGCCTTTGCTTCCCAATCGCTTCAAGTTATTCGTGAGCTTGGTCTAAATGAAGAAATCGTCAACGTAAATGGCGGTGCCATTGCCCTTGGTCATCCACTTGGGTGTACTGGTGCAAAATTAACGCTATCACTTATTCATGAATTAAAACACCGGAACCAGCAATTTGGTGTCGTTACGATGTGTATTGGCGGCGGTATGGGCGCTGCTGGGGTGTTTGAACTACTGTAATTACGTTTTGGGGCTGACATGTTTGGCTCCTTTTCAAAAAAATGATTAGGAGGAATTTTTGATGACTGAAACGAAAAAAATTGTTAAAGGCGGAAGCTTTTTAATCGAAGATCTTTCATATGAAAATATTTTTACACCGGAAGAGTTTTCTGAAGAACATTTAATGATTGCACAAACTGCTGAAGACTTTGTTGAAAAAGAAGTGGCTCCACAGCTAGAGCACTTAGAAAAACATGAATTTGATCGTACCGTTAAGCTTTTAAAGAAAATGGGGGAACTTGGTCTTTTAGCTGTAGACGTTCCAGAGGAGTTTGAAGGGTTAGGATTGGATAAGGTAACATCATCCGTTATTACGGAAAAAATGGCGAAAGCCGGAGGATTCTCACTTTCTTATGGAGCTCACGTTGGAATTGGCTCCTTGCCAATCGTTTTATTCGGCAATGATGAGCAAAAGAAAAAGTATCTACCACCGCTTGCATCCGGCGAAAAACTTGCAGCTTACGCATTAACGGAGCCGGGTTCAGGTTCCGATGCCCTTGGTGCTAAAACTACAGCACGATTAAATGATGCAGGTACACACTACATCCTTAACGGTGAAAAGCAATGGATTACCAATGCTGGCTTTGCAGATGTGTTTGTTGTGTATGCAAAGGTCGATGGTGAGCACTTTACTGCCTTTATCGTGGAGAGAGGATTCTCAGGTGTATCGACTGGCGCAGAAGAAAAGAAAATGGGGATTAAGAGTTCTTCCACCCGTACACTTATTTTAGAGGATGTTGCTGTACCAGTTGAAAACTTATTAGGTGAATTCGGTAAGGGCCATGTTATTGCCTTTAACATTCTAAATATCGGACGTTACAAATTAGCTGTTGGCGGTGTCGGTGGTTCAAAGAGTGCCTTTGAAATGACGGTTAAATATGCAAATGGACGAAAGCAGTTTAAAACACCGATTTCACAGTTCAATTTAACGAAAGAAAAGTTTGGGACAATGGCATCGAAAATATATGCAGCTGAAAGCTCTGTTTACCGTACCATTGGTTTGTATGAAGAAAACCAAGGTAAGTTATCTACTGAAGATGCGAAGGACCTTAAAAAGGTAGCAAACGCTATTGCTGAATATGCAATCGAATGCTCTGTTAATAAATTTTTTGCAAGTGAAGTATTATCCTATGTAGTCGATGAAGGCGTTCAAATTCATGGCGGATATGGCTTTATGCAGGAATATCCAATTGAAAGAGCCTATCGTGATGCACGTATTAACCGTATCTTCGAAGGAACAAACGAAATTAACCGCCTCCTTGTACCTGGAACTCTTGTGAAAAAGGCCATAAAAGGTGAGCTGCCTTTATTCCAAAAAGCAATGGCACTTCAAGAGGAATTAATGATGCTCATGCCGGAAGAACCTGGTGACGAGCCGCTTGCACAAGAAAAATATTTAGTGAAAAATGCGAAAAAGATTGCCTTACTTGCTGCTGGCTTAGCTGCCCAAAAATACGGTAAGGCACTTGAAAGGGAGCAAGAAGTTTTAGCCAATATCGCTGACCTTGTTTCAAATGTATACGCGATGGAATCTGTTGTATTACGCACTGAAAAGGCTATGGCTAAAGACGGTTTAGAGAAGAATAAGCAAAAACTTCTCTATACGCAAATATTCTGTCAGGAAGCCTTTAATGAAATTGAAGCAACAGCAAAAGAATCACTAGTTGCTATTGAGCAAGGCGATACCCTCCGCATGATGTTGACATCGCTGCGTAAATTTACTCGTCATACGCCAATCAATGTAATTGCCAAAAAAAGAGAAGCTGCAGATGTATTAATCGAGGCTGAACGCTATATTGTATAATCGAACGGCTCCCTTCGTACTAGAAGGGGGCTTCCCTTTTTTTAGCTGATAGGAAAGTATAACTTTCCTATCAGGCATAAGTGCAACTACGCCTCATGAACCGCCCTTAGGGGCTCGCCAATCGGCGAGTTTTCTTTAAAATATTTCGCGAACAGGAAGGGTTTTTTCGAAATTAGTCGAATCTTTCCTATGGAGAGCTTTTTAGGCCTCTCGTTAGGATTTTGAAAAACGTTATGGTAATATTTTAATGACGCGATTACATTTTAGTAAAAGGCGGTGAAACAAATGTCTCTGACTTTTTACTGGTATCCGAAGTGCGGCACATGCCGAAATGCCAAGAAGTGGCTGGATGCTCATCATCTTTCCTATGAAGAAGTACATATTGTCGAAAATACACCTTCGCGTGAGGAGTTGCAGGAGTTTTATCAAAAAAGCGGCTTGGAGTTAAAGAAATTTTTTAATACGAGCGGTTTGAAATATCGGGAATTAGGGATAAAAGATAAAATGAAAACTGCAACCGATGACGAACTTCTTAATTTGCTAGCGTCTGATGGGATGTTGATCAAAAGACCAATCTTAACGGATGGTGAACGGGTCACCGTAGGCTTTAAAGAAGAAGAGTATGAGAAATTGTGGTTATAAGCCAACTCTTCAATCGTAACTCATTGAAATCGATTTACTTCGATGATAGATTTTACAAATTAAACAATGGAGGGATTTTTAGTTATGAGTACACCAAAAGAATTACGTTATTCTGAAGAACATGAATGGGTAAAGATTGAAGGAGAAAAAGTGCGTGTTGGTATCACGGCATTTGCACAGCATGAACTAGGAGATATCGTTTTCGTAGAGCTTCCAGAAGTGGGCTCTGAAATATCTGCAGACGAGCCATTTGGCAGTGTTGAATCCGTAAAAACGGTTTCTGAGCTTTATGCACCAGTAAGTGGTAAAGTAGTGGAAGTGAATGAAGATTTAAGTGACAGCCCTGAATTTGTCAATGAATCACCATATGAAAAAGCATGGATGATTGTGATTGAACCATCAGACATGGGTGAGGTTGACAAACTAATGACGGCCGAACAATATGAAGAAATGACAAAAGAAGACTAATTAATTGGAAAGCACCTGTTCTTTACTGCACTCGATTTGTTGGACGCATTCTAACAATGAGGGGGCAGTTCAGCTATGGGTGCTTTTTCTCTTAAATTTCCACTCTTTTTCCTCTACTAAAATGGAGAGACTATTCATAAATATAGTAAAGAGGGTGGAAGCATGACGTTAAAGCAGAAAAGAATTGACGTGACGGATCGAGTGGTAGGCAAATTAAAAGATGGGGAAATCGAACTATTCCTTGAAACCAGTTCAATTGGAAAGATAAAACTATCTGAGCAAATGCAAGTGGAATTGGATCACCATTTTGAAGCGGAACAACAAAAAATATATCAACATGTAACCGTAACCGAACAGCCTGATGCGAAATATACCGATTGCGATGATGGTGGATGGTGTTAATCGTCTAACTGAGCAAATATCTATTTCTTAGCAGACAATAATGTTATAGTTAACATACGAATAAGCAGGCACACAAAATCAATATTTTAGAATATGTTAACATAAACAACTTTATATTACAGGTGATGGATATGAATGACTCGTATGTTGACAAAGTACTTATTGTTGAAGGAAAATCAGATAAAAATAAGGTGAAAAATATTGTGAAAGAACCAGTGGAAATTATTTGTACGAATGGAACCATCAGTCATACAAGGCTGGATGAATTAATTGAGTTCTTAGAGGACAAAGATGTCTATATTCTGGTAGATGCTGATGCTTCAGGTGAGAAGCTTCGTAAACGATTTAAGCGAGAATTTCCACAGGCGGAACATTTATATATTGATCGGATGTATCGCGAGGTAGCAACCGCACCGGTGCACCATCTGGCGACTGTTCTATTAGGTGCGAATATTGATGTTCACACTGAGTTTTTAGAAAAGAGTTAATTGTATATGATTGAATGGAATCGGAATGACGCGGCTGCCTTTCTAGACAATAACGAAAGCGGTCTATTATATTTTTATACTCCTCTCTGCGGCACTTGTCAGGTTGCTTCAAGGATGCTGCAAATAGTAGAGGAATTAGTAGATGTTAAAATGGGAAAAATGAATTTGAATTTTTATCCGGATTTGGCTATGAATTTTGCAATTGAGAGTGTACCATGCCTGTTGCTTTTTAAAGAGGGCACGGTGCAGGAAACAATATACGCTTTTCATTCAGTCCCATACTTGCTAGATAAAATAAAACAACATTTAATTTGAGGCAGATGCGACAGCATTTGCTTTTTGTATTCGATTATTTAATTAATTGTGCCTGAGGTGTTCAAAAGAGAGTCTAGCATGGTCACAAAAAGAATTAATTGTGCCCGATGTGCCCAAAAAAGAGCTTCGATGGTCACAAAAAGAATTAATTGTGCCCGAGGCGTCCAAAAAAGGGCTTCGGTGGTCACAAAAAGAATTAATTGTGCCCGAGGTGCTCAAAAAAGAGTCTCGATGGTCACAAAAAATATTAATTGTGCCCGTGACGCTCAAAAAAGAGTCCCGGCAGTCACAAAAAAAATTAATTGTGCCCGATGTGCCCAAAAAAGAGTCTCGACGGTAACAAAAAATATTAATTGTGCCCGTGACGCTCAAAAAAGAGTCTCGACGGTCACAAAAAGAATTAATTGTGCCCGATGTGCCCAAAAAAGAGTCTCGACGGTCACAATTAAAAAGGTTAAAAGTCAATTTCATATAAATAGAAGTCTATTCATAAAAGAGACCCTTTGTTTTTCCACTGTAACTCAAGTTCTGCATCAAAACCCTCCGTATCCTTTTCCTCGAATCCACTACCTGACACCATTCATGAACCCCAATCGTAGTTATTTTTCTACCTGGAAACAATAGCATTATTTCCTCCACAGCTCGCAATATAGCAGTATCAATCATTTCTTGATGACCGCAAACTTTACAAACTAAATGCTTATCTACAATAGTTACTTCAAATGAGTGGCAGACCGCACAAGTCGATCCTTTTCTCAACGAGCCGTAGTCATAGGTAGGTAATTTATTAATATTAGTTTCAATCTGGTGCACAGAGACTAATTTATCTGCTAAACTTTTGTGGCGCTTATTTAATATAGAAGGGCTCGAATTTAATTTATTCATAAACTTAGGAAGCTGATTTGGATAAATAATAGGTTTGTTGAGGGGGGACTGGAATAAATGAAACGAGGGGTTAATAAAAACAACATATGCCTCGATAGGAATACGATATCCAAGATTTTGGAGAAGCTGCCGAAGCAAGGATTCACTTCGTTCTAGTTGTTGTAGTGGATTATTTATTTCCTTGTTAGCCATAGTATAGAATCGGCCATTTTCATAAAAATAATCTCCTTCATAATTTTTCACTTCGAACACGTAAATGGGTTCTTGAGAAATCATTAAAGAATCTATTTGAAATTTTGCACCACCTGTCTCAATAAACAAATCATTTAAAATAAAACTTTGACACTGCAGCTTTTCAGTCAAGGAATCAAACATCACCTCCCCCTCGTATCCCTTTGCACGCTTATGATAGCGTAACAAGTCTTTGTCAGCTAACGTCATTCGATTATTTAGCAATCTAAGAATTTTCATTTCAACTGGTTCAGTGCGAGCTTTAAAACACATATTCCACTTCCTCTCAAATTTCTACCTTCATTTTATAAAAAATAGATTCAATTCTGAAAACTAATAATTGAATATTTACCAACACTTTTTAAATCAGGACATAAATGAAAATTCATTAAAACTTCACTAGTTTACCGTAAAAAAATAAAATGCATCAATCGACATACTTTTCAGGAAATCGCCTTAAAGTTCACCAATCGAGCCGAGAATTGTCGAGCGATTCTAAAAGGGTTCCAGTTCTAGATGCTGAATAAGTATTTATAAACGAGTAGACCGGGGTGGTTAAAATGATAGAAATGGCAAAAGCGTTTTTAGCAAATTTCCACAGGCAAGGCCATGTTCACGTATTAATCAAACATGCAGATGTAGCAGTAACTCTCCTTTGTGAACAACAATCTATACAATTAGCAATTAAAAATGGTGAAATATCAGTAATTGAGTGTAGCCAGCAGGCATTATATATGATTCACGGCAATCAATATGCCATGAAACACCTGTTTGAAGGTACGGAAAAACTGCGAGTTCTAGAACAAAAGGGGTTTCTTAAGGTAGTGGCTCCATTAAGAACGACATTATTGCTAGAATCCCTCTTCTTTTTAACGAAAGTTCAAGAAAATTTTGCAAAAGTAATTTAATCAAAGGTATTGACTCGGAATTAAACTTGCTGTATTGTTTTATTTAAATATTCTATCAATAGACGACAACAATTAAAGGCAGCATATTCTTATCGAGAGTGGCAGAGGGACTGGCCCTTTGAAGCCCGGCAACCGGTTCATAACACGGTGCTAAATCCAGCAGAGCATCATGCTCTGGCAGATGAGAAGAGTGGAACCCCCTCTTCTTAAGAAGTGGGGGTTTGTTCATTTAATTGTAAATAAGGAGGAGCGAGAGTAATGGCAGAAAATCAAAAAAAGTACCGTTTTGAAACATTAAGTGTTCATGGGGGGTTGTCTCCAGATCCGGTGACAGGTGCTCGTGCCGTTCCAATTTACCAAAATAATGCCTATCAATTTAAAAATACGGAACATGCGGCAAATCTATTTAGCTTAGCAGAACCAGGGTACATATATACACGGATTCACAATCCGACAACAACGGTTTTTGAAGATAGAGTAGCGTTATTAGAAGGCGGCGTAGGGGCATTAGCAGTTGCCAGTGGGATGGCGGCTATTACACTCGCCATTTTAAATGTTGCCGAAGCTGGCGATGAGATTGTCTCTGCCTCCAACCTTTATGGCGGTACCTATAATTTATTAGCCGTTACCTTGCCTAAATACGGCATTAAGGTGAAATTTGTTGATGCCGAGAATCCGGAAAATTTCCGTGCAGCCATCTCTGAAAAAACTAAAGCTGTTTTTGCAGAAACCATTGGTAATCCTAGCTTGCGGGTACTCGATATTGAAAAAGTGGCGGAAATCGCTCACGAGGCTGGAGTTCCGTTGATTATTGATAATACCTTTGCGACACCTTACCTGTGCAGACCAATTGAGTATGGGGCAGATATTGTCGTGCACTCTGCAACAAAATGGCTTCTAGGGAATGGAACCTCTACTGGCGGCATTATTGTCGACGGCGGTAAGTTTGATTGGAATTCATCAAAATTTCCAGGCTTCACCACTCCAGATGAAAGCTATCATGGTCTTGTGTATGCAGAGGCAATTGGGGCAGCTGCGTATATTGTCAAAGCACGTGTCCAATTATTGCGTGATTTAGGTCCTGCCTTAAGTCCGCAAAATGCGTTCCAATTTACGCTAGGACTAGAAACTTTGCATGTACGAATGAAGGAACATGTGGCTAACACCAAGCAAGTGGTTGATTATTTATTAAATCATCCAGCTGTTGAGTGGGTGTCTTATCCAGGACATTCCTCACATCCTGACTATGAATTAGCGAAAAAGTATTTACCAAAAGGTGCTGGTTCAATGGTTGTTTTTGGTATTAAGGGCGGAAAAGAAGCAGGAGCTAAATTAATAAATTCATTGACACTTTGGGCACATGTTGCCAATGTTGGTGATGCCAAAAGCTTAATTATCCATCCTGCTAGTACGACCCATCAGCAGCTGGATGCCGAAGGGCTTAAAGCAGCAGGTGTATCAGAAGATTTAATCCGGCTTTCCATCGGTATCGAAAATGTAGAGGACTTAATCGAGGATCTCGAAGCCGCAATTGAATCGGGAACAGGTCTAGTTTCCTTGAAGGCAAATGTCTAAATTTACCTAAATAGATTTTTCCGAAAATGAAGAAATTTTCGTTGACACCTATTTTTATTAATGATACGATTACTTTCGTAATATAATTTACTTAAACAAATTAACGTGTTAATTGAATATAGAATGCTGTAAGCTCTTATCAAGAGAGGTGGAGGGATGTGCCCGATGAAGCCCGGCAACCGTCAATGTTACTATTGAAATGGTGCCAATTCACACAAAGCGGTTGCTTTGGTAGATGGGAGAAAGGATTATTTTTCTGATGCCTTTCTGCCCGTGCAGAGAGGCATTTTATTTTTCTAAGAATAGAATCTTTTTGCCAATCCAGTCAAACCCTATATTCAAGAAACGTTATATACTTAGAAGTTTGGTAATTAGGATAAGAAGTAGGTGATGCTAATGATTTCAATTAAAAATGCCCGCAAGATCTTTCCTACGAAACAAGGAGAGCTAAGAGCAGTCGATGATGTAAACCTTGAGATACAAGATGGTGAAATTTTCGGTGTGATTGGTTATAGTGGTGCTGGAAAGAGTACCTTAATCAGAATGCTAAATGGACTGGAGCTGCCAACAGAGGGAAGTGTCACGGTGGCCGGCCGCGTCATCTCGAAGATTAGAGGAACGGAGCTTCGAAAAGCGCGTCAGGAAATCAGTATGATTTTTCAGCATTTTAACTTGCTTTGGTCAAGAACAGTAAGTCAAAATATTGCCTTTCCACTTGAGATTGCTGGTGTCAATGGGCCGCAAAGAAAGAAAAAAGTGGCAGAGCTTATTAAGCTGGTTGGTTTAGAAGGCCGAGAAAATGCTTATCCTTCAGAGCTAAGCGGCGGGCAAAAGCAACGGGTGGGTATTGCTCGGGCTTTGGCAAATAACCCCAAAGTCTTGCTTTGTGATGAAGCCACCTCAGCACTCGATCCACAAACAACTGATTCTATTTTGGAATTGTTGGTTGATATTAATAAACGACTTGGTTTAACGATTGTACTGATTACACATGAAATGCATGTAATTCGGAAAATCTGTCACCGGGTAGCCGTGATGGAAAGTGGCAAAATCGTTGAGCTTGGATCGGTTTTGGATGTGTTTAAACATCCGCAGCAGCCAATTACGAAGCGATTTGTCCAGCAAGTGACGGAACCGGAAGAAACGAAAGAAACAATCGAACATTTACTCGAACTTTATCCAAATGGACAAGTGGTTCAGCTATCGTTCATCGGGGAAGCAACAGAACAGCCATTAATAACAAATATCATTCGAGATTTCGATGTTATCGTAAACATTCTTCAAGGGAAAATTTCGCACACGCAAAACGGATCATACGGAACATTATTTATCCACTTAGATGGGCAAGCTCGCGAAATAGAGAAAGCCATCGCTTATATTCACTCTCAGCAAGTTGGAGTGGAGGTGATTAGTAATGGCTAACTTTAATGACATGATAAAGTGGGACCAATTATTAGAAGCAACACGTGAAACCATTTATATGACTTCTATTTCAGTGTTAGCAACATTTATTATAGGATTATTCCTTGGTCTGCTGTTATTTTTAACGGATAAAGGAAATATATGGGCTAATCGGACTATTAATGTCATTATTGCCGGATTTGTTAATATTTTCAGATCCATTCCCTTTATTATCTTAATTGTTTTATTAATTCCGTTTACAAAATTATTGCTTGGGACTATGCTCGGTGCAAATGCATCGCTGCCAGCCCTAATTATTGGTGCAGCTCCTTTTTATGCACGAATGGTAGAAATTGCTCTAAGGGAAATAGATAAAGGTGTTATCGAGGCATCGGAATCGATGGGAGCAACAAATGGTCAAATCATTTTTAAAGTATTAATACCAGAATCTTTGCCAGCATTAATTTCGGGGATTACCGTCACAGCCATTTCTCTAGTCAGCTTTACAGCGATGGCCGGAGTCATTGGTGCTGGGGGACTTGGACATTTTGCCTACCTTGAAGGTTTTCAGCGCAATAGACCAATTGTCACGTTAGTGGCGACGGTTGCAATTTTAATTTTGGTTTTTATCATCCAATTTATTGGAGATTATTTTACAAAGAAAACAGATAAGCGATAACAGGAGGGGTTAGAAGATGAAAAAAGTATTTAGTTTGATTTTTATTTCACTATTAGCATTTGCCTTAACAGCGTGTGCTGGGACTAAAAACGATACGTCAGAAAAAAGTGGTAATAAGAAACTAGTTGTAGGTGCATCTGCTGTACCGCATGCTGAAGTACTAGAAGCGGCAAAACCTTTATTGAAGGAAAAAGGCATTGACCTAGAAGTGCAAGTTTTTCAAGACTATATTCTACCAAACGTAGCGTTAAGGGATAAAGAACTCGACGCAAACTATTTTCAAACACCAGGGTATTTAGACCTGCAAATGAAAGAAAATAAGGATTTTGATTTTGTAAGTGTTGGTGGAATTCATAAGGAACCAATCGGAATTTATTCTAAAAAATATAAAAGCTTAAAAGACCTTCCTAAAGGTGCGAAAATTATTATGAGTGATTCACTAAGTGACCATGGACGTATTTTACCGATTTTTGAGAAAGAAGGTTTAATTAAGCTTAAAGAAGGCGTTGGCGCGAATGCAAGAGTAGAGGATATTGTCGAAAATCCAAAAAATCTTGATTTCTCAACCTTAATTGAAGCAAAATTATTAGCTTCTTCTTTCGAAAGTGGTGAAGGTGATGCGGTCGTTATTAATACGAACTACGCATTAGAAGGCGGCATTGACATCGGAAAGTACGGAATTGCATTTGAAGGCGATGACGTTGTACCAGCAAATCTTGTGGTCGTTCGATCAGAGGACAAAAACCGAAAAGAAATCAAAACATTAATAGAGGTTCTACAATCAAAAGAAATTCAAGACTTCATTCTTGAAAAATATAAAGGTGCCGTTGTGCCGGTTTCTAAGTAACGTTTAAATAGGAAGAAAAGCAAAAAGTCAGTGATTAGCTCACTGGCTTTTTCCTGTCTCTGACGGTACGACACATCATACATGAAAGCTGTTCATTGGGTAAAAATAGAAAGAGTTTTACCTTTCAATTTGTTGGAAATGACAAAAAAATGAGGTATGATTTTAGTTGAGTGTTTTATTGAATATGGGGTTATGAGCTAAATCTTCATATAAATCACTTTCATGAATCTTTTTATTCTCATTTAGAAGTAGCTTATTGAAAATAGAAGCATTGTTTTTACTGTTTAAGAGTTGCTAATACCTTTCATTTGTTATAAGATTGTAATGAGAATAAAATGAGAATATAGAGTCTAGACCAACTTGGTCTAAAAGATACAACACTTTCTTTTCGGAGGTATAGATATGGCTGGATCAACTTTAACGATCAAAGATTTACATGTAGCAATTGAGGGAAAAGAAATTTTAAAGGGTGTTAACCTTGAGATTAAGGGCGGAGAAATTCATGCCATTATGGGACCAAATGGTACTGGTAAATCAACTTTATCATCTGCTATTATGGGACATCCAAAGTATGAAGTAACAAGCGGAACGATTGAATTAGATGGAAAAAATGTCCTTGAAATGGAAGTAGATGAGCGTGCACGCGCAGGGCTATTCTTAGCCATGCAATATCCAAGTGAGATTAATGGTGTTACAAATGCCGATTTTTTACGTTCAGCAATTAATAGCCGTCTTGGTGAAGGAAATGAAATTTCGCTAATGAAATTCATCCGTAAAATGGATAAGCAAATGGAATTCCTTGAAATGGATCTTGATATGGCACAGCGCTATTTAAATGAGGGCTTCTCTGGTGGTGAGAAGAAACGGAATGAAATCTTGCAATTAATGATGTTAGAACCAAAAATTGCAATCTTAGATGAAATTGACTCTGGACTTGATATCGATGCCCTAAAGGTTGTCTCAAAGGGAATCAATGAAATGCGCGGCGGAGATTTCGGCTGTTTAATCATTACACACTATCAACGTCTATTAAATTATATTACTCCTGACCATGTGCATGTTATGATGCAAGGCCGTGTTGTTAAATCTGGCGGACCTGAACTTGCACAGCGCTTAGAAGCGGAAGGTTATGAAGGGCTAAAGAAAGAGCTTGGAATTGAAGAAGAAACAGTAGAGCAAGAAGCTTAAGCGTAAGAGTTAGGAGGATTACCATGACAACAGAAATAAAATTACCGTTTGATAAGAGTTTTCTAAGCTCTTTTTCAAAGGACATGAGCGAGCCTGCTTGGTTTGAAAAACTTCGACTCTTGGCATTAGAGCAATTTACTGAACTGCCAATGCCCAAACCAGACAAAACGAAAATTGATAAATGGAACTTTATTGATTTTCAGCATCATACCGTTAAAAGCGCTCCTTATGCTTCTCTTGCTGAACTTCCGAAAGAAGTAAAAGCGCTTGTAGATGTGGATGCTAAAAATCAAAATTTATATATCCAGCGGAACCAAACACCTGCTTTTCTATCTCTATCAGAGGATCTCAAAAGCCAGGGAGTTATTTTCACTGATCTATTTACTGCAGTAAGAGAACATGGTGATGTAGTAAAGAAATATTACATGACGCAAGCCATTAATGCAGATGAACATCGTCTAACTGCACTTCATACCGCACTAGTAAACGGTGGAGTGTTCTTATACGTCCCAAAAAACGTTGAAATATCTGAACCAATTCAAGCTGTGTTCGTCCACGATGATACTGAAGCTAATTTGTTTAACCATGTTCTTGTTGTTGCTGAAGATAATAGCTCTGTCACATACGTTGAAAACTATATATCCACTTTGGAAACATCAAATACATTAGCAAATATCTTAACAGAAGTGATTGCTAACACTAATGCAAGGGTTCAATATGGTGCAGTTGATCATCTTTCAAAAGGAATTACGACTTATGTAAACCGTCGCGGGGTAGCTGGAAGAGACGCCAAAATTGAATGGGCTCTTGGGCTAATGAACGAAGGAAATACAATTTCAGATAATACAACCAACTTAATTGGTGATGGTTCCGTTGGTGATACCAAAACAGTTACTGTTGGACGCGGAGAGCAAACCGAAAACTTTACCACAAAAGTGGTTCACTTTGGGAAAAATACTCAAGGGAATATTTTGAATCATGGTGTAGTGAAGGAAAGTGCTACCTTAATTTTTAACGGAATTGGCAAAATTGAACATGGCGCCTCTAAATCAGATGCAGAACAAACATCTCGTGTGTTAATGCTAAGTGAGAAAGCCCGTGGAGATGCCAATCCTGCACTATTAATTGACGAAGATGATGTTATGGCAGGCCACGCCGCTTCTGTCGGTCGTGTTGACCCTGTACAGCTATACTACCTGATGAGTAGAGGCATTCCTAAGATTGAAGCTGAGCGTTTAGTTATCCACGGCTTCCTTGCACCAGTAGTTAATCAGCTTCCAATTGAACAAGTAAAACAACAATTAACTGAAGTGATTGAAAGGAAAGTACGCTAATGAATATTAGGGATATTCGTAACCAGTTTCCAATTCTAAATCAAGAAGTTAATGGAAATCCCTTAGTATATTTGGATAGTTCTGCAACATCACAGAAACCTATCCAAGTAATCGAGGTCATTGAAAAATATTATCGCGAAATTAATTCTAATGTCCATCGCGGTGTGCATACACTCGGAACTAGAGCTACTGATGCATACGAAGGTGCACGGGAAAAGGTTCGTAAATTTATCAATGCCAAATCGACGCAAGAGGTTATTTTTACCAGAGGAACAACGACTTCTTTGAATACTGTAGCTGCAAGTTATGCTGCTGCGAATTTAACAGAAGGCGATGAAATAGTCATTACCTATATGGAGCACCATAGTAATATTATTCCGTGGCAGCAAGTGGCAAAGCGTACAGGTGCAACCTTAAAATACCTTCCGCTTCAAGAGGATGGGACGATTTCACTTGAGGATGTTAAAGCTACGATAACCGAGAACACCAAAATTGTATCTGTAGTGCAGGTATCGAACGTACTCGGTGTCATTAATCCCGTTAAAGAAATTGCCCAGATTGCCCACGAAAATGGTGCTATTATGGTGGTTGATGGTGCACAAAGTGCCCCACACATGAAAATTGATGTTCAGGATCTCGATTGTGATTTTCTTGCTTTTTCAGGACATAAGATGTGTGGTCCTACAGGCATTGGGGTACTTTATGGAAAGAAACATTTACTTGAAAACATGGAACCGATTGAATTTGGCGGGGAAATGATTGATTTTGTTCATTTATATGAATCTACCTGGAAAGAGTTGCCTTGGAAATTTGAGGCAGGAACTCCGATTATTGCTGGAGCAATTGGTTTGGGTGCTGCCATTGACTTTTTAAATGAAGTAGGCCTAGAGAAAATAGCTGAGCATGATCAAAGACTTGCCGCATATGCTTTAGAAAAGATGACAGCCGTAGAAGGTATGTCGATTTACGGCCCACTGGATCCTGCAAAACGTACAGGTATGGTTACGTTTAATATTGCGGACGTTCATCCCCATGATGTGGCAACTGTACTAGATGCAGAAGGAATTGCCGTTCGTGCCGGACACCATTGTGCACAACCGCTGATGAAATGGTTAAAAGTTTCCGCAACAGCAAGGGCAAGTTTTTATTTATACAATACAGAAGAGGATATTGATAAACTCGTTGAAGGGCTTGTCAAAACAAAGGAGTATTTCAGCGATGTCTTCTAATAACTTAGATCAACTTTACCGTCGAGTAATCATGGACCATTATAAAAAACCCCGTAATCGTGGGGTTTTAGAGAATGGCAGTCATACAATTAATATGAACAACCCAACTTGCGGAGACCGCATTCAATTAACATTTAATGTTGAAAACGGAATTGTTAAGGATGCAATGTTTGAAGGAGAAGGCTGTTCGATTTCCATGTCCTCTGCCTCTATGATGACGCAGGCAATTAAAGGGAAAAATGTTGATGAGGCCTTAAAATTATCACAAATATTTTCTGAGATGATGTTAGGTAAGGAGCATGACGATTCCCTTGATTTAGGGGATATTGAAGCACTTCAAGGTGTTTCAAAATTTCCAGCTAGAATTAAGTGTGCCACATTAGCGTGGAAGGCAATGGAAAAGGGATTGAAGGAAGAGGAACAACAGTAAAACGAACGGGAGCAGGCTCCCTTCGTTATTGAAGGAGGAATACGACGATGGCGAAAAAAATGCCGGAAATCGGTGATTATAAATATGGTTTTGCCGATAAAGACGTTTCCATATTTCGATCAAAACGTGGTTTGACACGTGAAATAGTTGAAGAAATTTCAAAAATGAAGAATGAACCGCAGTGGATGCTGGACTTCCGCTTAAAATCACTTGACATTTTTTATAGCAAACCAATGCCGCAATGGGGCGGTGATTTAAATTCATTAAGCTTTGATGAAATCACCTATTATGTTAAACCATCTGAGAAGTCCGAGAAATCATGGGATGAAGTGCCAGAAGAAATTAAAGCAACCTTTGATAAACTAGGGATTCCAGAAGCTGAGCAAAAGTATTTAGCTGGAGTTTCAGCACAATATGAATCAGAGGTTGTTTATCACAACATGAAGGAAGACCTTGAAGAATTGGGAATCGTCTTTAAGGATACAGATTCCGCTTTAAGAGAAAATGAAGATATTTTCCGTGAGCACTTTGGAAAAACGATTCCACCAACAGATAACAAGTTTGCTGCCTTGAATTCTGCTGTATGGTCTGGCGGCTCGTTTATCTATGTTCCAAAGGGTATAAAAGTGGATACGCCATTACAAGCGTATTTCCGAATTAACTCTGAAAACATGGGACAATTTGAACGTACGTTAATTATTGTTGATGAGGGTGCATCAGTACATTATGTAGAAGGATGTACAGCACCTGTTTATACAACCAATTCCCTCCACAGTGCCGTGGTAGAAATCGTTATTAAAAAAGATGCCTATTGCCGTTATACAACCATTCAAAACTGGGCAAATAATGTCTATAACCTAGTTACGAAGCGTGCTGTTTGTGAAGCTAACGCTACAATGGAATGGATCGATGGAAATATCGGTTCTAAATTAACAATGAAATATCCTGCCGTTATTTTAAAGGGCGAAGGTGCACGTGGGATGACCTTATCGATTGCGATTGCAGGTAAAGGTCAGCACCAAGATGCTGGTGCAAAAATGATTCATTTAGCACCAAACACATCTTCCACCATCGTATCTAAGTCTATTTCTAAACATGGCGGAAAAGTAACCTACCGTGGTCAAGTTCAT
Source organism: uncultured Bacillus sp. (assembly GCA_963530265.1). Taxonomy (GTDB): domain Bacteria; phylum Bacillota; class Bacilli; order Bacillales; family Cytobacillaceae; genus Neobacillus. The sequence continues at coordinate 30,435 of CAUSCO010000035.1, forward strand.
TTTGGCCGAAAAGCTGATGGTGCCCGTTCTAATATCGAATGTGATACGTTAATTATGGATAATCAATCGACATCTGATACGATTCCATATAATGAAATTTTGAACGATAACATCTCACTTGAGCATGAAGCAAAAGTGTCGAAGGTTTCAGAAGAGCAGCTTTTCTACTTGATGAGCCGTGGAGTTTCCCAACAAGAAGCAACTGAAATGATCGTTATGGGCTTTATCGAGCCGTTTACAAAAGAATTACCAATGGAATATGCCGTTGAAATGAACCGTCTCATTAAATTCGAGATGGAAGGTTCTATCGGTTAATAGGTTAAAAAAAATTACCCGCATGCTGTAATGGCAGGCGGGTATTTTAATATGGTTACGTTGTAAAAATGGTTATGCTATTATTAGGTATTGGGGGTGGTTGTTTTGATCTACATTGGTGTAACCGGCTGGGGTGACCATGACAGCTTATACCCTGGTCAGATTTCCCCTAGGGATAAATTAAAAGAATATGCAGGTCATTTTCCAATCGTGGAAGTGGACACAGCCTTTTATGCCATTCAACCAAAAAGAAATGCTCTAAAATGGGTTAATGAAACGCCAGAGAACTTTCAGTTTATCGTAAAAGCCTATCAAGGGATGACTGGTCATCAGCGTGATGAAATACCGTTTGAAACGAACCAAGCAATGTTTCAGGCCTTTAAAGAATCGTTAGGACCTTACATAGAAAAAAATAAACTAGCCATGGTGCTGTTTCAATTTCCACCATGGTTTGACTGTAAGCGGGAAAATGTTGAGTATTTAAGATGGTGCAAACATGTAATGGATGATATCCCATGTGCTCTAGAGTTTAGGCACCAATCGTGGTTCAACCGTTCATATCGTCAACAAACCCTCGACTTTATGAAGGCTGAAAAGTGGATTCATAGTATCTGTGATGAGCCGCAATCGGGGGAGGGGTCTGTCCCAACCGTTTTACAAACGACAGATTCTGATAGTGTCCTGGTAAGATTTCATGGCCGCAATGTTCATGGCTGGCAAAAGCGAAAGGCTGATAATTGGCGTGAGGTTCGTTATCTTTATCGGTATAATCAACAAGAACTAGAGGAGTGGGCTGTTTGCATTCAAGACTTAACTAAGGAATGTAAAAATGTCTATCTCCTATTTAACAATAACTCCGGCGGGGATGCCGCAGATAATGCCAAAGAAATGATCAAAATTTTACATATAGATTATGAAGGGCTTGCTCCAAGGCAGTTAGATTTGTTTAATTGATCCCTAAGGTGAGAGTATTTATAAATACAAAACTTAAGAGTAAAACAATTGTTTTGATTATTAGGACCATCCTAGTTATTGTGGGTGTCCGGTTAATTTATCAAGGAATGGCAGGGTAAGATAGAAGGATGGAAACGATACATATTTATCATACAAATGATCTTCATAGTCACTTAGAACATTGGCCGCGCATCCAGCAATTCCTAATGCAAAAAAAGGAACTGCATCAAGAAATGGAAGAGGATATTTTTCTCTTTGATATTGGTGATTTTATCGACCGCTGGCATCCATTTACCGAAGCGACAAAAGGGCGGGGAAATATTGACCTTTTAAATATGTGCGGCTATAAAGCCGTGACGATTGGCAATAATGAGGGAGTGAACCTGCCTCATGAAGATTTAGACCATCTATATGATGAGGCTGATTTTGATGTGCTCCTTGCCAACCTGTATAAAAAGAATGGGGCATACCCGGAGTGGGTAAAACCCTATAAGATTTATCAGACAAAAAAAGGAACCCGTGTAGGAGTAATCGGACTAACTGCACATTTCCCACGTTTATATGAATTGCTTGACTGGAAGCAGACCGACCCTATTTTAGAACTGCAAAAGTGGTTGGAACCGTTAAGGAAAGATGTGGACTTCATCATCTTATTGTCCCATCTTGGCCTTCGTGATGATGAAAGAATTGCAGCGGAGTTCCCGGAAATCGATGTTATTTTAGGTTCCCATACCCATCACTTTCTTGAAAAGGGAAAGCTTGTAGGTAACACTCTTCTAGGTGCTGCTGGAAAATATGGCTATTATGTTGGTCAGATGACAATCCATTTGGATGAAGAAAAAGCTGTTACCCAAAAAGATGCCATTCTTTATGACATAAAAGATCTTCCAGCCCCTCCAAAAGAGCAGGAGCAAATCGATCATTTTTTTAATAAGGGGAAGAAACTTTTAAACCAAGTTGTGGCTGTACTCAGTGAACCATTAGTTCACGATTCATTTCATGAAACGAATTTTTCAGTTATGCTGGCCGAGTCCTTAAGAGAATGGTGCAATGCCGATTGTGCAATGATTAATGCTGGTCTGCTTTTGGGTACATTGTCTGGTGTGGTCACAGATTACGATTTGCTGTCAGTCTGTCCACATCCCATTAATCCTTGTTTGGTAGAACTGACAGGGATGGAATTACAAAAAATAGTAGTACAGACAAAAAATGAGGACTTTGCCCATAAGGAAATAAAAGGTCTCGGTTTTAGAGGGACTGTTTTAGGTATCTTTGTCTATGACGGTATTCGGTTTGAAAATAATAAAATCCTGATTGAAGGCAATGAACTAGAGGACGATAGAAACTACACACTGGTCCTTCCCGATATGTTTACCTTCGGTCATTTTTTCAAGGATGTTCTTCCACAAAAACAGAAGAAATATTTCCTGCCTGAATTTTTGCGGGACATATTAAAATGGAAGTTGCAGATGCACGTATAGCATGTCACACATTTTCCATGACTGTCATAATGTGATAGTACGGAAAGGAGTGTGGAACCTTTGATTGACCTTAAACCAATTGAAATTAATGGCCATACTTTTTTGGCGGTTACTGTGTTACTTCCCAAAACTACCTTACTTGCGGTGACAAGTGTTAAAGGATATATTATGTGCGGCGCTTTAGATGTAGGATTATTAAATGAAAAATTAAAGGACCGCAAAATTATTGCCGGCAGGGCTGTCGGAGTAAGAACAATTGACCAACTTCTAAATGCACCGTTAGAATCGGTAACATGGGAAGCAGAGGAATTTGGCATTTATCAGGGCATGATTGGTAAGGATGCCTTGTTAAAAATGATTTAAGGGCTTGCTCATAAGGGCAGGCTTTTTTTAATGGGCTAGTTCACCTTTTAATTGCATACATATAGCTTGAAGGGGTGATTTTTTTGGCAAAGTTTCGCAGACGATTACGAAAGCGAGGGCCGTTGCCTTTCCGTTATGTTATGCTGTTATCCTTTGTCTTTTTCCTGTTATCAACTGCTGCAAGTTTATGGCTTGTCAATAGAGGAATTGAGCCGACATTAATGAGATATGCTACATCTGAAACACGCAATATTGCTTCGCTTGTCATCAATAGGGCAATTACAAAAAGGACCACAAATGTTGGAGAAAATAACGAAGTCATCAAAATAGTGCCAGGTAGTAATGGGAAAGGACAAAACGCTCAATTGAATACGGATTTAATCAATCAAGTATTAGCGGAAACAACGGCACAAATTCAAAAGAATTTAAAAACAGCAAAGAAGGGTGACATTGCTGCAATCGAATCAGATGTGGAAATTGAAACAAAAAACACGGGAAAAGAGGATGGAATTGTTTGGTATGTACCATTAGGGCAAGCAACCAATATTTCATTGTTGGGTAATATTGGACCCAAAATACCCGTAAAGTTCCATGCGATTGGGGAAGTCGAACCAGATGTGCATATTGAAACGAAATCAATGGGGATTAATAATACCTGGATGCAGGTTTCCGTAGATATAGTCGTATCAGTCCAAATCATTACACCGTTCGCAACAGAAATCACAAAGCTTAAACAAAGCATTCCAGTCGGTGGTACGCTTGTAGAAGGTGAAGTTCCACAATTTTATAACAGTGGCGGCGGCATAACCCCTTCGATTCAGGTTCCAGAAAAGAAGATAGAAACAAAAAAGTCGAATAACTAATAAGGACTATCCTATAAAGGACAGTCCTATCTTTTCTTTTTCATATTAAATCGTTCGATACGTTTCCATTTAGCTAAATGGGGGTATGGGTCAAACGACCATTCTGTAACGCCATTATCTTTATACATCCCATAATGTAAATGCGGCGGGAATTTCCCGGAGGTCCCCGGAGGTCCATATCCCGAGCTGCCTACACCGCCAATGACCATTCCTGGTTCCACAATTTGTCCAACTTTCAAATCCTTTGCAAACCCGCTGAGGTGGGCAAAATAGTGGTACGTATTATTTATATCGCGTATCCCAATTCTCCAGCCGCCGAACTTGTTCCAGCCCTTCATTTCAATAATCCCATAGTTAGTGGCACGGACAGGAACCCCATACCCGGCAAAAATATCTGTGCCTTCATGAATTCTTCTTCCACCCCAGCCACGGGCATCTCCCCAGGTGCTGCGGTAGCTGTGGTTACTCTTTAATGGAACTGGAAAAACTTGTTTATCTAAATCAAGCCGGCCAAAGTGGCGATATATTTTTGCCTTATCAGCGATGATTCCAACCGTTTTATCGCGATGATAGTAATTCCATAACCCTATTTTTAAATTATCATGATCAACTCCGTATGAAAGAAGATAATTTGCAAAAGCGTATAAAACGTCCTCATTATTCTTTAGACTGGCTTTACCATCCCCATTCCCATCGACACCCATTCCGTTATAAAACTGGATGATTGCTGGGTTTTCTTCTAAAGGATTTGGGTTTGTTAATCCGGCCCATTTTTCAGGACTAAAATAGATTCCGGTTACACTTTCTGGTTTTGGCAAATCTCTGCGAACTTGACGGATGCTTCTTTCGTATTGATCAATGGCCGCTAAATAGTACCAAGGAATTTGGGTAATGGTTTCAACCTTTTTATAAAGCTTCATTCTTTCCTGATAGGGATCAGGTACTTCTGCATGAGCATCCCTGACAGACAATGTAGACAAAAAGAGTATAAGGATAGTTACAAAAATTAAAACAGCCCGCAACAGGAATCCCCCTTCCAATTAATGTACATATTTAGTGTGTGATTATTAGCCTTTTTCATTATGGTTAATAATTGGTAATCAGACGGAGCAAAGATGACGTTTGTTTTAATCACTTGGAAAAGTTTTTTATTACTTTCATGCAAGCATCAAAAATTGAATTGCTTGTCGTTCTGGTGTAGTATGATAAAATGACAGAGAACTGGTTTTTAATACATGATAGGATTTAAAGGGGTGTAAAGATGAGCAAGAATGAAGAAATTTTGCGGAAGCCAGAATGGCTAAAAATAAAGCTTAATACGAATGAGTCCTATACGGGTCTAAAGAAAATGATGCGGGAAAAAAATCTCCATACCGTTTGTGAAGAGGCCAGATGTCCAAATATTCACGAATGCTGGGCACAAAGACGTACAGCTACCTTTATGATTCTTGGCGATACATGTACCCGTGCTTGCCGTTTTTGTGCGGTAAAAACAGGGCTGCCAACCGAATTAGATTTGCAAGAGCCAGAAAGAGTCGCTGACTCCGTTCAACTGATGAATCTGAAGCATGTGGTCGTAACAGCAGTCGCTCGTGACGATTTAAAGGATGGCGGTGCCGCTGTGTTTGCTGAAACAGTACGAGCTATTCGTCGTAAAAACCCATTTACTAGCATTGAGGTACTGCCATCCGATATGGCGGGTAAGGAAGAAAATTTAAAACTACTGATGGATGCAAAACCGGATATTCTAAACCATAATATTGAGACAGTAAAAAGATTAACACCAAGAGTCAGAGCACGTGCTAAATACGATCGTTCACTGGAGTTTCTCCGCCGTGCAAAAGAAATGCAGCCTACTATTCCAACTAAATCAAGCTTAATGATTGGACTTGGTGAAACAAAAGAAGAAATTTTAGAAGTCATGGATGATTTAAGGGCCAATAATGTGGATATCATGACCATTGGCCAATATCTACAACCGACAAAGAGTCATCTCAAGGTTGAAAAATATTATAGTCCAGATGAATTTAAGGAATTCCAGGAAATTGCCCTCAGCAAAGGATTTAGCCATTGTGAGGCAGGTCCGCTTGTGCGCTCCTCTTACCATGCTGACGAACAAGTCAATGCTGCAGCTAAACATAAACAAATGCTTGGAGAAAAAGAAGCACAGGAAGCATAAAAAAGAAAAAGAGTTCAGCCATAAAAAATGGGCTTGAACTCTTTCTTTTTACCGGCTTGTATTTTTTACATTATTGTCATCTGGTGTTAGACCATTCTCATCTTCACTCTGATTAATTCGTTCGCCTTGCGGAGATTTTTTCATATGCTTGATAACAGCTGCAACCGAAGTGCGAGCATTCCTGCTTGTTGAATCAAGGTTTGCAAGATTTTCAACATCACGCATTAGCACTTTATCATCAGTCACATAAACGTGATAATATCTAGGTACTACCGACATGGCAGTCTTTTTCACTTGGTCAGCAGTTAAATTGCGATTTTTTGAATCAGTATCATAGGCAATTAATACTTCTTGGTCTGTGACAAGTGTGGCAACGTCGTTTACGTTAGGAATGTTAGAACTGAACTTACTAATGACATTTGCTACCTGCTCACGGTCAAGTGCGGTATAAGAATTATTAGCTGTATTATCATTCATTAACGGACTCTTTTGCTGACGGACAAAGCCATAATTGTGGCTAACGTTACGTGCACCACGACTGGCATTTTCATTATAAAGGTCATGTCTTTTATCATTGACATTAATGCTATTGCCGCTTTCTTTATAAACATCGTTACCGGCAATATTCTTTGAGCATCCTGTTAAAGCAGTAATGGTACATAATCCAGCGATAATGATATACTTTTTCATTAATCCCACCTCCTTTTATTAGAATAGCCAACTGAGCGGTTTTTTTTCTTAGCAATTGATGGGGAATCGGTTATAATGAGTATTAGGTATTTACTGGGTAAAAGAGGTGAAAGCATGATTGTCATGAACAATACTGAATATGAAATTTTACAGGAATATCGAAATGGGTATAATGAGGAAGCCTTTAAGGCTAGATATAGCGATATTTTAGCGAGATATGATTATATTGTAGGCGATTGGGGATACGGTCAGCTTCGCCTGAAGGGTTTCTTCGATGATCAAAACCAAAAGGCTACTTTTGATACAAAAATTAGTACACTGAGTGAGTACCTTTATGAATACTGCAATTTTGGTTGTGCGTATTTTGTGTTAAAAAAGGTCAAAAAATAAAGAAGGATCAGGTAAACCCCGATCCTTCTTTATTTTAAATAATATTAACCCTCGGTGTAAGGAGGCTGTGCGTCCGTATCTGGGTCATCATGGGGTGGATGTGCCCCCTCCATTTGCCTTGGTATATCTTGATGCAGGGATTTAAATTCATAATTAAAGCTGCTGTAATAGCGCTGTCCTTCCAGCCAAGGGGTACTCTTGTTTTGGACAGGTTCGTCTTTTCTTATTGGTGAACCATAAGGCCCCTCCGGAAATTCTTGGGCCGTGAGAAAACTTTGTTGTTTTTCAACTGTTGATAATTCCGTATATTTTTTAGAGTCTGTGTCTGCCATGCCTTCACCCCTTTAGCCTATATTATTACTAGGTGGGGCGAAAAACATGTGTAGTTTAGACAATTTCAGCTAAAAAGGAGCGCAATTCTTCAGCATCTTCTTCATTTAATTGAAAAGCAAATTCTAAATAACCCTCTTCCTGTAAATCATCATGACCAATAATAGCAAAGCGATTGCCCTGGACATCAAGGACCAAACTCTTTCCATAATGGCGGTTGGTTTGCACGATAGCTAAATCAAAACGTTTGTTTTCACCCACAAAGCTGACAAATCTTGTTTTTGTATCCTCTGTATCATCGTATAAGTAAAAGCGCTCGTTCATTAAATGTTCTCCTTTATGACAGTTTTCTATCTCTTCTATAGTACCAAATTTCCGCTCATCATGGACAAATTGCCGCAATTTTCATGAATTTACTTTTTAAAAAATACGAACAACCTAGATTATGTTACAATATAAATTGATTGACTACATAGACGAGACCAAATGAAGGAAGTGGGCTAGATGTATTTTGTTGACAGAGAAAAAATTGATGAATTATTACAATATTTAGAGAAACTAATTAATCTCTTCGCAAGTCAAAAGAATTGGTCAACACCACTTGAAAAGGCAGCATTGGAGCGCCTGAGCCAAATGATGATTGAGTCTGTAATGGATGTTGGAAACGCTATGATCGATGGCTTCATTATGCGAGACCCTGGCAGCTATGAGGACATCATCGATATCCTAATAGATGAAAAGGTCATAACAGCGGAGACTGGGGGGAATTTAAAAAAACTCATTAAGTATCGGAAAAGTCTTGTTCAGGATTACATAGATATTGACCATCACTCACTTCAGGAACAATTTTCAACCAACCTACACGAATTGGTTACTTTTTCTAACAATGTGCGAGAGTACCTGACAAATGAATTGGGGCCAGTTTCAGCATTTAAAAATTGACCGTTACCACGGTCTTTTTCTATTGATTGGGTATGATATTTCTTAGGAGTGATCTAAATGAAAAAATATAAGGGCTATTTAATCGATTTAGATGGAACGATGTATAAAGGGACTGAGCGTATTGAGGCAGCTTCCGATTTTGTAAAGAAACTTCGGGATAATGGGATTCCATATTTATTTGTGACCAATAATTCCTCAAGGACTCCGCTGCAGGTAGCGGAAAAATTGGTGGGATTTGATATTCCGGCAGAAGAAAAGCTTGTTTTTACGACAAGCCAGGCAACAGCTAATTACATCTTTGAACAAAAAAGGAATGCCTCGGTTTTTGTCATAGGGGAAGAGGGAATTCGAACAGCAATTGAGGAAAAAGGATTCCAATTTGCAGGAGAAGATGCTGATTTTGTTGTAGTAGGGATTGACCACTCCATTAATTATGAAAAATTGGCCGTTGCTTGCTTAGCCGTCCGCAAGGGAGCAACATTTATATCGACAAATGGGGATATCGCAATTCCAACGGAGAGAGGGCTGCTTCCAGGTAATGGATCGCTGACAGCAGTCATAACGGTTTCCACCCAGACCAATCCAATCTTTATCGGCAAGCCCGAGTCGATTATTATGGAACAAGCCTTAAAAGTGTTAGGAACCTCAAAGGAAGAAACGCTGATGGTTGGCGATTATTACGATACCGATATAGTAGCAGGAATGAATGCTGGAATGGATACATTATTAGTCCATACGGGGGTTACGACGAAAGAAATGTTGTCAGGTTATAACCGTAAGCCAACATATTCAATCGATACATTAGACCAATGGGAACTCTAAAAAGGATGGAAAATTCCATCCTTTTTTAGCCGATAGGACCTATCAGGTATAAGTGCAACTACGCCTCATGAACCGCCCTTAGGGGCTCGCCAATCGGCGAGTTTTCTTTAGGTTTTCCGGCACTGCACTTTTGGTCTTTATTCTTCTGCAGCCCGTGCCGCACGGTGTGCAAGTCTGCTAGAAGCTGCAGCGGCAATTGCCCCAACAATATCATCTAAAAATGTATGACATTCACCGGTTGATTTATCATTTAAGTGGGCTAGGATCCCCGGCTTCAGTTTATCGATATACCCATAATTAGTAAAACCAATAGAACCGTAAACATTCACAATCGAAAAGGCTAATATTTCATCGACTCCATATAGACTCTCATCAGTCCCGATGATGGTTTGAAGAGGCTCTTCTAGCATGCCTTTTTCGCCAAGCATATCTAGCTGGATTCCTGTTAGGATTGCATTTTGTACTTCGCGCTTGGAGAGGACGCGTTCTACGTTGGCGAGACAATCCTCCATTTTCAAGTTTTCATGATATTTTTCCTGTAAAAAGAAAACTAAATCGGCTATGTCCTGAACTTTAACCCCTCTTTGTTTGAGCCATTTGCGTGCTGTTTCTTCAGTTAGGTCTACTTTTTTTTCGTCAGCCATTTCTTGATCACCTTTTCTTTGGATTTTCACTATATATATACTCTTTTTCCTTAGATTATGCAATTTGGACACAAAATAAGAACACGAATACCTTAGCTTGCCCGAACTGTTTTACCCTATTCTTACATGTAAAAACAACAAGTTTTTACAAAGCAATACATATACATATGGTAAGAAAGTGAATGAGACGGGGTGCGAAGATGCTTCAGAAAATGCTTGAGAGTCAATATGGGATTACAGTCGAAGAATACGTAAAATTAGATGCTTATGATGCTCTTAGGGGGAACGGCTGGCTGTATTTAATCTCTAAACCGACGGGTAAAAAAGAAGAGGATATTACAGAACTGGAGAAAATTGCCGAGCATTTAAGGAGTTATGGGGATCAAAATGTCCCAATCTTTTTGCCAGCTAAAGAGGGTCAATTAATAACAACATGGGAACAAAATCAATATTGTGTGTTAGCGAATCGTCAGATTGAAGAGCAGCAGCGGAAAATAAAATTAGGTAGGAAACTTGCTAAATTCCATGAGCGAGGAAGAAGGGTTCCTTTTCAAATCGAAAGATCAAGCCGAATTGGGCAGTGGAAGTCCTTGTGGGAAAAGCGGTTAGAACAAATGGAAAGTGTTTGGAATGGTCTAATGTTTCAAACACCTGAAGATGAATTTGAACGAATGTTTATTGACTCTTTTCCATATTATCTTGGACTTACGGAGAATGCCATTCAATATTTAGTTGATACCGAGCTTGATGACGAGCCTTTAGATACGGATAGCGGGACAGTATGTCATGAACGTTTTACAAATAGAACATGGGGGCCACATGGCCATTATGTCATTAAAAATCCATTTGATTGGGTGTTTGACCATCGAAGCCGTGATTTAGCTGAGTGGACACGGGAGAGATATTTCCGAAATATCCAGACCTACGATGTTGAATTAAGACAGTTTTTTTCCGAGTATCAAAGTATTGCTCCATTGTCATCCTTTTCTTGGCGGTTATTATATTCCCGTTTAATCTTTCCACTACATTATTTTGATTGTATTGAGAGGTATTACATCACCGGTTCTGAACAGGATAAGAAGCTTTTAGAGGAGACGCTTAGTAAAATTCTAAGACAATCAAGTCAATATGAACGGTTTCTGGCGGGATTCTTTCAACTAGCGGGAGCACCGATTAAACAGCTTAACCTCCCACAGCTAGAATGGCTTTTTAATCATTAAGCATGTTCAACACCTTTTGAGGAAGCAAGCATAAACTTATGGTAAAATATTAGGAAACAACCGAGGATGTGACCTTGTATGAATCCGTACGTTTATATTACTAGAAAGCTTCCAAATGAACTATTGAAACCATTACAGAATTACTATCAAGTGAACATGTGGGAACATGACGATATTCCTGTCCCCAAAGATATCCTCCTGTCAGAGGCAAAAAAAGCCAATGCCCTGTTGACCGTTCTAACTGATCCTATTGATGAGAGCGTTCTAACAGCAGGAAAAAACCTAAAAGTTGTCGCCAACCTTGCAGTTGGATTTGATAATATTGATGTAAAAGCTGCTAGCAGGGAAGGAATTGCAATCTGCAATACACCAGATGTTCTAAATGATACAACGGCAGATTTAACTTTCGGTCTGCTTATGGCTACCGCTCGCAGGATTGTCGAAGCTGCTGAGTTTGTGAAAGAAGGAAAATGGGTAAGCTGGAGCCCATTATTGTTAGCAGGTCATGATATTCATCATAAAACGCTTGGTATAATAGGGATGGGGAATATCGGTTCAACAGTTGCCAAACGAGGAACTGGCTTTGATATGAACATCCTGTATCATAACCGTTCTCGAAAGCAAGAGATTGAGCAGCAGTTAGGCGCCAAGCATGTTTCGTTTGATGAGCTCGTCGAAAAGTCTGATTTTATTGTTTGCCTAACCCCGCTTACGGCAGAAACCAAGAACATGTTTACCCGCGAAGTCTTTAAAAAAATGAAAGAGTCTGCTATTTTTATTAATGTTTCTCGAGGTCCTGTTGTAGATGAGCAGGCTTTATATGAAGCTCTTGTTGCAGGGGAAATTGCTGGTGCCGGGCTTGATGTTTTTGAAAATGAACCAATCAGTGTTGACCACCCATTATTAACGCTCCCAAATGTCGTTGCACTCCCACATATTGGCAGCTCTAGTGTCGAGACGAGAACGACAATGATGAGGCTTTGTATCGAAAATATTACCGCCATATTAGAAGGAAACGAACCAAAGACACTGGTAAATAAAGATTGGACGCCCTTAGTAAAGGCTTAAATCATAAAAAGACGATTGCCGCTATGGGCAATCGCATGTAAAGGTGTTATTTTAGTGCCCTGAGGGTTACAGATCCTTTGGGCACTTGCAATTTCCACTATTAGAAAACTTGTTCTACTTCCACAATGCCAGGGACTTCTTCTAAGAGAGCTCTTTCAATACCAGCTTTTAATGTGATTGTTGAACTTGGGCAGCTGCCGCAGGCACCTAGTAAGCGGAGCTTAACAATGCCTTCCTCTACATCTACTAATTCACAATCCCCGCCATCGCGAAGAAGAAATGGCCGTAATTTATCTAATACATCTTGAACTTGCTCAAACATTTCTTGTTCTTCCATGGTAATCGACTCCTTTCCTACTTATATTATAATGTCAACCACGTTAAAAATCCATTCTCATAAATTAGGAAAATACACATTTAAAGACATTTTTTTAGTTTTTATGGTAGTAATAAAGTAAAATGAAGAAAAAAGGGATGGAATGATTTGATGAATGTTGATGAAGTAGAAATTGTTCTTTATGGTGCTGAAACTCTATGTGCTAGCTGTGTGAATTTACCGTCTTCCAAAGAGACCTTGGAATGGCTGGAAGCAGCTATTTCTAGAAAATTTCCGAATCAACCGTTTAAAATGACGTATGTTGATATTCAGCAGCCCTCCGGTGATAACGAAAAATTAAAATTTGCCAAAAGAGTCATTGAAGAGGATCTGTTTTATCCCGTTGTCGTTATTAAAGAAAAAATTGTTGGCGAAGGAAATCCCAGCTTAAAAACCATTTTTTCAGAACTAGAGAAATATGGCTATAAAGCTATGTAAAAAGAGGAAGCATTCCATAAATTGGAATGCTTCTTTTCTTGAAAAATAAGAAAGTATAAAATTTTTGAATTTGAGAATTGTCCAGCTCCAGCGCCCAGCGGCTAGTGTACTTCGCTC
>CAUSCO010000036.1:0-42332 GCA_963530265.1 uncultured Bacillus sp.
GACACTAGCCGCTAGGGCGCTGGAGCTAGACAATTCTCCAAGTCAAAACTTATAAATTCTTATATAATAAGAAAGGCGGAAACGGCCCTTAATTGGGCCGTTCCTCTATTTACATAAGCCCTATCTTGAATAACTTTCACATACCTTAGATAGTTCCTGTAACACGGGATTCACTTCATCCCATGAATAAATGGATGCACCAGATGCCAGTGGGTGCCCGCCCCCGTTAAACTTCCTCGCAACACCATTGATGACTGGCCCCTTCGAACGAAGCCGTACCCGTATTTGATTCTCTTCCTCAATAAAGAAGACCCATGCTAAAATGCCTTTCACATCGCCTAATGTACTAACCAAAAGGGATGCTTCTGCAGGTCTTGCATGATACTTAGTTAATAAATCCTTTGTAAGCATTACGGAAGCCACACCATTTGGCTGAAGGTCAAAATTTTGGAGAATATAGCCTTGTAACTGAATAATGTTAGGATCTAATTCATACATCCGATCAAACAGCTCGGTGCGTGAAAAATTATAGTGTATCAATTCCCCTGCATAGGCAAATGTTTTTTCTGTCGAACTTGGATAAATAAATCGTCCTGTGTCCCCTACAATGCCTGCAAATAAAAGCCTTGCTGCATCATCATTCATTTTTAAGCCTTTACCTTTTCCTTTCAAGTAAAATTCATAAATCATTTCACTGCACGAGCTTGCCGTGGTGTCGACCCATAATAAATCACCGTAAGGATCTTCATTTGGATGATGGTCAATTTTTATGAGCTTATCACCCAATAAGTAGCGGTCGTCACAAATTCTTGCAGTATTAGCAGTATCACAAACAATGACCAATGCCCCTTTATAGACCTCATCCCCAATCACATCAAGTCTGCGCATGTAATTAAGAGTCGGCTCTTCTTGACCAACTGCATATATTTTTTTCTCTGGAAAGGATTCTTGTAAAATGGCAACCAGTCCACCTTGTGACCCATATGCATCGGGGTCAGGACGGACATGACGATGAACAATGATTGTTTCATATTGTTCAATCGCTGCTAAAATTCGCTCAATCATGGACACTGCTCCTTAAGAACCAATAATGGCTTTTTTTGATAATACACGATAAAATAATAGAAGATTTTTAGAAACTTGGAGGAACATATTATGTTTATACTAGTTGCGTTAATAATTATTTTATTTGCTTTCTATTTATTTTATAAAACAAAATACTTCAGAAGCAACCGTCAAGTAGAAAAAAAGTGGATATCCGCAAAATCGAATATTGCCCTTGGTCTCTTTGTCTGCTTATTTGGTATTAATCATTTTATTTTCATTTCTGAATCTACCATATCTTATATTATTGCAGCCATCTTTATTATTTATGGTGCCGTATTCAGCTGGATTGGCTTTAAAAAGTATAAACATTACCTTCCATTTGCAATTGAAGAAGCAAATAGTCTTGAATCCCAAAAATAATATGAGCCGCTTCTCTAGTGGGAAGCGGCTTTCTAATATGAATACTCTTCGATTAATGACTAACTTCTGTCCAGTAATTGACACATCATCATCGCTTTACCAACTAAAATTCCTTCATTAAAAACTTCTACATCTACTTTTCCAAACTTCCGTCCTACTTCCAGTACTTTAGGATAAATTTCTAATGTGCTTTCCATTTGAACAGGTTTAAAAAAGTAAATCGTCATATTGTCTACTACTAAGTCCCCTTTTTTATAGCTTCGCAATACCCGGTTGGCTGCGTCTGAGACAATGGTGGTGAATACGCCATATGAAATGGTCCCTAGTTGGTTTGTCATTTGTGGAGTCACTTCACAGGAGTAAACTTCTTCTCCTTTAGCTTTCCCCTGCATTATTACCATTTGATTCGTTACAATATCATCAATGGTTTCCCCAACCTGCGGTTGTCGCTGATTCATTTGCAGTGCTTTCAAAACATCTTGACGGCTGATAATCCCTTCTAAACGATTGGAATCATTGGAAACGGGAAGAACTTCAATCCCTTCCCACACCATCGTATGGGCTGTAGAGGCCACACTTGTTTTCCCGTTAACCGTCATCGGATGCTTAGTCATTATTTTATCGATAGATGTTTCTTTATCTTGACCCAATATATCCTTACTTGTTACAATCCCTTGGATCTTCATGTTTTGGTCAACAACAGGATATCGGCTATGTGCCGTCTGCTCATTAAATTCATGCCATTTGGACACCTTATCTGTTGTTTTTAGATAAAATGTATCAGATAGAGGTGTTAAAATATCTTCAACTAAAATAATATCCTTTTTAATTAATTGGTCGTAAATGGCTCGGTTAATCATCGTAGCAACAGTAAAAGTATCATAACTGGTTGAGATTATAGGTATTTCCAGTTTATCTGCCAGCTTTTTGATATGATCTTCAGCATCAAACCCACCAGTAATCAGGACGGAAGCTCCTGCTTTTAAGGCAAGTTCATGTGCCTGTGTCCGGTTTCCAACAATTAACAGGTTACCGGCCTCCGTGTAGCGCATCATAGCCTCTAGTTTCATAGCACCGATAACGAATTTATTGAGGGTTTTATGCAAGCCATTCCTGCCGCCTAATACCTGCCCATCCACAATATTTACGACTTCGGCAAATGTAAGCTTTTCAATATTTTCTTTCTTCTTCCGTTCAATTCTAATCGTGCCTACCCGTTCAATTGTACTAACATAGCCTTTATTTTCTGCTTCCTTAATCGCCCGATAGGCAGTGCCTTCACTTACAGTCATCGCCTTGGCGATTTGCCGCACTGATATCTTTTCCCCAATAGGAAGTCCATCAATGTATTGCAAAATTTGTTCATGCTTTGTAGCCAAGACCTTCACCCTCTAAATTTTAAATTCCAATCCATCCAGTCACTCATGTAACTAGATTTATGTCTAATTTCCATTATAGAGTGTTGAAAGCCTTGATTCAATGCGGTTTCTCACATTATAGTTTAATAATCAGTGAAAAGAGCGGGACTTTTTCTTTAATCGCTCTGACTGAAGTTTTTGGACCTGCTTTTTCGGACTATAGAGAAGTCCCGTCAAATTCCCTGCAATCACCATCAAGGTAAATAAAAGCCATGCAACGGAAAACACTCCTTGAGCCCCTTCAGCTGTTATCGATAATCTTGGTACAGCGAAATAAAGCATGAAACCACACAACAACAAGCATAGTAAGTATCTGTTCTTTTTCAAATTCTCTTCCTCCCTTAAATAAACAATGCTTGTTTCATCTTTATGCACGAAGGAGGAAAAAAAGTATGTGAATACCTAAGACAAGCTAAATTTCTATCCAATCACCAGGCGTAAATACTTTCCCATTTTTCTCATCAAGCATTTCAATAAATTGATATGGATCTTGCTTAATTGGCGGGAAGGTATTAAAGTGAATCGGAACTACCGTCTTTGCCTTAAGCAATTTAGCCGCATATGCAGCATCCTCCGGACCCATCGTAAAATTATCGCCAATTGGTAAGAAAGCCACATCAATCAAATGCCGTTCACCAATCAATTTCATGTCGGAAAACAAGCCTGTATCACCTGCATGATAAATCGTTTTGCCTTCATTACTGAACAAAATACCAGTCGGCATGCCGCAATAAATTATTTCATTTTTATCAGTGACATAACCTGAGCCGTGAAAGGCTTGTGTGAGCTTAACCGTTCCAAAATCAAATTGAAAAGATCCGCCAATGTTCATTCCATGAGTTTTAACTCCCTGCCAACTGAGGAAAGTGGTAAGATCCGCATTTGCAACTACAAGAGCATCGTGTTTTTTAGCTAACTCCACTGTGTCACCGACATGATCATTATGACCATGGGATAGAATAATCACATCTGGCTTCACTTCTTCCACCTTTAGGTCAGTTAAATGGTTGCCGGTAATAAAAGGGTCAATTAATATGGTTTTGCCTTGTGTGTGTATTTGGACGACTGAATGTCCATGATAAGAAACTTTCATCATTCCAACTCCTCTCAAATGGTATTAATATATATTTCCATAAAAATTTAGGAAATCCTTCTACATTTATACCCATAACTTCCATACTTTAGCGCAGGCTAAGTTATGATAGTTTACATTTACTATTAATATTGATACTCTCAGATTGGATTTGATTATTAAAAAGGGGGTTTCCTAAACATGAATCAGCGATTGATAAAGTTGCAAACATGGATGAAGGAAAACGAGATAGAAGTAAGTTTTTTAACCTCTACCGAAAATGTATTTTATTTAACTGGGTATTATACCGACCCACATGAAAGATTGCTTGCTTTAGCTATTTTTCAGGAAGAAGAGCCATTTCTCGTCTGCCCGGCAATGGAAGTACATGATGCCAAACGTTCAGGCTGGGAGCATGAAATAGTTGGCGTTAGTGACATTGACAACCCATGGGAAATGATTCAAAATTCCATAAAAAAAAGAACTACTGCTATTTCAAAGGTTGCAATTGAAAAAGAGCACATGAATGTCGACCGATACGAACAATTATTAAACCTATTTCCCAAGGCATCCTTTGTATCCGCTGAAGAAAAATTACGAATGCTTCGCATGATTAAAGATGCTACGGAGTTAAAATTCATTGAAGAAGCATGCGCTCTAGCAGATTATGCGGTTGAATTTGGTGCAAGTGAAATTAAGGAAGGCAAAACCGAGCTAGAAGTCCTTAATGCCTTAGAATACGCCCTTAAGCAAAAGGGTGTGACCGAAATGTCCTTTTCTACAATGGTCCTTACCGGAGCAAATGCCGCTTCTCCACATGGAAACCCAGGAGAAACAAAAATTAAAAAAGGTGATCTCGTCCTGTTTGATCTGGGTGTTGTAGTCGATCGATATTGTTCGGACATCACAAGAACGGTTGCCTATGGGGATATTAATGACAAGCAAAAAGAAATATATGACACCGTTCTAAAAGCTCAACTCGCAGCCATTGAGGTGAGTCGGCCTGGGGTTAGTGCGGCCGAAGTGGACCTAACCGCCCGCCGAGTCATTTCTGATGCAGGATACGGCGACTATTTTCCACACCGCTTAGGCCATGGTCTTGGAATTGGCGTCCATGAGTATCCATCATTAAAAGAAACGAATCAGCTGATTATTGAAGAAGGTATGGTCTACACCATTGAACCCGGTATCTATGTACCTGACGTGGCTGGTGTCCGCATTGAGGATGACATTTATATTACTGCGGATGGGGCAAAGATTTTAACCAAATTTCCGAAAGAACTTCAAGTAATTAAATAAGAATCTTGGATTTTTTTTACATTGAACTATCCAGGGATTTGATGTATTATACAAATATAAGCTGCGTTGTACGTAATCATAATAAAGTTTTAACCTTTAAGCTGTAATAGGGAGTTTAACCATCGAAGCTGGAATGACAAGCCTCTGTCTATAAGACATGGAGGACACGCAGAAAAGTTTCTGAGAACACCCACTTTGAGGAGTGGTGGTTTAAAACTTTCTTATATCACTACGGCAAATGCGGCTACATATTTGTACTTAAAACCAGCTTCTTTTCGAAGCTGGTTTTTTAATTTTATAATAGGGAGTTTGTATCTAAAAATTCCAGTCCAAGTGCTTCTGCAACAGCTTGATAGGTTACATATCCCCCAAGTGTATTGATTCCTTTTAGCAAGGCTTCATTTTCTAGGCATGCTTGTCGATAGCCTTTATTTGCAATCTGGATAGCATATGGAACGGTCACATTTGTTAAGGCAATCGTTGATGTTCTAGGAACGGCACCTGGCATATTCGCAACGGCATAGTGAACCACTCCATGCTTTACATAGGCTGGATGATCATGGGTAGTGATTCGATCTGTTGTCTCAAAAATACCTCCTTGGTCGATGGCGATATCTACAATGACACTGCCGGGTTTCATTGATTGAATCATTTCTTCCGTCACAAGCTTTGGTGCCTTTGCTCCTGGGATAAGGACAGCGCCAATGACTAAGTCTGAATCCCTAACTGCATCGGCAATATTGTAGGGGTTGGACATGAGGGTTGTTATATCTGAACCAAAAATATCATCTAATTGACGAAGACGATCGGGATTTACATCAAGAATGGTTACTTTCGCACCCAGACCAATCGCCATTTTTGCTGCATTGGTTCCAGCTACCCCACCGCCAATAATGGTAACGATTCCTCTTTGTACTCCTGGAACACCAGAAAGAAGAATTCCCTTACCGCCGTGGACCTTTTCTAAAAATTGAGCCCCAATTTGCGGAGCCATCCTCCCCGCTACCTCACTCATAGGAGTCAACAACGGCAGACTTTTATTAGCTAATTGAACAGTTTCATAGGCAATCCCAATTACTTTATAATCTATTAGCGCCTGGGTTAATTCCGGTTCAGGTGCCAAATGTAAATATGTAAATAGAATTAACCCTTCACGGAAAAATTGATATTCACTTGTCAGTGGTTCCTTCACCTTCATGACCATATCCATAGACCAAGCTTCCTTAGCTGTTTCCACTAACTTGGCACCTGCAGTACGATAATCTTCATCTAAAAAGCCCGAGCCAAGCCCCGCTCCGTTTTCAATAAAAACCTCATGGCCAAATTTAACCAGGTTAACGACTCCGGACGGTGTCATTGCTACACGATTTTCATTATTTTTTATCTCTTTAGGTACCCCAATCCGCAATGTACTTCCCTCCAATTAGTTTGATTCAAAAAAATACTAGGTAATACTAATATATCCTTTTCCAATGGAAAATGTAACTAAATGGGATGCTTTAAAATTACAGTTATAACCAATACTTTGATTAGAAAAAAATTAAAGCTTTACCCCAAAGGGCAAAGCTCTTGTAAAAAACATTATTAATACCAAGGGTAATATGGGTCCGGGTATCCATAATAAGGGTATCCATAATAAGGATATCCATAACCGTAGCCATATCCATACGGAGCTGATAATAATGCCCCTGCAGCTAAACCTCCCAAGAACGGCAGTCCAAAACCTAAGCCAAAGCCAAATGGGGATCCAAAGAATGGACGGCCAAAACCTCCAAAGCCAAATGGGCGGCCAAAACCTCCAAAGCCAAACGGGCGGCCAAAACCTCCAAAGCCAAACGGGCGGCCAAAACCTCCAAAGCCAAATCCTGGACGGCCAAATCCACCAAAATGTCCAAAACCGCCGAACCCATGGTGAATTCTTTCATCCGCCGGGTCCACGCCATAATGAACATCTAAATTAGTAGGCATAATTGTGCTCATGTTTTTCCTCCTCATTTTTAATTAAATGACACACTAAAGAATATGCCGAATGAAAAGGAAATTCTTGGGTAAATGCCTTTAATTGCTGAA
The DNA here is from genome assembly GCA_963530265.1 of uncultured Bacillus sp. Taxonomy (GTDB): domain Bacteria; phylum Bacillota; class Bacilli; order Bacillales; family Cytobacillaceae; genus Neobacillus. Next base: position 7,327 of record CAUSCO010000036.1, read on the forward strand.
TTTCCCGGACAAATGACTAGTACTACTCATCACCATCCATACATAGAAAAAGGCTGTCCAATATGATGGACAGCCTTCTACTCAATCAAATTCAACCTCAGTCCTCAGCATCCGCATAATCATTGCTATCCGCCAGATCCGTTCCCTCTCCAATAAAACCACTATTGTAAGAGTTCATAATTTGTTCACTTACTTCATTTACACCATGGTCATTAAATTCAAATGTATATTTGTTTTTTTTATCCCGATTTATCATCGATTAGATCCCCTTTCATTTTAGGTTACCTCATTATTGTTCGAAAAATTGCAACAATTATCCGTTGTTAAATAATGTATAATCAAGGTAAGGAGATGATAATCATGGGACTCAAATATCAAAATATTTTAGTCGCAATTGATGGATCAAAAGAAGCGGATTGGGCATTTCAAAAGGGTGTTGAAATCGCCAAACGGAATCATGCACAACTGCTGTTAGTTCATGTAATCGACACAAGGTCATATGGATTGATTGAAGCGTACGACACAGTCATTGGGGAACGCACAGAAAAGCAGGCAAAGGAAATGCTTGAAAATTACCAACAGCAAGCTGTCGATGCGGGATTAACAGACGTTCATTACAAGATTGATTTTGGTTCTCCTAAAATACGAATACCAAGAGATTTGGCTAAAGCACACAAGATTGACTTAATTCTCTGTGGGGCTACGGGCATGAATGTGGTCGAAAGGTTTATTATCGGAAGTGTTTCTGAACATATTACGCGTTATGCAACTTGCGATGTTCTTGTCGTCAGAACCCAAAAAGATTACGAATAATTATATAATGGAACATAGCATGGGGCTATTTGCCCTGTGCCTTTTTTAATTTTAAAAATTATATTGTCGTGAACTCTTTTACAATCTATAGTAAAGTATACACATGTCCACAGCTTGGAGGCGCTCAAATGATAGACCATTTAACTTTTAATAAACGACTTGGCATACCGATTCCCGATGAAACGGTTGATTGGGATCTGCACAGTATAGAAACACAACAATATATTTTGTTTCATTGGGAGCAAATCCGCGGCTCCATTCCAGATCGAATTGCTGAACTCGAGCAGGAAATTAATCATAAACAGGCTCAGCTTTCAGACGAAAGTGATTTTCCTCGTTCATGTCAACTAAACTCGGAAATAGCGGAACTGGCCTCGGTTATCAATGACTTATGGCTTTGGTACCGTGCCAACCAGACTCTTTCCACGAAACAACACCAATAAAAAACTCCCTTTTGCAGGGAGTTTTCACTTTGTTTTAGGAAATTATAGATTTCAAAACTGTCAATAACTTTTTCAGAGTGAGACTCGTCCAGCTCCAGCACCCAGCGACTAGTGTACTTCGCTAAACGGGCGCTTCCGCTTTTGTTCATTTCAAATCTTTTTTGATTTCTCTTACGATATGCCCAATCTCGGGCAGGATTAATTTATTCATCGCCAGTTTGACTGCACCAGAGGAACCGGGAGTAGCGAATACTGCTTTATCGTTGACGACCCCAGCAATCGCTCTAGATAGTATCGCAGCGGAGCCGATATCCTCTTGATAGCTTAGCATCCTGAACAATTCCCCAAAGCCAACGATTTCCTTATCAAGCATGCCTTGAACCGTTTCAATTGTTACATCCCGTTTAGCAATTCCTGTACCGCCATTTGTAAGAATGACATCAATATCTTCTCTGTCGCAGCCTTTTAGGATTTCATCTTGAATGGGTATGGATTCGTCCTTCACAATACAATAGTCAACAATTGTATGGCCTGCTCCTTCAAGCAGCTCAATCATTAGCCTGCCACTTTTATCTGTTTCCGGATTTCTAGTATCACTAACAGTAATCACCTTACAATTAACTGCCTTTGGTGCTTCCTTTTTATGTTCTAGCGTGCTCATTCTAGTTCTCCTCTTTTTCTTTAAGATAGCGAAGTTGATAATATTTATGGGCAAAGTCCGTTACCTTTCGCGTTAATTGATAATTAACACCAGCCCCAATCGCCATACTAACTAGCGGAATTCCTTGAATTGTCTTTCTTCTAAACAATATTATGACCATCGCTTTGAAAATTTGTTGAACGGGCTGTTCCAGCCAAGTAATATCAGTGATTTCTTCATTACCTTCATAAAAGTAATACTCACTATTTCCTTCTAGTTCTTCCATCAAGGAAGCCCAGCCCTCTTTTTGAATGCGCGGCGGCAATGTCGCCATATGAAAAACCTTTAAAGATGTCATCATTTCAAATGGAGTATTAATCTCAAAGCCATAAGTCATTGCAATGAGTTGGACAACTCTTAAATTAATAACTGCCATTGCCGGAATGTCAGTCCCTAGCAAAAGTGTCCCTCCTGTACCAGCAAGGCCACCTTGAGTAAGCGAATAAAGACGATGCCTGGCAATTTGCTGCTCTGCTATGTATTGTAATTGGTCGATGTCCAATTGCTTTAAGTCTGTTATTTTTTCTAAATCCTTTCGAAAAATCCGCCCAGAAGAGAGAATCCTTTCCTTAGCATCCATTTGAAGTTGTGAGCCTTGAATAATACTGTGTAAATGAAATAGCCAACTGTCAATAACTGAAAAAAATTGTTTTTGGACCTGTTTAGGCAATAACGAGAAAGATCGTTCCAAGTATTTCTCATATGTTAATTGAAAGTCATTTGCCTCGTAATTCAGCAATTTTTTTTCCCACAACCGTATTTCATTCAAGACATGTTCTTCCCGGTCTGTCAATGGCATCTGTACCCCTCCTGAAAAAATGGTTCTTTTTTCAAGTATATCATATAGAAATCGTCCATAAAAAAGGCAAAAGCCGGATATATCAGCTTTTGCCTTTTTAAATCTTATTTATTAACAGATAATCTCAAAACATCGCGAGCAATCATTACTTCTTCATTTGTTGGAATGACTAATACTTTAACTGGGGAATGAGGATAGTTAATAAATGCTTCCTCGCCTCTTACCTTATTAAGAGCCGGATCCCAATATACACCCATAAATTCAAGACCTTTTAATACACTTGCTCTAATGGTGTCACTATTTTCACCGATACCTGCAGTAAAAATAATCGCGTCAACCCCACACATACGGGCAGCGTATGAACCGATATATTTATGAATACGATTAGCAAATACATCTAATGCCAGTTGAGCACGATCATTTCCTTTGTTTGCTTCCACTTCAATATCTCTCAAGTCACTTGAAAATCCTGAGACAGCTAACATACCGCTTTTCTTATTTAAAACTTCAAGTACTTCATCTGCGTTCTTTCCTGTTTTCTCCATAATGTATGGAATGAGTGCAGGGTCAATATTCCCAGAACGAGTACCCATTGTTACGCCTGCAAGTGGTGTGAAGCCCATAGACGTATCAATAGATTTTCCACCTTCAATGGCCGCGATACTTGCTCCGTTTCCTAAGTGACAAGAGAGTAAACGAAGCTGTTCAACGGGACGACCTAGCATTTCAGCAGCACGTTGGGAAACATATTTGTGGCTAGTACCATGGAAACCATATTTACGAATACCATAGTTTGTATAATATTCATATGGAAGACTGTAAAGAAAAGAACTTTCCGGCATTGTTTGATGGAAGGCTGTATCAAAAACAGCTATTGCTGGAACATTGGGAAGAACACTTTGAAAAGCTTTAATTCCGGTAAGGTTTGCAGGGTTATGCAATGGAGCAAGTTCAGAAAGCTCTTCAATTTTGTTTAAGACCGCTTCGGTAATCACCACTGAATCATGAAAAGTTTCTCCTCCGTGTACGACACGGTGGCCAATTCCATCGATTTCATTTAAAGATTTAATAATCCCTAGAGTAGTTAATTTATCCAATATTATTTTTACCGCTACTTCATGATCAGGTATATCACTGATTTCCTGAACTTTATTCCCGTCCACAGTAATATTAAAAACAGAATCTTTTAGACCAATTCTTTCAATTAGGCCTTTTGTAATAACTTCTTCACTTGGCATTTCAAACAATTGAAACTTCAAGGAAGAACTTCCTGCATTGATTGCAATAACTTTTGACATTTGTTAACGCTCCTTTTATATAACAACATCTGATTTTTTAATTTTTTTAGTACACAACTATTTTGTGCAAACCAGCCCTATTTATTTCCTTCAATTCTTAGTTTAATCACTGTTTATGAATCATTACAAGGGATTAATTTCAGGATAGCGTTTTCATTTAAAATGTTCATTTATTCACAAATTTCTCAATTTTAGTTTTATAAAAAAAAGGATAAAGCTGGATTGTTTCACCAGTTTTATCCTTTGTTTTCTTGAAACCATTTTTCTATTTTTGTTAACATTTTATCCATTTCATATGCATTGGATAGCGTTGGTAAATTTACGAGTAATGCCTGTTTAGGCGGTTGTACACCTTCACCCACTTTTTGTAGAATTAAGATACTCTTGGCTGAACTTTTGCTTTTAAACAGGCTTGTAGGTAATTGCAGCAGGCCTTGAATAATGAGATTTTCCTTAATGAATTCATGAATCTGGCCAGCTTGGTCACTCTCAAAAAGTCCATTGGGAACGAGGAAAAATAAATATCCCCCAGATTTGATATGGCGAACACTTTGTTCAATAAATAAATGATGTGAATAGGAATGTCCTTCCTTCGCCATTAATTGATAGTCCGCTGCTCTAACATCATTAGGATAATACCCTACCGGCAAATCGGCTATTACTGCGTCAACGGCTTCAATAAATAAGGGCTCTAAGCTATCCTGATTGAAAAACTGGATCGGATGCCCTTGCAAATTAGCATTAACATAGGCTAGTTTAATCAATACATCATCTATCTCCACTCCTATGGAGGTGATTTCTTTATGGACATGATTTAAAACAGTTGTTAATAAATTGCCTGTCCCAACAGCAAGGTCTAGCATGCGGAATGTCGACTGTTTCAAAAACCTTTCAACTAAATAACCAACCAACATCCCAACAGAATCTGGCGTCATTTGATGGTTTGGCTGCACATTTTCCTTCATTCCTTTTAAAATAACAAGCTGATAGGCTTTGCGAATATCCTCATTCGAGTAATTGAGCAAATTTATCTCTTCATATTGTTTTTTTAGTCGTTTTACTGTTAACTCACTTAATTCATTCTGAAGAATGGCTCCTTGAAATAAATTCTCTCCTGTATCGGCAAGTGCCTCGAGGTAACTGTAAGATAATTCCTCTTGTAAAATAAGTGCTGTTTCATTAAATAATGTAAAAAGCTGTTCAACTGGAGAAATTTTCATGGTTCCCCTCCCTCACTAAATTTCCTTACTCATTCTATACGATTATGTATTGGTGAAACAAGTATAAAGGCCTCGCAATAATGCCGAGGCCTTTATTTTTATTCTATTTAGCGCTTCTTGCAGCTTCAAGTGCTGCTTCATAGTCAGGATGGTTTGTAGCCTCACTAACATATTCCGCATAAACCACTGTATCACTTGAGTCAACAACAAATACTGCACGAGCTAGAAGTCTTAATTCTTGGATGGCAACTCCATATGCTTCTCCAAAGGAAAGATCGCGGTGATCGGATAATGTTTGAACATTTTCGATACCAGCAGCTGCACACCAGCGTTTTTGGGCAAATGGTAAGTCCACGCTTACAGTTAAAATTTTAACATTCCCTAAGCTGTTTGCTTCTTCATTAAAACGACGTGTTTCTGCATCACATACACCCGTATCTAAAGATGGTACTGATGTGATTAAACGAACCTGCCCCTTTGTGTCGTTTAAAGTAACTTCTGATAAATCATTAGCTAGGACAGTGAAATTTGGAGCTTTATCCCCTACTTTCACATCATTTCCAAGTAAGGTAACTGCATTTCCTTTAAATGTAACGTTTGCCATTCTAACATCCTCCTTTGTCGTTTTAAAGCTGCCGCTTACTATTTTTCATCGGCATTTTTGCTTTATGTACATTGTAAATATATCTTTTCAAAAGTTTTTTTGCAATTATTTGAACTCTAAGAATAACCACCAAATACAATCATGTATCTAAGTTTACTTTTCTAGCAGCAAAGAAAAAGTTAATCTTCCCTATTGGAAGATTAACTTTTTCCATTATAATTCAAGGTCACCTTTTGGCTGCTGCTGTGATTGCGATTGTTGTTGCTGTTGCTGTTGTTGTGATTGCTGTTGTTGTGATTGCTGTTGTTGCGATTGCTGCTGCTTATTCTCATCTTTCTTAGAGAACATTTGCTGTATTTTATCAACAGCCTGGGGTGCAAGCTCTAATATTTTCTCATATAAATGGGTGCTTTCATCTAAATGAAGCATTTTGACCCCATGAGAGTTCACAATTAAAAAAGCAATAGGGGTAATAGAAACACCGCCGCCGCTTCCGCCGCCAAATGGAAGATTCGTTTGCCTCTGGCCTTGACCCTTATCTTGACCCTTATCTTGACCCTTATCTTGACCCTGTGACTGGGAACCATCCATTTTGAACTCGCTGCCTCCAGCAGCAAATCCAAAACCAACCTTTGATACTGTTAAAATAACACTTCCGTCAGGGGTTTCCACTGGATCACCAATAATGGTATTAACATCAATCATTTCCTTTAAGCTTTCCATTGCAGTCGTCATCAAACCTTGAATTGGATGGTCAGACATGATTATTTCCTCCTCTTTCAAACGGATTTAGTTTTATCACCTGGAATATCAGCAGTCTTTCTTTCTAGGTGCGATTTCCCGCCCTTCCAGAATTTAATTAGCTTTAATCCTGCGAGAATAGCATGCCCGATTCGGAATTGAAAAATACATGTTAACCGAGTTTGAATAACGGCTGCTTGAAAATGAGGAGTAACCGATAGATTAGGCATTTCTTTCAATCGGAAATAATGGCTAAGGAGACCGATAATGCTTCCTTTAACTGCCCATAAAGCCCCCGTCAACATCCCAGTATGTGCGGCATCGCCAACACCCATTAACGTATCCCATTCAAATTTTTTTATTGTGATTCTTTGAAGAAACTTTCGGGCAATCACTTGCAAATGAACCACTTTCTTCAGTATACTTCTTGCATTTTCAAACTGGGTTAGAATATCATGGTCCGATATTTGTGTCACACTCTGCTGAGATTTTTTTACATCTGAATTTCCCATATGGGAATCACTTTTTATGATAACGCTTGGGGAGTTATCATCAATCTTAATTAATGGTACATTTATTTTGTATTTGATTAAACCAAACCATATCCGAAACTCTACTTTTAAATCGTCATTATCATTATGATGATAATAATTTACAAGAATCGTTAATTTAGTAAAAATAATTAAAAGCAATAAGAACACTAGAATTGCCAAGGAGAGGATCAGCCAAAACAATTTGTTCACAACCTTTCCGCCCATTATTATTCGCCTTTATGGAACAAAATAAACCTGCCAACTTAAGGGTGATAGGTTTAATAGGAAACTTCATTTACTCATATGTGGACCTTCAGATATGACTTTGACAAACTCCACATATAAATTTTTTGTGTATTTTCCCCTCTTTTCGTTAACTATCATTTACTCCTGCTTTTATATTGTTTCAATAAAATGCTAAACTAATTTCAGACTATCATTTTATTTTCGCAACGAAATATTTTGTTATGGTTAAAATCGGTACATATTTTATCATTAAAAGGAGGACCATTTTATGGAAGTTAGACGTAATCTATACTTTTATCACAAGCGGGATGCAGACATGCTTTCGAAAACAGCACCTCTTATTGAACTGGCAGATCGTTATGGTTTTACCATTGTTGAGGATTATCGCAAAGCAAATATCATTGCGAGTGTTGGCGATGATGGAACCTTTCTCCAAGCAGTAAGGAAAACAGGCTTCCGTGATGATTGCCTTTACATGGGGATTTCCACTAATAATAATTTAAGTATGTATTGTGACTTTCGCCACAATGATACGTCCAAACTAATCGGAGCCATTACCACCAATGAACAAGTTAAAGTCCGTCGATATCCAACGATCGAAGTGACCGTAGATGGCATGAGTACATTTCCATGCTTAAACGAATTCAGTATCCGATCAGCTATTATTAAGACACTTGTTATTGATGTCTTTATTGATCAGCTTCACCTAGAAACATTCCGCGGAGATGGCCTCATTGTTGCCACACCAACCGGAAGTACGGCTTATAACAAATCTGTTAGCGGTGCAATCGTTGACCCACTCCTTCCCTGCATGCAAGTAAGCGAGGTAGCTTCTCTTAATACTAGTCGATACCGAACACTGGGTGCATCTTTTATTGTGGGAAGTGAACGGACACTAACGCTCAAGGTTATATCAGAAGGAAATGACCACCCGACAATGGGTATGGATAACGAAGCCTTAAGCATTCGACATGTCAGTAATATCGAAATCAAGATACGTGATAAAAAAATTAAAACATTAAAATTAAAAGACAACTCTTTCTGGAATAAAGTGAAACGAACTTTCCTATAATAAAGAAAACCTTATCCCAACGGATAAGGTTTTCTTCACATTATAAGAATTTATAAGTTTTGACTTGAATAATTGTCTAGCTCCAGCGCCCAACGGCTAGTGTACTTCGCTCTTTTCCCTACGATAAGTCAAGCACGGAATAGCTAACGCTCTCCGTGTTTCCTTTATCTCAGTCAAAGCGCTCCAGTCCATACGCCGCTAAACGGGCGCTTCCGCTTTTCTTATTATAGGGTTGATTTTCTTTCTTTGTGAAGTTTTACTTCTATTCCAGCAAATAGTTTTGTTTTTGAAAGGGAAAAAATCGTTAATGCTAACCAAATTAACATAAAGGATACTAGTTGAATTTTGGAAAAATGTTCCTGATAAACAAAAATACCTAGAAGTAGGGTTATCGTTGGTGAAATATATTGCAGAAAACCAAGTAAGGAAAGCGGTATTTTTTGCGCTCCTTTTGCAAAATACATCAGTGGTATCGCAGTGACAGCACCTGCACCCATTAACAATAACACAGTCCCCGTACTTGCTGATAAAAACGAATTTGATCCATTAAAAAATAAGTAAATCATATAGATCGCAGCGATTGGTGTCACTATTAAGGTTTCTAAAGTTAATCCTACAGCAGAGTCTACATTAATCAATTTTTTGGCTAGACCATATAATCCAAAGGTTAAGGCCAAGGAGATCGCAATCCATGGAAATGTACCATGAGAAACTGCAATGACCAATACACCTACCCCCGCTATAATAAACGATACATATTGGTATATCGATAATTTTTCCTTCATGACAATCACTCCTAATATAATACTAATAAGAGGATTGATGTAATAGCCAAGGCTTGCTTCAATCATATGACCACTATTCACTGCCCAAATATAAATAAACCAATTTCCGCTTACCAGGAATGAGGCAAGTGCTAGTGAGTACATTTGCCTTTTATTTTGGGCAAATCCTTTAAAAGTACGGACGAGTAATCCCCACTTCTTCGTAAAGAAAAGGATGATCATCATAAAAATAAATGACCAAAAAATGCGGTTTGCTAGAATCTCCATTGCATTGACACGATCTAAAAATTTCCAGTAAATCGGCAATAAACCCCAAATAAAATAGGAAAAACCAGCATAAATGGCTCCTTCTTTTAACTCTGTCTGTTTCATATGTTTTCCGAGCCCCTATTCTTTCTAGTTTCGAAATATTTTTTATTATAACCCGAAACGAGGAACTTAGGGAGTTTTTTTCTTCCCGTTATTCCTTCGAAAGATAATTTATCCAGAAATAACCCCAAAAAGAGAGTGGGAGGAAACCCTCCGCACTCTCTGTAGCCATCGTATTTATTTTTTATTAACGAGTAAATCCGCTCATTTGTTGTTGAGCTAATGAAACGAGACGCTTAGTGATTTCACCACCAACAGATCCGTTAGCACGTGAAGTAGTGTCTGCACCAAGGTTTACACCAAATTCTGCAGCAATTTCTTGTTTCATTTGGTTAAGAGCTTGTTCAACACCAGGAACTAATAATTGATTTGAGTTGTTGCTTGCCATGTGATATCACCTCCTTGTGAGTATAGAATGTGTAATATATAAAAGGTTCATTCTATAATCCAATTGGTAATTGTTCACAAAAAATTAATATTTTAGTTTCTAAAATAATGAATGAAATTCAGAATGTTGTTCTTCGCCTGGATTAATAACAAGGGTCTCAACCTTCTGAACAGCTTCTTGAATCATTGATTCAAAATCAAAATAACTTTCATAATGCTGAATTTTTTCCCGTTTGGGCTTTGTTTTCGGTGAAGCTGGGACAAAAATTGTACAACAATCCTCATATGGTCTGTTAGAAATTTCAAGTGTATCAATTTCTTTGGCAATTTTAATTATTTCCGTTTTGTCCATTGTAATTAATGGGCGTAAGATAGGAGTATTGGTTACGTCATTGATAGCATGCATGCTTTCTAGCGTCTGGCTGGCGACCTGCCCAATGCTTTCTCCGGTAATAATCGCAAGCCCTCCCTGCAGCTTTCTAATCTCATCTGTAATCCGCAGCATCATTCTTCTTGTTGATGTCATAGAATAGTTTTCCGGAATTTGCTCACGAATGGCCTGCTGAATGTTTGTAAACGGGACAATATGAAGCTTAATTGAGCCACCATAAATATCGGCCAACCTTTTAGTTAAGTCAATCACTTTTCCCTTTGATCTCTCACTCGTAAAGGGAGGACTAAAAAAATGAACGGCTTCTATTTCCAATCCCCGTTTCATTGCAAAATAACCAGCAACAGGACTGTCAATTCCGCCAGATAACATTAGCATTGCCTTACCACCTGAACCAATGGGAAGACCGCCTGCACCATGGATGGTTTGACAGGATAAATAGATTGCTTCTTTTCGAACTTCGATTCGTAAATTAATATCCGGGGTTTTCACATTCACTTTAAGACCTGGAATATGCTTTAGCAAATGGCCGCCAATTGTTTGATTGATTCCATCTGTATCCAGCTCAAATGTTTTATCAGATCTTTTAGGGGTAATCTTAAAGGATTGACCTTCCCTAAATAGCGAGCGAACAAGTTCAAGTGCAGCCTGTTTTAACGCTTCAATATTCTTTTCCACCTTTATGGCCGGACTAAAGGATTGAATCCCAAAAATATGCTTTAATTTTTCGATTATTTCTAGTCCGTTTTCTCCATTTAACAACACATACATTCGATCTCGACTGGCTTGGACTTTAATGTTTGGAAATGGCGTAAGGGCAATCTTGACACTATTTCTAAGCTTCTCAACAAATTTATGACGGTTTCGTCCTTTTGTAGAGATTTCACCATAGCGTATTAATATTCGATCATATTTCATTAACTCATAACCTTTCGTAATTGGGTTGCAGCCTTTTTAATTACTGTAATAGCTGTTCTAGCCTCGTCTTCAGTATTATCAAATGACAAACTGATTCTGATAGCACTTTCGGCTAAATTTTCATGAACGCCCATCGCAAGCAGTGTTTTGCTTGGCGATTTTTTTTTGGATGAACAAGCGCTAGTTGTTGAAACAAAGACTTCCTCCTGCTCAAGTGCGTGAATCAACACTTCCGATTTTATTCCACGAAGGGAAAAATTTAAAATATGTGGGGCAGACCCTTCAATTGGTGTATGGATTTGAACACCTTCTAGTTCATTTAATCCAGTCCTCAAAATGTGCTGAATTTTTTTCATTTTTTCTATACCAGCTTTACTCTTATCCATTGTTAGTCTAAGGGCCTTTGCCATTGCAACAGCGCCTGCGACATTTTCGGTACCGCTCCGCATTTTCCGCTCTTGATTGCCACCAGAAAATAATGGAACAATTCTTGTACCTTCCCGAATAAACAGTGCTCCTGTTCCTTTTAAACCATGAAATTTATGTGCAGATATCGAACAAAGATCTACTCCGCTCACCGATAAAGACAAGGGAACTTTACCAATTCCCTGAACTGTATCAACATGAAATATAATTTGGGGATATTTTTTTAACATTTCGCCAATCTCATTAATCGGCTGGACAGTGCCCACTTCATTGTTTACCTGCATGATTGAAATTAATGTCGTATCTTTACGAATCGCTTTTTCAACCTCGACCACGCTCACTCTTCCATTTTCGTCAACAGGCAAATATGTTATTTCGAAGCCATCCTGCTCCAATTGCTCCATTACTGCATGAACAGAGGCATGTTCCACACTCGAAGTTATAATATGGCGTCCTTTTTTTTGATTTAATAGGGCCGCGCCTTTAATGGCAATATTATTACTTTCTGTACCACCAGAGGTAAAGTAAATCTCAGCTGGTTTCACCTTTAATAGGTTTGCAATTTGCTCCCTCGCCTGTGATAACAGTTTTTCCGCTTGTCCTCCCATAGTATGCAGGGAGGAAGGATTCCCAAAATATTGACTCGATATGATTACAAAAGAATCTAATACTTCTTTATATGGTTTAGTTGTTGCACTATTATCAAAATAAATCATTATATTCTCCTCCGTACAAAAACGCCTATGCTCCAAAAATAAATCTTATCACAATTAGATTCATTTGAAAAAAAATTAAAAACCGATCCCAACCAGTGGTTGAATCGGTTTTTACCTTAATCCGTTACTATCGTTGCTTTTATTCTTTTTAAGGCTTCAGGGTCAATTGTCTCAAGTGATGCTGCTACTTGCTCCAACGCTTCTTGATAATCATATTGTCTAAATGCATTTTCAGCATTCGCTAATCCTTTAGCAATGGATGGAAATTGACTTCGATAGCGATTTCCATACTGAATCGCTCTCTCAGCAAGCGTAACATTCTCAATCAACTCATATGTTGTGTTAATAAGTTTTTCAACTGTTAATACCGCCATTTCTAAATATTGATTAAGAGCAGAAATATTTAATGGCTTTTCTTCGAGCTGGTAGCGGACATTTTGAATACTTTCGTTCGTATCTTCAACTAAATAATGGTAATCTGCCGGCAACCCTGGAACATTATTTTTCTTCACAAGCCTTAATGTCTCGCCAACCTTTTTGGTCAGTTCCTGGACTGTTTCTCTTGCTTCAAGCTCATCTTTCCTAAGAGCTTGGAGTTTTAATGCAAATGCCTGCTGTCCCTCACAAATTGCATCCAACTGTTCTTTAATTGTATTCAATTCATCACTGAGGGCTGTTTGCGCTGTTTCATTCAATTTTAATTTTTCAACTAAAATTTCATAATGTTTATATACTGTTGAAAGTTCCTTTTCAAGCTGCCTTTGTGTTTCAAAATCACCATCAGATAACTGATAGCTTTGCTGAACCTGCATTACTTCATTGGAAAGATTTTTATTTTCTTTTTGTGCAGAAGATAGAAGTTCAAATGCAACCTGTTCATTTTTTACGACAAAATGCTTAGCATGAACTTCCTTTTCCAAAAGATCAAAAAGAATATCGAGTCGCTCTTTTATTTCCTTTATACCTTCTTCGGCTTTTTCAATCTCAATTGCTTCAATTAACGTTAAATTTTCCGCAAGCTTTTCTTCCAACCGCTTTATTTCTTCCTCGACATTAATATGCTCTAAATAATATTCCTTCTCCGTCATTTCTCGTTGTCCTTCTATACAATCTGATAGTTGGTTTGGAATTAGTGATTGACATTCAATTAAAAGCTGTGGAATTAAATCCATATTGTGTTTAATGCTGTCCAGCTGACTTTTAATGAGTAAAACCACTTCCCGTGCTTCTAGATAATTGCCGAGTTCTGTTTTTTCATCAAATTCATGGAATTTTTGGGACACGTCGTTAAGTTTCTCTTCTAAATGTTTTTCAGCATTACCAAAGCTATGACGATGGGCAAGCAGCATTTTTTTCGATTCTCGATATTGGTCTTTCAGCTGTTCAATTTCAACCCTATTTTTTTCTTCGCTGCCGACAAGTTCATGTAATTCTTCCAATATTTTTTTAATCTGGTCTTCTGTTTCCTGTAACTTTGTATCAATTGCTTGCTGAACCTCTTTCGCTTTTTTGAATCGGTACCGGTCTATGTACTCTTCTGCATCAAAAAGCATTTCTTCTAAGTCGGGCAGCTTTACTGTAACCACATCATCCCATTGATTCCGCCAATGTTCAAAAAGCTCTTCCGTTTGGCCAATCATATTTAACTGTTTCACCTTAGACATTTCATCAAGTATTGGTCGATCCAATAAATCAATTTTCCACGCTTCCAAGCGATCCATTTCTTTAAAATACCTTTTCTTTATTAAATATCCCAATACAAAAAAGGCTAGTAGCAGGATGAAAAATCCAATGAAATATATCACAAAGTAAGCCCCCTATTTCAAACAACATGATTCTTTGCAGTAAGTTAATTCCTCTATATTAAAAAATCAGTTATCTTCTCATATACCAATCAATGCTTTTATGATACCATGTTACCGACAATTTTTGACTATTATTTTCAATTTTTTTGTAAAATAAAAAAAATAGCGATTACCGCTATTTAATCACTGCCTCTTTTTTGATGGGTACATCTAAACATAAAGTTTTATCAATCCACGAATACATATCCTTTAAATACTTTTGCTCAAAAAATGGCTCATTTGGAAAGATATATAATACTTCCCTCATATAGTGGGTATTCATGAAGGGCATCATTAACAAACTCTTTAGTTGAATAATTAAATAGGGAATCGAATGTGGCCGGAATTCCTGCCATTCAAATCCTCTTTCAAAAATCTTTTGGAAATAATATTTTTCTTTTAGCGAATAGGTCGACATGATTTCCCTTACTACCTGCGAATCCATGGACATTTCTCGATACACAAAACTGGTTAGATGATTATTTTTACATTGAAAATGAAGGATATCTGCAATAATCCTCCTTAAGCACTCCTTAGCACCTCGATCAATGGAAAGATATGCTTCTTCAATCCTGCTCATATACTGTTCAAAAAAATGCATAAAGCAATACTCTAGTAGACCTTGTTTATTATTAAAATGGTAAGCGATTGTTGCTGTATTAATTTTTGCTAAATTGGCAATATCCCTAATTGATGTTCCCGAATACCCATTTGAATTAAACAACGAAATAGAGGCCTTAACAATTGCTTCCTTTGCATTTTTTTCCATTACTTCTCCCCCTTCAGGTTTCCTCTTACTTAAATGATTCTTTGTATCACCGTTGATTCCTTTAAGAAAATATCGACAAAGTCTGCTTATTTTCATCTAAATTTGCTATTATAGTAAATAAATCTTAAGAGAAAAAGGTGAAATGACTTGTTTAACGTCGAAATGTATACTGGAAGTCGTGAAGAAAATTATCAGCTTGTTAAAAAGCAATTGCAGGCACTCCTTCAAGATGAGAAAAATCAAATCGCTAATCTAAGTAATACCACTGCCGTTTTGAACCAATTTTTCGACCGTATTAATTGGGTTGGATTTTATTTATTGGATACGAATGAAGAACTTGTGCTTGGGCCATTTCAAGGGCTGCCTGCATGTGTACGGATTCCAGTTGGTAAGGGTGTGTGCGGCACCGCTGCCTTGAAAAGAGAGACGTTGCGTGTTGCTGACGTTCATCAATTCCCAGGTCATATTGCCTGTGATTCTGCATCCCAATCCGAAATTGTAATTCCGCTCATAAAAGGGGAGCAATTAATTGGAGTTTTAGATATTGATTCCCCGGAAAAGGATCGCTTTGATGAACTAGACCAACAGCATCTTAATGAATTAGCAGCTATTTTGGTGCAGTATATATAGGAATAACCTTGGCTGTGTTCTCATTAATTCAAATGAGTCTTATAGTAATTATTTAATTTAACCTTGACTTACCAGGAATAAAAATTATATAATACTCCTTGTGTAAAATATTGCAGCCTATTATGTTCCTTTAATAGTTTCATTTTGTTCCTCAACAAAGCTTGGTGCTTATATTTGACGGTGTATCTCGTAACCCTCTGCTGCTAGGGCGAAGGTGCATGAAAACAAAATGGTTGTTAAAGCGTCTCATAACGGTTTTTATTTTACCAAAATAAAAACACGAAGGAGGAGTCATTCATGGCTCGTTATACTGGCTCTAGCTGGAAAATCTCCCGTCGTCTTGGTATCTCTCTAAGCGGTACGGGTAAAGAATTAGAAAAACGTCCTTACGCTCCAGGACAACATGGTCCAAACCAACGCAAAAAGCTTTCTGAATACGGATTACAATTACAAGAGAAGCAAAAGCTTCGTCATATGTATGGCGTAACTGAGCGTCAATTCCGTAATCTATTTGATAAAGCTGGCAAAATGAGCGGCGTACACGGTGAAAACTTCATGATTCTTCTTGAATCACGTCTTGACAACGTTGTTTACCGTTTAGGTCTTGCTCGCACTCGTCGTGCAGCTCGTCAATTAGTTAACCACGGTCACATTTTAGTCGATGGTGCTCGTGTTGATATCCCATCATTCCGCTTAAAAGCTGGTCAAACAATCAGCCTTCGCGAAAAATCACGTAACCTAGATGTGGTTAAAGAAGCAGTCGAAGTAAATAACTTCGTTCCTGATTATTTAACTTTCGATGCTGACAAATTAGAAGGTACTTTCACTCGCTTACCTGAGCGTTCTGAATTACCTGCTGAAATTAACGAAACTCTTATCGTTGAGTTCTATTCACGTTAATTCTTTAAAAGAGACCCCATACCAATTGGTACGGGGTCTCTTTTATTCCCGATAAGATTGCAAAAGATTTGATAAAAGGGCTTTGTTCACCACAAAGCCCTTTTTGTTGTTAATATTTTATTAATGTGTATTTCTTTTTACCTCTTCTAATAATCGTAAACTGTCCTTCAATTCGATCCGTATCTGCAAGAATATAGGCTGTGTCCGTAATTTTCTCGCCATTTACCGTTACAGCTCCATTCGTAATGTCTTCCCGTGCCTGGCGTTTAGAAGGAGAAATTTTTGCTGCAACAAGCAGATCGACTAAATTGCCTTCTTCCTCAGCTGCATCAAAGGACGGCACATCTTTAAAGCCCTGCTTAATCTCAGCACCTGAAAGATTTTTCACATCTCCACTAAATAAGGCTTGTGAAATTTTAATAGCCTGCTGCAGTGATTCTTCTCCATGGATAAGACGAGTCATCTCTTCAGCTAATGCCTTTTGAGCTTTACGGAGGTGCGGCTCTTCTTGAACACTTTGTTCCAATTGTTCAATCTCTTCTCGAGACAGGAAGGTAAAGTACTTCAAGTATTTCACGACATCTGCATCGGCTGCGTTAATCCAAAACTGATAGAATTCGTATGGGGTGGTCTTTTCCGGGTCTAGCCATACAGCCCCGCCTTCTGTTTTACCAAACTTTGTCCCATCCGCTTTAGTAACCAGCGGGATTGTTAAGCCGTATGCTTTGGATTCTTCCTCAGGATGCATTTTTCGAATTAATTCTAACCCAGAGGTAATGTTTCCCCACTGGTCACTTCCGCCGATTTGTAATTTACAATGATGATGATCATACAAGTGATTAAAGTCCATCGCCTGGAGTATCGTATAGGTAAATTCGGTAAAAGAAATACCGGTTTCAAGCCTAGTTGCAATCGTGTCCTTCGCAAGCATGTAATTAACCCCAATATGCTTGCCGATATCACGCAAAAAGGTGACAATATCCATGGAGCCTGCCCAATCATAGTTATTAACCAAAATCGCACCATTGGCACCATCGAAGTCAAAAATGGCAGCAAGCTGTTTTTTTATGCCTGCTACATTTTCCATAACGGTTTCCAACGTTAATAATTTTCGCTCTTCACTTTTCCCGCTTGGATCACCGATCAGTCCTGTAGCACCGCCAACCAAAACGATTGGCCGATGACCATGTTGTTGGAATCTCCTTAATGTTAAAAATGGAACCAAATGACCGATGTGTAAGCTATCAGCAGTTGGATCTGCCCCGCAATAAAGGGATATGCTTTCCTTACTTAATAAATCTTTTAAACCTTCTTCATCTGTTTGCTGATAAATAATGCCTCTCCATGTTAAATCCTCTAATAAACCCATTCCCAAATTCCTCCTTAATCAAAATAAAAACGTCCCTGCAAACATGCAGGGACGTAAATTTACGCGGTACCACCCAGCTTGAGGAAATTATTTTCCTCCAACTCAAAAAATTAACGGATTAAACCGTTTTCTGCTAGTAACGACTGTTTTCACAGAAAAAGCTCTAGGACGTAATTCATTCTTCTATTTGTATCAGCTTTCACCACCGCTGACTCTCTATAAACAGGGATAAAAGAACTACAGTTGATTCCCTTCACAGCTTTACATTATAAAATATTACTATAGCTTTTTTTACCATATTTCAATCCAACTGTCAAACACCAACTGGAAATTTCAGAAAATGTAGAACGTTGTCAGTTTTTAACTTTACTATATGCTATAATGTAAGGGATTTTATATTGAGGTGATGCATTGAATGAATGAAAAAATGCAGGCGTGGATGGAAAAAGCAAAATCCATACTTAACTTGTTTACTCATAAAAAAACGGTTAAAAGGGTACGAATTACCTATCAAGTTGTATGGAATTTATTACTCCTTGTTCTGACAATTGTTGTACTGGGAGGATCATTTGCAACGGGTGTGGGGGCCGGCTATTTTGCCTCGCTTGTGAAAGATGAACCCGTCCGCTCGTATGAAAGTATGAAAAAGGATATTTATAATTATACTGAAACATCCGATTTATATTTTGCCGATGATATCTATCTTGGCAGGTTGAGATCCGACCTTGTCCGAGAAGAAGTAAAGCTGGATCAAGTATCAACGGATTTGACAAATGCTGTGATTGCTACAGAAGATGAATACTTCTACCAGCATAAAGGTGTTGTTCCGAAAGCCGTTTTCCGGGCCCTCTTTCAAGAAGTGACAAACTCCGCTGTTCAATCAGGTGGAAGTACACTAACCCAGCAATTAATAAAAAATCAAATATTAACAAATGAAGTATCCTTCCAGCGGAAAGCAAATGAAATTTTACTAGCCCTTCGCTTAGAGAAATTTTTCAATAAAAAAGAAATACTTGAAGCATACCTTAATGTTTCAACGTTTGGAAGAAACGCTTCAGGACAGAACATTGCAGGTGTACAAGCAGCAGCAAAAGGAATTTTCGGAAAAAATACTAGTGAATTAACACTTCCGCAAGCTGCCTTCATTGCTGGACTGCCGCAAAGCCCATATGGGTATACACCTTTTACAAGGGAAGGTACGGTCAAGAATAATCTTGAACCAGGTCTAACACGGATGAAAACAGTCTTAAAAAGAATGTTTGATGGTGGATATATAAACCAGCAGCAATATGCAGAAGCCTCTGCCTACGACATCACTAAAGACTTTACAGCACCTGTTGTCAATCCACTTGATAAATATCCTTGGCTTACATTTGAAATTGAAAAACGTTCCATTGAAGTTCTTACCACTGTTTTAGCTCAAAAAGATGGATATACAGAGAAGGACTTAAAGAATGATGACAATCTTTATTACAAATATAAAACACTAGCAGGCCATAATCTGCATCAAAATGGCTATAAGATTCATTCCACTATAAACAAAGATATTTATGATGCGATGCAAGTGGTTAAGGATAATTATAAATATTACGGACCTGATAAAGCCGAAGAAAAAGAAGATACGGAAACAGGGGAAAAGATAACGGTAATGGAGCCCGTTGAAGTGGGAGCAGAACTGATTGAAAATAAAACTGGCAAAATCATCAGCTTTGTTGCCGGTAGAAATCATGATAAACAACAGCTCAATCACGCTACAAGTGCGATTCGACAAAACGGTTCCACAATGAAGCCACTTCTCGTGTATGGACCAGCCATTGAGTTAGGAAAAGCAGCACCGGGAACGCCTCTTCCAGATGTTGAATTATATTTAGCAGGTAAAGCTAAGCCGTGGCCGCGAAACTATGATTTAAGGTACAGCGGCATTGTTTCAGCCAGGTATGCACTTGCAAAGTCTTATAATGTTCCTGCAGTAAAATTATACAAGGATATTGTGGATCAAAATCCCGCAAAGTATCTTGAAAAAATGGGATTTACTTCACTTAAAAAGCCAGACTACACGAACTTATCAACATCGATTGGTTCATTGGAAACTGGTGTTACAATCGAAGAGAATACGAATGCATTTAGTACGTTTGCTAACAGCGGGAAATTTGTTGACGCCTATATGATAGATAAGATAGCTGATAAAGATGGCAAAGTTATCTATCAGCACGAAGTGAAGCCAGTTGACGTATTCACGCCGCAAACCGCCTTTTTAACACTTGATATGATGCGGGATGTTTACAAAATGGGCACTGCGGCTGGAGTAAGAAGCAAATTAAACTTTGGTGCTGACTGGGCCGGAAAAACCGGGACAGGAAATGAATATATTGATTCGTGGTTTGTTGCGACAAACCCTAACGTTACGTTTGGTATTTGGACAGGCTATGATACACCGAAATCGTTAAAGACATCTGGTATGTCCTATAGTCAACGCACAAATAATCTTTGGGCGGAATTAATGAATGCCGCCTATAGCATAAATCCAGATTTAGTTAACCCGAAAGAAACTTTCCAAATGCCAGAAGGAATCGTAAAACGTTCCTATTGTGCGGTTTCCGGAATGCTGCCATCAGCGGCTTGCTCTAAAGCCGGATTAATTGAAAGTGATTATTTTAATGTTAATGATGTTCCAACAAAAGTAGATGATAGTTTGGTTGAAGGAAAGTTTGTAACAGTTGGAGATAAAAAATATTTAGCTTTAGATTCGACACCCGAAGAGTTTGCCCAGTTTGGTCTTATTTTAAATCCAGACTTTATCACTAGAATGGTTGGAAATAATTTCAAAAACTACAGTCAGCTGATACCGAAAAAGGATCGTTGGGGGAACGTTCTTGTTACTACAGCTAAAATGGTCGACAATGGAAAGAAGCCGGATGGTGTGAGTTTAGCAGTTTCAGGTAGTACATTAACTTGGTCTGCTTCTCCAGATAATGATGTTGTTGGTTACAGGGTCTATCAAGGAGGCGTGTCTAAGGTAGCAAGTATCCTCAGTGGCTCGAGTCTCTCCTTTACGGCCAGCAGTGGTGCCTTTTATGTAACGGCTGTTGATATCGCCGGTAATGAATCGGATCCATCCAATCTTGTCGAAGTCGGACCTGTGGTCGTCCCTACTCCATAAAATAAATCCTCACCGCTAGCGGTGAGGATTTATTTTATGATAAGAAATTTACAATTCTACCTTGAGAATTGTCCAACGCAAGTAGCCCAGCGGCTAGTGGACTTCGCTCTTCTCCCTACGATAAGTCAACATCGAATCGACTATAGCTCCGTGTTTCCTTTATCGCGTTTAACGGGCAGTAGATTCTCAACTGCCCGTAAGAACCCGATCGGTTCAACTAACAATCAGCGAGAAGAACGTTCGCTGATTGAAGTTTCACCTTATCTCAGTCGAAGCGCTCTAGTCCATACCCCGCTAAACGGGCACTTCTGCTTTTCTATTTAATCTTCCATTGTGGAAAGATCACCTGTTGGTAAATTAAGTTCCCATGCCTTCAAGACACGTCTCATAATTTTACCACTTCTTGTTTTTGGTAACTTTTCACGAAAATCAATTTCCCTCGGTGCTGCGTGGGCTGCTAAACCTTTTTTCACAAACAATCTAATTTCCTCTTTTAATTCATCAGTGGGCTCGTACCCATCCCTTAATGCAATGAAGGCTTTAATGACTTCGCCACGAACAGGGTCTGGTTTACCTATTACACCAGCCTCCGCAACTGCAGGATGCTCGACAAGCTTACTTTCAACTTCGAACGGTCCAACGCGTTCCCCTGAAGTCATGATGACATCATCCACACGGCCTTGGAACCAGAAATAGCCATCTTCATCCATATACGCTGAATCGCCTGATACATACCAATCTCCCGGCATAAAATAAGATTCATATTTCTCTAGGTTATTCCAAATCGTATGCATCATTGATGGCCAGCCCTTTTTAATTGCCAAGTTCCCCATTCGATATGGCGGCAGCTCAATCCCTTGATTATCGACAATCGCAGCTTTCACACCTGGAATTGGTTTTCCCATCGATCCAGGCTTAATTTCCATACAAGCATAATTACTAATAAGCTGAGCACCGGTTTCGGTCATCCACCAGTTATCATGTATTCGCTTATTAAATACCTTTGCACCCCATTTAACGACCTCAGGGTTCAAGGGCTCCCCAACACTTAGAATATGACGAAGACTACTTAAATCAAATTTCTTAACAAGCTCATCTCCAGCACCCATTAACATCCGGAAGGCAGTAGGAGCACTATACCAAACCGTGATTCCGAAGTCTTCAATCATTTGATACCATGACTCGGGGCTAAAACGACCCCCAATAATAACGTTTGACGTTCCAGTTAGCCATGGTCCAAAAATCCCATAAGAGGTTCCTGTCACCCAGCCTGGATCTGCTGTACACCAGTATACATCATCTTCTTTTAAATCCAGCACCCATTTTGCTGTTTGATAATGCTGGATCATCGCATTATGTACATGAAGAACCCCTTTAGGTTTTCCAGTAGAACCAGATGTATAATGCAGAATTAAACCATCTGTTCGATCCACCCATTCAATGGTAAGTTCTTTACTTACAGACGCAAACTTTTCTAAAAAATCTATACAGAGGCCTTCCTCTACGACATTATTTCCAACAAGGAAAATATGTTTCAATGCAGGTAGATCTTGAACAGGTACACGATCCAACAATTCAGGTGTAGTGACTAAGACTTTCGCTTCGCTATCTTGCAGACGGTCTCTAACAGCTCCTTCCATGAATGCTTCAAATAAGGGGCCAACAATGGCACCAAGCTTAATCGCACCTAAAACAGTAAAATAAAGTTCAGGAGAACGAGGCATAAAAATAAACACACGGTCGCCTTTTTCTACATCTCCATAACTTTTTAAGACATTTCCTGCTTTATTAGATAGTTCCTTCATTTCCTTAAAAGTATATTTTTCATCTCTTGAACCATCACGATAATAGAGGGCAACCTTATTTTTTCGGAAGGTGTTCACGTGGCGGTCAATTGCCTCGTAAGCCAAATTAACAAGCCCTGTTTCACTCCAAGAGAATACCTTTTCTGTATCCTTCCAATCAAATTGGTTGTACATTTCTTCATAATTGCCTAAATTATACTCCCCTTGCACAGCTGGCAGCGCTTCCACTTTCATTATCATCCAACTCCCCTTTCTACTAATATGAGATTATTATAGTACAAATAAGAACTATTCACAATTTTAAAAATTTTTTACAAGAATATAATTGATGATAAACAACGTACGAGACAGAAAATTTCGTAAAGTTTCATTTTTCTTACTAGAATTTATGTATAATAGAATTGTTACACAACCAGTTTTGGGAGGTGACCGTATGGAACATAAAAAGACATACAATGCTAAAAAATTAAATACTCCCCATGGAAACTTAATAATTGAAGGTCCTATTTCTTCAGATATATTAGCAAGCTATGATTTTCATGAAGACCTTGTGGCCTTCCGTCCTCCTGCACAACAGCAAAAAGCTTTAGTCGGAATCGCTGAACTGCCAGAAGGTAGAATTATTATTGCCAGAAATCGCCACACAATCGTTGGGTATGCAACCTATCTTTATCCTGATCCACTAGAACGGTGGTCTGAAGGCAAAATAGATAATTTAATTGAATTGGGAGCCATCGAAGTGATTCCCCAATTCAGAGGCTGTGCCGTTGGTAAAAACCTCTTGATTGTTTCAATGATGGATGATGCGATGGAAGACTATATAACGATTACAACAGAATATTATTGGCATTGGGATTTAAAAGGGACCAAATTAAATGTTTGGGATTATCGAAAGGTAATGGAAAAGATGATGAGTGCCGGCGGCCTTGAGTGGTATGCGACGGATGATCCGGAAATTTGCTCTCACCCTGCCAACTGTCTGATGGCACGGATGGGAAAAAGAGTAGACATGGAGTCCATTCAAAAATTTGACCGATTGCGGTTTATGAATCGATTTATGTATTAATAGAAAATCCTAAGGAATGTGGGTGATTTTTTATGATAATCGAGGAAATCATGAAAACAGATGTTGCAAAATTATTACCGACAGATACGATTAAAGATGCGATGGGATTAATGGAGACAAGAAAAATCCGTCATATTCCTATTGTTGATCAAGAAGGGCATTTAGTTGGTCTTGTAACAGTTGCAAAAATAAGGGATGCCACGCCCTCCATTTTTCACGCAAATGAGCACCCTGAAGATTTGAAAAAACCACTTGAAACCATTATGGAGAAGAGCGTTATCACTGGACATCCTCTCGATTTTGTTGAAGAGGCGGCAGGACTTTTTTATACACATAAGATCAGCTGTATTCCAATTATTCAAAATCGAAAACTAGTTGGAATTGTAACCGAAACGGATTTGTTACGCACAATGGTTGAGCTAACTGGTGCACACCAACCAGGTTCACAAATTGAAATAAAAGTTCCTAACCTTACTGGGGTGCTTAGCGATATTACGTCTATTTTCAAAAATAAAAATGCCAATATCCTTAGTGTTCTTGTCTATCCTGATAAAACTGATGAGCACTTTAAAATACTTGTCCTGAGAGTACAAACAATGAATCCAACTGCACTCATCCAGAACCTTAAACAAGCTGGATATAACGTTTTGTGGCCAAATCTGCCGGGGATATCCATATGAGTGATCGTTGCTCCTTTATTTTCTCAGAAGATTCACTGAAGTATAATTTCGGTAATAACCACCCTTTTGACCAATTCCGGCTAAAACTAACTGTGGACCTTTTAGCTAAAATTGATGCACTATCTCCTGAACACATAATTCCACCTAAGATGGCATCCGAACAAGAGTTAGCCCTTATCCATGATCGAAGCTACATAGAAGCCGTTAAACAAGCAGGAAAGGGAGTCCTTCCAAAAGAAATAGCAGAAAATTATGGACTGGGCACAGAGGACACGCCTGTATTCCCTAATATGCATGAAGCAAGTTCTTTATTGGTTGGTGGGACATTAACAGCAGTTGATCAGGTAATGTCAGGAAAGGCTCTGCACGCCCTTCATCTTGGAGGAGGATTGCATCATGGATTTCGCGGCAAGGCATCCGGTTTTTGTATTTATAATGACAGCTCCGTAGCCATTAAGTACATACAGGAAAAATACAATGCCCGTGTCCTATATGTTGATACCGATGCCCATCACGGAGACGGTGTTCAATGGTCGTTCTATGATGAACCTAATGTGTGCACCCTTTCCATCCATGAGACAGGCAGATATTTGTTTCCTGGTACAGGTAATATTAATGAGCGGGGCCAGGGCCCAGGCTACGGCTATTGCTTTAATATCCCTGTCGATGCCTTTACTGAAGATGAATCATGGCTAGAAGCTTACACACAATCGATTAAAGAGGTAGCTGAGTTCTTTAAACCAGATGTAATCCTAACCCAACACGGTGCAGACTCACACTATTATGACCCCTTAACACACCTCTCAGCAACAATGAAGATTTATCGGGAGATACCAAAGCTCGCACATGAAATTGCCCATCAATACTGTAATGGTAAGTGGATTGCTGTAGGTGGCGGAGGATATGATATTTGGAGAGTGGTTCCACGGGCATGGGCACTAATTTGGTTAGAAATGACAGAAAACTCAAATTGTTATGGAGATTTACCAGAGAAATGGCTTCGTCACTGGCAAAAGGAAGCACCCGTTGCCTTACCGCAGGAATGGGACGACCCCGGTAACTTGTATACACCAATTCCAAGAAAAGCGGAAATAGCCGAAAAGAATTTACTTACGCTCGAACAGGCTCTATATCCAATCAGGAATTACAAAAAGAGTGATTCAAAGTAAAAAGGGCTGCCATGTTTTGCAGCCCTTTTTGATTATTTAGTTGATTGACGATGCTCGATGCGATGTGGTAGTACGACAATATGTTCGTCAGTTTTTTCCTTGTTCATTAATTTTGTTAACAAACGCATTGCTACGGCACCTATATCGTATAACGGCTGAACAATTGTTGTAAGCTGAGGACGGACCATAAGTGACAATCTTGTATTGTCTGAGGTGATGACCTCAAAATCCTCTGGGATTTTATAGCCTTTGTCCTGTGCTCCATGAACGACACCAAGCGCCATTTCATCAGATCCGACTAAGATTGCCGTTGGTTTCTCCACTGCTTCTAATAATTTTTCGAATGCCTCAATACCAGAGTCGTACGTATAATCTCCTTCGACAATAAGCTCTTCATTATAAGGTAACCCTGCTTCTTGAAGTGCATGTTGGTAGCCCTTAAGTTTTTTCTGGGCATTCTTTGGTTCATGAAGCGGTCCAACGACAAATGCAATATTTTTATGGCCTTTTTCGATGAATTCCTTAACCGAATCATATACAGCTTCTTCATAATCAATATTTACAGATGGAATTTGATGCGACTCTTCAATAGAGCCTGCAAGAACTATAGGAACTGGTGATTTTTCGAATTCTGCTACATGGCCAGGGGTAATATTTCCACCCATAAACACAAGCCCATCGACTTGTTTCCCAAGCATATTATTAAGCAGATGTAATTCCTTGTCCTTATTTTGGTCGGAATTGCTTAAAATGATATTATACTTATACATCGTCGCAATATCCTCAATACCGCGAGCCAATTCTGCAAAAAAGATATTCGAAATGTCCGGAATGATAACTCCGACAGTCGTTGTTTTTTTACTAGCCAATCCTCTAGCTACTGCATTTGGACGATACCCAAGCCGTTCAATAACTTCTAAAACCTTTTTGCGGGTAACTGGTTTTACATTTGGATTTCCATTGACAACACGAGAAACAGTTGCCATTGAAACATTTGCTTCCCTTGCAACATCATAAATAGTGATATTCACTTTAACACTCTCCTAAAACGTACATTGTTTTCTTTATTTTACATCTCTTTTTATAAAACTAATCATCTATATTTGATTGTGAGATAATATACAATCTTTATATGTACTTAATCATACGACAACTAGGTAAAAGCCGCAATTGGATTTGTCAATATTTTTTCTATAATGTTTGGAAATCGTGAAAAAACCTTCTGTAACAGGTACAGAAGGTCTCTAACAAATCGAATTTAGATTCGTACAAAGTTTGATGCAAGTAATTCTTTATAGAATGTATCAAACTGGTTAAGATCCATTTGCTGTTGTGCATCTGAAAGGGCAACCGCAGGATCAGGATGAACCTCAGCCATAACGCCGTCAGCACCAATAGCAATTGCAGCCTTCGCACAAGGAAGGAGTAAATCCCTTCTGCCTGTTGAGTGAGTAACATCTACCATAACTGGTAAGTGCGTTTCTTTTTTTAGTATTGGAACGGCTGAAATATCAAGTGTATTTCTTGTTGCTCGTTCATAGGTTCGAATACCGCGCTCACAAAGGATAATTTGGCCATTCCCTTGTGCCATAATGTACTCGGCAGCATTGATAAATTCTTCAATGGTTGCTGAAATTCCTCTTTTTAATAAGACAGGCTTTTTAACAGCGCCAGCAGCTTTTAATAATTCAAAGTTCTGCATATTACGGGCACCAATTTGAATGACATCAATATAATCACAAGCCATTTCAATATCTGCTGGATTTACAATTTCACTAATGACCGCCATATCGAATTCGTCTGCAACACGTTTTAAAATTTTTAAACCGTCCACTCCTAGACCTTGGAAATCATATGGAGATGTTCTTGGTTTATAGGCACCGCCACGAAGTAGCTTTAAGCCTTTTTCTTTCATGGCTTTTGCTACCGTTGCAACTTGCTCATAGGACTCGACAGAACAAGGGCCAAAAATAAAATGCTGCTTTCCGTCTCCAATATTTTCACCTTTTAATGTAACAATTGTATCTTCAGGCTTCTTCTTCCTTGATACAAGTAATGCTTTTTCATGATCATCTTTTTGCAAATCCAATCCTGCTTTAAAAATTTCTTTAAAGATATGATCAATTGTTGAATTTTCAAATGGTCCATTATTATGCTCTTTAATCACTTCAAGCATTTTTCTTTCACGGACTGGGTCGTAACGGTAAACCCCTTGATTCCCTTTAACTCGTCCAATCTCTTGAACAGCCTCTGCTCTTTCATTAATAAGCTTTAACAATTCCAAATTAAGTTCGTCAACACGAGCCCTCAATTGATCCAATTCATTGTTACCCATTATTTGCCCCCGTCCTTCCATTTGCAAATCATTTACTGTAAATAGTATAGATATATTCTCATTCATAAGTAAATGATTTACAAGCTTAAAGTTTTTTAATTTTATAATATTTTAATAATTAGGCTAATTATAGCTGAAAAGTTTTTCTTTGTCATCTATTTTTCTTTAATAATTAAACGCTTTTAAGCACTAAAGTAAAGTGCTTATATTAAATTACTATATGTTTGCTTTCTAACAATGTGTTACATATAAAAAAATTTTCTTAAAAACGAGGGGGATGAACTTTTCATCCCCCTTTTATATCAATCGCTATTGATTTTTACCGCTGGCACTTGCTAAAGAACGATTGGTAATTTTCCAGTGAGAAGCATTCCATACTGCTTCTCCGTTTGAAAAAAGAATAGCTTGCGGTGATTCGTGTTTAATCTGAAATCTTTCCGCAATTTCGTTCGATAAGGCTCTTGAATCCTGAACGGTTAAATATTTGGTTGGTACTTCTTGGGTTTCATTTGCGTATTTTTCATATTCTTTGTAAGCTGCATGACTAATTGGGCAGGTTAAGCTATGTTTTAACAGATAAAATTTACCTTCATTTTTAAGTAACTCATCCAAATGTTCAATGGATTCAATTTTCTCCAGCATCCTTTTAACCTCCAAAAAATATAAACGGTGAAGTTATTTTAACACTTCACCGTTTTTATCACAAATATTAATAACTAATTAAAGTTTAACCTTACTTTCTTCCGCGTCAAATGCTCTTTGAGCTTCCTCTAACTTTTTCTTTACATCTGTGCTGCTCAATAAATTGAGCTTAATTGATTTTTTCGCTGATTGAGCCTCTTTTGAATCTGGAATCGGAATATAAGTTATTTCGGAATCATTCAATTCCGCCTGATTAGATGCATTTCCTTTAACTTTATTGATTAATTCTGAGGACTGTTGAGCAAGTTCCTTGGAAAGAGATGAGGTTTTACTGACTAAATCATTGCTCTTGGACATCACATTTTCTCGTAATTGGCCTGTTCTATCCTTAAAAGAGCCTGCTTGCTTACTTAATGTATGGCGAAACTCTTTTCCCGGCTTAGGGGCCAAAAGCAGTGCTGCAGCAGCACCCACCATTCCTCCAATTAGTGCTCCAAATAAAAAGGTACTGGAGGACTCCTCATTTCGATTTTGATTCGTTTCTCTTGATTCATAATCTCGCTTGGACATATTATTTTACCTCCCTTTTTAATGCGATCTAACCCTCTGCCTTTCCGTTGTGCTTTCTTCCGCTGTTGTCTTCTTCCTTGCAACCCACTTATCCTTTAATTCAAGGAATATGTTCCCCCATTGAACGATTTGTGATATTTTCTCTTTATTTTCCTCCACCTGGCGGTCGACAGAATTGGTTATATTTTGCAGTGTTCCATTAAATTTAGTAACTGTGGTACCAACATCCTTTACCGCAACTATCACACTATTAAGATTTTCAGATTTTTGCTGAATATCTTCAGCGAGAGCATTTGTTTTTTGTAATAGTGACGTGGTTTCAGTTGTTACTCCGTCCAATTGTTTTTCTAACCCAATCAATGTTTTTGAAACGCTTGTAAGTGTAACTTGAAGTGATTTAAGTGTCGCCGATATGTAGATAACAAGCACTAAAAACGCAATTGCTATCAAGGCTACACTCAAGTATAAAATAATTTGCATGTTGCACCTCCACTTAATCCTATCATTATGTATTACCCATCTATTGTGGATATAAACCTCGCTCATTATCTTATACTACTTCCCTATTCTTGTCTTGTTTTCCTGCTATTTATATGAAAAAATTCACCTCTTTCTAGCTGCAAAAGTTTCGTTCATCAACATTCATTCTTAATTCGGGTACAATAAGAGGGTACAATCATATTGTTATGGAGGCGTTATAAATGAAAGATCCTCGTATTGAGAAACTTGCTAAAAATTTAATTAATTATTCTTTACATCTCCAAAAGGGTGAAAAGGTTTTAATTGAAAATTTTGGGCTGCAGCGGGAGCTTGTTACTGCCCTTGTCAAAGAAGCTTATTTAGCTGGTGGATATCCTTTTGTGTTCTTAAAAGACCATCAAGTAGACCGTTCCTTATTACTAGGTGCCCAGGAAGTGCAGTATAACATGATGGCTGAATTTGAAGCGAATGTCATGAGCAAAATGGATGCATACATAGGGTTGCGTTCTGGTGATAACATTAGTGAACAGGCTGATGTCCCAGATGATAAAATGAAAATCCATGGAAGTACGATTGGAAAAAAAGTTCATCGCGATATTCGCGTCCCAAAAACAAAATGGGTTGTCCTAAGGTATCCTACCTCATCGATGGCACAATTAGCCAAAATGAGTACAGAAGCTTTTGAAAATTTTTATTTTGATGTTTGTAACTTGGATTATGGAAAAATGGATAAAGCCATGGATAGTCTCAAGGGGTTAATGGATCGAACAGATAAAGTTCATATTACGGGACCTGGAACTGACTTAAGCTTCTCAATCAAGGATATACAAGCGATAAAATGTGCAGGTCATTTAAATATCCCTGATGGTGAGGTTTATACGGCTCCCGTTCGTGACTCTGTTAATGGAGTAGTAACCTATAACACCCCATCCCCTTACCAAGGCTTTACGTTTGAAAATGTGAAGCTGACATTTAAAGATGGAAAAATAATTGAAGCTGAGTCCAATGATACCAGCCGTATCAACAAAATCTTTGATACTGATGAAGGGGCACGTTATGTTGGTGAGTTTGCGATTGGGGTAAATCCCTTTATCCTTAATCCGATGCAGGATATTCTATTTGATGAGAAAATAGCTGGCAGTTTCCATTTCACACCAGGGCAATGCTACGATGATGCTTTTAATGGGAATCATTCTAATATCCATTGGGATATGGTGAATATCCAGCGTCCGGAGTATGGCGGCGGGGAAATCTATTTCGATAATGTCTTAATCCGTAAAGATGGACTTTTCGTTCTTCCAGAATTAAAAGAATTAAACCCAGAAAATCTTAAATAAGAAAAGCGGAAGCGCCCGTTTAGCGGCGTATGGACTGGAGTGCTTTGACTGAGATAAGGTGAAACTTCAATCAGCGAACGTTCTTCTCGCTGATTGTTAGTTGAACCGATCGGGTTCTTACGGGCAGTTGAGAATCTACTGCCCGTTAAACGCGATAAAGGAAACACGGAGAGCGTTAGCGATCCGATGTTGACTTATCGTAGGGAAAAGAGCGAAGTACACTAGCCGCTGGGCGCTGGAGCTGGACAATTCTCAAGGTCGAAAATTTTATACTTTCCTATCTTTTAAGAAAACCGCGATGCATTTCCAATGCCTGACAATTCTCAAAGTAGAATGATATGAATGGTGATAATATAAGTAAAAGGATGCCAGCAGATAAGCTGGCATCCTTTGGTTACTAATTACTGTTAAATATGCTGTTTTTCATAGGATTCTTGAAATTTTTGGATATCCCCGGCTCCCATAAAAATAACCACACAGTTTTCAAATTGGTTTAGCACAGATGTATTTTCTTCTGTAAGAATTTCAGATCCTTCAATCTTATCTTGTAAATCTTTG
The DNA here is from genome assembly GCA_963530265.1 of uncultured Bacillus sp. Taxonomy (GTDB): domain Bacteria; phylum Bacillota; class Bacilli; order Bacillales; family Cytobacillaceae; genus Neobacillus. The sequence continues at coordinate 39,102 of CAUSCO010000036.1, forward strand.
ATTGACAGTTTACCATGATTTTCTCTAGCTGACCCAAATATTTCACACAAATAGGTTTTATCAGCCTGTCGTAAGCTTTCAGCAAAGTCCTCTAAAAATGCTTGCGTCCGTGAAAACGTATGTGGTTGGAAGACTGCCACAATCTTCTGATCCGGATATTTCTGTTTTGCCGCCTCAATGGTTGCTTTAATTTCTGTCGGATGGTGGGCATAGTCATCAATTAATATTTGCGAACCGACTCTTTTTTCAGAGAATCTCCTTTTTACACCTTGGAATGTTTGCAAATGTTCCTTCACTTCTTCTACATTAATTTCTTCATAATGACATAAACCAATGACAGCTAAAGCATTTAACACGCTATGATCGCCAAAAGTTGGAATGGAAAACGTATCATAGAAGGTATTCCTAATAAAAACATCAAAGCTCGTTCCATGTGTTGATTTCACAAGGTTTTTAGCCTGATAGTCGTTTTCTTCACCAAATCCATAAAAAAGAACTGGGACCTGTGCCTGGATCTTTTGCAGTTGTTCGTCATCGCCATAAGCGAATATCCCCTTTTTAACTTGAACTGCCATTTCTTGAAAGGCCGAAAAAACATCATCAATATTGGCAAAATAGTCAGGGTGATCAAAATCAATGTTTGTCATGATGGCATAGTCAGGAAAGTATGATAGGAAGTGCCGTCTGTATTCACAGGCTTCAAATACAAAATATTCAGCACCCTCCACTCCTTTGCCTGTTCCGTCACCGATTAAAAAGGAAGTCGGTTTTGCCCCAGCCATAACATGTGCAAGCAATCCTGTCGTCGACGTTTTTCCGTGTGCACCAGTAATAGCGATGCTTGTAAAGTTTTGCATAAAATCACCTAAGAACCGATGATACCGTATGATAGGAAGTCCCAGCTTCAAAGCCTCTTGAATTTCCTCATGTGTATCAGGAAAGGCATTTCCTGCAATAATAGTCATTCCTGGCTCGATATTTTCCTTTTGAAAGGGAAGAATCTTAATCCCCGATTGTTCAAGGGCCAGTTGAGTAAAAAAGCGCTTTTCGACATCGGAGCCTTGCACCTGAAATTTCATATCGTGAAGAACTTGTGCGAGTGCACTCATTCCTGACCCCTTTATACCCACAAAATGGTAAATAGTCATAGAAGAACCTCCAACCAACGTAATACTGTTAAACATTATATGACAACTGTCTGTATTTGCTAATAAATAAAGCGAAGCTCCTTGGAGCTTGAGTTAGACAATCAGTATAAAAGCACACGTTGTTTTTATTAAATACTAAAAGAAAATCATTTCATTATTATAACACTGTTCGTATATAAAAACTATTTGTGATTATATCATTTCCATTCACCCTGGTTAGGGTGCTAATTAGTTTAGTCCACCCCAACAAAGAATCCAATAAATAATTTAATTCCATTAATCTTGCATAGCCAATAAATCTGCTTCCGTGATTAAGACTTCGCGTGGTTTGCTTCCATTTGCACTTGTAATATAGCCGTTCTTCTCCAGCATATCCATTAATCTTGCCGCACGGTTATAGCCAATCTTAAAGCGTCTCTGCAGACTTGAGGTTGAGGCACCGCCATGATCAATAATAAATTCACAGGCCTCATAAAAAAGTTCATCTTCGTCCTCTATTACCTGTGCTTTCTTTAACAGTTCCTCTTGCTCAAACAAATACTCGGGCTCTCTTTGTTCTCTAACATGGGCAACAACAAGATCAATTTCCTCATCAGACACAAATGTTCCTTGTAAACGAACTGGTTTTGATGATCCATTTTCTAAAAATAACATATCCCCGCGGCCCAACAATTTTTCAGCCCCACTTATATCAATTATTGTGCGCGAATCTACTTGCGATGAAACCGAAAATGCAATTCTTGTAGGGATATTTGCTTTTATTAATCCTGTAATCACATCAACTGATGGTCTTTGGGTCGCAACAATGAGATGAATACCACAAGCCCTTGCTTTCTGGGCGATCCGACAAATGGCCTCCTCGACATCTGCAGGAGACATCATCATTAAATCAGCCAGCTCATCAATAACGATGACAATAAACGGCAGTTTGTCTGAATAACGCTTATGTTGGATAGCTAATTCATTAAAACGATTAATGTCACGAACGCCCGCATGGGCAAATAGCTGGTAACGCCTTTCCATTTCGTCTACTGCCCATTTTAATGCAGCTGTAGCTGCCTTGACATCTGTTATAACAGGGCTAACGAGATGCGGAATTCGATTATATGGAGCGAGCTCCACCATTTTTGGATCAATAAGCAGCAGCTTTAAATCTTCTGGACTGGCCTTATATAACAGACTAATCAAAATAGAGTTTATACATACACTCTTACCTGATCCGGTTGCCCCAGCAATTAATCCGTGCGGCATTTTTTTCAAGTCTGTCACTATTGGTTTGCCGGCAATATCCAGGCCCAGCACCGCTGTTAGCGGTGAGGAAGATTCGTTAAACACACCGCTGCCGATAATTTCGTTAATTAGAACAGGTCTTGATTTTTGATTTGGCACCTCAATCCCAATTGTATGCTTACCAGGAATTGGGGCTTCAATCCGGATATCTCGTGCCGCCAGGCTTAACTTTATATCATCACTTAAATTCGTTATTTTATTTACTTTTACTCCAGGCTCCGGCTGTACCTCAAAACGAGTAACCGCCGGTCCTTGTGTTACATTAACCACACTTGCCCCAACATTGAAGTTTTGTAAGGTTAAGTTTAAAAGCTCCTTTTGCCCTTCTATCCACTCTGTATCACGGACTTCCGTTACAGGCGGACTTAACAAATTGGACTTTGGAAGGACATATGTACAATCTTCATAAACTTCTTCCATGGAGGGTTTTTCCATAACCAGATTCATTTTTTCAATCGGTTTCTTCTCAACTAGCAGACTTGATTTCTGTTGATGTTCCTGTTCCTGAACTCTTTTTTGCTTTCTTTCTTCCCATTTTTGTTTATCGTGCTTTAACATCATCACATTAAAAGGCAAGTGCGACCGTTTAGGTGCAGTTTGTTCTGTCTCTGGGCCAGATTCAATTTCACTTTCTGGTTCTATCTCTATTTCGGCCTTTGGCTCTGGGTTTGGTATTGTCTCTGTTTCTATTTCAGGCTCTAGCTCTTGCGCTGGTATTGTTTCTATTTCTGGTTCTGGAACTTGCACTGGCTCTGGTATTGTTTCTATTTCTACTTCTGAAACTTGCACTGGC
>CAUSCO010000037.1:0-41801 GCA_963530265.1 uncultured Bacillus sp.
GACTTATCGTAGGGCGGAGAGCGAAGGACACTAGCCGCTAGGGCGCTGGAGCTGGCCATTTCACCAAGTTAAAACTTATAAGTTCTTATCAATTAAATAAATTTCCATTAATGGACCTCTTTCAATTTGTAAAAGCTAGTAAAGGGAGCATTCAGGCTCTCACTAGTTCAAAACGAAAGGGGTTTTTTTCATGGTTGGACATAAAAATAATAAGAGCTCACTTCCACAAACACCTAGGAACTTAAAAACGGATGGAAAAGATGTGGAGTATTCAGCAGAATTTGCAGACCATGCAGATCTTGAGGCACAAGCTAGAGCTAACGCTGCTAACCAGCGAGTAAAAAACCGTAACAAAAAATAAATATCTTTTAAAAAGAAATAAGGAAGCAGGGAAACCCTGCTTCTACTTGAATTGATGAATGTGGAATTTTCTCTTAATACTCATTCTATAAACTTAATTGAACAGGTTGATTTATATTTTCATATTCTCCTAGAATGGAATAATAAACAAGTTCGTCTTCCAGCCTTGAGAGCCGCTCAATATCTTTTCTAGCTGCCTTAATGATCCATGTTCCTTCACCAACATGTTCAATAATAGGAAGGTTAGTCACTTTCTTAAATAATCCAAGTACTAACCATGTTTCTTCAAGATGTTCCTCTTCCAGAACAGAGGCTGTTTCACTAACCTGTTTATTTCTTCGTTTAGAAGAGTGGTTTTGGCAGACATAGACCAAATCTTCGATCACTGCACTGGCCGTTGGAAACATTCCAGCACCCGGTCCTTGAAGAGTTATTCTGCCAACAATATCAGATTGGACATTTACGGCATTCTGTACCCCTTCCACATGATAAAAAGGATGCTCTTTTCCAACAAGAACTGGTTTAACCGTAGCTTTTATTTGATTGCCTACTTTGTTAATGCTGGCAACATGCTTAAATCTTAATCCGAGCTTTTCGGTTGTTTCGATCAACTCGGTTGTGATAGACGTAATCCCCACCAGCTCGACATCCTGCCAATTTGGTTCTTCCCCAAAGGCAAGTCTACTAAGTATCATTGTTTTATAAAAAGCATCAATGCCCTCGACATCATTTGTTGGGTCTGCTTCAGCATAGCCGTTTTCCTGGGCTTGCAGTAGCGCCTCTGTAAACGACAGCTGCTGTTCCCGCATTTCAGTCAAAATAAAATTTGATGTCCCATTCAGAATTCCTTGAACCTCTTGGACGCGATTTACATTTAATAATTGTCTAAGTGTTTGGATAACCGGAATTCCTCCTGCAACGGTTGCTTCGAATCCAATCGAAACATGGTATTCCTTTGCCAGTTCCATTAGCTCTTTCCCATGGTGGGCAAACATTTCTTTATTCGCTGTAATAATGTGACAACCCCGTTGTATGATTTTTTTCAAAAATGTAAAGGTTGGGTCCTTGCCAACAATGGCTTCAATAACAACATCAAGCTGCGGCAGATTTAGGATTTCTGTAAAATCTGAGGTAATCAGAACATCCTCACTAATATTTCTTTGCTTCTGTTTGTTTTTTATAAGAACAGCTGCAACCTCCACTTTTTTCCCAAGTACTGCAGATAACTCCTCTGCATGGGATTCGATGGTGCGGTAAACTCCTTCACCAACCGTACCAAAACCTAGGATTGCCACTTTAAGTACAGACATGTTTATCCACCCTTCCTTTATCATTAACACCGATGCATTTATATTATTTTTTAAATATGTAAAGCCCTCTTCATAAGAAGAGGGCTGGATTCCCCCTCTTATCTATCAGGTTATAAAATAACCTGCAGGAATTAGCACCTTTTCAAGGAAAAACCTTGAAGGTTGCCGGGCTTCATCGGGCCTAGTCCCTCCGCCGCTCTGGATAAGAGTTTATTTATTTTTCATTAAATTTCGAAGTTATAAAAAACATTCTAATTTATTTATTTATAATTGTCAATAATATTCAAAAAAATGTTTTATTGATGCAGTTTCCCTTCAGCCAGCTTAATTTGCTTCTCCACTTGTTCTGGAGCGGTTCCGCCAAAACTGTTTCGTACCGCTACCACATGCTCGGGGGCCAATACCTTATAAATATCTTCTTCAAACAATGGACTGAAATCCTGATATTCAGCAAAGCTTAAATCCAGCAAAAATTTGTTTGACTGTATCGCATACAGAACAATCTTTCCAATCACCTCATGTGCCTCACGAAATGGTAATCCCTTTCGAACTAAGTAATCGGCAATGTCGGTAGCATTGGAAAAATCATTGTTGATGGCCTTACGCATGACATCTTTTTTTACTGTCATGGTTTCAATCATTGGTGCTAACAGCTTTAAGGAGCCTTCCAATGTTTCAGCAGTATCAAACATGCCTTCTTTATCTTCTTGTAAATCCTTGTTGTAGGCGAGCGGCAATCCTTTCATTACGGTCAATAAACCAATTAAATTACCATATGTTCGCCCGGTTTTCCCTCTAAGCAGCTCTGGTACATCTGGGTTTTTCTTTTGCGGCATAATACTTGAACCCGTACAGAACGAATCATCAAGCTCGATAAATTGAAATTCTTGACTTGACCAAAGGACTAACTCCTCCGAAAGTCTGGAAATATGTGTCATAATAATGGAACCAATAGATAAGAATTCAAGGATAAAATCACGATCGCTGACAGCATCCATACTGTTTGGGTAAATTGTTTCAAAGCCCAGCAGTTCCGCGACATGTTCACGGTTGATAGGAAATGTCGTCCCTGCCAATGCACCTGAACCAAGTGGCAGCCAGTTCACCCGTTTTAATGAATCGATCAATCTTTCCTTATCCCGTTCGAGCATCCAAAAATAAGCCATTAAATGATGGGCAAAAGAGACAGGCTGGGCCCTTTGCAGATGGGTATATCCTGGAATCAATGTGTGCACATTCTCTTTCGCCTGAGCAATGAAAGCCTGTTGGACATCTTCAATAAGTTTGATTATTTCCGTTGTTTTCGTTCTTAAATAGAGATGCATATCGGTTGCCACCTGATCATTACGGCTTCTTCCTGTATGAAGCTTGCCTCCGACCTGTCCGATTTTTTCTATTAAAAGCTTTTCAATATTCATATGAATGTCTTCATCTTCTACTAAAAACTCAACTTGGTTATCATCCACCAACTTTTTAATAGATAGAAGGCCATCCTTTATTTTAATGGCATCTTCCATTGGAATAATGCCGCATTCCCCCAGCATTTGCACATGGGCCATGCTTCCGGCAATATCCTCTTTCGCAAGCTTTTGATCAAAAGTAATCGAAGCTGTAAATTCCTCTACCAGCTTATTTGTTTCCTTTGTAAAACGTCCGCCCCATAACTTAGACATGTACTGCTCCTCCTTAAATATAAAGAAGACAGCCCCCGAAATAGGATTCGAGGGCAATCCGGATTATTTTAAAATCGTTTCTTTGTTATTAACCTCAGAGTATACTTTTGTTGGCAGTCCCCAAAGTTTAATAAATCCGACTGCCGCATTGTGATCAAAGGCATCACCTTTAGCATAAGTGGCAAGTTCTTCATTATAAAGGCTATGTGGTGATTTTCTGCCCACTACCGTATGATTCCCTTTATGGAGCTTAACACGAATCGTTCCTGATACAACCTTTTGAGTTTCTTCAATAAAGGCGTCAAGTGCTGGTTTAATTGGTGAATACCATAAGCCTTCATAAATTATTTTTGCCATCTGCTGCTCAACTTGAGTCTTGAATTGTGTAACCTCACGCGTCAAGGTTAGAAACTCTAATTCTCTATGTGCATTAATTAAAATTAATGCCGCTGGATTTTCATACACTTCTCTTGATTTGATCCCTACTAATCTATTTTCAATATGATCGATACGGCCAACCCCATGCTTACCGCCAAGAGTATTGAGGGTTTCAATTAGTTGAACAAGTGGAAGCTGTTCACCATTTAGGGCTACAGGAACGCCCTGTTCAAATTCAATTTCAATATATTCAGCTGCATCTGGGGTTAACTCAATGGGATTCGTCCAGTCAAAAGCCGCTTCCGGTGCCTCAGCCCACGGATCTTCAAGAACTCCAGCTTCACAGGCACGGCCCCAGATGTTGGCATCAATTGAAAAGGGATTGTCTAAATCAACAGGGACTGGAATTCCGTTTTCCTCAGCATACTTAATTTCTTCGTCGCGCGTCATGCCCCACTCACGAACTGGAGCAACCACCTTTAAACTTGGATTTAATGCTTGAATGGAAACTTCAAAGCGAACCTGGTCATTCCCTTTACCCGTACAGCCGTGGGCAACGGCAGTGGCACCTTCTTTTTCCGCAACCTCCACCAATAATTTAGAAATTAGCGGTCTGGAGAGTGCTGAAGATAACGGGTATTTTCCCTCGTATAAACAGTTAGCTTTTAAAGCTGGTAAAATATATTCTTTCGCTAACAATTCTTTTGCATCTATCATATACGCTTTAATCGCGCCAACATTCAAAGCCTTGTTTTTAATTGCCTCTAAGTCTTTTCCTTCACCTACATCTAAGCCTAATGCGATTACATCATAACCATACTTTTCCTGAATCCATTTCACAGATACCGAAGTATCTAAACCACCTGAGTATGCTAAAACAATTTTTTCTTTTGTCATTTGTATTCTCCTCGAATGAAAGTGAATTTTTATTCAATCAATAGAATTATTATACAACATGTCTCATAAAAAATGAAACTATTTTTATAGTAAAAGTTTTAAAATTGCCTTTTGGGCATGAAGACGATTCTCTGCTTCATCAAAAACGACCGAATGAGAACCATCGATAATCTCCTCAGTAACTTCTTCTCCTCGATGTGCCGGTAAACAATGCAAAAAGATAAAGTCTTCTTTTGCATGGCTGCACAATTCCTCGTTGACCTGAAAGCCTTGGAATGCCTTCAGTCGTATTGCCGTTTCTTCTTCCTGTCCCATGCTAGTCCAGACATCGGTTACGATGACATCTGCATCTTTTATGGCTTCAAACGGATCATTTGTGATCATCACTGAACTACCCGTATACTTACCAGCTTGGATTGCTTTATCAGTAATTTTTCCATTTGGCAAATATCCTGTCGGACTGGCAATACGAATATCCATTCCGACTTTTACTGCCCCTTCCATTAATGAGTGAGCCATATTATTATTTCCGTCACCGATATAGCACAGCTTTAGGCCTGCCAATTTCCCTTTATGTTCAAGAATGGTAAGTAGGTCTGCAAGTACCTGGGTTGGGTGGTGCAGGTCTGTTAACCCATTAATCACAGGGACAGTTGCATGTATTGCTAATTCTTTAACCGCATCATGTGAAAAGGTTCGAATCATGATGCCATCCACATAACGGGATAGCACCTTGGCAGTATCAGATATGCTTTCTCCACGTCCAAGCTGGATATCCTTGGAACTCAAAAATATTGCGTGGCCTCCAAGCTGCAGCATTCCTACTTCAAAGGACACCCTTGTACGGGTGGAGGATTTTTCAAAAATCATTCCTAATACCTTTCCGTTTAAAAATGGATGAGGTTTCCCTTGTTTTTGCATTTTCTTTAGTTCAACCGCCTCATTAAGCAGCTTGTGAATTTCATCCGTACTAAAATCAGAAAGCTGTAAAAAGTCATTTCCCTTAAGCACTTTGTTGTTTACTTTTATTTCTTCATTCGCATTAATTGCTTCTAACATGAACGGCACCCCTCTTTTGGTCAATGTAATACTCACTTACCGTGCGAACGTCTATTTCGGCTCTAGGTTCACTATGCAAGCCGATTGTTGCTTTAATCGTATCTAAATGTGTAAACACAGGTACTTTATAACGGACAGCATGCTCGCGAATTTGGAATCCAAATTTGATTTTATTTCGACCTTGGTTCGGTATATTGATCACAGCCTTAATCGGCTTGTTTCGAAAAAGGTCAATGACAGCTCTATCGTCCTTAACCACTTGTTCAACAGCTATGCCATTGTCTTGCAAAAAAGCGGCTGTCCCCTCTGTTGCAGCAAGCTTGTAATCTTTTTTTACTAACTCCTGAATGATAGGAAGACTTTCAGGTTTTTCCCGATCAGAAATGGAACAAAATATATAATCGTTTTCTGAATCATCATTAATGGTTGGAATTGATTTTTCAAGGGCATCTTTATAGGTGGACCCTATTCCTAGAACTTCACCAGTTGACTTCATTTCCGGACCTAGTACATGATCGACTCCCTTAAGTTTACTGGACGAAAATATAGGGGCTTTTACTGCATAATAATTGGGCTCTGTTAGTAATCCATCCTCAGGACATAAATCTGTTAATGCATCACCTAATTGAACATTTGTGGCCCACTCAATCATTGGAACACCGGTAACTTTACTAATGATTGGCACAGTCCGCGATGAACGAGGGTTCACCTCTAGCACATAAACCGTTTCATCATAAATGACAAATTGTATATTCATAATGCCAATGACAGGTGTAGATTTGGCAATTTTCTTGGCATAATCAATTAAGGTTTCTTTCATTTTTGTTGATAAAGAAATAGGTGGGAATACCGAAATACTGTCGCCCGAGTGAACACCTGCTTTTTCTATATGTTCAAAAATACCTGGGACTACAATGGTTCTTCCGTCAGAGATTACATCGACTTCACATTCTAGGCCAGGCATAAATTTATCAACTAATAACGGCCACATCGCAGCTTGTGAATTTTTTTCAAGCTGTACTATATATTGGCTTAATTCCTGTTCTGAAAAAATGGTAAACATCGATTGGCCGCCGATGACATAGGATGGACGTACCAGAACTGGATATCCTATTTTTTCTGCAGCATCTTTCAGTTCTTCAGAGTGGCTAACAGTATTACCTTCTATATGTGGAATGGATAAATCCTCTAACAGTTGGTAAAATCCCTCCCGATCCTCTAAGTGATCGACATTCGCAACGGTTGTCCCTAAGATTTGAACACCCTCTTCTTCTAAATCATGTGCCAAGTTAATTGCCGTTTGTCCGCCAAATTGAATCAATACACCGTCTACTTGTTCCTTTTCAATTACATGAAGCACATCTTCGGCAGCGAGTGGTTCAAAATATAAGCGGTCAGCGACGGAATAGTCTGTACTTACCGTCTCAGGGTTGTTATTAATAACAACAGCCTCAAAGCCTTTTTTCTTGATCGCTTTTGCAGCGTGAACCGAGCAATAATCAAATTCAATTCCTTGGCCAATTCGGATCGGACCCGACCCAATGACAAGAATCTTTTTCTTGCCCGTTATATCTACTTCATCATATCCATTCCATGTTGAATAGTAGTAAGGGGTAACCGCATCAAATTCTGCCGAACAGGTATCAACCATCTTATAGCCAGGTTTCCAATTTAACTCTTTCCACTTACTTCTTATTTCTTTTTCGGGAATATGATAAATTTGCGATAATAGCTTATCCGCGACATTGTTTCGTTTCGCTTCCTTTAGCAGGTGGATAGGAACAGTGCTCCATTGATAGGAAGCAAGTTCCTCTTCTAACGCAACGATTGAGCTAATTTTGTGCAAAAACCACGGATTAATTTCGGTCAATTGTTGTATTTTTTCAAGTGAGATTCCTCTTCTAAATGCATCAGAAATGACAAATAACCGTCTGTCATTAGCTCTTTCCAGAAGTTCAAATAAGGACTCCTCAGTTAATGATTTATATATTTCTTGACAAAGACCAAAAACATTCATTTCCATCGACCGAACTGCTTTGTTTAAAGCTCCTTCGAAAGTCCGGTCAATCGCCATAACTTCTCCTGTTGCTTTCATTTGTGTCCCTAACGTACGGTCGGCCTCAGGGAACTTGTCAAAAGGAAAGCGGGGTAGTTTCACCACAATATAATCAATCGCTGGCTCAAACGAAGCAAACGTATTACCGGTTATCGGGTTCACAATCTCATCCAGATGATAACCAATCGCACACTTTGCAGCCATTCTAGCAATTGGATAACCTGTAGCTTTGGAAGCAAGTGCTGATGAACGGCTTACCCTTGGATTCACCTCGATAATATAATATTGATTTGATTCAGGGTGGAGGGCAAATTGAATGTTGCAGCCCCCGATAATCTCAAGTTCTCTAATTACTTTAATGGAAACGTCACGAAGCATTTGATATTGTACATCAGTCAATGTTTGTGATGGTGCGACAACTATGGAATCACCTGTATGAACACCGACAGCATCCATATTCTCCATATTACAAACAATAATACAGGTATCATTCGCGTCTCTCATAACCTCATATTCAATTTCCTTCCAGCCTTTAATACTTTTTTCAACTAATACCTGCTGGATAGGACTTGCTGCTAATCCCTTTTTTAGAACGATTTCAAATTCTGCGTCATTATAGGCAAATCCACCGCCATCTCCACCTAGCGTATAGGCTGGGCGAATAATGACCGGAAATCCAATTTTTTTAACAAACTCGACTCCCTCGTCGCTGCTGTGAATGATGGCAGACTCTGGTATCGGTTCTCCAATCTTTATCATCAGGTTGCGGAACCTTTCTCTGTCTTCACCATTTTTGATGGACTCAACAGAAGTTCCTAATAATGATACATTGTATTTTTCTAATATCCCTTGTTCGAAAAGTTCAACAGTTAAATTTAATCCTGTTTGACCGCCCAACGTGCCAATTACACCATCAGGTTTTTCCTTCTGAATAATTTTTTCAATGGTCGCAATGTTTAACGGTTCAATATATACCTTATCCGCAACGGCTTCATCAGTCATAATGGTAGCCGGGTTGTTATTAATTAAAACTACTTCAATTCCTTCTTCTTTTAGGGCGATACACGCCTGTGTTCCGGCATAATCAAATTCTGCCGCCTGCCCAATTACAATTGGGCCTGAACCAATTACTAGTACCTTTTTTAATTCTTTATTTAACGGCATAAATGTTCTCTCCCAATGATGCGATCTGACTCACAAAATCTTTTAAAATATATTCGGTATCGCTAGGTCCCGGATGGGCTTCTGGATGAAATTGGACGGTTTGAATCGGGAATGTTTTATGTTTAAGACCTTCAATGGTTTTATCATTCACATTGCGGTAAGTAACATGAAATACATTTTGATCGATACTATCGTCTATAACTACATACCCATGATTTTGAGCTGTTATTTTAACTTTACCAGTCGTTAACTCCTTGACCGGATGATTGCCGCCCCGATGCCCGTAGGCAAGTTTGCTGGTTTTAGCCCCATATGCTAAGGCGATTAGTTGATGCCCAAGACAAATTCCGAGTGTCGGATAGGCTTGCGTAATTTTTTTAATTTCTGGAAACCATTTCTTCAATTCCATCGGATCGCCAGGTCCATTGCTTAACAGGACACCATCAGGATTCAAAGCTTTCACTTTTTCATAAGGAGTGTTGTATGGAACAATGGTGACAGTGCAGTTATCATCTAAAAGAGCATTAAGGATGGACTTTTTAAAGCCGTAATCCATTAGCACCACATGTGGCCCGTTATTTTTAAACGATTGAATCTTTTTTGTTGATACTTTATCCACCCATAGTGGTGCTTTTTGAGCAGGTAGGTTAAGTTCCTTTTTTTTGCTTAAATAGCCTTTAACTGTTCCGCGGGTACGAATGGTCTTGACGAGAAGCCTTGTATCCACACCAGCAAGACCCGTTACCCCTGACTGTTTAAGCTTTTCAGAAAATTTATTTATTGATTGATAATGGCTTGGCGTTTCACATAAATCACCAATCACAACTCCTGCCAATGCAGGAGTGATACTTTCATCATCCCATGCATTAATGCCATAGTTTCCAATGATTGGATAGCAGAAGGTAATGATTTGTCCGGCGTATGATGGATCCGTAATGATTTCTTGGTAACCAGTCATACTTGTATTAAAAACTACTTCCCCAAGAGCATCTTCTTCGGCACCAATCAGTACACCTTCAAACACTTCTCCTGTTTCCAAAGTAAGATAACCATTCTCCAACATACTCACGCGCCTTTCTCCATAATTTGGAATGTTTTTTCCAATGCTTCAATAAATTCATTCACTTCTTCTTTTGTTACTGTTAAGGGCGGTAAAATCCGAACCACATTCGGACCGGCTGTTAAGATAAGAAGATGATTTTCGATAGCCTTTTGAACAATGACTAAAGCATTGGTTTCAATAACCATTCCTTTTAACAGCCCTTTACCGCGGATTTCACTTATAAATGAGTACTTTTCTTTCAGACTTTGAAGCTGAAGATCAAGATATACTGACATTTCATTTACATGGTTTAATAGATGGGTATCAAGAATGTGAGTAACGGTTGCTAACCCTGCGGCAGTTGCTAGGGGGTTTCCTCCAAAGGTACTGCCATGGCTGCCCGGTTCAAAACCCTTTGCTGCCTCTTCTTTAGCAATAATCGCTCCGATTGGAAAACCTGAACCAAGACCTTTAGCAATACTAATAACATCAGGCTCAATACAATATTGTTCATATGCAAACAGCGTGCCTGTTCTCCCTATTCCTGTTTGAATTTCGTCTACCATAAGCAGGATATCGTTATCTTTACATATCTGGTCAAGTTTTTTTACCCAGTCTGGGTTTGCGGGAATAACTCCGCCCTCGCCCTGGACAAGTTCTAGTAAAACTGCCGCCGGTTTAATAGTTGATAGTTCCTCAATTGCCTTTTCATCATTAAAGGGCAGGTAACTGAATCCAGGCATTAATGGTGAAAAGCCTTGTTGAATTTTTTCTTGTCCTGTTGCCGTTAAGGTCGCTAATGTTCTCCCATGGAACGATTGCTGGAAAGTGACGACTTCCGATAAGCCGCTTCCCTTTACATTATTTGCATATCTTCTTGCTAGTTTAATAGCAGCTTCATTTGCTTCAGCACCACTATTACAGAAAAAAACCTGGTCACCGCAACTATTGGCGGTCAGTAATGCAGCAAGCTGCTGCTGGTTAGGTATGTTATAAAGATTGGAACAGTGCCATAGATTTTGCAACTGTTCCTCAAGCTTTTCTTTAACTGCATATGGAACATGCCCTAAATTACAGGTAGCAATTCCCGATGTGAAATCTAAGTATTTGTCCCCTTTATCGTCCCACACATAACTCCCTTTTCCCTTTACTAACGTCACAGGGAAACGACTGTAAGTGTCCATAATAGGCGAGGTTAGGGAAACGGAAGTTTTATTTACCATTACGCAATCTCCTCTTTTAAGACAATTTTTGTACCAACTTCTTTGCCATTGATATAATCAATTAAGCTATTCTTTTCAAAACCGTTGATGATTCCAACCTCCGGTATATTATGAACAAGACCGTCAATAGCAGCCTTTACCTTTGGGATCATCCCTCCATAAATCGTCTCGTTATCAATTAACTCTTCAATAAAAGATTTTGAAGCTTTATCTAGTTTTGTTTTCTCGCCATTTTTTTCAATCAATATCCCCGGAATATCACTAATGAAACAAAGATTAGCTTCCATAGCTTTTGCAATCGCACTGGCAGCCATATCTCCATTAATGTTGAAACGTTGTCCGCTCGCATCTATCCCGATAGGTGAGATGACTGGAATATAGCCTTGATTGATAATACCTTGGATAAGGACTTGATTTACCTCAACTACGTCTCCTACAAAGCCTAATGTCTTGGAATTTGGCGCCGGCTCAGCTATTAATAACCCTCCGTCCACGCCACTTATACCAATTGCATTTCCGCCTACCTCAACAATGTTTCTAACCACCTGTTTGTTAACCGAACCGCTTAGGACCATTTCAACAATATCTAAAATTTCATGATTGGTTACTCGAAGACCATTAACAAAAGTGGTTTCAACATGTAAGTTTTTTAATAATGATGTAATCAGTGGACCGCCGCCATGGACAATGATTGGCATCCATTCTTCAGATTCATGCATTCTTACGATATCTTCATAAAAGGATCTTGGCAGATTTTCTAACACACTTCCGCCACACTTAATGACAAAATATTTCATGTTCGACCTCCCTTAAGTGCGGTAAGATGCATTAATTTTTACGTAGTCGTAAGTTAGATCGCATCCCCAGGCAGTTGCACTGTAGTCACCTTGGTTTAATTCAACAATCAGTTTGACACTTTCCAATTCTAAGTATCCCTTTACTTCTTCTTCCACAAATGGACTTGGCAGCCCATTTTCGAAAACTGTGTAAGGTCCAATTAAAACCTTAATGGCATTGGGTTCGACAGGCACACCACTATAGCCAATTGCTGTAACGATTCTGCCCCAATTTGGATCTGTTCCATAGATTGCTGTTTTTACAAGATTAGAAGAAATAATCGATTTTCCAACTGCTCTTGCTGCAGCCTGGCTGTATGCACTGTTCACTTGAACCTCAACTAGTTTGGTAGCACCTTCACCATCTCTAGCAATCTTTTTAGCTAGTGATTCACAAACGATTTGTAACCCTTGTTTAAAAACTTCCCAATCCGGGTGGTCTTTCGTCAGTTGATTATTCTCTGCTAAGCCATTAGCCATTACAAGGACCATGTCATTGGTACTTGTATCACCATCAACCGTAATCATATTGAAAGTGTGGTTAGTCACATCTCGAAGTGCAGCTAGTAAATCGTCATGTGCTATATTTGCGTCGGTTGTAACAAAGCCAAGCATTGTGGCCATGTTGGGATGAATCATTCCAGATCCCTTGGAAGTGCCGCCGATGCTGACAGTTTTTCCATCTATTTTCATTTGAACTCCTAAGTGTTTTACACATGTATCTGTGGTCAAGATAGCTTTCATAAATTTCATTTCATCTTTATGCTCAAGCTGGAGAATATGTTTAATTCCTGTTTTAATTTTATCCATTGGCAGCAGGTCTCCGATGACACCAGTTGAGGTTACTGCAACGAGATGTTCTTTAATTCCTAATTCATCCGCAAAATCTTTTTGCATCTCAAACGCGTCCTTAAGACCTTGCTCTCCTGTACAGGCATTGGCATTACCGGAATTCACCAGGATTGCTTGGATCTTATTTTCTTTTGCAATGCTCTCCTGTGTTACTAATAATGGGGCTGCTTGAAAAATGTTGGTTGTATACACTCCCGCAACCGTTGCGGGTATCTCTGAAATAATGTAACCTAGGTCCAGCTTTTTTCTTTTTACCCCGCAGTGCAGGCCCCCTGCACTATATCCCTTTGGTAAGGTTATACTTTCATCATCCAAAACAACAATTTCGTTGCTTGTTGTTGCTTGCGTCAATGTAATTTCCCCCTTGAAATTTCCAATTATTCATATATAGCTCTTTTATTTACTAGTAATTTATTAATTTGAATCTATGGATACAGTGGAATATCGGTAAGCCCCGTTCGCTCATCCCAACCATTCATTAAATTTACGTTTTGGATTGCCTGACCTGCAGCTCCTTTAACTAAATTGTCGATAACGGAGATAATCGTTAAGCGATTGGTTCGTTCATCGACATGCAAGCCGATATCACAATAATTCGAACCTAGAACTTCTTTTGTAGAAGGGATATTCCCCTCTGACCGTACTCTTATAAAATGAGATTCTTGATAAAATTGTTTATATAAATCAATAACTTTTTTTGTTGAAATTTTCTCTTTTAGATTCACATACATCGTACACATGATGCCCCTTGTCATAGGAACAAGATGGGTTGTAAAGGTAATGGTTATTGGACTACCGCACTCGTCAGAAAGAACTTGTTCTATTTCTGGTATATGTTGATGTTTTCCTAGTTTATAAGCTTTAATGTTTTCATTTATTTCTGCGTAATGAGAGGTTAGTGAAAGTCCTCTTCCAGCACCAGATACACCAGACTTTGCATCTATTATGAATGAATTTTTATCTGCTAAGTTAGATTTTAAGATTGGAATAAGCCCAAGTGACGTTGCAGTTGGATAGCAGCCCGGATTGGCAATTAAAGATGCCTCGGTGATCCCCTCTTTATAAATTTCACTTATTCCGTATATTGCTTGACTTAAATATTTTTCCTCAGCGGGTGAGTGCTTATACCAAGATTCATATTCTTCAGCAGATCTTAGCCGAAAATCTCCTGATAAATCTATACACTTCAATCCCGTTTCAACTAGTTGAGGCACAAGTTTGCTACTCACACCTGAAGGAGTAGCAAAAAAAACAAGGTCATTTTCTTTCCTTAATCTATCTACATTAAATGTTTCAAGCGGCTGAAAATTAATGTTAGAAAGATGTGGATAAACATCGCTAAAACTAAACCCAGCCTGGGAGTTTGAAACAACAGAACCAATCTCCAAATAGGGGTGCTTATTAATTAACCTGACTAACTCAATGGACCCATAACCTGTTCCACCAATGATTGCAGCTTTCATTTCTTCAACTCCCATGTTACTTAATAATGAATTATTATACACTCAGATATATAATTATTCAATATAAAAATAACCTAATTTTCAATTTTAACAGAAAATTATCTCTCTTTTTATTGAAAACGCTTACAATAATTATGTTAGATTATGCAAGTTACTATACATAAAAACGAAACTTATCAATTCAGATTCGTTCCACTGAAAAACACCAAAAAAAGCTCCTGCAACAGCAAGAGCCTTGAATTTAATATCTTTTATTAGAGTGTTCTTCTATATTTATATTGTTTCCATTGAAAATGAATAAAACAGCCAATACAAAATCCCAAAATGGCCACAAATGCCGCCACGGCAACAATTGTAATAAAAATATAGCCAACTGTATTCCAGCCTAATAAAAAGCTTATGAAGCCAATTCCAAGGCAAGAAACAGCAATTGTCTGATTAAATTGCTGCTGCTCCCAATCCTCAGGGATGTAAGCCTTAGGCTCCTTCCTTAAAAAAGGTTTTGCCAGCTGCATAATCGGATTAAATCCGAATAGAAGTCCGCTTAGCCCTGAAAGAAATGGTACTAATAAAAACCACTCCAAGCCGGACACCCATGTTAACAGCACACTTAAAACAATAACCCATTGGTTTGTCTTTACAAGCGGACGAGGGATCGAGCGAATAGTTTCCGTCATATTTAATTCCTACCTTTCTTATTGGAATTATATGCTTAACTATAGTTTAACTTGAATGAATTGATTTGTATAGTAATTTAAATTATAAAAAAAGCACTCGGCATGAGTGCTTGAGCAACTACTTATAGGTTGGCATGAAGCAGGTTTAATACACTTCGTAATTCCTGAACCGCAACCTGCCCTGGTGCAGAAGCTTTTTTTGCTGCACCAAAAGTTAATGCAGAACCAAATATTTCTCCTGCCAAGCGACTGATGATACCCTTACCTGCCATTGACATGGTTATAATCGGTCTATCAGCGTACTGTTCGTTCATCGTATTGGTTGCGTCTAAGAGTGTCAACACATCAGCTGTATTTGTTGGCATCACTGCAATTTTCGGTAAATCTCCACCCAATTCCTGCGCTTTCCGTAAGCGGGATACAATTTCTTCCTTTGTAGGTGTCTTATCAAAATCATGGTTAGAAATAATCACATAGACACTTTTTATATGTGCAGCATTAACAAATGCTTTAACATCGTTTTCTTCATTAAATAACTCAACGTCAACGATATCTATCAAGCCCGTCTCTAAAATTGCTTTGTTTAATGCAAAATAAAAAGCTGTGCTTACTTCCTTTTCACCACCCTCTTGTGCGCTTCGAAAAGTGAAGACGAGCGGTGTCTCCGTTAAAATGGCACGAATTTCCTTTAAAGCTTCGATCACTGTCTCAATCTGTTCAACCTGCTCGAAGAAATCCACACGCCATTCTACAATATCTAAATCTAGTGTTTTTAAAGAATGTGCTTCTTCTATTAATTGAGGTAAGGATGTTCCTACCATTGGTACACAGATTTTCGGAGCCCCTTCACCAAGGGTCACCCCTCTAACTGTAATTGTCTTTTTCATGTGCCCCACTCCAATTCTAATATAAATAAGATCATCCATTTGCAGGTTTCTAAGCAAAGAATCTATAAATATGTGGTCTTGCACCCCAATAAAAAAAGAAACAATAATCCTACAAAACTATTGTAGAGAAGATTTGTTTCTTTAACATTACTCTTTTCAATATAAATATTAGCAGCTATTTAATCATATAATTCCCATGCTAGTTTTAATGATTCAACGATATAATCGGCTACCTCTTCTACATCCTGATTATCAGTTACTACTTTGGAGTGATAATCAGAGTAGATTTCTTGTCGATTATAAAAGAGCTCTTCAATCTCATCGATCGTCTTTCCTTGTAAAACAGGGCGACTGTCAATCAAAAGACTAATCCGATCCTTCCAATTTTCCCATGATAAATCTAGAAAAAATACGTGGCAGGAAGATAAACATACCTGTTTAATTTCTTCTTGTAAAAAAGCTCCCCCGCCGACAGAAATAATCTTCATCTTTTTGTTGCATAAACTTGTTATTAGACTCTTTTCTCTTTCCCGAAAAGCTTTTTCACCAATTTTTTTAAAAATTTGCGAAACTGGCATATTATATTCTTTCTCAATTTCTTCATCAATATCGATAAAATCACGGTAAAGTTTTTTCGCTACAGCTTTACCAATGCTAGTTTTCCCTACACCCATAAATCCTATAAAGACAATACTTATCTCTTTTAAAGAAACATCACGGTCTATCAAAAATGATTCCCCCCATAAGGATAGAATACAAGACTTTTTTTCACAACAATATGAAATTATCTAATCATAATTTTAATTATAATCTTTCTGCACCTATAAAAACAATGAAATTTATTCGTTTATGTGACCAATTGAGCTAAAATTTAGGAAATCTATTATCCATCAAAAAAAACCCTAAACAGGGTCTCGATTTTAATATTGAAGCGGGGATGTGCTCAGTTTTTCATTTTAGGATCCAGAATATCTCTCAGTCCATCACCCATTAAATTGAATCCCAGTACGGTCAGCATGATGGCGATCCCAGGAAAAAATAGTGTCCATGGTGCTTGCGTAATGTAATTTTTAGAATCTGCAAGCATTTTCCCCCACTCAGGTGTGGGAGCCTGAGCACCCATTCCTAAAAACCCCAGAGCTGCAGCTTCAATAATGGAGGTGGCAATCGCTAGAGTAGCTTGGACAATAACCGGGGAGATACTGTTTGGTAAAATGTGATGGAAGAGGATTCGTGTATCTCTCATCCCGACTGCTCGAGCGGCCATAATATATTCTTCCTGTTTAACACTTAATACCTTTGACCGAACGAGGCGACCAAAGTTTGGTATATTTATTACAGCAATCGCAATCAATGCGTTTTGCAGCGATGGCCCAAGGATGGCAACTACTGCAATTGCCAATAAAATACTCGGAAATGCCAGCATGATATCAAAAATACGTGAAATGATCGCATCCACCCAGCGTCCATAATATCCAGCTACAATTCCTAGGATTGTGCCAAAGACAACGGAGCCTAAAACGGAAAAAAATCCTACCCATAAAGATATTCTTGAACCGTATATGATTCTAGAAAAAATATCGCGCCCAAAGTCATCTGTCCCAAACCAATGATCACTGGAAGGCGGGCGCATTCGATCTGTCAACACTTGCTCTTTAAAGCTATATGGAGCTATTAATGGTGCAAAAATAGCGATAATGATAAAAAAGATGACAATTCCTAAGCCCGCTAGTGCCAATCGGTTTTTATAAAATGAAATCCATGCTTCTTTCCAGGGAGGTGTCAGTTTTTCCTCAATACCCCTTAGAGAAATATCTGCTGCGTTCTTTGCAAGTTCCGCCACTTTTCATACCTCCTCTATTTCGTGTATTTAATTCGTGGATCAACAAATACATATAAAAGATCTACGAGTAAATTAATGAGTACAAAAATTGCCGCTATAATCAAAATACCTGATTGGATGACAGGGTAATCACGGTAACCGATCGCATCATATAGATACCTGCCAATTCCTGGCCAGCCAAATATTGTTTCTGTTAATATTGCCCCACCCAAAAGAAGTCCTGTTTGCAAACCAATGATCGTTAGAACCGGAATAATGGCGTTTTTCAAGGAATGCTTGTAAACTACCCAAAACATTCGAAGCCCCTTTGCTCTGGCAGTACGAATATAGTCTGACTTCATTACCTCAAGCATCGCTGCACGGGTCATTCTGGCAATAATCGCCATTGGAATAGTGGCTAATGCCATACTTGGCAGTACCAAGTGTTTAAGCACTGTTATAAACTGATCAAATCTACCTTGTAATAGGGTATCAATTAAATAAAGATTCGTAATCGCAGAAACTGGATCTCTAACATTCTCTCTACCTGTTGTTGGAAGCCAGCCTAATTCAATTGAAAATACCCATTGCTCCATTAACCCCAGCCAAAAAATGGGCAGTGATACCCCAATAAGTGCAAGGATCATTGCGACATAATCAAACCAAGATTTCGAGAACCACGCACTAACAATACCGGCATTTACCCCTACAAAAACGGCAATCCCCATTGCTACAATCGTTAATTCTGCGGTTGCGGCCAGATAGGACCAAATTTCCTCGTTAATAGGTCCCCTTGTTCTGAGCGAAACTCCCAAATCTCCATGTAGTAGGGCATTAATATAATCTCCGTATTGTATGTACCAAGGTCTGTCCAAACCTAATTCCTTTGTTAAAGTGGCAATTGATTCTGCTGTTGCTCTTTGACCAAGAATGACTTGAGCCGGATTACCAGGAATGGCATGGATAATAGCAAAAACGACAAGTGTCATTCCAATTAAAACAGGTATTAAAGAGAACACGCGGCGGACTGTATATGTAAACAAATTTTTCACCCCTTTTACTAAAAAAAAGACAAGAATGAATTTCTTTAACAAAAGGGGAGGAAAATTCCCTCCCCTCTCTGTCATTATTATTTAAATTCAACTTTTGTAAGTGCTTCTGAGCCTGTTGGGTGCGGCAAATAATTTACCACATCTTTTCCTGCTGCCAATAATGGGGTTGAGTGTACAAGCGGAACCCATGGGGCATCATCATGAATAATTACCTGAGCTTCCTCATAAAGGGCATTACGCTTAGCTTGATCTGTTTCTGTCTGTGCTTTAATTAAAATATCGTGTAATGGGTCACTGCTGTATTGAGAATAGTTATTGCTTCCAATACTGTCCTTATCAAGCAATGTGTAAAGGAAGTTATCCGGGTCGCCATTATCACCTGTCCAACCCAACATGAACATATCAAATTCACCTTTAGCTGCTTTATCTAAATAAGTAGCCCAGTCAACCGATTGGATTTTGGCTTTGACATTTATTTTACTTAGACTCTCTTGAATAACTTCTGCCACCTTTTGCGCTTCTGGCATATAAGGGCGAGCTACTGGCATAGCCCATAGGTCAATTTCAAAACCTTTTTCGTATCCCGCTTCCTTCAGCAATGCCTTGGCTTTTTCTAAATCATATGGGTATGGCTCAACTGCCTTGTTATAGCCTTCAATGGAAGGAGGCATTGGATTGACAGCAGGCAGCGCCTTTCCACCATAAAATGCATCGATAATTGATTTTTTATCAACAGCGTAGTTAATCGCTTGACGGACTAGTTTATTATCAAATGGTTTACGCGTAGTGGTTAAGCCAATATAGCCAACATTCATTGAAGGTCGTTCAATAACTTGGAGGTTAGCATTTGCTTTTACTGTAGCTTCATCTGAATTGTTCAACCCATCCATCACATCAATCTCGCCATTAGCAAGTGCATTAAGACGTGCTGTATTTTCAGGAATGACACGGAAAATAAGTTTATTTAACTTTGGCAGGCCTTTTTGCCAGTAATCAGGATTCTTTTCAAGTGTAATGGTATCATTCTCTTTCCATTCAACGAATTTAAATGGTCCTGTTCCAACTGGATTTTGTCTGAATTTGTCACCATATTTTTTAACAGCCGCAGGGCTTGCAATTCCAAATGGCGACATCGCAAGGTTTTTAAGGAATGGTGCTTGCGGTCTAAATAATACAAACTGCACTGTATTTGCATCCACTGCTTTAACTTCTTTAATTACATGTCCTTCTTCCCCTTTATACCCACCAAACATGGAATAGTAAGGGAAACTATCGGCGTTTCCATTCATCCAACGGTCAAAGTTGAAGACAACCGCTTCTGCATTAAAATCAGTTCCGTCATGGAATTTAACTCCTTGACGAAGCTTAAAGGTATAAGTTAACCCATCAGGTGTAACTTGCCATGATTCTGCAAGTCCAGGATTAATAGTGGTATCTTGGTCGCCATACTGCAGTAATGTTTCATAAATATTTTCGGTTACTTTAAAGGCTTCCCCTTCAGTTGTCGTAATCGGATCAAGTGATGTTGAATCTCCGCCACGACCATAGACAAGTGTATCCTTTTTCGATCCACTGCCAGAGGCAGGATCCTTCTTATTCCCTATTTCTTCATTCGTCTTGCTGTTACAACCAACTAAAAACATGCTGATGGCTAATAGAGAAATCAACAGCAGTTTAAAAGACCTTTTCTTCATAAGCTTTTTTTACCCCCTGTACTTTTGTTTTTTTTATCATGAATGCCGCTAATCACTTGTTATATAAGTGACATGCAACAAAATGACCGTTTTGATTTTGTTCTGTAGGTCTAGTCGTTTTACAAACGTCCATCACGTGTGAACATCGTGTATGGAAGGCACAGCCTGAAGGAGGATTTGCTGGACTTGGAATCTCTCCTTCTATTAAAATTGTTTCCCTCTTGATATCAGGGTCAGGGATGGGTACAGCCGAAAGCAGCGCCTTAGTATACGGATGCTTCGGATTTTCATATAGCTCCTCACTTTCGGATAGTTCTATCAATCTTCCTAAATACATCACTCCAACACGATCACTAATATGGCGTACGACGCCTAAATCATGTGCTATAAATATGTAGGTAAGCTGAAACTCCTTTTGGATATCCTTCATTAAGTTAAGTACTTGAGCCTGAATAGAAACGTCGAGTGCTGACACAGGTTCATCTGCTATTATCAGCTTAGGTTTAGTCATCAAGGCTTTAGCTATCCCAATCCGCTGACGCTGACCGCCGCTGAATTGGTGGGGATATCTTTTTGCATAGTAGCTGCTTAAACCGACCACCTCAAGCATTTCTCTCACTTGTTTCCTGCGTTCCTCTTTTGTGCCAATACCATGAACAATAAGTGGCTCTTCAAGAATTTGTTCAATAGAATGTCTTGGGTTTAACGATGCATACGGGTCTTGGAATACCATCTGGATATCACGGCGAGTTTTTCTTAATTCAGCTTTTGACATACTGGTAATCTCTTTATCTTCAAAAACTATCTTTCCTTCACTTGCTTCAATCAAACGCATAAGCAGACGGCCTGTGGTCGACTTTCCGCAGCCGCTTTCACCCACAATGCCCAATGTCTCTCCTTTTCTAACGAAAAATGAAACATCATCAACTGCTTTGACCTCGCCTTGTTTCCTTCCAAAAAGTCCACCAGTTATAGGAAAGTACTTTTTCAAACCATTTACCTCAAGAAGTAACTCCGACATTCCTGTCACTCCCCTCCTTCAATGTATGTAGGAAACAGCGCACTTCATGTCCGTCTTTTTCCATTTTCGTTAATACAGGTGATTCTTCACGGCACTGACTGAATACATCCGCACATCTTGCCGCGAATCTGCAGCCTTTTTGGATGGTACCTGGTGCAGGAACTGTACCAGGAATGCTGTAAAGGCGGTCTTTTTTTCCTCTCAGGTCGGGTACGGATTTTAATAGACCCTTTGTATAAGGATGCTGAGGATTTTTGAGTATTGTCCTGACATCACCCTGTTCAACGATTTGCCCTGAATACATAACAATCACGCGTTCGCAAATTTCCGCGACAACCCCTAAGTCGTGGGTGATCAGAATGATGGACGTATTGGTTTTTTTATTTAAATCCCTCATTAATGCGAGAATTTGTGCTTGAATCGTAACATCGAGAGCGGTTGTTGGCTCGTCCGCAATCAGCACTCTAGGATTGCACGCCATTGCCATTGCAATCATGACACGTTGTCTCATTCCGCCAGATAATTGGTGGGGATGCTCTTTCAGGATACCCTCTGCTCTTGGAATACCAACAAGTGTTAATAACTCAATACTGCGAGAATACGCTTCTCTTTTTGTGAGGTTAGTATGTAAGCGGATTGCTTCCATTAACTGATTACCAATGGTAAATAAGGGGTTTAACGATGTCATCGGTTCCTGGAATATCATTGAAATTTGATTCCCACGGATTTTTCTCCACTCTTTTTCGGAGATATTTTTCAGATCTTTTCCCTCAAAAACAATTTCACCGTGCTCAATTTTACCTGGGGGTGATGGAATTAACCCCATGGCAGCTAAAGAAGTGACACTCTTGCCGCTTCCAGATTCCCCTACAATTCCGAGAATCTCTCCTTCTTTTAAGTTAAAACTAATCCCATCAACTGCAGGTAAGAGTTTTTTTCCAGATTGAAACGATACCCTCAGGTTTTTTATCTGTAGAATAGGTTCTTTATTCACATTTATCCCCACCTAATAATCTATTGCTTCTTTAATTTCTGAAATATAATAATATATTAAATTTTAAGACTATTATGACATATAATATTCAGCTGTTACTAGCGAAATATGTAAATTTTGTAAAAATAATAAAAAAAACGCCTAAAACCTTCCTGCACCAAAGCGTTAATGCAGAAAGGTTTTAGGTATTTAAGGGGCTTACATTTGCTTATCTGTTATTTTACTATCATTTTTTCATACCCGTGTATATGTGAATTGCATCTCTTAAAAATTCAGCTGTACCTGGCTGTTCTTTATCATAGTAGGCAGTAAATCTTTCATCGTCTACATACATTTGCGCAAGTCCTGCATGGGCCTCCTTACTGTATTGATTCCAGAAATAGCAAAGCCATTGTTTATGCAGTGCAGCTGCTTTTTGTGCTAACTCCCCAGCAGGGTCACCAGTTTTAAATGCTTCAGCTAAGGTTTCTGTCACTTGTTCGGCTAAGACAGTAACCTGGTCATGCTGCTCCTTAGTCATATTCATTACTTTTTTATTTGATTGATCGACTGCATCATTACCATATTTTTGACGAACTTCTTTACCATACTTTTCCTCATTATCTTCTACCATTTTTTTCTTAAAGCCTTCGAACTTTTCTTTATTAGACATGTTCATTCTCCCTTCAGTTAAAGCTATGCTTTTATCGACATTGGCAATTAATACTTCTAATTGTTCTTTTTTTTCAAGGAGTTTTTCACGATGTTCTCTAAGTGCGGCCGTACCATCAAAGGAAGGAGCCGTTACAATGTCTTTGATTCGATCCAGACTAACATCCAACTCCCGATAGAATAAAATTTGTTGTAACCTGTCAACTTCCGCCTGCCCATAGATCCGATATCCTGACGAATTAATTCTTGCCGGCTTAAGAATTCCAATTTCATCATAATACCTTAGCGTTCTGGTGCTCACCCCAGCCAAACTAGCCAGCTTTTGCACTGTATACTCCACTCGGGTCACCTCCTTATAAATCAACGATACACCTTTACGCAACGTCAAAGTCAATGACTAGTATGCCTATTTTATTTCCACAAATAATCTGCCACATTTGATAATCATGATACAATACAGTTAATTATGGGAGGAATTAAAATGAATGTAAAAGATAAGGTGAAGAACCTTCCCTCTCACCCTGGTGTTTACCTTATGAAAGATTCACTAGGCAGGATTATTTATGTAGGAAAGGCAAAAAATCTTAAGAATAGAGTTTCAACTTATTTTCAAAACTCCAAGGCTCACCATCAAAAGATAAAAAAACTTAAAGCCAACATAGCCGATTTTACCTACATCCCTACAGATACAGAATTTGAAGCATTCATGCTCGAGTGTAAATTAATAAAAGAATTTAAGCCTTTATTTAATAAGATGATGAAAAATCCTCAATCTTACGTCTATATTCGCATCCAAATGGAAGGCAATTTCCCGAGGATTGAGATTGTTACTAGTGAAAAGGATGAAAAAGCTTATTATTTTGGTCCATTTTCAAGCAGACGTACAGTTGAGGGAGCAATTCTTGGGATAAAAGATTTCTATAAAATAAACTGCAGCCAGCCTTACAACTTGAACGCCCCATGTTTAAATTACTCGTTAGGATTGTGCCTTGGTATTTGTTTCAAGGAAGAAGCAGTTGAACAGTACAAACGTATAATAAACAAAATTATTGCGTTGCTGTCTGGTACTGACATGAGTATTATTGATGAAATAAATCAACAAATGATCGAGGCTGCCAAAAATTCCAAATTTGAAATTGCGGCAAAATATCGAGATAATTTAGATTTGATCCACGCTCTTATAAATAAAGAAAAAGTAATTGAATTTACAGAAGCAAATCAGAATATTGTCATTCTCGAAAACCTTAATGCCAGCATTCTCAAACTTTTTCTAATTAAGGGCAACAAAGTTCTTTTTAGTAAAAAATATAATCAGATGGACAAAGATATCAATCAACTTATGCCAGCCATGAAGGAACATATTTTATCCTGCTTTGGGGATGACCCATGGAATACCAAAGTGAAAGTAAGCAAAGATACCTTAGATGAAACTCGGATCATCTATAGCTATCTAAAGGGCAGCAACTCTATATATAAACTTATTCCGAAAAAATGGCTTAAACTTGGGCAAACCGAACGAATAGATGAAGCAATTCGTAATATGTTAGAAAAAGTAAATACGAGAGCGGAAAAAGCCTGAAATAATTAATGACCATGAACCGCCTTCGGTACATTTTGCCGTGGCTGTTCATGGTACTTATATTCTTTCGGCATTTTTTCGTCCTATCAGCGCATATTTACGTTCTTTCGGCGAATCTCCTAGTCCCTTTGGGGGTACCTTATATAAGAGAAATCACATAAATCAGAATCATGTTATTATTTTAAAAAAACTTTCTTTAATGATTAAAAGGATAAAATATATTGATTTATAAGGGTTTTTATCCATTAAACAATTGATTTCCAAAAAAAGTTTTTGACAATTCAAACACTCAGAAAGTATTATAGAATAATGAAAAGGAGGTTGTAAGATGTCAAACATAAATAGGCAGAAAATTGTGGAAAGTGTACCTCAAACAGGATTCTTCGGACATCCAAAGGGCTTATTCACTCTTTTCTTTACAGAGTTTTGGGAGAGATTCTCTTATTATGGAATGAGGGCAATCCTCGTTTACTACATGTATTATAAAGTTACCGAGGGTGGCTTGGGAATGGATAAAACCCTTGCACTTTCAATCATGTCCATTTACGGTTCACTCGTTTATATGTCCGGTATTATTGGAGGCTGGCTGGCTGACCGTATTTTCGGAACATCTAAGGCTATTTTTTACGGTGGAATCCTTATCATGTTCGGACACATTGCACTTGCCATCCCAGGATCCGTCACATTATTCTTTGTTTCCATGGTATTGATTATCCTTGGTACTGGATTGCTGAAACCCAATGTTTCGACTGTTGTGGGTGAATTGTATAGTGAAACTGACCATCGTCGTGATGCAGGGTTCAGTATTTTCTATATGGGGATTAACCTTGGAGCCTTCATTTCTCCATTAATTGTTGGATCTGTTATGAATTACAGTTTCCACTTAGGCTTTGGGGTTGCTGCTGTTGGTATGTTCGCAGGATTAGTCATGTTTTTAGCAACAAAGAAAAAAAGTCTTGGTCTTGCAGGTCAGAACATTGCAAACCCTCTCTCACCTGCTGAGCGTAAAAAAGTGTTTACCTATATTGGATTAGCGATTGTTATTATTGCCATTATTTGTGCTATTGCCATTCCTAAAGGACTTTTAACATTCGATACCTTTATCAATCTAGTCGGTATTTTAGGAATATTAATTCCAACTCTTTATTTTATTGTGATGTATCGCAGCTCTAAGACTACAAAAATAGAACGGTCTCGTCTTATTGCATATATTCCATTATTTATTGCATCTGTTATGTTCTGGGCGATTCAAGAACAGGGCTCAACAATCCTTGCAAGCTACGCAGATTCACGGACACAGCTTAACTTTGCTGGTATTAAAATTTCTCCAGCATGGTTCCAATCATTAAACCCGTTGTTTATTATTACTTTAGCACCTGTATTTGCTTGGTTGTGGGTTAAATTAGGAAAACGCGAACCAACAATACCGCAAAAGTTTTCCCTAGGTTTACTTTTCGCTGGTTTATCATTCCTAGTCATTCTATTACCTGCTTACTTTGGCGGTACAGATTCATTGGTAAATCCATTATGGCTCGTTCTAAGTTATTTAATCGTTGTGCTTGGTGAATTATGCTTATCTCCAGTAGGATTATCAGCAACGACTAAATTAGCTCCTTCTGCGTTCTCGGCACAAACCATGAGCTTATGGTTCCTATCAAGTGCGGCAGCACAAGCCATTAACGCACAAATCGTTAAATTTTACACACCAGAAACCGAAATGACTTACTTCGGCGTTATTGGTGGAGCATCCATTGTACTTGGTATATTGCTTTTAGTGTTAGCTCCGAAAATTCAGGGCAACATGAAAGGCATTCGATAATGATTAATTAAAGGTA
The DNA here is from genome assembly GCA_963530265.1 of uncultured Bacillus sp. GTDB lineage: Bacteria > Bacillota > Bacilli > Bacillales > Cytobacillaceae > Neobacillus. The sequence goes on from CAUSCO010000037.1 coordinate 26,526, forward strand.
CCTGTTCTCTTTATCAATTTATATGATGAAGGAGAACAGGCACCTTTTTATTTTACTATTTTTTGTGATCGCTCAGTTCATCGATCAGTTGTTTTGTCCGTTTCGCATTTCCTTCTGCAAAGTTTTCAAGTCGTTCCTTTAGCTCATCATCATCGTGAATCCGCTCTGCAGTGATGAGATACGTTCGCATTAAGTCTTCTTCGATTTCAATTGCATTTTCAAGAACTTCTTCCAGCTTACCTTTTTCTTCTTGATTTTTTCCGATAAACCTATTTAAACCCACCATTCAGGCCTCCTTTTACCCTTATCGTTCTCTATTCCAATATCAGATATCCACTTTTCTTAGGTAGCTAAAACACAGCCACTCCATGCTGCTGTTATCCAAAATGTTTGGAAAACTGTTATACTTAAATATAATCTTTTATGAAAACTTGAGGTGGAAAGAGAAATGATTAAAATCATAACAGACAGTTCAGCTGATCTGCCAATAGAAATAATAGAGAAATATGATATTACGATGGTTCCTTTAACAGTTACGATTGGGGAACAGGAGTTTTTAGAAAAAGTAGATCTTACACCAAAGGAATTTTTCACAAAAATGTTCTCTAGCGATGTCCTTCCGAAGACATCCCAACCCTCCCCTGCCTCGTTTGCTAAGGCCTTTTCTAAATTCGACACGGATACCGAAATCCTTTGCCTTACCATTTCATCTGGACTAAGTGGAACGTATCAATCAGCCTGTATGGGTAAGGAACTATCCAATGCTAATGTAACTGTGTTTGATACTCTAGCAGGATCATTAGGGCATGGTCTCCAAATTATCCGAGCGGCAGAACTTGCCGAAAAGGGTCATTCAATACAAGAAATCATTACAAACCTAATCGATTACAGGGATAACATGAATATACTTGTTCTTTTAGACACATTAGAGAACATCGTTAAAGGCGGGCGGCTAAGTAAATTTCAAGGTTCTCTCGCCAAAATACTGAATATCAAGGTGATTTTAGAAAGAGTTGCCGGTGGTAAAGTTGAAATTTTTGAAAAAATCCGAGGGAAAAAGAAATTTCAAAAAAGAGTTCTTGAAATTATTGGAGAAAGAGGAAAGGATTTTTCGAATTTGACATTTGGGATTACACACACCGGAAATGAAGATGATGCAGAAGCCATAAAAGAAGAACTGATTAAGCAATTCCATCCAAAAGAAGTGATTATTAGTTATATGGGGGCAACAATGGGGACATATGCCGGTAAAGACGGGATGATTATTTCCTTTTAAATGCAAAAAAGCTCATCTTGTAAAAATATCAAGATGAGCTGTCTAATTAAATATAACCATTGTTTTTGCATCTAGAGAATTAAAAACTCCTGTTTAAAAAGGCTTTTGTTCGATCAAACTTTGGATTTGTAAATAGATCTGAAGGATGACCGGATTCAACAATTTCCCCATCATCCATGAACACAACTCGGTTTGCCACCTCTCTTGCAAATCCCATTTCATGTGTCACCACAATCATTGTCATATGCTCTTCTGCTAAATCCTTCATTACTTTTAAAACCTCACCTGTTAATTCCGGATCGAGAGCAGAAGTTGGCTCATCAAATAACAAAATATCAGGATTCATCATTAATGCCCGGGCAATAGCTACCCTTTGTTTTTGACCGCCTGATAAATTGGCTGGATAGGCCTTAGCATGACTGGTAAGACCTATTTTTTTTAGGAGTCCCATGCTGCGCTGTCTAAGCTCTGAAGCCGTTTCCTTCTTTACGAGTCTTGGGGCTATTTCCAGATTTTCTTGAACGGTGAGATGTGGGAACAAATTAAAATGCTGGAAGACCATTCCCATCTTAGCAGTAATCTGCTTAATTTCCGGCAGTCTTGGATATATGCCGTCCTTTACCAGATAATCACCTGCTACCAAAATGCTTCCTGCGTCAATTTGTTCTAGATGTACGAGACTGCGGAGCATTGTACTTTTTCCAGAACCAGATGGACCAATAACAGCTACTACATCATTTTTATTAACATTAAAGGTAATCTGCTTCAGTACTTCAAGATTACCAAATGATTTTTTCAGGTTAGATACTTCAATAATTGCCATGCTTACCCTCCTGTCTATTCAAATCTGTATCTTTTTTCAATCCATTTAAAGACAATAGTTAATATAAGTGTCATTACTAGGTAAATGATACCCGCCACAACAAAAGGAACAATCGTAAAATCCCGATTTACAGCCGTTTCAGCAAAGTGCAATAATTCTGGTACGGCAACGGCATAAAGCAGTGCGGTATCTTTAACCAGTGTCACTGATTCATTAGCAACTGCTGGCAGTGCAATTCTAAACATTTGCGGCATAATGATTTTGGTTGTCATCTGCCATTTATTTAACCCAAGTACTTGGGAAGCCTCATATTGGCCCTTATCAATTGCTAGTAGTCCGCCGCGGAAAATTTCTGCAAAATACGCAGCATAATTTAAAATAAACCCTAAACAGGCCGCAACAAAACGATCCAAGACCAAGTATTCACCAATCACAGGGATCATCGGCAACCCAAAACAAATAAATAATAACTGCAGCAATAACGGTGTACCCCGCATCATATAAATATAGGCTTGGGCAAGCCAAGATAATGGTTTAATTGTGCTTCTGACAGCCAATGTTAATAAAAAGCCCAGTGGGATCGACACAACAATTGCTATCACAAACAAAAGGACGGTCATCTGTGCTCCTTCAAGCATTGGCTTAAGAATCGAGATAATATAATCAACAGACATAAAAGGATTCCTCCAAAAACAAAACAGGGTTTCCAAGGGAAATCCTGCTTTGCCTTATATTCTTTATTACTTCAATACCTTATCTTCACCAAACCACTTGTTAGATATTTGAGAGGCCGTTCCATCTGCATTTATTTCATCAAGTGCCTTTTGAAGCTTGTTAAGTAATTCCTCATTCCCTTTTTTCACACCTATTCCATATTCTTCAGGTGCAAGAGATTCATCCAATATCTTAAAAGAGTCTTTCTCTTTTGTCATATAATAATTGATGACTACTTCATCAATAACCACTGCATCTAACCGGCCGCTTTTTAAGTCATTTAAGGCGAGAACATTGTCCTTAAACTCAGTAATTGTTTTAATTTTTGATTTGATAGGATTTTCATTTAAGGCATCAGATGCGGAAGAAAGCGATTGAAGTCCAACAACCTTACCCTCTAAATCAGCTAATTTTGATAGCTTTGAATCCGCTCTTGTCACAACTACTTGGGCATTCTTCAAATACGGTTTTGTAAAAAGAACCTTCTGTTTGCGTTCATCTGTAATAGTGTACCCATTCCAAATAAGGTCAATTCGACCACTGCTTAACTCAGACTCTTTTGTTTTCCAATCAATAGGTTGAAATTTAACGGTTGCGCCCATTTTTTCAGCGGCCGCTTTTGCAAAATCAATATCAAAGCCAACTATTTTATTATTTTCATCCCGGAATCCCAATGGGGCAAATTTATCGTCGATCCCTATTATTAAGGTTTTGTCACTTTTCTTTTCACCCGGTGTACTGTTTGAGCAGGCACTAAGAACAGTGAATACAGCCGCAATTACTAGTATCATAGTTGCTAATCGTTTCATAATAAATATAACCACCTTTTATAAGAATATTATTTAATTTACTTTAGTACGTTACCATATTATCATGATACCACATTATAACACTATAATAATTTAAAATACAATATCTTTATTAAATAAATTAAATAAGTCCTTTCCATTTCTTGTTAATGAAAAAAAGGAAAGGCAACTCCCATTTTATGAGTAACTGCCTTTCCTTTTTTCAAATCTCAGAATAATTTTCAGTGAAAATTAATATTCACTTTCTATTAATTTAATCCTATTATATAGCTCTTTATTTGTAGGCACAGCCACCCCAAATTTATCAGCTAAGTTCACAACGGTACCAGCAAATAACTCCACTTCACTAAACCGCCTTGCTTCCACATCTTGTGCCATGGATGGCTTTCCCTCTGGACTTAAGGTGCTCAAAACGTTTAGCCAATAATGTAAGTCTTCTTCCGTTAAATGAACTCCCTCTTTTTCTGATAGGGCGATAACCTCTCTCATTGCTGAAATCATCATATCCCTGGCTTGTCCTGCTTTTTGAACTTCACCATAATTACTTTTATAAACAGCGACAGTTTGGTTTACCCCTACATTCAGCATGAATTTTCCCCATTGCCTGCGAACCATATTGGGGTCAACTTCATAGGGAACGTCCATTTTTTCAAAAAATTCTCCGACCATCTTTACTTTTTGTGAGATCAAACCAGGTTCCCGTTCTCCAAAACAGAGCATTCCCATATGGTCGTAAGTCAGCTTATTGCCAACTTTAACGGCATCCATCCCCTGAGCCACACAATATAAAACCTTGTCCATCCCATAGGCTTCACCAATTATCGTTTCGCTAGTGATTCCGTTCAATAAAGATAAAATAATGGTATGTTCACCAACATGATGTTTCACGGCTTGAATGGCATCATTTAAGCCATTCAATTTAACTGCAAAAATTAGTAGGTCTGCGGGTTCGCAAACTTCTTCAGGGGGAACATATTGGAAATGACATGGTTCACCATTACAATAAACCTGGTCGTTTTTATATCTTTCAATTCGATCCTGATCGGCAATAATTTTTAAATCGTCTGTCTGCATTTTCTTCGCTAATTGATTTCCAAATAATATTCCTAGTGCACCTAATCCAATAATAGAGACGGTCTTTATTGTCATAACTTCTTTACTACCTTTCAGTCTATACTCGTAGTGTCCATCCAAACGGATCTGGTTCCGTTCCATTTTGGATCCCTGTCAACGCATCGTATAATTTTTGGGATACACTGCCTATTTCTCCATTATTAATAATTAATTTTTCATTTTTCCAGAGAAGTTCCCCAACTGGTGAGATAACGGCTGCTGTCCCAGTTCCAAACGCTTCCTCTAATAAACCATCGTGGTATGCTTTCTCGATTTCGTAAATTGAAATTTTCCGTTCCACCACCGGTACATTCCAATATCGTAACAATTCTAGAATTGATTTTCTTGTAATCCCCTCTAGAATACTTCCATTTAACGCAGGTGTAATAATTTCACCATTGATTTTAAAGAAGATATTCATACTACCTACTTCTTCAATGTATTGATTTTCTCTTCCATCCAGCCAGAGTACTTGTGAATAGCCGAACTTGCTGGCGACTTCGGAAGCCTTCAAACTAGCCGCATAGTTTCCAGCTGTTTTTGCATTCCCTGTACCGCCTGCAACTGCACGAACATATTCGCTTTCAACCGCAATTTTAACAGGATTGATTCCCTCTTTATAATATGCACCTACTGGCGACATAATAATCATAAATTGATAGTGTTTAGCTACTGAAACACCTAGATATGGTTCTGTTGCAATCATAAATGGGCGAATATATAGGGATGTACCTTCCGCCCCAGGAACCCAATCCCTGTCAATCAAAATCAATTGTTTCAAGGCACTTAATGCTAATTCTTCATCAATTTCTGGCATACATAAACGGTCATTTGAGCGATTTAATCTTTTCATATTTTCATCTGGCCTGAATAATAAGATTTCTTCATCTTTTGTCAGATATGCTTTCAACCCTTCAAAAACAGTTTGGCCATAATGGAATACTGTTGCTGCGGGTTCTAGAGCAATTGGTTGATAAGGGATAATTCGAGGGTTGTGCCAACCTTCTCCCTCTGTATAATTCCAGACAAACATATGGTCCGTAAAGGTTTTACCAAACTCTAGTTTGTCTGCTGGTTGTTTTTCCTTTTTGGCTGTACTTAGTGTAATATCGATTTTTAATTCCTTCATGTCATGTCACCCATCCTTAATTCTTGAACCGTTTCGATTCTTTGTTATTTTAATAAACTTTATTGTTACATAATTATAATACTATTTTGACTATTTATCATTTTTTTTTTTTGCAAGATTGAAATTAATTTTTGGAAATTCATTTCTGACCTTGAAAAGAAGAGAATACACTCATACCTTAGTGCATTTACTTCAATTTTGCAATACACTTCCCCTTCATAACAAAAAGCAAGTAAACTCGTCCAAAATAAGACTTTGTCTACTTGCTCATGTCTTCTAAAATTGTAATCTAAAATCTTAAATCTATCATGTTAGGATTAAACAAGTCCAGTAACTAGATATACTCCAATGATAAAGAATGCAGCAATTGTTTTAAAAATTGTTATCGCGAAAATATCCCGATAAGACTGTTTATGTGTTAGACCTGTAATCGCAAGCAGTGTAATAACTGCTCCGTTATGTGGAAGTGTATCCATACCGCCAGAAGCCATCGAAATCACACGGTGCATAACTTCGAGTGGAATTCCGAATTGAGTAGCAAGTTCAATATATTTATCAGCCATAATACCTAAAGAAATAGCAATCCCCGCTGAAGCCGAACCAGAAATAGCTGATAGAACGTTTGTTGTAACGGCCCCATTTAATAATGGATTTGTAAATAGTTTAGAAATTCCATCTCTCGCAATTGTAAAACCAGGAAGTGATGAAATAACGGCTCCAAAACCATATTCAGTAGCAGAGTTCATGATGGCTAATAATGCACCAGCAATACCAAGATTCATTCCCTCTTTAAAGTTCATCACTACTGGTTTACGATTGTATAAAATAGTAGTTAGAATACCGACAATAAGGGCAATTTCAACTGACCAAATACCGACAACCTGTGAAGTTTCAATGTTTGGAAAATTTAATCCGATTTTTGAAAAGTCAAATCCGTTAGGATACCATTTAGGAATCACTGTAGTTAACACTTTATTTAAAACACCAACAAGGACAACTGGAACAAACGCCATTATTTTACGACCAATGCTTTCCGTTTGGTCTAAATCGATGTCAATTTGTTTTTCCTTTATTGTTCCAAAACTGTAATAGCCTTCTCCTGCTTTTTCTGCTTTTTTACGACGTGAATTTAAATACAGCATACCAACTGTGAAGATAAAAATAGCTCCAATAATCCCAAGCGTTGGTGCAGCATAAAGATTTGTTTTGAAAAATGTTGTCGGAATTACGTTTTGTACCTGTGGTGAACCTGGAAGTGCATCCATTGTAAAGGTAAATGAACCTAAGGCAATCGTACCTGGAATTAATCGTTTAGGAATATCAGACTGTCTGAAAAGGTGAGCTGCAAATGGGTAAACAGCAAAAGCAACAACTACTAAACTGATACCACTGTAGGTGAGAATAGCACATAGTAAAACAATAACTAACATCGCACGTTTACGGCCTACTAATTGAATAAGTGTAGTTGCAATTGAACGGGCCAAACCAGACATTTCTACTACTTTACCAAAAATAGCTCCTAATAGGAAAATAGGAAAGTATAGTTTAATATATTCAACCATTTTCCCCATAAATACATTGGAGAAAAAAGGAAGAACAAAATCTGGATTTGTTAAAAATACCGCGAATAATGCACATAAAGGTGCAAACATAATAACTGAAAAGCCTCGGTATGCGATAAACATTAACATCCCAAGTGCTAAAAGAATAATAACTAATTCCATAGAATGATCTCCTCTATTTTTATGACTTTTCTTTATGAAGAGGTTGATGAAAACATATATAATTACCAAACCATAAATAGCAGAATTGTATAAGTGTTGTCATTAAAACGCTTCCAATAAAGATGCAGTAGAACAATCAAAAAGATATATAATGACTATTTTATTGGTGATGGAAGTGAGAATGGTTAATTCTCACTTTCATCCTTTTTCTGTAAGTTCTGTGAAAAATCTATTTTGAATCTTGTAATCTTAATTATTAATAATAGAATACATATTTCGAATTTCTATTTTAGCCAAATACTACTGTTTTCTTGTTTTTCGCAATTTCAGCTGCCACTTCAACAATCATATCCTCTTGACCGCCAACAACTTTACGTTTTCCTAATTCAATTAAAATATCACGTGAATCAACACCGAATTTTTCAGCCGCACGTTTCGCATGAAGGGCAAAGCTTGAGTATACGCCAGCATATCCAAGTGTTAAACTGTCTTTTGTAATTTCTTGCGGTACTTGTAAAATCGGTGCAACAATGTCTTCAGCCAAATCCATCATTTTATATAAATCTACCCCAGTTTTAATTCCCATCCGTTCACAAACTGCAATTAATACTTCTGTTTGTGTATTTCCAGCTCCAGCTCCTAAGCAGCGAACGCTGCCATCAATGCGAGTAGCACCTTCTTCGATTGCCACAAGCGTATTGGCCATTGCAAGCGATAAATTGTTATGACCATGGAAACCTACATTAACCCCTATAGATTGTTTCAAGGCACGAATCCGTTCACGTACTTGTTCAGGAAGTAAGTAACCTGCAGAGTCAACAACATATACTGTATCTGCTCCATAGCTTTCCATTAACTTTGCTTGTTCTACTAATTTTCCTACAGGTGCCATATGGTTCATCATTAGGAATCCAACTGTTTCCATCCCTAATTCTTTTGCATAAGCAATATGCTGTGGAGCTACGTCTGCTTCTGTAACATGTGTTGCGATACGAGCCATTTTTGCTCCTAGATTTGCTGCTTCTTTCAATTCATGCAAAGTACCGATACCTGGTAATAGCAGTACAGCAATTTTTGATTTATCTGCAACAGAAACAGCTGCTTCAATTAATTCCATTTCATTTGTACGGGAGAGCCCATATTGTAAAGAAGAACCAGCTAATCCATCTCCATGTGAAACTTCAATATAAGGAACATTGGCATCGTTCAATGCTTTAGCAACTTTAAGTACTTGATCAACAGTATATTGATGATTGATTGCATGGCTTCCATCACGTAATGCAACCTCAGTGATAAGAATATCTCTTTCGTTTGTCATTTTTTAATTACCCCTTTCTACAGTTCAGACTGTTTCTTTCGTTATTAGTTTTTTAGCAAAGGCTTCGGCTATTTTTACACCAGCAGATGTCATGATATCAAGGTTTCCTGCATATACAGGCAAATAGTCACCAGCACCTTCTACTTCAAGGAAAATGGTTACTTTATTTCCATCGAAAATAGGTTCTGTACGGACACGGTAACCTGGTACATATGATTGAACTACCTTTTCCATCTCAGCAATTGATTGTCTAATCGCTGCTTCGTCCATTTTACCTTCTTCAACAAGCGTATAAACGGTATCACGCATCATAATTGGCGGTTCAGCAGGGTTTAAAATCATAATGGCTTTCCCTTTTTTTGCACCGCCAACTTCTACAACGGCACGTGAAGTGGTTTCCGTAAATTCATCAATATTTGCTCGTGTTCCAGGTCCTGCACTCAAGCTTGCAATCGTTGCAACGATTTCTGCATATTCTACTGGTGCTACACGATTTACGGCATGCACCATGGGAATAGTTGCCTGGCCGCCACAAGTAATCAGATTGATATTGTCTTTGTCTAAATGGTCTTCAATATTTACTGCTGCACATACTAATGGTCCGACAGCGGCAGGAGTCATATCAATTACTTTAATTCCTGCTTCTTTTAACACCTTTGCATTATAGAGATGTGCCTTTGCAGATGTTGCATCAAAGACGATGTCTGCTTCTAATGCCGGATCTGCCAGAAACCCATCGATTCCTGTATCAACCCCTGCATATCCTAATTCTCTCGCACGGCGTAAGCCATCTGATTGTGGGTCAATCCCAATCACAGCGGTCAACTCTAAAATATTCGAGCGTCCGAGTTTTATCATTAAATCTGTACCAATGTTCCCTGAGCCAAGAACAGCAACTTTTACTTTTGACAAATTAATTCTCCTCCTAAATAAAAATTTATTTTTATCTTTCTCTGTTCTCGCTTCTATTAGATGTTTTTATCTTTATAGCCAAGATTCTTTGAAATCTCTGCTGCAGCACTTTTTATACCGGCTATTACCTTAGGCAGCCGATCTTCGTCTAACCTCATTTTTGGTGCTGCACAGCTAATTGAAGCGATTACATTTCCTTGATGATTAAATATTGGAGCTCCTATACATTTAAGCCCTAACTCAATCTCTTCATCATCGATAGCATAACCCTTCTCGCGGATTGAACTTAAATCATTTTTAATATCTTTTATATTAGTCATCGTGTTGTCCGTAAACGGTTTCAAAATATACGAAGATAAAATTCGGTCAACTTCATTTTCATTCAAATAAGCCAGGATTGCTTTTCCAACACTAGTACAGTGGAATGGAGCTTTTTTTCCAATATGCGAGTATATGGTAAGAGCATTTGATCCTTCTACTTTTTCAATGTAAATAATTTCATCACGCTGTAATGAAACTAAGTGAACGGTTTCATTAAGTTCATCCACAAGGTTTTTAATAACAGGCCTTGCAATTTTTCCTACGTCGAGATGTTTGCCCACAAAATTACCAAGTTCAAAAAGTTTGATTCCCGGCTTATACTTCAAATCTTCAGGATTTTGTTGAAGATATCCTCTATGTTCCAAAGTCTTGATAATGCCGTGAACTGTACTTTTTGATAAATCGAGCTTTTCACTTATCTCTTTGATACTTAATTCTGGTTTAGTCACCAAGAATAGTTCAAGAATATCTACTGCTCTTTCGACTGATTGGATTAAACGTTCTGCCATCAACCATCCTCCCTTTCATTCGGTAATGCCGAATGACGTTCGCGAATTATTAAGATTAACCTTATAGTACATCTCGTTCATAATTATGTCAATAATGTAAAATAAAAAAGAGCCTGATTTCCAATAGGAAATCGGGCTCTTAAACTGTCCTTACTACAACTAAATAATCTCAAATTGTTTAAAACCTGTGGGATCAGGAATAAAATCTAATGTTTTATGATTAAAATAATGGTTCTCGCCTTTGTCGATAATAAAATGCATATCATCCATAATTGTTTCAGTATCATTGGGTTGAATAAATTCTTCCAATGTCACTTTCACTTTCATAAAACAACTCATCCGCATTTGTAACCGAATATATCGGTTTAATTCTGTTAATTTTAACCTATTTTGTAATTCAATTTTTGCAGTTTCCGTTACAATAAACATGAAATCACCTCTATAAATAGTAACTAATTTAATAGTCCCGATTCACAATATAATTCATTAAATGCTTCAGAAAAGTAGTATTACGCGGTACTTCTTGCAACGTTTCCATTGCAAGACAATAATGTTCCCACATCTCTTTTCTGGCACCCTCTATGCCTAGGATGGACACAAAAGTGGAATTATTGTTTTCAGCATCTTTTCCAATGGGCTTTCCAAGTACGGTCAGATCTCCTTCCACATCTAGCAGGTCATCTTTAATCTGAAAAGCAATACCTGCATGGTGGGCGAACTTTTTCAATGATTTGATTTCCAATTCATTTGATTGAGCAAGAATGGCAGGCATGATAAGTGAAGCTTCGAAGCCGATTCCTGTTTTATAAAGGCTCATTAAGTTCAATTGTTCCAGTGTCAACTGTTTTCCTTTGGAATCCAAGTCCATCGCCTGACCCTTACACATATCACTTGTGATTTGAGTTGAATATTGAATCAACCTTAGCACAGTCTTCGAATCAAACTGCACAAGTGATGCTTGTTCTTCAATTGCCTTCTGTGTCAGAAAAAGACCGGTTAATTCGGCTATAGCAATGTTATATACCTTGTACAAAGTTGGCCGCCCCCTGCGGATGGAGGCATTATCCTGGGATGGTAAATCATCGAAAATAAGGGATGCAGTATGCATATACTCTAATGCTCTCAGAAGTGGCATGATTGCTGTACTAATTAATCCATATTCTTTAACACCCATGACCCAAGTTATAATTGGCCTTAGTCTCTTTCCATCACTTTCTAGACTGTAGTTTGCAGCATCAATGATAGACTCTTTTAGCAAAAAGTCCTGATTGGTTTTGGGGATAGGTAACAAATTGTTGATCTGTTTGCGCACGGTTTCAATCGTATCTAAAAAATTTTCCTGCTCCGTCCGTTCATTTTTCAGAATGGTCAGCATATGGTCCCGAAGCAGTTTATCAAAAAAATCCACATCATCCGCTTTCCCTACCATGTATTGAATAAGCTGATTGAATTTAGGATTTCCAGATGCAAATATGTCCATAACTTCATTGTATTTTTTTGTTCCCATTCGTTCTTTATATCGTTTTAGACCGTTTATCGCACGATCCAAAATCACTTCACACGTCTTGCTATCTGAGTGATAGACGTTATGGATTAAATTGGAGATGACTGTCCAATATAATTCAAAGGGGTTTATAAGATCGGGACGTCTATCATGGTATTTTAAATAATAGGTATAGGGTGTTACTGCACCGTCCTTCATGTCATCAAACATATCTGCAAAATCATCAGCAAGCTGGTTGTAAATGCCATAAAAGAATGTTCGGTTGTCAAAACCCTCATCCTCTGGTGCACTGATTATGGAACGGACAATCAATCGTGATGACGAGGATTTTAATATAATCGGTATATAAAGCTCCTCATTTGTATAATTTTCATTTGATAGATTCTTTAAACGGTCCACTTCCTGTGAATTAAAAAATACATAAGCTTGTTCAAAAAACCTTTTTCTTGTCTCGCGTCGCTGATGGGCCTTAATATACTCAAAGGCATTCCGAAGTTCTGAATGAATATATCGAATCAGATTTTTTGTTTTCCCGGTCCACACGCCTATTTCTGGAACAGAACCTGTGATAAGAGTGGTCCGTATCAAATCAGAATATTGTTTTTTCTCCTGAATGGATAAGACTTCTGTATCGAGAAGATCGTCAATAAAGGGATAGGTCAAACCATATGAATAGCCCAGCCTAATGGCTACCTCCAGTTTCTGCGTACGTTCTTCTGGCGATATACCATCGCCCATTTCTTCAATCTCTTGCATGATAACCCCAGCAATGATTTTGATCAATTTTCGCTGGGCATGCTCTGCATCCATCCTCTCTGGAATATGAGAGGACACGGACTTTAGTTTGTCTATCAACCAAATAAAGCTGGATTCAATGCCTTCCTTTTGGGCCCAGCGGTACAACCCTGCCATGCTAAAGTCCTTAGTTTTGTCTTTTCTGTCGTCTGTTAAGAAATTTTTTAAACTGTCAACTAAACGTTGAAGCCTAGTCAGTGTTTCAGGTGAGTCAAGGGACTTACCCAAATCTCGCATGAAAATATAGGAAATGCTTCTATCCAGGTAATTATCCAGCTTGCCTGTATAATCCAGCCATTTTATATAATTGTGATAATCTTGGGAATCAGGTTTACCCTTTCTAATCCAAAAAAAAGATAAGATTGAATGATGAATATGGTTGTGTTTCCAGGATTGTATATCCCTTGTTAGTGTAGTAACATAGGACTTTTGCATGACCTGTACCTGTAATGATTGAAAATAATCGGCCGCCTTCTGCTCAGCCTGCCGATAGCAGGCATTGGCATTTTTTATTAATTCCTCATTCATACCATGCATTCCTCTACTTTAAGGATTTCTTATTTAGGTCTTACAATATGAAGCAAATCAAGCTTCAAACTATTTATTATTAAAACTCAAAATATAGTTAAATATAGTACTAAAAAAACACCATTATTACCATTTAGCTAATATAGCCTTTTTAAATATTAGCATTTTGCTAATTTACTCAGCTTTTTAAATTTATAGCTATTTAAAATGTTCAAAATTAATTTTAATTATACTATGTAACCATATATTCTCATATTCTGATGAAGTGAATTTTCACATTTTACCTTGTATGCATAAAACTATAACCATTTTTAGCAAGGCACCATGCATTTCAAATCTGTCCAGTGAAAACAAATAAATCTATATATAGTATAAAATTTATACTTGATATATTTTTTATATTAGATATACTTAAATTAAAGAGGTGTTACAAATGAAGGTTTGTCCTTATATTGAAGCTTCCTTTCAAATTTTAGGAAAAAAGTGGAATGGGCAACTAATCCATTACTTATCCTTATGCGAGGACTATTCAGCACATTTTTCGGATATAAAGCGTGATTTGACAGGGATTACCTCTAGAGCATTGTCACAGAAGCTATCCGAACTTGTTGACGATGGATTGATCGAAAAATTAGTGACAAGTGGTCATTCTGTTACGATTTTTTATAAATTAACTAAAAAAGGTTTATCCCTAGCCAATAGTCTTAAACCCATTCAGGAATGGGCGCAACACTACATGGATGTAAATGTTCAAAAAGAAAGTGAGGAAAATTAAATTGACGAACAATAATAATATGATTTGTGATTTAGAAACGGGAGTTTGTGGCGTTGCAGGAGAGGAAGAAATAGAGTTGATTGATTTAAACCAACCAACGAAAACGATTGATCTATATTATGTAACTGACCCAATTTGCTCCCATTGCTGGGCACTAGAACCCATTCTTCGTCGGTTTGTAGAGCAGTATGGGCACTATTTTAACTTCCATACAGTTATGGGTGGATTGCTGGAAAAATGGCATGACGGACCAATTGATCCTGCAAACGGAATATATAAACCCGCTGACGTTGCTGGTCACTGGAGGGAAGTTGGAGAATATACCCGTATGCCAATTGATGGATCACTCATGGTAGACAATCCAGTTCAATCTTCCTACCCGCCCTCTCGTGTATTTAAAGTGATTCAAAAAAATTATAACGATGCACTAGCCTATGAATATTTAAGACGTGCCAGAGAAGCCCTTTTCGCATTTAATCAAAATATTTCGGATAAATCAGTTATGATTGAAATCGTAAATAACCTTAGACTTGATGGAGAAGCAATTGTAAATGAAGCTGAACAACCAATCGGCCAACAATTATTAAACGAAGATTTTAGTCTTGCAAGAAGCCTTGGTGTCCGAGGATTTCCAACCATTATCTTGATCAATAACGAAAAGAAAGGCGTAAAAATTGTTGGCGGCCGCCCATTTGAAAACTATGTTACTGGACTAGAGCAAGTTCTAAATATAGAGGAGCTTCAACCTCGACAACAACCAGCACTTGCTAGTCTCCTAAAAAAAGAGAAGCTGTTATTCTCCAAAGAAATTGAAGTCATGTACGATGTTGAAAAAACGGATATTAAAGCATTCGTTGAAAAAGAGCTTTCATCAAGTAGTTATCAAGCAAAGGAAATTCTAGGTGAAACATATTTGGTGCAGAAATAATCTACCAGACCATAATGAATGATTAAGGGAAATAAATAAAAAGAGGCTGGGACAAAACCCACCTCTAAGATGAAAAAACCGGTGGAATTTTACGACAA
>CAUSCO010000038.1:0-40165 GCA_963530265.1 uncultured Bacillus sp.
ACTGGCTCTGGTATTGTTTCTATTTCTACTTCTGAAACTTGCACTGGCTCTGGTATTGTTTCTATTTCTACTTCTGAAACTTGCACTGGCTCTGGTACTGGAATTGGTTTTGTTTCAATATCGGGCTCTTGAACTGGTTCTGGTATTACAATAGCAGTGGATACTTCCACTACTGCTGCTTCAACTTCGATGTTACTGATATCATATTCATCTACAAGAACAGCTTCCACTTTTTCAATTGCAGCTGTTGGCCCTGGTTCAGGTAATGCTTCTGATACTCCATTAATTGGGACTAGTTCGTTATCGAAATTCTCATCTAAAAAGTGGCTTAACTCATGTTCAACAATCGTGGTAGACTTCTTTGGCGGCCTATTAAACCCGAAAACAGGTGAAGGAATTTCAGTCGGTTGAAACTTACCACGTGTCTTTGATAATGATTCATTTTTGCTCTTTGGTATTTCTTGTTTAACTTTCGGTACCTCTGGTATAACAAGTGGCTCCTCTGGTTTTTCTGTTTTTCTTTGCTTTTCAGCAAATTTTACTGATCTCTTTGGACGAATAATTTCCTGCTTTTCCTTTTGAATGACCTTTTGCGGCTGAGAAGGAAAATTGCTGCCCTTGGGGTACTGATAGGAAATTCTTGTATCTAAATCCTTAACATTATCATATTGACTTAGAGAAGGGAGGTGATTCTGCTGCTTATGTAAAAGGTAATCGTCGGAATCACCGTCCTCATCTTTTTTAAACTTTTGAAAAAAGTTTTGGATCCAACTCAAAACTATCACTCTTTCTTCTTCTTCTATCATTCTATTTTAACAGTATTTTATATTTTTTCGACACAATTCTTTAGAATGAGTCAAAATACGCTCCAATTGGATACAATAGGAAAGTTGTCATGAAAAAGGACCACTTTTTTAGGTGATCCTCTTTCATTATATTATTTATTTTTCCCTAGAATAAAAATAGGTTCTAATTCCCCATTTTCATAAATAAAAGACAAAGCTGTTATCGGCACCCGTCCGTTTGCAAAAAAGCTCATCGCCATTTGTGCAATAACATCATAGCCCCGGTCGTTTCGAATATCAGCGATTATTAACACATCCTGATGCGGCACTGCAAGCACCATTGTCCCCGTAATCTGTTTCTCAATCTCATTTAGGAAACCCTTATTTAAAATTCGGCTAGCATCATAACCATCATTTGTGTTAAGAAAATAAAAAATGTTTCCGGCAACCTGATCCTCCTTTAATGAAGTGGAAAGTGACCTAACATTAAATAAGGCGATTTCCTTAATCCTGTTAGCACTCCACCCCTCTTTTTCCATTATACGTTCGTCAATCAAGCGATATGTTTTGCCCATGTCATAGGCATAATAAATCTTGGTTTCTGCCGTATGTTCCTCCATTAAAAAAGGGACGCCTTCTTCCGCTTCAGTTGGAAAGGAAGTGGAACGAATCACTGGAAAGATTTTTTTCTCATGATCTTTTAACTCAACAGGTTCCTCCATGGCTCGAAGCCCTTCTTGGACATAATAAACGATTTCATCAATGGCTTTTTCTTTTTCCACTTGCCATTTAGCGATAATCCCGGGTAACGAAACCGTTATTCCTTTGCCTGCCAATTCACTTTCGATTCGAAGCTGATCCTTTTCACGATCATACGAAATCGCTCTGTCTTTCCCTGCTAGACGAGTCTCTAATTCACGACGCATTATTTTGCTATCCATTTTCATGTTAACCCACCATTTCAAAAAAGCTGTATATTCTATTGTACATGAAAAGACCTCTCTCGCAAAGGAGAGAGGTTGGGAGAAATTTTATTTTAACTGAGAAATAAATGCTTCGATTTCCTCTTGTGTTTTCCGATCCTTACTAACAAAACGGCCCAGTTCTTTTCCATTTTCATAAGCAATAAAACTTGGAATTCCATATACGTCTACCTGTTGGCATAAATCAATAAATTGATCACGGTCTACATGAATAAACGTAAATTCATTAAATTTAGCCTCTATTTCTGGCAAAACAGGTTCAATAAAACGGCAATCGCCGCACCAAGTTGCAGAAAACATAAAGATTGTTTTTCCTTGATCACGTAATTGTGCAAATTGCTCGATTGACTCTAAATTTTTCAATTTAAACGCCTCCGTTGGAACTTATACTCTTCCTTACATCTGTTCAAATCATAACAGTCCCACAGCTTTGCAGTCCAATAATATGCATCTGGCACATAAAGGGGGCCACCCATTTTATCATTCCCATATTGCAAATTTTGAAGCTATTACACCAAATTATTTATTGTATTTCACTGAATTCACTATTTGCATCATGACTTTTGAAACCTTGTCCAAATTACTTGTTTTGGCTTGGGTCGTTATTTTTGCCCCCCCAACACCAATGGTCATTTCATTCTGATTATTATCCAATTGTTTAATGGTCAAAAATCCAAATTTATTATTGTTCATATATGTTTTGTTCGTATCTAACTTTTTGTATTGATCAACGGTAGCTTGATAAACCACCTTACTAGATCTATCTTCTTGTGGATTAATGAAAAGTATATACGTATCATTGCCATTTTTTAAAATGATATTAGTAGCAGATTCCCCTTTTACTTCATAACCAGTTGGAATAAAAAATTCAATCTTCCCACTGTTTTCATTTGGCTTTTTTACATTTTCATTAAAGGTAGTTTCAACTGTTTTGATTGTTTTCTTACTTTCTTCTTTTAACGATGGGGTGTTACAAGCTGTTAACATAAAAATAGAAAGCATGAAAATAATAATGGTCTTGAAGAAATTCAGATTTTGTTCCTCCCTTTACTATGTATAAAGTCCTATTACTATCATACCTTTCCCACTATTAGAAAGACAAGTTTATATCGATTTTTAATGTCGAAAATCATCGTTACTCACCTAACAGGCTTAAATAATACCGATATTGTCCGACTAACAGCTTTGTTACATGTGTAAACATATCTACTCGATTGACCATTCCATTGGTAAAAATGCCAACTGCCCCTTCATGTTTTCTTACATTTTTCATTTTTGCGTAGTCATCCATAACAGGTCCTAACTCTTCTCCCGCTCTAAGCTTCGTTGCCACTTCCTCAGGCAAAAGGAATCTTGCTCCCCCGGCAATAAACGGCTCCCTATTTTTTACAGAAAGTGCTCCCCAGTTACAAAGCAGTAAGCCATGGCTCGTTTCGTGTACTCCGCCTTCAAGACCAATCCCAATATCGCCATCGCCTTGATTTAACGCACCAATGGCCCGATTGATTGCCCCACGAATCGTTTCTTCATCAGAAAACGGCTGGTCCTTAACACCGGAAGAGATATCCAAAGAGACAAATTCTATTGCTGCTTGAGCAAAACTGTTTTTTACAGCTGAAATCTTTGCTGGGTTCTTTGATCCAATGATGATTTTCATTTTCTTTCTCCTTTTTTTCATCAAAAAGGAGGCATGTTGTCTGCCTCCTAAATGATTAACTGTTTGATTTGATGGAATCTACCGTTGTTTGGTCACAAGCTTTGACAAGTTTCACTAATAATTCTTTTGCGGCAGCATAATCATCAATATGAATAATAGAAGCATGTGTATGAATGTATCGTGAACAAATACCAATCACAGCACTTGGCACACCTTCGTTGGATAAATGAACCTTGCCGGCATCTGTTCCACCCTGTGAGACGAAATATTGATAGGGAATGTGATGAGTTTCTGCTGTATCTAAGATAAATTCCCTCATGCCGCGATGTGTTACCATTGTGCGGTCAAGGATTCGAAGCAGGGTTCCCTTCCCTAATTGACCAAACTCATTTTTGTCACCTGTCATGTCATTGGCAGGACTTGCATCAAGGGCAAAAAAGATATCAGGATTAATCATATTGGCCGCTGTTTGCGAACCCCTTAGCCCGACTTCCTCCTGCACTGTCGCACCAGAGTATAGAATATTGGGCACTGTTTCATCTTTAAGTTCTTGAAGCAGTTCAATTGCTAAGCCACAGCCGTAACGATTATCCCAGGCTTTTGCTAAAATCTTTTTCTTATTGGCCATTGGGGTAAATGGGCAAATAGGCAGGATTGCTTGACCTGGCTTAATTCCAATCCGTTCCGCATCCTCTCGGTCATCAGCACCAATATCAATCAGCATATTTTTAATATCCATTGGTTTATTTTTCTTTGCCTCATCTAAAAGATGTGGTGGAATCGACCCAATTACGCCTATAACAGGGCCATTTTTGGTCATAATTTGGACACGCTGGGCAAGAAGAACTTGGCTCCACCATCCTCCAAGCGTCTGAAACCGAACCATGCCATTTTCGGTAATCGACGTAACCATGAAACCAACTTCATCCATGTGTCCTGCTACCATGACAGTCGGCCCTTGACCATTTCCTTTTTTTACACCAAAAATACTGCCTAAATTATCTTGAATAATTTCATCTGAGTATTGTGATAATTGTTCTCTCATGAAACTTCTAACTAAATGCTCGTTTCCAGGTGCACCGGGCAGTTCTGTTAGGGTTTGAAAAAGTTTTAATGTATGCTCGTTCATGCTAAGGCTCCTTTATTCATTACTGAAGATATGTATATGGTCTAATTTTACCTAAACTTTGCAGCTGTTTCCACACAATTCATTTCATTATCTGTAATAATACCTTCCTGCCATTAAATACGATATACTGAGAAGAGAAACCTTTTACGTAATATTTCCAATTTTGGGGGTGTAAAAATGAACTGTAAATCATTTTTCTTAGGTGCTGCGGTCGGATTAATTGGCGGATATGTGACAAAGGAAATTCTAAGCCAAAACATAAATGTTTCGCCTGAAAAGGTGTTAGAAAATGTAAAAAAACAATTTAAACAGCATGGTCCAATCAGCGGCTCATGGATACATATGGAGGCTGAGCCGTATGAAAAGCAACAAATAGCCTACCATGTCTATAAGGGTGGAATTTCAAAAAATAACAATGGCACCAATGAACAATTTGAATTTATTGCCGATGCCCAAACAGGCACAATATTAGACGTTTTTCCATTATAATCAAAATAGATTATGACTAATAAATAGCCGTATCATTGATACGGCTATTTTTAGCTTATCCTTGCCTTTTAATGCTATCAATGATATTTTTTCCGTCAGCATCCCATTTAACTGCCCGATAGAAGGCATCATGATAGAAGGTGAACCACGCTTTTTTTTCTAATCCGTAGGGCAGCCATTTTTCCTTTGCTGCAATGGAAGTCATTGGATAGTCATCATAGGCCATGACCCACAAAACATTTTGATGGGCATGTGTAGCCATAATATCCGCCATGTGAATCATTATCTCGTCGCCATCCTCTACCAGTAAGATAGAATGCCCATCACTATGTCCCCCTGTATGAACCATCGTGATCGCCCCTAAGTTCCACTTTCCCGTAAAAGGAATCACTTGTGTTTCAATTGCTTCCCAGTTTTCTTTCCAATATGTATTTTTCGAACGAATATTAGGATTGCGCATTTCGTCCCATTCTACTTGTGAAGTAATAATTTTGGCATTGGGGAATGTGGACACATACTTGCCATCCACAAACTTGGTCAGTCCGCCAGCATGGTCAAAATGTAAATGTGTCATCAAAACATAATTAATATTCTCCGGATGTAAGCCTAATGTTTCTAATGATTCTTCTATCTCAGATTCCCTCGAAACTCCATAATTTTTAAGTTGTTTCTCTGTTAACTTTCCTTTTCCTAATCCAGATTCAACTAAAAAATTCTTTCCATCCATTTGAATTAATATGGGGTCTGTTGGCAATTCAATTTGATTTTTTTCATTGGCTGTATATTTTTTTGACCATAACCCTTTTGGAACAACCCCAAACATAGCCCCGCCATCTAAATTTGTTACACCGCCAGATAACCATGTTAAAGAAACATTCCCAATCTTTAAAGTTTCCACTATTCATCCTCCTCGTTGTTTTTTCTATATTTTAACATTGTCTAATAATTTCGAAAACAAAAAGACAGTTCTAATATAAGAACTGTCCCCAGCTTAATTTTGATATTTTACTTCACAGCGATAAATACGGCTGCCCTTTTCTGAAAATTTCTCCTCATACTCTGTCATAATGTTTCCTTCATAATCGCTGTTGTGAAGATCAAGGCTTACATATTTCAATAATAACCCATACTCGGAAAAGCTCCTTAAAGAATACTCAAATAACCCTTGATTATCCGTTTTAAAATGAATCTCTCCACGATCAACTAGAATGTCCTCATACGACTTTAAGAAATCCTTATAGGTTAACCTTCTTTTTTCATGACGTGACTTTGGCCATGGATCAGAGAAGTTCAAGTATACTCGGTCCACTTCATTTTTGCTGAAGTATTTTGTGATATCACTCGCATTCACATGCAGCAGCTTAAGGTTCGGTAAATCCGCTTCAATTAAACGATCCAACGCAATTACAATAACACTGTCGTATACTTCGATTCCAATATAATTAATGGTCGGATTCGCTTTAGCCATTCCAGTAATGAATTGGCCTTTTCCAGTACCCACCTCAATATGAATCGGTTGATCTTGTTCAAATACTTCATGCCATTTCCCTTTGTATTGTTCAGGATTGGCGACAATATATTGGGGATACTGGTCTATTTTGTCCTTTGCCCAAGGTTTATTTCTAACCCTCATTTATGACACTCCTAATAAAAAATTATTGTTAAAACATATCATGGTACTTCTACCCTATACAAGTTAAAAGATATGGTAATTAAGATCATGCATAAACAAAAAAAGAATTCACACCCTAACCATGAATTCTTTTTTTACTATTGCCATTTGAAAGGGTGATGTTTTTATGCCATTAAGTCATGGTGACCAAGTTACATTACTAACAGATATCTTAAACAATCATCAAACAGATTGCTGTGGATCGGTAGCCGAATGTGAACAATTGGAACGCCTAGTGAAATCCCTAATGGTCAATACTCAAATTGATCAAAATGTAAAAAACATCTTGCAGGAGGTATATCAATACAGCCAGCACGGTGCACAAACGGCCGATTTAGATCAACATATCTTATCCAATCAAGAAAACTTATCTCAATGGGTAAGCGATATTGATCAATTCTCGTGATTAAAGAATATCCTTTAAAAACCGAATCCATTTATTCATTTCTTCCAAACGGTTTTTATTTTTGTACCATTGAATGGAAGAAAGGGTTTGTAACGTCACATACCATTTCATTCTTTGCTTTAGATGGTCCGTAAGCTCTTTTCCATACAGCTTTAGCCAATCCTGCCATTTTTCTTCAGGGATGTACCAATAAAGGAGCAGCCCCAGGTCAATGGCTGGGTCGGCAATCATAGCCCCGTCCCAATCAATCAAATACAACTGGTTGTCTGCAAGCAGCCAGTTGTTATGGTTAACATCACCATGACAAACTACTTTTTCATCGCAATAGATATCTAATACTTTCTTATTAAGAAAGCTCATCGCCTCTTGCGATTCTGGTAAGGAAAGGACCTCAGCATCCAACTCGTTTACCACTGAATGTAAAATGAAATCTGGATTTATTGGTGAATGCTCGATACGACTCAACATTCCAAGCATTGGCTCTGAACAATGTATCTTCTTAAGCAATCTTGCAACATTATCTTGGTTCATTTCTGCGGGCTTTAACTCTCGGCCAGGAAGCCATTGCTGTGCTGTGATTACATCTCCATTTTCCAACCGTTTTGTCCAAATAAGCTTTGGGACGATACCTTCTGCTGATAGTACTGCAAGAAATGGAGAGGAATTCCGCTTTAAAAAAAGCCTTTGGTCTTCAAATTCCGCATAAAAGGCTTCTCCTGTTTTTCCTCCAGCAGGGGTAATTTCCCACTCTTGTCCTAGTAAATGTTCCAAAATTGCTCACCTTCAATTTATGCCGTTCTAATGCGCTTATTTCCCTTTTTAAGAGGTAAAACCTTTGTTACCGAAAGGTTTTACTAACAACAATTATATCAATAGCTTTTTTTGTAAATAAAAAAAAGCTATTGAAACTATTGCACACAATAGCCATCTTAATAAATATTATCTCCTATTGCCTTTTTTCGTCAAGTAATCTTGAAAAACTATTTTTTTAGCAAAACATTCAGAGAAATCGGTTCTATCATGATTTCTCCATTTTTCATGAATTTCTTGGAAGAAATCCCCGCATGTTTTTGATTTGCCAAAACCGACCATTCTCCTTCAGGTAGAGTCATCGAATGCTCTTTGGGAGATGGATTAATTATGACAACGACTTCACTTGTTTGTGTCAGCAATAAACATCCTAAAAGTGGTGCAGCGATTGGCAATTGCTGAATATGAGTTCGTATTTCCTCAGCCGTTCTCATTCGAAAACATGGTAAACACTTACGAATTTGAATAAGCCCTTTTATATAATCTACATTTTCTTTATAATGACTTTTCCTTTCCCAATCCAGCTGATTAATAGCATCAGGAGAGCGATAGCTATTTCCTTCCCCATGCTTAGTACGGAAGAACTCCTGTCCGCTATGAAGAAAAGGGATTCCTTGAGATAATAAGACAATCCCAGTTGCGAGGCGATGATATTTCATTCGTGTCGCTTCATCTGCGTCAGGGAAACAGGCTTTAAGCTTATCCCAAAGGGTATGGTTGTCATGGCATTCTACATAGTTTACCGACTGATATGGTTGATTAAAAAGTCTATCCGTTTTCTTTGTCAGACCGATACTGCCTGTTATGACCTCCAAAGCCGCATCCAAATGATGCTCATTCCCCAATGAATAGCCTTTATCAAACAAATTAAAGGTACTGCCCTTAATGATATCGCGAAATTTATCATTGAACTGGGCTATTTGTGGCATTTTCTTCTGATTAGCAATTATCGCTTTTTGTGCCAATGGAAGTGGAGTGTTAAGATTCCAGCCTTCACCAATAATTAGCGAATCTTTTGCGAGGTTATCACACATTTTCCTGACCTCAGTCATGGTTTCCACATCTAAAATTCCCATTAAATCAAAGCGAAATCCATCAATATGATATTCCTCCATCCAATAACGAATGGAATCTACAATAAATTTTCTAACCATTTTTCGTTCAGAGGCAATATCATTCCCAACTCCAGTTCCATTTGATGGCAAGCCCATTTCGTTATGCCGAAAATAATAGCCTGGGACCACTTTTTCAAACGAAGAGCTTTCGCGAATATAGACATGATTATACACGACATCCATAATCACACGGAGACCAACACTATGAATCTGATCAATTAGCTCCTTTAACTCGACAATTCTTGAATATGGATTAGAAGGGTCTGTCGCATAGCTTCCCTCTGGAGCATTAAAATGGAGAGGATTATAACCCCAGTTATACTCTTTACTAGGATTTAATTCATCGACACCAGCAAAATCATGAAAAGGGAGAAATTCAATGTGGGTAATCCCTAAATCTTTTACATACGATAAACCAGTTGGCTTGCCATCTATTCCTGTTGTGTTTAGCTCTCCTGCTCCTAAATAGCGTCCTTTATCCTTAATGCCACTATTTTTATGAATGGTAAAATCTCTAATATGTGCTTCATATATAATTGCATCGGTCATGTTGTCTAATGGTGGCAGGTCATGTCTAGGCCGGGTTGTTTTTCCAAGGTTCACAACCACTCCCAACTCTCCATTAGCCGTCACTGCCTTTGCATAAGGGTCAACCGCCTCACGCCATTCTTGATTGACAAGGACGAGAAAGCTATATTGATGGAATTCCAAATCACGATTAAGACAAACCGACCAAACGCCGTATTCCTCCCGTCTCATCTTCATAATTTCTGAATACTCGCTGGTAGGAGGTCGTAATTTTAATTTTACGGCGGTGGCTGTCGGTGCCCAAAGTTTAAAATGGGTTTGATCTTTAGTAAATGTCACACCAAGGTCATGACCACCATAATAAAATTTTTCATCAAAAGAATTGGTTCTAATAACAGCTCCAATTAGTAAATCGGTTTTTCCACCATGCTCATCAAGAATCAAATAGTGCTTTTCAAATGAAAGATTTCCTTCAAACTGACAAACATATTTTTGATTCAATTCTATTTCCATCTTCTCCAAGATTTGAAGCGGTATCGTCATAGTATCAGTTGTCATATAAAAAGTAGATGATATGCCGTGATGATATGAAAGGGGAAGAAGAATCGTAATGATATTCATTTCGTCTAAGTAGGCAAAAAATTTCCTGTCAGTAGAATTCATTCGAATCCCTCTCCTTCAAATCAACTTCTTCCTTCCCACTTTTTCTAGTTATTACTCCCAATGCTTTCGCTTTAAGTTGGATGGTAAGTGGAGTATAGCCGATATGTTCCCCATCAGCGTGTACATATTGTGGTATAGGTGATTGAATGGAAACAACTTTTCCTTTAAATGTTTTCACTTCTTTAAAATAAACATGCTTTCCCCAAAAAACACTGATAAAAACGAGTAGCAGCTTCAACCTTGATAATTGATGGACAACAGTAATATCAAATAGCCCATCATCTGGCTTGGCTGCAGGGGCGATTTTCATTCCGCCACCATAATAAGGTTGGTTGGAAACGGTAACAAACCATGTTTGTTCCAATATATGCTTTTTTCCGTCAATTGATAAATCAATTGTTGCCGTTTTAAAAGTAAATACATTTTTTAACAAAAAATAGGCATAAACCAGCCTGCCTAATGACAATTTATTAAACAATGCCTTCATTGGTGAATGGTTGACTTCATAAGATATGACAGCATCAAATCCAGCGCCCATATTATTAATAAAATAGTGTTCAGCCGCTTCACTCGTGATAATTTTCCCAATATCAATAGGCAGTCCTTCCTGCCTCATAAGCTGAAGAATGACTTTTAACGCTTCTTCTGGATCTGTTGGAATTTCAAAACCTCTTGAAAAATCATTTCCAGAACCACCAGGAATAAATCCAAGGGTGATTTGTTTTTCATTCACAATCCCGTTCATCACTTCATGTATCGTTCCGTCTCCGCCAACAGCAATGATTAACTTATCCTCATGGTGAGTGGCTGCAATTTGGATGGCTATTTGTTTTGCATGTCCAGAATAGTCGGTAAAAAAGGCCAGATAGGTTATTTGCTTTGCCCGCAATAGACGTTCAATTTTCTCCCATATTTTAAGGCAGTAGCCATTTCTTGCCTTTGGATTAACAATAAAATAAATATGTTTCATAAAACCAACCCTGACTATAATTTCTCTGATTGTAATGGAAAAATTGTTACTGCTTCATATTTCGGTATTTGATCAAGATGTGTTTGATAGAGAACGACATCTCTTGCTTGAAAAACAAGTGGTTCACGTTGTAGTTCAGTCCACACCTTTAACAATTCCTTTTGAAATGTTTCCTCACCTTTCCACTTTCTAGCTAATGTAATGTGAGGGCGAAATGGCCTAGTTTCCAATTGAAACCCAGCCCGTGTACAAGCTGAAAATACTTCTTGTCTAATGGTCCTCAGTTCATTACTTTCCTCGGTATCTGCCCAAAACACCCGAGGCGATTCTTCCTTTCCGAAAATTCCAAGATCGTTTATTTTGAGCGTAACTGCCTTCGTATTTCCTAAAGCCTCTTTCACATTTTTTTCTGCTAATACAAGTTTTTCAGGTGCTGCTCCACCTAAAAAGGCAAGGGTAATATGCAAATCTTTATGGTAGACCCAGCGGCTAAAAGGAATGATTTCTTTTAATTTTCCGATATGATCTTTCATGATATATTTTGTTTCGTCAGGAATTCGTACGGCAAAGAAATAATGTGGTTGTTGCTCCATGTTTTATTCAGTCCTTTTTTCATTTTAGTTTATTTTCTCCAAAATGTATCAAATAGCAAACGAATACATTGAATTTGCTTTTGTATTATGGCGTAAAAAAAGCGTGGTACAGATTTTCTGTATCCACGTCTTTAATTAAAGTGATAGTTTGTCTTGAAGTGCACCGCACTGTTTTTCAATTTCTTTTTCAAATAGTTCTTGTAATTCTCTTGTGATAGGACCAGGTATACCGTTATGCACTCTTTTTCCATCTATTTCAACAATGGGCATTACCTCAGCGGTTGTACTAGACATGAATACTTCGTCAGCTTCTATAAGCTCATCTATTGTAAAGGATCTTTCCACAAATGATGTTTTGTTTTTCAAGCACACTTGTAAAATGACATCCTTTGTTATGCCTTTTAATATTAAATGATTCGAAGGATGGGTGATAACAACACCATTCTTGACGATAAAGACATTCGACGAACTTCCTTCTGTAATGTCTTCGCCACGGTATTGGATTGCTTCAAAGCAGGCCTTATCCGCTGCCTTTTGCTTTGCTAATATGTTACCAAGTAAATTTAAACTTTTAATATCACATCTCAGCCAGCGAATATCCTCGGTAAGGATTGTCTTGACGCCTTTTTGCAATCCATCTATTGGTCTCGATACTTCCTTTGTATAGGCCACAAGAGTAGGCGTCACTTCAGCTGGTGGAAAAGCATGATTACGGAGAGCGACTCCCCTTGTTATTTGCATATAAATTGTCCCCATTTGAAGGTTATTTTTTTCGACGAGACCTTCAAGCGACCCGGTTAAGTCCTCCGTGGAGGGAAGAGAAATACCAATACTTTCCGAGCTTTGAACAAACCGATCCAAATGTTCGTTTACTGTAAATAGCTTGCCATTATAGACGCGGATTACTTCATACACTCCATCGCCAAATTGGTAGCCTCGGTCTTCTATATCCACTTTTGCTTCTGAACGGTTAATCATCTTTCCGTTTAAGATTGCAAATTTCATTCTCCCACTCCCCCTCAAGATTAGCTATTCACCTTGTGCCAATTCATAAATAGCCTGTGAGTAAATTGCCGTAGCTTTTAGTAAATCTTCTATATACATATATTCATCTTTTTGATGGGCAATATCAGGTCTTCCAGGAAACAATGGTCCAAACGCTACCCCGGATTTTAACGAACGAGCGTATGTGCCTCCACCAATGGCAATCAACTTGGCTTTTTCCCCTGTCTGTTCTCCATATACCTTTTTCAAGGTTTGAATTAGGAATTCTTGTTCATCCACATGATGGGGTTTGGAGTCTGAAAAGTTCTCAATTGGAAAGCCTTCCTTCAGTAACAGGGCATCAAGTTTTTCTTTTGTTGCTTCCATTTTATTAGTAACAGGATACCTGCATGTCATTCCAATACGTCCACCAGCCTCAGCCGAAAAGGACAGTTTACCTGGATTGATCGTTAATTCACCGGAAATTTCATCAGAATAGGCAACACCTAGATTAACACCCCTAGAATCGTCAAAGAAATATCGAGAAACAAATTGGAAATAATGGGCTGCCTTCGCATCTAACTCTTGCTTAGAAAGAAACTCCGCTAAAAACAAGCCTGCATTTTTCCCAGTTCTCGGCTCCATACCATGTGCAGAAACGCCAATTACCTCTAAACTTAATTCTTCCCCTTCAATATGAAAACTGTGTTCTAACCCGTGTTGCTGCATGAATTTCGTAAATTGTTGGATAACCTCGTCTTGATTTTCTGTTACTTGGATTGTTGCTTTTGCATGATCGGGAACCATATTATATCTTTTTCCAGAAACAAAGCTTACGACCTCAGCCTTTGTCATTCCTTGATTTTGAACATTCGCTTTTTGAACCATATCAAAATCAGCAATTCCTTTTTCTGCATTAATAATTGGGAAATCGGCATCGGGCGCAAATCCTAAAGTAGGCATCTCTTCGTGCTCAAAATAGTGATCTACACAACGCCAACCGCTCTCTTCATCAGTACCAATAATCATCCGAACACGCTTTTTCAGTGGCAGGCCAAGTTCTTTGACAATTTTCATAGCATAATAGGCGGCAATTGTTGGGCCCTTGTCATCCAATGCACCTCGTGCATAAATTTTTCCATCACGAATTTCAGCCCCATATGGATCACTTGCCCAGCCATCCCCCTCTGGAACGACATCCACATGACAAAGGATCCCCAGCAGCTCTTTTCCTTCACCAAATTCAAGATGTCCGGCAAGGTTGCCGACGTTTTTTGCTATGAACCCATCTTTTTCCCCAAGATTCAACATAAAGTCAAGTGCTTCCTTTACTCCCTCCCCAAGTGGTGCTTCCTCAGAAGTATGCTCTTCATCTAAAAGACTTTTAATATGTAACAAACCCTGTGCGTCTTGAATAAGGGCGTCTTTCCGTTTATTTACTTCACTCATCCAATTTATCTCTGTCAATTATGTTACCCTCCAATTTATAAATGTAAGATGTACTATCTTCTTTTACAATATCATTTTTGCAAATATCTTAGCAATTTCCCTCGTGGCAATTACTGAAAAAGCAATAATTAAAAATAAATCGACTCTTTTTACCAAAAATTCAAACAATTTATCATAATCCTTACACCTTCCCCCATAACATAATATATAAAATAATTAAGGAGGGTGAAAAACGAACGATTTCCACCAAATACCTGTAAATATTTTGTAAAGTTATTCTTATCGGTAGAAATTTTCAGAAATTATGGATACAATAAGGTTAGATGTATGACATCTAAGTATCCACAGTAACATTCCATAAAAAGGAGATGTCTGCGAGGAAAAGAAACTACATATTCTTGAAGAGTAATCTTCAAACAGGCTGTCGGTAGAGGATTTAAGCCATAGGTTTGAAATTAGGATAGGGAGTGGTTCTTTGAAGCCTTCGACTAACCGGATGTTAAACCGCATCAAATGTATCTACATGTTTATTCGCAATAACGGCACTGTCACGACTCAGGAACTTGTAGAGGAATTTGGTATCACTCCTCGCACTATACAAAGAGATTTAAATGTCTTGGCCTATAATGACTTGGTCATCAGCCCAAGCCGTGGAAAATGGACTATTACGCAAAAGAAAGTGAAGATGTCGTCTTAGAACAATCAAATAAGATTATTATGATCGTCATACAAAAAGCATGCGAGGTTCGCATGCTTTTTACTTGTCTAAAAGACTTACATTACCTATTTTCGTGCAGGGACGAAAAAGTGGTAATTTGTTTAAATTCATGATCCGTTAGAATTCCAAGCTTTTTGAACACATACGAGTAAATAAAAATTCTCCGTTGTAATCGAGGGTTTACAATCATGATTTATCATCTCCTCTTTTAAAACATTATATTCACCATTTCCAATAAAGTTTCCTTCAGGCAAAAATCTTTATATCCTCTTTTAACTTATCTAGTATATTTGACAGTTTTTATAATTATGATATATTAGTATAAAATATTTTAGCGCATAAAAGCGTCTAAGTAAAAAAGAAAAGTAGGTAAAGGCTAATGGAGAAAAAGCAACTAGATTTACAAAAAGGGTTATTGCCGAGACATGTTCAGTTTATTGCCTTGGCAGGGATGATAGGAACAGGTATTTTTAAAGGGAGCTCAGATACACTTAGCATTGCAGGGCCAAGTGTAATCGTTGCCTATCTAATTGGCGGGCTTTTGCTATTTATCATTATGGCAGCATTAGGGGAAATGGCACTGGCTTTTCCAAATTTCAATGTGCAGCATCTAGTTAATAAAGCCTTTGGATTCCAAGTTTCTTTTCTCGTGGGATGGCTTTACTGGATCAATTGGATTATTGTAACGGTTGTCGAGTTATTAGCAGCAGGCAGCTTTCTACAATTTTGGTTTTCTAGTATACCATTATGGCTCCTAAGTTTTCTCTGTGCAGTCGTCATTGTAGGAATCAATTTATTTCAAGTAAAATATTACGGTGAAATGGAATTTTGGTTTGCCGGTATTAAAATTATAGCACTGGTTGCATTTATCATTTTAGGTTTTTTACTACTGTTGGGTATAATCCCCAGTGGCATTCAAGACCCACTTTCCAACTATACAGGACATGGCGGCTTCTTCCCACATGGATTAGGTGGAACATTCAGTGCCTTTTTAGTTGTGATGTTTTCATATGGCGGTGCAGAATTAATCGGAGTAGCGGTTACTGAAACAAAAGATGCTGAACGAGTATTGCCAAAAATTATTAAAGGTGCCGTTTGGCGTGTCATCATTTTTTATATTTTACCCATACTTATTATTTGCGGTCTCATGCCTTGGAATAAGGTTACCGGGGAAGACAGTCCATTTGTACAGGTTTTCAGTACCACAGGGTTACCAGGAGCCGCACATATCATGAACTTTGTTCTCTTGACCGCAGTCCTTTCAGCAGCAAATTCAGGCATTTATGCCACATCACGAACGTTGTTTTCGATGGCTCAAAGCGGGGTAGCACCGAGGGGGCTAGCGAAAATATCAAAAAAAGGAATTCCTATAATAGGGATTATGATTACGAGTATTTGTATTGTGGCAGGGGTTTACTTAGCCTACTTAACACCAAGTCAGGTCATCGGCTACCTTATGACAATCCCTGGTTTTACCGTCATGATTATTTGGATTAGTATTTGTGCTGCACAATTAAAGCTAAGACCGCTTTACAAAAATCACCCAGCGTTTAAAGTAAAATGGTTTCCCTTTACGACCATTTTTGCCATTGTGTCTTTAAGCATAATCTTTATTGGATTCCTATTAAATCCAAATAATGTAATTGGTTCGACTGTTAGCATTGTAACAATTGCCCTTTTGATTGTTCTCTCCTTTATTTATAAAAAAGAGAGTAAATAAACATATTGCTATTAGCAAACAACAAAAAGTGATATCAATTGATATCACTTTTTGTTGTTATTCTTGTCCTTTGATACTTCTTCAGACTCATTAGACTCAACTACGTATCTGAGTGCAGTCAGCTTATTTTCCCAAAATAATTCAAAATATTGAAGCCAATCTTTTAATGTATATAAGGGCTCGGGTGCAAGCTTGTACCTTGTTTCCCGCCCTACTCTCCGTTCCTTAACAAGCCCGGCATCAGCTAACACCCGAAGATGCTTTGATACAGCTGTTCGACTAATTGGAAAGTGTCCACTGATCGTGGTGACAGGCATTTCTTCCTTGCTAAGAAGTTTTAATAACTCTCTTCTTGTTGGATCAGCGATGGCTTGAAAGACATCATGCTTTGCTGAAGAAGCAGCCATTTATGCCTCAACATACCCTTGTAATTTTTTCACAAGACCTGCCCAGCCCTGATTCATGTTTTCACGAATTGGGGTATGTGGTTGACCAAATTCAGTAACCTTGTTAGGATCCCAACCGCCATGGATTAAGGTAAACTCTGTTTTATCTTCTAGTGCTTTTAATTCAAAAGTAAGTGTCCAATCTTTTCCCCAATTAAAGGAAAGACGATTTGGCGGATCCACATGGGTTACTTTACATGGCGACATCCCAAACTGACCAGCATTTAAATGGAATTCATGTCCTTCCACAAGCTTTAAATCATTCGGCATAAACCATGCACCAAGACCCTCTGCTGTTGCTACTGCTTCCCATACTTTTGCAATTGGAGCATTATATACGACTGTATACTTTATATCTTCCAATGTTTCCTGTGACTCATTTCCCATTTTATTTCCTCCTCGAAAAGTTACTATTATCTCTTCAACCCGAAACCATTTGGTTTCACATTAAGCACTATATAACACCTTTTGGTTGCATGTCAAGTATGTCTTTTTCAAAAAAAACGATGACTTGCCATTTAGTAAAGTCACCGTAGGAGATTATCTTTATTCAAAATACTTGCAAATGCTATTGCCCTGCCCCTTGGCCGCTAGATAATAGTGCCTGGGCAATCCCAATAAAGTACTCAGATTCCCGAATAATATGATTTAAGACTACTTTAGCAGTTTGATTTTTACTCACTGCTGCACTCTGTGTTTTAATCTGCTCACAAAGTTGAATAAATGCTTCGCTTTCCTGAAGGCAATAGGAAACGAGCTGCAAAACTTGTTGATATAATTGATTTGATACCTGAGTTTCGGATCTTATTACAGATTCAATGAAACGGACAACCTGCTTGTGCGTTTCTCCAAGAGCTTGCTCCCACTTTTTCAAAGCATCTATAAATTCGGGTTCAAGGCCTGAAACGAGCTCTCTAATGACAACGGTGTGCTCTTCTTCTTGATGCTTCCAAAATTCGGCTTCATCTAAAATTCGTAATGGCATTTGTGTGCCATAGTAAAATTGCATAGACATCCCCCCATCAACTTATCAATTCAATGTATGGGATAAGCTAGTAAAATATGCTAGTGCAGAAAAAGTAATGTATTATAATACACCGCTTAATTAAATTCAAATGGTACAATTACAATTATCACGTAAACCACTTCTACGTGACCGATTTTTAATTCTGCCTTTATTTCCGTTAAAAATGTTCTCATTTCTGATTTAAACAATATTTTTCCCATAAAAAATTTCATCCATTTCAATCTTTAATCTTTCAGTGATTTCAATATGTTCATCTGGAGTTAACTTATCTTTTGTATAGCCAAACAAATAATTATTTAAATCAAATTCGCGCAGCTTGCATTTTGTATGGAAAATATGTTCCTGATAAACATTGACGTCGATCATATCAAATAATTCTCCCACGTCTTCTGGGATGTAATTCTGAATGGAGTTTATTTCATGATCAATAAACAACTTGTGGCCGGTTTTATCCCTTGTAAATCCGCGAACACGGTAATCAATTGTCATTACATCCGTTTCAAATGATCGGATTAAATAATGAAGAGCCTTAAGCGGCGAAATTTCTCCACAGGTTGAGACATCGATATCTGCTCTAAATGTACTGATTCCTTCATCAGGATGAAATTCAGGGTATGTATGGACCGTAATATGACTTTTATCTAACTGCATGACTACTGATTCCGGAAGCGGTCCGGGTGATTCCTCAAATGATTCAGATGGGGCATTTGCGGCAACCGGTCCCTCTGATACCAATAAAGTCACGCTGGCCCCTGCCGGTTCAAAATCCTGGCTGGCAACGTTTAATACATGTGCTCCAATGATGTCTGAAACATGGATTAATATTTTTTGCAGCCTTTCCGCACTATATTGTTCATCAATGTATTTTAAGTAGGCCTCACGCTCTTCCCTTGTTTTCGTAAAGCAAATGTCATACATATTAAAGCTTAATGATTTCGTCAGGTTATTAAAGCCGTGTAACTCAATTGCCTGCTCATGTGTTAACTTCATGGCAATTCCCCCTATCAAACGTTAGTACATATTAATAAGTTACCCATTGTTCGATATTGTTACTTATTTTCAGGAGAAATTCTTGAATAATTAGCCAAAGGTCCCAAAGTTGCTTAGGATTACCGGCTAATTTATACTTTATTTAGTTATCTTTTTCTTGAATAAGGAGATGGACAAAAAATGAATACGGATGAAAAGTTAGTAAAGGAACTTTATGGACAGTTTTTAAAAGGATGGAATAACAGTGACGCTGTAGCAATGATGGAGCCGTTTGCAGAGGATGGCGAAATGATTGGATATGATGGTAGTCAGTACCAAGGGCGTGAAGAGGCTGTTACAAATCTTGAACAAATTTTTTCCTCACATCAAACAGCAGCATTCGTGGCAATAGTGAAAACTGTTCGCTTCATTGGTACTGATGCTGCCATATTGCGAGCAGTTGCCGGAATGCTTCCACCGGGTCAGTCGACTATTAATCCTAATGTAAATACACACCATACACTTATCGCCCAAAAAAAGAATGATAAATGGGAAATTGTTCTTTTACAGAATACCCCTGCTCAATTTCATGGCAGGCCGGAATTAGTGCAGAAAATGACTGAGGAACTACAAAAATTAGTAT
The DNA here is from genome assembly GCA_963530265.1 of uncultured Bacillus sp. GTDB lineage: Bacteria > Bacillota > Bacilli > Bacillales > Cytobacillaceae > Neobacillus. The sequence goes on from CAUSCO010000038.1 coordinate 19,757, forward strand.
GATATTCCTAACCCAAGCATCGTTGTTGAAAACGATGCTTGGGTTTTTTATTTGAAGATCCATCAATAGGCATCTCCTTAATTATAGTAATTCTAATTTAATATTTACTTTTAAATAATATATGTTATAATTAAATCAGATAAGAAATTAGGAGGAATGTTAAATGACAGTAGAACAAATTCTCAACCAACAAATTTCAAACTGGAATGTATTATACACAAAATTACATCGTTTTCACTGGTATGTAAAAGGACCACACTTCTTTACCCTGCATGCAAAATTTGAAGAATTATATGAAGAAGCAGCAGCTACTATCGATGAGTTTGCGGAACAATTATTGACCTTGGATGGCAGTCCCGTATCGACATTAAAAGAGTATCTCCAACTTGCAACCATTGAAGAAACAACTGAAAAGTTAACTGCTGAAGAAATGGTGCAAACAATAGTAAAGGATTTTTCTTTAATGATTGATGAATTAAAAACAGGGATGGAAGTTGCCGAACAAAACAATGATGAAGTTACCAGCGATATGTTTTTAGACCTAATTGGTAAACTTAACAAACATAACTGGATGTTAAAATCTTTCTTACAGGCTTAATTCGTTTATCATGCTAAAAAGGACAAGGCTGCCCGCCTTGTCCTTTTTGCTTACTTCACTTGATACTCTCTTAGTAACTCTACTTCTTCATCCGACAATTCCCGGTATTCGCCAAGCTCAAGTGTTTCATCTAACGGAAGGGGTCCCATGGAAACCCGCTTCAAGTAAACGACTCTTTTTCCGACCGCTTCGAACATTCTTTTTACTTGATGAAATTTGCCCTCGGTGATGGTTAACTCTATGTCTGAGCGGAGGCCAGACTTTAAGATTGTCAGTTCTCCAGGTTTTGTTTCATAACCGTCATCCAGAGTTACGCCGTTAGCGAAGGCGTCCACATCCGCTTCGGCTACTTCCCCCTCAATGACCGCAAAGTACGTTTTCGGTACATGCTTTTTCGGTGATAGTAATCGATGGGCTAACTGACCATCATTGGTAATTAGCAATAAGCCCTCTGTATCCTTGTCCAATCTTCCCACCGGAAACGGATCATAGACCTGATCCTCGAGTTCCAACAAATCAATGACCGTTTCACTTGAATTATCCTCCGTCGCTGATAAAACCCCTTGAGGCTTGTTCATCATTAGATAGATAAATTCTTTATATTCAATGATTTCCCCATTCAAAGTAACCGTTTGATTTTTCTCATCGACCTGCTGTTTAGCATCTTTGACGACCACATCATCCACTTTGACAGCACCACTTTTGAGAAGCTGCTTGACTTCCTTACGGCTGCCGTATCCAAGGTTTGCTAACATCTTATCAATTCTCAATGCCTTTCCTCCTTCTTGGCAGCTTTAATTTCGTGAATAAGCGATCTATTCTGTCTCCGAACAAGCGGTATGCAAGCCCAGATTTTAAGGCAAGGTAAAAATAAATACTAGCACCCACAACAGCACTTAGAAGAATAATCAAGACAGATCCCATTTTTGATGCTGGAGAAAGGAATAACTGTAAAAGTTTATACATGATCTCTGTTCCCACCCACATTAAACCAGCGAATATCACAATTAATAAACTCCTTCGCCACACAAGCCGGAATTGATAACGGGAAAATTTCTTAATAACAAAGAGATTAATCACGATGGCTACAGTGTAACCAAGTGCTGTCGCAAGAACAGCCCCTCTTGTTTCAAACATTTTGATTAAAGGGATATTGATAGAAAGTTTTACTAACAATCCTACAAGCAAGCTTAAGATGGTGAAGCGCTGTTCATTAATCCCTTGGAGAATTGCTGCCGTTACAGTATAGAGGGAAAACAAAATCGCTACAGGTGCATAAGCCGCTAATACCTGTGTTCCAAGTGGATCATGCTCATAAAATGCTGTATAAACTGGCTCAGCCAATAAGGAAAGACCAATCGCTGCTGGCAATGTTAAAAATAATAGCACTTGAAAGGTCTGATTTAATTGGCGGTTCAAGTTTTGCTGATCATTCTCAACAAATGCCTTCGTGATGCTTGGCACAAGTGTCAAGGAAAAGGCAGTTGCCAGCGAAACTGGAATAATCACAATTTTATGGGACTCAAAATTCAAAATACCAAAAGCAGTATCGGCCAATTTTTTGGCTACTCCCATTTCCGTCATTGCCCGAGTAAGGGTAAATTGGTCAATGAATTGAAATAAGGGATTGGCAATTCCTACAAAAACGAAGGGTGCTGCATAAATAAAGATTTCTTTATAGATATCCTTCAAAGAGACATGGATTGTTCCTTTATCATGATCTAAAAGCTGGTCTAAATATGGTTTTCTTTTATACCAATACCAAAATAATACGAGCAGGCCGCCGATGGCACCGATAAAAGCAGCAAAAGTAGCAACACTAACGGCTGTTACAATGCTTCCATCTAAAAATTTTAGGACAATATAAGCGCCCACTAGTGTAAAAGCAATTCTAACGATTTGTTCCACTACCTGAGATGCTGCAGACGGTCCCATTGATTGATGTCCTTGAAAGTAACCCCTGATTAAGCTCATAAAGGGAACAAGAATTAAGGCAAAACTAACGGCCCGAATAACTGTTATGATGGCATCTAACTGTTTTTCATCTGAATGACTCATTTGAGCCAGCAGTGGTGCAGCTAAATACATCACTAAAAACGCTGCAATACCAGTGCTTAACATAACGACTATTCCAGATTTAAACAATTTTCTGCCAACGGCGTATTCTTCTAAGGCATTGTATTTTGCAATAAATTTTGAAACTGCTAGCGGTACACCCGCTGTCGCGATACTAATAAAAATCGTATATGGGACGTATGAATACGAATAAAGCTGTGTCCCTTCTTTCCCGACAATTTGATAAAACGGAATAACGTAAATTAGGCCAATCACCTTGGAAAGTAATGTTCCAAGCGTTAATATAAAGGTTCCTCTTAAAAGCTTTGACTGCATAAAATCCCTTCCTACCCGAAGAAACACATTCGTGGTTTCACAAAGAATATTCGACGCTTTTTGCACACTATTAGTAGTTTACAACTTCTTTTCCTCCGATGCTACTAACAACTAAGTTATTTTTACTAAAAAATCCTAAGCATTCGTTTTATTTTCACAAGTTTTGTTTATAATGAAGTGAATACGTTAAAGTTGGAGGAAATATGGACTACGATGTAATAGTGATTGGCGGCGGCCCTTCAGGATTAATGGCCGCTATTGCCGCTGGTGAAAAAGGGGCAAAAGTTCTCTTAATTGATAAAGGAGAAAAGCTTGGACGAAAGCTTGCCATATCTGGAGGCGGCCGCTGCAATGTGACGAACCGCTTGCCGGTCGAAGAGATCATAAAGCACCTGCCAGGAAACGGTAAGTTTTTATACAGTGCTTTTTCTATTTTTTCTAATGAAGATATTATTAAGTTTTTTGAAAAGCTAGGAATAGCATTAAAAGAAGAAGACCATGGGCGGATGTTTCCTGTATCTAATAAGGCTCAATCTGTTGTTGATGCGTTATTAGACCAATTAGAGAACCTGCGGGTCAAGGTCTATAAAAATAGTCCTGTTGCGGATGTCATATATGATAATGGAGCAGTCTCAGCAGTTGTCTTAAAAGATGGGCAACAGCTATCGGCTAAATCGGTTGTCATTGCTGTGGGGGGCAAATCCGTCCCACATACAGGATCAACTGGAGACGGCTATGCCTGGGCCGAAAAAGCAGGGCATACGATTACGGAACTGTTCCCTACTGAAGTTCCCGTTACCTCTAGTGAGCCTTTTATTAGAAATAAAACCCTGCAAGGTTTAGCGTTAAGGGACATTAATGTCAGTGTGTTAAATCCAAAGGGCAAGCCGATTATTACCCATCGAATGGATATGCTGTTTACACACTTTGGAATAAGTGGTCCCGCAGTTCTTCGCTGCAGTCAGTTTGTTGTAAAAGCGATGAAAAAGTGGAAGTTAAAAGAAGTGACCATGAGTTTGGACGCCGTACCAGATCAAAAAGAGGAAGAAATTTTTCAGGATATTGTAAAACTAGTAAAAAGTGAACCTAAGAAAAGTATTAAAAACACCTTAAAAGGGTTCGTTCCTGAGCGTTATCTCCTTTTTCTATTAGAATATAATGGTATCGATCCATCCGAGCAAGGCGGGACTATTTCTAATGAGAAAATTCGTGGATTTGCAAAAAGCTGTAAGCATTTCCCGATTCAAGTAAATGGAACCCTTCCACTGGAAAAAGCCTTTGTTACAGGCGGCGGAGTTACCGTTAAAGAGATAGAGCCCCAAACCATGGCATCAAAATTAATGGATGGCCTCTATTTTTGCGGTGAAATCCTTGATGTTCATGGATACACTGGCGGTTATAATATCACCTCTGCTCTAGTAACGGGCAGATTAGCAGGAACCAATGCTGCTCTCTCCGCTAAAAATCGGGTCTGACAAACGTCAGGCCCGATAAATAATCATCGCTGTAAAGCAATAAATCTGCTCTTCCTCTTCATCCTCTGCCATTGCTGCAACATTATATTTGATATCGTATAGACTCTTTTCATCAATCCCTTTTAAAAATCGATTCATTTCCTTTTCTAAATCTTTCTCATGCTCTCGGTCAAACAATTTTACCTGTATCACTAAACTCTTCCTTTCTTTTTTTACTATCATTATGACCACTTTTCAGAATTTTTAAAATTAATTCCCCTTAGAAGTTAAGGTTATTTTAAGTTTGAACTTGTAAACTCCTTTTAGAGTTATAAATGAAAGGAGCATTATCAATGATAATATTGTACCGCTCATTATCATGGGATTGATGTTACCAAAGGATAAACAAAGGCATCCTATGCCCCAATAAGGAAAAAAAACCGATTCCAAGTTGGAATCGGTCATTCTACGTATTCTGTTTCTCCCGTCCAAGAAAGCATTCCGCCCACCATGTTACGGACTTTGTAGCCCTGTTCTTGAAGATAATAGCATACATTCCCACTTCGGGAGCTTGAGCGGCAGATAAAGATATATTCTTTATCCTTGTCAAAATAGTCGAGGTTAGCAGGAATATCGCCCATGCGGATATGCTTCGCACCAGGGATCATCCCGTACACTACCTCTTCATCTTCTCTTACATCAACAAGCTCAAGTTTCTCCCCTGCCTCGAGCTTCTTTTCTAACTCTTCTGGTGTAATTGTCTTAATTTCTTCCATCCCAATCTTCCTTTCAGAAAAACATCCTCCAGTATGGCGGAGGATGTTCTATTTTATTGTCAGTGCCAGCACCTAGATGCTGGCACAAGTTTGTTTAATTAGCTACAATATTTACCAATTTACCTGGTACGGTAATGACCTTACGAACAGTTTTCCCTTCGATTTGCTCTTTCACACGGTCATCGTCCATTGCGATTCCTTCCAATGCCTCTTTGCTTGCATCTGTTGGAACCATTAATTTAGTTTTTACCTTACCGTTCACTTGGATGACAATTTCAACTTCTTCATCAACTAATTTTGCTTCATCATAGGCAGGCCATCCCTCGTAAGAGATTGTTCCGCTATGTCCAAGCTTTTCCCAAAGCTCTTCAGAGATGTGCGGACATACTGGTGCAAGTAATTTAACAAATCCTTCCATGAAATTCTTTGGAAGTACTGTTGCTTTATAGGCTTCATTGATGAATACCATCATTTGTGAAATTGCGGTATTAAATCTCATACCTTCGTAATCTTCCGTTACCTTTTTCACGGTTTGATGATAAACCCTTTCCAAACTTGAACCATCTTCAGTTGACTGGATTTTTGAACTTACTGAACCATCCTCTTCGATTAATAAACGCCAGATTCTGTCCAAGAAACGGCGGGAACCGTCTAAACCGTTTGTTGACCAAGCAATCGAAGCATCTAGTGGCCCCATAAACATTTCATACAAACGAAGGGTATCGGCCCCATGGCTATTGACGATATCATCAGGATTCACAACATTTCCTTTTGACTTACTCATCTTTTCATTGCCTTCCCCTAAAATCATTCCTTGGTTGAACAGCTTTTGGAAAGGCTCTTTCGTCGGAACAACACCGATATCATATAAGAACTTGTGCCAGAAACGTGCATATAACAAGTGAAGAACGGCATGTTCAGCACCGCCAATATAAATATCAACAGGCAGCCAATGCTTTAATTTTTCCTGTGAGGCCAATGCCTGGTCATTTTTCGGATCAATATAACGTAAATAGTACCAGCAGCTGCCAGCCCATTGCGGCATTGTGTTCGTTTCGCGTCGGCCCTTCTTCCCTGTTTCCGGGTCTACAACGTATACCCAATCCTTAATATTTGCAAGTGGAGACTCTCCTGTTCCGGACGGTTTGATATCTGTTGTTTTTGGTAATGTCAATGGAAGCTGCTCTTCTGGGACGGCAGTCATTGTGCCATCTTCCCAATGGATAATCGGAATCGGCTCACCCCAATAACGCTGACGGCTAAATAACCAATCGCGTAAACGGAAGGTTACCTTTTTTGTTCCAATCCCTTTTTCTTCTAACCATGAAATCATTTGAGAAATGGCCTCTTCTTTATTTAAACCATTTAAGAACTCCGAGTTAATGTGTTCTCCGTCACCAATGTAAGCTTCTTTCTCAACATTGCCACCGGCTACAACTGGCTTGATAGGTAAATTGAATTCTTTGGCAAACTCGTAATCACGTTCATCATGTGCAGGAACAGCCATAATAGCACCAGTTCCATAACTTACTAAAACATAATCAGCAATCCAGATCGGCATTTTCTCGCCATTTACAGGGTTAATTGCATATGCACCAGTAAATACGCCGGTTTTCTCTTTCGCTAAGTCTGTGCGTTCCAAATCACTTTTTGTTTTTACTTTATCTAAATAAGCATCTACAGCTGCACGTTGTCCCGTTGTAGTGATTTTATCAACAAATGAATGTTCCGGGGCAAGGACAGTATAGGTCGCACCGAATAATGTATCTGGACGGGTCGTAAAAACAGTAAAGGTTTCATCATGTCCATCAATAGCAAAGGTTACTTCGGCCCCTTCAGAGCGGCCAATCCAGTTGCGTTGCATCTCTTTCAAACTTTCAGGCCAATCTAACTCCTCAAGGTCTTCAAGTAAACGATCACCATAAGCAGTGATTTTTAACATCCATTGTTTCATTGGACGGCGCTCAACTGGATGTCCGCCACGTTCACTTTTACCGTCAATAACTTCTTCGTTAGCCAAAACAGTTCCAAGGGCAGGGCACCAGTTTACGGCTACTTCATCAATATATGCAAGCCCTTTTTCCCAAAGCTTTAAGAAAATCCACTGTGTCCATTTGTAATATTCAGGGTCAGTTGTATTGACTTCACGGTCCCAATCATAGGAGAAGCCGAGCGATTTAATTTGTCTGCGGAATGTATCGATATTATGTTTGGTAAATTCGGCTGGGTCGTTACCGGTATCCAATGCATATTGTTCTGCTGGTAATCCGAATGCGTCCCATCCCATTGGGTGCAGGACATTATATCCTTGCATCCTTTTTAATCGTGAAAGAATATCGGTTGCAGTATAACCTTCAGGATGTCCGACATGGAGCCCTGCTCCGGATGGATAGGGGAACATATCTAAAGCGTAAAATTTACGTTTATCATATTCTTCGCTCGTTTTAAAAGTTTTTTCTTCTTCCCATATTTTTTGCCATTTTTGCTCGATGTGTTGATGATTAAAGCTCATAACTTTTCCTCCTAAAAATAATAAAAACCCCTCATCCCTAAAGGGACGAGAGGATTGTATGTATCTTCCCGCGGTACCACCCACATTAGTGTTGTTAACACTCGCTTCATTCATCCTTAACGCGGAAAACGGCAAACATTACTATCACTTCATGCTTGCAACTCATAGGCGAGTTCATGATGTACCCGGTTGACTTCCACCAGCCGTCAACTCTCTTTAGTCTCGAGTATGGACCACTACTACTCCTGATCACTGTTTTTTAATATAAAGTATTACGGTTATTGTATTAAATTTTTTGCGACTATGCAAGCAAACAAACGCCTAATTTCAGAATGGACAAAATACTCCCCTTTTAAACACATAAAAACAAAAGACAAAGGAGCATCCCCTTTGTCCACTCCACACGGACAAATCCTACATTTGTCCACGGACGGTGCCTGACACCATTTTAGTTTTTAGACCTCGGTCATAGAGTAACGTTGTTACAACTGCCATTAGGAATAATCCGATTAACACAATAAATAATGTTGACATGCTAGACCTATCCACAATTAAGCCACCCAGTAATGGACCAATCATCCTTCCACCAGTGGCAGTACTGTTAACGATGCCTTGGTAAAATCCTTCTCGGCCTTTTGGAGCTAAATCAAATGCTATCGTTGGCACAGCCGGCCAGATGAACATTTCACCAATCGTTAGAATAATCATCGCGACTAGGAAACCCGAAAAAGCACTGGCCTTACCGGCAACTAAGAATGAAACAATAAATATCCCAATTCCAATCAGCATTTGCAGTTTAAGTGATGCGGAAAGATGCTTTAACACTCCATTTAACAGCGGTTGCCCAAGGACAATGATGGCACCATTTATTGTCCACAATAAGCTATATTGAGTCAGGGAAATATTGATTTCCTGTGTATAAGAAGCAATGGTTGTAGTCCATTGACTATAGGCAACCCAACAGAGTAAATAACCTAAAGAAACAATCAGTAATGCCCTCAGATTAGCCTTATTATTTATGATACTCACTGCATCTTCCTGATGCCTTATCTGTGTAGATTCGACAGAAATTCCTTTATAGCCAAAAACAGCAATTAGTAGGAAGATTCCATACATGATGGTATTCGCAAGGAAGATAAGTTGAAACGAATAGTCTGCAACAATCCCCCCCAAGGATGCTCCGACGGCAACTCCAAGGTTTTGTGCCACATATAGGGTGTTAAAGGATTTACGCCCGCCCTCTTTCCAAACAGAACCTGCCATAGCATACATCGCTGGAATAATAATTCCTGAACCAAAGCCCGCGATAGTTAGAAAAATAACGTATTCTGGCCAGTCATGCCAAATTGATAAGCCGATAAGGGCTATAAGAGAAATACCTATTCCTAAAATAATAGATTTATAGCCGCTGATTTTATCAAACAAATAACCGCCATATAGGTTTCCAATTACATTAGCTCCCGAGTTAAGCATAAGAACAAAACCGGCAACAGATAAGGACTTTCCTAAATGATCGTGAATATAAATTGTATTTAATGGCCATAAAAAAGAAGAGCCAATTGTATTTACTGCCATCCCGATGATTAAAAGCCATAATGAACGCGGCATAAAGAACGCTCCTTTACCATTAACTATTTTTAATTCCAAAGTTACATTCTATTCCATTATCAGGTTAGGTGCAATCATGTTTCATTACCAGTATTATTCGTCGAAAATTCCGCCAACTTTGGAGATTCCGCCAACCTCTCTAAATAACCTCTCTAATTGACTCCTCCCCTCCAATTTGGCACAATGATCAAAAGAAAACCTATTCCTCAAATACTTTTCCAAAAATAATTTTTTCGAAAAAAAGATCCCTCAACGAAACGTTGAGAGATCACAACAATTTTTAGGATGATTGACCTTTTTCTTGATGCATTTTCGATTTAACCGGCTGACCACCTGATTTTTCATATTTCTTTTTTGCTTGTTTTACCACATCAACATCCTGCCCGAGTTCAAGGTCTTGATTATTAACACCATTGCGAGTTTTTTGTTCAGGATTGTTCTTTTTTGAACGTTTTTTCAAAATAGTTCTCCTCCTCTTAATGGGTTTCTAAAATCAACGAATTTTGAAGCTGCTGAACCTGAAGTCTCATTCTATGGAGTTGTTGCCGCTGTTGCGAATTTGCACTATGAGCCATTTTGGAAATATCTTGATAGGTATCCTCTAGCTGTTGCAGTGCTTTCATATAATCATCGTCATTATAATGCTCTTGAAGACTGCTTTGTTTGGATTGATCCTCCGCATAGCGGATTGTATCCTCAACTTGTTGCATTAATTGATCCATTGAATCTCGAGTAGCCATATCAAAACCCCCTTCTTGTGGTAGCACTTTCCCATGTCCGCTTTAGCACTAAACTGGCACTTCCCCTTTTCTATATGTCCAGCTCTAACGCCCACGGTTGTCTCCGCTTTTCTTTGAAGCACATACTGCTTCATTTCTTATTGTGTTCTCCATTCACTTTCCTATAACCCAAATCTATGGATAAATGTTACCAGCTTCTCATTAAATAATTTCAATTGGATATGCCTTTTAGTTAGTGCTAAAATTGAAGAGTTACGCAATCTTTACTATAAAAAGGAGGTTTTCTGAATAATGCTTCAGACAAAACCTTTTCGATATGCTTCTGACGATAAACGATACCATACATGGAATTACCAATTGCGTCAGCAATTTGGCCATAAGGTGTTTAAAGTAGCCTTAGATGGCGGCTTTGACTGTCCCAATCGTGATGGTACTGTCGCACATGGCGGTTGTACTTTTTGCAGTGCGGCGGGATCAGGGGATTTTGCAGGTAATCGTGTCGAACCATTGGAAACACAATTTAACGAAATCAAAGACAAAATGCACTCGAAATGGAAAGATGGCAAATATATCGCCTATTTTCAAGCATTCACGAACACTCATGCACCTGTAGAAGTGCTTCGGGAAAAATATGAGACGGTCCTGAAACAAGAAGGCGTTGTCGGTTTATCGATTGCCACTCGCCCAGATTGTTTGCCTGATGATGTCGTTGAGTATTTAGCAGAGTTAAACGAGAGAACCTATTTATGGGTGGAGCTTGGACTGCAAACTATACATGAACGCACTGCTCAACTTATCAATCGTGCACATGATTTTCAATGCTATGTTGAAGGCGTCAATAAGTTAAGAAAGCATGGAATTCGCATTTGCTCTCATATCATAAACGGTCTGCCGCTTGAATCCTATGATATGATGATGGAAACAGCACGTGAAGTCGCCAAATTGGATGTGCAAGGCATTAAAATTCATTTACTGCATTTACTAAAAGGCACACCAATGGTTAAGCAATATGAAAAAGGAATGCTTGAATTTCTTTCTCAAGAGGACTATGTAAACTTAGTATGCGACCAATTAGAAATATTACCACCGGAAATGGTTGTACATCGCATAACCGGTGACGGTCCGATTGATTTGATGGTGGGTCCGATGTGGAGTGTTAATAAGTGGGAAGTATTAAATGCCATTGATGCTGAGTTGAAGCGAAGGGACAGCTGGCAGGGTAAATTTTTTCAAGATATTGCGGTGAAGTAACGATGAAAATGAAGCGTATTCTTGATTTTGCAAAAAGTTTACTCAAAAAAGCAGTTCATGCTGGTGATGTTGTGGTTGACGCCACACTAGGAAATGGATATGACACCGTATTTTTAGCCGAACTTGTCGGTGTAGACGGAAAAGTCTTTGGCTTTGATGTACAAAAAGATGCCATTGAGGTAAGTAAAGAGCGCTTAATACGGCATAATCTGATTGAGCAGGTTACCCTTTTTCACGCAGGGCACGAACAGCTTTTAGCAAACATACCCTCTAATCATCACGGCAAAATAACCGGGGCCATTTTTAACCTTGGCTATTTGCCCGGCAGCGATAAAACGATTGTCACCCAGCCAGCAACTACCATTGCCGCCATTGAGCAATTGTTAGAAATCATGGCGCCAGAGGGAATCATTGTAGTGGTTATCTATCACGGGCACGAACAAGGTGCGTTGGAACGGGATTCCTTATTACAATACTGTCAACAATTGGATCAAAAAACAGCCCATGTCCTGCAATACCAATTTATTAACCAACAAAATAACCCACCATTTATTATAGCGATAGAAAAACGGTAAAAACCAGGCTAAGCCTGGTTTTATTATTTTGCGATCAATCTCGTTATAAATGCAGGTACCGATTTTTGGATGGACCGATAGGCAAGTCCATTAAAATAAAAGAAATAGCTAATCCATCCACCTGTTTTTATAACTTCTTTTGCCAGCTTCCGGACATTTTTCTGTTTCCGAACCTTTGAATCCGATAAATATATTCCCAGCAAGCCGCGATTGATAAGCTGATGAAATTTTTTGTGTGGAAGGTATTCGGTGTGTCGATCAGCTTCCATAACAAAATGCTTTAAACGTTTAAAAAGAGTTTCCTCGCTTTTATAATAGAAACAGAAATTCAAGTCCCCTCCTGCAAGGTCTTCCTCTTGATCAATAAAATAATCCAAAAGTATATGTAAGCCCTGAATATAAGGAAAATAGCCTTTACGAATATTTTCGGCATCACGTGCTTGAAAATCGTCACGCATGGCATAGGAGATTAAACAAAATATCCCTAATGTCGAACCGGAGCAGGCCGAAAATTCATACCATTCCATATCCGGTAATTTTTCTTGATAGTGATGAAACCACTTTTCAAGACGTGGGACCCGTTCTTCCTTCACCACATGTTTGTTAATTTGTAAATCACAATAGTACCCGCAAAGCTCAAGAAGAAAGTCTTTAATCAAATCATAATGTTTTACCTCCCTTAAAACGGAACGGCAAGTTTCTGATAAATCATGTAAGTAGCCATCGTCATTTTGATCTTCACGAAGCCTGTAATAGTTTTTCTCATCAGTCTTTAAAACAAGGGCATCGGACATTGATTCATGGAGAGCTGCGAAATCGTTAGGGTCTAGAGACGTACTTCGGTCACAAAGATTATCTAAATAATCACTGATTGTCTGATAGGCGACAATAAACTTTACAGCTTTTTGATAATCTTCTTCTGCTGTAAGAGCTAGAACCGCTCCTCCTTCGCAGTGGAACGTTTTCTGGTCAATACTGGCAAGAGCTTGTTTTCTTAGTTCTGAATTAGGAATTCTTTCAGCACGGTTTCTCCAATATGCCAATTCTTTATGGGCTGCTGGAATGATTTTGCGATAGACCCTAGACATAAGGGTGATTGGCTTCATGGAAAACAACTACCTTTCTATACAATATATCCAATCGCTTTTAATTGGCTATGAACAAAGTCTTTCGCGTATTCAAAAACTTCTTCACGTTCTGGTTCATTAAAAATTTCATGATAACATTTGGACCATTCCTTGAACCTTTTTTCAGATAAGGGAACATGATTGAACCATTCCTTTACCGTACCTTTATTGACAATCTTGTCGTCGCCGCCTTGCATGACGAGCAAGGGGACATCCTGTGTATGTTCAAGATTGAGGAAGGCTTCTTTAATGGCAGCTACTAGTTCACGATACCATCTAACTGAAATCTTTGTCACGTATAGGGTATCATTGGCGTCTGCTTCTCGAACATCTTCGTTTCTTGTTGCCATTTGAACGGTTAAACCGGAATTCATCCTTAGTGTAGGATAAATACCATTTAAGACATGTGATAGGGTATCCAAGAATTTTGACGGAGTATGGACCAGACCTAAACATGGAGATGAAAGAATAACTCCGGCAATATTCAAGCGTTCTTCTTGAAGTAAGCGGATGGAAATCAAGCCGCCCATACTATGACCTAACAAAAATACTGGTAACTCATAACGATAGGCCGCTTGAACCCAATCCTTTACCTCAATGGTATAATCATCGAAGGAATCAATATGGCCGCGACTAGCTCTTGTTGTCATCCCTTGGCCTGGAAGGTCAGCCATAATGACATGAAAGCCAGATATACGCCACATTTCGATTAGCCAACCATATCTGCCATGATGTTCCATTGCCCCATGAACGATAACGATTACGGCCTTAGCTTCCCCTTCAGCTTCCCACTTCCACATATTTTTTCCCCCTAGAAAAAGTTATTAGCGATAGTTTTAAATCTGTTGTTTTTTACTTTTTATCAAGAAAAGAATATTTTTTTGAAAATCACATCCAACATTCGTTAAATTCGTTAAAATAGAAGTATCATGTAAAAAGGAGCGAAACGATATGATTTACCCTTTTAAGGATAAATATCCTTTAATAGCTGAAACAGCATTTATTGCCGATTATGTAACGATTACGGGTGATGTTGAAATTGGTGAACAATCTAGTGTCTGGTTTAATTCCGTTATTCGAGGTGATGTTGCACCAACGAGGATTGGCAATAAAGTAAATATCCAGGATAATTCTATCTTACACCAAAGTCCTAATAACCCGCTAATTTTAGAAGATGAAGTAACAATTGGTCATCAGGTAATCCTTCATAGCTGTATCGTAAGGAAAAGAGCATTAATCGGCATGGGCTCGATTATCCTTGATAATGCTGAAATTGGTGAGGGTGCCTTTATTGGTGCTGGCAGTCTTGTACCACAAGGAAAGAAAATTCCCCCTAATACCTTAGCATTTGGCAGACCTGCTAAAGTTATTAGAGAATTAACACCAGAAGACAAAAAAGATATGAAACGTATTTATACAGAATATGCGGAGAAGGGGCAATATTATAAGTCTCTTCGATCTTAATTTATTTACAAAAAGGCACCCATCACAGGATGGGTGCTTTCATATTAGTGTTTTAATGTTTGTAATTCTTTTTGTAAGGCATAATCACGTTGAAAAGAATATACATCCTCCACATAGACTTGATGCCAAACCATAAACATGAGTACCGTCCAGATTTTTCTACTGTTGTCGGCTTTTCCCTGACAATGATCTTCAAGCAATCTCAACACATATGTTTTATTGAGTAAATGGTCTGTATTACTTTCCCGAATGATTTTTTTCGCCCAATCATTCATTTCATTCTTTAACCAATGACGTATTGGTACAGGGAAACCCAGCTTCTTGCGATCAAGTACATGCGCAGGTACAATCCCTTCAGCTGCTTTTCGTAAAATATATTTCGTCGTACCATGAGCAGTTTTCAAACTTGTTGGAATTTTTGATGCTACCTCGAATACCTCTTTATCCAGAAATGGCACTCGCAATTCCAATGAATGGGCCATTGTGACTCGATCCGCTTTGAGCAAAATATCACCGCGCATCCAGGTATGGATATCTATATACTGCATTCGATCAACAGGATCATAGCCTCGAGATTCATTATAAAGCGGCTTAGTAATATCAGTAAAATCCAATCCTTCACGATATACGTTTAATAGGTCACGCTTCTCTTCTTCCGTGAACATTTTCGCGTTACCGATATAGCGCTCCTCCATCGGAGTTATCCCACGTTCAATAAAGCTCTTACCCTTCATTCCTTCCGGCATCATGTTAGCAATACCTTTTAGTAGGACTTTTCCAATTCTAGGAATTTTATTAAACACCTCTAATGACTGCGGTTCACGGTAAATATTGTAGCCTCCAAATAGCTCATCGGCCCCTTCACCTGAAAGAACAACCGTCACATGTTTGCGGGCTTCCCGTGCAACAAAGTAGAGCGGCACACAGGCAGGATCAGCAAGAGGGTCATCCATATGCCACATGATTTTTGGAACTTCATTCATATATTCTTCCGGTGTAATCACATAGCTGATATTTTCAACACCAAGCTTCTCTGCTGTTTCTTTGGCTACATCAATTTCACTAAAGCCATCGCGTTCAAAACCGACTGAGAAGGTTTTGATAGCTGGATGATATTCCTTGGCAATCGATGCAATGATCGATGAATCAATTCCGCCGGAAAGGAAGGAACCAACTGGAACATCACTGCGCATATGTTTTTCTACTGAATCATATAAGACATCTTTAATCTCTTTAATAAAGTCAGCTTCTGATTTATTGACTGGCTTAAACTGTGCCTTCCAATATCTTTTAATCTCTATCTTTGAACCAATCTTTTTTGTAAAATAATGACCTGGTTCAAGCTTTTTGATACCATCTGATAATGTAAATGGTTCAGGAACAAATTGATAGGTCAAATAGTACTGTAAGGAATCATAATTTAAAACATCATTCTCAAGGGCTAGCAGAATGCTTTTTTTCTCAGAACCAAAGAATGTTCTTTCGCCATCTTCTAAATAAAAGAATGGTTTAATTCCAAATGGGTCCCGGGCACCATAAAGCGTTTGTTCTTGCTTATCCCAAATCACGAAAGCAAACATTCCACGAAGTTTTTCTACTGCCTTTTCCTTCAAATGACTATAAAGAGCAATGATAACTTCTGTATCAGAACTCGTCGCGAAAGATAACCCTTCTTTGAGCAATTCTTCACGAAGCTCGACATAGTTGTATATTTCACCATTAAAGATAATCCAGTAGCGTTCATTTTCATACGTAAGTGGCTGATGACCGCTCTCAATATCAATAATACTCAACCGGCGGAAGCCAAACTGAATATGGTCATCATAATAAAAACCATCATCATCAGGTCCGCGATGGGTAATAATATCATTCATTTGTTTAAACTGTTGTTTTTGTTCATCACTATAGTTTTGTGTTATGTCGTGTACACAACCGATAAAACCACACATTATGTACCTCACCTACTCCAATTTAAATTAAACGTTCTCGAAAAAACATCTCTCTTATACTACCACTATTGTGGAGAAAATGGCACTGCGAACATTAGGAAATTTAATGTATCATCATTTTTCACTTCTTTTGACCTACATAAACATGTTATTCAATTTAACACTATACTGAACAATAAAACAGACGGAAAATAGAAAAAGGAGTTACATTTAAAATGCAACTCCCCTTTTATTAATGATTTGCTTGCTGAAGCAGGGTGTCTGCTTTATCTGTGCGCTCCCAAGGAAGATCAACATCTGTACGTCCAAAGTGTCCGTATGCAGCTGTTTGTTTGTAGATTGGACGGCGAAGGTCAAGCATCTTGATGATTCCAGCTGGGCGAAGGTCAAAGTTATTGCTAACCAATTCAACTAGTACATCCTCACTTACTTTACCTGTGCCAAATGTATCCACTGCGATTGAAACTGGTCTGGCAACGCCAATGGCATAGGCAAGCTGAACTTCCACCTTTTCTGCCAGTCCTGCAGCAACAATATTCTTTGCAACATAACGAGCTGCATAAGCGGCAGAGCGGTCAACCTTTGTAGGATCCTTACCAGAGAAAGCACCGCCGCCATGACGAGCATAACCACCATAAGTATCTACAATAATTTTACGACCTGTTAGGCCTGCATCGCCTTGTGGCCCGCCAATAACAAAGCGGCCTGTTGGGTTAATAAAGTATTTTGTATTTTCGTCGATTAGTTCTTGTGGAACTACCGGATTAATCACATATTCTTTCACATTACGCTGAATTTGCTCTAAAGCAATTTCAGGGTGATGCTGTGTGGAAATAACGATAGTATCAATTCGAACAGGTTTGTCATTCTCATCATACTCAACCGTTACTTGAGTTTTACCATCTGGACGAAGGTAAGGGAGTAATTCTTCTTTACGGACTTCTGTTAAACGGCGAGCCAGCTTGTGTGCAAGTGAAATAGGAAGAGGCATTAGTTCTTTTGTCTCATTACATGCAAAACCAAACATTAAACCTTGGTCTCCTGCACCAATGGCCTCAATTTCTTCATCAGACATTTGCCCTTCACGTGACTCAAGTGCCTGGTTCACACCCATAGCAATATCTGGTGATTGCTCATCAATAGCGGTTAAAACCGCACAAGTCGCGGAGTCGAAACCGTACTTAGCACGATTGTATCCAATTCCTTTAATGGTTTCTCGAACAATTTTAGGAATATCAACGTAAGTAGATGTAGTGATTTCCCCAGCTACCAGCACTAATCCTGTTGTTACTGAAGTTTCAGCTGCGACGCGAGCATTAGCATCTTTTGCCAGAATAGCATCTAAAATGGAATCAGAAATTTGGTCACAGATCTTATCAGGATGACCTTCAGTAACTGATTCAGAAGTGAACAAACGACGTTTTGTTGACATCTGAATTCCTCCTATATGTATATTTTTGAAATAAGGTGAGGTTATATGTAAGGGACACATAATGACCAAGACGCATAACCTCGAGTTGATACGGAACTCATTCCCTTAGTAGTATGAAATAAACATGGGATTATTATTAATAAAACAATATTCCTGAGGAACTCCCATAGAAAATTCTAAACGATGGAATAAATAGCAGCGATTAGGTAGCACGGAAAACTCCTGCTGATAAACAAAAAAACCTTCCATTATGAGGAAAGGTTGATAGCAAAAGTTTGCGTGCCTTTCACTCTTATCGTTCAAGGACTAGCCTTGCTTCAGGTTTAGCACCTTTGCCCGAAAAATTTCATGATAATTATCAATCCTTTTCTTCGTTTGCAGGTTGCTGGGTTTCATTGGGCCTGTCCCTCCACCAGCTCGGGATAAGAGAGTATCCGTTCAAGTGTAAATCATACCCTACACATTCAAACAAAGTCAATGAATAATTTTTGAAATATTAATTCAAATAACATATGGCAAATTTCTTTTTTCCTATATATATTACCTTTTACCATTATTTTTTCAATATTCCATAAATAAAGTAATAAATATGACCAAATTTTAAGAATAGTATAGACTATTGAGATAAATGTGTTATACTATTTACCATAATGAATATAAAAACATGGATAAAGGAAGGTTTCCGTAAATGAATTCTGTTCATATTCCAAATGAATTAAATCAACTGTTGCAAGTAGGTCATGCTCAGGTACAGTTATCTGTTTCCCAACTTGTCGAAAAGGTCTTAGCACGAAACGAAGGAATATTATCTTCAACAGGTGCAGTCAGCGTCTCTACTGGCAAGTATACAGGCCGTTCACCTCAGGATAAATTTATTGTCATGGAAGAGTCAACAAAGGATAAAATTGCATGGGGTGCAACGAATCAACCAATTTCTGAAGAAGTTTTTACCAGTCTGTATCAAAAGGTACTTGATTATTTAAAACAACAAGAAGAAATTTTTGTATTTAAAGGCTTCGCCGGTGCAGATAAGAAAACTCGTTTACCGATACAAGTAGTAAATGAATATGCATGGCATAATTTATTTGTACAACAGTTATTTATTCGCCCAACAGAAGAGGAATTGCTCACGCATGATGATGGATTTACTGTTATTTCCGCACCAAACTTTAAGGCAGATCCGTTGATTGATGGAACAAATTCAGAAACCTTCATTATTATATCTTTTGAACGCAGAATTGTTTTAATCGGCGGGACCGAATATGCCGGGGAAATGAAAAAATCCATTTTTTCTGTTATGAATTATTTGTTACCTGAGAATAATATCTTCTCGATGCATTGTTCAGCAAATGTTGGTATTGAAGGCGATGTGGCCCTATTCTTTGGTTTGTCTGGTACAGGAAAAACTACCCTTTCTGCTGACGCCAACCGCCGCTTGATTGGCGATGATGAACACGGCTGGTCCTCTAATGGAGTCTTCAATATTGAGGGTGGCTGCTACGCTAAATGTATTAATCTTTCGCGTGAAAAAGAGCCGCAAATCTTTGATGCAATCCGTTTCGGTACAGTACTTGAAAATGTGACCATTAATCCTGAATCAAGAATTCCTGATTATGATGATGGAGCGCTTACAGAAAATACTAGGGCAGCCTATCCGATTGAAGCCATTGATAATATCATTCAACCGAGCATTGCCGGACATCCAAATACAATCGTCTTTTTAACAGCAGATGCCTTCGGGGTTTTACCTCCAATTTCAAAATTAACAAAGGAACAGGCTATGTATCACTTTTTAAGTGGCTATACCTCCAAGCTTGCCGGGACAGAACGTGGAATTACTTCACCACAAGCAACCTTCTCAACCTGTTTTGGTGCACCATTCCTGCCACTTCCTGCAACCCATTATGCAGATATGCTTGGTGAAAAAATACTTGAACATAATGCCAATGTCTTTTTAGTCAACACTGGCTGGACTGGCGGAGAATATGGCGTTGGCAGCCGAATGAAGCTTATGTTTACCCGGGCAATGGTTCAAGCCGCACTCGAAGGGGAATTAAACCATGTTGAAACTGTCAAGGACGAAATATTTGGGCTAAATATACCTCTTCATATTGCTGGTGTTCCTGATGAAGTTCTCCAGCCGAATAAAACATGGGCAGACCCACGAGCCTATGAAAAGAAGGCAAAAGAACTAGCAGCAAAATTCCGTGAAAACTTCAAAAAATTCACTGATGTATCCGCTGAAATTGAAGAAAAAGGCGGTCCGCTTGCTTAAAAGCTTTTAAGTGACCGTTTCTTCGTTCCCAACCTATTATGGTCGCTTAGAACTTCTATAAGCGACCGTTTCTTCGTTTCTAAACCTATTATGGTCGCTTAGAACTTCTATAAGCGACCATTTTCTCTTTTCCCAATCTATTATGGTCGCTTAGAACTTCTATAAGCGACCGTTTTCTCGTTTCCCAACCTCTTACAGTCGATTAGAACCTCTATAAGCGACCTTTTCTTCGTTTCCCAACCTCTTACAGTCGCTTA
>CAUSCO010000039.1:0-35774 GCA_963530265.1 uncultured Bacillus sp.
GGTGAACTCATGTTTACAAACTTCTTCTGCATTATCTAGTTTTGAGGGAATGAAACCTCAATTAAATAGTCTGGTAATTAAGGCGAGAAGGTCACACCCGTTCCCATACCGAACACGGAAGTTAAGCTTCTCAGCGCCGATGGTAGTTGGGACACGCGTCCCTGTGAGAGTAGGACGTTGCCAGGCACGAAGAAGGACAGCTAAATTAGCTGCCCTTTTTTGTTTTTATTTGCCAGAAAATTGCTTTGGACTAACATTAGTCATTCCTTTTAAGGAACTTAATCAAAGGGTTAGCGGTTTCTATTTCCACTTCTTTCAATACATGTTTAAATTGTTGGCTTTTGATCCTTTGCAATTCCTTACGCAGCATTCTATTTTTCCAAATTGACTTTGGATTGTTAATTAAATATGTTCTTAATGATTGTTTGTAGAGAAGGTCTGATTCAACGAGGTTAGCGTTCTCTTTAATAAATAAAAACGTTGTCTGATCGTCACTATAGCGCACTAGATAATCCAGTAAACCTTGATAATCAATGCCATGATCACCTGTTTCAAAGGAAAGGAACAGTAATGGAAATTGTTTAGGAAAAAGATTCTCTCGTAATATTCCTTTAAGTACTTCACTAAGCCGTGCACGGGCATCGCTAGTTAACGATTTTAGGTTGTATGTATCTGCTTGTGAAGGATAAGTAATAAGCTGGTATAGGGCGTTGATAATCAGATAATTTTTCTGTGTCACTAAATCTTTCATATCTTTTACATCCAGTTCTTTTGGAAAAATCACCCCGAATAGTTTAATGTCCGTGATTTTGATATTCTCGAAGTGAATGGAACGTAGGGAGGCATGCCTTGCATGTTCCAGCAAGTCCTGTTTAAACGCTGTGAACTCCGGACTATGAGAGGGGATTGTAAATTCTATTACTTCCAGTACACCCTTAAAAGGATTAATTTCAGAGCAAATGGCAGTTACAATCTTTTTTCTTACAGATAATTTGAATTGTTCAACACCTAATAGGTAAGGTGTACCCAACATGACTTTACATTCATTAAGGATCTCCCATACAAGGCCGAATGGTTTGAATCGCTCCTCAAGATACAACTCAAGAAGAAATTCATCCACAGGATGTTCGTTTAAAAAGATAACAAGAGTTTCAATTGTAAGCGGATCCTGTTCAAGTACCTTCCACAATTTGTGAAATAGAGGGTCATTTTGATAGTACTTAAGTGTCTCAAGAATAAAGGAAAGCATTTCACCAGGTCTCACAATGGCATTGATGGAAACAATCGCATGTATATAATCTAGGGCTGACGCTTTATCAGCAGCGAATTTTTCCTCCCGCAAAATTTTTAAACACTGCTCCATTAAATCTGTTTTCTCATCACTTTTGACTAGTAAGAATTTTAACAAGCAATGGAAAAAGTCTATTTTCCTCTTGGTATAAGAGGGGGCATCGCTGTTGTTGATTGTAAGGTAAATGGCAGTCAATTGGCAGTAGTTGGATAATTCAAGTTGTTCACTCTCAGATAGACCCAACTGGGCCATTTCAGCAAACTCAAAGAAATCATCAATCCTATGGGATTCAGTAAACTGGTGTAGGGCATATTCCAAATATTCATGCTGTCCGCTTGCAATATCTACACCAGAAATCCTACCAGCCGCAAAATCAAAGATGAATTGCTTTTCAATCGAGCGATCACGGATGTTTAATGTTCCCGGTTCAAAAAACATTACATGGATATAATTCATCAATTCAGGTTTACTTGTAAAGGTGATAGCCCCAAAATGACGGCGGTGCGCAATGGGCAGATAAAAAAAGAGCAGTTCTAACAGCTTAAGGGCATATGTTGTATATTCTTTTATGGGCACATTAAGAGAAATAAAAACCTTTTTCTTTCCGGCAATCGAGGACATGACCGCAAATAAAAGTTGTTTGAAATTCCCCTTTGAAATTCCTAACAATTCTAGGAGTTTATTTTTATTAGCGAGAGTGTCTCCTGCATCGTACCCGACTTCCTCCCGGTCAGGCAGCACTTTTCCGAGTTCTACATCATAGGACGTTTGAAACTCATTCAGTTGAAAAAGATTCTCTGGCTGTTTAACCCACTCATCTTTCCGTAAAGCAGGAATAATGTAGTTGTGCATAAAATACGTACTCCGTTGCCCGGTAAAATCTGCAGGCACAAACACGGTTTGACCAATCACCAGGTCATCGGTTTCAGGTTGAAACAAGGTTACTGCCGGAGGATAGAGAGAGGGATCCTTTTCACCACGTTCAGTTAAGCTGGTGGGTCCATGATACATACAAAACGGATGCAAGTATTTTTTCACGAAAGCCGGGGGGAGTCCTTCAGAAATGGCAATCGTATCATACCCGGCAGTAGCGTGGAAAATCCCCCCGCGTTCCCGAGTGTACATCTGCTGCTGAATTTTTCCGATCATTGCTCATGTCTCCCTTCTATAAACCCCAGCTTATAAAGCAGCCAAATGAACGGTTCATCCACGCGGATAGGACTTATAATGCCGTTAACCTGCTGATCGACTGGATTACTTCCAAGGGCGGATACGGCAAAGTAGGCGGTATCCTTAAAATAAACATCCAGGGCGTTCACAAAAGGGTTATCAACTTTTGCTAGAAATCGTTTTATTTCACCATGAATATTTTCATACTCATTTAGATTAAGATAACCCCGATGTGTAACGTTGCAGAAGACATTACTATTTGTACGAATATAGTCACCATCATCCTGTTTTATGGCATTTAAGAGATCACTTTTCGTCAAAACCACCGCTGTTGGGATATCTGTTTTGCTATTTTCAAGATGGGCAATGAAATCACCGAACAAAGAAATGACGACTTCACGAGGCTCAACGCCTTGCCCGACAATAGTACCAGGGTTTTCACCTAGTTGGTGGATCAGCTTTTCACGGATGGTACGGATTTGTAACGGATCGACTAAAAATAAAATGCCCGCTGAATTTTTAATGTGGGCTGCATGAAGTTTGAGGTATTCCTTGTCGGTCATTCCTTCACCAGCCACATCGAAAAAGACGAGGGTGAGCGGGGCTTGGTCTTCATCTTTAAAAATAAATTGAAAAATGAACGGCTCTTGCCGATTCGATTTTTCCGTTGATTGTAAAAGGGCTCCATTTTCAAAAAGGGGAGTTTCATAGTTGACCCGAAATCGCTTGCTCATCTCATTATCAAGCGGGATACAGGCCGCATCAAAATTATTGGCGGTCCTATGCTGAAGCGTATGAATTAACGAAGTCATATAAACAGATTTCCCGACTGAGGTGGCGCCAACAATGGAGACGATGTTGCTTGGGTGCTTGCCCGCCGTTAAGGGGAGGTCATTATGACACACTGGACAGAGGCGATTTTTTGTCACGACTGAGTATTTATCGGATACCCCCATGAGAATGTGGTTGGTATAGATTTTATTTTCATCCGGAATCGTTGAAGGTAAAATGATTGCCTCTAGTTCATCAATCGGTGCAAGCCCGAATTTTGCTCGATAGTTGTTCAACAGTTCGTCTTCCTGAAGGGCTAAGGCCTCGTCATCATCGCGGTAATGGGCGGCACGGAAGACAACCTTTTCAGGATTAAATTTTGAAAAACAGTAGGGGCAGACAATATCATAAAAAGGTAATCTTTCTTTTACAGGTTGTTTTTTTTTTAACATTTGTTTTAGTAATCCGAACATGGATGGACCCCCTATTCAGCAAGCAGCTCGTACTTTTGAGCTGCTTGCATTCCTTTGCTAATAAAGATTCCTAGATAATCATTTTTATCAATTTCAATCTCTGGTGGAACGGTTCTCCCTGCAGGGAAGTCACGAACAAAAGGATACACAGTTCCATCATCAATGGAAACGGGGACTCCGCCGCTTTTTTTCACATAGACGAGCAGCTCTTTATCGAGTGGGAGTTCCGTTATGATTAAGATTTTTACTTTTTTTCGGGATTGAAAGAGCTTTTGTTTATAAGCGATAGAACAATAAATCTTAGCCCTCGGTCCGTTTATTGTAATCAAATTATTTTCGTTTTCTTGTTTGAAAACAATCAGTTTTCCATCCCGTTTTTGGCAGGGGAAAATTTGATAAGTAAAGCGGCCAAAGGTATCCAATCTGCTTACATACCCTTGGTTGACTTTATATTCTTCTCGGGTGTAGAACTTTAATTCGCCATTTTCGATTTCGCTAAGGGGCTTTACGCTGTCGGCAGTGGTTTTATAAATGTAGACAAAGTCTATCTCCTTTGACCAAAACCAGGTTAAATGGACCTCGGAATTTCTAACCATCCCTTTTAAATCTCTTATTTCTTGATTAGGGTAAGAAATGCTTTCCCAGTTCACCAGCCATCACCCTCAATCTGTTCTAAAGACTAAACGGACGCTTCCGCTTTTGAATGAAAGTCATATCCATTTTCGGCATATGCGTTGTAGTATTTTTCGCCATTACGATAGTACATAAGGTCTTTTAGCCGAAAGCCTCCCATGAGGGTGAGTTTTTCCATCCCACTCAATTTCTTTTCATGGGCACAGCCAACCTTGCATTGTCTTGTTTCATGTTCCTTTTCTAAGGCGAACCCCATAAACTTGCTGTAAAAGTCTCCAAAGTAATATTTTTCTTCGTAGCGGTGTTCCTGTGTATAGTTAAACACCTCAATATGAATCGACGAGTTTTCGTTGAGAAGAAGATATAATTGCTTAAATAAATCCTCTTTAGAGAGAATTTCCCGATTTTTGTAATCGGTGATAGCATTGGCACGTTCGAGCAACTCATCCTCAAAGCTGCAGTGGAACTCCAACTGGGTCAGCACTTCGCGATTGCAAACAAGCAGCAATCTTTCAAGAAGGGGATGTGGGCTCCCTTCTTCGAGAAATGAAAGGATATTTCCAAAAAAACTTTCGTCGGAAAAAAAATAGGGTCCTCGTTTTTCCTTTAGCCTTGCTGTTATTAAGCTAATTATTTCCGCATAATATTCCGCAATATTTCGATCCAAATAATCATCAGAATCAGAAAGACTTTCTATTGCAGCCAGTTTTAGGCAAGAGCTAACTTGATCAAGGAGCGCCATTTTCGAATGTAAATTGTGATGATGTTCTTCCAGCACGGCTCGGTATTGCTTAAAAATGGCCTGTTTTACCTTCAATTTTAATATTTCATATTTTGTACCATAAACAGCCTCGAAAAGGTACCTCACAAAACTGTTTAGATTTTTCTTGTCCGAAAATGGCAGGTAGCTCTTTTTAAAATCACCATGATCCACCATTTGCTGATAGTATTGATCAAGCCGAACTTCTTTTTCTAAAATGTCATTTTTCGTCTCTTGCAGCAGTTGATCGATTTCATGGATGACGCTCGGTTCGAACCGATTGGTGTCGGAGGTCCAAATAAAGGCACAATAGACCCCATACTGTTCATTATTAATCACTTTTTCATAAAGACAGTGTTCTATTTGTGCACTCAGGTTCAACCCCTGCAAATGCTCACGGATGGGCTCCTCAAAGTTGTTAGCAAAGAACATCTCCGCTCCACCTTCATAGAGAGCATCCTCCGCTTCCTTTACCGACATTCTTTTCACCGTTTGATAAGAAGTGGTGACCCCAATTAACCCATTCATATCCGCAATCTTTTCGGCGGAAGGAAGATAGTGATGAATATATTTTTGAAAAGAGACCTCAGATAGTTCGAACAGGTTGAGTATTTTTTCAGATGGTTGTGAGCTAGCCGCTTTTAACGATAACAACAACTCTTTGAAAAAATGATGGGCTGCATGGAGCGCAATCGCTTTATTTGGTCGGGTCACTTTTGAAAAGCCAGCGGAAGCATAAACTGGTTCTAGGGAACTTCCTTGGATGCCGCGTTTAAAGTCTTGATGATGATAGCTGTCCATTTTTTCATGATAATCAGGAATTAGTTTTCGATTTTTTAACAGATTGAGATTACTAATAATTTCGTAATTTTGCTGAAGGGCCTCTTTGGAAATTAACCCATCCTCATTTTTATCGCTTAATAAATAGACCATGTCAAAGAGCGGGGATGGAGGATGGTAAACGGACAGCTTTAGTTGGTCTTCTGTCAACTGGAGGTCCCTTTCAAAGGTGTATTCATGATGTTGATAAGTATCTAGTTCTTTTAAAAAACTTATGCCTAGCGAGGTAGAAAGAGGGAAATTGTCTCCGACTTGTTTTTCCTTTACCAATCCATAGAAATCTACTTCGACCAACCGAAAGGACTCTTGAAGAATACTTTTTAAAAGTAAAGTGAATTCTTGGATGAGTATATTTGCCGGGTCATGAATGGCTGTCACCACACAAAGATTCACCTTTTTGAGTGAGAAATATTCTTTCCCGTATTCAGCAAGTTTTGCTGAAAGCATGCGAAAGGTCTTATTAAGTTCAATTAGTATATTGTCATCTTGGTAGAAGTGGTCAAACATACCCTTCCTCTTGACCTTATTGTCCCATTCCTGTTCTTGAAGCTGGATGGACAGCACGTTTTCGTTTGAAATAGTGTCTGATTGATAGGCATGAAAATATAAGACGCCTGAGCTGTTTTGCCATTTTTCTTCATTTATAATCATGATTTCTTTAAGTGCATCCTTCACTTGGTCACCTAGGAATAAAAACACAATCGGGTAATTAACACTACGTTGTTCATTTTTCGAAAGGCTCATTTTTTCCAGTTGGATTGAGAAAGTGTTGGCATACGTTTGTATAAGGTCTCTCAAAGGTGATTCCCCCTCATTGGAAACAGTTCCATTGACTAATAAGAGTCGGGCCACAAGCAAAAGTTTACATGTGACCTTCCCACATCTGGTGTCTATTTGATTAAGATTTCAACTGCCTAAGCATTTCCTGAACTTTTATCATAATTTCTTTGTAAAAACCATACAATTCTTCGCCATTAGCAAAATCCTTGTAATCATAATCGAGGGCTTCTTTTGCCTTTTGATAGGTGGAGGCCATTTCCTCTAAGACCGCAATTAGCTCGGCTGCACTTTCTTGATTAATAAGATCATTGCTGCGGCGTTCCGATTTCTTTTCGAGCTGCGTCATCTGTTTTGGATTCAATGATTTAAAAGCTTGATAGATTTCGAAATCGACAAATCTGGTTGTCTTCATTAGGTTAACGAACGGTTCCCAGGCATCTTCCTCAATCTCTTTATCGTAAACAAATAGGGCACCGCGTTTTTTGATTGTTTTGGTATAGACAGCTTGAATGAACTGATTCAGGGTAACTTCTTTGTCTGTTTGCGAAGCGATTACCTGCTCAATTTCAGCGATTTTTTCTCGAATATAACGATATTTCCGTACCTCTACTTTTACCTTTTCAATCAGTTTAGGTGACCGGATAAAGTTTTCTTTGGCTAATTCCAAATTGGTGCTGCCAAAAATATCACTAGTCTCTATGAATTCGAGGTTACCTGCAAACATGTCGTTCAACTTCTGAAGCACTTCTCTTAGATTATTAAGACTAGCTTTATCTAATTTCTTCGGATCGACAGTATGCTTTGCAAATAATACTCCCATATTTATGTCATCTGTAAAATGGCACTGGAAGCGCGCACTCGTATTTTTACCTTCATTTTTCTCAGTGATACAACTAAATTCCAGTGCTTGATCAAACAAGGCACGAACCCCGGCATTATATTGTTTAAGACGATCATTTTTGTACGTATCTCCCCAGGATTTTTCCGGAATGGGGGAAGGGAGGTAGGCCCAGTTTTCTTTCTCTGTTTGTACGAGGTGGCGGCCAACGCCTTCTTTTTCTAAAATTGTTTTTTCATAGGATGCTTCGTAAATCGATAGTGGCGAATAGGCATACAGTGGAATTCCATTTTTTGTATTTAACCAGAAAATCCTGTTCTTCAGTTCGCTTTCTTTAATCGTAAAGCGGGAATGGCTTAATGATTGCCTTTCAAAACTTTTTATCCCATTGAAAATATTCGGTGCCTTGACCGGTACGGACACAAACCCCCATTGTGGAAAGTGCAGCTGGCCATTGCTGTTGGCAAGGTGGAAGACAGGTAGGGCATCACGGTCCAAGCGTGCCGCAATCTTATCTTCAATAATCTTGTCAATTGGCATATCGTCGCCGTATTTCAGCCGTAAAAAGTCCTCCATCGACTTTGTAATTAAGTCGCCGAACTGGTCGGTCAGAAACTCTGAAACAGTGCCCACAACGTCAACATCGGATTCCTTCACCCAATAGGTTGATTTTTCCAGGAGCATTTCCGACCACTGCTGGACCAACAGCTCACCGTCTTTTGAATCAAACATCCTCTGGATTTCGTGAGCCACATCGGGAACACTGACTAAGTGCCAATAATAGGTGACATCATTGTCGTGTTTTACTTTCTCGAAATCCACAAGAATATCGGCGTTTTTATCAAAAATTCCTTTTAGCGTTTCTAAAATTTCTCTATACACTTCATAAATCTTGTTATGCTGGTTATTCAAAAGCTGGTATAAGTCTTCATAGAATTCAATCATGTCTGCGATTCTAGCCTTTTCCGCCCGTGCGTAAAATTCATTGACCTTGGCTTCAATATAGGCATTTTTCTTACGGTCTTTTGAAATAAAGGCACTGCGGGCATCCTCGAGCTTGTTGTGGGCATTTGACTGCTCCGTAGCAATCGCTCGTGGCAGGTGCTCTAAGCGATCCCGAAGTCCTTGTACATATGCCTGGATAGTCTTTAATAGACAGAAACCATTGTTTGAGTGAATTAAGCGAGAAGCATAGATGGGTCCTTTTTTGGGATGGAGGAACAAACGATCCATTTGGCGGCGGAACTCCTCCATGATTTCTCCTGGTACTTGTTTCTTGCATTTGCGGTACTGTTCCTTGGCACTTAGCAAAAATTCCCGATCCAATTCTTCATCGAGATTGATGACCGACGTTTTAATTACATTGTTGAAGGAAAACCGGCTGCTATTTTCAAAACCAGATAACGGTTCCGGTACGCGTTCATTGAAGCGCTGATGCAGCGAGTCAGGATCAATCCGCAGTTTTTCGGCAAATTGCTCGACCTCCGTTTGGTCAGGCCCTGCATCAAACATACTGTTTATTTTTTCAAACAGCTTATAGCCGATATAGGTAGTCATTTCTTCAAGTGGGATCTCTGCCATCGCGGCCCCGATTATATTGTATTGGTAGTTGGCGGCAAATGGCTTTGGCATTTGGGCGATATTGGTACGGATATTGCTGATGTAATCGTGGATGGCAAACTCTTCACCGGATTTCTTATCTTCATCAGCCATAAAATTGGTAATATTTTCAGCGGTGACATTCATGCAGTAATCATAGGCATTCTCGAGCCATTTTCCTTCTAGGTTCGTACCCGAAATTAAATGGCAGAGATTAAATGGCGGCATCGGGGAATTGACCTCAAGCAGGCTGCCATATTTCATTTTAAACCGTTCATTTCGTTCATCACAGTTCATCCAATAATCAAGTTCCTTTAGGGCAGCAAAGCCATTTTTCTCGATATATTCAACAGTGTGTGAGCTTAAGCCTCGTTTGGACAAATTCACATCAGGTGTGAACAGATAGCCAAGGATGCTGACTTTATCGACGCCGTTTGAACCGAATTTCCGCTCCATGATGCCGCGGGTGATATAGGCAATATCCAGATAACAGCCGCTGCCGGTTCCACCAGAAAGTCCCGTAAGAATGAAGACATAAAGCCGTTTATTAGCTCCTTCGAGAACCGCCTCAATTTTTCGTTCGATTGTTTGCACGACTTGATTAATTTTTGTAAAAAGCAGCAGTCGACCTGCCTGACGGATACCGGAGGCACCGCTAATGCCGTCGGTTATCAACAACTCAGGTGAAAGCCATTCCTTTATGTACGGCTCAATTGTGCTGCGATTTTGCAACAGGCCGCCGATTTCCGGGTTGGAAAGCAGGACAAACTCTTTATTCGAATCAAGGCCAATCCCCTTGTATTTTTTATTGCGGTCATATTCATTCGTTTCAAATGCTAAAAACTCAATGTTATTTGGTTTTTCCTTTTTCTTTTGCGATAACACATCTTGCGGAAGCTTGAAGCGGCGGTTTACCTGGTACTTAAGCCTAAGCAAGGCATCGATTCCAGTGCCGCCAAGACCGATGACCAGCATCGGATTATCAATCGTATCAACGCGGATTTTCTCCGAAATAATCCCCCCGCCTAACGAAACATCCAACTGCTGAATATGCTCTCTCACACTAGCTTTCATGCAAAATTCCTCCTTCTGCTGGAAATAACTAATACCGATATAGTGCAATGGGTGCCTGTCACCGTAACTTATTTAGCCAATGTACTCAAGGTAAATAGATTTATTAACTTTTTTTTGTACGATGCGCAGGCGGTCGTTTCGTTTTATGAGGATGCCCTTTTTTGCATCAATGGCCCTGCCGCCTTTTTCGATGATACAGCTTGAGTCATTTTTGAGCAGGAGGGCATCACCAGCTGCGGGCTTAAACAAAATCTTATCCGTTTCGGCAAATTCCGGGGCAAGTGCTAAAAGCTGATGGAGGCGGAATTTCCCTTTAAAGACTTTTAATCTCTTAAATTGTGGGTTGGTACGTTCGCCTGTATCCTCGTCTTTGATTTCAACAACGAATTGGCCGCTAAAGCCACGTTTTTTCTCTCTTATATTTGTGATTAGCATATAGGCAATGACGGCAAGAAAGACGGCACCAATCACACCTAAAGCAAGATAAAGCCATGGGAAGGGTTTCTCATCTTCTGTCGTATTAGGCAAGGGCGCTGCGGGAACAGACGTCGTTTTTCGTAAGGTTATCCTTTGTGGTGCTGTCTCGCGGAAGAAACTATTATCCTCCGCTTTTACGACCACATCATAGTCCGTGGATTTCCCAAGCTTGAACTGCCCAGTAAACCCCTGATCACCCGTATTTAAGGGGATTTCCTCTGTTTTCCCGTTATTTAGGTCTTTCAAATAAAGTGCCGCCTTCATAGATTTATAGATTTCTTTATCCGAAACGGCTTTGCCATTATCCTCGAAAAAAGCGCTGACGTTAACGGTTTCTCCTGCCTTATAGTTTTGCTTGGTGAGGGAATTTAGCTTTAACTGTAAATCATAGTTGAACAAAAGATTGATATCAATTTTATCCTGTGGTACTCCTTTGATTTTCAACATCCAGTCACCCTGTAACGGTTTTATCAGCTTAATCATGGAATAGGTCTTTGATTGTGACAGTTTAACTTGATCGGAGGGAATGGCCATTTCTTTCCCGGATGGATTGATAAGCTTCACCTCAACAGGCTGGCTGGAAATGAGTGAAATATTGGCTTCCAGAACGTTTTCATTAGGAACTGTTATTTTGATATTCTGAAATTCACCGTTTCCAACCAGCTGCGGTTCTGGGACAATTTTCAACTTTAAATGGTTGGCAAAAATTTCACTGAGAATCCCAGGCAGCCTATCTGCTGAACTTGCCTCAAAGAATTTGCCATTAGTGGTCTTCGCGACATTTGTGAGCATATCCTTGTTCAGCTTGCCGTCCTTGTTCAGACCAATTGTATAGATGGGGTATCCGTTTGCTTTCGCCTCCGCGACCGCTAACCTGAGGTCAATCTCCGCTTGTGCTGT
Organism: uncultured Bacillus sp.; assembly: GCA_963530265.1. GTDB lineage: Bacteria > Bacillota > Bacilli > Bacillales > Cytobacillaceae > Neobacillus. The sequence continues at coordinate 11,607 of CAUSCO010000039.1, forward strand.
GGTTTTAGACTTTTTTGGATTCAGTTCATTATTTCCGTCAGCAAGCAGGACAATCAGCGGAATGTATTCCTTCTCATGGCTTGATTCCAATACCTTTACGGCTTCCTTCACCCCAGTAGATAAATCTGTATAGGTGTATTTTTCGAGCGAATCGATGAACTCCTTTAGGTCCTTTTTGTCCTGTTCGGAGTCGATCGTAACGAGTGCTTTTTCACGCATTACCTCGTCGGAGTAAGCAATTGCCCCGATTTTATCTCCATTTAGTGAGGCCATATCAATAAACATTTTCATTGCTTCGTTACTAATATTATTCGGATCGCTGCTTTTCATGGAGTTACTAACGTCCACGACCAGCAACCCTTCAAGCCGGGAAGTGGAATGTAACGGACTTGCCGCGCGTACATTAAGATAACTAATATTGCAGAGGATGATGGTAATGACTATAAAAATACTAATCCAATTTTTAAACATCGTGGGCACCTCCACTAGCAGTTTCCTCTTTAAACGAAAGTATAAAAAATCCGATTTAAACCAATTTTACGGTTGCTGTTATTATATTCCCAAGCTATAGTCCCTAGAATGATAAAAATAATCATATAAATTACCAATACTTTTTGAAAATAGTTTTTTTATTGTGTGAAAAATTATCCGAAAAGGGTGAGACTCATGTATAGCATTGTGTTTACTAGTATTCTTTTCATAATTCTTTTCTTTCGAATCATTAAACTATCTAAAAATAAACATACTAGCGGCAACTTCGAAGATCTCGATGATGAATTAGTGATTATGCTAAACGAGGGTGATAATAATGGCTAAACAGGCTGTCCAGTTATCCAAGAAGAAACAAACAATATACAGCTTTCAAAAGCTGAAAATGTGTAAGAAATGCAGCCGTTATTCCTTTTTGCAGGATGAAACTTGTCCAACCTGCGGAACCACCTTTGTAGGCATCAATCCACTTATTAAATCCATATTAAAAAAACGTTTAATGAAGGAAGCTATTCAAATCTTAATGGTTGTCAGCCTTGGTATTTTGTTCGCCCCAACCATCAGAACCATGTACTACTCATTATTCATTGGAGTTATTTTTTGCATCATCTACGTTGTCTTGATCACTATTCATATAAAAAGTGAGCAATTTCATCAATTGAAAAAACTGCTCCGAGCAGATTTCAAAAAAATTCGAGCTGGTATTCAGTTTGACACCAACCTTGCCAATGAGGATATCAAGGCGGCGAGATTGAACCAGGCTTATGAAAAGCTCAGGGAAATTGGTGATATTATATACAGCGATCAGGTGAAAATCCGCCGTGTTAGGGTGTTGAACCAGTTTTTCCTAAGAAGTGATATGGAGTTAGAACTTGAAGGACTTATTCCTTCATCCTATAATGTGGATTTTGTGAAATATGCGCTTGAGGTGTTAAAAATCAACCGAACACTCATTACGAAGAAGTGCATCGCTTATTTTGTTCACTATCGTGATGCGATTGTCATGGATTTTGGGATGAATTCGCTTATATCGGTTGCCGATACGGCATTACGAATGAAATTGTACATCCTGGAGTTCGCTCCGTTTATTGAGGAGTACCTTGAGTATTTTCCAAAGGAACGCGTCCTTAGACTTTATAGTATCATCCATGCTAACCCAGAAATCGAATGGGGCAGTCTGGAAGAAAAGACTAAACATTTGGCTTCGATCCAGACTTTAAGCGTTTTGCTTTGAAAGAGAGTCACTAGTCAAGTGTACGTCACTATACTACTGAAGACAGAGAACAGGTTCGCGTTTCAGTTTTGTAAGTTGAAAAGGTTGAATAATAGTAAAGGCCGAATGATGATCATTCGGCCTTTTGAAAGCTTGAAAGCGGGATAAATTGATTGAATATGGCAATCGTCGTGACCGTTCCTAGACCTACTTCGGTAAAGTCCGTTTTATAGATGGAGAAAACAACATAATCAGATTTAGTTGTCCCTGCATCAAAGATGGATTTCCCGGCAAGGGAGAGGATGCCCTTTTCCAACAGGTTTGACGATTGTTCCATGGTTTTATGATTTATCCAATCGATATATTTGGCCCGCTCTGGATTGGTAGCTGACAAAACAAAGATGATAACAATTGAAAGCAATAGGGAAACAAGACGTTTCATTTTCCGGACTCCTATCCTTTTAAAATGAAGTTTAATTACAGCTTGTACATTCATATGACCCTTGACCATAAATAATCACAAAAAAGTTTTTGAACCAAGGAAACTCAAAAGTGAAATGAATTTGGATGCTATTTGCCTGACGATATGTTAAATTATTACTATTATAATCTTGTAATGGAGTCAATAAACATTGTTCACGAAGGTTCAGCAAATAAATTTAAGGAGTTCATCCTGTGAAGAGAAAATGGAAGTGGGTGCTGGGCTGTTTCTTTTTCCTGCTTTTTTTAAATGGGTTTGCAATACTAGCGGTTAGGTTACTAAATAAGTAGGTACAGTAAAGGCAGGGAATGCCACAAATGACAACAAACTTAACAAAGCCAATTTCGAAAAAGTTACTTTTTGCCATGCTCATTGTAACCATTGGGGCTGAAGTTCTCCTCTATTTAACTCGATACAGCTACATGGCAAGTACTCTATATGACGCAATGATGGTGTCGTCCTTTTTTATCGGCTGGAAGCTGCACGGGCGTCTCCGCGGTTACGAGGAACGGAAGACAAAACGACAGCTTACATTGCAGTTCACGGGTTCTTTCTTGCTTTTCTTTCTTGGCAGCACGGTCATCAATATTTATTCAACTAACACATTCCAAGATTTTAGCGTTCATTATGACCAATATGTTCAAGACTATACCGAAATGCAGATGGACGATAGTCAGAAGATTGGAGAAAACGTGACGGAACCTGTTACGTCCATTTTTGAAAAAGTAGATATGATTGGCAGTGATTTATATTCTGACACACTTGCTGGTTTGGAAGAGGTTTGGCGGCTTGCCTATATCATTCTCATACTAGTTGTTCTTAAGAAAGTTTTTCCACGGCGGTGGGAAAGCGGCCGGAGAGACCTTTTCCTGATGTGTGCCTTGTTTCTCACTTCCATTCTCTTTGGCATTGACCACACGTTAGATACAATGCAGCCATGGTCGATTCGCATTGGTGCGATTGCTACCTTCGCGAATATGGGATTATTATTTGGCTTAATCTTATTATGGACACGAAACCTGTGGGTGACCGTTCTCGTGCACGCCCTTTATGATATCACGGCCACATTATCATGGTACTATGTTGATTACGCCGTTGAGCTATTTGCACTAGCAGTTTTGGTTGTCCATTTACTTCTTTTAGCTTTGGAGAAATTGAACAAAGGAAAGATGGAGCGCCAGTTGGAAACTGTTGAACGGGTACATACAGCCGAATGAACAATAAAGAGGTTCCTCACTTTGAGAACCTCTTTATTATATCAACTAATGATTCTCACAAAACTAGTACTGATAAGCTTTTGAATTCACCCAATAGTGAACAGAACCGTCTTCATGCAATATGTATTTCATTTTTTCTCTATCAAACGATTGTAGCAAACTATCAACGGCAAGTTCTTGTTTAACATGTAGATCGATTAATTTTTTGTTTAATGTAATGGAGCTTCTACTTTTTGTTGTGGCAAGATAGGTAAGAATCTCTTGTTGCTTTTCCATAACAGCCAGAAAATCTTGCTGATGGTTTTTTAAGCTAGAAGGAGCACGTAAGTCTTTCACCTTTTTCAATAGCTCAGCTTGTTCCCGTTTCGCTTGGTTAAGGTCTGTTGTATTGTTTTCAAGACAGTCATTTAGGAGTTTTTCACTTTGTCTTTTATATTGTTGCTCACTCGCTAAGTAGGGAACAACTTTCGTTTGGTTTGTAGTCCAGATTCCGATTATGGCTAAAGAAAAAAGGAGAATTAAGGCACTCGAACCCATTGTGATGTAGATCCATTTTTTCTTAGAGGAAGGTTGAACTGGTGTAACAGTTTCATTATCCTGATGGAATAGGGCGTTTGCCTGGAGCTCTTCTAGTTCTTGTTTCACTTTTTGTTGGGCGGGAGTTAGCACTTTCAGCCCTCCGTTATTAGTAGGGTAGATTAAAACTACTACTATCCTACTATAAAAATGGGGGAAAAATCCATTTTTTTATTCTTCTAAAAAGATAATCACTAAGATATATCATTCTTACTATTATTTAGCTTGGATTCAAAGGTCCATTTACTATTTAAAAAGTAATTAATCCCCATTCCTATTGCAGTTGCTATTAATTGTGCAAAATACTGATTTATTCCTAAAGTATGGACACATAAAAATAGGGATAAGGTGTTGATGCCAAGAACAACTATATTTACAATAATAAATTTTACAAAGACAGCAATATGTTTTTCTTTATATTTAAACACCCATTTTTTATTCCAGTAATAGCTATTTAATAAACCAATCAGATAAGAAATAATGTTTGCTAGTATGTAATGGACTCCTACTTTAACTAGCACAAAATAACAGCAGATGGAAATCAGCGTATTTATGACTCCAATGATTCCAAATTTTAATATTTTTTTCATAGATACCAATTCCACCTTAGTAGAGATTAAGAACTAGGCACTATTATAACATAATGATTCGAATTAAATTAATTGAAGGAAATTTTCATGTAGTAAATCATTCACTAAAACGGCAGTCCATAAATTGCCAGGTAAAATAAAAACGCCTTTCTCCATTTCCGAGTAAGGCTGTTTTTTTGGAAGGTAATAAAAAATGGAAGAATCCCCTAACCTTATGACAATAAATTGCATAAATATATATGAAAGGAGAGGATATGTATGAATATTACTCAGCGATTTATTCCTGTTTCTAATAAAGAAACCCGCCCGGGCATAAAAATGGTCCCTAAATACATCACCATCCATGAAACAGATAATACAAGTGCAGGGGCAGACGCAGAGGCACATGCCCGCCTACAAGAACGAGGGAATGATCGTACAGCATCTTGGCACCTTCAAATTGATGATCAGGAAGCAATTCAATCTATTCCATTTGATGAAGTGGCTTGGGCAGCAGGTGATGGCAGTAACGGACCAGGGAATAAATTGTCTATACACATTGAAATTTGCGTTAATTCAGATGGGGATTATAACAGAGCTGTTAGGAACACGGTTGAAGTGACCAAACAACTGATGGTACAATTCAATATTTCAATTTCAAATGTCGTTCAACATAATCATTGGACGGGTAAAAACTGCCCAAGATATCTTCGAAGTGGTGAAAAGGGAATTGGATGGAATGACTTTATTAATATGGTAAAAAATAATCCGGTTCAGTCAATACTTTCAGAACCTGTAGAACCAGTATTTGTTCATAATAACACAATTATACAACATGTACGGGCCCTAGTGAGGACTGATATTCGTAAAGCACCTAGCCATCAGGCGGAATTTGTTAGAGATACACTTCCAGGTGAAGAATTTAACGTCTTTGCACGTGAAGGTGATTGGCACGCAGTTGGAGGTGCAAACTGGATAGATGGCAACGGTGGAAGGAATCTTTATTGGATTGATAATCCTTCCTTACTAAATAATTCAACAAGTGCTCGAAATAATGACATTTCCTATCCAGGTCATCTGATTAAAAAAGGTTCAACTGGGAAAGAGGTTGAAAGGATCCAAAGAGTCTTAGGTGTAAGTGTGGATGGGATTTTTGGCCCTAAGACAGAGGGGGCAGTTAAGGATTTTCAAAAACGTCATGGTTTAATTAGTGATGGTATTGTAGGGCCTAACACATGGGAGGTTATGTTTTAATTATGTGCCCCTTCTCTCTTGAGAGGGGCTAATATAGTTTTTGACTTTTCAACATATTATCCGATTTTAGGTAACTACATTGCCGAAATAAACGTGGCCGTTTAAATAAACTTTTTCTGAAAATTAATGGTATACTTTTAACTGGTGCAAAGGTGTAAGATATAATATACAATGTTAAGGGAAAGAAATGATAAAGGAATCTAGAAAAATTTCTGAGATTTTTATAAGAAACGCTGTATGCTCAGACTCTATTGGTTTGAGTATTGCTTTGTTTAACGATTGATTTTTCAATATAATGAGTTTTGTAAAATTAGAAAAGTGATTTTTACTTAATAATTAAGATATAGTACACAATGTGACTCAAAGGATTCTATTTAAGTAAACATAAATATCAAAACTGTTGAAGACAATAAAACAAGTATCAAAGGAAGTGTTCAAAAGATTGACTCCTAAAATTAGTATTATTGTTCCCGTATATAATGTAGAAAAATATCTCCATGAGTGTATAAAAAGCATTCTTGGTCAAAATTTCAGAGAATTTGAGTTAATACTAGTGGATGATGGATCAAAAGATAGTTGCGGTCAAATTTGTGATGATTATGCAAAAATGGATAAAAGAATTAGAGTTATCCATAAAGAAAACGGTGGTTTATCATCAGCTAGAAATAAGGGTATAGAAATAGCATGTGCTGATTTTATTGGATTTGTTGATGGTGATGATTGGATAGATAAGGAAATGTATGAGGTTTTATATTCAAATATGATAACCTCCAATGCCCAAATTTCTGCATGTAATTTATGTATAATGAATAAAAATAATGAGTTTTTTCCCAATTCTGAGGTGGGAAGTGATTTTATATTTGACACCAAAGAAGCTATGGAAGAACTATATACCAATCAAAAATTAACCTTTAGTTCATGTAATAAATTGTTTAGTAAATCATTATTTCAAAATTTGAGGTATAGGGAAGGTATAATATTGGAGGATATGGATTTAGCCTATAAACTTATTTATAATGCTAAAACTATAACGTACACTTCCAAACCCTTGTATTATTATAGGTATAATAATACAAGTATTCTGAGAGGGAATTTCTCAGAAAAACGAGTTGATGAGTACCAGGTAAAAAAAGAAATGTATGAATTTTATGCTAAGAATTTTCCTAATGTATCCGAGTATGTTTATGCGGATCTATTTTTTACTGGGATTAGACTTTACTCAATGATAATAATTTACAAAAAGGAATTAGCGAAAAAGTATAAGTTTTTAATAACAGCTGATAAGCGGATTTTAAAGTCGCTGCTGCGAAAGAAAAATTATAGTAATGCAGAAAAGCTACAAATAATCTTCTATTTGTTACATCCTTCCTTATTAATAAATATTTACTCGAGTAGGTATTTAGTAAAGGATAAAATAAATTCACGGGGATAAACCAATTGCTTTTGAAATAGGAGGCCTGTAAATGGGTGATTTAATCTCAGTAATAATGAGCACTTACAATGAGGGTACTGAAATGGTGAAAGATAGCATTGAATCCATTTTAAACCAAACGTATCAGCATCTTGAGTTCATAATTATCATTGACAACCCCAAAAATGAATTGTTAACTCAAATGATTTATGACTATCAGGAAAAAGATAATAGGATAAAAGTAATTAGAAATAAAGAAAATAGAGGGCTGGTGGAGAGTCTTAATATTGCAATTAGTCATTGCAATGGGAAATATATAGCGAGGATGGACGCCGATGACATATCTGAACCTAATAGATTAAGTATGGAGAAGGAATTTTTAGAAAAAAATAATCTGGATTTTGTTTTTTCAGGCATGATTGTTATTGACGAAGATGGAAATAAACTTTTTGAAATGAATCTTGAAGAATTGAACTCCGTGGAAGTAAAAAAACGAATGGAGCATGGTAATATTTCAACCCACCCTACTTGGTTTTTAAAAAGTGCTGTCTATAAAATGTTAAACGGGTACAGAAATATACCATACTGTGAAGATTTTGATTTCTCATTAAGAGCATTAGATTATGGATATAAAATAGGTAAAATTAAAGCTAACTTATTAAAGTATAGAATTAGAACTAATAGTATTTCTAAAAGTAATGAATTTGAACAAATGTTGCTTTCACGTAAATTATTGAATTTGTATAAAAGAAAAATGCTAAATGATTTTTCCAATGTTAGTAAAGAAATCGAGATTGTGAGAAATGACCAATTGAATAGTAAGGAAAAGGAAAAATATTATAAAGCTGCTTCAAAGTTCGAGCAAGCGAGAACGCTCATCAAAAGCGGTTATTATTTTAAAGGAGCAAAAAATCTTATCCAAAGTTTTTTTGTGAGTAAATTTCATACCCAGAAAATATTTAAAACTTATGTATATAAATAAAATAACTTATTGCTTTGCGAAATACTTTTGGTTTGATACGAAAATGAAAAATTCAACCTTCCCAATAAGTTTAGCGTCTAAGCTAATTAAAAGGTGATCATTCTTGAGCATAAAGAAAAATTATTTATTTAATTTAGTTTACCAAGTAATAACAATGGCTGTACCATTAATTACAGTTCCATATATCTCAAGGGTGTTTAAGCCTGAAGGTGTTGGAATATATGCTTATACAAATTCTATTGTTCAATATTTTATATTAATTGCCATGCTCGGAATTGGTACATATGGTAATAAAATGGTGGCTATGGTTAGAGATAATAAGGAGCAACTAAGTAGGACTTTTTTCAGCATTTATTATTTACAAGTTGTAATTTCACTTCTTTCCATACTTGCTTATATAATTTTTGTAATATACTTTTTTCAAGAGTATAAATTAATTGCTTTATTGCAGGGAATTGCTTTATTTGCCGCACTAATAGATTGTAATTGGTTTTTTAGTGGGCTAGAGGAGTTTAAAAAAATAACTACAAGAAATATCTTGATCAAAATAGCAAGTGTAATAGCCATATTTATATTTGTGAAAGATCAAAATGACTTACCTCTTTACACTATTATTATGGGATTATCCCTCCTTATTGGTCAATTGGTCATGTGGCTTTATGTAAAAGAATTCGTGGTTCATGTATCCATTAATCTTGAAAATATATTACATCACCTTAAACCAACCATCGTGTATTTTCTTCCTCAGGTGGCTACACAAATCTATTTTGTCTTAAATAAGACAATGCTCGGCATTTTTTCAAGTAATAGTGAAGTAGGGATTTTTGACTATGCCGATAAGATATTGAAAATGATTTTGGCAATTGTCACTTCATTGGGCATTGTCATGTTGCCTCGTATGGCAAATACATTAGGCAAAGGGGAACTGGAAAAAGCAAAAGACTATATTATAAAATCTCTTGAATTTTCAACAATATTAGCAGTACCGATGATGTTTGGTTTAGCGGGTATTGCCAATGAATTTGTTCCTTGGTATATGGGTCAGGATTTTATTAAAAGTGCGAGTGTCCTTTTTATTATAAGTCCTACGATCCTTTTAATGGCATGGGGTGGTGTATTTGGAACACAATATTTAGTCCCGTTAGGAAGAATGAGGGATTATACTACTTCATTATACGTAGGTGCGATTGTTAACTTAATAGTAAATTTCTTATTAATAAAACCATATGGTTCCATTGGTGCTGCTATAGGGACACTATGTGCAGAGCTATCAGTAACTTTGATACAGTTATTCTTTTTAAAAAGAGATATAGATTTTAAAAAAATTATGCCTAAAACAATTTACTATCTTATTTCAGGAGCTATCATGTATGGAGTAGTGAGGGGTGTTGGGGAAATACTAGGATCTTCAATAATTACTACCATTATACAAGTATTAGTTGGTTTTATAGTGTACTTAGGAATTGTCATTTCTTTTGAATTAATATTAAAAGATGGATTAATAATTAATGAGTTTAAACGTAGGACTGTAAAGTCAAAATAAGTGCTAAGTTCACTTATAATTTGGGCTCTTCTCCATTTACAGTGATTTTATAGAGAGAATTTAACTCTCTTATTCTAAAAAACTTAAAACCGAACAAGGGAATGGGTTCAGTTGTGAGTGAAGTATGGCTCCGAGCTGTTACTCATTCTTTTTTATTTGAGCGTAAAATCCGTAAACGTCAAACCTCCCCCACCTATAATTTTCACATAAATTAATAAGGTGGTTATGCCATGGATAAGCCTTATCTTAAGCAGCTTCCCTCATATGGATACGACAGATGACAGTTCCTTAGATAAATTACTACCTTGGTCAACGACACTTCCCGTTAATCGCATAGTCTTTAACAAGTTAACTAAATAATACATCGGCCCTTATCTTCATTAAAGGTGGGGGCTATTTGACGCTTACCAAAATCCAATTTTCCGGCTAGCAATATATCATGGTGACCAAGTTCTTTTCAGAGCGATATCCACGTGCTTTTCTTTTAGCTGCTTGGAATAAACTATTAATGTCTTATAATAATCCGCCATAATTGAGTATCATGTTCATTGGCCAATGGCATTCATCGGCATATCCTTGGCAATCTTAATAATCCATGAATAAAAAACAGGGTGAAATTAGAACGAGGCTTAGCTGCCCAAGGACATTGGAGCAACAGAAAACTGCATCCTTTCGGATACAAGCAAATACGTTTAATTGTTGATGATTTTGTTCAATAAATTTACAGCTTTCGATTTACCATGGTTCTGTAATATGAAACATGACTTCAATATCTTTGAATTCTACTAACATACTGGATTACCCGCTGATCTCTACTATTTTAGTAACCAGTTTGGTCAGGGGATAATCATTTTAAATAGCGTAAAATCAGAATCAATCTTTTTAGAGAAAAAAGTAAAAAAATGTCGGAAATTAAATTGTCGTATAAATAATAGTTTGATATTATTAATCTGTATGATTACAAAAATTGCATGGAGGTGACTATTATTAAAAATAAAGCTTCAAAATATCTACTGTTTGCATCTATTCTTACAATTTTAATAATGTTTAATAATAGTAGAGTTTTTGCAAACGAGGTTCTGTTCCCTAAAGGATATATAGATACCCCTTTGGACGGTGCTACTATTAAAGGTGATGTAGCTATTAGTGGCTGGTTTTTAGATAGTAACGGTGTCACTAAGGTAGAGGTACTGATAGATGGAAAAATTATGGGGGAAGCCCAGTATGGAATTCCTCGTGCTGATGTAGGACAAGCCTTTCCAGAATATCAAAACGGGAACTCAGGATACCAATTCACGTTAAATACAAAGAATTTAACCAATGGACAACACTCTCTAACTATTAGAGAGACTGGAAATAACAGGGCAACGACAGAACTCAAAAGTCAAATAAATGTTCAAAATGCAGCGTCATTAGCATCAATAGGGTCTATTGACGAACCAGTATATAGAGCATCGGTTAAAGGAGAAATTGCAGTACGCGGTTGGTTTTTAGATGAAAGCAGCGTATCTAAGATTGAGATATTAATAGATGGAAAAAGGGTGGGGGAAGCACAATATGGAATTCCTCGACTAGATGTACAAAAAGCCTATCCAGATTACCAAAATGCAAACTCCGGCTACCTATATACTCTAAATACAAAGAATCTTACCAATGGCCAACATAAACTGACAGTAAAAGAGACGGGTAATAACGGAGCAACAAGTGAGCTCAATAGCTTGTTGGATATTCAAAATCTGCCAGCGAAAGGGTCTATTGATGAACCAGTGTTTGGCTCCTCGATTCAAGGGGAAACTTTAATTCGTGGGTGGTTTTTGGATGCAAATGGCGTATCCAAGATAGAAGTATTAGTAGATGGAAAAAGTATGGGGAATGCTATGTATGGTGTTTCTCGTACTGATGTAGAAAAAGTTTTTCCTGAATATCAAAATGCCAACTCAGGATACCAATTCACGTTAAATACAAAGAATCTAACTAATGGTCTACACAAACTAACAATTAGAGAGACTGGGAATAACGGAGCCATTAATATTCTAGAAAGCCAAATAAGTGTTCAAAATTTACCATCTATTGGCTCTATTGATGAACCAGTATCTGGAGCATCAATTAGTGGTGATAGCACTGTTCGTGGTTGGTTTTTAGATCCAAGTGGCGTTTCCAAGATAGAAGTATTGGTGGATGGCAAGTTCATGGGGGAAGCACAGTACGGAAATGCTCGTCCAGATGTAGTTAAAGCTTTTCCAGCATATCAAAATGCAAACTCCGGCTATCAATTCACGTTAAATACGAAGAATCTAGCTAATGGCCAACACAAACTGACAGTAAAAGCAATTGGGAAAAACGGAACCACAAATATATTAGAAAGCCAAGTGAATGTCCAAAATTTACCGGCAATTGGTTCTATTGATGAACCTGCGATTAATTCATCTATTAAAGAAGAAAGTACAATACGTGGGTGGTTTTTAGATCCAAGTGGCGTATCTAAGCTAGAAGTCTTGGTAGATGGAAAAAAAGTAGGAGAAGCACAGTACGGTAGTTCTCGTTCTGATGTAGCTAAGGTTTTTCCACAATATCAAAATGCAAACTCCGGCTATCAATATAATCTAAATACGAAGAATTTAACCAATGGCCAACACAGATTAATAGTTAGAGAGACTGGTAATAATGGAGTTGTGAATGAACTTGAAAGTTTATTTAATGTCCAAAATTTACCGGTGATAGGGTACATTGATCTCCCTGGGAATAATTCTTCCGTAAAAGGTGACGTTTCTGTTAGTGGTTGGTTTTTAGATCTTAGTGGTGTATCTAAACTAGAGGTATTTGTGGATGGCAAAAACATGGGGGAGGCTCAGTATGGTAGTGCTCGCCCCGATGTTGCACAGGCCTTTTCAGATTATCAAAATGGAAACTCTGGATATCAATTTATCTTTAATAGCTTACAGTTCGCTGATGGTCAACATACATTAACAGTGAAAGAAACCGGAGGAAATGGTTCAACAAATACGGTTAATAGCATTATTTATATATATAATGGCAATCCGTATCTCCAAATTGATTTAAGGAAACCAGCAAATATAACCGCAATTGATATAATTGCTTTCTTTAATAAAAAAAGACCTGATAGCCCTTTAAAGAATTATGCTCAAAGTTTTATTGATACTCAGAATAAATACGGTGTTAATGCACAATATCTTGTTGCTCATGCTATCTGGGAAACAGGTTGGGATGGCTCTAACCTAAGAAACTATAAACACAATTTATATGGTTACAGCGCCTATGACGTTTGTCCATTTACCTGCGGATATTATTTCCCAACTGGCGGTGACAGCATAAATTTTGAAGGGTATATTGTAAGAAGAGATTATCTAAATGAAAATGGAAGCTTTTATAATGGTCCAACTTTAACAGGTATGAATGTAAGATATGCAACTGACCCTAATTGGGCAAACGGTATTGCCAATTTAATGCAGTCCATTAAACCATTTGATGCAGAAAGCTATTTTCAGTCGAGTGTTCTACCTAGCTCATCTGTACCTGCTCCATCATTCGGAAGAGATATACCTTCTAATCAGCCGTATCCTACTAGTATAGTCATTAATAATACTGCAGATATTTATGCTACAGTGATTAATGGTGCATGGTCATTAAGATCTATACCGTATGTTTCCAATTCAACTTTCATTAAATACGTAAGTTCAGGAACAATTGTTAAGGTTTTAGGATACAACACAGATGTTAAATATGTACCAGGTGATTCTTCAAAATATCCATATGATAACCGATGGTATAGAGTCCTGATGATCGATGGTCAAGAAGGTTGGTTATATGGAGGAGGAATTGCTTTTAATTAAAAGGATCAATTTCTATTAAAAAAACTATTAAAAAGGGGAAGACTCAGTTTGATGAGCTTTCCCTTTTTATTTATTGTTCTTGTCATAGTTAATAAAAATTACACAATTGAATTCTTTTTAGGCAAGAATACAACTTAATCATATAGGTAATATCTTATTATCTATCTTCTGGAAGAAGTTATTGTTTAGGAAAAAAGATAGAAACCTCCATCACCCAGAATAGCTTTTGATACATTTAAAACAGGTACATAGATGTTCATAATAAAAAAAGAATCTCCTTTATTTAAATAAAGGAGATTCTTTTTTTATTTGTTTGCATTGTAAGAATTTGGAATAACGGCAACGGTTTCTTGCTGTAGACCTAAGTGGTCACGCATCTCATTTGAAATGCTTTGTCTAGTTTCATCATCAACTAGAAAATACCAACCGCCATTAATCATTTTTCCATCACCTTTAATTTCTAGCTTTTCGATTGTTTCAGCAGCAGGCTTGTATGATGATTGAATGTCGATCATTTCATTTAATGTCAAATTTGTTTTTATATTATTTTCTAGAGCATTAAGAATATCATTGTAGTTGGTTAAGGTAGAAATAGATTTGCCTTTATTGATGATCTTAGAAATTACTTCACGTTGTCTTTCCGCTCGGCCAAAGTCACCACGAGGATCATCTTTTCTCATTCGTGCATATTGAAGTGCCTTCGTTCCATTTAAATGTTGTGGGCCAGTTTTAAGAGTTACACCATCTAATTCAAATGCATACTGATTATCTACTTCGATTCCTCCGACAGCATCTACTATATCCTTGAAACCTTCCATATTAACTTTAACATAGTAATCAATCGGAACATTAAGAAAGTTTTCAACTGTATTAATGCTTTCCTCTATTCCTCCGTATGCGTAGGCAGCATTAATTTTATCCATCCGATTCTTGTTGGGATTTTCTTTATTAATTAATTTCGTGCGTGTATCACGCGGAATACTTAATATTTTCGTAGTTTTACTTTCAGGATTAACCGTAATAAGTAACATAGAGTCTGTTCTGCCTTTGTCCCCTTCACGCTCATCGACACCAACCAACAGGATGGAAATTGGATCTAATTGCTTGAACTCCACTTTTGTTTCTCGTTTTTGCGAAACATCACGTGAAATGGGTGTGTGCATTTTATTAACGGCTTTAGCAACATTGCTATAGACGTTATAAAAATAAACACCTCCACCAATCAATAAAATTAGAAAGGTTAATATGGTGATACGTAGCCACCGTGCCTTCTTTTTAGGCTTTTTTTCCCTATTTAATCTTGAATTATTCATAAATATATTATTCCCTTCTTTGGAGGTAAAAGCTACTTTAATGGCATTATAATAAAAATTATAATGCTCAATACAATTAAGTTCAACTGGAAATAAAAAAAATCACCAATAAAAGTACAAATTTTGACATGATGATGCTATAATTTATTTTTGGTACGACAATTTACACAAGAAAATTGTTGAGAATTGTCGAGTGTGAAATTAAATTATTTATAAATGAATCATTGTATTGCATTGTAAAAATATTCATAAAGCTCCGTAAGTGATTGGTTTCCGTTAATAAAGAAGTATAAAAATTGAATTTGTGAAAAATAAATTAAAGGATTTTTTATATAAATAATAAGTAATGAAAGAGTGTGAAAAAATGGCTAATGCAAAAGTTGCAATTAGTATTGTTACGTATAACAGTCAACACATCTTTAAGGTCCTGGAAAATCTAAAAAAAGAATTTGGACGAGACGACCAATTTCGGTTTGTGATTTTTGATAATAATTCAAATGAAGAATATAAAAACCGCCTAAAGGACTATGAGGATTTTGTTGATATAACTTTTCATCATGAAAACAGGGGCTTTGGATTTGGACATAACCATAATTTATTAAATGCAAATGAAAAATATTTCTTAGTGTTTAATCCAGACATTATTCTAGTTAGAGAAGATTTGCTAAAAATGTTGAAGACTATAGAACAAGATGAATCTATTGCATTATTGGTACCTAAAGTTTTAAATTCCGATGGAACGCCACAGCATTTAATGCGTGAGCGTGTCTCTGTTTTTGACTATTTCTTAAGATTTGTTCCATTTCAGTTTGTGAAAAAAATGTTTGCTAAGCGATTGGCGACCTATGAGCTAAGAGATATTTCAAATGACTACGAACAAGATATCCGGATTGGCTCCGGTTGCTTTATGTTACTACGGGGTGAAGACTTCAAGGAAGTGGGCGGATTTGATGACCGCTATTTTATGTACTTTGAAGATTACGATCTCTGTGTTGAACTGAAAAAACGACATAAACGGATTGTTTATACACCATTTTCACAAGTGGTGCATTACTATGAACGTGGTGCCCATAAAAATTCAAAATTGTTTAAGATCTTTATGAAATCAATGTATAAATATTTCAATAAATGGGGCTGGAAATGGTTTTAGACTTTCTAGATAAATTGAAAAAGCTCTATCATAAAAGTTTCAATTTATATTGATAATAAAAAGAAGTCAAGTGATGTTTATTATCTTAAAAATGAAAAAGAATGACTTGTGGTAAGTAGGAGAGGATTACTTTCATGAATAAATTTGAAAAAATTATATTAACAATTTTTTTTATTGAGGTATTCGTAGGTGGAGGAGGAAGACTGATTGATTTTGGGATAGTATCAATTCGTCAGGTATTATTTCTTCTTTTGTTACTAACATTTGCATATAGAATCGTAAAAGAAAAAGCCATTTTTAATAAAGAAGTTAATACTTTTTTTCGATTCAACCCAGTTTCTATTGGAATATATGTATTAATTGGTTGGTTCGTAGTCAGTAGCATTATTGGCTACCTGAACGGGAATCCACTAGGTGCAATTGTTACCGACTTCTTTAGGGTTTCATATTTTGTGGTTTATTTTCCATTAGCATATTATATTTCAAAAGATCGCTTTTCACTTAAGCGTGTTATCACTCTATTGAAATATAGCGCATTAGTAGTTGCAGTTTTTACGATTACTGTATCGTTACTTGGAAAAACAGTATTTGCTGCTAACTTCACACCGTATTATGATTTTATGAACTGGATAATGAATGATGATTTATTCTTTAGACCAAGTAACAGTGTGTTCTATAAAAGTCATTTCTTTGTGTTAATTGGTCTTGTTCTTTCATTAAATGATTTGTTAAATAGAAATTATGGCAAATTGAATATTGCAATTGTGATTCTAGGTTCGATTTCTGTCATCTGGTCGGAAACAAGAGGATTTTTACTCGCATTTATGCTTAGTGTAATTATGATTATTATTCTTGATATCAAAGTGATTGTCGATCCGATTAAAGGATTATTAAGTAAGATTCAAAAGTTGGTTCAATCCCGGCAATTTATTAGGAAATTTTCCATCTCCCTGATAGTAATAGTAGCTGTGCCGTTCATGTATAAGTATATGACACTTGAACGTTTTGAAGTGACAGTGGTTGAGCATATTCCAGCAAATGAGCAGAATAAAGCTACTAATAAACAAGGTGAACCAAATGGTCAGGTAAAAACAGAAGTAAATGATGTCAGTGTTAATGCACGTATGGAATTTATTACAGCTTCAAAAGAAATTTTAGTCCGCCCAACTAATCTCATTTTTGGAACAGGATATGGTACAGAAATTGCGGGTAGAATTACTGGTCTCGAAATGAGCTTTCTCGACATCTTATTAGAGCAGGGATTAATTGGGCTTGCTACTTGGGGATTTCTATTTTTAATCGTTTACTACAATTATTATGTTGCTTATAAAAAAGGTCAAAAGCCAACTACACTGGACATTTCGTTAATGGCGGTATTTATGGGCATATTATTATTAACTAACATTAATCCTTTTATTAATAATCCAATTGGCATCAGTTTCTTTTTAATTTTGCTTGTGGTTTCCCAAAATAAGAAAGATTTCATTAAAAATGAGGCATTACGATGAAAATAACAATGGTCGTTGTCTTTTATAGACAAAGGTTCAAAGATAGTAAAACGTTTTGTACATTAACGTCAACCTTGTTATCAAGAAAAGAATCCATTAAAGATATTGAAATTATTCTTTATGATAATAGTCCTGTGAAACAGGAGTTCACCCCTCTCACAAATGAGGGGATACATATATCCTACATTCATGACCCTCGCAATTTGGGTATTGCAGAAGCTTATAATCACGCTTGGTCTAAAGCTCAAGTAAATAGGAGTCAATGGCTAATGCTGCTCGATCATGATACTGACTTAACCGATGCATTTATTAATGAAATCCTAAGTTTACCTGAATTAACGGATGATATTGCGGCGGTGGTACCAAAAATTAGTAGTGAAAATAAAATGATATCTCCCGTATTCAGTCATTCTCTCCGTCCTTTGCTTGAAGAAAGGCCTGTTTCAGGACTTCAAGAAAAACCAGTGATGGCGATTAATTCAGGGGCTCTCATCAGGGTTGATTTTTTAAATGAACTGAACGGTTTTAATCTAGATTTCCCTCTGGATTATCTAGATCACTGGTTATTCTTTGAAATATATGCAAGAGGAAAAAAGGTGTGGCTTCTAGATGCCATACTTGAACATGAATTGTCTGTTATGGATTATAGTAGGGTTTCGCTACGAAGGTATCAAAGCATTTTACATTCAGAAATGAACTTTTATAAAAATTATAAAAAGGACTTGTACCCATCCTACCGGACACAGCTAATGAAACGATTCTTAAAACAACTATTGACCGTGAAAAATAAGAAAATCGCGATGTATACACTTAAGCGGCTTTTTTCGATGTAAAAGGAGTTTTTATAAATGAAGATATCTGTTTGTATGGCAACATACAATGGTGCGCAATTTGTTAATCGACAGCTCAAGACAGTGTTGCCTCAACTTGGGCCAGAAGATGAAGTAATTATTATAGATGATCGTTCAAATGATAACACAGTTGAAATAATTAACGAGTTGAATGACAAAAGGATATTTATTCATGTGAATGAAAAAAATTTAGGTGCGATTAAGAGCTTCGAAAAGGCGATATCTTTTGCAACAGGAGATATCCTTTTTCTATGTGATCAGGATGATTTGTGGGAAGACAATAAAGTGGAAGTTGTTTTAAAGGCCTTTAAGGAAGAAAGTGCAGACCTAGTCTTGCATGATGCAACGGTAGTCAATGGAAACCTTGAAGTCATCAATCCATCGTGGAACGATTATAACCATAACAACATAAGGCAAGGGATTTATGGGAATATTTTAAAGAACGCCTATACCGGGGCCTTCATGGCTTTTAAAAAGGATTTAGTGCCATTAATCCTGCCGTTCCCTGACATAATTGAAATGCACGATCAATGGATAGCCCTTGTCTGTATGATGAAAAAGAAGAAAATTATTTTTATTGATAAGCCATTAATGAAATATGTCCGTCATGGTGGTAATGTTACGGGAATGAAAAAACGCTCATTTTCAACCCAATTAAAAGGACGGCTGCAAACTATTTCGGCCATTATTGGCTACAGACGTTAAATAAATTATGATTATGTTACAGTTTGTTGGATGGTTAGCATTTTACATTAATATTCATTATAATGATGAAGGAAGTTTTGACGATATTTGTAGAAAAATTAGTAAATGAGGAGTTGGCTAAAGTGAAAGGAATTATTCTTGCAGGTGGCAGTGGTACAAGACTTTATCCATTGACAAAAGTTGTATCAAAACAGTTATTGCCTGTTTATGATAAACCTATGATATATTATCCACTATCCGTATTAATGTTAGCTGGGATTAAGGATATATTAATTATATCCACACCGGAAGATACTGTTCGTTTCGAACAAATCTTAGGTGATGGATCAGACTTAGGAATGAACTTTACATATAAAATCCAACCACATCCAGGTGGCTTAGCACAAGCATTCATTTTAGGAGATGAGTTTATCGGTGATGATAACGTTGCTTTGGTGCTTGGTGACAACATTTTTTACGGACATGGATTAACAGAACTATTAAGAAGAGCTGCTGCACGTGAAACAGGTGCAACTGTTTTCGGTTACTATGTAAACGACCCCGAACGCTTCGGTGTTGTTGAATTTGATGAAACTGGAAAGGCTGTTTCAATAGAAGAGAAGCCTGATGCTCCTAAATCCAATTATGCAGTAACAGGTTTATATTTCTATGATAACCGCGTAGTTGATATTGCCAAAAATATTCAGCCTTCACCACGGGGTGAATTAGAAATTACCGACATCAATAAGGCCTACCTAGAAATGGGTGAACTAAATGTTGAGCTTCTTGGCCGCGGATATGCTTGGTTAGATACGGGTACACATGCATCTCTTTTAGAAGCTTCTCAGTTTATTGAAACAGTTGAAAAAAGACAATCATTAAAAATCGCTTGCCTTGAAGAGATTGCCTACAGAATGGGATATATTACTAAAGAGAAATTAATTGAACTGGCAGAGCCATTAAAGAAAAATCAATATGGTCAATATTTAATTAAAATTGCGAATCAATGACAGCAATCCATAAGTGAGGTAATAACATGAATGTAATTGAAACGAAATTAACAGATGTAAAGATTTTAGAAGCAAAGGTTTTTGGTGATCACCGTGGCTATTTTATGGAAAGTTACAACAAAGAGCTTTTTGAAAAGTTGGGCTTGCATTACGACTTTGTTCAGGACAACCAATCTCTATCAGTACCGGTCGGTACACTACGTGGTCTGCACTTTCAGTTAAATCCAAAAGCTCAGACAAAAGTTGTCCGCTGTATTACAGGGGCCATTTATGACGTAGCAGTAGACATTCGCAAAGGGTCGCCAACGTTCGGCCAATGGGTAGGCGTTATCTTAAGTGAGCACAATAAACGCCAGTTACTTGTTCCGAAAGGCTTTGCCCACGGTTTTTGCACATTGGTGCCTGATACTACGGTTGCTTATAAAGTAGATGAATATTACTCACCAGAACATGATGGGGGTATTCTGTGGAACGACCCTGATTTAGGTATTGATTGGCCAACAACCAATCCAATCCTTTCTGATAAGGATACGAAACATCCAACATTAAGTGAAGCAACACATCTTAATTTTGTGTTCGGGAAATAGGAGGAAAAACATGAAGTTATTAATAACAGGCGGTGCTGGCTTTATTGGCAGCAATTTTGTCCGCTATATGGTAAATAAATATCCTAATTATCAAATTGTAAATCTTGATTTATTAACATATGCAGGGAACCTTGAAAATCTAAAGGACATTGAAAATGCTCCTAATTATAAATTTGTGCGCGGAGATATCGCTGACCGTGAGTTTGTACAAGGTCTATTTAAAGAAGAAAAATTTGATTATGTGTTGAACTTTGCTGCTGAATCTCACGTTGACCGAAGCATTACAGATCCTGGTATCTTTGTTCAAACGAACATCCAAGGTACTCTTGCTCTATTGGATGCTGCGAAAACGTTTGGCGTAACTAAGTATCTTCAAGTTTCTACTGATGAAGTTTATGGCACTTTAGGTGAAACAGGATACTTTACCGAAAAAACCCCTTTAGCAGCTAACAGCCCATATAGTGCAAGTAAAGCAGGTGCGGATTTACTTGTTCGTGCCTATCATGAAACATTTGATCTTCCTATTAACATAACACGCTGTTCAAATAACTATGGACCTTACCATTTCCCTGAGAAGCTGATTCCATTAATGATTATTAACGCTCTTAATGATAAAGAACTTCCAATTTACGGTGATGGATTGAATATTCGTGATTGGCTCCATGTTGAGGATCATTGCCAAGCAATTGACCTTGTTCTTCATAAGGGTCGCAATGGTGAAGTGTACAATGTCGGCGGAAATAATGAACGTACGAATATTGATATCGTTAAGACCATTTTAAAACAACTTAACAAACCGGAATCCTTAATGAAGTTTGTCAAAGATCGTCCAGGTCATGACCGCCGTTACGCAATTGATGCATCCAAGCTACGTACGGAACTAGGGTGGTCACCAAAATATAATTTTGAAACGGGTATTAAACAAACGATTGATTGGTATTTGAATAACCAGGAATGGTGGGAAAATATTATCTCAGGAGAATACCAAGAATATGTGAAATCCCAATATGGTGACAGATTAGGGGTAGAGTAATGAGGGTAGTTGTAACAGGTGCAGCAGGTCAATTAGGAAAAGATGTTGTTTTAGAATTGGAACGGAAAAACCACGAGGCAATTGGTACGGACCGCAATCAATTAGATATAACAAAAGAAGCGGACGTTTTAAAATTTATTAGTGATGTCAAGCCAGATGTCATTCTTCATTGTGCAGCTTATACGAATGTTGATGCTGCAGAAGAAAATGAAGAGATTGCTTATCAAATCAATGGATCAGGGACAGAGTACCTTGCAAAAGCTGCTAACCTAAATGGTGCAAAAATGCTCTATATTAGCACAGACTATGTCTTTGATGGTACTGCGTCAGAGCCTTATGAAGTCGACAAGCAAACAAAACCTTTAGGAGCATATGGCAGAACCAAATTAGCTGGTGAAGAATTGCTGCAAAGAAACCTTGAGAAATTCTTCATCGTCCGAACAGCTTGGGTTTTTGGGATTCACGGTCATAATTTCGTTAAAACGATGCTTCGTCTTGGAGAAGAACGCGGTGAAGTAGGAGTTGTCCACGACCAGGTCGGGTCACCTACTTATACTGTGGATCTAGCAAGATTTATGGTGGAATTAATGGAAACAGACAAATATGGAATCTATCATGCAACCAACAGCGGTGTTTGTTCGTGGTATGAGTTTGCCGTTGAAATCTTTAATCAAGCTGGTTTAAATGTAATTGTAAATCCATTAACCAGTGATCAGTTTCCACGTCCAGCAGCACGTCCTCACTACTCTGTATTAAGTAAGAAAAGAATTGAGGAAAAGGGTTTAACCCCCCTTCGTGACTGGAAAGAAGCACTTACTGCTTATTTAGAAGAGTCTAAATAATAAAGAAGCTAGCGTATTTCGCTAGCTTCTTACTTTTTTGGACGCACTTTTTATAGGTAGTTTATAATAGACTCTCTACACATTGGAACAAGCTGAAGGAATAATTTAATAAATCTAAAAAGAATCAGTAATTTTCAGCAACACATATCACTATGTTTCCAAAGTGAATGTAGCAATTCATATTTTGAAATGCGATATTACATATGTTTTATAAATGTATATTTGGCAACAAATAAAGTAAAGAATCTTTTTATTTTTTATAAGAAATAACCTATACCATTGTAATAATTTATTATATTATTACAATGGTATATTAATAGTTGACTAGAAAGGATGAAGAAATGAAATTGCATAAAAATATTGTTGCAATATTTTTGTCAGGAATTGTAATGCTATTGTATTTAATAATACCAGTATATGCATTAGCACAAACAATTACGATGGAAAATGTTAGAGGGTGTCTAGATAATCCAGCTTTTGGTATAACCCTGCAAGGTACTAGAACCGTGTCAGGCTGGTTTTTGGATAAAGAAGGCGTGTCAAAGATAGAAGTTTTGATTGATGGTGCAGTGGCAGGACAGGCATCCTATGGGGGTACGAGACCGGATGTCCAAAATGTTTTTCCTGAATTCAACAACAGTAATGCTGGCTTTCATTTTGCTCTTGACACAACCAAATTTAGTGATGGCCAACATACGGTTACGATCAGGGAAACTGGACTAAACGGACATGTCACAACATTGCCTGAAAGTACCATAACGATTGCAAATGTCAAAGGGTATTTGGATAATCCGATTTCTGGCACCACCCTGCAAGGAACCAAAAACGTGTCGGGCTGGTTTATGGATGAGAGCGGAGTTGCAAATATAGAGGTATTAGTGGATGGTGCATTGGCAGGCCAGGCGTTCTATGGAGATGCGAGAAAGGATGTCCAAAACGCTTTTCCTGAATTCGACAACGCGAATGCTGGCTTTCATTTTGCACTTGACACAACCAAATATAGTGATGGACAACATACGGTTACGATCAGGGAAACTGGAACAAACGGGCATATCACGACATTGCCTGGAAGTACCATAACGATCGCAAATGTCAAAGGGTATTTGGATAATCCGATTTCTGGCACCACCCTGCAAGGAACCAAAAACGTGTCGGGCTGGTTTATGGATGAGAGCGGAGTTGCAAATATAGAGGTATTAGTGGATGGTGCATTGGCAGGCCAGGCGTTCTATGGAGATGCGAGAAAGGATGTCCAAAACGCTTTTCCTGAATTCGACAACGCGAATGCTGGCTTTCATTTTGCACTTGACACAACCAAATTTAGTGATGGACAACATACGGTTAC
The DNA here is from genome assembly GCA_963530265.1 of uncultured Bacillus sp. GTDB lineage: Bacteria > Bacillota > Bacilli > Bacillales > Cytobacillaceae > Neobacillus. The sequence continues at coordinate 35,516 of CAUSCO010000039.1, forward strand.
GCTCAGGGAAACTGGACAAAGCGGCCATGTCACAACATTGCCTGAAAATACCATAACGATTGCAAATGTCAAAGGGTATTTAGACAATCCGACTTCTGGCACAAGCCTGAATGGTACCAGAAACGTGTCGGGCTGGTTTATGGATGAGAGCGGAGTTGCAAATATAGAGGTATTAGTGGATGGTGCATTGGCAGGCCAGGCGTTCTATGGAGATGCGAGAAAGGATGTCCAAAACGCTTTTCCTGAATTCGACAACGGG
>CAUSCO010000040.1:0-35428 GCA_963530265.1 uncultured Bacillus sp.
CAGTTGGAGCGCTCCAGGCCATACGCCGCTGAACAGGGCGCTTCCGCTTTTCTTAGTCATCACTTGACAGAATTCCAAAGATTCGAAGAATGCTGGTGAATAGGTTAATAAAATCTAAGTATAAGTTTAATGCCATTAAGGGCACTTCTTCTGCTGTGACACCGTAATGTTTCATGCGGCTGATATCAAAGAGAACGTAACCGCTGAACACTAAAACACCGATAAAGGAGAATGCCAACATTCCACCTGAACTTAGCGGAAAGAAAATGTTAAAAATGGAGATTGCCACTAACGCTAGTAATCCGGCAAGTAGAAATCCTCCTAAAAAGGAAAAATTCTGTTTAGCCTTTGCAGCGTAAATCGCAATACCCGAGAAGACAACGGTAGTACTAGCAAATGCCATAATTACTACGTTTGCACCAGAAGCAGCTACATAGTAGGCTACCAATGGGTACATGGTAATTCCGGATATAAATGTGAAAATATAAAGAAAGGAATAAGAAATGGCTTTTTTGCGTCTAAACAGGAAAGCGGCCATAATCATCACAAATTCGATAATTGCTAATGGAATAAATAACCCTTTTGGTACAAACACACCAGCCATAGTTCCTAAGAAAGCAATTGCCAACGAAAGAGCAAAGGTTCTTAACACAGAAGGCATATATTGAGTAGATGTTTGTGTATACAAAAATTTTCACCTCTAAATTAATTTGTTACTAAATATATACGAATTAGTGGTCAAGATGTTTCATTTTTTCTAAATAAATTTTTTTCTTCTTTTAATAAATCGCGAATCTCTGCTAAAAGCTCTTCCTGGCGATCCACTTTTACCTCAACTTTCACTGGTTCTTCTTTCTTTTTAAAGCGGGTTATGAATTTGACGAAGAGAAAAATGGAAAAGGCAATAATAAAGAAATCAACAACCGTTTGGATAAACTGACCATATTTGATCTTGCCATAAGCAAGGTCAGTAAAGTCAACTACTCCAATTATTAATCCTATCAATGGCATAATGATATCTGCGACAAGAGAAGATACAATTTTTCCGAATGCACCGCCGATGATGACCCCGACGGCTAAGTCAATGACATTGCCTTTCATGGCAAACTGCTTAAATTCACTCCACATGAGAAATTCCTCCAATATTCATTAATATGCTTAATTATAGATTATATCGTTTATTAAAATAGTTAAGCAATCACATTGATTTTTTAACTAATGTTAGAATAAACCGAAATCTATAACACAACATATTCTTAGAAAGGACATAAAAAACAGTAAAGATTCTATCTCTACTGTAGCTTGCTGCCATATACCTTTATATTAAAATAAACACCTGTCGAAAATAACACTAAAAATGTAATAATACCTGATAATGAAGTTGGAGACATGAACTGTGATACTTCCATTGTACCCACCGCCCTTTGAAATAAAAACGTTTACATAGTAATTATAATATTTAAAGTGGGAGTTGTGAAAATTTGTTACAATTTATTTTTAATCTTTGAGTGGCGATGTCCATTGGCAAATAAAAAAGCACAATGATGTGCTTTTTACAAAGTAGAGTAATTTTTTTGTTTTTCGAATACAAAAAACATAGCCCAGTATAATCCAGCACTAACCAATGCCAGCAGACAAAGAATAAAAAAGGTCCAGCCATAACCTACCCAGACCGTCAATGGAATCGCTAGGGGGGCAATTGTGCGTGCGATGGTAAATCGTAAACTTGCTGCGGCAAAATATTGTCCCCTCATATGTTCAGGTGCAAGCTTGGAAACAAAACTTTGCTGCAGCCCGGCCCCCATTAATTCTGCAAACGTGAATACGGCCATTGCAAATATAAGACCCCAGATCCACTGCGTTTGACTAAAAATAACAATGGAAATGGCGTAAACAACAGAGGAGAGAGCAAACACATTTCTTTCATAATATTTTCCCATCCACTTTGTTACAAAAACAGTTAGCAGGGCAACGAGAAAGCCATTTTCAGCTAAGACAATCCCAAAAGCTTGCTCCCCTTTTACGACAAGTGACCAGTCTCCAATCGTAAATAGAGTTTGATTTTTTACAAAGTCCTTTATATATACAGGGATTAATAAGTCCAGCTGCATAAAAGTCTGTCCTGCAAGTACGCCAGCCACAATGAATAATAAAAAGGTTTTATCCTTTACAATCAGGGCATAATCTCTTACCTGATTGGTTAAAAAGTAATACCATTTCCCTTCACTAGAGAGGGAAGCATACCTTTGAACCGGGACCGTTTCCCGCGTCCATTTTGCTAAAATTAATCCTACTAATATACAAACCGCACTAGCAAATAACAACAGTTCAAACCGATAATTGACATAAAAAATAGCTCCTAGAATCGGTCCGACGACAACTGCTATATTCAAAGATGTATAAAAGATGGCAAACACATCACTGCGATGTTTTTCGTCCACAACATCAGCTACCATGGCTTGGCTGGCAGGCCAGTAAAATGAACCGAACACACCAGCAACAGTAAACGCGATAAACCCTAACCATGGTGATTGCAGCCACGGAGAACTGGCTAGTGCAAAGCAGAAGAACGAAAGCCCCTGGCCGATTGCCGAAAGGACCATCATTCGTTTTCGTCCAAAACGATCAGCAAAATATCCGCCCATTAAATTGGCAAGAACAGAAAAAATCTGTGAAAACACTAATAATAATCCTGCTTTACTTTTTCCGAATTCTTCAGCAAAATAAATCGATAAAAACGGAAAAAACATCCAAAAGGTAATATTCACCATTGCTTCTGCAAATAAGCGAACCTTTAAATTACCATCCCAATCCCTAATCCTCATGAAAAAATCCTCGTTTCTCTATATTCGTGCCCATTCATCATACTATCCAGATAGAAACCTATTCAAGAAAAAAAGCAGGCACAACTTTCTGTACCTGCCTGTTCATTTAATCATTATTTTGTAATGCTTGCTTTAGCAACTCACCAAGACTTGTGCCGAAATCATCCTTTTGTGAATATTTTTGAACCAGTTTGCGTTCTTCGTGCTTGGTAACAGCTTTTTTCCTTTCCTCTGCTTTCTCAACGACGTTACAATAGCGGCATTGGAAGTAGACACCAGCCTTGCCTTCATGGAGTTCCATTTTTTTATGGCATTGTGGGCAGCGGCGGTTCGAGAGCTTAGGATCCTTCCGTTTTCGGTACGAACATTGCGGGTTCGAGCAAACGAGAATCTTACCATCTTTCGTATTTCTTTCCTTTAAGAATTCATTACATTCAGGGCATTTTGAGCCCGTTAAATTATGGGCGCGATATGATTTGTCACTCACTTTAATTTCTGACACAAGCTGCTCTGTTTGCTTGCGGATTTTTTGTAAAAATGCCTTTGGATCGGCCTTTCCTTTCGAAATGAGCTCCAGCTCGCGCTCCCATTTGGCAGTTAATTCTGGCGACTTTAACTCGTCGTTGACAAGGTCGATTAACTGCTTTCCTTTTTTTGTAGGCGTGAAGCGGCTATTCTGTCGTTCGACGACCTCGGTTTCAACCAGTCTTTCAATAATTTCTGCCCTTGTTGCCGGAGTGCCTAAGCCAAATTTCTCCATTTGAGCTAGTACATCCGCTTCAGAATAACGTAATGGCGGTTCTGTCCACTTTTGATTGATTGTGCTGCTTTTAACAGTAAACGCTTGACCCTGCACTAGCTTCTGTAGTCCGGTTGTTAATTGCTCTGTTTCTTCCTTTCCTAACACCTTTTTAAAGCCTAAATCAATGACATTGGTCTCTTTTGCTGTAAAGGTTTCCGCTTCAACCTTGAAAATCGCATGGATGGTTTCATATTCATAAGCAGGTAAAAACAAAGCTAAGAAACGTTTTGCAATCATGTCATAAAGTTTCTTTTCATCAGAATCCAAATCACTTAAGTGGAGCCGCTGCTCGGTTGGGATAATGGCGTGATGGTCGGTTACCTTTTCATTGTTAAAGACCCGTTTTGCAAGCACACGTCCATTGTTGGCAAGAAGCGGGCGAACTTCGTCTTTGTACCCTGAAGACATCCCGTGGAGACGATCTGTCATCGTACCAATCATGTCAGTTGTTAAGTAACGCGAATCAGTTCTAGGGTAGGTGACCAACTTGTATTGCTCATAAAGGCGCTGCAATACAGTCAATGTTTTTTTCGCGGAAAAACCAAAGCGTTTATTAGCATCTCGCTGTAACTCCGTTAAATCATAGGGCAGGGGCTGTGGCTCCGATTTTTTCTTCCGCTCTATCCTCTCAAGCACCGCTTTTTTGCCATTTACCTTAGCCTGGATACGTTCTGCTTGTGATTTATCAAAAATTCGTTTCTCGTTGTCCCGCTCCCAATCAGTTGCAAGCCGACCGATTTCGGCCCGAATGGTCCAATATTCCTTCGGTACAAATTTTTGGATTTGTTGCTCACGGTCGAGAACCATTGCCAGAGTTGGCGTTTGAACGCGTCCGGCAGATAGAGGGTCCTTGTATTTTGTGGTTAAGGCACGCGTTACATTTAGACCGATTAGCCAATCAGCCTCTGCACGGCATACGGCAGAATGATAGAGGTCTTCAAATTGTTTCCCAGGCTTTAATTGTTTGAAGCCTTCTTTAATGGCCTTGTCTGTTTGAGATGAAATCCACAATCGTTTTAATGGTTTGTTCCAATGTAGCTTTTCAAGAATCCAGCGAGCAACAAGTTCTCCTTCACGGCCTGCATCGGTTGCAATGATACATTCACTGATATCCTTTCGTTTTGCAAGGGCCTCAATGGCACGGAATTGGTGGTTAGTCTGCTTCATGACCTTCAGACCCATTTTTTGCGGAATAATTGGTAAATCCTCTAAATTCCATTGTTTATATTTCGTGTCATAATGCTCAGGCATTTTTAATTCAATTAAGTGACCAAGTGCCCAGGTGACAATATATTGATTGCCCTCCATGTAGCTTTTATTTTTTTGATTGCATCCAAGTACACGGGCAAGTTCCCGTGCAACACTTGGCTTTTCAGCAAGTACAAGTGATTTCATAGTTACTCCTTTCAAGTAAAGCGCATTTTAGCCTTTATATAGTATAACGGAAAAATGAGTTATTTTGTAATTTAGCGAATAACCTTCACTTTATTATCCTGGTAAAGTGATATCGTACTAAAATTCGGAAAAATTAATTGACAGACAAGGTTTTTTTTACATACAATATTATTATCTAAATAGTATTAAGACTGGAATGATACCCATGCGGCATCTCATTGATAAAATAAATCACACTATAAACATAAAAGAGGTTGGAATCCAAATCTAATTGATTAGGAATCCAGCCTCTTTCTTTATTTTACTACAGTGGTAGAGGAGCGGGATATATGATTACGCTAACAGGTAATAGTTTAACATTAGAGCAAATGAAAGATGTTTTATATCGTAATGTAAAGGTAACCGCATCGAAAAAAAGCATGGAGGCGGCCCAAAAGAGCAGGGAAGCTGTGGAAAGAATTGTTTCGGAGTCAAGAGTGGTTTATGGGATTACGACGGGTTTTGGCAAATTCAGCGATGTTCTAATTGATAAAGCACATGTCCAAGACCTGCAGCTAAATTTAATTCGCTCCCATGCCTGTGGAGTGGGTGAACCTTTTCCTGAGGTTGTGGCCAAAGCAATGGTTCTTCTCCGTGCAAACGCACTATTAAAAGGATATTCAGGTATAAGACCACTGGTCATTGAAAAACTGTTAGTCCTAGTTAACAAGGATATTATCCCTGTCATTCCACAGCAAGGATCACTAGGTGCTAGTGGTGATTTAGCTCCACTTTCCCATCTAGCCTTAGTGTTAATTGGGGAAGGCGAGGTTTTTTACAAAGGTAATCGAATGGAATCGCTTGTGGCTCTTCAGCAAGAAGGTGTGCTGCCAGTAACACTGGAAGCAAAGGAAGGCCTGGCCCTTATTAATGGGACACAAGCAATGACAGCAATGGGTGTTGTCGGATACCTGGAAGCGGAGCAATTGGCTTTTGAGAGTGAGTTGATTGCCTCGATGACAATGGAAGGTTTAAATGGAATCATTGATGCCTTTGCTGAAGAAGTGCATATTGCACGGGGCTATAAACAGCAAATTGATACGGCAGCGAGAATTCGTCATTACTTAAGCGATAGTTTATTAACCTCACAGCAGGGCGAGCTAAGAGTCCAAGATGCCTACTCACTAAGATGTATCCCACAGGTTCACGGTGCATCTTGGCAGGCACTTGATTATGTAAAAGAAAAATTAGAGATAGAAATGAATGCGGCAACCGACAATCCGTTAATTTTTGACGACGGTGAAAAGGTGATTTCTGGAGGGAATTTTCATGGCCAGCCGATTGCCTTTGCCATGGATTTTATGAAAATTGCTGTGGCAGAGCTTGCTAATATTTCGGAAAGACGAATTGAAAGATTAGTCAATCCACAGCTAAATGACCTTCCTCCATTCCTCAGCCCTGAGCCAGGATTACAATCAGGTGCCATGATTATGCAATATGCCGCTGCTGCCCTAGTATCTGAAAATAAAACACTTGCCCATCCTGCAAGCGTTGATTCTATTCCATCTTCGGCAAACCAAGAGGATCATGTAAGCATGGGGACAATTGCTGCAAGACATGCATATCAAATTATTCAAAACGTTAGTAGAGTCCTGGCCATTGAGTTAATTTGTGCGATGCAGGCGGTGGAAATTCGAGGAGTAGAGCAAATGGCAACTTGTACCAAAATGTTTTATCAAAAAGGGCGTGAACAAGTTCCTTCCATCACACAAGACCGTATTTTTTCAAAGGATATTGAAAAAGCGGCTGGATGGTTAAAGTCGCTTGAATTTCAACAATTCATTAGAGATTTAAGTATGGAAAATAGATAATTATAAGTGGAATTCATACAAAAAGGCGTGAAAAAGTTCACGCCTTTTACTTCATATGGTTCGGAAGCCAACGGCCGGTATCTGCCCGCTGCTCATCCTCATCCTCAATTCTATTTTTAAAAGCTTCCTGGGTTACAATCAATTCCTCATCCCCGATTGCTTCCTTTACATGCTTTTCTGTTAGGCTGTTCTCTGGAAAATTACCAGGATGATTCTTCTTTTTGTGTTCAAAATGTTCTCCGCGTGCCAAAGTCAACACTCCTTTCGTCTACGCATGTAGCATGCCCAAACAGAAATAAAAATATGAATTAGGTGTAGATTTCCAATTTATCTACGGTACAGAACTTGATATAATAAACGTAATCATTATGGTAAAAAGGGGGCCGCAAATGGATCTGTTTCAGATTGTCTCAGAGGACCGGATTAAAAAGGCGTATAAAGACGGAGATTTTGACAATCTTGCTGGGTTTGGAAAACCACTACAGCTGGAGGATTTATCCGGTATTCCCGAGGAATTGCGCATGGCCTATAAAATAATGAAAAATGCGGGTTATACTCTGGAAGAAGGACGCGTACGGCAAGAGATCTTGAGCATGGAGGATTTAATTAAGAAATGTGAAGACGGTGATGAAAAGGAAAATCTGCAAAGAAAGTTAAATGAAAAACTTCTTCGCTTTAATCAGGTAATGTCAAAACGCGGCGTGAAAACTAATTCTTCCATTTTTAAAAATTATCAACTAAAGGTCCAAAGTAAAATAAAATATTAAAAAGAGCTGTTAGTTGGTATTTCACTCATCTGCAGCTTTTTTTTCTTGCTTTTCAGGTTTGCACATCCGGTCGAGGAGAAAACCAGCAAACACAATAAAAGAAATAGGAATGGAATAGTTTAAAACATGAATAATAGTCATTATACCTTCACCACCATTAGTTGAATATTATTAATATTAAGTATATTTTTACTTTGTTTACATTATAGGTTAAATGTAACAATTTAGACAAATTTATTATTTCTTCCAAATAACCCATTAATTGTAAATAAAAAGAAAATATTTGTAGAATTATGGAATAATATAAGTGAAAAAGTAGTTAGAAAATTTATAAAAGTGACAAAATGTAACACCCTGTTATAAAAGGACTAGATATAATGGTTATATCGTAAAGGATTAAGTAAATCGACCTAGTGAAATAAAGTGAAATGTTTTCGGTAGTGCTTGAAGTTGTATAGGGGGCAGAAAAAGGCAAACCTGTTGAAAAGTGGGGACGCAAAGCCGAGGATCTAAGGTAAGTGATAACTTGCTAGGGTGGCCGGGCTACCTGGAATACGAGATGTATTTTAGGAGTGAGAAAAATGGTAATTACAGAAAGTGAAGTGGATGTCATCGATCAAGAATGGATAGCACTCATCGTGGAAGCAAGGCAATTAGGACTATCAATTGAAGATGTTCGCAAATTTCTTAGTCGAGATAGTCACGAAGAACCATCAAGTACATACTGAAATAGAAAAGCATTCGGCAAAATATGTCATATTTTGCCGAATGCTTTTCTTATGGATACAACTAATTTTCTTCATTACTTTGATTGATTCGCCATTTATTGAATTCGAGGAAATCGCGAAATTGATCTTTTGAAACACCAGAATTCATTGCCTCTTTTACAAGGTTCATCCAATCAGTATCTAATTCATCCTTATCGATTTGTTCATGGATTAAATGTTCGACAGGTAGATTTAAAACAGCAGAAATTTTTTCCAGAAACTGAATAGAAGGGTTCTTTTGCAGGTTCCTTTCAAGTGAACTTAAATAGGATTTAGCAACACCCGCTTGCTCAGCCAGTTCGGATAGTGACATTTTCTTTTCTAAGCGAAACTTTTTTACGCGGTCACCAATCATTGAGTCTCACACACCTAATTATTTTTGAATTTTCCCTCACATTATGGGTAGTAACTCCCAAGGAAAGGTGGGGGATAACTATATATTTTCATTCTACCAAAATGAAAGGCAAAGTACCATATAAAGAACAAGTGAAAATTACAATAAAATGAACTTTGTTCAAATTTAGAAGAAGGTAATTTTGAAAAAAAGAGTAGATAGCGTTAATATTAAGAGTGTTGCTAACAGTGTTCTAAAAATTTTTCACAAAGTTGTATTTTGAACAATATGATTTAATGGAGATAACTATATTCAAAAAGGCAGGGAAACAAATGATCGTCTTAAAATCACAACGGGAAATCGAAGCAATGAAACAGGCTGGTGATATTCTTGCCGCCTGTCATAAAGAAATAGCAAAATTAATAAAACCAGGAATTACAACATGGGAAATAGAAATGTTTGTTGATGAATTTTTAAGGGAAAAAGGAGCAACACCGGAACAAAAAGGGTATAAAGGTTATGAGTATGCCACATGCGCAAGTATTAACGACGAAATATGCCATGGCTTTCCAAGGAAGGAACCTTTAAAAGAAGGTGACATTGTAACAATAGATATGGTTGTTAGATACAATGGTGCATTAGCTGATTCTGCTTGGTCTTATGCAGTTGGCAAGGTGTCGGAGGAAAACGAACATTTATTAAAAGTGACGAAGGAAGCCCTATACAAGGGTATAGAACAAGCAGTAGTTGGTAATCGAATTGGCGACATTGGCCATGCCATTCAAACCTATGTTGAAGGTGAGGGTCTCTCCGTAGTCCGTGACTTTATCGGCCATGGTATTGGTGCAGTAATGCACGAGAAACCAGATATCCCACATTATGGTTTGCCGGGAAAAGGAGCAAGAATTAAAGAAGGTATGGTATTTACAATAGAACCAATGGTGAATATTGGAAGATATCAAACGAAAATGGATGACAATGGATGGACAGCAAGAACAATCGATGGTAAAAATTCAGCACAATATGAGCACACACTTGCGATTACAAAAGACGGACCGATTATCCTTACAGAACAAAAATAAGAACAAAAGCCCGTTATTCCATGGAATAACGGGCTTTGTTCTTTATCTTTTTCTAAGATTTCCAAGTTCTTCTACCAATGCCTGCATTTCATTAGGACTAAATGAATTCTTTTTTTGGACTAATTCATAAATTTCCTTTAATTCTTCGTACATTTCTTCATCAAAGTGGGATGGCTTAATTGCTCCAAGGTTTAAGACCTTTAATTTTTCTTTTATATGCTCAATCATATATTCGACATTTTCAACAGATTTTTCTGATAAATTCATTCCGGTCACCCTCTTCGAATTATTAATCCCATCTTTTCATGTTAGAAAGTATCTGTCAATACTAACTTCCATTGTAGCTTGCCCAAAAGAATATGAATAAGTTCACTTGTAGACTTGCATAGAAATGTTTGATAAAGCAAAATAAATGGTAATATATTTATTGGTATTATTTTCTTTATAAATCCATTAATGATATTTATTATCGTAGAAGGAGAGTTTAAGATGACTAGGAGAAATCAATTTTGGAAGGGCATGCTGCTTGGGGCCATTGCGGGTGGAGCCATTAGTTTATTAGACAAACAAACCCGTGAGGCTATGAAAGAAAACATTCAAAAAACTTCAAGTAAAGTTGCCTACATAGTTCGTAATCCTCATGAAATAACCGATAAAGTGAAAGAAACTACAGAAAAAATTAGGACAACCTTTGAACAGGTTAGTGAAGATGTATCCTATATAACAGACAAGGTTGACGAGTTAAGGGAGCTTACACCACAGGTAACAGATCTAATAAAAGAAACGAAAGATACCTTCTCAGGGAATGATGAATCAGACCTTCTAGAAGATGTACTAGGAGAGGGCAAGAAAGAATTTTGAAAAGGGGGGAAGAAAATGGACAAGGAAGCAAATGTACGCTCCTCATTGCTAAGGTTGCTTTGGCATCGGATTGAAGAGGATGATCTTCCTGGCTTAAGTGCTCAATTGGCCTATTTTTTCCTTCTTTCCTTGTTTCCACTCTTGATTGTATTATTTACACTTCTGCCTTATATCCCAATTCCACATCAGGATATGCTCGGTATAATTAGAGATTTTGCACCAGTTGAGGCAATGGATTTAATTGAAAAAAATGTAAATCATATAATGGACCACCGAAATGGCGGCTTGTTGTCGTTCGGGATTATCGGCACCATTTGGTCGGCATCCAATGGAATTAATGCCGTTGTGAGGGCTTTTAATAAGGCATACAATGTTAAGGAGAGCCGTTCGTTTATTGTATCAAGAGGAGTGGCTATTTTATTAACATTTGGAATGATTTTTGTCTTTCTTCTTGCTATTGTTCTGCCGGTTTTTGGCAAGGAAATAGGTATCTTTTTATTTTCGCAATTAGGTTATACAAGTGAATTTATTAAGCTATGGAATGCCCTTAGCTGGCTTGTGAGTACCATTATTCTTTTCATCATTTTTACTGGATTATATTGGGTTGCACCAAACGTGAAACTACGCTGCCGAAGTGCCTTCCCTGGAGCAATCTTTGCCACCTTTGGTTGGATTATCTCCTCGTTTGGTTTATCTTTTTATGTTGGAAATTTTAGTAACTATTCCCTCACCTATGGAAGTATCGGGGCCATCATCGTATTAATGATTTGGCTATACTTATCAGCTTTCATTATTATTCTTGGCGGAGAAGTTAATGCTTTTTATAGTGAAAAAAATAAGTCGAACTGCTAATACTTTCCTTCATGAAAGTGGGCCATTTGCCCAAACTATGATTGTGAGCGAGCTTTAAGCTCCGCAATAAAAGGGAGGTTTTCTAAATGGCCAAGCATACGAAAAAAGATGGCGGTACAAAGCAAAAAGGTAAAGGAAGTAAAGGAAATAAAACGTCAGGTTCTGCTAACGGTTCTAACGGATACCATTAAGTGTATTCGTCCATATATAGTAAAAGGCTGGGTGAATTTTCTCACCCAGCCTTAACAATTAGGTTAATTATGTGATTTTAATAAGCGAAGGCTATTTAATATAACAAGGATTGTACTGCCTTCGTGGCCAATGACTCCATAAGGCAAATCAAGCATCTGGAAGAAATTAGATGATATTAACACCATAATCACCAGAATGGAAAAGACGACATTTTGTTTAATGATTTTATTCATTCGTTGTGAAAGGCGGATTGCCTCAGCAATTCTAGGCAGGTCGTTTTTCATTAATACAACATCAGCTGTTTCAAGGGCAACATCTGTTCCTCCGCCCATCGCAATGCCAACATTGGCAATAGCTAATGCAGGGGCATCATTAATACCATCGCCCACCATTGCCACAGTATGATATTTTTCCTTCAATAGTTTTAGCTGCTCCACCTTTTCTTCTGGCAGGCATTCGGCAAAAAATTCATCGACATGACTTTCTGCTGCAATTGCGCGGGCCGTTTTATCACTATCCCCGGTAAGCATAACCGTCTGTATCCCTTGTTTCTTTAAATCATCGATAGCAAGTTTGGTTTCCTCCCGAACAACGTCCCTCATCGCAATCATGGCGCTTAGTTCTCCATTTATCTCAATGTAGACAAGTGTATTCCCTAAGCTTGCAAAATCTTTGGCTTTACCATTTGCAAACTGGTCGGCATGATTTTTTCCAACAAAAGCTGCTTTTCCAATTTTCCACTGGTCACCGTCTAAATCAGCTTTGACACCCCACCCAGGTATATCCTCAAGGCTGTCAGGGTGAAATATTTCCTTTGGAATATTCTGCTTTGCATAGTGTACAATTGCTTGCGCAAGCGGGTGATTCGAAAGATTTTCAATCGAAGCAGCTTTCCAAATAAGGTCTTCCTTGTCCAGCCCTTCTTTCACAATCACTTCTGTGACTTCTGGTTTTCCTTTTGTCAATGTTCCAGTTTTATCAAAGGCAATGGCTCCTAAATGCCCTAAATTCTCTAAATGGACACCGCCCTTAACTAGTATTCCGTGTCTTGCACCATTTGATATGGCAGATAAGGTGGCTGGCATGATGGAAGCGACCAGTGCACAGGGAGAGGCAACTACTAGTAAAATCATTGCGCGATAAAAGGACTCATGCCAGCTCCAGCCTAGTAGAAAGTATGGTAAGAAAAACATAACGACTACCACAATCAGGACAACTTTGACGTAGGTTCCTTCAAATCGTTCGATGAATTGCTGTGACGGCGACTTTTCACTTTGTGCGGATTGAACGAGCTGGATGATTTTTTGAAACAGAGTATCCTTGCTCCCTTTTGTTACTTGAACGGTAACCGATCCAGTCATGTTAACGGTTCCTGCAAAAACTTCTGCTTGCTCACCTTTAGAGACTGGCATAGATTCGCCCGTAATGGCCGCTTCATCAATGTTGGTTTGACCTCTGATAATGATTCCATCTGAAGGTACTCGCTCACCAGGTTTTATGAGGATATGATCACCAATATGAAGCTCAGAAACAGCCACCCTTTTTTCCTGACCGTTTGTAATGAGCCAGGCCTCTTCTGGCTGTAGTTTCATTAGAGAAGAAATCTCCTTATGACTTTTATTCATCGTGTAGGTTTCTAAAGCACCACTTACAGCAAAAATGAAAATTAAAATAGCCCCTTCTGTCCAGTAACCGATAATCGCTGAACCTACGGCTGCAAAAATCATCAGCATTTCTACGTTTAGCTCTTTATTTTCATAAGTAGCCTCAATGCCTTGCTTTGCTTTGGCAAAACCACCAATCACAAATGCGAGCAGATATGCAATGATTGATTCGACCCCAACTCCATATTTATCAAAAAGCCAGCCAGCTGCAATTAAGACCCCACTCAATCCAGCAGCAATCAATTCTGCGTGTGGTTTGACCTTTTCTAAAAAGCCATCCTTTTGAATGCCCTTTGTTAGCGCATTTACTTCGGTACTCATTGTTTCTCCCCCTTAAGTTATTTCTTTTCCTAGTCATCTAAACGTTCGTTTACGTTTTTCTAATTCTAATTGAGAAGAATAATCAAAGTCATTACTCCCAAAAAACACGAAAGCTGTCATCAAGGGATGACAGCAGTGTTCTTTATGGTATTCGCTTTTCTTCTATCTTATCATACATTTTATGCTTAAGATATGAATTTGCACCATATCCTGTCATTAAGAATTTTGTTGTTTAAAAAACGGATAGGCTTTTTTTCCAAATGTAAAGATGATGAGTGATAGGGTAAGTAGCATCGTACTTAAAATGTAGAAGAAACTAACATCTTGAAAATTTTTAATAAATAGGCCGCCGATTATCGGTCCACTTAAACTGCCTAGGCTATAAAAGATACCGCATAATAAATTTCCTGTCGGTAATAACTCTTTTGGCACCAAATCGGTCATAAAACTTATGCCAAGAGAGAAGGTAGAACCGACAACCATCCCCGAAATTAGGAAGGTAATAAACAAACCAATAAAGGAGTGTTCAAGAAAACTAGCTGCTGTAAAACTAAAAAATCCTAGGAATAAGACCGTCATTAAAATATTTCTCCGCCCATACTGATCACTCAGCATACCTAATGGAAGTTGGGTAATAATACTTCCAATCGCAAAAGCGGATAAAACGACCGAGACACTCGAAACATCAATATTCATTCTCAAGGCATAAACAGGAAAACTGCCATTGAGGGAAGATTCCAAAAAACCATATGAAAATGGAGGTAAAAAGGCTATCCAGCCATATTTTAGGGCTCTTTTAAACTGTTTCATGGTTGCCAGGAATGAATTAATGTTTTCTGCTTGTTCAGGAAATTCATTTTTCAAAGAAAATACAAAACCCCAGCCAATTAAACAAAGAATGGAAGAGGCAATAAAGGGGAGGGATTCATTTACATTTACTAATGGAGTCATTAAAGGGCCTGTCGCAAAGCCAATCCCAAAAAATAAACCATATAAGGAGATATTCCTTCCTCGCTTTTTCACAGGAGAAGATGAAGTAATCCAAGTCTGTGTCGCAAAGTGGAGAGCATGGTCCCCGATGCCAATTAGTAATCGTAATGCAAACCAAAACCAAAATGTTTTCCAAAGTGGAAATAAGGCTAGTGATAAAACAACCATCCCTCCACCGAAGATAATGACAAGTTTATAACCGTATTTTCGTAAGGGCATTTCCATAAATGGAGATACAAGGAGGGTTCCAATGTAAAGAGCAGTAGCATTTAGACCATTTAAAGATGGAGAGACCCCACTTTTCTCAAAAATAACCGCGATGAGCGGTAGGAGCATTCCTTGGGAAAAACCAGACACAGCCACAATACTAACCAGTATCCAGAAACGTAAATATGTTTTATTCATCAAACTTTCCTCAATTCCCTGTTCAATCTTTCAACTTTTTATAATAGTTCCTAAATGATGGTAACGAGAAAACCATTGTTTTGCAAGCATAGGGTTACCTAGACATTTCTTTCTTTTTTAAGTAAATTAAGGTTCGGGCGGTAACAATATGTTTATTAGAAAAAATGGTGGGTAAAAAAATAAAATATGGAGGGAATGCAGTGACAAATAAAATCTTTATGCTGATGACTTTTATTGGGGTTCCGCTATCCGTTATCGGGACCTTGATGCATTGGTCTAATATTGTGCTATTTATACTTTATTGTTTAACGATTATTGCTTTATCGAGCTTTATGGGAAGGGCAACGGAAAGTCTTGCCATTGTAGCAGGGCCGCGGATAGGCGGATTATTAAATGCAACCTTTGGAAATGCGGTTGAGCTTATTATTTCAATGTTTTCGCTAAAGGCGGGCCTCGTAGGCATTGTTCTAGCCTCTTTGACCGGTTCTGTTTTAGGAAATTTATTATTGGTGGCAGGGCTATCATTTTTTATTGGCGGGTTAAAATTTAAGAGGCAGGAATTTAATGTTTATGATGCACGTCATAATTCAGGTTTACTAATGTTTGCTGTCATTATTGCCTTTGTGATTCCGGAAGTGTTTTCAATGGATATGAGCGAAGCGAAAACGTTCTCCTTAAGTATTGGAATATCAATTGTGCTGATTGTTCTTTATTTAGCTGCTTTATTTTTTAAACTTGTCACCCATCGTGGTGTATACCAATCAGATAAACCAATCGCTGCACATGAGGAAGAAAAGCCAGAGTGGGGGAAAGGGAAGGCTATTGCCGTCCTTTTCATCGCTACAATTGCCGTTGCCTATATTTCCGAGCATCTTGTTCATACGTTTGAATATGTTGGAGATACTTTTGGCTGGTCGGAGTTATTCATCGGAGTAGTCATTGTCGCTATCGTGGGGAATGCAGCGGAACACGCGTCCGCGGTTCTTATGGCCTTTAAAAATAAAATGGATATTGCAGTGGAAATTGCTATCGGATCAACTTTACAGGTGGCTATGTTTGTCCTGCCAGTGCTTGTATTAATTTCTCTTTTATTTGAACAGTCCATGCCACTATTATTCAGTTGGCAGGAATTGATTGCAATGGTTTCATCCGTCCTCCTAATGGTTGTCATCTCAAATGACGGGGAATCCAACTGGTTTGAAGGATTGACCTTGCTTGCCGCTTATGTGATTATGGGGATTGGATTTTTCTTATTATAGAAGAGATTTCACTTAAAACACAAGACTCTAAGCCTAATGGCCTAGAGTCTCTTTTTAACAATCATTTATAAATGTACGGGGAAAATCTTCATTGCTATGCTATAATATAACAGCATTATTTAGTAGGATTTGCTTAAATCAATCGCTTTTCTTTGGGACCATTAATCACCAACCTTCATGTTTAGTTAAGTAGAAAAACACGAGTGTTGAATTTCATGTATGACGGGTATCCCAACCTCCTTAAAAATAAGTAAATGTGAGCGGATTGATTACAGCCCTCCTTTTTAAAGGTTAAGTTTATTATAATTGTTTATTACAATTTTGTAAATAATCAGATTATTACATTTCCATTACTTTTTTATCAATTTTAAAGGAGCAGCACATGAAATTTACTTTACGGTTATTATTTTTTATTATCGGTTTAATAATTATGACTTTTGGCGTTTGTATGACGATTAAGGTATCTGATATCGGTCTAGGGGCATGGGATGCTCTTAATGTGGTCCTTACTGAAAAGATAGGGTTATCGGTTGGAAAATGGGTCATGATTGACGGTGCTATTTTAATTTTCCTAAATGCTTTTTTAGTAAAAAGAAGACCGGATTTCCTTTCCTTTCTAACAATTATTGTTATTGGTTCGCTAGTTGACTTATGGTTGGGGACTGTTTTTAACTTATTTGCAGTAGACCATTTTATAGCAAAATTAGCGATGCTATTAGTCGGTATCTTCATTATTGGATTTGGGGCATCTATTTATTTGCAGGCTAAATTCCCCCAAAGTCCGATTGATAATTTTATGTTAGCCATAAAAGAACGTTTTCGTGTTAATTTAATGTTGGCAAAAACGCTTGGTGAAGTGACAGCTTTAATCCCAGCTATCTTATTAGGCGGTCCTATATCATACGGAACGATTATTATTACCTTTATGGTAGGGCCAGCCATCCAACTGTTTTTTCCACATTTCGAAAAATTAATGGGACGGGTTCAAGCGAAATACTGATTATATACATAGGTTTCGAAAATACTTCAAGTTAATGATGGATAATATTGATGAACTCCGAAAAAACTACTAGCAGACTTATTAATGTTTCTAGTGAAAGGAGTTCAACTCGTGAAGAAAAATCTTTCTTTACTTATGACATTGCTTTTAATGTTAACCTTTATTCCGTCTGCTTTTGCTCAAAAAGCCCAAGTGAATAAAGATGCAGTGAAATATCAAGTTCCAGCGTCTGTTCGTAACATTACAAAAGAAAACACGTATCCGAATTCGACACAGGATCTACCATTACTGCAGCCAAGTGAATTAACCAAAAAGCTCATTAACTCTTCAAAGGTCAAAATTGAAAACCCTGATTTAATTCGTATGCTCAATGAATCGAGTATCAACAGCACCCCGTTTGCAGTTGGATACCGTGCCATCATTTACCTTGGCCAATGGCCCTTGAATTATGAATCATCGGAGACTTCTCTAAACTGGGAGTATCAAAAAATTAACACGAACTATTTTGATAATCGCGGAGGTAAGGTCCCTTATCAGATAAAATATGTCCAAGAAGCACAAAAATTTGTAAGAGGCGGTTTGACCGCCAAAATTGCCAATCCTGAAGATGTTAAAAAAATGATGCTGTTGAAGGCAATGAAAAAGACTAGTCTGCCGCTTGCATTTGAAACAATAATTGGGGCAGGTACAAAAAATGATCATATTTATAACATCCCGCCAAATCGATTGGGTTACTTATATGCCTATGCCCCGGGTGTAAACGAAAAAGGGAAGGTTACTTACGGCGAAGTTTTTATCATGCTTAAAGGAAGTAAAAAATTCATTGTAATTAAGAATGTTACCTCTCAAGGCATTGGTGCATGGATTCCAGTTCAGGATTATGTTTCATTTGGTTTTGCTGCTTCAGAACGACCACGCTAAAGTGAAACTTCCATTATTGGAGTTTTTCTCAGTCCTATATGCGGGATAAATTTTACGATGGCTCCTACACTGAATTTGGTTAGGAGTCTATTTTCATAAAAAGGATTGTCAGAATCCTTATACTTCGATAGGATGATAAAAGTAATGAAAGGAGAGAAACGGACATGGGCAGCCCAATTCAAGATAAAAATACACAAGTTGATTTTTTAAAACATCGATTAAACATGTTCATTGATGTGCTAGATGCAATTAATCCAGAAGATACAGATCTTGAGGATATTGATCGATTAATTGCCATGCTTGATGACATGGAATCGAAATGCAGAGAATTCAATAATCGTGAAGGTGTTACTGAGTCTGTTTAATATGCAGGCTCTTTTTTATTTTATTTCCTACTATTCA
Source organism: uncultured Bacillus sp. (assembly GCA_963530265.1). GTDB lineage: Bacteria > Bacillota > Bacilli > Bacillales > Cytobacillaceae > Neobacillus. The sequence goes on from CAUSCO010000040.1 coordinate 18,690, forward strand.
AGGTAGTCGGTTACAAGCTAATCCTTTAATTCTAGAAGGTAGTAGAGTATAATGTAAGCGTGTAAATAGTTGCAAAATTAAAAATAGACTAAATGTGGAACAAAGGGAAAGGGGTACTCGAATTGAATATCGAAAAATTCCAAGAGAGCATGTACAAGCTTGTCGTTGAAACGTCTACAAAGCTTCCAAAGGATGTTCGCCGAGCAGTCTTGGCTGCAAAGGAACAGGAAAATGCGGGCACAAGTGCAGCAATGAGCCTTGCTACGATTACCAATAATATCAAAATGGCAGACGACCAAGTTTCTCCTATTTGCCAGGATACAGGTCTACCAACTTTTAAAATTAAAACACCTGTTGGAGTTAACCAACTAGAATTAAAAGCCGCAATTAAAAATGCGATTGTCCTTGCTACAAAAGAAGGGAAATTGCGTCCAAATGCGGTCGATTCGTTAACTGGTAAAAACAGTGGCGATAACCTTGGGGATGGTGTTCCGGTTATCAAATTTGAGCAGTGGGAAAGAGATTACATTGATGTCCGTCTCATTTTAAAAGGCGGCGGCTGTGAAAATAAAAACATTCAATATAGCTTACCATGTGAGTTAGAAGGGCTTGGCCGTGCAGGCCGTGACCTTGATGGAATACGCAAGTGTATTATGCATTCCGTATACCAGGCACAAGGACAAGGCTGCAGTGCCGGTTTTATTGGCGTTGGAATTGGCGGCGATCGTTCATCTGGGTACGATTTAGCTAAGGAACAATTATTCCGTTCCGTTGAAGACGTAAATACAAACGAGGATCTTCGTAAATTAGAAGACTATGTCATGGAAAATGCCAATAAATTAGGAATTGGCACAATGGGCTTTGGCGGGGAAGCTACGCTTTTAGGCTGTAAAATTGGTGTGATGCACCGCATTCCAGCCAGCTTCTTTGTTTCTGTTGCATACAATTGCTGGGCATTCCGCCGCTTAGGAGTCAGCGTGGATGCTGAGACCGGTGAAATCAACGAGTGGGCCTACCAAGATGGTGAGTTTATTGATTTCGCACAAACGGAAGCAGAAAAGGAAACAGCTGCTGCAGTATCTGAAGATGTGATTACGTTACAGGCACCAATCACGGAAGAACAGATTCGGTCGTTAAAGGTCGGCGATGTTGTTCAAATTAATGGCTTAATGTACACTGGCCGTGACGCCATTCATAAATATTTAAGTGACCACGATGCACCAGTCGATTTGAATGGGCAAGTCATTTACCATTGTGGCCCAGTCATGTTGAAGGATGAAAAAGGTAATTGGCAAGTGAAAGCAGCAGGTCCAACTACCAGCATTCGTGAAGAGCCATACCAAGGCGATATCATGAAGAAATTCGGCATTCGTGCCGTCATGGGTAAGGGCGGTATGGGACCGAAAACATTAGCAGCATTGAAGGAGCATGGAGGCGTTTATCTGAATGCCATCGGTGGAGCTGCCCAATACTATGCTGAATGTATTAAAGCTGTTGAAGGCGTTGACCTCATGCAATTCGGAATTCCAGAAGCAATGTGGCATCTGCGCGTAGAAGGTTTCACGGCTGTAGTGACCATGGATTCACATGGAAATAGCTTGCATGCTGACGTTGATAAGTCTTCATTGGAAAAATTAGCTCAGTTTAAGGAAGCAGTTTTTAAATAAGGGGTTATGGGGATAGGCGCGGGTGGTGCGTCTATCTCTTTTTTTATATTAGCGTATTTCAAATATTTATGGATAGGGGGGTGTTGTAATGGACACAAATTAGGTAGTAATTGAAGTTGGGATTTGTGGAGGTTCCAAATAAATCCAATAAATGTAGAAAGTATTCGTAAATTTGTCGTAATGGCCACAGAAGTTGTAGTAATGGACACAAATTAGGTAGTTAGTGAAGTTGGGATTTGTGTAGGTTCCAGATAAATCCAAATAATGTAGAAAGTATTCGTAAATTTGTCGTAATGGACACAGAAGTTGTAGTAATGGCCACAAATTAGGTAGTAATTGGAGTTGAGATTTGTATAGATTCCAAATAAATCCAATAAATGTAGAAAGTATTCGTAAATTTGTCGTCATGGTCACAGAAGTTGTAGTAATGGACACAAATTAGGTAGTAAGTGGAGTTGGGATTTGTGTAGGTTCCAGATAAATCCAAATGATGTAGAAAGTATTCGTAAATTTGTCGTAATGGACACAAATTAGGTAGTAATTGTAAGGAGAATCTGAATTGGGTCTAGTTAAATCTAATAAACGTAAACAGTAACCATCCATATCTATAGATAAACTCCTGAAGTCCTCCAATTGAGAAGTTGTCAAAAAGAATTCATAAATACCATCACACTTATGAAGGGAAAATTAATTTCCTTATTGAAATTAAATACAAAAAAGGGGGTATTATATTGTTTGGTAAAAATCTAACTGTTCCGCAAATTTTACTTGAAGCTTTGGCACTGGAGGGAAGATTACCTTGGGAGCATCCATTATTGCCTGAACTTAAAAAATTAATTAGAATATTAAAATCAGGTAATAATGGAGAAAAAACAATAAATTATTTTTTAAGCTTAATTCCAAGTCACAAGTACTACATTTTCCATAATCTCCGTCTTCCTGCAGGTAATTCTTATTTTCAAATGGACTTTCTCCTCCTCTCCAGCAAACTTATATTAATCCTTGAAGGTAAAAATCATTCTGGAAAACTGTTAATTGAAAAAAATCAGATGATACACGAAACAGGTACCAATAAAGAAATTTATGAAAACCCAGTATCACAGGCTAACAGACACAAAATTTTATTAACTTATCTACTCCGAAAATACAAAATTGATTCAATTCCAATTGAATATTGTGTAGTGATATGTAAAGATTCAACAGAAGTTAGTATTGCACCAGGATACAAAGAAGCAGAAGAGCGGGTTTGTAAAGCCAATGACTTACTGAAAAAGATTGAAGACCAGGAGAAAATTTTTAAAAAAGACTCTGTAACACCACAAACTATTAAGAAAATAAAAGATATTCTTCTAACCAACCATACTCCACCCAATATACATATATTTGAAAAAACAGGTATAAAAAAATCTGAAGTACTTCCTGGAGTTCAATGTCCAAGATGCTCGTTCTTACCAATGGATTATAAAAGAAGAAACTGGATATGCCCTAATTGTTATTTTGTTTCCCAAGATGCTTACTTAAAAGCACTTCAAGATTATTTCCTTCTTATAAATCCATATATTAACAATCTCGAAATTCGGAAATTTCTACGCATCCCAACCTCAAGATCCACTACCTATTTTCTTTCAGTTATAAATCTCCCTTATACAGGAACCAAAAGAGGACGAATGTATTTTGAGAATAAGATTCCTTAATGTTCCAATTATCTTTTCCCTCATTAAACAAACACTAAAAAAAACAAATACAGGGGGAACATAAATGAAACGCTTAATATGCATTGCTGCAATGTTTTTATTAATATTCCCAATTAGTACATATGCAGCAGTCTCCAATCAGCCCATTCATTGGGGATTTAAAAAAGCTACAAATGAGATTCCGCCGGAAGCAGGCGCACAATATGACCAGCTTCTCGAAAAATATGGTGCTTTTTACAAAAGCGATCCCAATTCTAAGGTTTTATATGTTACCTTTGATAGCGGTTATGAAAATGGGTATACACCAAAAATTCTTGAGGTTTTAAAAAAGGAAAAGGTACCTGCGACCTTTTTTGTGACGGGGCATTTTTTAAATTCACAGCCTGAACTTGCGAAACAAATGGTAAGTGAGGGTCATATTATTGGCAACCATTCCTGGAGTCATCCCGACTTTACCACTACAGGTGATGCTAAAATTCGCGAAGAACTTCAAAAGGTAAAAATCAAAGCAAAAGAGGTAACGGGTCAAAAGGAAATGAAGTATTTACGCCCGCCACGTGGAGTGTTTAGTGAAAGAACCATGCAAATTGCAAAAGAAGAAGGTTACACGCATGTGTTCTGGTCACTTGCTTTTGTCGACTGGAATATTAATCAGCAACGAGGCTGGCAATATTCATATGATAATATCATGAAGCAAATCCATCCTGGTTGTGTGCTGCTGCTCCATTCCGTTTCTAAAGACAACGCAGATGCTTTAGAAAAGGCAATCAAGGATTTGAAAAAGAAAGGCTATAAATTCAAAAGTCTTGATGATTTTCCTAAGAAAAAGTAATCTCTAAAAAAGCCGAATTCAACAGGAATTCGGCTTTTCTCTATGAATCATGCTATAATACGAAAACAGAACTCATGCTTGATGAAAATTTGGAGTGAACAAAATGAAAACCGAACAAGGTATTAAAATTAAACAGAATCAAACATTTCCGTTAACAATAAAAAGGCTCGGCATTAATGGGGAAGGTGTGGGCTACTTTAAAAAGCAAGTGGTCTTTGTGCCAGGGGCCTTGCCTGGAGAAGAAGTAGTAGTTGAGGCAACAAAAATTAACCCTAAATTTGCTGAGGCAAAAATAAAAAAAATCCGCATTAAATCACCACATCGTGTTCAACCGCCATGTCCGTTTTATGAGCAATGCGGTGGCTGTCAACTTCAGCATTTGCAATATGATCAACAGTTGAAAGAGAAGCGAGACATTATCATTCAATCGCTTGAACGCCATACGAAACTGGCTGTCAACAAGCTGGATATCCGCGAAACCATCGGTATGGAAAATCCTTGGGGCTACCGGAACAAAAGTAGTTTTCAAGTGGCTCAGAAAAATGGCAAGGTTTTAGCCGGATTATATGGCATGAACTCACACCAACTAATTGATATTGAACACTGTGCCGTACAGCATTCGCAGACAAACGAAGCGGTAAGCAAGGTAAAATCTATCTTGGAAGAGCTTCAAATCCCTATTTATAATGAAAAAACGAGAAAAGGTATTGTGCGCACGATTGTGTCCCGAGTAGGAGTAGAAACAGGTGAACTACAGGTGGTTCTGATTACCACACAAAAAGAGCTGCCAAAAAAAGAGTCTATTATAGAAGAAATTCAAAAACGGCTTCCACAAGTAAAATCCATCGTGCAAAACATAAATGGTGAAAAAACATCTCTAATTTTTGGTGCGGAAACTTTGGCACTAGCGGGCGAAGAGTTTATCCAAGAAACACTTGGTGACCTACAATTTGAGCTGTCAGCAAGGACGTTTTTTCAATTAAATCCGATTCAAACTGTAAAACTTTATGACGAGGTTAAAAAAGCAGCAGGCCTTACAGGTATAGAAAAAGTAGTTGACGCATACTGTGGTGTGGGGACGATCGGATTATGGCTGGCTGGTCAAGCAGCGGAGGTTCGTGGCATGGACGTTATCCCGGAATCCATCGATGATGCCAAGAAAAACGCGAAACGTCACGGATTCACGAATACGAAGTATGTTCCCGGAAAAGCTGAAGAAGTGCTGCCAAAATGGGTTAAAAAAGGATGGAAGCCGGACGTTATTGTCGTTGATCCGCCAAGAACAGGACTCGATGGTCAACTGATACAAACAATCTTACAAGTTAAACCAGAAAAACTTATTTATGTTTCATGCAATCCTTCAACATTGGCAAAGGACATTCAAATACTGAGTTCGAAATACGATGTAAAATATATTCAGCCGGTGGATATGTTCCCACATACGGCACACGTGGAATGCTGCGTGTTGCTAAATTTACGTTAAATAATGGCAGATGGTAGCGAGAATCTATAAAAGATCCTCGCAGTACCGTCTGCTTTAATTTTAATTCGTTCAACTTGGAGATGTAATACTTCAGCTGTAAGAACATTAACTTTAGATCATTTGCTGAATTATCCCATTTATTTAGAAATTTGCCACAGAGTATTTCCTGACTGCACGACAGGAATCTTCAAGTATACCATCCCTCAATTATATAAAGAGAAATGGCAGAATCATAGATAAAAAGGGTTATTTGATTCGCTTACTAACCTTATTTTCTTAACTGCCTTATTAGGTTTAAAGGTCAAGCCGGAAAAAATCAATCATTATTGCCCCTGAAAGAGATTAGGACATTTACACCTTTTTGTGCTTAATCATATATATATTGTGTCTTATTATTCTGAAATTTGGAAACTAAAATTTCAATATTGAAAGGGGCAAAAGTGTGACAACCCAAAAAACTTTTGATTTTATCGTGATTGGGGCTGGAACTGCTGGGGGGGTAATTGCGAAAAAATTATCGGATGAAGGAACTTCTGTACTAGTCCTGGAACCTGGAACAAATATGGTTAAAGAGCTAAGCAGCCCTTCTGGTGCAATATCTGGTATTTTATCAACTGATAATAGGCATTCATTTAATATGATGACAAATGCAGAAGCGAATATTGGTAATCAGCAGCTTCGAGTATCGAGTGGCAGAGCGATCGGAGGAAGCTCAGAGCATAATGCAATGTATGCTGTACGTGGAAGTATTGAACTTTATGATGAGTGGGCACGTCTCGTTGGATCTCAATGGAGTTACGACAATGTTAGTTCTTTATTCATAGAGAATGAAACATACACAGGTAAGACACAAGAACCGGAAGAACGAGGAAGAAAAGGCCCCATTTTTGTAAGACAACAGATCATTCCTAAGGGTGGGCTTACCGTAACATTGGCTAAAGCAACAGCAGATGTTTTAAATATTCCTATTGTTGAAGACTACAATACTGGTATAAGAGATTGTACATTTTACAAATCACAGTTTTTAAATAAAAAAGTGAATGGACAATTCGTGCGTTCATCTACTGCAACAGGATATTTGAATAATAAGATTGTTACACAAGGGAATGAATTCCACCCGGATGAGGTTGGAGTTGACAGCAGAATGTTAGTCATTTTAACAAAAACAACCGTGAATAAAATTCTATTTGAAGAAGATGGAAGAGATCAGGTTGCAGTGGGTGTTGAATTTGTAAGAAACGGCAAATCAAATATTGCTCATGCGATAAAAGGTATTATTGTTTGTGCAGGTAATTTTTCCTCCGTTATTTTACAACGTTCTGGAATTGGGAACCCGGATGATTTGGCTAGAGCAGGAATTGAAACATTAATTGACAGTCCAAATGTCGGGCACAACTTTCAATCTCATTTTACCGTTGGAATGGGAGTAGAAGTAGAAACAAAGCGGATTTTAGAGCTCATGTCTGCTGACCCTTCTAATCCATTTCCACTGGGGGCTTTTAAAGGAGAAGGCAGCAGAGGAGGCCGCCGCCTGCAATTATATGGCTCGCCGACACCTTCGTTTCTTCCAACTCCAGATGTATTGGCTAATCATTGGGGGTTTGATCCTGCAAAACAGAGTAATATAATGAGCATTGGCATTTTTGACATTAACCCATCAAGCAGGGGTACAATCATGGCTGCACACAGTGATCCTGAGACCTATCCATCCATAGACCTTAATCCACTTGGAGATCCAGATGACTTGGATTTTATGGTAAAACAGTATTTTGAGACTTACAACATTATGAAGAAGGCTCGTGAACTCGATCCTGAAGGCATCTACAAGGTTGTCTACCCGCCTGAAAATGTTTTCGAAATAAGTAATGAGGAAGAACAGCGTAAACAATTAGAAAGTTATGCTAAAGCCTCTTATCGAAATCTCGCTCACTTTGGAGGTCAATGCAGGATGGCCAAAAGTATTCGAGACGGCGTTACAGATGGACATCTGAATGTCTTTGGTACTAGAAATCTGAAAGTCGCTGATCTTTCCATCTCCCCTATTTTACCAGACGGTAACACTTCAATGCCTTCTCAAATGATTGGTTTAAATGCGGTCCGATTTATTCTTGAAGAAGAATTTCCTTTATAATGGTTAGCTAAGAGAAATTATTATTAACAATAAAAACCACTGCCTAATATTTATAGGAAGTGGTTTTTGCTATTGATATAAATTAGTGTAAAATATTTACCAATAGATTTTTCTTCTCTTACTACATCACGTGCAATCATGATTTCCTCTTAGATAGAAGTAATTAAAAAACTCACCAGTACCCCATGTGTTGCCACATACACTCTGGACACGTGGAGTGTGTATCGCAACTCATTTTAAAATAAGGCAACTACCCTTCCAGGTTGTTTTTTTATCGGTTTTAACTTATTCCCTCCCATATGACATTTCAATTCCAATTGAGACGCTTGTTACTAAGGTTCACGGTAGTCAAAGAAGGTTTTCTACGGATTTTCTCTCCCGACAAATGATCACAAATAACTTTTCTTAGTAGGATTTTTTTATGCTACGATATAAATGAGAAAATTTTGAAATATGTGTGTTAATTAATAATGATAAAAAGACTGCCCATAAATTTCCACATTTATTAAAGGCGCTTAAAATATTTAACTGGGAAGGCAATAAGTATTGAATGTTAAATGAAGGTAAGGGAGTCATAAGAAGTAAAAGAGAAAAAACATGTTAAAGGGGGGAAACACATTTATGATCCCAGCAAAAATAGATCCCATATCTATCACTACGATAAGAGAAAAAGGTGTGGAATCCATCGTCGATTGGTTCGATCAGCATAAACTATCGTTTTATACACTTGGTTTGTCCTATCTTAATAATCAGCAGCAAATGGAAGAGCTTTTTTACCGGTCCATAATAAAAGTCCACAAGGAGTTGCCTCGATTTAAAAGTGAAACATCATTCGAAACGTGGGTTACATCTATTTTCATACATACCTGCCGGGAGCTTTCTGATGATAGAAGTTTACAAGCTTCAGAGGAAAGTGAGCCACGTCAGGATTTTTTTAAAGCACTTGATCAATTGAAAGAGCACGAGAAAGAAGCGATGGTCCTTACATATGTAAAAGGATTCTCTCAGGAAGAAACGGCACATCTTCTCCAAGTTTCAGTGGAAAAGATAAAGGAGCTTTTGTTTTCTGGTATACAGTCACTTAGAAAAGAAATGGGATATGGATCAACCTTTAATGGCTGTAAGGAGTATCATAAAGATTACATCGATTACTTAGAAAGAACCCTGGATCGATCGAAAAAGATTGATTTAGAGATACATATTTATCATTGTCAAGACTGTCAGAAGGATTTGGCTACCTTTCAGGATGTCATGCTAACCATGTTAAATCTTACTGAAAGGATGGAGGATTTCCATGTGCCATCTGATTTCATGGACAACGTCAAAGCTAGGCTGGCAGAAAAGGAAAAGCACAGACAACTGAAGAACAAGAAACGTAAAAGAATGGGACTTGTTTTCGCAAGTGTTTTCGCATTATTAATGGGTATAGAGGTTTTTACAGGGGTGTTTACCAACCTTTACTATACCTGGACTGAAGAAGATCAGCAATTGCGTGCCTTTCTACAACAGGACCTGGGTGAAAGGCTGAACCTGGAAGAGGAAAGCGATGGGGTGAAAATTAAGATCAAGAGTGCGATTGCTGATGATGTTCAGACGCTTGTTTTTTATGAAATAGAAGATACAGATAAAGACAATCAATATATGATGAATTATCATAATGGTGGGGTTTTTGTGGAAAATCAATCTGAAATCATGAGCCGTGAAGTAAATCCAAGGTACTCTCCTCCTGAACTTGAATCGGATCTAAATAACGAAAAAAAGAACGTGTATCATGGGAAGATTAGTCTGCTGCCACTCTCCAAGGATAACGGGACAATCAAACTAAAGATCACAAGGCTTCAAAAATTGATTCATAATTCCCCTGATCGGAATGCTTTTAGGGCTGACATGGAAATGGAATATGAATTTGGGAAGTGGAACTTCGAGATCCCTGTAACTAAACAACCTTCCGTCGAATATGCATTGGATGAAGAAACAGAAGTCGAGGGAATCCCGGTTCGATTTGATAAATTAACCATTGCTCCCACAGCGACGATTTTGCAATATGGTATTCATAATGAACAGCCAGAGATGCGGATAGGTGTTCTTAATTTTGATAATCTAGAAGTGAACAATAAAAAAGTGAAAGCTGATATGTATGGCAGCTCTTTTTTAGATTCACCTCGAGATAGGAATTGGACTACTTTTCAAGCACAATTTGACCCACTTTTTGGAGAAAAGCCAAAGGAGGTTAATGTACAATTCGGATCTATTAATTTAACTGTTGAAGACAAAAAAACCATTGAACTGGGTGCTTCTCAGGAATACCCTCAAACCTTTGAATATGCAGGCAGCACACTCTCCATCGACAAGGTAGAAGCTGGACAGTCTATCAAAATTGTCATAAGCAATCATGAAAATGAGAATCGAGCATATGAATCGCTTCAATTCAATATTCTGGGTGAGGATGAAAATGAACCTATTTCAATGGAGATGAATTCTGAAGGAGTGCTCGTTGATAAAAACGGGATTGAATACGATATGAATGAAAGCCCTGTCGCATATGGAGAAATCGAGCAGCCCCGTTATTTCGTTACCGTTCAAGGCATGGAATTACACAGTAACAACACTGGAGAAACAGTGATTCCGAAAAGTCTGGAGATTTATGGATATAATACAACAAAGTATTTGGATGATGTTGTGAAGATTTCGTTGGAATAACACTTGAAGGAAAGAGGTACTTTTTAGCAAACATGATAAGTATTTTTAAATCAAATCCTGAGATTGATGGAAATGTCCATTTACACCATAAACTACTTACTATCAAGACACTTCGAATGTGCGTTACAGCTAGTCCTGAAATAGTTTGCCACCTAGAATAAGCCACTGAATTAAGCGTTAACCTAATAGGATTAACGCTTTTTTAGTTGCTACGGAAAAATGATTGATTATTAAAGTAGGGTGAGGTTTGAGGGGGGAAAGGAAGGGGAGAAGGAAAGCGTTTTATTGGAGAATAAACTAATAATTGTGTCTAAATTGTGAAAAAAAGTCCTTGACTCATATTATGTTTTTTTGTTAAAGTTACAAACAGACTGGTTGGTATAATGGAGATGTATTACAGGCACTTATAGTTATTTCACAAGCATTACCCAATATGTTAAAGGAGTTTTAATAATTGAATATACAAAACAACACAGTTTCGACAACAGATACACAAATCAAAACAGGCCCGATCATGGCGGCTCTATTAGTAGCTGGCTTTGTCGGACTTTTTAGTGAAACGGCATTAAATATTGCCTTAGGAGATTTAGGCCAAATATTCAACGTTGATGCTACGACGATTGGATGGTTAGCAACAGGCTATTTTTTAACATTAGGTATTTTAGTACCAGTAACAGGCATTTTAATGCAAAAATTCACGACCCGTCAAATGTTTTTGACTTCTATTTCGCTATCCCTTATCGGGACAATTATAGCAGCATCAGCACCCACATTTAGTGTTTTATTGGCGGCACGTATTATTCAAGCAGCAGGATTAGCCATTAATTTGCCTTTAACGCAAAATGTTATTTTTACGATTTTTCCTCCTAATAAACGAGGCGCTGCTATGGGAATCATGGGCTTAGTAATGCTAGCTGGTCCAGCACTTGGCCCAACAATAGCCGGACTTATTTTAGATACATTATCATGGCATTGGATTTTCTGGGTGACAGTACCATTCTTACTGTTTTCTCTTATTTTCGGGATCAAGTATTTACCGAATGTGAATGAAGTTCGTAAGGTTTCGATAGATACATTATCTGTTATTCTTTCGACAATTGGATTCGGTGGGATTGTTTATGGAGTAAGTGTATCTGGTGAAGCTGGATGGACAAGTCCGACTGTTATGGGAACAATCATCATTGGAGTTGCAGCACTGATTATTTTTTCAATTCGTCAAACGAAAATGGAGAATCCAATGCTGAATTTAAGAGCATTTACACATCCACTTTTCGTTCTTGGAGTTATTATGAGTTTCATAACATTCTTTAATATGTTGTCCATGCTTGTCATTTTACCAATGTATATGCAAATGGCTTTAGTAATGGCTGCTTTTACAACAGGTCTGATCCTGCTGCCAGGCAGCTTACTGAACTGTATATTAGCTCCAACCATTGGTCAATTATTTGACAAATATGGTCCAAAAGCGGTTATTACACCTGGAACCATTTTAGTAGCGATTGGTTATGGACTATATTCACAATTTGGGACAGACACGGCTGTGTGGATGATTGTGGTAACTCATATTGTTATGATGTTAGGTATAGGAGCGGTGCTTGCTTCTGTACAAACAAACACGCTAAATTCTCTTCCGAGACGATACTATCCAGACGGAATTGCCATAACACAAACGATTCAACAAGTAGCTGGCGCTATTGGTATTGCAGTAATGGTTTCGATTTTATCAGCAAAACAGAATAGTTACTTAGCAATTGCGAATGAACCGACACAAGCAGCAGCAACGGGATCTTCACTTGTGTTTAAAATCAGTTTAATATTAGCGGTGATTAATTTTGTTTTGTCTTTATTCATAAAGAAGCCCAACCATCAAGCTAAAGAAAAAAGTTTAAAAGATGCAGCCTAGATGAATAAATAGAATTTTTTCATTAAGTTAATCCAGTGTACATCAATAAAGTCTATTAAAAGACCCAGCTTAGAAATAATCAAAGCTGGGTCTTTTTATTGTTTTTATAGTGATAATCTTGGACGTAAAATGTGTTAAGCCCGCCTTCCCCATACCTGAATCTCCAATTTTCATAAGTTGCCACAACCGTGGTTCTACAAGTGGGAACAAGTGTCGACTCTTTATCAGATTATTCTACATAAAATTACAATTATATTACAATATCGACTGTTTTATTGTTTTTAGTTCATTTGGAATATAAACTAGGAATATATTAGTATTTTGAATTTATGATAGAGAACTAGAGGAGATTATCTAATGATAAATAAATTAATAAAATATACCGTATCGGCTGCCATCCTCACCACTATGATTCAAGCAACACCTACTTTTGCTAGTCCAGTAGATTCACCAGTGACACAAGGACAAATCGATGCAACAAAAGGGCAAATTAATGACTTTGAAACAAGGATGCAACAATTAGACAATCGAATCACCTTAGCAATTGAGAATAGTCAAAAACTAAACGATGATATTAAAACACAACAAGGGAAAATTGACGAAACAGCGGTTGAAATTGAAAATGCCAAAAAGTCCTTAGATACTCACAAACAGGTCTATTCTGAACGACTAAAAAGCATTCAGTTAGATGGAAAACAGTCAATCGCTACCTATGCGGAACTTTTGCTTTCGTCTAATAACATTTCTGAGTTTTTAACTCGTTTTACAGCCATTTCCCAGATTATGGAAAGTGATACAGAATTACTGAATGGTTTAACTGAAAAAGAACAAGCTTTAGTGGCTGCAGAGGAAAAATTACATAATGAGATCGACCAATTAAAAAAGAGCCAAGAAGAGTTGGCTTCTGAACAAAAAAATATTGAAGAAGATAAAAAAGAAGTTGAAAAAGAATTAGCAGATGCGAAAGATACATTACAAAATCAAGAGGCCCAACAAGAGGCAGAGAGACAGGCACAATTAGCACAACAAGAAGCAGAGAGACAGGCACAATTAGCGCAGCAAGAGGCAGAGCGACAAGCTCAATTAGCCCAACAACAGGCACAACAACGGTCTCATCAGCAATCCCAACAACAGGCACAACAACAGTCTCAACCGCAAGCACAACAGAAATCTTCTGTAAACAACGCTGCAGTATCAGCACCACCAGCACCAGCACCAGCGGCACCAGCACCAGCAGCCGCTGCAGTTAATCTAAATAACCTTGATGCAGCAAATAAGGTCATTGCGTATGCTAAACAATTTTTGGGCGTACCTTACGTTTGGGGCGGTTCAACGCCAAGTGGATTTGATTGTTCGGGCTTCACGTCATATGTGTATCGTTCAGTTGGCATCAATCTTCCAAGGGTATCAAGTTCCCAGCAAAATGTTGGAACCAGAATCTCTCCGAATCAAGTACAGCCGGGTGATTTGGTATTCAGAGGTAACCCTGCCTATCATGTCGGCATTTATATTGGAGGCGGGCAATATATACACGCCCCGCAAACGGGCGATGTTGTGAAAATTGCTTCCTATGATCCATCAAAATTTTCTAGTGCTGCGAGAGTATTACGTTAGGATTGGGAATTTTGAAGTGTATTTTAAATAGTGAAGACAAGAGTTATTTTGATATTTTGCTTAGTATTAGAGTAGCTACAGAATAGGATTTCCGGACGCTTTGTGACCCTCTTAGTCATAGGCGTCTTTTTTTACATAAATAAAGAGCAAATTAATGATTCTAAGTATTATAGTGAATTGTGACTTGTAGCTGCGAATGCAAAAATGTCTTTAAAGTGTTAAAATAAATAGTCTTTATTTTAGGAGGATTAAAAATGGCAATGAATAATAATGATATCTTAATTAGATTAAGATATGCTCTAGATATTAAAAATACAGATATGGTTGAGATTTTTAAACTTGGTGGCATTGAAGTAACAAAGGAAGAAGTGTTAAAAATACTCACAAAATCAAAGGAAAGTTACGATAATGAAGTTGGCAATGATGATTTAGATGAAGATGAGAATGTAAAATGCAATAATTTCATGTTCGAGTCATTTTTAAATGGCCTTATTATCTTTAAAAGAGGAAAACAAGACTCGGAACCCGGACAACCTGAAAGACCAGTAATGTCAATAAAGAATAATGGGAATGTTAATAATGTTTTGCTTAAAAAGTTGAAAATTGCACTATCATTAACAAGTGAGGATATGATTGAAATACTAGAAGAAGCGGGAGTCAGTATAACAAAAGGAGAGTTAAGCGCACTATTAAGAAAAGAAGGGCATAAGAATTATAAAGAATGCGGTGATAAATACGCTCGGAATTTCTTAAAAGGATTAGCTTTACAATATAGGGATTAGTCTACTTATAGCAATCTTTACTTCATTGAAAAATGTTTATCCATTTCCCTAAAGGGTATTGTTTAAGAAAACCTAAAAGGGAGATGGCATTCATGGAATTGGAAGTAAAATGCAATGTTGAAAATTGCAAGTATTGGGCTGAAGGTGACCGATGTGTTGCTGACTCTATTTATGTGATTGGCCTTCACGGCAGAGAAGCTGAGAATGTCGAAGAAACTGCCTGTAAAACCTTTGAGCACCGCGGTTAAATCTAGAATATTCTTTTATGAACTGGACGGTCAATTGCTCGTCCAGTTTTCAATTATTTTAGAGGAATGATATACATTTTAAGACAAGAACTGGACAAGACTATGTAAAAGAAAAAATTAGTTTACAAGAGAAGAGAAGGAGATAAGATGACAACAAAACAAGGATGGAACTTAGACAACAGTTATGTTCGTTTGCCCAGAACATTTTATTCCAGCCAGAATCCGATCCCAGTACGAGCACCGAATTTAATCATTCTCAATGAACCGCTTGCTGCATCCCTAGGGTTGAGCACCGAGATACTACAAAGCGAAGAAGGTGCAGCTATCCTTGCTGGTAATCGGATTCCGGAAGGTGCTTCGCCTCTTGCTCAAGCTTATGCCGGGCATCAATTTGGGCATTTTACGATGTTAGGAGATGGTCGTGCACTCCTGCTCGGAGAACAGATTACTCCTTCTGGTGAACGGTTTGATATCCAGCTTAAGGGTTCAGGTAGGACACCCTATTCCCGAGGGGGAGATGGTCGAGCGGCACTTGGGCCGATGCTGCGCGAATATATCATCAGCGAAGCCATGCATGGTCTCGGTATTCCAACCACTCGCAGCCTAGCTGTGGCGACAACAGGTGAGTCAATCATCCGAGAAACGGACCTGCCTGGTGCAATTTTAACCCGGGTGTCGGCAAGCCATCTCCGTGTTGGTACCTTTCAATACGCTGCAAAATGGGGTACGAAAGAGGAACTGCGGACTTTGGCCGACTATGCAATTAAACGGCATTACCCGGATGTTGTAGCTGATGAGAATCGATATCTTTCGTTCCTTAAGGAAGTAATCAAACGTCAAGCTGTACTGATTGCAAACTGGCAACTGGTTGGTTTTATCCATGGGGTGATGAATACCGATAATATGACCATTAGCGGAGAAACCATTGATTATGGTCCATGTGCTTTTATGGATAATTATGACCCGGCAACAGTATTTAGTTCGATTGATAGGCAAGGGCGTTATGCTTACGGAAATCAGCCATATATTGCTGTGTGGAATCTTGCTCGATTTGCAGAAGCTCTATTGACGCTTCTGGATGACAATCAGGATGATGCTGTTAAAATGGCCGAAGAGGCACTATCCGGTTTTTCAGTGTTGTTTGAAAGGAATTGGCTCGCAGGATTGAGAGCCAAGCTAGGGATATTTAACGAAGAGGAGCAGGATGAATCGCTTATTAACGATCTCCTCACTATGATGCAGAAGTATCGTGCTGACTATACCAATACGTTCCGCGATTTAACTTTTGATAGACATGAGGATACAGTCCTGTTCGGAACACCAGAATTTACACAATGGCAGGAGCGGTGGCAGGCAAGACTAGATAGACAGAAGGAATCTAAAGCAGACTCGCATCAGTTGATGCGAAACAGCAATCCAGCGGTGATCCCTCGGAATCACCGGGTAGAAGCCGCACTAGATGCTGCAGTGAATCAAGGAGATTACAGCGTGATGGAACAGCTTCTTGATGTTCTTTCAAGTCCATACGCGCACACTACTGAACAGGCTGAATACTGCACTCTGCCTGTGCCATCAGCCGCTCCTTATCGAACATTTTGTGGTACATGAAATAAAGAAGTATCTAGAAAATAAAAAAAGAGGCTGGGACATAACTAGCTTCAAATAGTAAGAAAGGTGAATTTGAG
>CAUSCO010000041.1:0-33316 GCA_963530265.1 uncultured Bacillus sp.
CAAAAGGAATTAATTTGACCCCTTTTCTTTTTACACAATTATATGGACTTAATCGAACATTTAATAATTCCACCATTACAGTCGGTTACAGCCTCTCTAATCGACCGAACATTTAATAATTCCACCATTACAGTCGCTTACAACCTCTCTAATCGACAAAACATTTAATAATTCCACTATTACAGTCGCTTACAACCTCTCTAGTTAAGAATTTGATGTTCAATTTAATGGGAGCTGTGCCAAGAACACCTAAATATTTTCACCTGTCTTCTATGTAATGCTAATCGAATAAAAATCTAACATGGACCATAATAAAAATGGCTTCCGCAGCAGCCTATCCTTCCTGAAACTCAAATCATTTAACCGTATCTCTATTTTCTCTCCATTGCTTGTAACGCTTTTCTTCTGAAGCCGCATTGTTCCATTGCTTCAGCAAGCTCTGCTCTTAATTGTCTTACATCAAAATTAACTAATTTTTTCCCTTCCACGACTTGCTCCCCTGCGATGAATACGTCTCTTACATTGCTGGCATTAGCAGAGTACACCAAAGCAGAATAAGGATCAAAAATGGGAAACATGTTGACAGAATCGGTTTCTACTAGGATGAAATCGGCTTGTTTCCCTGCCTCGATCGATCCAATTTGTTCCTGCATACCTAAAACTTTCGCTCCCCCAATGGTCGCTAACTTTACAATCTCTTCTGCTGGGAATGCACTGCGGTCCTGTAAAAAAGTTTTATGGAAATTGGCAAACAATCGCATCTGACTAAATAAATCGAGCGTATTACCACTGCTTGGCCCATCTGTTCCTAACCCAACCGTTACACCAGCAGACAATAAATCCCTCACACGGGCTACACCTTTGGCGGATTTCGTATTTGCCCCGATACAATGAGCTACCTTCACACCATATTTCTTCAACAACTGAATATCATGGTCTGACAAATGAATACAATGTGCAGCTACAAGTCTTGGACTCAATACACCAATCTCCTCTAAAAATTCAATTGGTGTTTGATTGCGCTCTTCACGATATTTGTCCTTTTCAAAATCCATTTCACTGACATGCATCATCCAAGGCACATTGTATTGTTTAGACAAAGCATCAGCTTGTTGGAGCACTTCAATCGTATTAGAATATGGGGCATGCGGTGCTACTGATGCTTGAATTAGATTGTTTCCTTGCCATTTCGGCAGAAAACCTTCAGCATATTGTAAGCCCCCCATTGGCTTTGGCACATCAACCATTACAGTGTCAATGACTGTTTCTGCTAAAAGAGCACGACTATTCATTTCTTCTGTCGCTAGAGCCAATTGATGTTCAAAATAATACATATCAAAGAAAGTAGTGACACCAGCTAGTTGCATTTCAGCAATGGCATATTTTCCGCTCGTGTAGGCTAATTGTTCATTCATACATTCATTTTCTAATGGAAATAGGAATCGGCGCAAACGATCTGGGTAGTCATCTCCTAAAGATCGAAACGGAATCATGCCAATATGTGTATGTGCATTGACCATACCAGGTAACAAAATAGCACCTTTGGCATCGAGGCATTTGTCATAGGAAATATCCTTTGATAGTGAATCCATCGCACCAACTTCAACAATTTTCATGTTGTCCACTACTAAATAGCCATGTGGAAATTGTTCCATTTGCTCATTTATCGTCAAAATCCAAGCATTTTTAATGAAAATCCTCAAATTTCTTCCCCCTCCACTAAAGGGATCATCCTTTGTGAACGCACATTCATCATCCCTTTGTCGGTAATTTTGATAACAGGTGAAACCGGCAAGGATAAAGTTGAGAAGGACATAATTTCATTACTGTTGCGATATCCTAACGCAATCATAGCTTGACGAACTTCCTGCAATTGAGCACCTAGTTCTTGGATAGGTGCATCGCTGACGATGCCTCCAACGGGCAATGGGCAAATCGCTTGCACCTTTCCAGCTTGAGCAACCACATAACCACCCTGTATGTCCAATAATTGTTTTTGCACCACTAAAATATCTTCCGTACTCGTTCCCATCACCATCAAATTATGATGATCATGCGCCCAAGTGGTGGCGACAGCTCCTTTTTTAGTTAATGCATTTTCAATAAATCCATAGGCAATGCTGCCTGTTTTCCCATAGCGCTCCATCACTGTAATCAATGCTAACCCGCTATTCTCCCAATCTAAATATCCATCTACAACCCCAACCTCACGCTGTACATGTTCGGTAAATGTACCCACTTCCGAGATTTGAATCACATTGACGACGGCCTTTTCTGAAGACTTCACCTTGATCCGTAAATCCTCTGCTGTTAATGGACGACATTGTAACGACTTGTAAAAATGCTCAGGGAATTCAGGTTTCACAGCTGGATACCGAATGTCCGTTCCACGTTCGTGGACCAATTTTCCATCCTTATAAACTGCGGCGATATCCAGGCTTTCAACGTCATCCAGCAAGAGAAAATCAGCTTTAAAGCCTGGGACAATCGCACCACGGTCTTGGAATCCCATTCGTCTAGCCGGCGTATAGGTAGAGCAGTATAGCGCCTGTTCTACTGGCATACCAGAAACAATAGCTAAACGTACGTTCCCGTCCAAATGACCTTTTAACAAATCATCTGCCATCACATCATCGGTAATGATCGCCATATATTCGTAAAAATTATTTTCAACTATAACACGAATATTTTCATTCGTAATCGATTTCTTCTGAAACTCCAAAAACATCCCATTTGTGATCTTCTCATAAATCGATTCGGGTGATTGATGGGTATGATCTGCCGTTATGCCAGCATATAAAAATTTCGCCAATTCTAATCCGGAAACGCGCGGAATATGACCTTCTAGGGGCATTAATGGCTTTTTCGTTTGAACCTCACGTAATATTTGACGAATTAAAGAATCTGGTTCATTGACAATGCCATTGAAGTTCATCGCTTCCCCCAAAGCAATCACTTTGGGATGCTGCAAGAGCTGGGTCACTTCTTCAACACCAATATAGCCGCCTGTCGTTTCCAATTCTGGCGTCGTCGAAGGAACAGACGACGGAATCGCATAGAAAATATCCATTACGCTCGGCTGAGAAAAAAACGCTTCTAGACCTTCCATCCCAAACACATTCGCAATCTCATGAGCATCAGCCACAACCGTTGTCACTCCATGGGTTAACACAGCCTCAGAAAAAATAGAAGGTGATGTCATCGAGCTTTCAATATGCATATGAATGTCGATTAACCCAGGTGCTAAAAATTGATTTTTCGCATCCACCACTTCAATCGCTTCTAAATCCTCAAATTCATCAGCTGTAATATAGAAAAATTTATCTTCAACTATCGCAACATTTTTATGTTCAAACTTTTTTGTAAAAGTGTTGAAAACCTGTCCGTTGATAATCGCTAAATCTACTTTCATTTCATTATTCCCTCCATCTTCCGTACCTTGTAAAAAAGAAAAGGGCCAAGAAATATCCTTAGCCCCTTCCTACTTCCCATTGTTCTTATTTATTGAGAATTCTATTCCATTGATCAATCCATGATGCAAGGTTTTTATTGACGAATAATGAATCCACTTTTTTCGTGCGTGCGGCAACGTCACCGTACGTTTTATTCTTTGCCGTTTCATCGTCTAATACTACTTCTTTATTTGTTGGAGCTTCATTTAGAGACACAGCTGTTTTTTCTTGAATTTCTTTGCTTAATCTCCAGTTGATATATTTATTTGCCAAGTCTTTATTTTTAGAGTTTTTGTTAATGTTGATGGTGTTAAAATTGGCGTATGTTCCTGATTCTGGAACAATATAGGCTACATCTGGATTTGATCCAGTAATAAGCGGAACAGCAAAGTCACCTACAACAGCCGCGACAATTTCGCCTGATTGGAACATGTTTGCTAAATCTGAAGATTTACTATATGTTTTGACAACGTTTGGAGCTAATTCCGTGATTCCTTTGAAGCCTGCCTTTCCATTATCCTTTGTAAGGTCAACATTTTCGTGCTCGCTTGCTACAGTCAGCATGGCTGGACCAAAGGTTGTCGTAATGTCAGGAATAGAGATTTTTCCTTTCAAAGAAGGATCCCATAGATCATCCCATTCTTTGATTTCCTTACTGGCTGCCTTTTTATTGTAAACAATCCCGATACTATTCAACGTGTAGGCTGGGCCAGAACCATCTGCAGATAATTCTTTTGCACTATCGATTAAGTTTTTCATATTAGGAACTTTCGAGCTATCGATTTTATCAAATAACCCTTCTGCTACACCGTCAGCCGCATTTGATTGTGACAATTCAATCACATCAACTGTTGAGTTCGGGTTGCTCTTCAATTTTGTAAAACGCTCTGAGCTTGTACCAGTTTCTAACACAATGTCTACATTGTATTTTTTTTCAAATGGTTTGAAGACATCTTCTTGCATTTTATCTTCTTCTAAACCAAAAGTGGAAATAACCAGTGTTTTTGGTTTTTCTTTTGCTGTATCATTTGCAGCATTTCCGCCGCCACATGCAGCCAATATAGTTGCCGATACGAAAGTTAGACCTACTAAACCTAATTTTTTATTCATTTTATTCTCTCCTTTTGATAGATACATAGATGATTGAACTATTGTATTAAACGATGATTAGTTTGTGAGGTGGAATTGATAGTGTAACAGTGTCTCCCACCTGATAAATCACATGATCAGCTTCATTTACAAGGAAGGGTCCGATAGACGTTTCAACCTCATATTGGTAAGACTTACCTAAGAAAGTACGCACTTTAATGGTCCCGGAAACGATATTAGTTGCATTTGATTCAGTGCTTTCTACTATATCGATGTCGTCTGGACGAATCGTTCCAGTATGTTTTTCTGTGTCCCATTTACGAGTACTAAGGAAAACTGTTCCATCAGCTGCTTGATACTTGCCGCTTTCTATCAGTGTTAAGTCAAAGAAGTTTTCAAACCCGATAAAGCGAGCGACGAACTCCGTTTTTGGATTCTTATAAATCTCTTCGGGTGTGTCGAATTGTTCGATGACACCTTTATTCATGACCGCTACTTTATCAGAAATCGAGAAGCATTCTTCCTGATCATGCGTTACAAACACAGATGTAATACCTAATTGACTTTGAATCCGTTTAATTTCGATCCGCATCGCCACCCGCAATTTAGCATCTAAGTTACTTAATGGTTCATCTAATAATAATAATTTAGGTTCAATAACTAAGGCACGTGCTAAAGCCACACGCTGCCTTTGTCCACCTGAAAGTTGTTTAGGATAGCGATTAGCCAATTCTTCTAAGCCAGTAATCGCTAAAATATCGGATACTTTTTTGTCGATGGTATGCTTTTTTTCCTTGCGTAATTTCAAGCCAAACGCGACATTTTCCTTAATGGTTAGATGGGGAAACAACGCATAGCTTTGGAATACCATACCAAATTCACGCTTATGAACGGGTACCTTTGTTAGGTTTTGACTGTCTACTTGGAACTCGCCATCATTTGGTTCAATTAAACCGGCAATCACACGTAAAGTCGTTGTTTTCCCACAGCCAGATGGTCCTAATAAGGAAACCAATTCCCCTTTTTCAATGGATAAATTCAAATCTTTTAATATATTGGTTTTGTTATCATAACTGACACGAATATCTTTTAATTCCACATAGGACATGATGTTTGTTCTTCCCCCTTCGCTGTTGGATATTGCATGTTCCTATGAAATACTTGCTAACCCTAATGTCTTTTCAATAATAAACATAAGAACAATCGTTCCAAGCATTAAAATAACGGATAAGGCCGAGACAGATGGATCATAGTTGTATTCAATATAATTCATTAAGCTAGTTGGAAGCATGGTCACACCCGGGCCTGATAAAAACTGTGACACAGGAATATTATTGAAGGAATTGATGAATGCCAACATAAAGGAAGCAAAAATTCCCGAAGTAATATTCGGTAACACCACTTTGCTAAAGGTTTGTAATTTTGTGCAGCCTAATGTCCATGAAACTTCTTCAATCGAAAAATCTAATTGCTCGATGGTTGAACCTACGACACGAATCACGTAAGGCAAGCAAATCAAGAAATGACCCAGCAGCAATCCTTGGATGATTGGGAATTGGAACTTGATCACAATAAATTGATACAAGGCATAACCAACTACCAAACCTGGAACGATCGTTGGCGAAAGGAAAAAGCTCTTAATCCAATTACGTCCGAACACCTTGTGGCGTGCCAAAGCATATGCAGCAGGAACACCAATGATCAGCGCCAAAAGGGTCGCAATTAAGGCTACTTTTAAACTAAGAAAAAAGCTGTTCATAAAGGATTCATTGCCAAATACCTTGCTATACCATTCAAGGGTAAAACCTTCAATTGGAAATTGTATCGTTGAATTTGTTCCAAAAGAAGTCACAACAATAATGAGTAAAGGAACAAATAGAAACGCAAAAACCAAACTGGCAAAGATTTTTAAGCCTATATTTTTACGCATCCGCCTCACCTCTCTTATCCACGCGCCCAGCAAGCCAGTTGAATAACTTCATCACGATGACCGTTGCCACAATCATAATCAAGGCAATCACACTGGCACCTTGCCAGTTGCCTAAAGCAGTCGCATTTTGATACAAGAAGGTGGCCAGCATGATGTTTCGGTTCCCGCCTAATAATTGTGGAGTTGTATAGGCTGTCATGGTACCTGTGAAAACTAAAATACTGCCAACAATAATTCCTGGCACACTTAATGGCAAGATAACCTTCAAAAATGCAATCAAGCGATTGGCACCTAGCGTTTCGGCAGCTTCCATAATTTCTGAGTCAATGTTTTCTAAAATCCCTACCAAGGTAATGACCATTAAAGGTAAGAATAAATACACAGAACCAATCACAATGGCAAATTCCGTATAAAGCAAAGTAAGTGGTTTTGAAATCAAGCCTAGATTCATTAAAGTATTATTAATAATACCGTCTTGTCCCAAAAGAGTAATCCAGGCAAAACTTCGCACAACTGAGTTTGTTAACAACGGAAACAATGTTAACGCCATCAACAGGCTGCGCCACTTTTTCGGACTCTGGGAAATATAGTAAGCAGTCGGAACGCCTAACAATACACAAATCAGAGTTACAATCAGTGAAATTTTTATCGTCCGCCAAAAAATACCTAAATTATACTCATCCATAAAGAACGAAGTATAATTCGCCAAGGTGAACCCTCCATCAAAGAACGTTGGAAAAACGATGGAAATAAGAGGTACCACCAAGAATAAAATTAAGAGGATCAATCCTGGAGCCAAGATTATATAAGGGATTCTTCGTTGCACATATCTGGCCTCACTTTCAATTTGTTAAAAAAGTATTCTATGATGATAAACACCATATAAGCAGTTTGATTTATCTGCTCACTTGTATACCAGTATTATAATTTACATGGATCACTTTGACAACCAAAAATACGAATAATTTTTTAATATCACAATTTATTGTTCGTAAAAACAGCAAAAACTCACCTATAAAAATGTAAAAAATACCTTTTTTTATTTTTTTACTTAATGTCAAAATAAGCGAAAAATGGGGGTTTTTCAAAAAACAGCACCACCTAGCACACTCCTTCGTGGGTAGTAAATTTTAATTCAAATCCAAAATGAAAAACTCCCTTCATCCATGTGAAGGGAGTTCTGTGTGTTAATCTTCTTTATGATATCTAATTGGTTCGGTGTCCTTGGTGTCGATTGTATATCTAATTAATATTTGTAAGATTGTCCGCCATCGATTGGAATAACTGCCGCGTTAATAAATCCTGCTTCGTCTGATAATAAGAAGGCAACCAAGCTTGCTACTTCTTCAGGTTTTCCAAAGCGTTTCATTGGATTGACGCTGACAAATTGTTTTCCAGCTTCTTCCCAGTTAACAGGATCAATTTGTTTTAGTGAAGCTTCTACCATGGGTGTCATAATAGCCCCTGGTGCAATTGCTTTAATACTAATGCCGTATTGACCATATTCAATTGCAGAGTTTCTTGTTAGCCCTACAACACCATGTTTGCTTGCAGAATATCCTGATTGGTTACCCACACCACGAATACCTCCAACAGAAGCGGTATTAACAACTGAACCTGATCCTTGGTTTTTCATAACTTCTAAAACATATTTTAAACCGTAAAATACGCCATTTAAGTTAACATTTAATACTTTTTTAAATTCTTCTGCACTATAATCAGCTGTTTCGCTTTGTTTTCCTTCAATTCCCGCATTGTTGTGGAATCCATCAATTCGTCCATACTTATTAACTGTTTCGTTTACATAATTTTTAACTGCTTCTTCATCTGATACATCCGCGGTAATTAATAATACTTCCGCATTTGGTGAAACTTCTAAAATTAATTTCTTTGTAGCTTCCAAGCCTTCGCTTTTTAAATCAACCAAGGAAAGTTTAGCTCCTTCTTTTGCAACTCTCACAGCAGTTGATTGACCTAAACCAGACCCTGCTCCTGTTATTAATACTACTTTGCCTTCAAAACGATTACTCATGTTAGCATCCCCTTTTGTTGTGTTAGTTGAAATGAAATCATGCTATCAAAATTATAGAATTATAAATGATAGCATACCCTCAAAGTCTTCATTTCAATCAATTATTTCGAATTAAAATATCTTTAATTAAGGGTATAGGATAATTATATACCTACCATTAAATTTTCCAAGGAAAACGACTTCGTTTACTTTTAATCGACCTCGGTTTCACCAAGCCTCTTACAGCGTTGGTATTTAGCAGCTGTTATGAATTTTAGTGAAACATGCTCCATTATGTACTGAAAACATAAAATGTAAAAAATCAGTAGTTGGTGGTATCATGCCTACAATTATTACAGGAACAAACGGGCCAATTTTCTTAGGTTATCCTTCACCGATGTTCGGACCTTGGAATCAGTTACTACACTATAATCCGAACAGATTTCAGTTTGGACATAATATCTATTACTTTACTCCTGCTCTTTTTGGATATCCTCCAGCGTTTCCTTACTTAGGTCCTTTCGTCCCTTTTCGAACAAATTTTTATCGTAATCATTTTAATAACACAAATTGATTTCGGTTCATTGCCTTTAATGATCCTAAATTTGTAAAATAAGTTTAAATTTTGTATAATTCTTCTGCTAATTTGTAAAATTCGCTTTAGAATATGTGCCTCAAACACTTAATTGGGAATGATTTACCAATTATTGTATAAAAAGTGCCTCAATTTGTAGAATAACTAGAAATTTTGTATAATTCCTTGCCTAATTTGTAGAATCTCCTTTAAATTTGTGCCTCTATTGCTTTATTGGGAATTCTGACTTACTTTCTTCTTCCATCCCAGGAATATATAAACAGAAACGGTCCTCTATTAAAGAAAACCGGCGTTAAATACAACGCTCCCCATAAGCAGATATGTTAAATCCCCTTCCTCTGAATCAGGATGGGGATTTTTTATGCAAATTATAAAACTTTCGGAGAGATCCGTGCCTATGCTGCCTTTGGACTCTTGTGGAATTATGGAAAAACGGGTACAAACCCAAAGCCTGTCTTAATCGAGATACATATAAATACAGTACATTCGGACAAGAGAGATAGATGTAGAGGGGTGGCATAAGCGGAGCAACTCACCAAGGAGGTTAAGTCGTTTCAAACAAAATCATGAAAAAGCAGCTAGAAAGAAGGGAGAAAATAATCAATGTTTTGGATCACTATAGTAACGTTTTTGATTACCCTCGGTTTTATTCTTTGGAGACCTAGAGGGATTAATGAGGCTGTATTTGCTACCATAGGTGCGGTAGTTGTCATACTCAGTGGAAGTGTCTCGCTAACTGACCTCGGAATCATTACGGAAACCATAAGCGGGGCTGCGATCACAATCATGGCTACCATTGTAATGGCGATCGTCTTAGAAAGTTTTGGTTTCTTTAACTGGGTAGCGGAGAAGCTCGCAGAGAAAGCAAAAGGGTCAGGTATTCGATTATTTTGGTATGTCAATCTTTTATGTTTTCTGATGACCCTCTTTTTTAATAACGACGGGAGTATTTTAATCACTACTCCAATCCTAGTCATGTTATTAAACAATATGGGCTTAAAAAACCATCAAAAAATTCCGTATTTGCTGTCTGGAGCCTTAATTGCGACTGCTTCGAGCGCTCCAATTGGTGTAAGTAACATTGTAAATCTGATTGCTCTTAAAATCGTGCATATGAGTTTGTATTTGCATACGGCGATGATGTTTGTCCCTGCAACGCTTGGATTACTACTGCTGACTTGGCTCCTGTACCTTCGCTTTAGAAAAATTTTACCGCAAACCATTCCTACAAAGGTTGCGGGACTGTCATTAAAATCCTACCATCCACTCAAGCCTAGTCGTATCAACCATGCTTCGGAAAAGGATCGTTCAAGGTTTATGCGAAACGTCCTACTATTCGTATTTGCTGTCCGTGTCAGCCTCTTTGTCGCTTCATTTGTGAACATTCCAGTCTCTCTAATGGCTGTTATTGGCTCGCTTGCCCTTTTAGGATGGAGATGGGCTTATTTAAAAATACCTCCAGGCGATATGCTGAAAAAAACCCCATGGTATATTATCGTTTTCGCTTTTAGTATGTATGTAATTATTTACGGCCTGAATAATATCGGTCTAACAGATTGGTTGATCCAATTTATGCGTCCAATGGTTTCTGGAAGCCTTCTCAATGCAAGTGTGATGATGGGGGTACTCTTATCCGTCCTGTCCAATATATTTAATAATCACCCAGCCCTAATGGTTGGAACCCTCACATTAACGCATATGAATCTAAGTTTGCTTGAATTGAAAATCGCCTATTTGGCAAACGTCATTGGCAGTGATATGGGATCGTTACTACTTCCAATGGGAACACTCGCTACGCTGATGTGGATGCACATTGTTAAAAAAGGAAAAGTCATGATCAGTTGGTGGCAGTATATCAAAATCACAAGTGTCGTTATACCGCCTACTGTATTATTCACATTAGTAGTTTTATATTATTGGGTTTATTGGCTTTTTGAAGGAGTACTTCAAGGGTAAGACTATATGTGAAAAAAGGAGAATTAAAATGCTTATAGATTTTTTAGAATTAATAGGAAAAAATATTGAGGTTGAAATTTCTGGAGGCAGTTTTCACAAGGGAATTCTTATAGATTCTGGGTTGGACATCGTTGTTCTATACGAAGGAAGGACCAATTCCTTTCTCTACATTCCATTTGTTCATATTCAGAGATTGAAAGAGATCAATATTCAGGAAGGAGATACCTCTTATGACCCTCCATCAGAAAAGCCAATTCAGTCTGAAACGATATCCTATCGTAAAATTTTAATGAATGCTAAAGGGATGTTTGTCAAGGTTTACGTGACAGGGAATAAATCCATTCATGGCTATTTAACCAGTATTATGAACGACTATTTTGTCTTTCACTCCCCTGCATACAAAACCATGTTTATATCGATGAACCATGTAAAATGGCTAATTCCATATCCACCACATACAACACCATATTCGCTCGATGATCAGAAACTTCAATTAACTCCTCCTCCCTCATCACTTGCTAGATCATTTGATGAGCAGTTAAAAAAATTAGAAAATCAATTAGTTATTCTAGATGGTGGAGACAATTCTGAAAAAATTGGCTTAATCCAAAAGGTTCGCAATAACAAAGCGACTTTGATAACCGCTGAAGGGGAAACTGTCTATCGGAATTTAGAGCACATTAAAACGATACAATTACCGTAATTACTATTTCACACCTGTATCCAAAAATAAGTAGGCAGGTGATGGCCATTTGTGGAGACGAAATAAACAAAAAAATAATCCACCCTGTGTTTGCAGACGAGAATGGATTACTCAATCACTTCTATAGTTGTATTTTTGACCGTAGCTTTCGGGAGACGGTCTTCTCTTTTTGTGCACTTCCTATAGTTAACATATGATTTTTTGTTTAATTTTGTTCAGGTTAGAAAAAATTTTTTAGTTATAACCAAACAGAAATAAAGTAGGAACCCTCTCTTGAGGCTTCCCCCTTATCACAAACAAAAACAGTGCCAAAGGAATTCCTTTGGCACTGTTTTTATAGATATTTAAGTTTTATTTTAAACCTTTAGTACTTCGCCTACTACATTTGTGTTAAATACTTCCGCTAAATAATCGACCGCCGTTAGATACACCATTCCATTTCCTTCTAACTTTGGAGAATTCCCTAGAGGTACGGTCCTCTTGATTAATTGCGCATAGAGTTCAGGCACTGTTAGCACTCTCTCAAATGATTGGTTCGAAAGGGCTTTTATAAGGGCTAAGGCACCAGATACATGTGGCGTGGCCATTGACGTTCCACTGAACGTTGCATATTTCCCATTCAGATAGGTGGAAATAATATTTTCTCCAGGAGCGACGAGATCCACTTCATTATTGGAATTACTAAAATCAGATATATCACGATTCAGGGTGATGGCTCCAACACTTATGACTTCATTGTAAGATCCGGGATAACCAAATTCATTGGTTGCATCCTGTCCATCCCCATCATTGCCGGCAGCACAGACAACAAGAATATTATGTTCAACTGCCTTTTGAATGGCTTCGTGTAATTCAGGTACATCTTCTGGACCACCAAGGCTCATGGAAATAATGTCCACCTTTTGTTCAATCGCATAGTAGATACCATTAATAATCCATTCATATTGGCCGGAGCCGTTTTTATCAAGGACTTTGACAATTAATAGATTAGCCTCTGGGGCAACGCCAACAACACCTTTTTGGTTTATCGTGGCTGCCATCGTACCAGCAACATGGGTGCCATGGCCATTGTAATCCCGAAAAACCTCTTTCCTGCCTTTGTCATCATTCGTAAAATTCCTGCCGCCAATAATACGTTCCTTCAAGTCGGGATGGGTCAAATCACAGCCGGTATCTAGAATGGCAATGGTGATTCCTTTACCTTTCGTTTTTTCCCAAACTTTTGGGGCCTGAATCATTTCAATTCCCATTGGCACCTCGGTTACTTCTTTAACCTCTGCAATCACTTGGTACGGAATCAAGCGTACTTTTCGCTCCATTGAATTCCCTCCTACAGATTTAATTGAAGCCAACCCATGCTAGTAATAATAGTTTAACAATTCTGAATCCATTAAAATAGATTCCTTTGGCATATTTTTACTACTCTTCCCTCTTTTTTTATGAGAAAAAAGCCACCTTTCAACCTCTATATAAAAGAAAGAGCTGGAAAGGGACAGGTTGGATTTTTAAGATGATTAGAGATATTTTTCTACAAATACTAGATACATCTTTTGAATTATCGTCTGTATTTGTAAGAAAAAGAAGGTTTTTTTCTATTCCTTATAATATATGTAGATTAATGTAGATAAGTTTTATAACGTGAAAGCAGGAAAAACTCAACTCGTTACAAAATAATAAAGTAACGGAACAGATGTCTAACGAATAAGTTGAAAGGTGGTCATGATCCTTGAGTATGGAGCTATCCCTACAACAAATCGTCGAAGGTCTACCAAATTCTTTATTAAAAGCAACTGACAGAGATTTGGAAGGTTTCCAAAAAATTATTGAAGAAACCATAAAATTAAGAGAGGGTCATAGAAACCTGCAAAAGATGGTGAAAAGCTTCTCTACCTCTGCGATTCAGCGTAGTTAAACTTAATGATTAAATGGGCTTGGAAGGTGAATTTCACCTTCTTTTTTTGCCTTGCTATAGAAAAAAGTTGGCGCTTGAGGCCCGAGCACCAACTTTTTTTGTTTATTATTCTATTTTTATCATTAAATTCTATTTAATCTTTTCACATTCCAATAATAATCTCTCAGTTTGTTCTATTAAGGAGAACGTCTCATTCCAAGAGTTTTCGGTATTTAGATTTTGGGAATGGGCTAAATTGTTCCGAAGCACCTCTAACTTTTTAAAGAAATGATTCCCCTTACTCTTTGTTTCAATCCCCAATAGTTCCCTCAATGGACTTTCATTCAGAATAATATCTCTTTTATCGCAAATCTGCAAACAATCACTTAATTGAATGGCTTCGTTCTTGGATTTTCTTAGGGAAAATAAATCCTCAGCTAACTGAATACGCTTAGGACTTAAATGCTTTTTCCAGGTATCATTTGGAAAATAATCATTTATAACTCGATACAGATGCATCTCTAATAATGAGATTAATCCAAATAATAACATTCGAATCGGAGGTTTCTGAAGATCTGCCAGCGTTACCACTTTAGTGACCCTGTTTCCTTCCAAGATAAATATTCTTTCATTCTCTTTAAAAATAAATAGAGTATGGAGAAGTGGTGTTGATTCCGAGACTAGGTCAGTCGGGCTAAAACGTCGATAATACTCTTTACAGATTCCTTCCGTCAATTCTTCTCTTACTACATAACCAATGACAATTCCGTTATCTTCAATACCTAGAAAATCATAGTCTTTTATTAGCATCATGTTTTTAATAATAGAAGCATCATCATTAAGATTACAAGTATCCAATGGTTCAGCAATACTATTTACAGTGATGTTTTGTTCGTATAAGGCACGAAGGCTTTTGTACGAACTCACTTTATCTCGCTGCTGCGTTGGAATGACTGTCGTAATAATTACCTCCTTCAAGGATACATCTGTCTTTATAATTGGTATGCAAAAAAAACTAATAAAAATGTATTTATTACAGTGTACCATTTTGAAGGTGTTTATATTATCTAAATTTTAAGTTTAGTCCATATGGCTTCTTCCCACAACCAGCGGCAACTCTACTAAGTTGTACAAAAATGTAAGGAAGAAGTTGTTTAAGCAAGGTGAAATCGTGGTAAAGAATTGAAAAAGAAAGGACGAACCCATCATGAAATATATTTTATTAAACAGTAAAAATAAGAGTGGTAAATATAAGTACAAACAAGTGGGAACAATCGAAGCTTCTTCCTTGGAGGTCGCGAGTAGTCTAGTATACAAGAAATTTAGAAGAGAAATGAACATAGAGAACGGGGAAACCTACATAATTGTTCCTTACAGCGAGAATATGAAGTTTAAACAAAATAACATTCCTCAGTTGGACGGTATCCCATTTAGCGTGGTACAATATCGAGATTAAACGAAGTCAGCTCCTCGAACCAATCGAAAAGATGTTACTAAGAAAGACTATTTTAAACAAAAACAGCTGCCAAAATTGACAGCTTGATCTTTCAAGAAAAGCATATGTTTATTTAAAAACTAATTTCAAAGTTTTTTTCTTATCATGTCACTATGGATTCGACATTTTTTGATTTTCGTTTATTCCTTGAAATTCGCTTTTCTTGATAATAGGTAGGAATGATGATTGCAGCCCAAATAGCAAAATAATTAAGAACTACGAGAAATGGGTTGCTGTTGCCGCCATGTCCATCTTTCCCATGAATTTTTTCTCCACGAAAATCTCCGTTTGGCGGTGCTTGATTTGTATTTGTTATATTCCCTACAATCCCAGTATTCTCATACGTAGTTGGCTGCCCCATTTGTTGCATTTGTTTGGGATTGAAATCACCATTGTTTGGAGAAGATGCTGAAGCAAACCATTGAATCCCGCCTGCTAAAATGGCGAGTGAGAGGACAACTGATGCGATCACGCCCTTCTTAAGTTTCCCTCCCTTTGATTTAAACGCCTTTTTACAAATACTCATAACCCATTGCCAATGTACCCCAACATGAAGGCCAACAAACGCTAGTGTTGCATCAGCAGATAAACCGTGGATCCCTCGTATCGAGCGACCTCCTTGAATGGCTAGACTTGGAAAAACCACCCTTGAAATTAATATACCTGTTATAATAACAGCTGCCATCGAAATTATCAGCAGAATATTTAAAAGAAAGCTAAATCGTGTTTTTTTGGGGAGTTTTGGATCAAAAATCTTTTTGGTGGTATTCACCACCCAACGATAGTTCAATCCGATGTGCATAAGAATAGCTACTCCAATTACCGAACCTGCAATTTCATGAAATGGTAAACCATCTAATACTCTAGGATTCATAAGCAAAACAAACGTGATTGCCATTAGCAAATCTAGAACAATCTTCGTATAATTCTTTTTCAATTTAATTCCTCCAAATTCAAAATATCACCTTCACTTTTACCCATTTTAATAGTGAAATCTTAAGAAAGGCTTAAGTTAACCTTAAGTTTAAAAAAACAATTTTTAAGGTGAATTTTAAGCTACAACTTGTGCCATTAAAAAATTTGGATGGTCATTATATAAAAAAAGGCTACCTACTAAATAGATAGCCAAATTTCTCATATTCCTTCAAGCATCTCGCCTGATAGGTTATTAATCACAACATCGGCAGCCTATAAAACAACTAACCTTGTTTTCATTCATAAGAACCCATTGTTTGAAATAATTCATTTGATTGCGGTGATACATAAATGGTTCGGCTTGGAAAAGCGACTTCTACTCCCTCTTCCTCTAAGATCCCCATGATTGCTAAATTGATTTCATGTTTGATCCTAACGTGTTCTGCCCAAACGGTGGAATTCGTGAAAAAATAGATAAGAATATCAAGACTACTCTCATTATAATGATCGAATGCCACCATAATCGTATCCGGATGGATGTCCTCATGATTCCTCAACAGGTGTTCAATCCGTTTAACCACTCTTTTAATTTCTTCTTTCGTAGTTTGATAGTTAAGTCCTAAGTGGAATGTGATTCGTCTTTTCCCCATACGGCTCCAATTTGTGATCGCTTCGTTGGCAAGTGTTGCATTTGGAACGGTAACGAGAGCCTGACTAAACGATCGAACTTTCGTGCTTCTGAAATTAATATCCTCTACTGTCCCCTCAACGCTAGGCGTTAAGATCCAATCTCCAATGGAAAAAGGTTTTTCTGTTACAATGACCACTCCACCAATTAGATTCCCTACAGCTTCTTTTGCAGCTAAAGCAAATGCCAGCCCCCCTAACCCTAGGCCTGCCACCAAACCATTTACATCATAATCAAATTCCTGACCGATAATACTTATACTGATGGCAATGATGATGACACGAATGATTCTAGAAATAAACGGAATCAGAATTAAATCAATCTTATTATTGATCTTTTGATTAAAACTTATTAAAATCCCCGAGGTTGGCGAGGACAAATTAAATAACCCCCATGTAATTAAAACAATGACCATGGAACGCAAAAATTTTAAAAATAATGCATTATGTTGTTCAATAAAAGGAAAATAATCCATGGCTACATACAAACCAACAATAATAAACGCCCATCCTAAAGGACGTTCAAAACTTAAACAGATTTGTGTTAAAAACTCAGATGGTGTTTTTCTAGACAATTTTACAATCAACTGAAAAACATACTTTGTAAATAGGTTTCTAAACAGAATAAATAAAACCAAAATCCCAATAGAAATTCCTAAATTTTTTAACATGTCATAGTCTAATCCTGGCACTCCAAAAGCCATTACAAACGAATCAAAAGACATTTCTAAAATTCCTTCCCTCTAATAAGCTACTTTTTTAAATCACAATGGATAGAAATATGATGTTACATAGAAAAGTACTCCCAAGAACACCCCTTTTTCATACCATTCCATCGCAATATAATAACTTTTTTTACGGAATATTTGAATACAACCAAAGTCACAGATTGTAGAAATTAAACCCTTCCCAGTAAGAAATAGTGTACAATCCTGATATAGTAATAAAGTCTAAAGGAAAATAGAGGGATTTACTTTCCACTTACATTTCTTAAAAATAAATTAGACAAGCTTGCCAATTACTTTAAATGAAGGATTCTTTGAAAGGTAGTGATCGATAAGATGCTTTATATAGGGGATATTCTGAAAATTATTCAAAAAACCTTACATGAGAACAAATTAAACATTGATTATGAAATTAACAATAAACTACCTGCACCGATGAGCTTTAATGTATCGACAAATACGATTAAGTTTAACTACATACAAGTTAATGGATACGTAGCGAATATTAACTTTAAAATTAAAGAAACAGATGAAGACTGTGTTAAAATTATTCTCTATCATCAGCTCGGTTATTATTTAGATTTTAAGAAAAATAAACATGACTTAAGGATTTTAAAGTATGGTGAGGATGAAGAAAAAGCGCAGCTTCTAACTAAAATAGAAACGAATGCTTGGGATTACGGTAGAACCTTCGTACCTGAAAAACTATTAAATTCCTATGATAAAGTCCGTGAATTAGATAAAATGCTACTAAAAAGCTATTAATCCAATATATTATCTGCAAGACAAGGAGAATATAAATGACCTGGATAATTATTTCCACTTTTCTGGCTGCCTCTGTCGCTTGGTTAGCAATTATTGTAAAAAAGGAAAAGGCTAAACAAAAAGAAATTAGAAACAACCATTTCCAAGAGTTGGCAGCTATAAAAGAATTGCAAAAGGCTTCTATGGAGACGGCAGCAGCAAACTTCGATGAAAAGGTTACGCTTTTGTCAGATTCATACCAACGTGAATTAGAAAATCTGATGATTGAAAATGAAGCGATTCGGAAGAATTATAGAAACAGTGAGGAAATCATTACCCATCAGATACTAGAAAATATTAAATCAGAAATAATTCAAACCAAAATGATTACACCAGATGAAATGATTATTATGCCGAATATTTTTATTCCTGAGATAAACGGTAATTCTCGGCAAATTGATCACATTGTCCTTTTATCAACGGGTATATATGTAATCGAAACAAAGGACTGGAAAGGTCACATAGTAATGGGATTAACACGAATGGGCAGCCACAGATTTTCATTTTTAGCAGAGTTATTAGACAGAAAAAAAGAGGAAACGATTGTATTTGATAAAGATGTGTCGGGAGCATTAACTGTAAAGACTTATGATAATCCCATTAGCCAGGTTCAAGAGACAGCCGTCATCCTATCTAATTATTTAGAAGGTCAAGATATTAAAACATGGATCAATCCCTTAGTATTTTTTAATTCCGATAAAAAAGAGCTACACGATTGGTCGGATAACAGTATAGTTATACGGTTAACAAATAAAGAGCAATTACATCGGTTTTTTATAGATGAGCTTACATCGAAAAAAAGAATATATGGAGCTTTTCAGCTTAATAATATAAAGCATCTTATCGAAAACGCTAATTTTATTTAAGT
Source organism: uncultured Bacillus sp. (assembly GCA_963530265.1). Lineage (GTDB taxonomy): Bacteria > Bacillota > Bacilli > Bacillales > Cytobacillaceae > Neobacillus. The sequence goes on from CAUSCO010000041.1 coordinate 19,122, forward strand.
CTGTAATCAGAAATTCTTAAAAATGTAACCTGACCTTAAAGAAGATGAAACCTAATTATGGGATAATCACTACTTCAAGGGGTTTTTAAAATGGAAACTCCTTCAGAGATTAATAATCTAATAGGTAACATTTTTAACAAAGTTCAGCCTAGGTGGTGCAAAATTTGACGCGGGTTAAAAAGAATAGAAAAAGAATAAGATGGAGTAGAGTGTTTGGTGCCCTTCTTCTAATAGGTATTTTTATGGTGGGTGTTTATCATCTATTTCAGTACATAGAAGGTTCAGTAAAAGCCCTCAACCAACCACTTAAAAAAGTGGAAGGAAAACAAGCCTTTCAAGGAGAGAAAAATAAACTAGATTCTGCAGTCAATGTTCTCTTATTAGGAAGTGACTCACGGGGAGAGAAACAATCTCGAACTGATACGATCATGGTCGCCCATTATGATCCACAAACCCACAAAATAAAACTTATTTCACTTATGCGTGATATGTTGGTTTCTGTACCAGAACATGGACAGCAAAAATTAAATGCAGCTTATTCATTTGGCGGTACAGAATTACTAAGGCAAACGATTAAAGAAAATTTCGATCTGGATATTAATTATTATGCAATTGTAGACTTTAAAGGATTCGAAAAAGCGGTCGATTTGCTCGTGCCAAAAGGCATTGAAGTGGACATACCCTATGAGATGTCTTATGGAATAGATACGATTTTAGAACCAGGAAAACAACAACTACATGGGAAAGATTTGTTAGGATATGTCCGTTTTCGTCATGATCGTTTAAGTGACTTCGGACGAATTCAAAGACAGCAGGAAGTAATCTCAAAATTGACGAATGAAGCCGTAAGTCTACAAAGTGTGGTAAAACTCCCTAAGCTAGTAGGTCTTATAAATAAATACATAGATACAAATATTGATAGTTCCACCGTTTTGACGATTGGAAAAGACATGTTATCGAAGAAAAGTAGAGATGTAGAAACCATACGCATTCCTGAAGATGGCAGTTTTGAAAATAAACGGGATGAAGAGCTTGGTGATGTATTAGAAGTGGACTTCGATCAAAATATAGAGGCTCTTAATCAGTTTTTAGGTGGAAATGGTGTAGCTCAAAATGAAGAAAAAAAGGAATAAATAGGTAATGAGAAACACCGCTAGGAATTGTTTGCCCTAGCGGTGTTTAAATGACAGTAGGTGAACGATTATACTTACAAATGCAACCGCACCTCCGTACCAAAGTACTTTTTACAATCTGGGCAAAAAATTGAAGTATCATGTGGACAGTTATTGTGGCCAGCAAAAACATCATTTTGGATCATGTGAACCGTCCCCGTCTAACCCATAAATGATTCTCCTTGCTGATTCCACCCCGTTCTGAATACAGTCAGGGATACCCACTCCATAATAGGAACAACCGGCCAAAAGGATTCCTGGGTAAACGGCTGCCATTTTCTGTTCAAGCGCTTCTACTATTTTTGGATGGGTAATCAAATAATTCGGCATTTGATCGGACCAGTTGGTCATTTCACTATAAACTGGCTCCGCGTTAATCCCAAGCCCTTTTTGAATATCGCGAAGTGCAATCTCAAGCAGTTCTTCTTGATTCATGTTCTTTAATGAAGCGAATGAAGGATGGCTGCTTTTATAAAAGAGTCTGACAAGCAAGTTTCCGGACTTTGAAGTATGCTTCCATTTCCGGCTTGTCCAGGTACAGGCATTGCAGGTCAATTCATCCGTATTGGCAGTGATAAACCCCGTTCCATCGCCAGGAAGAATGGTGTCAGGCACCTCAAAGCCAACATACACACTAATAAGGGAACTGTTTTTCAATCCTGAAAAATTGTTTTTAAGGTCAAAATCATCGATGAAGTCTTCAGCTGCAGTATGCGGAATACTAAGGATTACGTTATCCGTTTCGATGATTTCCTGATTCTTTAAGACCACTTGATAACGACCGTTGTCTTTTTCAATTTTATGGACCTTTGAATTTTTTAAAATTTCTACACCACTAAGTCGTTCCTCTAACTTGTCAATCAGAGAGCCTAAGCCATTTTGAAAAGAAATAAACTTCTTTTCTCCTCCTTTAAATCTCTGAATATTTGCTTCGAGTCCCTTAATGATACTGCCATATTGTTCCTTATAATCGATTAAATACGGAAGAGTAGATGCGATGGTTAAGTCACTAAGTTTTCCAGAATAAACGCCGGAAAGGACAGGCCCAATTTGTTTTTCAACCAACTCCCTCCCAAGAAAATACTCCAGAAAGGAACCAATCGAATCATTTTTAGTGAACGTTTCATTTTTAGTATAAAAATCCTTTAGTGCCGCTACTTTTCCTTTTGCTGAAATGAGCGTGCTTTCCGCCAGTGATTCAATGCTCGCCGGAATCCCGAAAACAGCATCCTCCGGAATCAGTTTTAATGCTCCATCACTGTAAATAAACGATCGACCGGTTGCATTGTAGACAACATCCTGTTCCAAACCGAGTTCTTCGATTAACGGGATGGTTTCCATTTTACGGGCCACAATGGAATCTGCTCCCGCTTCCATTACAAATCCCTTTTGTTTTATGGTTCGAATTTTCCCGCCAAGCTGATTGGATGCTTCGACCAGAATCAGTCTGATATCTGCCCCATTCTCTTTCTTCCATTTTTGTAATTCATACATCGCCGATAGCCCCGTTATGCCGCCACCGATCACTACAACTGTTTTCACTTAAGCCACCTCTTAGATCATTCATAGATAGTACCTTCAAGTTTACCATAACTTTAGAAAGCAACTTAATTATTTGCAACAATTCATTGAGTGGGAAGGGCCGGTAGTATCTAATTTAAAAAACTAGACCAGACATGGATAACATATTTAGTCAGCACTAAACAAGATTTATTTTTCAAAAAAAAATAAGCTGCTTAAGCAGCTAGGTCCCATAGACTTCAATAAATTATTTTGCAAAAACTCCACTGGTTTTGATTAATCTCTCTTTTGCTGTTTTATACTCTTGGGTGAGCTTGTCGACATATGCGGCTGTGCTCGATACTTCATTGATGACTCCAATCCCCTGTCCGCTTCCCCAAATATCTTTCCAAGCCTTCGCCTTTCCAGCTCCGCCAAAATTCATTTTAATAGAATCACTTTCGGGTAGTGCATCGGGATCCAAACCGGCCGCACGGATCGAAGGTGCAAGATAGTTGCCATGGACACCCGTGAATAGATTGCTATAGACAATGTCATCAGAGGTAGAATCCACAATGGCCTGCTTATATTCTTCAGCCGCTCTCGCTTCGTGTGTGGCAATAAATGGAGAGCCAATATAGGCAAAATCAGCTCCCATGGCTTGTGCAGCCAAGATAGCGTTACCGTTAGCAATTGACCCAGATAAGGCAAGCGGACCATCAAACCACTGCCGGATTTCCTGAACCAAAGCAAACGGACTTTTGACCCCTGCATGGCCGCCAGCTCCAGCAGCCACTGCAATCAGGCCATCTGCTCCTTTATCAATCGCCTTATGGGCAAACTTATTATTGATCACATCGTGAAGAACAACGCCTCCATAACTGTGAGCGGCCACATTAATTTCTTCTTGAGCCCCGAGAGACGAAATGATGATCGGAACTTTATATTTCACACACAATTCCATGTCGTGTTCAAGTCGATCATTGCTCTTATGGACAATCTGATTAATCGCAAATGGTGCGGCTGGACGCTCTGGGTTATGGGCATTGTAATCTGCAAGCTCTTCAGTGATTTCGGCGAGCCACTCATCAAGCTGCGAAGCTGGCCTTGCATTCAGTGCAGGCATCGAACCAACAATCCCTGCCTTACATTGTTCAATCACTAGCTTTGGATTGCTAATGATGAATAGCGGTGCCCCAATGACAGGAATCCTCAGGTTACTAAGAATCGATGGAATATTTGTCATATGTATTCAACTCCTCCATTCATACTAATGTTTTGAGAATAATAGGTTTAAAGTGTAAACCTAAGCAGAAAAGATGTTAAGTAAACGTTTGCTTAAGAAAAAATTACCATATTAAGTGGTTTACAGTCAAATTATTTCAGAAACTTCAGAAAAGTAAAATATTGTTCCATTACTGATAGATTCATATAAAAATATCTGTTAACATATTCATTGAAATAATTTTTGAGAAACGAAAATAAATTTATATGGAAGGATGACTACCGTTTATGGAGGATACATTACACAAGCCACTGCCGGACCGGGAAGTGCTTTCACGTTCCAAACGGTTATGGATGGCATTTATTCTTGGTTCACTCGCAGCATTCGGGCCTTTATCGATTGATATGTATTTACCGGCTCTACCGAATATTGCAAAAGATTATCATACGAATGCCTCTATTGTCCAACTCAGCTTAACTTTTTTTGTGCTTGGTCTAGCATCGGGACAACTGCTGACAGGACCGATAAGTGATGTAATTGGACGCCGCAAACCACTTTTGATTGGTCTAATTACCTACTTTATTGTCACTCTTTTATGCGTATTTAGCCCCTCCATCTGGGGATTAATCCTATTGCGGTTGATCCAAGGGTTTGCGGGATCAGCAGGGATTGTCATCTCAAGGGCGATTGTTCGGGATTTATATTCAGGAAGCGAATTAACCAAGTTTTTTTCACTGCTTGCTTTGGTAAATGGGCTAGCCCCAATCCTTGCTCCTATTCTAGGAGCACAGCTGCTTAAAGCATTTCCATGGCAAGGGATATTTATTATTTTAAGTATAATTGGAATCGTGATGTTCTTTTTGGTTCTTTTTGGTTTACCTGAAACACTTCAAGGGGAAAAGCGATCAGCTGGCGGCATTAAGAATACATTTGATACTTTTTTAAATTTACTAAAGGATCGAAGCTTCATGGGCTATGCCTTAGCCCAAGGATTGGTCTTTGCTTGTATGTTTGCCTATATTTCGGGTTCTCCATTTGTCATTCAGGACATTTACGGTGCTTCTCCTCAAATGTTTAGTCTTATTTTTGCGATTAACGCCATTGGAATTATGATCAATAGTCAAATGACTGGGAGATTAGCAGGGAGAATCACTGAGTCAAACCTATTTAAGTTTGGATTAGGAATGTGCTTCCTAGGCGGAATCATTTTGCTTGTACTTATATTTTCACAAGCAAAATTAATCTTAATTTTAATTCCCTTATTTTTCGTTGTTTCCAGTGTTGGGATGGTGAATACAGCAGGATTTTCCCTCGCGATGCAAACGCAAGGAAAAAATGCAGGAAGTGCATCTGCTTTATTGGGTGTTACATCATTTGCTTTTGGTGGAATAATCGCTCCGCTTGTTGGAATTGGTGGCGGTCAGACAGCTATTCCGATGGGAGTGGTGATTGTTTGTGCCGGATGTGGAGCCATTTTATCTTATTTGTTATTAGTAAAGAGAAATGGAATAACGAAATAGGAATACTTTTTAAGTGAGTATAGTAAATTAGGCTGCCCATGATCATGATCATAGGCAGCCTTTATTGATGGTTATTGGCCCTGAGAAAAAAAGCTAATCATTCATTATGTTCCCTCCGAAGTAGATGCTTTAAGCTGTTTTTTATTTTTCTGCTGCTAAGCTGGCTTTCATTTCTTCTACTGACTCTACTTCAAATCCTAAGTCACGCAACATTTTTTGATCTTCCGTTTCATCTTGACCAGTCGTTGTTAAATAATCACCAACGAAGATTGAATTGGCCGCATATAGTGCAAGTGGTTGTAGTGAACCAAGGTTGACTTCACGTCCACCAGAAACTCGGATTTCCTTTGTTGGATTGATAAAACGGAATAGTGCTAAAACCTTCAAACAATAAAGTGGATTTAATTCTTTTACTCCTTGTAGCGGAGTACCATCAATGGCATGTAGGAAATTAACCGGAATGGAATCCGCATCAAGTGCTTTTAAACTATTAGCCATATCGACTACATCTTGCTTGGTCTCTCTCATTCCGACAATGACACCTGAACATGGAGACATGCCAGCTTCTTTTACTGTTTCCACCGTACCGACGCGATCATCGTATGTATGTGAAGTTGTGATGTTTGCATGATTGCTCGCTGATGTATTGATATTATGATTGTAGCGATCTACTCCAGCTTCTTTTAGTCGCTCCGCTTGTTCTGGCTTTAAAATCCCAAGACAAGCACAAACTTTCAATCCATAATTGTCCTTTATTTCTTTTACTGCTTCGACCACATGATCGACTTCTTTATTAGATGGCCCTCTACCACTAGCAACAATACAATATGTTCCTATATTTAAATCATAGGCACGCTTTGCTCCTTCAAGAATAGTATTCTTGTCTACCATTCTGTAAGAATCAATCGCTGCTGTCGAAATAGAAGATTGCGAGCAATAGCCGCAATTTTCCGGACATAAACCGGATTTCGTATTGATGATCATATTAAGCTTTACTTTTTTTCCATAATAGCGTTTTCTAATTTGAAAAGCCGCATGCATGAGCAATAAGACGTCATCATCTGGGCATTCTAAAATAGAAAGAGCCTCTTCATTTGTTACTTCCTTCCCCTCTAACACTCCATCTGCAAGTTCAATCCATTTATTCATGTTAACTCCTCCAATTGTTAACTATAATTATATATAAGTTAACAATTAAAATATTAAATAATCTTATATATTTTGTCAATATTTTAATTTTTATGACTATTCACCATTGTTTGTGATTCAAAAAGATTTGGCAATAAATTTCCCTTTATAAATTTTGAAAAATAAAAAAGCCTAATTCCTCTGTACCTTTAGTGAGAAATTAGGCTTTTGATGACCAAATACAAAATATGGTGGATTCCTCCGCTTGCGCTTTTGCTTACTTTAATAATCTCCTTTAATGACAAAATACGAGCCCCGAATGGTTCCAGCTAGTTTAGACTTCTGCCTGGCAAATTTAAACTTTCCTTCTAACTCCTTTGGTACCTCCATGCCCTCAGAAAGCTTAAGACCAACGGCCCGCTTCGGCTTAGGGTCATCAACCGTATACATGACGTTGATCGAAAGACCATCCTCATAAAAAACGTAGGCAATTTTGATATTTTCCACTTGAAAACGCGACGTTTCTAACGGTTTGGCCGCAAACTCAATATCACGTTCTTCTTTCAGAATTCGGTTCACATAATCAAGGGTCTCGCTGGACTCACTAGCTGGGACAACCGTAAATTCATGCTTGTATTTGTTCATAAAGTAACGGGCTTCATTCGCACGTAAACCAGCAAGCGCTTCTGCTACAGGTGAAGACTCTAAACCAACCGTAGACACATTTTTAAAATCAACGATATAGGACATTTCCATCCTCCTTTATCTTTTTATTTCCTAACAACAGGAATCCACATTTCACCAAAAACTAAGCCGTTTCGCTGCCCCATCTCAACCGTTGCATTCGGCCCGCCAACATAGGCGTAATTCTTTACTTCCGGCAAGACTTGACCAAAGGCAATGCCAGCAAGCATATTATTCAATTCATCAGCCGTCTTCCCTTCCCCTTTAACAACTAGGTAATCCCCCTTCGGAAATTGGATGACTCTAGTGGCTTCAGGGACCGTTTCCTCTGTCATGACACCAGCATAATGCATCATCTTGTTATTCACCGCTTCGTTCACGGCAAAAACGTAGTCATTTGTGGCTAGTTTCTTTAAAGTGTCAAGCCTTCCATCTTGGCTGACGGCCTGCCAAAAGTCTGACTTTTCCTTGTTTAAGCCAACAAAGTCTGTGTAATCGCTCTTAAGCTCAGTTCCAAAACCTAAAACGGTAAAGCTGTCTTTTTCTTCTAGAGTATAATCTGCCATATTCAAAACCTTCCTTTTTTTAAAATTAATCAAATGATTTATCTTTTCACTTGATGGGTTTATAATAACCTTAAATCATGTCAAAAAATGATACTGTTTAGGAGATCCCGATGAAAAAAGTAGAACGGATTAATATCATCATGCGGTATATCAACAACCGCGCCCACTTTACAATTTCTGAAATCATGCGAGAATTTAACATCTCTCGTTCGACAGCTATTCGAGATATCAGAGAAATTGAAGCCATGGGGATGCCACTTGTCGCTGAAGTTGGAAGGGACGGGGGTTATTTTGTCATGAACAACTCTGTCCTGCCCACTGTTCGCTTTACCGATATTGAGATTAAAGCTCTTTTTATAGCCTTTATGGCCACAAGAAATCAACAACTCCCCTATCTAAAGAGTCGTCAGTCTTTAGCTGAAAAATTACTTGGCCTCATCTCAGAAAACCAGCAAGATGACCTTGTTCTTTTAAATCAAATCTTACTTTTTGAAGGGACCAACCCCCATAATCCCGACCTACTTGATCTTTCAGACCTCCCCGATCCCATGTTAGAAAAACTCATCCAAATCCTTCTTTTGGATAGCTATTTATTGATTACCATCAATGAAGAGAAGGTAATAAAGTCTTATCCAATCTATCTTTTGCACCTTTATCATGAAAAAGGCCTTTGGCTGATTGAAGGCTTTGATTTAAAGGAAGAAAAGAAGCGGATTTTTCCTGTCGACCATCTCATCACTGTCAAACCCTACCCGGTGAAAAAAAGATTAAGTAAGAAAAAGATTTTAGAAAAGCTAAGTAAGCAGGAGGAAGAAATCAACCTTTTCCTTGAACTTGGTCCAAAAGCGATTGCCCAGTTCAAAAAATACCATCCTTTAAAAGTTTCAATTTCCTATACCAATCCTTACCAAACCACAGCCATTCTAAAGACTTTTATCAATGTTAATAAGCCCGAAGAATTGACCGAATTAACAAATTGGCTACTTTTCCTAGGTGGGGACATCAAGGTCAGGGAAGTGCCAGAAGAAGTCTTAGAAGGTTTACAAGAGAGATTATGCTTATACTTCCCATAAGCAGTAAGATAGCACCCTTTTCTGGAATATCTAAAATAGGATCTCAGTCTTAAAATCAATTAATTTTTTTGCACTAACGCTCCTTTAGTTCAAGAGGTCCTCTGTCCCTAAATAATAAATACTTTCATTTATCCCAAGATTTTCTTAGCCTCGTCCATAAGTTCCTTTATAATCATTTCTGCATGATTTTCATGATGAATTAATCGAAGACCTTGACCAGCCCACAGGGCCATATACTCAATTTGATTTTGTTTAAAGGCTTCTTTTCTAATGTTACTGGTTGCTGTATTTTGAATAGGATAAGCTAAAGGATGAACACCTGTCCGATCAAATTCTTCGATAAATTTATTTTTTATTCCTCTCGCTGGCCTTCCTGAGAAGTTTTTCGTAATGACGGTATGTTCTTCTGTATTATCAAACAGAGCCTTCTTGTAGAGAGGATGAATGCCTGACTCTTTCGACCCCAAGAACTTTGTCCCCATCTGAACACCTTGAGCACCTAAAGCAAGTGCTGCCACTAATCCCCTTCCATTCATGACCCCTCCAGCAGCTACAACTGGTATATTGACATTTTCAACAACCTGTGGAATGAGGGAAAAAGTTCCTATATTTGCTCCCTGTGGGTGCTCTATTATATCAAATGTACTTCGATGACCACCAGCATCACTACCTTGAGCTACAATGACATTAACTCCTGCTTTTTCTGCAATCATTGCTTCCTTAACAGTAGTAACCATCGAGATTACCTTTACTTTTCTTTGTTTTGCAGCTTCCATTTTATCAACTGGTAAAATTCCAAAAGCTGTGCTTATGATTGGTACTTCTTCTTCTATTAAAACTTGAAACCTCTCGTTAAACAGGTCAGGTGTTTGGAATTGTATATGCTCTTCCTTAATGCCTAGATTTTTCCCGAGGCTTATTAACACCTCTTTTACCTCGTGTTCGTGTTTCTTTTCATTTGGGTTGATGATATCCTCTACACAAAACAAATTGATCGCAAAAGGGCGATCTGTTTGCTGCTTAATGTCCCTAATTGTCTTTCTTATGTCGTCTGGCATCATATACGTAGCACCCAAGCTTCCCAACCCTCCGGCATTACATACATTAGCTATTAGTTCCACTGTCGTAGAGCCTCCAGCCATGCCAGCTTGTATAATAGGATATTTAATATTTAATACATCACATAAAGGTGTTTGTAAAGTAATCATCTTTCTTCCCCTTTCCTGTATTTATCATTTATTTCAAATAAGAATTTAGAAAAAAGGTAAAGTTTAGAATTATAAAGATGTTTTTATTATATTACTTTTTTAATGGAAGATTCTACTTCCAATTTTATTCTATTAAATGGCCCTTTAATGAAAAAAAGCACTTTCCCTATTCTAGGAAAGCGCCCGATTGGTGAAGATCATTTATGTTTCTTTATTGAATATAAGCACGTTAATATGGAGGTTTTATTTTTTCAAGTTGCCCATTTATTTCGACTAACTTGTTTTTAATAAAAGATTCGATTTCTTCAGGTAATTGATTTAATCTAAAAAATCTGGCTTCTATTCCTTTATTGCGATTAGGAGTAACTTCTCCTTCGTACTCGTTACATAAATAACCGATTGCAACAGGATGATATTCAGCGCCACTTTCCTCGACCCGATTTATTAATTCCTTACCCGAATATACACCAAATAATTTCACCTTTATTATTTTTATGCCTATATCTTCTAAGACAATTCTTGTAATACACTCTTCAACTGACTCATTTAACTGTAAAGTTCCACCTGGAATAGTCCAAGTTCCTCCTACGTTTCGACTCAGTAAAATTTCTCCTTTATTATTAATGATTGCCACGCTTGGTCGAACAAATATTAGTGGAGAATTCCCAATCATTTCTCTTATTTCTTCACAATAACCCATCAATACTCCTCCCTATGATAACGTTCTTAAAGTAAATACTGCCTCAATTGGAAAATAAGTATTATAGGAGTAACCTACTCCTTTTTAGATGGCATTTGTCAGCCACCTTCTATGCAAGTTGTGTTGGAGCTTCCTACTACTTTATTTAATTCAGTTAATAATACTTGAAGAATCTTGTCGTTTACTAATACGTGTAATGTCTTTTCTGTAATTGGAACATTGTATTTTTGAAAAATCTCTAGTGTTTCTTCCCATACTTCGCTTATAGCCTTTGAAGTCATATTTGATTGGATTACCATAAAAACAACCTCCCCTATGGATATTTCTCCAAACTTATTCAATTACCCTGCCATTTAACTGATTTAAAGGCCAAGAAAAATGGACTGCTGAAACAGTCCATCGTTGTTCAATTCTTGCGCCCTTTAGTTGAATATCACTCTTCAAGATTTTTAGGATTTTCAACATATAAGCCTAACACATACCCACAATTCGCGCAGTAATATGAGGATATTGGTGATGATTGATTTCTTGGATTTTTGTAGGAAAACATATGAACTACTCCATTTCCTGACCGAATAATCCCCTTTCTAATTTGACTGTTATTACATTTCGGACATTCTTTTTCTTCCATCTGTTAATTTCTCCAATCTCAAAAAAATAGTTATTTAGTGATTGCGTCCTTTAATGGAATTACTAAAATATGGCCTTAATCCTAAAATCATTTAATTCTTATTAAACTAACGCACCCGTTACTTTAAGTGTACTCCTTCACAATGTGAATCAGCTTTTTTTATATTTTTTGTATGCTAATGGTGTCATGTTCATCGACTTTCGAAACTGATCAATGAAATAGCTTGTGCTGTTAAAACCTACTTGATATGCAACATCTGTGACACTGGATTCTGATTGTTGTAGTAAAATTAAGCTCTTTTGAATTCGGTAATCGGTTAAGTAATTCAATGGTGTTTTCTTTAAAATTCGTTTGAAATATCTACAACATTCGGAACGGCTCAATTGACCAGCACGTGCAATATCGTCTAAAAAGATCTTCTCAGCATAATGTGTGTGTATCCAATTTAACATTTGCTTTATTCGATGACTCTTTAACATTTCCGTCTGTTCGTACTCTAATTGAACACCATTTATTATCCTTTAATTTTCTGATAATTACATTTCTATTGACAAGGCACTTCGATTGTAAACCCTCCAGGTGCCTCAACATAAAATGTATAACTATGTAACTGTTGAGGAGGCTGTACATCAAATCCATCCTCTTTCAAACGTTGATTTATATTGTCCACTTTTTCTTTACTCTCCTGTGGGAATCCAATATGAAACGTATTTGGATAATTAACTTCGCTCCCCCTTATTAAAGTTAAGATGAAACCATCGTCATCAAACATTACAGCAAATCCGTTCCCACGGCTTGCTCCACACGTTAGACCGAAATATTTCTCTAAAAAATTCCGAGTAGCTGAGACATCAGTAACAGTTAAATTAAGGTGTTTAAGTTTCATTCTTCCACCCTTCCTTAATATGTTTTAGATTATAAATTCTACTTCTAAATTATATTTCTGATAAAAACGGATATACCTGTCTACCAAAATTAGGATAACTATCTCTTTCACTAAACTGCTTCGTTAGTAAAAAAAGCGACTGCCCTTATTTCACAATCGCACCCTATAGTTTAAGTGAAATTATGTACAAAGTTGGTCTCAATGAACACGCTATTTAAGGCTATACAATTAAGAAAAGGTCCGTCTTAATGATACATAATTACCAAAACGGACCTGCTTATTTCAATCTTACTTTTTGAATAATGCACCTTAGTTAATTATTTTGTCTTCCACAATATCCTCTTTTTTTATAGATGTCATATTTTCATCACCCGGCATTAATCTCATGCCCTTATTGACGACAATTCTTAACCAAGTCCCGGGTATCCAAGAAGTCACTAAAGCTAACATGACAAGTACAGCAAAAAACTCTTGATTAATGATCCCGCTGGCATAAGCAACCGATGACAGAACAATTCCCGGTCCTCCCCGGTCATTGATAGCGATGCCAAGATTAAAACTAGTTAGTGGATCGAGTTTAATCAGACGAGATGTAACATATACTGCGACGGTTTGAGTAAGCGTTGCGAATAACAGGAACCCCAAGAAAAATAATGGATTAAAGTGTCTAACTAGGTCTAATTGCAAGCCCACGGTTGCAAAGTAGATTGGAATGAACCATGAAAAAGAAATATTACTTACACCTTGTTCTACCCTTTCAGACACAGCCTTTGGTAACGCCAGCTTTGCCACAATTCCAGCCAATAATGCACCAAATATTGTTTCTACATGTAAGTTCCCGGCTAGAGATGCAAGCATAAACATGATAAACAAAAAATACCCCAAATTTGACGACTGAAATAGCAAATTTTGTTTTATGATGGTTAACTTGTTAAACAAAAGATATCCTAGCAGGAGTGTCCCCGCGATAAATGCTAAACTGATGCCCACGCTTTGAACAGCAGCCCCCACTGTTATAACTCCCGTTTGACTTGCAATAGCAGTGGCTAAACCTAATGCAACCCATAGTAAAATGTCATGAATCCCAGCACATGCAACTACAATTTTTGCAAAACGCGTGTGCATTATTCCTAGGTCATTAAAAATTTTCGATATTACTGGAATCGATGTAATTGCTATAGCAATTGCAATGACAATCTTGAATGCGACCAGATTGTTGGCTGTTCCTAAATATGGGGTAATATTAAACATTCCTGCTGCAAACCATCCAACCACAAAAGCCGGTATTGTTGCACCAATGGCTAGAGCAGAAGTAATTTTGACATCTTCTTTACTGAAATGAGTCTGAAATTTTAATCCACTACTAAACATTAACATCAACAAACCAAGTTGGTACAAAAGCCCAAATAGTTTGGGTTCTACTTCAAATCCTAAAAATAGCCACTTGAATACTTCGGGAAAAAGATGTCCTAGTAATGTTGGACCTAACACCAATCCTGCTGCAACTTCCCCAATTACACGAGGGATAAAGATTTTCTCTGCTAAAAATCCTAACAAATGTGCACATGCTAATAAGCAGCCCATAGCAAAAAGAAAATGACTAATCTCTTGCCCGGTTAAACTGAACATGTGGTTCCTCCTTGTTAAATTGTTTTCTTTCCCTTCAAAATATGAATAAAAAGACTTACCTGTATAGGCAGTTACCTGTACGCTTAAACAAAAAAGCTCTCATTATTATGAGTGCTATTTCTGAACCTGCTGGGCTTATTATTTTTTAGACAATTCTTCTTCCACTAAACTGCTCCGTTACTTGAATATGAAAAATGTAATCCTTTTATTAAAGAATCGAACGCCTTTAGCTAGATAAGAAAAAGCCGCCAATTATGGCAGCCTGATCTTAAA
>CAUSCO010000042.1:0-28045 GCA_963530265.1 uncultured Bacillus sp.
ACTGGAAAAATCACAAACTGGAAAGAACTTGGCGGAGCAGATCAAAAAATCGTTCTTGTTAACCGTCCTGATTCATCTGGTACTCGTGCAATATTCAACAAATTTGCTCTTGATGGTGCAACACCTGCAGAAGGTGTTACTGAAGACTCTTCAAACACAGTTAAAAAGATTATTAACGAAACTGACGGTGCTGTTGGTTACCTTGCATTCTCATATTTCACTGATGATACTGTAACACCACTTGCAATCGATGGTGTTGAACCAACTGCTGAAAATGTACAAGCTGGTAAATTCCCAGTATGGGCTTACCAACATTCATACACTAAAGGTGAACCTAATGAATTAGCAAAAGCGTTCCTTGACTACATGATGTCAGATGATATCCAAAATACCCTTCTAAAGGAACAAGGATATCTTCCTGTTACAAAAATGAAAGTAGAACGTGATGCTAAAGGAACACAAAAAAATCTTTAATTCAATAAATGCAAGATTTCTATAAAAGTAGAAAGGGATTTCGAACAATCCCTTTTTACTTTTTTTTCTTAGGGTGCCTGTCGCTTAATTGCGGCAGGCACTCTTTTTTGGGGGAGAAAGTAAATATGGTTCATTTTTTTTGCCAATAATAACTCCATAAGCCGATTGTCCTAAATGGAAAGTACTAGAAAATTTTACAATATTCTATCAATTACTTCATACCGAGAAAATAATGGTCGACTATCATATTAGTTGTACGCAAAATTACTTGATGGGAGTGGATGTTAATGAAATCACGTTTTAAAAAGAAATCGATTCCGTTAATTGCAACAACTCTTCTGGCAACAACAGCTTTTACGACCCAAACGTTTCAAAGTGCAGGGCAAAACCAAAAAGCGGAAGCAAGTACCATTTCTGCGGAAAAAAAGAACGGTGCTAAATGGCTTGCCGGTGATCATCATGTACATAGCGAATGGAGTGTTGGCTGGGACAACACGAAAAATCCACCTGAGGCTATTAGGGGTGGCGATGCGATTTACCCGATTGTAAAAAATGCCGAAAATGCTAAGAAATACGGGCTTGATTGGATGGTATCAACAGACCATGGCGGCCCTAACCATTCCAAAGTGAATTTGGAGCAAGCCTACCCTGAACTGCTTAAATCTCGCCAAGCTGTTCCTGATCTACTTCAGTTTTATGGGATGGAATTTGATACACCTGCTGCTGACCACAGTTCGTTAATCATTCCAAAAGGTGATAATGAATCCCAGACCCTTTATGATATCGAAAGTCAATTTAATAAGCGTGATCCGCATCCGAATGATGGCAGCCGCGATACGGAATCGAACATGATTGCGGCACTTAACTATATGAAAGGTCTGGATGAGCCGCCTGTTTTATTCGCTAACCATCCTGCGCGCTCTGCAAGCGGGGATGCTAAGTGGGGGCAGGATACACCGCAAGAATTCCGTAATTGGAACGATGCAGCACCAAATGTTTCTGTCGGCTTTGAAGGGGCACCCGGTCACCAAGCTGGCGCCATTAATAAGGATGGATCGATTGATCCAAATGGTGCACGGGGCGGATACGGAAATGCAGCCGCACCAACAATGGGCGGATTCGACCAAATGTCGGCTAAAGTCGGCGGTTTATGGGATTCAATGTTAGGTGAAGGAAGACACTGGTGGATTACCTCGACATCTGATTCACATGTTAACTGGCGTGAAGGCGGAAGTGACTTCTGGCCTGGTGAATATTCAAAAACATACGTAAAGGCAGATAAGAACTATACAGATATCATGGACGGACTTCGCAATGGGAATGTATTCGTCACAACGGGCGACCTGATCTCAGAACTTGATGTGAAGGCCCAAGCGAAAGGAAAAACACCATGGAATGCTGTGGCGAAAGGAAATACTGCCTCAATCGGTGAGACTCTTACCTTGCCAGGGAAGAAAGCAAGCGATGTAACATTAACGATTCGTTTGAAGGACCCAAATGCTAAGAATTCCAATGGCGACAATCCAAACGTCAAACGTGTCGACTTAATTGTTGGTGAAGTGACTGGTCAGGTAGAAGACCGCTCATCTGCAACCAATCCGACAACCAAAGTAGTGAAACGCTTCACAGAAAAGGATTGGAAAAAAGATGGAGACTATATTACAATCTCCTATACGTTAAAAGATGTGGATAAAGATAGTTATATTCGATTACGCGGAACTAACACAGATCAGTTAGAACCACAGTTAGATCCCCGTGGCGAGAATCCATGGAGTGATCTTTGGTTCTATTCGAACCCTATCTTTGTAAAAGCTAACAAGTAGAGTGAACCGAGGGACGAGAAACCTAAAAAACTCCTCGTCCTTTAATTATGAAGAGGTAACAGTGCCCGCTAGCAGGAAAAAAGGCATCAGGTGGGCACTGTGAAGGGGTGATAGTGCCCGCTAGCAGGAAAAAAGGCATCAGGTGGGCACTGTGAAGGGGTGATAGTGCCCGCTAGTAGGAAAAAAAGCATCAGGTGGGCACTGTGAAGGGATGACAGTGCCCGCTAGCAGGAAAAAAAGCATCAGGTGGGCACTGTTTTACATAACGAAAAGATTGGATGTGAATTCAATTCTATGAAAAATCTAGTCATGACTTGTTTGCTTAGTTTACTTGTTGTAAGCAGCTATTTTTCCTCATCAGCATCGGCACATACCAATAACAGCACGGGTTATTCCCTAATAGAAGTGAAGGATACCGCAGTGGATTATGAATTGAAAGTTGATCTTGAAGAATTAGGGCATGCGCTTGAGCAGGAAATGAATCAAAATGAACTTGTCGATTCTAGGATTGTGCAGGACTATATAAATTCTCATATCAAGATGTACGCCGATAGTGTTCAAATTGAAGGAAGCATTAACAAATCAGATGTTGAAATGATAGAGGACCGTCAGTTCGCGGTCATGAATATGACATACGTGCTCGAGAATAAGCCAGAAAAGCTAGTAATGGACTATAATCTGTTTCTCGACGATTCCGATCCAAGCCATGCCAATTTTGCCACAATCAAAATGGATGGGCATGAACAGGAAAAAGTCCTTACATTCGAATCGCGAAATGTAGAAATTGGTGAGGTAAGCTTTTTCCAGAACATGAAACAATTTGTCCTGCTTGGATTAGAGCATATCTTTACCGGCTATGATCATATTTTATTCGTTATTAGTTTACTGTTTGGAGTCAAAACCATTCGCCATATCCTATCATTAGTAACAGCCTTTACGATTGCGCATAGCATCACCCTGGCACTCGCTACATTAGATATTGTCTCGCTGCCGGGAAAATTTGTGGAGTCAGCGATTGCGCTAAGTATTGTATATGTTGCCCTTATTAACATCTTTAATCGAGAGCCAAAACACAAGCCATGGTTAGCTTTTGGGTTCGGACTCATCCATGGCTTCGGCTTTGCAGGCCTGCTGGCAGAGATGAGATTAGACCGAGAATCTCTGGCGACATCGCTCCTGTCGTTCAATATTGGGATTGAACTCGGCCAGCTAGTCATTGTTTCGATAACACTACCTGTACTATCTTTACTTACAAAAATAAAGAAGATGCACTGGTTGATTCCTGGAACATCAATTGGTATTTTGAGTTTTGGGCTGGTATGGTTTATTCAGAGAGCATTTTGAGGGGGCAGGCAACGGCAACATTAGTGAAGAAAACGATAAATCCATCAGTTTCATAGTTATCCTCGAGTTTTTAGTATAGGCGAACAGAATGCAGGGTTCCCGCATACATTAGATAACGTCATTAAACTGTAAAGGATGTTCTTTATGTCAGGTTTTCCACAGCCCGTAAATATTGAGAACGTGACCGGAGGCGTTGTACAATTTGGAGGCGCCGTGTTTGTTTCTCCAAAAAATGCAGTAAAAAACTCACATGGTTCAGGTTCTTCCAATATAGGTGCTCATATTTTAACGGTTAATGGAGTCAGTACAAATACTACCGTAGATACCGATGTAATAGATCAGCCAATCGTTCAAGATAACTAATATTATTATGTAACAGGGTCGAATCCCCATCGCATAAACTTTAAAGCGACTGGGACCCGACCCCTTTTTTCTATAAATAAAACCCTATTTTTCCTAATTGTTCTGCTTTTTCCAAGCGTTCAAAAGCCTGGTTGAACTGGTCCAATCGGTACATCCGATCAACCACCGGTTTAATTTGATGTGCTTGAATAAATTCGATCATCTCTTTGAATTCTTCCCCACTGCCCAATGATGAACCAAACATACGAAACTGTCCATAGAAAAAGTCACGGAGATTGAAGTCAACGACATCACCTGCAGAAGCTCCAAATGTAACGATGGTCCCACCTGGAACTAACTGTTTGAGGGACTTATTAAAAGTTGCAGCCCCGACGCACTCAATGACCAGGTCCATTTTTTCACCGCCAAGTGCCTTCTCCCAATCCTCATTACTATCGATGGCTTTATCAGCACCTAGTTCGAGGGCTTTCTGACACTTTTCCTGTGAACGGGAGGTAACGTAAACTTTTGCCCCGGCCGCTTTTGCGAACTGTAATAAGAACGTTGCTACGCCGCTGCCAATTCCAGGAATCAGAACTTTCATATCTGAACGGATTTGCCCCTGGGTAAACAATGCCCGATAAGCGGTCAGTGCAGCTAATGATAGGACGCCAGCCTCCTCCCACGTTAAAAAATGAGGTTTATGTATGGCATTCTCGGCGGGTATAATCACCTGCTCTGCGAAAGTTCCGTCGTTTGGATGGCCAACAAGTTCAATGCCTTGCGGCGGGACAATGCTTTTCTCTTTCCAACCAAGACTAGGATTGATGATGACTTCATCCCCGACTTGAAGGCCAACGACTCCTGCACCGACTGCATCAATAATCCCAGCACCATCCGAACCAATAATGAGTGGTGGCTCTGTTGGTTTATGACGCTCCAGGACAAACAGATCCCGATGGTTTAAACCAGCAGTCTTTAGTCGTACGCTTACTTCTCCAACACTCGGATGCCGCTCTTCCATTTCACCATATGATAATCCATCAAACCCCGTTTTGTTAGCATGAATAATCGCTTTCATTCTATCACTCCCTGTCTAATTGCTAATATTAGAAATACTCAATATAATCATACTTAATTAAAAAAAATTTTTAAAGTGATAGAATCTAAGAGACATGATGGAAGACACAAGAAAACCACCCGATAGCTTAGTATATTTCTTCACAATCTTGTTTAGAAAATAAAAAAGGGGTGCCCAGCAATCTGTTCGTATACAACATCCTCATTCCATCTTCTTACCTAGATGCTCTTCAAATGTAATTTTCCCTACTTTTTGAATGGAATTGGTATTTTTCCCACCGCAGAAAGATTTGTATAGTTTTCCTGGTAAAGAAATGCTTAAAACTTTATTTGTTTCATTGTTTATCTTAATTTTCAGTTCCGCCATCTCTCTTAACGTCATTATATCTGGTCCCCCAAAGTCATCAGTTCTTCCTTGAGGACCTTTATTAATGAAATCAATTAAATTTTTGGCAAATTCATCAACGCTCACGCTTTGAAATTTAATGTTTCCGGGGATAATGTATCTTTTAAAGAGAGGTTTTGATAATAGTAAATTTTCAACAAAGCCGTGGAACTGAGTTGCACGTACAATTGTATAAGGAATAGAACTATTCTTTAACAATTCTTCTGCTTCGTATTTAAGCTTATAATATTTCAATGGTATTTCTTCAATGCCTACAATTGACGGATAAATAAAATGTTTTATATGTTGCAGCTTACTTAAAAAGTTTTCAAACCCTGTAACCTCGAAATTTTTCGAATCTTTTGTTGGACTTGTTGCTGCGTGAATAATTACATCTACATCATTTACTGCTTCTTCTATACCTTCACCAGACAATAAATCGCTATAAACCCACTCGAAATGTCCTATTCCTTCAGGTTTTCTTCTCGAAGTTATTTTAACTATATAATCAGAACCTTTTAGTTGATTTAGCAAAGCTGAACCTAGTTGTCCTGTTGAACCAGTCACCAATATCCTCAAATACAACACTTCCCTTCTAATGGATTATCTTTTTATTGTATTATTCAGAAGTTGGGGTCTTTATTCAGCTATCCTGTCCATTTCTTGAAAAAGAAAAGCGATGCCCAGTGCTTCAAGCATCACCAATGTTAGTTAAGTAACTTTATTTATCTTGATATTTAAACACCGCAAGCGTCGGGCGTTCATCCTTTTGGCAATTTGCTCATATCCATATACAATATGTTCCACCGATGACCATCCGGATCGGCAAAACCGCAGCCGTACATCCAACCGCCCTGCTCACCCGGCTTGCTGAATATAGAGCCGCCGGCACGTACGGCTTTCAACGCGAGCTCATCAACTTCATCCCTGGAATTCGCACCCAGAGAGAATAACACTTCAGTACCCTGCCACGAATTCGCAACAGCATTCCCCATAAAACCGAGGAAAGTGGATTCCGGGAAGAGCATCAAAACAATCTGATTGTCGCCAACGATCAAGCTGAATGAACCATCTTGACTTGCATATTGCTCATTCAACCGAAAACCGAGCTGCGTATAAAAGTCCTTTGCCCGTTCAGGTTCTCGTACCGGCAAGTTCAACCATAAATCTCTCGACATACGTAACAACCTCCTGATATAAAGATGAAGTGCTTTCGTGCATCCCTATAAATTCAACGCTTATCATAATCTTTCCTTCTGATTTAGAAATAAAATCCATAATCAACTAGCTTGTTCTTTTTTAAGTGGGATATTAGCATTTATTGACTCCCATTCTCTAGGATTCATATCATCTGGGGCCACTCCATTGATAATATCGAGGTAGTGATTTGCTTTTTCTTCCATATATTTAGCTCTTAGTTTTGCTTCCTCCAACTGATTCAGAGCAATGGCTTTTTGTTTTAAAATGATTTCATAGCGTTCTTGAATGGTAGAATTTCCTTCCAAACATAAATCTACATAAGTTTTTATGTCTTCAACAGACATACCACTTTGTTTCAGATGTTTTACACCTATAAGCCAATTGATCGATTCATCATCAAAAAGACGATTATTATTTTTGTCCCGCTGTAAACTTGGGACTAACCCCTTATCAGTATAGTAGCGAACAGTATGTTCGGTCAGATCAAGTAGTTTAGCCACTTCTTTCACTGTGTACATTGTTAATCCTCCTCGAAAAAAATTATATAAAGTTACTTAGAAACTCTTGACTTCGTGTTACTCGAAGGTGGTAGCCTTATAGTAGCATGAGCGTGCTGAAAATGGAAATCCCAATCAAGGATAATGTTGAAATGGGAAAAAAATGAGTGACTTGACACTTAATATGTAAAACACAGGAGGAATGTTATATGCAAAAAGTAATTTTAAACAATGGTGTTGAGATGCCTATACTCGGCTTTGGTGTTTTTCAAATTGAAGATCCAAACCAATGTGAACAAGCTGTTTACGATGCCCTTATGACAGGCTATCGTTTGATTGATACAGCTGCGGCTTATGTTAATGAGGAAGCTGTCGGCAGAGCAATCAAACGCAGTGGTGTGCCAAGAGAAGAAATCTTTATTACGACAAAACTCTGGATTCAGGAAGCAGGTTATGAGAGTGCAAAGAAAGCTTTCGCAAAATCACTAGAACGATTGCAAGTGGATTATTTAGATTTGTATTTAATTCATCAGCCATTTGGGGACTTATATGGTTCTTGGCGGGCCATGGAGGAATTGTACGCGCAAGGAAAGATCAGAGCGATCGGAGTAAGTAACTTCCAAATGGACCGTCTGATAGACTTAATTGATCATAATGAAGTAACTCCTGCCGTAAACCAGGTGGAAACACATCCTTTCTGTCAGCAAATCGAAAGTGCAAAAGTTATGAAAGAGAACAACGTTCAAATAGAGTCGTGGGGACCTTTTGCCGAAGGAAAAAATAACATGTTCCAGAATGAAACTTTAGTAGCGATAGCTGAGAAATATAATAAAAGCGTTGCTCAGGTAATTTTACGTTGGTTGACACAAAGAGGAGTCGTGGCCATTCCAAAATCTGTTCATAAAGAAAGAATTATCGAAAATTTCGATATTTTCGACTTTGAATTAAATCAAGTGGATATGGATCAGATTGCTGCTTTAGACACAAAAGACAGCGTGTTCTTTTCTCATAGAGATCCCGAATTTGCAAGATGGCTCGGTAATGTTAAATATGATATTTAAATGTTTGTATCACGCAAAAACCGATTTCTAATCAGGAAATTCGGTTTTTCCAATTTGAAGACACTATCAATAAGGAGAAAAGTCAATGATGGGAAAGGATTTCTCGAACGGATCAATCAATGACACTTTTATCAAATCCATTCAAAAAGAAAACGGTTCTGCTATAGTTGTCGGTGCATCTCTTTCTGGACTAATGACAGGAATTGCTCTTTCACGAGCAGGATTGAAAGTTACAATTTTAGAGAGAGCTGGAGCGAAACCACGTAGTGGTGCTGTTCTTCAAGTTGACAGTGGAGAAATTGATCGAACTAAAACAGCGAAACTGTTGAGAAAGGTTGCATCTGGTGGAGTTAGGTCTGCTGAGGCTTGGGAATCTATACAGTTTCGTTTACGCAAAGAAGCCGAAGCCGACCCGAGAATTGACTTACGTTATGATACTCGTGTCCAAACGGTTAATCAGGACAACGACTCTGCTTGGGTTGTGACGGATAAAGATGAGACATTGTATGGAGATATTTTGATTGGTGCTGATGGTCACCGCAGTACTGTGCGACGTCATGTTACACCGCATAAACCGAACGCAACTTTTGCGGGATACTTGATATGGGTAGCTATTGTAGATGAGAATGACATACCTGAAAAACATCGACCTAGCCTCAATGCCCCGAAGTTTAGTATGCCAGATGGCATTGGTGACTTTTTACTCGGTACTATTTTAGCTGGAGCAGACGGTTCTCACGCTCTAGGAGATCGACGACTGGGATGGGCTTGGTACGATAACACTCAAAATGATTTGTTACGTCGTCTGGTATGTGTGGAAGGAAACGTTGTGCGACATTCGCTTCATGCTCCTGACATCCCAGAACAGACACTGATTGAGCTAGCTGAAAAGGCTTCTGTTAGATGGCCTCAACCATGGTTAGACGCAACTCTTCATAGTATTCAAACACGTAACCTTACAGGAACACCGATTGCCGAATACGTTCCTGACAATCTAGTGAAAGGACGTATAGCAATTGTTGGAGACGCAGCACACCTACCTACACCACTCACTGCATCGGGATTTAATGCTTCCTTACAAGATGCAGCTACCTTAGCCAAATGTGTTGCAAAGGGAATACAAGGAAACTCAGCAGCTGAGGCTCTTTTGGAATATGAGTCTCTTCGTCTAAAAAATGCACGTCAGATTGTGCAATCTGGACAATCTTTTAGTCGCTCTTTTGGACGATGAATGGTGGTATGTCTTAAACGGCAAGGAACAACAGATTAAGTGACGAACAGAGGAGATTAAGCTTATGCCTAAACAGAATAATCTACTTATACTTATATTGACAATAGGAGTTTTCGGTATCCTAACTACTGAGATGGGCGTCATTGGGATATTACCTTCAATTGCTGAGCATTTTGAAATCAGTGTATCCAAAGCAGGGCTGCTAGTGAGTCTCTTTGCACTTGCTGTCGCAATATCTGGTCCCATTATGCCGTTATTGTTTTCAGGTATAAACCGCAAGAAGGTAGTGCTTCTTGTACTTGGCATTTTCGTTGTAGGTAACATTTTCTCAATGTTTGCATCAAGCTTTACCGTTTTGCTACTTGCTCGTGTGATTCCAGCCTTTGTTCATCCAATTTATTGTTCATTGGCTTTGACAGTAGCTGCTACATCCGTTAGCAAGGAAGAAGCACCGAAGGCTGTTTCTAAAGTAATTTTGGGTGTAACCGCAGGGATGATACTTGGTGTACCAATCACTAACTTTATTGCTAGTTCAACTTCTTTAGAAATGGCTTTTGTTTTATTTGCCATCGTAAATGCTATTGCCTTCATAGCTACATTGATATTTGTTCCCTCCTTACCTGTTAAAGAAAGACTTTCTTATGGAGCTCAAATAAGCGTATTGAAAAAGCCAATTGTTTGGTTAGCCATTGCTACAGTGGTATTTATAGGTTCGGCAACTTCGAGTATTAATAGCTTTATTGCGGAATATCTTGAAACTGTTACAGATTTTAGTTCCAGAAAGCCCATTCCTTTAGGTGTCGGGATGAATGGAATGCTTTTCGGAGTTGCAGAACACCTGTTCCTTTAGTATACTGAATATATACATAATTTAGAAGGGGATGTATTTTGTGAAAAGAGTCAATAATCCAACGTTCATTTTAGAATTGAAGCTCTCAACTATTCTATGGCAACAACATATTTTAGACAAACGATTTGAATTGGCTCGTAACCTCTACAATAACATCCTTTCTTATGCCTTAAAACAAGTTCAGTTAATGAGGGAATCGAAACGTTATCGTCAACAACTTCATGGTTATCGAGAAGTAAAATCAAAAATAAGCCGTACAACGAATGAGAAACTGTTGAAAGCCTACCAAACAGAATTAAATGCCTATCGCAAACAACTTGAAGAGATTCGGAAAATTTTTGGATTAACCGAGTTCAGCCTGCATGATTATATCAAAAAACATCAGAAAAACATCAATAAACACATAGATAGTCATACTGCCCAAAAAGTAGCTTCTAAAGTATGGACAGCTATGAAAAAAGTCATTTTTGAAGGGAAAAAGGCTCATTTCAAAAAATACGGAACCGTCCATACCGTTGAAAATAAAACCAATCGTTCCGGCATTCTTTTTCGAGACAACCAAATACATTGGACGGGACTCAAAATGCCCGTTACTATTCGCAAAAATGATTTGTTTGCCCAAGAAGTTCTTTCTTCTCATAGAGTCAAATATTGCCGTTTGGTACGGAAAGTAATCGGTGGCAAAGATGCTTATTATGTTCAACTCGTCATGGATGGCATTCCTCCTGCCAAACGAATCAACACCACTGGATCCTTCCGGCATCCTGAAACACCGGATGGTCGTGTCGGCATTGACATTGGGACTTCAACGGTTGCGGTATCATCTAAAAAGGAAGTCTTCATTCAACCACTCGCCCCCAAACTACCACAACTCGATAAAGAGAAAAAACGGTTATTGCGAAGATTGGATCGCAGTCGCAGAAGCACGAATCCCCATAATTTCAATGTAGATGGCACAATCAAAAAAGGAATCAAATTAACATGGATACGCAGTCACCAGTACATGAAAATCTTGTATCAAGTGAAAGAACTCTATCGAAAACGAAGTGCCTATGTGAAAGAACAGCACGCTCAAATTGCTAACCGTATTTTATCTTGCGGAAATGAAGTCTATGTGGAAACCATGAATTTTCAAGCATTAGCGAAACGAGCAAAAGAAACCAAAGTGAATCCTAAAGGAAAGTGCCAACGGAAAAAGCGATTTGGAAAAAGCGTTGGCTCCTACGCTCCTGCTTTATTAATTAGGATGATTCATCAAAAATTAGGTTATCTGAATAGTGAAATTCATAAAGTGAATACCCGAACGTTTAAAGCCAGTCAGTATAACCATGTGACTGACACTTATAAAAAGAAAAAACTCTCTCAGAGATGGACAGCGATTGACACTAGGAACGTGCAAAGAGATTTATACAGTGCCTTTCTATTAATGAATAGCCAGATTGATTTGCGACATCCCAATCGAGAATTATGCCATCAAACATTTGAACAGTTTGTCAAGCTTCACAATGAACATATGAAAGAATTAAGGCAAACAAAAGACTCATTGCCATGTAGTATCGGTATCAAAAAAGCAAGTTAAGGAAGAACTTATTCTTCGTAGGTGGAGCTACCCGCCTCTGTTAAAGATGTTCATGAATACAACAACAGTTGTATAGAACATAAAGTCTCTTAGAACAAAAGATCCAGCAAAGATGTGTACGCAGAGTCCTACTTAAGGGAAAGAAGAAAGGCAAGAGCCTTCCTTTAGATTTAAGTAGACTGCCGAGAGCTTTGTAAGGCTTTTAAGTATAAGGGAACCCCACTGCTTTAGCTGTGGGAGTAGTCAGTGAGGTTCATGTCCGTTAATAGGCGAACCAGTTGAAGTGTGGTCATTTACCCAATCAAGAGATACCTTCGAAACTGCTGACCAATTAGGGATTTGGTTATTATGTTGCTCTACCCAACTCATACAATATTGTGGATCTATGCTGTTTTCTAGGCATTGTGCTAAGAAAGACTGAATGTTTTCCTGAGTACAATTTTCCCATGAACCACACGTTTCAGCCCAAATACGTTCCATTTCCTGTTTAATATCGTTTACCATATTTAATTCCTCCTTGATTAAATCTACAGAATAAGTTTGTCCAAGGAGAAGAAATATATTTACAGAAGAGGCTCGATGTAGACCGAAATAGTTCGATTAGCAGAGTAATGAACAATACGATCAATTTCTGCTTATTAGTGGTATCTGAACCTTTAGCAAGATACTCATTAATCGTGTCATAAAGGCTTGTTATTTAAATTAATGATTTTAAAAACTGCCTGTTCTGCTGACTGAAGTGCACCTTCAAGATGTCCACTATATTGTGAATTCGTCTCTGTACCAGCAAAAATTAGTTTCTTTTCCCATACACCTTCTACTGGCGGTTGACCATAGCTCTGGTAATTTCTAAGAGGACTGTAGTCTTCCTCAACAGCCGTTTCAGAATCGCTGGACCAATCTTTATAAAAAATAGCTTTTACGTCTTTAGCTTCACTTCCAAAGAGCTTAACTAACTGGTCAGCAACCAATTTTAAAATTTTATCTTGACCCATTTTTTTACGTGCTTCTGCAGGCAATCCGAAGAAACCAAATAATGCACCAGAGCCATTATTAGGTGAAGCATCATATATTTCTTGTAAGGGACCAACGGAACTCAACACAAATCCAGAAAGTCCTGATTCCCTCCAGAAGGGACGGTCATAGACTGCAACTGCCTTGGCCTGATCCGCCATCCACGTAGGTTTTTTGACAATGTCAGTTATAAGATTGGGAGGAAGGGAAGGAGAAAATTCAATGTGACGTGCCACAAGACGAGGTGGCAATGCTAAAATAACAGCATCTGCAGGAATTTTGACTCTCTTTCCATCAGCAAGCTCTGCTTCAACCATGATATCACCAGCTTCATTCAGCTGAATTTTCTTCACTCGCGTTTCTAAATCCACTATTTCTGAGGGAAAAGTCTCTGCTAGAGCATCAATAAGAGACGACACACCTCCAGTCAATCGAATCGACTTTTCATCAGAATTTTCTTTCAGCACACAGCGCTCTGGCGGCTTGATTTGGAATCGTTCTAAAAGGATTTCTCCTTTGTTATATTGGACGAAGGTTTCTAAATTAAGTTCTTTAACAAGATTAGCAATATGGCTCTCATCCTGTGGCCAAAACCACGTCGGGCCAAGGTCAAATCTACCTAGGTCAGGTCTGTTTGGAACAGACATACTCAAAGCCCTGCCGCCAATCCTATCTCTAGCCTCTAGGACCCTGCATTTAATGCCTTGTTCAGTAAGTAGTGATGCAGCACGCAGGCCACTTAAACCCGCACCAACAATGATTACAGGATTGCTCATATTTTGTCCTCCTTCTGACTGTGTATATGTTGTAAAAATTTATTTGAAAGGGTTATTCCTTTCCCTCTACTAGTTTGAATCATCGTAACAAGCATAAAAAAACCATACAATATTAAAATTGTATGGCAAACAATTTTTAAGAAAATTCGGTTAGTAAACCTTTAAGGATCATTAATCCTTGCTCAAGCTCTTCAAGCGTTTTCGGTGCACAGACAGATATCCTTACAGCTCTTTCTGGAGAACTATTTCCAACTACAAAACGCTCAGCAGCATACACTTGTACTCCCTGCTTTGCAGCTAACGTTTCAAATTCAGCACCTGTAATCTTGCCTGGTAACAGCAACCAACGAAAGATGCCTGTTTCAACACCTAGACACGTATAGTCTGCCAAATATTGATTTACGGCTTGGTTTCTGCGAATTGTTTGTTCCCGATGACCCTCAATCAAGACTTCAAATTGATTTGATACAATTGTACGTGCTGTAAGTTCTGCTAATAACGGTGAGACTGTTATATTTAAATTATAAAGTGCCTTTGAAATTGGGTCCTTGAATTGACTCGGCACTGCTACATAGGCTAGTCGTAACCCTGGGGCTAATGATTTAGATAAACTTGCGATATAGATGACCTGTTCAGGTGCAAATGATGCGACTGCTGGAAGAGGTTTCTTGCCCAGAAGATGGTACGATGCATCCTCAATAATGAACTGGTTATATTTTTTGGCTATTGCTGCAATCATTTTTCGAGTCTCAATAGACATAAAGGAAGCTGTCGGATTATGATAATCTGGGATCAAGTAAATGCCTTTAAGATTATCATTTTTACAGGCATCTTCATAGGATGTTGGACTCATTTCAAAGTTCTCTGATTTTATCGGTACGATTTGTACACTAAGCAGTGCTGCAACAGTTTTTAAGCCAGGGTATGTATGATGGTCAACACCAATGCGATCTCCAGGCTTACAAAGACTTGCCAGTGTAGCAGCAATCGCATTTTGACCCCCATTAGCAAATAAAATGTGATCAACTGTTGTTTCAAACCCACCTCTTCGGATTAGCTTTATAGCAGCATCCTTTTGCCAAAGGCTTTCGCCTGCTCGACCATAACCAAACCATTTTTCATAATCTGTTTCTTGCAGCATACTCTTAAGTTGGAGTAACAGTGGCTCATAAGAAGCATTCTCTGGTAGTGTTGCTCCCATTTCAATTAAATGCTTCGGCTTTGTATCTTCAAGTAAATACGCATTCGATAACGCATCATACGATACAAATGTACCACTTCCAACAGATGCACTTAGCAAGCCCTTTAACTCACATACTTTAAAAGCTTTTGAAATGGTACTCAGATTTAAATCCAAATAATCAGCCAGTTCTCGCTGTGGAGGAAGTTTTGTTCCAGGTAATAAAACTCCTTTTAATATATCCTGTTCCAATTGCACTGCGAGTGCTTGATAAATAGGCTTTTCAGTTTTATCAATCGATGGCTTCCAGCTCATCGGATAGTTTTCAAAAGAATTAATCGGCATCATACGCATCCTTTTTCACACAATTATATGATTGTGCCTTTTTTAACAAGTATATACACTTAGGACCAGAAAGTATAAAAAACCCCCTAAACTGGACTTATTAGTCCAACTCAAGGGGGTCACTTCACCTTTGCGAAAAGGTTATTAGCTTTTTTTCAATGGGTCATAAAATTAAAGTTTTTTAACCCTAATTGGACTTACCATTAACACAGCAAGGATTAAGGTAATCCACGCATTGCTATATAAAAAGAATCCCATACCAGCCAAGGGCAATCCAGCAGCTGGAATAGGTAATCCTCTAAAATATCCAATGGTTGGTTTTACACTAAACTTAGCTAATCTTAATGCCCCCATTATTGGGAAAAGGATAAATGCTAAAGAAGTTAAAATGGATGGTTCAGCGATTGAATGAAATAGAAGTGCAGGAGCAACACCAAAACTAACAATATCAGCTAAGGAATCCAATTCTACGCCCAATTCACTGTTCACTTTTAATTTTCTCGCAACCCTTCCATCAAGAAGATCTAAAATAGCCGAAAAGAAAATAAAAACGGAGGCTACTTCCAAAAAGTCACTCATATTAAGGGTAATTGAAAGAACACCGCACAATAAATTTCCAATCGTAAATAAATTAGGAATAGCTTTTACAATCCTATTAAACAAGGTACACACCCCATACTTAAGGAATCCTCCCATTTATGTAGCATACCCACCAATCCACAACTTAGCATGATTTAAAACTTGAATTTGCATTTTAATAATTTCTTAATACTTTGTTAAGGGTTCTATCACCAATAAAAAATGAGTGTCAAATTCATATACAATTTGACACTCATTTTAATTACCATTTTTAATGTTTACGAAAGGTAACGGAACCCTTTACCTATAGGCTGATTTTCTTTTCTTTACATGTTACTCAGATGTAAACTTTTTTCTTCAAAGTACTCTTTTGTGAGTAAAGTAAGCTCTATGGAAAGAGAAATATAGTCGGAACAGGCTGGTCCTTTTTCATGATATAATTCATCTAAATTTTTTCGAAGCTGAATTATTTCCATTAGGAGTTCCGTATTTTCGCTTTGATTATATGCTATTGCTGTCATCATACACCTCGCTAAAAAATCATTTCGGTTTGATTTTGGAAAGCATGATGATATGAACTGATTTGCTCTTATCTGAAGGGTAATCCTTAAAAGTGATTCCAAAACCTTACTGATAGTAACATACTCATTTGCTTATGTGAACGCTAATTTTGAAAGAATTAATATTCAAAAAAATGATAAATGATAGTGATATA
Organism: uncultured Bacillus sp.; assembly: GCA_963530265.1. Lineage (GTDB taxonomy): Bacteria > Bacillota > Bacilli > Bacillales > Cytobacillaceae > Neobacillus. The sequence goes on from CAUSCO010000042.1 coordinate 16,476, forward strand.
TTAAAAGCAAAATTTAAATCTGCCTCTTACCAACCATTATTAAATAACTTAATGAAGAAACAATTTCCTGAAATAGCATTAAGGATGAAAGTAAAAATATTTAAAAAATTCCCACTACTATTTCAGCATTTTTATCATCTAACTCAGTTGTTGTATACTAGTGAACAATGATGACTTTTATTTAAACAGTCATCATGTTACTCTTAAATAAAAAGAAAAAGGGTGAACTTTATGTCACGGGTCGTTGCTTTAAATACATTAGCCTATCAACAAGCATTCGTAGAAAATAACACTAGCAGCCAAGCTGATTTATTGAAGGAATTAAAATCGGCAGGATTTCAATATGTTGAAGTTCGAAGAGAGTATATAAAAAATGGTGAAGAGGAAATGGGCAGGATTGCTGAGATTGCAAAGGAACAGCAATTGACGCTGTTCTACTCTGTGCCTGATGAGTTATTTAAAGAGAATGAGGTCAATTCTGAAGTGGAAGGGTACTTTAAGGAAGCAAAAGCTTTACAGGCCGTTCAAGTGAAATTGACATTAGGAGAATTGGACAACCTAACGAAACAGCATGCAGCCCAAATCAACGAGCTCTTACATGGATCTTCTATAAAATTACTGATTGAAAATGACCAGACAAAGGAAAAAGGCAGTGCAACAAAGTTGAGGACATTTATGGAACAGGCCGCTGATTTTGGTTTACCGCTAGGGTTAACCTTTGATACGGGGAATTTTGTTTATATTAATGAGGATCCTGCAGAGAGCGCAGAATTGTTGAAGCCGTTCGTCCAGTATGTTCACATTAAAAATGTTCAAAAGACTGAAGCGGGTATTGATGTAACTGATATTGAATCCGGCGATCTTCCTATCCAAGCAATTTTACGAGTATTTCCTGAAACTGTGCCGTGTGCGATTGAATATCCTTGTGGTGGACAAGACGGTATTATACAAAAATTAGAGCATGAGAGAACTTTATTACAATAAAGACAAATTCCAAAAGCTATTTTTCCCCATTATGATTAGTTGCAAGAGACTATTCACAATGAATAAGAAGAATAGCTTTTTTAGCTCATTTTATAAAAAAGAAACGCCAATTTGAGAATCACATAATCATCCAAATTTCTAGGATTATAACCTGTCAGCTTGTCTAATTTATTCAGCTTGTACTGCAGTGTATTTTTATGAATAAATAAATCGTCAGCACTTTTGTTGATGCTGCCATTATTTTTCCCGTATACATCAATGATAAGACTAAATTCTGATAGTTCCGTTTCAGACAAATTGGACAATACTTTCTGTACATATAAACTTCTGTCAGGGTCAGAAGTATGATTCAAGATTAGCCCTAAATCTAAGTCCTTAAAATAATAGATACCATTGCTAGAAAATAATTTTGACCAACTGATCGCTGTCTTGGCTAACTCATAGGATTGCTTGTGAGTGATGGTTTGACTAGTGGTTAAACCAATTCCAAATAGTAATTGAAGATGTAATATTTCTGATGATTCTTTTAAAAGACTGCGAAGATTATATTCAAGATCATTCTCGAAGGTATGGTCGATAATCATAATGATTTCATCATTTTTTATTGTATAAATATTTTGCTGTTTACTAGTGAAGTATTTATCAAGTAATCTGTGCATTCTTTCCATAATATTTTGCGGAGACTTGTTCGTTTTGCTCATGTGGCCAACTACAACGATTTTGGGAGACCGTAAATTAATGTCAAACATATTGGAAAAAGTAGATTTGCCTTCCTCGTAATCGGAGTTAAAAAGCAAATAATCGATGATGGTTCGGTAATTTTCCCTTAATTGAATGAAGTAATCCTTTACCCATGCCTCTTTAATCAGGATTTCTGTCATTTTTTTAATAATTTGTCCATATTTAACGACTTCGTTTTTTTCACCCGTTATTCCAATAACCCCAAACAGTTTATTTTCAAAATAGATGGGCAGATTTATGCCTTTTTTTGTGCCTTTAAATTGTTCATCTTCTTCAATGATGAGGTCCTCTTTGGTAGAGATTACTCTTTTTGCTCCTTCATGATAGGTATTAATCCTGTTAGAATCTGTACTGGCTATAACCAGTCCAGTCGTATCCATAAAATTTAGTTCTTGGTTAATGATTTTTTTCATATCAGTCACGATGACTTGGGCAAGCGTCGAAGAGATGTCCATGATTATCACTGTCCTTGCTGGGAGATGAAATAAATATGTTATCCATAATAAAAAAAGCCCGTTTTAAAACGAGAAACCCTATTACCTATAATATAGTAAAAAAACGCAAAAGTCCTAAAATAATAAGTGTAGGAAATGATTTTTGACAGTTACAAGTCTTCTATTATATGTGCTTTATAGAGGACTATGAAAAGCAAGTATATGATTAATAAGTTAGCTAGTTAGAAAGGGGATTATATAAAATGAAAATCGGATTTATCGGCTTAGGAATTATGGGTAAACCTATGGCGAAAAATGTAATAAAAGCTGGTTACGAAGTAACCGTTTTTGACTTTAATCAAGGCGCAATTGATGAGTTAGTGGCCGTTGGTGCGAAGGCAGCAGGAAACGGTAAGGAAGTTGCTGCACATTCAGATGTCGTCATAACCATGTTACCAAATTCTCCACATGTAAAAAGTGCTTTGTTTGCTGAAAATGGTGTGGCTGAAGGACTTTCAACTGGAAAAGCAGTTATCGATATGAGTTCTATTTCCCCAGTAGCTAGCCGTGAATTTGCTGCAGAATTAGAAAAATTTGAAGTAGACTTCTTAGATGCACCCGTATCCGGCGGTGAACCTGGAGCCATTGAAGGAACGATTGCCGTGATGGTTGGAGGAAAAAAAGAAGTATTTGATAAATATTATGATTTATTAATGACAATGGCTGGATCTGTTACTTATGTTGGTGAAGCTGGAGCAGGAAACATTACCAAATTAGCGAACCAAATGATCGTTGCCTTAAACATTGCAACAGTAAGTGAAGCGTTAACATTTGCGACAAAGGCAGGAGTTGATCCTGAATTAGTATTTGAAGCAATCAAGGGTGGATTAGCAGGAAGTAATGTGATGAATGCCAAAGTTCCAATGATGTTAAATAGAAACTTTAAAGCAGGATTCCGAGTAGAATTACACATCAAAGATTTACAAAATGCCTTGGATACTTCACATGAAATTAATGCATCGATTCCATTTACATCACAGGCAATGGAAATTCTTCAAGCACTTAAAATTGAAGGCTATGAAAAAGAAGATCATTCAAGTATCGCGAAATACTTTGAAAAGCTTAATAACATTACCATTCAAAGCAATAAGTAGGATATAGTGTAAATCATAGGCAAATGAAAGGAAGTTGTTAAGAGTTTCACATAACGAACCTTAATAACTTCCTGCACTTTAATCATTTATGATGGCTTCGTCCTATAGAGCCTTATTTCCCTCAATAAATAATCGTATAGGATGAAATTTGACAAATTTAATAATGAAAACGCTTAACGAGAATCAGCATTCGTTCGATAACTAAATCAAACCGTGTCCTCATAAGGAATGGTTCGAGAAAAGTGAGGTATATTTAATGAAAACAGATTTTATTAAAGGCATTATTGTTCCAATTATTACCCCCGTAGATGCAGAAGAGCGGATTGACGAAGCAAAACTGCGCTTTATGGTCGATCATGTCATTGACGGCGGCGTTCACGGAATTTTAGCATTTGGCAGTAACGGGGAGTTTTACATGTTTGACAATGATGAACTCCAACGCGGCTTTGAAATTATGATGGATCAAGCCAAAGGACGTGTCCCTGTTTTCTTTGGGATTGGAGCCATTCGCACAAAACAAGCTGTTCAACAGGCTAAAATCGCCGAAGCATGCGGGGCAGATGGGATCTCTATTTTACAGCCAATGTTTCTAAAGCCAACGTTTGATGAATTGTTTGATCACTTAAAGGCAGTTGCTGATGCCGTTCCAAACACACCTGTCTTACTATACAATAACCCTGGAAGAGTGGGCGGCTATACGATGACCGCAGACCTCGTTGAGAAACTAGCGCGTCAGGTAGAAAATATTGTCGGCATCAAAGACTCAAGCGGCGACTTTACATTATTAAGTGAGTATGTAAGACGTACGAGAGATATTGACTTTAAGGTCATGGCTGGTAAAGACACCCTTGTTTTCCCTGGCTTATGTATCGGAACGGTTGGCAGTGTTTGTTCAACAGCCAATATGTTTGCACCATTAGTCACGTCAATTTATGAAAAATATATCTCGGGTGACGTTGCCGGTGCCTTAGAGGCTCAGTTCAAATTAAATCCAGTCCGGCTTTCACAGGATGCGGCCAGTTTCCCAGTAGCAACCAAAGACATGGCTAATTTAATGGGATTAGAAGTGGGTGTTTCCGTTAAGCCAAGTCAAGCTTCTAAAGGGCCTGTATTAGACAATATGAAGAAACAGATGAAAGAAGCAGGAATACTTTAAATAAATTTTTTATAAAAGTTGGAAATGAAGGAGGTGTGAAAACTAAATGAAAATAGTGATTGCTTCAGACTCTTTTAAAGGAAGTGCCTCCACCATAGAAGTGGCCAATTTTATTGAAAAAGGGATTCGAAACCTCGATCAGGCGGTTGAAATTGTTAAAATTCCAATTGCTGATGGCGGGGAAGGGACGGTAGATAGTCTCGTTCTAGGCTGCAAGGGTGAATATCGATACCAGGAAGTAGTCGGTCCAGCCGGGAATAAAGTAAAGGCGAGGTACGGGCTGCTTGACGGGGACATAGCGATTATTGAAATGGCCCAAGCATCGGGTTTGCATTTAGTCAACGCGGAGATGAAAAATCCGTATAAAACCACTACTTATGGTACGGGTGAATTAATGAAGTCAGCCCTTGACGACGGTGCCAAGAAAATATATGTCGGTCTTGGCGGTAGTGCCACGAATGATGGCGGTGTTGGCATGGTCCAGGCCTTGGGTGGATCCTTTAAAGATCGAAATGGTCAAGAAGTGGGCTTTGGTGCAAACGGAGTAAAAGACATCGCGACTATTGACCTGACACAGTTAGATGCACGGTTAGCGGATGTGCAAATCATTGGCTTATCAGATGTAACCAACCCGCTTTGTGGTGAAGATGGCGCTTCCCATGTGTATGGACCGCAAAAGGGAGCATCAGCAGAAGATGTGAAAGTTCTCGACGACATTCTATGCCAGTATGGGAAAATAATCAAAGACCAGTTGGGTATTGATATTGTCGATGAAGCTGGAGCGGGTGCTGCTGGAGGGTTAGGTGCAGGGCTAATGGCCTTCTGCGATGCTGCATTAGACCGTGGAATCAACAAAATACTAGAAATCCTGGACTTGGAAGCACATCTTAAAGATGCAGATTTAGTGATCACTGGCGAAGGACAAATGGACAATCAATCCCTTAACGGAAAAGCACCAATCGGGGTTGCCCTAGTGGCGAAAAAATACAATATTCCAGTTGTTGCCATTGTCGGCAGTGCTGACTATGATTTGCAGGAAGTTTATAAAAATGGGATTGATTTGGTGTTAGATACTGTTATTAAACCGATGCCGTTGTCAGAGGCTATTACCAATGTGGAAAAGCTGATAACCATTGCTGGTGAAACAGCTTATCGCGCCTTTTGTCTAAGTAAATAAAGCACAGCTATTGACTAGACACTATCGAATATAAATCAAGCTATTTTTCACCAGTATTATTTCAGTAAAGGAGTACTGATTATATTGGAACTGAAGAATAGCTTTTGTCATACCAATCGATAGAGAATAGCATTATGTGTGTATTTCGTATAGAAGCGATGAGGAGGAATAAAAATGAGCTATAAAGTGTTAATCCCACAGGATATTGCCCAAGAAGGGAAAGACTATTTACTAGAAAGAGGATATGAAATACTAATTGGATCAGCCACCGATGAAGCAACTGTCATTGTAGAAGGTATGGATGCAGATGCCATACTGTTAAGAACCTCGATTGTAAACAAAAAGATATTAGAATCATGTCCAAACATTAAAATCGTAGCCAGACATGGGGTAGGCTACGACAATGTCGACATCAATGCAGCCGAGGATTTGGGAATTTGGGTAACGAATACACCTTTGTCAAATGCTAAGACAGTGGCTGAGACAACTTTTACGTTAATTTTAATATTAGCCAAGAATATCCAAAATGTTAGTAAAAAAATGTACGAAGGTGATTTTTTCTACAAAAATCTACATAAAGGCACGGATTTAGAAGGAAAGAAATTAGGTATTTTAGGTTTTGGACGGATTGGCAAGATGGTTGCAAAACTAGCAGAAGCCTTTGAGATGGAAGTATTAGTCTATAAACCTACCATAAATCTAGGAGAACTTGCGGAATTCCCTCATATTAAGATTCTTGGCCGAGATGAAATTTTTAAACAAGCGGACATTATTACCCTGCATTTACCATCAAATGAGCACACAAAACAAAGCATTGGCGAAAAAGAGTTCAGTTTAATGAAAGAATCAGCTTATTTTATCAATCTAGCTCGAGGCGAAATTGTTGATGAACCGGCTTTAATCAATGCTTTAAAAAATAAAGAAATTAAGGGAGCCGCTTTGGATGTATTCTCCGAGGAACCGCTGCCTTTAGATAATCCCTTATATCAATTAGATAATGTCGTCCTTACACCACATATTGCGTCCAATACAGAGGAATGTATGACAAGAATGGCTGTACACGCGGCAATGGAAGTTCATAAGGTTTTATCTGGTGAGCAGCCAAGTTGGCCTGTTAATTCGCCTGCTAAACAATAAGCATAGCTCAAAGTGTTCTAGAAAAATATCCCCTGTCAGGAAGACAGAAACGAACCTTATTAACGGCTTATTCTTCCTGCAGGGGATTAAACTATTATTCTTACTTGGTTTAATAAACTTATTACCTAATCTTCAAGTTGGAAGGTTTGGTTAAAATGGATTTTTCCATCCTCATCACGGATTTCCACTGTTGCCTGCTTATTTGCTGGATCTACACGGAACGCTCCAAAGTTAAAGAAATTCCCCTCCGCATACATTCTCTCCGGTCCAAATGTCGGATCCAAGGTGCCAGGATTAATTTTTACAGCACCGATTGGGCCGCTGATTAGTTCATGATAATCGGTTTTGCCATCTTGATTGGCATCATATTTGATTACTTCGGCAAAGTGGACATCGGTAGTGACGAAAAATACGTTCTTAATCCCTTTTTCAATGATAAAATCAGAGATTTTTTTGAACTCATTCTCGTATCCTGTCAGATCATTAGGATTTACTTGATTTCCATTCGCCCAGCCATCCCTGGCATTTGTCTTTCCAGTCGGAATTGAGATTGGTACAGAAGTGGCGACAAGCTTCACCTTTGCATCCGACTCAAGGAGCTGCTGCTGCAGCCATTCCAATTGTTCTTGGCCAAGCATCGTTTTATCCGCTCCGTCTGCTTGGGTGTTGGGATCGCGGTAACCGCGGTTGTTTAGAATCATCATATCCAAGGTATTCCCCCAAGAATACGTATGGTAAAGTTTATCGGCCGAACTGCGTTCATCTGATATTGGCCAATAGTCCTTGAAGGCATTTAAACCCGTTGGTGTCAACGGTTGGGTTGGACCAGAAAAGTCATTGGTTACTTCATGATCATCCCAGATGGAAAAGGTAGCTGTTTTTTGTAAAAGGCTACGTAAACCAGCATCCGTGCGGTTTTCTTTATACTTTGCCCAAAAATCCTGTACGGTTTGTGATGGCGGAGCAGGTACCGCCGGCGTCTTATTGTCGGCATAAATAGTGTCACCGCTGAACAGGAAGAAATCTGGATTTAACGCGGACATTGCCTGAAACGCTTTATAGGGAGGAATCTCTCCTTGACCGCCAGTATCTCCACCCCAAACCATCGTCATAGGGTTTAAGCTGTTTTCTTCTGGTGCCGTTTTGAAGGAACCGTTTACGGTATAGTTGCTAGAAACAGCGTGGGCCCGATAGTAATAAGTTGTATCCTGTTGTAATTCATCAAGTTCCACCTTTACCGCAAAATCATGTTTCGCTTCAGCCTTCACTGTTTTAATCATAAAAGGGTGTTCAAAGCTGCTGTCCGTTGAAATTTCGAGTTGAACATTGGCTGGTCCGTTCGTACGGGCCCAAATGACTGCTGAAGAATCGGTAACATCGCCGCTCGCAACACCATGTGAAATATAAGGTTTATCCAGCAAATCTGCTAACAGGTCAGGATTGTTCGTGAACTCGCCATCAACACCAAGAGAAAGCAATGATGCCAAATCGTCCTGTGAGTTCACTGTCCAAGGATGGACAAGAAGTTTATTCTGGTGGGCAGCCTCCATGAATGTTGGCACAACCAGTTCCTTACTAGGGCCTACTCCGGCAGCATATTCAGAGATTCGCTTGAATTCCTGATAGACATCTTTCCCTTTCAGCATAGCTGCCGTATAAAGTTGAATCAGCTGGACATTTGGCGCCATGGTTTTCAACTTACGAAGGCTGTCCTCACTGAAGGATTCGAGGATTAGATTCTTGTTATCTAGTACATTGTTGTTTTGCAAGATTTCTATTAATTTTTCTTCCATTCCCGGATAAACATTTGGTGCTTTTGTTTCCATATAAAGACCGACTTTTCCATTTCCGTGTTGTTTCACAAATTGAATAGCTTCATCTAAAGTCGGTACAGTCTGTCCAATGTATTCTTTTTTCGCCTTAGTTGGATTAGCAGTATTAAACCATGAACCGGCATCGAGACGTTTGATTTCATCCAGCGTAAAATCCTTCACACGCCATGGCGCCCTGTCTGGATAAAGTTCTTTTGCATTAGTTGTTCTCGACAGTGTCTCATCATGCAAGGCAATCAACTGCCCGTCCTTGGTCATTTGTAAATCGAATTCTACATAGTCAGCTTTCATTTGAATAGCCTGCTTATAGGCAGCCAAGGTATGTTCCGGTCCGTAGGCAGAAGCACCGCGATGCGCAATAACTGCGACATCAGATGTGATGGGACGTAAAGTAGATTGTCCATTTTCAGTTGTGATCGTCTTTTCTGGAGCAGCTAATACGGCCCAAGGTGCAGCGGTTGTTACCGTAAGGGAAAGACAAGCAATACCAGCAATTAAACCTTTTTTCATCTTCAAACATCTCCTCATGGTTTCTGTTTGTTCATACTAAAAACTATAGAAGAAATGTAAAGTTAGTTTTAATAGAATATTAATAATTAGTAAATTTAGAAAAAATAGTAAATTATGATTATGAGAAAAAAGAAATAACATTCCTTTTACAGGATAAATTACCTATCAATCTATCTCTTAAGTTTCATCTGAATGAAAGCATCCTTTTTTTAGAGGTATAGTTTATGGAACTTTTAAAATATTGACAACTAATTTATTTAGAGTTACTATTATCTTGAATTAAAAATAAATTAAGTAAAGATAAATTAATTGGGGGTATTTTTTATGGTGATTGATTGGTCTGTATCAGCAGTTTACAACACGATTATGTCGGTTGCGTCAGGTGTAGCACTATTACTAATTCTTCGTTTTTTTTCTCACTTGAAAAATAATAAAATTGCACAATTGGAAGGATGGGCTATTGGTTTTGGAGTACCAGGCTTTATCTTAACGATTACCGGTGCTCATATGATTTTCACATGGCCGTTATCTAAGGTAGGATTCCCGTTTGATGATATTATTTTTGGTGAGCCGACTCTAGGGTTTGGTGTTTTACTATTGGCTGTTTCCATTCTTTTATGGAGAAAATCAACGATGTATTTTAAAAAGGGTATCGATATGAATGATCCTAAGGCTGTATCAGCAATGTTAATGAAAGAAATACCATCCTTAATCAAACCAATATCATATTTTGGCGCAGCAATGGGACTTGCACTCATTTCAATCGCCTTCGCTGGTGTAAGATTCCAGTTGTTTGCTGCACCACCACAAGAACCAATTTCTGGTCTCTTAGCCGATTATCCAATGGTTGAAGCCGTGTTTATTTCTTTGTTGTATGCAATCACAGGAATTGGTGCAGTATTATTCCCATTTGTCCTAACAGCTAATCCAAACGTAAAGGTAGTGAAAACTGTCCGATTCTTGTTGACTATTGCCGGCGTTATCTTTGTTCTTTTCGGAGTCATGAATTACTTTACCCATATTGGCTTGATTGTGAATACGATGCCTAAATAGGATTATCAATGAACTTTGATTAAACAATTAATCAACAAGTGTAAATTTCAATAAAATTTACACTCAATTGTATCCAACCAAACACGTCATTTTAATAAAAAACCAAGTCTATTGGTTGCAATTTATAGAGAGTTAAGGCAATTCGGTGGATTTGCGTTAATAAAAGACCCTTAGAACAATGTTCTAAGGGTCTTTTTGAGTTCTAATTGTATGTGCCTTCTTTGACTACATCTGGAATCGGTTTATGCTGCTGGCTCAAAAAGAAAAAGACGCCCAACAGTACGAGCAGGCCGCCGGCAATTTGTGAACCGACGAGACTTTCATTTAATATAAAGAATGCCAAAATCGTTGCGCCTACAGGCTCTCCTAAAATACTCATGGAAATGGTTGTGGCATTCACGTAGTTTAACAGCCAATTATTAATGACATGGCTGACGGTTGGGACAGTGGCGAGTAAAAGGAAAATGCCCCATTCCTTGGCTGGATAACCGCTCATCGAAACCCCTGTTGATAGATTGTAGATTGTAAGAAAAATGGCAGCAAAGAAAAAAACACAAAAGCTATAAAGCCAATGCGAGACTTTTTTAACAATGGTTTGGCCGATTAAGAGGTAACCTACAACAGAAATTACACTGAAGAATGAAAGCACATCACCCATAATGGCATCCTTACTTAAAGCGAGATCTCCCCAGCCAATCATCATCGCTCCCACGATGGCAATGCCCATTGTCATCAATGCGGAAAGAGTGGTTCTTTCCTTAAACAGAAAAAATCCCCCGACCAATGAGACAATCGGCTGTAAGGCAAGGATGATGGTTGAACTAGCTACCGTCGTTAGTTTCAAGGATCCGAACCAAAGCATAAAGTGTAACGCTAAAAAGAAGCCGGAAAAAAATAAAAAGAACCAATCTTTTTTGACAATATTGTTAAATTCATGACGCTTTTTCCATACGATCGGTATCATTAAAATACTCGCGAACCACATCCGGTACATACTCAAAATCGAAGCGGGCGCGTCGGACCATTTGACGAAAATAGCTGAAAATGAGATGGCAATAATGGATATTGTAAGCGGCAAGGCAATCGATCTTGAACCTTCCTGTTTCATATGTTCCTCCTAGGATGATGATAAGTTACTCACATATCTTTCTATTATACTCGCGATTTTTTAATGTCTCAATAATGGAAAAATCTTCTCTAGAATTATAGTTTACTGAATTAATAAAGTACCATAGGGCCTCTACATCAGGGTTTCGTCGATTTTTCGGATGAAAAGCCTACGTAGAGGGCTTCTACATCAGGGTTCCTTCAGTTTTTCGGATGAAAAACCTACGTAGAGGGCCTCTACATCAGGGTTTCGTCGATTTTTCGGATGAAAAGCCTACGTAGAGG
>CAUSCO010000043.1:0-27343 GCA_963530265.1 uncultured Bacillus sp.
ACGTTGGCTTAACTTCATATAATGAAGCTAATAATTTATTGTTTGTTGACGTTTTGTTTGTTTAGTTTTCAAAGAACAATATTTTACCTGTCATAAGCGACAGTGATGTTATTATATCACATCTCAGTTATTATATCAATATAAAAATTTAACTTTTTTCGTTATCATTTTCGATTGATATAGCTGCTGTTAAAAGCGACTCATTTATAATATCACCATTGATTTACTTATGCAACACATTTTTTTATTTTTTATATCTAGAATGTTTATTATCTCAAAAAAACTTATTTTGAGATAGCATCCTTTACTTCGAAGAATTAAATGAAAATCAATTAATACACAATAAAAGTCGCGGTGAGCCCATGCTCTCCGCGACTTTTATTCAGAACTACTTAAACATTAGCTATGCGGGGGTCGAGCTCCGCTTTCCGATTAAGGCCCCTTTTGATTTTTATCATGAAACAAAACTGTGAAACAAGAATATTCGGGTAGTGACAGGCACCGATGTGGGCACCGGTGTCACTTCAGTCCATTCACATCAATAAATGGCGTTGCTCCGCCGGTCACGCTTGGCAGGCGGCCATCCCATTTTTCCAAAGCTTTTTCTTGGACTTCAATTTGTTTTAATTGGATTAGCTCCGGGGTTACTTCTTGCTTTTTCAAGCGTAATGCTTCCGCTTCCGCACCTGCTTGTGCGACCTTCTGCTCTGCTTCAATTTTGATTCTTTCTAAATCTCTCTGCGCCCTTAATGCATTTTGTTCCGCGGTTTGTTTGGACTCAATGGCTTTATTAAATTCTTCACTAAAAGCAAATTCTTTTATATTGATTTCTTCTAGAATCATATAATATTTGCTTAACTTTACCTCTAACATATCTTTCACTTGTGCCGATACTTCTGGACGTTTGGAAATTAACTCTTCTGCTGTATACTGGGCGGTTACCGCTTTTAACGATTCTGCAATCGCTGGATCAACAATCCTGGAACGATAATCCAATCCCACTTCCTGATAGAGCTTATTAACAGCTTGAGGATTAGCCGAATAGTTTACAGCCACGTTAGCAGTGACCATTTGCAGATCCTTTGAGGCAGCCGTCTGAGAACTTTCTTCCTTTTGGACCCGTACTTCAATCGGTTGAACGGTTTGGATAAACGGGATCTTAAAATGAAACCCTTCCGATAAGATCGTCGGTTTTACAGCCCCTAATTGTAAAAGAACACCTCTATAACCAGACGCTACAGTGGTAGCTGAAAAGACAACAACGATTAAAATAATAATCGCAATTAGTCCGCTAATAATAGATTTTCTATATCGCATTCAGATTCCCCCTTTAGGACATACATTCCAATAAAGAGTGACTGTCATATAAACTTTATGAAAATACTTCCAAATTTATACACTAATTTGCAAGATAGAAGTTTATTAAACTAACCAATTGTGGGTCTGACCCCAATTAGCTGCATATACTACACTATTGAAAAAATGCAGGAGGAGATGCTCGTGGTCATTTACGTTGTCCGCAGCGGAGAAACACTTTGGCAAATAGCCAATCGTTACAAGGTAAATATGAATACGGTTGTTCAATTAAACGGTTTACAAAACCCTAATCGGCTGGTAATTGGCCAGTCGTTAGTCATCCCTGTCCCTGGTACTTCGCATGTAGTTAGATATGGAGAAACATTATGGTCGATTGCCCAACAGTATGGAGTATCCATTAACTCGATTATCCAAGCAAATCAACTCACCAATCCCTCTCTCTTATATCCTGGTACAAAACTAGTCATCCCTCCCAGGATCCACGTCACTCAAGCTGAGGAAACGCTATGGCAAATTGCTAATCGCTACGGAGTGACCGTTCAAGAATTGATCAATGAAAATCATATTCAAAATCCAAACTTTATTTATCAAGGAACACATTTAAGAATACCCATACGAAAACCGATCATTGAAGTAAATGCCTATACGTATCAGCCGGATCAAGCAGCAGCCGATACTGCAAATGAACTAGCCCCATTGCTCACGTATATAAGTCCGTTCGCTTACTTAATTAATGAAAATGGTGACCTTTCCCCAGCACATGATGAGCTAACCATTCAAGCAGCTTTATCAAAAAATATAGTACCGATGATGTCGATTACAAATTTTACCTCGTCAGCGGCTGGATCGAATGTAGCTCATACCCTTTTATCTAGTCCAGAATTACGCGAAAAAGTATTGACCAATATGCTTCGCATTATGGCAGAAAAGGGTTACCAGGGGGCCAACATCGATTTTGAAAATGTGTTACCCGCTGATCGTGAGAATTACAATCAATTCCTTCAACTAGCAGTCGATCGCCTGCATCCTAGAGGTTATTTTGTGTCGACTGCTCTGGCTCCAAAAGCAAGTGCTACACAGGCAGGTTTATTGTACGAAGCCCATGATTATGAGGCCCATGGTAGAATCACTGATTTTGTGGTATTGATGACGTATGAATGGGGCTACCGGCTCGGGCCGCCACAAGCAATTTCACCCATTAACCAAATGAGACGTGTTGTCGAATATGCAAGGACCGTCATCCCAGCTGAAAAAATATTTTTAGGCTTTCAAATTTATGCCCGTGATTGGCTACTTCCACATGTACAAGGTCAAGTGGCCGAAACCTTTAGTACACAAGAAGCGATTGCTCGTGCCGTCAAATACGGAGCAAGCATTCAATATGATACCACCACACAATCACCATTTTTCCGTTACACCGATGAACAAGGCCGTGGCCATGAAGTTTGGTTTGAGGATGCTCGAAGTGCACAAGCAAAGTTCGACTTGGCAAAGGAATTTAACCTTCGCGGAATCAGCTATTGGGCATTAGGTTATCCATATCCGTCGAATTGGGCTTTGCTGGCTGATAATTTCACGATCAAAAAAGGTCCTCCAGAAATATAGGGCAAAGGGCAAAACAGTGGATTCTGAAGAATTCAAAAAGGAGTATAAGTCTTCTTAAGAGAAACGAATCCAATTCTATGTTGGGTTCGTTTTACGTAGTAGAACAAAAAATGGTAGGGGGTTTGGTTATTTAGACAGAACTAGCAGGAATTTCCCTATGTCTGTCCGAATCTAAAGGTAATTAATCCGAAACTAATAGTTATTCGAACAAAACTAGCATTAAATCCATCGACAAAATTCGGGTGGTGACAGGCACCCATAGGGAGGTTTAAAGGTGATAAGCACAGTAGATGATTTTTGCTTTTCTGATGTATACCGCTGTTGGGATGGGTCTATAAAGGTAAAATGTCCTGTTTCGTTTTTTGGACAGAATGAAATGCAGTTAAAGGGGCATTTAGACAGTAAGTCATCTTTACCAATCGAAGCATATAATACACTTTGCTATTTAAAAGAAAACTTTGATGATGTTTATGAAAACATACTCAAAGGTTTATTTGAATTGCAATCGAAAGGACTAAAGTACGAGAGATTTAATGAAGATGACCTTTCCTTTAGCCCGATTACTTTTAACAGGATGGAAGAAATCCATCCTTATTTAGGGCCCCCTGTATTTGAGATTCTTCCTAATTATTTGAAAGACAGCTATGCCTACTTTGCGGTTTCATTTTTTAAAGATTGCCTGCTATCAATTGAACACGGTCTTAACGCAATCGTCCATAAAAGTGAAATGATTGATATTCAGCCTACTGATTCCTATTCCATGCTGGAGCGGCTTAAGACTTATGAAAAAGACTGTTCCAAATGGCAAAAGAATTTTGGGCTAGTGATTTTGGAACAGGCTAAAAGTAAATTCCTTCACGATCGAGAATTAGTTAGAGCTAAGTGGTTGAAAACAAGCCATTCCTTTTAGATTTTACATAACCATTTTAAAAGCAATACTTAGAATCAATTCAAAGGAGAACCATTGATTGTAAGAGTTGTGGATTAGAGCTGTTTAAGAGGCAGCTTACTTATTGAAGTCTAACAGGTGGCAACATTGAATAAGCCCAATGTAAAAAATGCTCTAGTCATAAGTCTAAGAGCACTTTTGGATTCATTTTTATGTCAATCAGCATACGATTTAAAATGCTAATTCAAACTCACTAGCATACCCCTCCCCCGTCGACAAAATTCGGGGCGTGACAGGCACCACTACCACAATGATTCTAGAACGGTAGATTGAATGAGGTTTGTATCAATATTACAAGTTCCCATCAATTCCATATTGCCAGATTAAAACGTTTATAGTATCAGATGCACCTGGCTGATAGGCTGGTGCCTCACCTTTTTTTGTGATACCAGGGTCGGGATTGCTGCTCCACAGGATTGGTTGCGTTTGAATATTTTTATTGTGCGATGCGGCAGACAATTCACTATCTGGTGTAAAAACAAACCTCTTATTGGCATTAAAATAGAGCGAAAGAACTAATGGCGATTGGAAAGCTTGCTGGTCTGACCCTAATCTATTAAACAGAAAAAATTAGTATAAACGGTTAAAAATTTGTCCAAGCTTTAATTATAGAAGAAGAAAATTAGAAAGCGGAGGTTGCCAAAATGGGGAGAGATCTAGAAAGCATTTTTTTGGAGCTGAAATTAGTTAAGGAAAAGGAATTGGAAGAATGTAATAAGGAGCTTACTAGCAGGAATTATAACAGTGTAGTCACAAAAGCGTTAATCATGTATAAGCACGAACTTCTAGAGAGTTTAGAAATGTATGACCTCTATCTTGATAAAAAAGAAACCATATCCGTATAGCAAGGGCTCCTAATTAAAGGGGCCCTTTTTATACTATCAATTTGAAGGAGATTGTTAATAGAATTGAGAATAGAGACACAACAATACCTCACTAATACTTTAAAACTTTAGCTTATCGAGGGCGTGGCCCTCATAACGAAAAAAAAGAGAAGTGCGATTAACACTTCTCGACAAACTTCGGGGCGTGACAGGCACCGTTGCGTGCATGTTCGACAAATTTTGGGTAGTGACAGGCACCTGCTACGCTGCTATTTCCTTAATTTCGTCTTTTATTTTATGGCCTTCCCATCTTGAGATGACGATGGCAGCTAAGGAGTTACCTACGACATTGACACAGGTACGAGCCATGTCAAGGATTCGGTCGATGCCGGCAATGAAGGCTAGTCCTTCTACAGGGATGCCGACGCTTCCTAAAGTGGCAAGAAGAACAACGAAGGATACACCTGGAACTCCTGCAATACCTTTGGAAGTCACCATCAAGACAAGCACTAACGTAATTTGGTGCATGATACTCAACTCAATGCCATACATTTGTGCAATAAACAGTGCCGCGATGGCCTGATACAGGGTCGATCCATCTAGGTTAAAGGAATATCCAGTTGGGATTACAAAGGAAGTAATCGCCTTTGGACAGCCCAGTTTCTCCATTTTTTCCATGATTTTTGGAAGAACGGTTTCGGAACTGGCCGTTGAATATCCTAGCAATAATTCGTCCTTTAAATACGCTAAAAGCTTGAAAATATTAAAGCCAACTAATTTTGCGACTAACCCAAGAACCACCAAAATAAAGAAAATCATTGCTCCATACACAACAAGTATTAATTGACCTAATGGAATGAGCGAAGATAAACCGAATTTAGAAACGGTCACGCCAATTAACGCAAACACCCCAATAGGTGCAAATTTCATAATTTGGTTGGTTACATAGAACATCGCATCCGCCGTACCTTTAAAGAAGTTAATAAGCGGTGTTCCCTTTTCCCCAATAGCTGCAATACCAAGACCAAACATAACAGAGAAGAAAATGATTGCTAACATATCGCCATTTGCGATAGATTGAATAATATTAGTCGGGACAATATTAACAAAAGTATCAACCATGGAATGGGTTTCTGTTGTTTTCGCTGTCTCAACATACGAATTGATATCGGTTTTTGTTAGTTGGGACCGATCTACCCCTGTACCTGGTTGAAAGATATTAGCTGCTAATAAGCCAACTAATATCGCGATGGTTGTAATAATTTCAAAATAGAGGAGGGTTTTACCGCCAAGTTTCCCCAACGATTTTATATCCCCCACGCCGGCAACCCCGACAATAATGCTAGAAATGACAATCGGAACCACAATCATTTTGATTAGACGTATAAAAATGTTCCCGATTGGCTGTAGAACTTCAGCTGCATGTGGATTCCCGTAAAAAATAGCACCGACAATAATACCTAAAGCCAGCCCTATGAAAATTTGCCAAGCAAGGCTAATTTTTTTCATTAACTTCACTCCTTTATTTCTATTATCTATATTGGTAATTTTGTTTTCTTGAAAAAGTAATTAATTCATATTTTATCATGACTCTACTATATAATACTAGTGCACACTTCCGATATGCACAAGGCTGTAAATCTTGCCAGTTACCATCATATATTCCGATTTACCTAGTTTTATAGTAGAAACACGCTAGAAATGGCTTTTCACTCACAGCCAAAAAAACTATTCCTACATAATAATAGTACAAAAGTTGCAATTGGTGCCTGACACCATTCTAAGCACTTGGGAAATATGTATGACAAATTGATAAATACCCAAACGATCACCATTTAAAACGCATTCCTGTCTATTTTAAAATTGGATTTGCATGTGTTCCTATCCATGCTGGTTACCATCAAATGACCAATAAAAAAGCGACTCAAATTTCAAGAAGCAAATTTGAGTCGCTTTTTACTATTTTATTTCCGCGTGTGGAACATCACCGTGGAACAAGATAATTCGGGGCGTGACAGGCACCTTGCGAGTATCTTAATCAGTCATAAATTTATATCTTAAAACAGCTGCAAGCCCTGCACCATGCTTGAAATCTCCTTGGATAATTAGCCTTTTCAATTCTTCCATCGAAATCGTATGTAATTCAATTTGTTCGCTGTTTTCTAAGTTTTGCACAGAAGGAGTTAAGCCGGCTGCCGCAAATAAAAATATCTCCTCCGTCGTGGAGCCTGGTGATGGAAAAAAGCTGCCCAAATCAAGCCAATGCTCTGCGGTAAAGCCAGTCTCTTCCTCCAGCTCTTTTTTAGCGACCTCCAGGGGAGAGGTCCCCTCTAAATCAATCATACCAGCAGGTAATTCCCATTGCCAGCTGTTAATGGCATGACGGTACTGTTTGATACAAATGACTTCATTGTTGATGTTGATGGGCAGGATACAGACCCCTTTTGCAAAGTCCAAATAGGAAAAGGACTTTTCCTCCCCATTTGGAAGTTCTACTTGATCAATGGATACCCTAAACCGATCCACATTTATTTGACTAGAGCTTTTAATATTCCAAGCCATATCAATCACCTCTCAAATGAAATTCCTCTTATAATCAATTTTAAATCAAATATTAACTCTACAAAATAAAATACTATAAAAAATAAACGAATACCATTATTACTGTTTAATTGCTGGATTTTCAGAACAATAGGGCACCAACCATTCTAGCGTGATCACCATTCACCATATAGGTAGAAAGCTGGGAGATCCGCCCCCCCCCTAGTTTCACTATTTATAAGTTTTACGAATAAGTATTATTTATAATGCGTATTTTTGTTATATAATTATGACCTTTATAATAAGCATTTGAGTAGCAAGTATCAAGCTACCAGGAAAAAGAACTGCTTAATAGTTTAGGAATGATTAGTAGTATATTTTTTACAAAACACCATGTATAGCCACATTGGCAGCAAAGGTCCCTATGCCCGATATTTCTTGCAATAGAGCCTTGCAACAGATGCTCTAACCCTTAAATATTGGTTGCAAGAAGGTAATAACAGCTGTTTTACATTTATAGGATTTCTTATATATATATGTAAACAGTATGATTAATTATTTAATACATCTCGAATTCAAGAATCTTTAATTAAATATATATATTAGTTTTAACTATACATGTTGATCTGATTGGAAGAAGAGGATGGTGATGATGGAGCTTTTAGCAACCAAATGACATATAAACTAACGGAAAAAGAAATAAAAAATGGAATCAAAAGGGGTTTAACCATTTACGTTGTGGAATATTAGAGGCTAATGACTTAGATAGTATTTCATGTTGCCATAATAATTCCAAAACACATTAAAATATTGGGGGAAATTTACTATGGAGATCATTCAAGTTATAGGAATAGTAGTCGCAATTGCATTTATTATTTATACTGCCATGAAAGGCTTTAACATTTTGATAGTTGCTCCAATTGCTTCCATTATCGTCATTTTATCGAACCAAATGGATATTTTCTCAGCGTTAATAGGTAAAGAACATTCTTATATGACGGGTCTTACAGGTTTTGTCATCAATTTCTTTGCAGTATTTATTTTAGGATCGATTTTAGCAAGGTATATAGATGTCAGTGGTGCAGCCCAATCTATCGCGCAAAAGATTTTGAAGAAAACCGGAACAGATAAGCCATTTTCAGTATTAGTCGCACTTTTCATTATCACCGCTGTCTTAACGTATGGTGGACTTAGTTTATTTGTGGTTGTATTTGTCCTAGTTCCACTTGCTAAACCGTTATTTAAACAATTAAACATTGCATGGAACTTAATTACTATTCCTATCATGCTTGGTTTAGGAACCTTTACCATGACGATGCTGCCTGCAACACCTTCCATACAAAATGTTGTTCCAACAGCCTATCTTGGTACAACCCTTACCGCTGCACCACTTTTAGGAATCATTGGGTCCATTGTTTCAATTACCTTTGGTATGTGGTATATGAAAAAAACGTTAAACAAAAGTATCGCACGAGGAGAAACATTTGCTGATTTTGGAGTGAGTGATACTACTGATGAGCTAAGAAAAGAGATTCCTCCATTTTTCATGAGTATCCTTCCTATTTTACTACTCATTGTCATTATTATTGTAGGAAGTGCTTTAAAAATACCTAATATCATCTTAATCGCGTTAACTGTTGCCATTATTGTCTCAGCGCTTTTCTTTAAAAAATATATTCCAAGTCAAAAAGCGGTCATTAATGAAGGAGCAAGCGGTTCAATTATGCCAGTCTTTTTAACTTCATCAGCTGTAGCGCTTTTGGCGTTGTTATCACATTTGCACCAGGATTTAAATATATTTCTGACTTCATTTTGGGTATCCCAGGTAATCCACTCATCAGTTTATCCATTGCTTCTGCAGCTTTCGGCGCCATAACCGGTTCAGCTTCAGGATCTTTGGGAATTGTGATGGAAGCCTTCTCGAAAAGTTATCTGGAAATGGGGATTAATCCTGAAGCCATCCATAGGGTATCTGCCATTGCCTCCTCTGTATTTACAGTCATGCCGCACACGGGTGTCGTCTTAACCTTTTTTGCCCTAACAGGACTTAATCATAAAAACGGCTTTAAATATCAATTTTTGGCAATGACCGGTGCAAATCTTCTTGCGTTAATCGCCGTCATCATTGCAGCCATTCTTATTTACTAATAACTCGTTTCATTTATGAATCATTACTTGGGCTGGTGAATTTTTTCAACAGCTTTTTTGTTTTAATAATGGAGAACGGAAATAGTAAAGCCGAAAGCTCCCTATCCTATTTTTTTGAATTGTGGAGTGTGAATTGCCGACTGTTTCACGATTTTATCATTCAAAAGGGGATATTTTTTCTTTATATTTTTAAATGAGCATATTTCTAATATTTTACAATAGTTATCCATTGTTACACAAAAGCAATTTCTATGATAGATGGTATATGATGTATCCATAATAATACTATTATCATCATTAATAGGTGCGTGACAGATATTACAACAGATTGCCATAGGATCACATTCTTTCCATTTATTTTATAACAATGCATGGTCATATCTCTATTGTGAATGTTTTCACAAATTAAACTTGTTTTTATTTTAACACGTTGTGAAGTCTTTCACAATATGATTTATTGTGAAGTTTTTGTGAACCTTAAATGGAGCCTTATTTTAAAAGTCTTCCTTTGGGTCTATTTGTCGAAACTGACTCCCGCCCCCACAGGAACTAGCTGATTGTGTTTTACCCCAAGCCATATCCCCAGAGACATGCAAGTAAATTCGAAATGTACATGACACCCCCATAAATGAACAATGAAAGAGGTTTTTTTCCATTATATAATTGCAGCAGCTCAAAATTAAAGGTGGAGAAGGTCGTAAAGGCACCCAGAAAACCAATGGTTAAGAAATTAATTTGGACATCTGTGAAATAGTTTCCACCGTAAATCAGGCCGATCGCGAAAGAGCCCAAAACATTTATTATGTACGTCCCGGTAGGAATCGAAATAATCGTCCATTTTGAAAAAAGGTTACTTAAAAAATAGCGAAAAATGGCACCCAAAAATCCGCCAGCCCCGATTACGAGAAGTGTTTTCATCATATCATAAGCTGCCCTTCTCTATTTTCGCAGCAAAAAACTGCCCTAATTGGACAAAACAAAAACCACCAATCATGGTTAACAGAACATATATGACACTTGTCGCGGGACCCCATTTTAAAAAAAGCTCTAGTGTTTTAAGGC
The DNA here is from genome assembly GCA_963530265.1 of uncultured Bacillus sp. Lineage (GTDB taxonomy): Bacteria > Bacillota > Bacilli > Bacillales > Cytobacillaceae > Neobacillus. The sequence continues at coordinate 10,447 of CAUSCO010000043.1, forward strand.
TAAACGAAGAAAATGTAGTGAATGAGCCAACAAATCCTGTTGAAAATCCAATTCTAAATAACGGGGAAAACCGTTTAGAATGTAAAGATAAAAATAATCCAATGATAAAACAACCTAGTAGATTAACAAGTAAGATCCCGGAAGAAGGTGGAAGGAATGTACGAGAAATGAAATAATCGAAGAGGAATCGTCCCATCGCTCCAATGATTCCCCCGATGCCCACAGCAATATATACCATTATGATCACTTCTTTTTTAGCTAATATATTCCCGCTACCTGAGAAAAATGCTAATGGTATACAAGATTTTTTAAACCCACTGTTAATCATTATCACTATTAAACCATTCTTCTTCCCATTCATCTTCCTCATATTCGCTGCACCACTTATAATTTCTCTTCTGAAAGGTAAGAACATAATTTTTCAACATATTATAGCGAATTAATTTTTGATCTTGTGTTAACGCACCGGCCCATGCATAGGTTTCTATCAAATCAATATAATCCATATAAATACGATGATAAATTTGATCAAGCCGTTTTTTTTGCGCTTCCGTATAGGGAATATTCTTCGTGCACGTTAAATCCGAATCTATTTCTCCTTTATGCATCTTTAATGGGTTCGATTCTTCATCATCAATCATTTCCAGCAGTTTGTCGGGCTGAAGCTGCTTATTTTTGGAAGGCTTACTTTCTACTGCTTTATTCTTTTCGAGATCCTGGGTTTCCGCAAATGGATGCAAACTCATGATGGTATAGCAAAAGAAAAAAAAGAGAACCACTATATATTTTTTCAGCATCGAATTCCTCCTCCTACAAGACGTAAATGACGTTCCACAAAGCCATCTGCTAGGAAACGATGCCCCAGCCTCACTCACCCAGCTTCGCCAATGTGGATTCGAACCTAATATCTTTTAAACTTCCTTACTTTTCCATACAAATAGGGAAAGTTGCATATCTCATGGACATGCAACTTTTTCCTTATGTTTTTAATCATCTCCGTGCTCGTCATCATGGTCATCGTGATCATCATCATGACCTTCATGATCATCATCTCCATCATGACCATCGCGGGAAGAGCCTTCCTTTTCCACTTCTAAAACCTGACCAGTCTTTGCATCAATTTCTACCTCGTAAACGGCGCCAGCACTTTTTATGATGACCTCATACTTTTCCTTGCCGTCGTCGTTTTCTAATTTAATATTAACGACCTGACCTTTGACCTTTTTCAAAGCAATGGCTTCCGCTTCTTTTTTCGAGATGCGAGTATTTCCCGCTTCTACTTGACCTGCGTTGGCATGGCCAACATGAAAATAGGCAGAAGAACCGATTGAGATAAAAAAGATTACTAACATTATTAACTTTTTCACACGTAACACTCCTCTTTTCAAAATTAGGGCCCTGACTGCGTACTGCAAATCGGCGTATTTCTTTACTATCGTGCGCCAAATTTTAAAACTTATTCATCCTCTTATGTCTCAATATTTGTCCAAAAAAAGTGTGACAGGCTGGGACAATGCCGTTCCATTTCGTACCTATTTAGCAAATAATACAGTAATTGACATATTTAATAGGAGAGTGAGAATCTTGGGGTAAAAAAAATTATCCATTTCTTCAACAAGTATTTTCAAAAAGTAAAGCGCGGGCAGGATCCTCCAACACCTGTAAGTCCTATAAATTGGGCACTAGGGATTGATGCACCATTTTTTTTTAGTTCAAAATTCTCCATTGAAGGGAACTCCATCACAATAACAGGATCTCAAACCACCCACGATCATACATGGCCCATAAAGTATTCCATTGTAAAAATGACCAAGCTTGGAACTTCCATTAAATACTATGATAGCGTAACTTTTTATGGCACCCATTCTGAGATGGGGTTCAATCATACCTTCACCCTTCCAAACGATACTGGGTATCAGCTGGAGGTCTTTAATTATTTCAAATATCATTCAGCCGGAATCATTCGGATTAACCAAAATTGAATCAACTGTTTAATAAATATTCATTTAATGGTAAAACTGCCCACTTCTATTGGACAACTTACACATACCCTAACAAGAGACTCACAATTTTAAGGAGGATTTATGGATGTTTAGTTTAAGTGGAGAGGAAATTAGTCATTTTTTGTTAGCAATGGGTTGTTTACTAGCAATGGCTCATTTATTAGGATTTCTCGCGGAACGAATCTTTATCCCGCGTGTCATTGGGGAAGTAGCAGCCGGGCTAGTCCTTGGCCCTACCATTTTAGGGCATTTTTTTCCGGAAATGTTCGATTGGATGTTTTTAGGGTTTCCATCTGAAGGGAAGTTATTTGGGCTTCTCTATCAATTTGGTTTACTCATGCTGATGTTTTGTTCGGGGCTGAAATTTCAAACACGGTTTAGTAAAGAGGATGCCAAAATCACCTCCTTATTAGTGCTTGGGGCCACTATTCCCGCTTTTATTATCGGTTGGTTGGCTACAGGTTTATTTAACATCACTCCCTATCTAGGAACAGCTGCCAATCCCTTGGCCATAAAAATAGTCATTGCCATATCGATCGCTATTACATCCATCCCCGTCATCTCGAAAATTTTTAATGACCTTGGAATTATGCACACACGGTTTGCGAAAATTGTAATTGCCTGTGCCGGTATCCATGATATTTTGCTTTGGGTGGCGTTGGGATTCGCTACAGCACTCGCCAGCCAAGGAGGCAGCTTTACTGTTGGAATGGCAGTAAAAAGTGTCAGTATTTCATTGAGTTTCATCCTTGGAACATTTGCGCTTGGATACTTCCTCTTTAAACGCCTGACCTTCATTAAGCAAAACCTTTTATTTAGGTCATCGAACCTGGGATACTTTTTATTTATCATGTTCATGCTGGCCTCACTTGCTGGCAACCTGCACGTAGAAACCATCTTTGGGGCATTGCTCGCTGGAATTGTGGCAAAAATGGCCTTACCTAAAGCGCTGTCAGAACGAGTGGAGCAAAACGTTTCAAATATTTCCTTTTCCTGGTTTATTCCTATCTATTTTGCAACCGTTGGATTACAGCTGGACCTTGTAAAGCACTTTGATGTCCTCTTCTTCCTTGGCTATTTCTTATTTGCCACCCTAACCCAGACAATCGCCGTTTATATCACCTCTCGATTCATCAAGCAAGATCCCTTTACTAGCCTGAATTTCGGTGTAGCCATCAATGACCGCGGCGGTCCTGGAATCGTCCTTTCTTCCGTCGCCTATTCGACTGGCATTATTAATCAAGAGTTCTTTGCCATTCTAGTTATGCTGGCACTGGTTACGTCCTGGATTCCCGGAACGTGGCTCCGGTTGGTTGTATCCAAGGGATGGCGGCTAATGCCAGGGGATGAAAATTTGGTTCCGCAGCAAAGGAATGATGACAAAATTAAATCCATTAATCAGCATAGGTGAAGATGAGGAAATTCACTGATACTAAGAAAAGCGGAAGCGCCCGTTTAGCGGCGTATGGACTGGAGCGCTTTGACTGAGATAAAGGAAACACGGAGAGCGTTAGCGATCCGATGTTGACTTATCGTAGGGAAAAGAGCGAAGTACACTAGCCGCTGGGCGCTGAGCTGGACAATTCTCAAAGTCAAAACTTATAAATTCTTATACCCAGAAAAAAGAACATTATTCCCCAGAAAATGATTCACTTCTACAAAAAGAGCTTGAGACATCTCAAGCTCTTTTATTGTAAATTTCTTCTGCTAAGTTTACTAAATAAGCCCCTGCATCCCGCATTTTCGCTCCATACCAAAACATTTCGCCGTCTACTAAAATGATTTTTGTGTGTGGAAGAAAGGCTTGAAATTCTGCTCTATGTTTTTCTTGAAAGGGAAATGGTTCGGAAGCGAGCAATAGCACATCGAGATTGGCATCAGTCAGCTCCTCTTTGGTAACCATCGGATACCTTGATTCTCCTTTTTCAAAAGGGTTATGGAAACCAAGTAAATGCAATACATCATGAATGTAGGTCGTTCCACCAACCACCATATAGGGTTTTCTCCAAATAACATAGGCGGCATTTAGAATCTGCTTATCTGAACGGGCGGGGAAGGAAGATTGACAAGAAGTGATGAGGCGGCTTGCTACCTGTTCCTGACTTGTCAGTAATCCCAGGGTTTCAATCATCCTGTAGGAATCGACTATCTTTTGGACCTCCATAACAAAAACGGGGGCAATTTTTTCAAGTGCAAGTACGATTTCTTCCGTGTTTTCTTCTTTTTCAGCGATGATGAGATCCGGTTGTAATTCACGTATGGTTTCCACATTTACTTCTTTTGTCCCGCCCACAATGACGGCTTTTTCTACCATCCCTTTTGGAAAAATACAATATTTTGTGCGTCCGATTATTTCCTTTTCAAGACCAAGGGCAAACAGTGTCTCAGTAATGGCTGGACAAATCGATATAATCCGCTTGGGCGGAATAGAAATCGTCACCTGTCTGCCCAGATGATCCGTTAACAGCTTTGGCATGGAATTCCCCCTTTCTATGAATCATGTCTAGATTTTCGAAAGATCAGCCTCAATCCTGCTCATGAACTCTTCTGCCGCGCTGTAGCCTTGCTGCCTCAAATACCAGTTATTTGCTGCTGCCTCAATTAACCCGGCCACATCACGTCCAGGCTGGAGTTGGAGTTCAATCGAAGGAATCTTCACATCCATATAGTCTGTATAGTTAAGTTCCTGGTCCAATTCATTATATAAGGCATCCTTTTCCCACTTCGTCAAATGAATATCAAGGGCAATTCGTGTTTCATCTTGAAAGGCTTTGCGACCGTATAAACGAACTACATTCAACAAGCCAATACTGCGAAGGGCCAAAAATTCCTTGTTGTTCTCATCATGAGTACCAAGAATGGTTTGAGGGCTCAGCTTCTTTAGGACAACGATATCATCAGCCACAAGCCGGTGCCCCCGGCGAATTAACGTGTGGGCCGTCTCACTTTTTCCTACCCCTGAATTTCCGCGCAGTAAGATGCCAATGCCTGACACATTCATACAAACTCCATGCACGGCAATTTCTGGTGCTAATTCCTTTACTAAATACGCATCCACTTTTGTAATAAACTCTGAGGTGATCTCTGGTTTGTTTGTTACTAACAAGGGAATCCCCTGTTCAATACAATGATGAGTTAAATAGGTAATTCCTTCCTCACCAGCCGTTACGATAAAACAGGGCGGATGATAATGGACGATATTTCCAATTCGTATTTTACGTTCTTCATTACTTAACTTATGTAAATAGGTAATTTCCTTTTTTCCTAAAATTTGCACTCGTTCTGTCGGAAAAAAATCAAAATGGCCAACAAATTCCAGACCTGGACGATGCACTCTCGATTGCGTAATCATCTTCTGCAGTTGGCTCTCACCGGCCACTACTTTCAACGAAAACGTCTGAACCAAGTTTTCAACTGTTATTTTTTTCACTTTATACTCACCGTCCTAATTGCCTTTCTATAATTAAATTATACTTAAGAAAAATGGAAACGTCATCCATACTTACTCACATCTATTTGAATTATTTTAATTTTTAGACCTTTATTTTCATCTGAAAGTTACAATTAAAATCCCTACGATTAATTAAGTGTGACCATTTCAACCAAATACACGGTATTTTGCAGTCGTTTTTGTTATATTTATTCTCAACATAAATGTTTTTTTGATAACAAAAACCAAGGAGTGATTATATGATAAACCGCGTAAAAGAGAAATTGGAAACTGCCCTTGAAGATTGGGAATTGATGAAGACAGCTTTGGAGGATGAAAGCGAAGAAGTTGCTGAACGGTTTGAGATGCATTTTTATGAGTTTATTGACGAATTAAAGATTTGGTATCAGCATTTAGAAGAACGGCCATCTACAATCGAAGATGCAGAAAATCTTAGCGAAATTCGAGAAATGATTGAACGCTTGCCTGCACCGCTTGAACTCAACTTTTTGACAGAACTTGAGTTAATCATAGAAGGCGAAGAGCGAGTACGTTATGATTGATCAACACCTTGGGACAGGGGGTACAGCTTATAGGTCCCTAGTCCTAAGAATTGAAACGACTGACTTAATAGTAAAAAAAACAACCGTTTGTGCTATATGAACTGTGACCCATAAAGTGGACAGTTTAAAAAAGGCCTTTTTATGCTCCTAGTAAATGACTCCGGAATTGGGCCGGAGTCATTTTATTTAACCCCCATTGATAACGATCATTGTTATATTCTTCAATGTAATTTCCTATTAGTTCTTTTAATTCCTCAAAACTTTGACATTCTGAATAGTTAACTTCATCCTTTAAATGACCAAAGAAGGATTCCATTGGTGCATTGTCCCAACAGTTTCCCTTACGGGACATTGACTGGGTTAGTTTCATCTTTTTCACTCTCTTTTGATACTCGGGGTGCGTGTAGTGAAAACCTTGGTCTGAGTGAATAATTGCCTCTGGGTGTACCATACCATTAAGAGATTCTGAAAGCTTCTTAAGAGTATCATATACTATGTCCATCTTTAGGTTGGTAGATAGATGGTGGGCAACAATCTCCTTTGTAGATGCATCTTTAACGCAAGATAAATAAGCTGGCTGCGCTGATCCATAGTAGACATACGTAATATCGGTAAGTAACACTTTTCCGGGTTCACTTTGATCAAATTTCCTATCAAGTACATTAGAAAGGGTTTTGTGCTCTTGAGTGGCCTTTGCCATTTTCCTGTAAGGATTTATCTGCCTGATCTTCGCTACCAAGTTAAATTTCCTCATAATCCTTCGAATCTTTTTATGGTTCATTACGACATAGTAGTCGTTCTCCATAATCATCTTGATAACTAGAGCACCTGCTTTTTCCTTCTTTTTATCAAATATTTTCTTGATTAACTCATAATCTTTCCAATCATTTTCTTGTCTTAAAGCCCTTAGATTCTCAGCTTTTATCCATGCGTAATAACCACTCCGGCTTACTCCTGCCATCTTACAGAGGTATTTTACCATCCCCGTAATTCCAAACTTCCGAATAATCTTTTCGATAAGCATAAATTTCTCCGTCTTCGTTACTTTTTCTCCTTCGATACCTGCCTTTCGAGTTCGTCTAACTTTTTTAAGAATTCTAACTCCGCTTCTAAATACTTGATCTGTGCCTCAGCCTTCTTTAGGCTTTCCTCAACTGTAAGCTGTTTGGAAGTTGGTCTTCCAGTACTACCTTTTCCTCTCCGTTCCGTAAGAAACCCATCTTCCCCGAACTGATTAAAAGTTTTCCTCCAGCGTTTTAAGCATTGTTTAGGTTTTTCTGAACCAATCACTTGAAGGTCAAACCCATGCTCAATAAAGAGTTGTGCGGGGCCCTTTCCATTTAAATTTTCTTTTACAGCTCTTATCTTAAAGTCGGGTGTATATGAAATAGAACGCTCGGACACATGGTCCACATTACGATTACTCTCTAATAATTTAATCTGAATCTCGTTAAATATAATTTTACTCATTTTAACTTTCCTCCGTTATATCCTCTAAATGATTATAAACGGGTTTTTGTCCAGCGAACACAAAAAACCCGAATAAGGGACTTTTTTTAAAGTGTCCATTATTCGGGGTATAGTTCAATAAGAAAAACTAAGTTCCTCTTTATTATTCCTCCAACAAGACATACCCAGCCTTCATCAGCTTGTCAGGTTTTATAAATCACAGTATGGGTATAGCCATTATAAAAGAGGATGTGAATAATAATGCTGTCTACAAACCAGCTTGATACTTTAAAAAAGAGGCTTGAGAATGATCAACAGGCAATTAAGGGCCAATTAAATCTTACCAGTAAATACAGTAATAAGGATGAAAGTATGCGGGAAACAGTCGATGAATTATCGGCTTATGACAATCATCCGGCTGACCTGGGTACAGAATTATTCGAGCGTGAACGGGAATTTGCATTAGAGGAGCACCAGGATAAAGAGCTTGAAAAAATAAATTCTGCACTGGAGGCCATTGAAAAAGGAACCTATGGAAAGTGCCAGGTTTGCGGGGAAGACATTCCTTTTGAACGGCTGGAAGTTCTTCCTTCAACTCTATATTGCGTAAATCACTCTCCGGAAACATCAGGCGGGGATTATCGCCCAGTTGAGGAAGACCTCTTAGAGCCATCCGAGGCTAATTCCTTCAGGCATGATCCGGAACAGGGTGTTATCGATACTCAAGATAGTTTCGAGGAAGTGGCCAGGTTTGGAACCTCGGAAACTCCTGCCGACCTCGTCGGGGATTATGATAGCTATAATGATCTGTACAATAAGGGAAAAAACGAAGAATCCTATGCTGAGGATTACGAATCTTATTCTGCCACAGACATCACGGGTGAGCAAAAAACCGTTCTGCCGTCCAGAAAGATGGAAGAATACGAGGAACTCCTAGATAGAAAAGGGATTGAATCTAAAATAGGAGATATTCCATATAAAAAGAGAGATAGCTATCTAGATGATAAAGCAGAGACTAAATAATTTTAGTCTCTGTTTTTTCAAGGGCTTATTGATGTACATAAATTCTACAAACAAAGGGATGGGAGAAATGATAAAGGGGCTATACGAAGCACATTTACCTGTAAAAAGTTTGGAAGTTTCAATTGCATTTTTCAAAAAATTAGGTTTGAAGTTTGCTTGGCGTGATGAAGACACCGCATTCTTTTGGGTAGAAGAAGGCAAAAGCTGGTTAGGATTGTGGGAAGGAAAAGAGTACCAAACTCCATATCACCCTTCTTTAAGACATATTGCTTTTCGAGTCACATATGAGGATTTAAAAGAGTCTGTAAAATGGCTTGAATCTATCCAAGTTGAACTTGTACCTTTTGGAAGAAGAACATCAATTGAGCCTTTTGTAAGACCCAATCAAGGAAATGCTTCGGTTTACTTTGATGACCCAGATGGAAATAGCTTGGAATTGATCTGTTATATTAAAGTTCCAAATGAATTAAAACATATTACGGAAAAGTTATCATTTGAGGACTGGGAGAATTTAGTTAATAGTAAATTGGCATAATTAAGTCCCCCTTCCTTTTAGATTGTGAGCATTTGTACTTAAATTAAATGGCAGGTTATTTCAACATATAGTGTTTTTTATAAAAGTGGATAATTAATCCCGAATATGTATTCTTAATACTAAAGGTCAATAATGATGATGCAAAATTTAATGAACATAAAGAAATTCGTCTTCATATTTTATATAATCTAATATAAATATGAGGGATGGTTTTTAATGCCTGCATTTACTGGTAATGTGACAATAAATAGTGTAGCAGGGTCAGGTATCGTCGAGTTTGGAGATACAATTTTTATTTCTCCTAAATTTGCAACTAAAAATAACAACGGTGCAGCTTCTTCAAATACGGGGGGACTAATCAAAATAAATAGTGCATATAGTTCAATTGGTGTTGCACAAACAAATTTAGTTGACCAACCTATAGTTCGAGATAACTAAAAAATTTATATTTACCTAGAAAAATTGTTACTTATTGGAACATACGTACTTCTTTAACTAAAAGGTGCGAGAATTAAAGAAAAGCAATGCTCATTTTCATTAAGGCATTGCTTTTTATGTAAAAAGGGATCGCTGAAACGATCCCATCTTTATCATTAGCAGCCCGATAGTAATAAAAAGCTGCATTGATGTCAGCTTCGCAATTCAATTTAGTTTCAATAGGCAAAAGGCTTGAATCAGCATATTTTTCACTCTTTAATGTGAGTCATAAGCAAGTCCACAGGAACAGCGATTTTCCCCAAATAAAACGTGATATGATGAAGGGAATTCCTGATTCACTCTTTGAACCTCTTGCGCAAATTCCTTACTATCCCTTGGTACTGGCGAAAGTGCATCCGCTTTTGCTTGGGAGTCAATATTGGCTCCAGGTGGTACGAACCTATTCGGTGCGATTCGAACGCCATTTGTTACGACCGCATTATAGGAAATAAATGAGCCTCTCCCTACAATGGCATTGTAAACAATGGCACTAAAGCCAACAAATACCTTGTCTCCAATAAAACAAGGACCATGGACAAGAGCTCGATGAGCAATTGTCACTTCCTTTCCAATATAAATCGAATAGCTTTTTTCTCCAACCTTGATTTTCCTATTTAATAAACCATGTAAAATAACGCTGTCTTGTAGATTTGTATTAGAACCTATAAAAAAAGGAGTTCCTTCATCAGCACGTATACTTACATTTGGAGCTACATAAACATTATTTCTAATCGTAACATCACCTATTACACTAGAAAACTGACTAATAAATGACGTTTTATCAATAGTAGGATAGCGTGGAACGGGATTAAATGAAGTAATCGGGTTGGGGCTAATAAATGGTTCAAAACAGCAGTCTGAATGGCTATGCGAAGATGACTTTGATGATTTTGCTTGTCCCAAAATAACACCTCTTTTAAAATCTAATGTTGTAGTTTTATATTATGCAAAAAGATCTTGTGTGGATTGGACAATTGTTACTATGTAGTTATAGAGGAAGAGCCAAGATGTGCCTGTCACCGCCCGAAATTTGTCGAGTGACAGGCACCACCTAAATCCTATAAAATGTCTTGGTGTTTTCTAATAGTCGTTCCGAAACTTCTGTTTCAGAGAGGTTTTTTATTTTTGCTATCATGGAAATGGATTTCTTCATCATGTCAGGGTGAGTCATTTTTCCCGAAAAAGGACCTTCGAACGGCCATGGTCCGTCTGTTTCAACCATCATTTGCTCTAACCGATAAGTTTGAACTAACTTCTGAATTTTTTCCTTATACACAATCTCAGGTGTAACGGATATATAATAGCCATTTTCGATCATTCTCGTAATTGTTTTTTCATCGCCTTTAAACCAATGGAAATGTGCCTTTGTCACGGAATGCCTTTCTAATAGATCACAAACAATCGGGGCATCATCATAGACGGCATGCAGAACGATCGGCTTGTCCCATATCTTTGCCATTTCCATAAACATTTCAAGGTGTTCAATATATTGGCCGTACTGCAATCTGGATACCTTTTGATCCTTTCTTAAATAGTACGGCAAACCAACCTCTCCAACAGCAATCATTTCAGTCCGATGTTGAAGCATCCATTCAATTAGTCTGTTAAGCTCGTTTTCAGTTGGCAGTCTTTGCTCCGGATGAAACCCAAATGCAGGCTTTACCTTTTGATATTTCTTTGATAATAGAAGATTCCGCTTACAGGATTCCAGATCAAATGAAACAGACAACAATGCTTCAATCGAGTCTGAACCTTCGAGTATAAGTTCAATTTCTTTATTTTTATATTGATCTAAATGAATATGGGCATCAATCATCTTCATCTGTTTCTCACTTCCTAAAAATACTTCTTAGATCAGCGCCCCCGATAGTTTCAGTGGTCTCCTTCACATATTATTAAAAAATATTCAATTCTAAAAATTCGTCAGTTTCTATGAAACCAAACTTCTTATACACTGGTCTCCCCATTTTTGAAGCCCCAAGCCATATTTTTGAAATACCTGAAATTTTAACTTCATCCACTAATTTAGTTAACAGTTTTGTTGCTATTCCTTGCCCGCGATAATTTTCATTAGTATACATATTTGCGATATAAGCCTTTTTTCCAGTCTTATTTGTATAACTAGGTGGAAATTCATAAAAAATTACTGCACCACAAGCAATCATTTCTTCTTGATCTTCTACTAGCCATTGAACTAAGGTACCATCGCTTAGTTTATTTTTAAAGAAAACAGATAGTTCCGTATCAATATCTATAATAGGATCTATCCCCTCATCAACTAATTGCTTTTTTCTTAACTCGATCAATTTATCAATATCATCGATAGTTGCTTTACGATATTTCAACTTCTAACCACTCCCGTAAATACAATGGTACGCTAACCAAGCATATATCTTATATTCTTATTTATTCATATTATTGTACCAAGATATACCTCTCCAATACATTGCTTTTAAAAGTTGCAACAAAAATAAATAGAATACTAGACACACTGTTCACGAAGCGACATCTTTTCGACTAAAATCACTATATGATATACTATTCAAACGTTTGGTTGAAACTGCTGCAGCTACTGATATAACAACATTTCCCTTGTTGTGCTTGAAAAAATATTGTCGACTACTGCATTATAATTCCGCAGGAAATAATCCATTTTCTCTCAAAATTCGTTAAGTTCCTCTGGATTTTACATCAATCTATTTACTTTCCCTTTTTTCTACATTACTCAAACGTTTGTTTAAATATGCCTTCATAACGCTACAATCCTGGATTGTTCCCTCCAATCGACCAATAATAAGGAAAAGCCAAGGGAATCCGCCTTCATGGTGATGGCCATACATCATGTGATGGCCCTCAAACCCGCCTCGGTGTCCCATTTCGCCAGGTCCTTGACCTACTGGACCTCTAGCAAAATCGCCGCTTCCTCCTAGTAGAAAGTGGAGTACGTTGATAACCATTACCGCAGAAGCAATGATCACACCCCAGAAAATACCCTTTTTCAGTTTTGTATTCATCTCTTTTTCCTCCTTTCGTTACTTGATGGTATGAATTTTAGTAGAGAATGGTGAAAGCTTGGTGAAAAGAGAACATATTTTGATTTATTTTTAATTTTTTTAATGCCCATTGACACGAATGAATGGATTAGTGTACTATCACATTAATACACTCAGTTTGATTTATCTTCAAATAAAAGGGGAGATTATTATGGCCACATGGGCGGCTTTATTCAAAAAGGATTTTCGATTAACAAGAACGGTTTTTTTCGTAGGGCTTGTTATTAACGTCTTGATTTTATTGTTAGCGTTCTACGTGGAGATGAATACGGGTGATAACTTATACCTATTTATCCCCTTGGTAGCTGCGATTGTGTTTCATATTTTATATCTTCCAGTCATATTGTTTATCAGCTTGAAAACAGAGGCCGGTCAGCTGCACGTCTGGCTGCATAATCCCCAATCGGCAGCTACTTTACTCCTAAGTAAGATAGTGAATGGACTTATCATGACGGTTGTATCCTTAGTTGTTCTATATGCGATGGCGGGAATGCTGATTTTTTCAAAGTTTAGTTTAATTGAAGCGTATTGGACCGATACTTGGATGGCAGGCTTGTTGATTTACCCTCATATTATTTTGGTCTCCATGATGATTAGCGTCTGGGTGATCCTTTTATGGTCCCTTTACCATGCGCTTAAAAATCGGATTGGGCGTTGGACCTGGTACGCACTTCTTGGTTCGGTCATCATACCAAACTGGATGGGTGCCCTATTCACTTCCTCCCCCCTATACAAACTACTAGTGCAATGGGGAAGCATGGAGATGAATTTTTCGACATTCTCGATAGACCCTATTCCTTTATATACTGGTGAATATCTGTATGACTTTATCATAATCATCGGACTATTTTATTTAAGCTCTTGGATTATTGATAGGAAAGTTGAGTTGTAATCTATGGATGAATTTAATACTTCAAAACCAATCTATCTGCAATTGGCAGATCGGATCAATCGAATGATTGTCAGCAAAGAGTTAAAACTAGGTCAGAAACTTCAATCTGTCCGTGATATGGCGATATCCTACAACGTCAACCCGAATACCATTCAGCGTACGTACAGTGAATTGGAGCGTGAGGGCATTCTGGAAACAAGAAGAGGGCAAGGTACCTTCGTCACAGACCAAGAGGAACGGCTGATTCAACTACGCAAGAATTTGAAAGATGAGCAGATTCTAACGTTTGTCCAGGTCATGCAGGAAATGGGATACAGCTCAGACGAAATCATCTCAGGACTACAAGACTACTTAAGCAAAATGGATAAAGGAGATGTGTAAGGTGATTGAATTGACGAATGTTTCTAAGAAATATAAAAATCGATCTGCCATTCAGAACATGTCATTAACGTTGCCCTTGGGTAAAATCATAGGCATTGTGGGCGAGAACGGCAGTGGAAAATCTACACTATTGAAGCTTATTGCCGGACTTTTGTACCCGACAAGTGGATCGGTAACCGTTAATGGAGAGACTGCCAACAGAAGAATCAGTAAGCTCGTTTCTTACTTATCAGATCATGATTCCTTTTATTCCATGTTTACGGTAAGAGAAGCCCTTGCCTTTCAGGCTTCGCAATTTCCTGATTTTCATATCACGAAGGCTGAAGAAATAATGCAGTTTATGCAACTAGAACCCGATAAGAAAATCAGAGATCTCTCAAAAGGACACCGCGGCCGCTTAAAAATCGTGCTTACTCTAGCCAGAGACGTGCCTTACATTTTAATGGATGAACCGTTATCTGGACTTGATCCTTTGGTGCGGCAATCAATTGTGAAGGGAATGATTTCTTATGTCGACTTGGAATCTCAGACTCTAGTCATGACGATTCATGAGATAACGGAAATAGAATCGATATTAGATAGCTTCATAGCTATCAAAGACGGGTCATTGCTGAAAATGGCTGATGTTGAGGAATTACACGAATCAGAGGGATTTGGAATAGCGGAGTGGATGAAGAAGACGTATATCTAATTTTTATCTATTTTATTAAAAAAGGAGATAGAAAAATGAATTTTTCAAACAAAGAAGCCTCAAAAATTGTGGGAGTATTCTTTATCCTTGCAGCCGTTTCGTCGATAATAGGTGCTTTTGCTTTCTACGATCCTATCCTAAAAGACCCCAATTACCTTGTGAAAAGTTCCGAACACGCCAACCAGATGATACTGGGAGCGGTTATGGAGTTAATTCTTGTCGTATCCGCCATTGGTACTGCAACGACCATGTTTCCATTTTTAAGAAAGTATAATGAAACGATCGCTCTTTGGCATGTTTGCTTCAGGTTTCTTGAAGCAATTGTCATTACTGTTGGTATAATCAGCGTACTCTCCCTAGTAACCTTAAGCCGGGAATTTGTAGCAGCAGGTGCCCCGGATATTGCCACCTTCCATGCTTCAGGTATTTTATTACAAGCCATACATGATTGGACATTTTTGCTTGGCCCTAATTTCTTCCTGGGTATCAATACGATGATGTACAGTTATATATTTTATAAATCCAGACTTGTCCCAAGGTTTATACCCATCTTGGGGATGACAGGGGCAACATGTATTTTTCTTTGTGCTTTGTTAGTCATGTTCGGTGTAATTGAACAAGTTTCTGTATGGGGTGGTATTTTAGCGCTGCCAGTAGCAGCAAATGAAATGATTTTAGCAGTGTGGCTAATTGTGAAAGGATTAAATGAATCTGCACTTGCTTCCCTGTCTATTAAAAAGAAAGCGACGAGATAGCAGCATACACGTTATGTGCTTACAACGTTGAGTTACATCTGTTTATGGAACAGACTTAGGTGGTACCTATGAGCCTGTCAGTAAATTTGTATCAGCCCAAGATCGATTGCAACCCTACACCCAAAAAGGGGGGGAATGAATATTCTTCTTTATTCATTCCCCTTCCTCTTTATATTCAGTTCAAAGCCATTATACTCTTATACTACGATCGATTTTGCTAGAGAGTCCCTCTTATTTTAAGAAGTTTAAAAGGTTAGAGAATGAAGCTACTAGGTCTTGATAGTATCCAATCATTTTATCCTTTAAAGAGATTTGGTCGGATTCCTTTTCTACCTCATTTTGACTCATTTGTTCTGATTCAGTAGCCAAAATTTCTTTTTCATTTACTGTTTGTACTGGTTCTTCAAGATCTGATACTGCATTTTCCACTGATTCTACGGTTTCTTGCTTTGGTGTTTCTACATCAGAAGGTTGCTCTTCATTTACTGTTTGTACTGGTTCTTCAAGATCTGATACTGTATTTTCCACTGATTCTACGGTTTCTTGCTTTGGTGTTTCTACATTAGAAGGTTGATCTTCATTTACTGTTTGTACTGGTTCCTCAAGATCTGATACTGTATTTTCCACTGGTTCTACGGTTTCTTGCTTTGGTGTTTCTACATCAGAAGGTTGCTCTTCATTTACTGTTTGTACTGGTTCTTCAAGATCTGATACTGCATTTTCCACTGATCCTACGGTTTCTTGCTTTGGTGTTTCTACATCAGAAGGTTGCTCTTCATTCACTGTTTGTACTGGTTCTTCAAGATCTGATACTGCATTTTCCACTGATCCTACGGTTTCTTGCTTTGGTGTTTCTACATCAGAAGGCTGATCTTCATTTACTGCAACGACTGGGCTTTCTAGATTAACGTCAATATCATCTATTAGAACTGTATTTGCGTTATCAACAGAGATGTCTTGGGACGTATCTGCCTCTGAAGTTGTTGTATCTGTTTCACCAGCTTCAGCAGATACATCGGATACAGCATCAATTGCTGCAACGTTTTTAGATTCTTCACTTGTTTGAGCAGAATCTGAATGACTTAAATATCGTTCAATAAGGGTTTGATAGTATCCAATAACACTTTGATAGCTATTACCGATAAATTGATAAGTTTCATCTACCCATGTACTAGAGTCATCTTCTTGATTTTGTACATTAGTATTTTCTGTAGTCGTGTCTTCAATTGGAGTTTCTGCTGCATTATCACCTACTTGAACATCTTCAGCTGATGGTGCTTCAGGTGTTTCTGTTGGGGCTCCTGTTACTTCTTCTTCAGCTGCTGGTGCTTCTGTTACTTTATCTGCTACGCCTTTTTCAACTGCTGCTGTACCATCATCTACTTGGCCCTCTTCAGCTGTTGGTGCTTCTGTTACTTTATTTGCTACGTCTTCTTCAACTGCTGCTGTACCATCATCTACTTGGCCCTCTTCAGCTGTTGGTGCTTCTGTTACTTTATTTGCTACGTCTTCTTCAACTGCTGCTGTACCATCATCTACTTGGCCCTCTTCAGCTGTTGGTGCTTCTGTTACTTTATTTGCTACGTCTTCTTCAACTGCTGCTGTACCATCATCTACTTGGCCCTCTTCAGCTGTTGGTGCTTCT
>CAUSCO010000044.1:0-26774 GCA_963530265.1 uncultured Bacillus sp.
CAAAAGGAATTAATTTGACCCCTTTTCTTTTTACACAATTATATGGACTTAATCTTTTGAATCTTCGATACGGTCGCTTATCATGGCTCTATGCTACCGAATCCCTTTTTGAATCATCGAAACGGTCGCTTATTATGGCTCTATGCTACCGAATCCCTTTTTGAATCTTCGATACGGTCGCTTATCATGGCTCTATGCTACCGAATCCCTTTTTGAATCATCGAAACGGTCGCTTATTATGGCTCTATGCTACCGAATCCCTTTTTGAATCTTCGATACGGTCGCTTATCATGGTTCTAAGCTACCGAATCCCTTTTTGAATCTTCGGAGAGCTGGCTGACCGTTCCTCCATCGGTAGGCCCTCCAACAGTTTGTTAGAAAGCGATAAGAAATCACCAAAACTCGAAACCGCCTTCTCTCTTGCGGACGGCCTGGAAATGAAGGCATCGGAACTAGTTAAAACAATTGAGCCAACTTTCGAGAACTTAAGTACGTTCAATATCCTATATTTTGCCGTCTTTTTTCCCTATTTCTCTGTAATTCTCCTTGTTTCCAAATATATTTCTGCATATATAACTTTAAAACCTCTTTCACTGTCTTCCCATTTCTTTCTACCGCTTCCTGAAATTCGTCTCTAATTTTTTCTGGAACTTCAATACTTAGACGTGCACATTTTATCTGTGTTTCTGTTTGCCCCTTTTTCCCCATTATTTCCTTTGTTCGTACTTTACACAAGGATATTTCCCCTCCATTTGATTTAGTTGAGCACCAAAAATTTCTTCCAAAGAAATAATAAAAAATTTTAAATAGTCAAAAGATTGTCTAATTTTATCAATTGAAAGCGGATACACTAAAGTAATATTTTTCGACAAAAATCAACAAAAGTAGTAGAAAGCTTCTACATCTATATTTTGGCTCAAAATCCAGCAACCCCTCTACGTAGACGGGCCCGACTTCAATGTTTTAACATGAAAAATTGGTTGAATAGTGAAAGAAAATTCGGGAACCTATCTATCTTTTAAAAACAATCAATCTCATTTAATGATTGAAGTCAATGAAAAAGCGAGTATGGAAATTATAGAGGATACGAAGAAAGGGATTATTGACCTTGGATTTATCGCGATTAATAAGGCGAATATCGATTTTCTCAATGATCTTTATTTTACGCCTGTGATGGAAGGGAAACTTTTGGTTTTTGCTTCAACTGAATCGCCTTTACTTGATGCCCATGTGTTTTTGTTGGGGTAGTGTAAGTACGCACTCCTGAATGAGTGGTTTATTCATTCAGGGTGATGATAGGACAGCTCGGCCTTTTTTTCTAGTTGACTTCAAGGTGCAGCAGAACCCCAATAAACCTACAGCAATCCCCAGGTTTCTACTTTCTCTCGATTCAATCAAACGTTTGGTTGAAAAAGGATCAACTCCACTTCAATGCTCACTTTTTCCTTGCAAGTCTTTAAAATAGATGTCGAAACTTTAATTAATAAATCTTACTGTACCCTCGTTGACTGTTTTCGCAATGTTTGTTGTTTTTCGAACAAATTATATAGAAAATTTTTTTTGAATGAGCCTCTAATTCGGACACAATTGATTTAGAATACACCATGCACTTCAAGGCACAAAAAAAGGGAAGGAGCACAGGTTACTGTGCTTCCTACCCTATCCCGATCAATCTTCCAAAAAAAGTACTAAATCTCCCAACTAAGGAGAGGTATAGTATCGGGAGAAAGATACATTTATTTTTTATGGTGTCTAAAACCCATTGGCACCATTCTTTTTCTTCTTTGTCTAATCTAAATTTCCGGTTAAATAAAACGTAGCGTCCAAAATTTCTTGATGTCGTATCTAATTCTTTGGTTTGTTCTATTTCTGCTATGTGTTCGGAGAGAGTGGCAATGGATTCTTCTAGTTTTGCCATCCGTTCACGGACTATTTTGATGGAACTTTCCTCATCCAATAACCCAATAGAGTAAACCTTAATAAGAAATTCATCTCGATTAATTGGATCGGCTGGAGATTTGGCAATCCACTTTTCTAAGATCTCTGTGCCTTTATCTGTAATCTGAAATATCTTTTTATTAGGTCTTCCTGTTTGCTCAACACAAGCATGAACCAGAAGCCCTTTTTGTTCCAGCTTTGTTAATAACGGGTAAATTTGACTACGATTCGCCGGCCATACCGAGTCTAAATACGTCCCTAAATCATAACCTGAAAAAGGTTTTCTTCGCAGTGCACTAAGAATCGCATATCCTAGAGTATTAATGGTAATCACTCCAATCTTTAAAGCGCTCCAACCCCGCTTTAAATTCTGGGTGCCCCGAATAATAGTGAATCTATTTCACATTTAAATCCAAAGGTGGAATAAACCCTCATGGACACCTATATTATACATATAGTATACACCAAAAATAGTACTAATGACACCCGTTAGGATTCCTAACGATCCACTAATGCTAGTGCGCTTCTTACTCAGCACAAAGGGAATCCCAATAATAGTTGTAAAGAATAGCATGCCAAGGATGGTTCCCCCGCCAAATATAATGATATAAACGGCAGCTTCCCCCACACTTTTGACAGTACTCATGGTTAATAAAACCATAGCACCACTTCCTGCAAGACCATGAACTAATCCAATTAACAGTGAATTTAAGTATTTAGCATTTCTATGCTGGTGTTTATGCTCATGGCTACCACTATTTGTATGTGTATGGACATGTTTGTGGTCCTCTCCGTCATGTGTATGCCGATGTATATGAATATTTTTGAAAGCTATTATGGTTTTAATGCCAAGATAAACGAGCATGATTCCTACTAAAAATTCTAAGGACATCGCCCACTTCTCTGGTATTTCGCCCTTCATAATAATAATAATAATACCGACTATAAATAATGTTACAGTATGACCTATTCCCCAAAATACACCTGCCAAAGAAGCGTGCCAAAGCTTTTTACTTTGACTGGCAATCGTTGATACGGCAATAACGTGGTCTGGTTCAATTGCATGCCTGATCCCCAAAATAAATCCCAATGCTAAAACTGATAAGAAAGTAACCTCCATAAAACGATGTTCCCCCTTTTAATCTTTCTCTTAACAAAACCCAGCAAATATATCCATTGCTGGGTGATGATCTATCAATACTTTCTTAAAAAACTTGGAGTCTTGTGAAACCATTCCTTACTAATTGTATTATGAAATTCTGAAAATATTCTTTCGATATTTTGTGTAGTGTTCGCTAATACTCGTAAGGTAAACCCCGGAATGGGCAGTAACGATAAGCCTATTTTATATTCTGTTGTCTTGTTATCAAATGTCTGATATAAACGATCAAGAAGGTCGTGGTTTGTATTTTCTCCCACTACAATCATGGAGCCTAAATGAGAATAATCCTCCATGAAACCGAGGCCCTCCATATTTTGATCAGCTGGATTTAATTTTATATGATCATAGACCACCAGCTCATCTTCCATATAGACTTCATTGATTAGTTGAAGCGTGTTATAGCTGAATCTTTCGCCACTAGGAGACCATCCAGGGGTCACGATATCTGAGTAAAGAAGTGTGCATCCCTTTTCCATCCGTATCACATTCTTTTGTTTATACCGGGCATCTTTATAACCGATAAGCGGATCGGGAATATACTCTAAATGACTCCCTTCCTTAAGGTTAAATTCAGCTTCTTGATAGGCAAATTTATTAGGTGTTTTATATATTTTAGTTGCCGATTGAGTAGTTAACGTTAGTTTCGCCTGTTTCTCTAATGAGATTTTCATTTGATAGCGGTCACCGTCTAAATAACCTCCGCCCGGGTTTAAAATATAATAACAGGCTTGCCCAGAAGTATCATGATAAACGGGGCGCATGACTTTAAACGCCCCTTGAAAATACACATCCCTAGCGATGGTCTTCCCATTCTTTTCTTCTGCGCCTAAACGTAAAACTCCTGTCCAATCCTCCATCTTATTCCAATCCTTTTAATAGTGCATTTTTCCTAATCCAGTCAATAACTTCATCAAGACCCTTATTATCTTTTAAATTAGTAAAAACAAATGGTTTGTCGCCGCGGAAAGTCTTCGTATCCGATTCCATGACTTCAAGGCTTGCCCCAACAAAAGGAGCTAAATCTGTTTTATTGATAATAAATAAATCAGATTTAATCATCCCTTGTCCACCTTTACGCGGGATTTTTTCCCCTTGAGCAACGTCGATGATATAAATAGAAAAGTCAACAAGTTCTGGACTGAAGGTAGCAGCCAGGTTATCCCCGCCGCTTTCTACGAAAATAAGTTCAACGTCTGGATGGTTCCTTTCTAATTCTTCAATCGCTGCAAAATTCATAGAAGCATCTTCACGAATGGCTGTGTGAGGACATCCTCCTGTTTCAACACCTATGATACGATCGGCAGGAAGAACTCCATTTTTCATAAGAAATTTAGCGTCTTCTTTTGTATAAATATCGTTCGTCACAACTGCCATACTGATTTCACCGTCTAAATGACGTGTAAGCTTTTCTACTAACATGGTTTTCCCTGCTCCAACAGGTCCACCTACTCCAATTTTAATCGGTTGCATCAAAAACACTCCTTATAATGTATTAGTAAAATTTTAAGACATGAATATACGGACATTCACCCGTTCATGCCGCATTTGAGATAATTCCAAGCCTGGTGACACAATTCCGAAGTCCTCTTCATCCATTACGTCAATTTTTTCTGTGGCACTCACTAAAACATCTTGAATCTCTTGAATGATTTTTTGTCCTGCTGTCTGTCCTAAAGGAATGGCTCGGACCGCATTTTGAACAAGACTGGAAACGGTCGAATATAAATAATACAAAGTGGTTGTGGATGCGGGCACACCAAGATAATGGCCAACAATCGTAAAAACAATCGCTGGATGTCCAAATGATTTCTTTTGCTTGATGCGCTCACCGTATTCGGTCATAGCGGGAATCTTATAGAGGGTTTCCACAAGTTTTAACATCCGTTCACCTACTCGTTGGTTACCGTCCCTCGTTTCCCGCGGCAGGTTTTGCATCGTCAGCATTCGATCCAGCTTCCAGATCTTTTGCAAATCTCCCTTATCGAGCGCCTCATATACCAGACGGGAAGTAAGACCGTCTGAATAAATAAGCTGTTCGTTTACATACACACTCAGCCACTGAAAGAACGATTCTTTATCATGTATTTTACCTTCTTGAATATAGGTCTCCAGACCATAAGAATGACTAAACGCCCCTGTCGGAAAGTTGCTATCACATAGCTGCATTAATGAAAGTGTATTATTCATGGCTATGTCCGATATGACGAAATGCTTTCTTGACTTTCCGCTCTTCCCGTTTATAAGGAATCTGCAGGTCTTGTAGCAATTCTTCTACTAGATAATCATACTGAACAAGCATATCGTCTTCTTCAAATTGGGCTGGAAGGTGACGATTGCCCAATTGGTGGGCAATCGTTCCCATTTCTTTTAACGTGCGCGGCTGGATGACTAATAAATCATCGGATATAACATCGACCACGATTAAATTTTTGTCATCCATATATAAAACATCACCAGCAACAAGGTCAATCGGTTTTTTTAAACGAATCCCAATTTCGTTGCCATGATCAGTAGTCACTCTCTGAATTCGTTTCACCAAATCTGCGCTCTCGAGGTAAACTTTTTCAGTATGACGTTTTTCAATTTCTTCTTTTTCCATATTTTCTAAATTTGTTACGATTTGTTCAACTATCAATATCTTCACCTCAAAATTAGACGTAGCATTGGAAATAGTAACCAATGCTCATCTTTGAATTATTGCCTTGTAAAGTTATTTTTAGACCGTGTTATTTCACAAAGATGCCAAATGGTTTTCCTAATGGCAGCAAAGCTTTTTGGAAACATGTATTGACTAGGACGGCTCCTGCACAATAGAAAGAAAGCACTGACACTAACAATTCGGCTACGGCACCCATGTAAAAGGTTGCATTAAACATAATATCAAAGGAACTTAAAAATAATCCGAGGAATTCAATATCAAGTAAGAGAATGATGAAGAACAAAACTTTATTGGTTTCCATGGCGGCAATGGTTACGAAAATACTAAAGATTAAATAGCCCAAATAGACCATACCTAATTGTCTGGCGTCCCCGCTTGCCTGAAGAGCTGGGCCGAAAAATCCTGACTGCATCATCATGATTACTGCATGACTGATCCAGAAAACTCCGTATAGTCCCCACACGGTTGCCCCAAATATGCTGTTATTCCTTGCATCTAGACGCGCCGCAAATAATTGTGCTATGCCGCCCAGGAAAAATACCCAAGGCACCATAAAAGTAAGTCCATGTGTTAATCCTAGTTCATCGGTTGATTCTACAAGTGCTACGATTGCGAGGGTGAACAATCCCAAAGCTGTTGGATCTGCTGTTGTTAGTTTTATCTGACTTTGATTATTAATATTTTCCAATACGATTCTCCTTTTAAAAAATTTAATGTTGATGTACAATAAAGATAGTCATTTTATTCCAAAATGAGTTTTTAAAATGTTTCCTTTTTCATAATTCCATTATTTGTTACATTTTATTCAATTATCACTGCCTAATGGTCACATTTTTTTCAACTTGCCATTTTGTAACCATTAGGTAGGACTTTAGTCATAAAACTCACTTACCGCTACCAAAAAAACTTATAGGGTAAGGAGTGTTAACGGACGGGGGTCCGTTAACGAAAATATCATTCGTAAAAGAATTGACACCTTAGAATAGGAAATATCGTTGGCCCATTGGTACTGTGTCA
This sequence comes from uncultured Bacillus sp., assembly GCA_963530265.1. GTDB lineage: Bacteria > Bacillota > Bacilli > Bacillales > Cytobacillaceae > Neobacillus. The sequence continues at coordinate 6,777 of CAUSCO010000044.1, forward strand.
ACAGGTTCACACGTAATCAATTCTCCATTTACTTTTACTTCATAGGTTTGTGGATCCACGGTGATTTCAGGCGTTTCGGAATTTAGCTTCATATCTTTTTTCGTTAATTTCCGGATGCCATGAACAGGAAGAACCTTTTTTTGTAATCCAAGTTTTTCATGCACTTTATCATCGAAAGCAGCTTGGGAAATGAATGTAATGGAAGTGCTGAATAGCGCTTTTCCAATCTGGCCATACATTGGACGAGAAATAACAGGCTGCGGTGTTGGAATAGACGCATTGGCATCACCCATCATGCCTTCGACAACAAATCCACTTTTCAGAACCATTTCCGGTTTTACGCCGAAGAATGCTGGATTCCAAACAACGAGATCGGCAATTTTCCCTACTTCGATCGAACCGACATATTCGGAAATACCATGAGTGATGGCTGGATTGATGGTATATTTTGCCACATAACGTTTCGCACGGTTATTATCAGAAAGCTCGCTGTCTCCTTCCATTGTTCCTCTTTGTTTCTTCATTTTATCGGCTGTTTGCCAAGTACGTAAAATGACTTCACCAATTCGTCCCATGGCTTGTGCATCGGAACTTACCATACTAAATACACCCATATCTTGAAGAATATCCTCTGCAGCGATGGTTTCTTTTCTGATACGTGAATCAGCGAAAGCAAGGTCTTCAGGGATTGATGGATTTAAATGGTGGCACACCATTAGCATATCCAAATGCTCATCTACTGTATTAACTGTATATGGCAAAGTTGGATTCGTAGATGATGGCAGAACATTCATATAGCCAGCTGATTTAATTAAATCCGGAGCATGTCCGCCGCCCGCACCTTCTGTATGGTACATATGAATAACACGGTCTTTAAGAGCTGCCATGGTATTTTCCATAAATCCAGCTTCATTTAAGGTATCCGCATGAAGAGCAACTTGTACATCATATTTTTCAGCGACACGTAAGGCATGGTCAAGAGCTGATGGTGTTGCACCCCAGTCTTCGTGAACTTTTAATCCAATGGCACCTGCACGAACTTGCTCGATAAGCGGTTCCTCGGAAGCAGCTTGTCCTTTTGCCGTGAAGCCTACATTGATTGGGAATCCTTCCGCTGCTTCGAGCATGCGGTGGATATGCCATGCACCAGGTGTAACGGTTGTAGCTTTTGATCCTGCAGCTGGCCCTGTTCCGCCCCCAACTAGAGTGGTGACGCCAGAAGCTAGTGCTGTTCTAACCTGTGCTGGATTAATAAAGTGAACGTGCGTATCAATTCCACCAGCGGTTACAATCATTCCTTCACCAGCAATAATTTCCGTACTAGCACCAATGACAATATCTACATTATCCATAATTAACTGGTTACCAGCTTTTCCGATTCCAGCAATTTTCCCATCACGAATCGCGATGTCGGCTTTGTAAATTCCGGTATAATCTAAAATAATAGCATTTGTGATGACAACGTCTGGTACTCCGTCTTCCCGTGTAGCCAGAGGATTTTGCCCCATACCATCACGAATAACCTTACCGCCGCCAAATACAACTTCTTCACCATAGGTTGTATAGTCTTTCTCAACTTGAATGAGTAAGTCTGTATCTGCTAAACGTATAGAATCGCCTGTAGTAGGACCATACATTTGGGCGTATTGTTTTCTTGTCATTTTGAAACTCATTGATTTTCCCCTCTTTCAACTGAACCGTCTACTTTATTATTAAAACCATAAACACGTCGTTCACCAGCATAAGAGACTAATTCTACTTCTTTTTCATCACCTGGCTCGAAACGAACAGCTGCCCCAGACGGAATGTTTAGTCGTTTTCCAAAAGCTTCTTCTCTATTAAATTGAAGAGCATCATTCACTTCATAAAAATGAAAATGCGATCCTACCTGAACTGGCCGATCCCCTGTGTTTATCACAGTCAGTTTAGATGCTGTTCTTCCAACATTACAAATGATGTCTTCCTCTTTTAAAAATAATTGACCCGGTACCATTTAATAGCCTCCCATCGATTTTTATTTAATTGGACTGTGTACAGTCACAAGTTTTGTTCCATCAGGAAAAGTTGCTTCTACTTGAATATCATCAATCATTTCTGGAATACCTTCCATCACATCTTCGCGTGACAAAATTTTTGTTCCATATTCCATCAATTCCGCAACCGTTTTTCCATCTCGTGCGCCCTCTAATACTTCATAAGTTATAAGTGCCACTGCTTCAGGGTGGTTTAATTTCAACCCTCTTTCTTTTCGACGCTTAGCAAGATCAGCTGCCACTACAATCATCAACTTATCTATCTCACGCGGTATTAATTGCATTGTAAAACCTCCTTATATTTTTTGATTTTTAGCAAATAAATAAAAATGGCCCTAAGAGCAATGAATGCCCGAATAGAGACCATTTTATATGTTTGCTAGGAAACCCAATTATTGCTTTGGTTAAATGAAAAATTAACTAAAAAATGGTATTAAAAAAATTTAATTTTTCCTGCCTATGTAGAAAAGGGCATAAAGTCTCACTAAGTTTGGAAAAATTAAACTTAAGGTCAAAAATAACACAGGTCAATTTTTACTTAATTCTTAGATTTACCAAAAAAGCTGTAATTGATTTCCCATAAGCATTATTATATCATAATAATAATATATATCAATTTATATATATAAAATTTTATATATGGTAAAAAAATCAAAAAGTTAGATAGGAGATTATTATGAATCAAGACAATCCAAATTCATTAATGAAAGGGACCTTTGTTCCTTTAGTAACGGAAACACTTAAAGGAATCTCTCAAGTTATCCTTATTGAAAATGCTATTACAGGATTAATCATTCTGATCGCAATTTCATTTTCTTCTTTTTATTTAGGGGTAATTGCTCTGCTATCCTCACTCATCGGGACGTTGGTAGGGAAATTCGGAGGAGCACATGAAACTAGCATAAATCAAGGACTGGTAGGATATAATTCCGTGCTAACAGGTATGGCGATTGCCTTATTCTTAACCGGACCTTATATGTGGATTTTTGCTTTAGTAGGAGCAGCGATAGCTGCCTTTTTTACAGCAGCAACCATGCACTTTATGAAAAGGTCAGAACTTCCCATTCTTACATTTCCATTTATTATTCTATCTTGGATTATGCTGCTTGCTTCGTTTAAATTAAAAGGTCTTAGTGTAGGTTCAAAATTAATCCCTCAGGATTTAACACACTGGGAACTAGATATAGAAGGAAAAATTAATGTTACAGAAGGATTATTTAGTGGAATCGGACAAGTATTTTTCCAGGATAATACAATATCCGGCATCTTAATATTTATTGCTGTATTTTGGGCAAGTAGAAAAATAGGTCTTTATGCGATCATTGGAAATATAGCTGCTGCACTCTTTGCATATTTTTTAGGCGGGGAACACACTTTAATTATGGAAGGACTTTATGGCTATAATGCCATTTTAACAATTATTGCCGTTTCAGCCGTTTTTAATAGTGAACATAATCGTTTTGCTCCATTAACAGGTATCATTGCAGCTTGTTTAACCGTACCTATAACAGCAGGCCTCAGCACCTTTCTTTTACCATATGGACTCCCTGCCTTAACCATGCCTTTTGTTCTTTGTTCATGGCTGTTCCTAGGCGCAAGAAAACTTTTACCCCAATTTTAAAAACTTTGGCTAAGCGCATGAATGACTCATGCGCCTTGTACCTATCGTACGTGAGTCTGTTTAACTATTGATTCTACATTTATTGATCTATTCTAGAAGATTTAGATAAAAACCAAAGGAGGCTTTCTCCTAACGGGTTCACTTTAGAGGTGCAAATAAGAGAATCACAAATGAAAACGCATTGGAATTCACAGACGAATTCTAATGCGTTTTTTTCGTTAGTGCAACAAGCCTATGATAAATTTTTGCGACTTTTCCACATATGAAATCGCAAGGTGGTTCACAAGGCTGAAATTATTATTGGAGGGTATGTGAAATAGATGTGAATTAAGATGTGCATCATATTGAAAGTTTGGGCAAATTGTGTTCATCTGAGTTATGAAGGACAAAACTCGGTTTAGTAACATGCAAAATGTCTTTCATCCGGGTTATGAAGGACAAAACTCAGTTGTGCAACATGCAAAATGTCCTTCATCCGGGGTATGAAGGACAAAACCCGGTTTAGCAACATGCAAAATGTCCTTCATCCGGGGTATGAAGGACAAAACTCGGTTTAGCAACATGCAAAATATCCTTCATCCGGGGTATGAAGGACAAAACTCGGTTTAGCAACATGCAAAATGTCTTTCATCCAAGCTATGAATGACAAATCTTAATGTGATTTGTCGCAAATTGCGTCCGAATCTGAGACTCATTTAAAAAATTCCCTACTTAATTTCTTCAAAACAACAAACAATGCGAAAACAGCCTTTCATATTAACTTACTCTTAAATTCTTTATGTAAATTGGTCATCTAGCAAATCACTTGAAAATTTGAAAATCATGATTCGTTCTCCGCTATGTGTACTAATGTCGGTATAAAAACTCACGACTTCGTGATTGGTTATTGTAAACATCATTTCCTTTAATTCTGTTAAACCAGATTCCACCAAACTATTTCGATTCTTTTTTACTGATAACAATCCCTCTTTATCTTTACATAGTGAGTATTCTGCAGGAGTTAATATACGAAGTAATGCCACAATAACCATATCCCGCAGGATATCAGCCTTAACCGATATGGATCCACGTCCAAGGTACGTTTTCTCCCATTGGGTTAATGCTTTACTTATTTCAGCTTCAAGAGCTCCTTTTGATTTATCCATCATAATTCCTTTTCTTCTCCTTACATGATCTTCAAATGTTTTTTTCCATGCTTTCATCCGAAAGCCAATGCGGAAAATCTTATCAAAATGAGAAGTAAGTGTCAAACGCGCTTCCTATTTGTGGAAGATAACTGTAACCACGCTGCACAAAGCAAGTTATGTTCATTTGCATAAAATTAGATTTCCAACAATGAAAAAGGATCTTCAATTGGGAAGATCCTTTTTTACTGCATCTTTTAAAGCCAATTCAAATTTTTACTCCTTGCAAATTTCATTACCTAGACAACCGATTTGTTTCCTTACCCTTAGAATAAGAAATATCGTTGTCCCATCGGTAACTGATCAAACGGCTCACATGTAATTAACTCGCCGTTTACTTTTACTTCATAGGTTTGCGGATCAACCGTGATTTCAGGAGTTTCAGAGTTCCATTTCATATCTTTCTTAGTCAGTTTCCGGATGCCGCGGACCGGGAGGATTATTTTTTGTAATCCAAGTCTCTCATGTACTTTCTCATCGAAAGCCGCTTGAGAAATAAACGTAATGTTTGTACTAGCTAAAGCTTTTCCGAATTGTCCATACATTGGTCGATAAATAACAGGCTGCGGTGTTGGGATAGACGCGTTCGCATCTCCCATCAAGGCTTCCACCACAAATCCATTTTTCAGAATCATTTCCGGTTTCACTGCGAAAAAGGCTGGATTCCAAATCACCAGGTCAGCAATTTTGCCAATTTCAATAGATCCAACATACTCTGAAATACCGTGAGTGATGGCGGGGTTAATGGTATATTTAGCGACATAGCGCTTCGCACGATTATTATCGGAAAACTCGCTATCGCCCTCCATCGTTCCTCTTTGTTTTTTCATTTTGTCAGCCACTTGCCAGGTACGCAAAATAACTTCGCCGATCCGGCCCATCGCCTGTGCATCCGAGCTAGTCATACTAATTACACCCATATCTTGAAGAACATCCTCAGCGGCAATGGTTTCTTTTCTAATACGGGAATCAGCAAACGCAAGATCTTCCGGAATGGATGCATTTAAGTGATGGCATACCATCATCATATCTAAATGCTCATCCACTGTATTGATCGTATAAGGCAGGGTAGGATTGGTTGATGATGGAAGAATATTCATATAGCTGGCTGATTTTATTAAATCCGGCGCATGCCCGCCCCCTGCTCCTTCTGTATGGTACATATGGAGGACGCGGTCTTTAATCGCTGCCATCGTATTTTCCATAAATCCGCCTTCATTCAAGGTATCCGCATGAAGAGCGACCTGCACATCATATTTGTCAGCCACCCTTAATGCATGGTCAAGGGCGGAAGGCGTTGCCCCCCAGTCTTCATGGACTTTCAAACCGATCGCACCGGCACGCACTTGCTCTGCCAGCGGTTCTTCGGAAGCGGCTTGTCCTTTTGCCGTGAAACCTACATTGATTGGCAGCCCTTCCGCTGCTTCGAGCATTCGGTGCATATGCCATTCACCAGGAGTAACCGTTGTGGCTTTTGACCCTGCCGCCGGCCCTGTTCCTCCCCCAATCAATGTGGTAAGTCCCGAAGCTAATGCTGTTCTAATCTGTGTCGGATTAATAAAATGAACATGGGTATCGATTCCACCGGCGGTTACAATCATTCCTTCACCAGCAATGATTTCTGTACCAGCCCCAATAATGATATCAACCTTATCCATGATCAACGGGTTGCCCGCTTTTCCAATGCCGGCAATTTTTCCATCACGGATACCGATATCCGCTTTATAAATGCCGGTATAGTCTAAAATGACAGCGTTGGTAATGACCACATCCGCTATTCCATCGCCCCGTGTAGCTAGAGGGTGTTGCCCCATTCCATCACGGATTACCTTCCCGCCGCCGAATACCACTTCATCACCATAAACGGTATGGTCTTTCTCCACTTGAATGATGATCTCTGTATCCGCTAAACGAATAGAATCTCCTGTAGTTGGGCCATACATTTGAGCGTATTGCTTTCTTGGCATCTTGAAACTCATTTGTTATCCCCCTTTTCTACTGATCCGTCTACTTTATTATTAAATCCATATACACGGCGTTCTCCAGAGTAAGGAACTAATTCTATTTCTTTTTCATCTCCAGGCTCAAAACGAACAGCTGCCCCTGATGGGATATTTAGACGTTTTCCAAAAGCTTCTTCCCTATTGAATTGAAGGGCTTCGTTCACTTCATAAAAATGAAAATGAGATCCTACCTGAACTGGTCGGTCCCCCGTATTCGTTACAGTCAGATACGACGTTGTCCTTCCGGCATTACAAATAATATCTTCTTCTTTTAAAAATAATTGTCCCGGCTGCATTTAAATAGCCTCCTATCACATTTTATTTAATCGGACTATGTACCGTCACGAGTTTTGTTCCATCAAGGAACGTAGCTTCTACCTGGACATCATCGATCATCTCCGGGATGCCTTCCATTACATCCTCACTAGTCAAAATGGTCGTTCCATATTCCATTAATTCTGCCACTGTTTTTCCATCCCGTGCACCCTCTAATACTTCATAGGTGATAAGAGCAACGGCTTCCGGATAATTTAATTTCAATCCTCTTTCTCTACGTCTCCTAGCTAGGTCGGCGACAACAACAATCATGAGCTTGTCTATCTCACGTGGTAATAACTGCATGAAAAACCCTCCTTCTTAATCACATATTCAACTTTATTTTGCTACAAAGAAATGATTTCCTATTACCCCATTATTTATACAAGTGATCGTTAATATTCAAAACAAGTCTTTATATTCCTGGAAAAAAACATCGTATATACCATTCCGTTAAGGGGAAACTTTTAGATGATTGATGAGATGACTACTTAGGAGGAATTCATTATGTTTGAAAATTTTGAAGTAAAACCAATGTTTGAAGATCAGTTTCATGAACGTCATCAGTTTAAATTAACCGTTGAGGGAAATGACTATCTGGGACTTTTCCATGAAGGCGAGATCCACTGGTTTAATCCACACCCTAAGGAAAATCTTGGGGAAGGTCATGTAGATGCCATTGAATCCCAAGTCCATGAGATGATGTCGGACCACTTAGAGCAATAACGTCAATCAAATAGGCTGTCTGGTATTTTACACTCAAAGCGTCTTTAAAATTAAGGAGCTATCTAAAAGTTGTCGTAAGTGAAACAGGGTTTAGGGAATCACTCAAAATGCAAAAAAAGTGTGTCCCAAAAGCATAGCTTTTAGGACACACTCTTAGTTCATTTGTAAATAGCTTGAAAAGAATAATTATTTTAACCTATCCTAAGAGATGGATGGTAATCTCTCCAATCTTTAAAGCGCTCCAGCCCCGCTTTAAAAGCTGGGTGCCATGGATAGCAGTTTTAAATCCAAAGGTGGAATAACCCCTCATGAACACCTATATTATACATATAGTAGACACCAAAAATAGTGCTAATGACACCCGTGAGGATACCTAACGTTCCACTAATGCTAGTGCGCTTCTTACTCAGCACAAAGGGAATCCCAATAATCGTTGTAAAGAATAGCATACCAATGACTGTTCCAGCACCAAATACAATGATATAAATGGCCGCTTCTCCCACACTCTTCACCGTACTCATCGTTAATAGAATCATAGCACCGCTTCCTGCAAGACCATGAACCAAGCCAATGAACATAGAGCCTAAATAGGTTGTCTTTTTATGCTGATGGGGATGACCGTGCTTGCCCCCATTTTGATGGGAATGGACGTGTTTATGTTCATCTACTTCTCTATCATGTTGATGGGTATGAACATGAATATTTTTAAAAGAAATAATCGTTTTAAAACCAAGGAAAACAAGCATGATTCCAACCAAAAACTCTAAAGACATCGCCCACTTCTCCGGTATTTCACCCTTCATTAAAATAACAATCACACCGACGATAAATAAGGTAACGGTATGACCGATTCCCCAAAATACGCCGGCTAAGGAAGCCTGCCATAATTTTTTACTTTGACTAGCAATCGTCGAAACAGCAATGACATGATCTGGTTCTATGGCGTGCTTGATTCCTAAAATTAAACCTAATCCTAAAACAGAGAGTAATGCAGCATCCATCAATTTTTCTCCTTCACTTTCCTTTTCTAGTAAAAAACCCAGCAATCCTAACAATTGCTGGGCTATGAACATTAATATTTTCTTAAAAAACTAGGCGTTTTGTTTAACCATTCTTGACTAAGGATCGAATGCAGATCCGAAAATATTTTTTCTATTGTTTGTGTATGATTGGCTAATACGCGAACGGTAAACCCTGGAATAGGCAGTAGCGATAAGCCAATTTTACTTTCCATTGGGTTGTTCGGTAAAGCCTGCGAGAGTCGATCGAGAAGATCATGAGTCGTGTTTTCATGAATGACGATCATCGAGCCCAAATGGGAATAGCCCTCCATTAACCCCAGACCATCCATATTTTGCGAGCCTGGACTTAATTTAATATGGTCATATACAACAAGCTCATTTTCCATATAAATTTCATTGATCAGTTGAAGCATTGTGTAGCTAAATCTTTCTCCTTCAGGTGACCAACCGGGGGTAACAATATCGGAGTAAAGAAGAGAACATCCCTTTTCCATATAGATGACATTTTTTTGTTTATAACGGGCATCTTGATAACCGATTAGCGGATCGGGAATATATTCAAGATAACTGCCTTCCTTTAAATGAAATTCAGCTTCCTGATAGGCATGAGTGTGAGGTGACTTATATATTTTTGTAGCCGATTGGGTGGTTAAGGTTAGTTTCGCCTGTTTCTCTAATGAGATTTTCATTTGATAGCGATCCCCGTCTAAATAACCTCCGCCCGGGTTTAAAATATAATAGCAGGCTTGCCCGGAATCATCATGATAAACGGGGCGCATGACTTTAAACGCCCCTTGGAAATAAACATCATTAGCGATGGTCTTCCCATTTCTTTCTTCAGTCCCTAAACGTAAAACTCCTGTCCAATCCTCCATCTTACTCCAGTCCTTTTAATAGCGCATTTTTCCTAATCCAGTCAATGACTTGATCAAGACCATCATTATCCTTTAAATTTGTAAAAACAAAAGGCTTGTTACCGCGGAACACCTTCGTATCGGATTCCATGACCTCAAGGCTGGCACCAACAAATGGAGCTAAATCGGTTTTATTAATAATAAATAAATCCGATTTGATCATTCCCTGTCCGCCCTTACGCGGAATTTTTTCCCCTTGCGCTACGTCAATAATATAAATGGAGAAATCAACCAACTCAGGGCTGAAGGTTGCTGCCAGGTTATCACCGCCGCTTTCGACAAAAATAAGTTCAACATCTGGATGCTTCGCTTTTAATTCATCAATGGCCGCAAAGTTCATGGACGCATCTTCACGAATAGCTGTATGGGGGCAGCCGCCTGTTTCAACACCGATAATGCGGTCAGCGGGAAGAACGCCATTTTTCATTAAAAATTTGGCATCTTCTTTTGTATAAATATCATTTGTCACAACAGCCATGCTAATTTCATCCTGTAAATGACGGGTTAATTTTTCAACTAACATCGTTTTGCCTGCCCCAACAGGTCCGCCTACACCAATTTTAATTGGTTCCATAATTAACACTTCCTCTTTCTATTAAGACATAAATATACGAATATTCACGCGTTCATGCTTCATTTGTGATAGTTCGAGACCAGGGGCAACAATTCCAAAATCCTCTTCTTCTAACTGTTGAATTTTTTCCGTTGCTTTCATTAATTCACCCTGGAACTCTTGGATGGTTTTCTGACCAGCCGTTTGCCCTAGCGGAATCGCCCGCACCGCATTTTGAACAAGGCTTACGACTGTGGAATACAAATAATACATGGTGGTGGTTGCTTTCGGAACTCCTAGATGATAACCAACCATTGTAAAAACAATCGCCGGATGTCCGAAGGATTGTTTGTTTTTTATACGCTCCCGGTAGGCTGATAGAATCGGAATATCATAGAGTGATTCTACAAGATTTAACATTCGGTCCCCAATTCGCTGTGTTCCTTCTCGCGTTTCACGGGGTAAGTTTTGCACCGTCAGCATCCGGTCTACCTTCCACACCTTTTCCATATCTTCCTTCTCTAGAGCTTCATAGACAAGACGGGAAGCAAGCCCATCGGAATAGATGAGCTGCTCGTTGACATATACCTGAAGCCATTTGAGGAAAGTCGGTTGATCACGGACTTTATCTTCTTGAATATAGCTCTCAAGACCAAACGAATGACTAAAGGCCCCTGTTGGAAAATTGGAATCACATAATTGCAATAAGGACAGTATTTGATCATTCATGGCTATGCCCTATATGACGGAATGCCTGTTTTACCTTGCGTTCCTCGCGTTGATACGGGATCTGCAGGTGTTGGAGTAATTCCTCGACAAGATAATCGTACTGAACAAGCATCTCATCCCCTTCAAACTGGGCTGGGAGGTGGCGATTCCCTAATTGGTGGGCAATCGTTCCCATTTCATTCAGGCTGCGCGGCATAATAATTAATAAATCATCTGAGATCACATCGATGACGATCATATTTTTATCATCCATATATAAAACATCACCCGCAACAAGGTCACGTGGTTCTTTTAAACGGATGCCAATTTCGTTACCGTGATCGGTTGTCACTCGTTGGATTCGTTTAACTAAATCAGAACTTTCGAGGTAGACCTTTTCAATATGACGTTTCTCTAGTATTTCTTTATCGATTTGTTCAATATTTGTTACAACTTGTTCAACTATCAATGCCTTCACCTCTAGAATAGGAAATATCGTTGGCCCATTGGTACTGTGTCAACAGGGTCACACGTAATCAATTCTCCATTTACTTTTACTTCATAGGTTTGTGGATCCACGGTGATTTCAGGCGTTTCGGAATTTAGCTTCATATCTTTTTTCGTTAATTTCCGGATGCCATGAACAGGAAGAACCTTTTTTTGTAATCCAAGTTTTTCATGCACTTTATCATCGAAAGCAGCTTGGGAAATGAATGTAATGGAAGTGCTGAATAGCGCTTTTCCAATCTGGCCATACATTGGACGAGAAATAACAGGCTGCGGTGTTGGAATAGACGCATTGGCATCACCCATCATGCCTTCGACAACAAATCCACTTTTCAGAACCATTTCCGGTTTTACGCCGAAGAATGCTGGATTCCAAACAACGAGATCGGCAATTTTCCCTACTTCGATCGAACCGACATATTCGGAAATACCATGAGTGATGGCTGGATTGATGGTATATTTTGCCACATAACGTTTCGCACGGTTATTATCAGAAAGCTCGCTGTCTCCTTCCATTGTTCCTCTTTGTTTCTTCATTTTATCGGCTGTTTGCCAAGTACGTAAAATGACTTCACCAATTCGTCCCATGGCTTGTGCATCGGAACTTACCATACTAAATACACCCATATCTTGAAGAATATCCTCTGCAGCGATGGTTTCTTTTCTGATACGTGAGTCAGCGAAAGCAAGGTCTTCTGGAATAGATGGATTTAAGTGGTGACACACCATTAACATATCCAAATGCTCATCTACTGTATTAACTGTATATGGCAGAGTTGGATTCGTAGATGATGGCAAAACATTCATATAGCCCGCTGATTTAATTAAATCCGGAGCATGTCCGCCGCCAGCACCTTCTGTATGGTACATATGAATAACACGATCTTTAAGAGCCGCCATCGTATTTTCCATAAATCCAGCTTCATTTAGGGTATCCGCATGAAGAGCAACTTGAACATCATATTTTTCAGCGACACGTAAGGCATGGTCAAGAGCTGATGGTGTTGCACCCCAGTCTTCGTGAACTTTTAATCCAATGGCACCTGCACGAACTTGCTCGATAAGCGGTTCCTCGGAAGCAGCTTGTCCTTTTGCCGTGAAGCCTACATTGATTGGGAATCCTTCCGCTGCTTCGAGCATGCGGTGGATATGCCATGCACCAGGTGTAACGGTTGTAGCTTTTGATCCTGCAGCTGGCCCTGTTCCGCCCCCAACTAGAGTGGTGACGCCAGAAGCTAGTGCTGTTCTAACCTGTGCTGGATTAATAAAGTGAACGTGCGTATCAATTCCACCAGCGGTTACAATCATTCCTTCACCAGCAATAATTTCCGTACTAGCACCAATGACAATATCTACATTATCCATAATTAACTGGTTACCAGCTTTTCCGATTCCAGCAATTTTCCCATCACGAATCGCGATGTCGGCTTTGTAAATTCCAGTATAATCCAAAATAATAGCATTTGTGATGACAACATCTGGTACTCCGTCTTCCCGTGTAGCTAGAGGATTTTGCCCCATACCATCACGAATAACCTTACCGCCGCCAAACACCACTTCTTCACCATAGGTTGTATAGTCTTTCTCAATTTGAATGAGCAAGTCTGTATCTGCTAAGCGGATAGAATCACCTGTTGTAGGACCATACATTTGCGCGTATTGTTTTCTTGTCATTTTGAAACTCATTGATTTTCCCCTCTTTCTACTGAACCGTCTACTTTATTATTAAAACCATAAACACGTCGTTCACCAGCGTAAGAGACTAATTCTACTTCCTTTTCATCACCTGGCTCGAAACGAACAGCTGCCCCAGATGGAATGTTTAGTCGTTTTCCAAAAGCTTCTTCTCTATTAAATTGAAGAGCTTCATTCACTTCAAAAAAGTGAAAATGTGAGCCTACCTGAACAGGACGGTCCCCTGTATTGATGACCATTAGTTTCGATCCTGTTCTGCCGGCATTACAGATAATGTCTTCGTCTTTTAAAAATAATTGTCCCGGTACCATTTTGCTGTGCCTCCTGTCGATTTATTTAATTGGGCTATGTACAGTCACGAGTTTTGTTCCATCAGGAAAAGTTGCTTCTACTTGAATATCATCAATCATTTCTGGGATACCTTCCATCACATCTTCACGTGACAAAATTTTTGTTCCATATTCCATCAATTCCGCAACCGTTTTTCCGTCTCGTGCGCCCTCTAATACTTCATAAGTGATAAGTGCAACAGCTTCAGGGTGATTTAATTTCAACCCTCTTTCTTTTCGACGTTTAGCAAGATCAGCTGCCACTACAATCATCAGCTTATCTATCTCACGCGGTATTAATTGCATTGTAAAACCTCCTTATATTTTTTGTTTTTTAGCAAAAAAAGCCCCCTGAGGTTGTAAATACCCAAACAGAGACATGTTATTCAATTTGCTAAGGAACCCAATTATTACTTTCTTGTAAATTAAAAATTAACTAAAAAAATGTATAAAAAAAATTTAATTTTTCCTACCTAATATATAGAGGCAAAACAGTCAAAAACTGTTTGAAAAAATTAAATTATCATAAATATCATAGGTCGATTTTTTTACTTAATTCTTAGATTTACCAAAAAAACCATAATTGATTTCCCTTAAGCAATACTATATCATAATATATATTTATATATCAAATTATATATATATAAAATTATATATATATAAAATTTAATAATTAGATAGGAGATTATTATGAACCAAGACAAACCAAATTCATTAATGAAAGGGACCGTTGTTCCTTTAGTAACGGCAACACTTAAAGGGGTCTCTCAAGTTATCCTTATTGAAAATGCTATTACAGGACTAATCATTCTGATCGCCATTTCATTTTCTTCTTTTTATTTAGGGGTTATTGCATTACTATCCTCACTCATCGGGACGTTAGTAGGGAAATTCGGAGGAGCACATGAAACTAGCATAAATCAAGGTCTGGTAGGATATAATTCCGTGCTAACAGGTATGGCGATTGCCTTATTCTTAACCGGACCTTATATGTGGATTTTTGCTTTAGTAGGAGCAGCGATAGCTGCCTTTTTTACAGCAGCAACCATGCACTTTATGAAAAGGTCAGAACTACCCATTCTTACATTTCCCTTTATTATTCTATCTTGGATTATCCTGCTTGCTTCATATAAATTAAAAGGTCTTAGTTTAGGTTCAACATTAGCCCCTCAGGATTTAACACACTGGGAACTAGATATAGCAGGAAAAATTAATTTATCAGAAGGATTATTTAGTGGAATTGGACAAGTATTTTTCCAGGATAATACGATATCTGGAATTTTAATATTTATTGCTGTATTTTGGGCAAGTAGAAAAATAGGTCTTTATGCGATTATTGGAAATATAGCTGCTGCACTCTTTGCATACCTTTTAGGCGGGGAGCACACTTTAATCATGGAAGGACTTTATGGCTATAATGCGATTTTAACGATTATTGCCGTATCAGCCGTTTTTAATAGTGAACATAATCGTTTTGCACCACTAACAGGTATAATCGCAGCTTGTTTAACAGTACCGATAACAGCAGGCCTCAGTACATTGCTTTTACCCTATGGACTCCCTGCCTTAACCATGCCGTTTGTTCTTTGTTCATGGCTGTTTCTAGCTGCCAGAAAATTTTTACCTAAACTATAAAAATGTGACTGGGCGCTTGAATAACTCAAGCGCCTGGTACATATTCGTACGTACGATTCATCCTAGTAATCATCACCGATAAAGAATTCCCCTTTTGTTGAAAATGCAGTTCCTTCCCGTAAAACACTCTTTTTTGACGTGTTTCTTCTTTATTTTTATTCGTAAACCATGAAGGCTGCACTCATAGGGGCAATAAATTCATTCATATTAGTTGTAAAGCAGTGGCCTGCCAGGGAGAAATTGATTTGCGCTGAAAATTAATTTAAAGTTGTGATAGAAATTTATTATTGTCGATGGAGAAAACATGGAGGTACAAATGAGCGCAGGAAAAATATTGATTATTGAAGATGAAAAGAAAATTGCCCGGCTGATTCAACTAGAACTTGAGCATGAAGGTTATGAAACGGGTACTGCCTACACTGGGTTAGAAGGTTATTCATTATTTCAAAATGAAAATTGGGATTTGCTGTTATTAGATGTGATGCTGCCTGAATTAAGCGGACTTGAAGTGTTAAGAAGAATTCGCTCTGCCAATAACCAGACCCCTGTTATTTTATTAACTGCCCGTGATGCCTTGCCAGATAAAGTAAGTGGGTTAGATTTAGGTGCTAATGACTATATTACAAAACCATTTAAAATTGAAGAATTGCTTGCTCGAATTCGAGTCTGGCTGCGACACTCATTTTCTCAAGAAGAAACAGACTCTTCTCTTAGCATTGGCGATTTATTCATAAATAAAAAAACACGGGAAGTAACGCGGGCTGGCCAATCCATTGAATTAACACCAAAAGAATACGATTTACTTCAATACTTATTACAAAACCAAAATCAAGTCCTAACATTTGATCAACTTTTATCAAATGTATGGGGGTTTGATTATTACGGTGATATCAATATTGTCTATGTCTACATTCGTTATTTACGTAAAAAGATTGACACACCATTCTCAAAACCTTATATTCACACCGTTCGTGGTGTTGGATATATGTTAAAGGAATAAGGCATGAAGATCCAAACGAAAATTATTCTTACATCTACCCTTTGGCTGTTTATTCTGCTAGTCTTAGCCAACAGCTCCATTTACTTTATTTTCAATAAAACCATGATGGATAACGCAACCAAACGACTTGAAACAGAAACCAGCAGTATATTAGAAGGAGTAAAACAAGCCAATCGTTCTTCGGTTAATTATAATAATTTATTACGGGCTTATTTACCGCCAAATGGAATGATCCGTATCCTGCCTCCTAATGGCAAACCCATTCTAATAGAGATAAAAAGCAACACCAAGCTGCAAGATCTTCCGTATTCATATGAAGCAGGTGAACAAATAACCGTGGAAAGGATAGATCATCATTTATATGCAGTGGCACACATACCGATTATTTGGGCAAATGGTGAAATCGTTTCACTAGAAGTAACAGATCCATTAACAGATGTAGAGCGTTCACTAAGAATCCTAAAAGTAATTTTAATCGTTGCGTCTCTCGTCATTTTAATTCCAACAGTTATTGGCGGCCGCATACTAAGTCAAGTCATCCTTCGTCCGATCAATACACTTATTCGGACAATGGAAGAGATTCAGAACTCGAAGACGTTTAAAAAAATAAGAAGAGACCGATCATCTAAAGACGAGCTGGCCCAAATGGCCAACACCTTTAATAACATGATGGATTTATTAGAGGAAAATTATAAAAAGCAAGAACAATTCGTTTCAGATGCATCGCATGAATTAAAAACTCCCCTTACCGTTATAGTTAGCTACGCAAATATGTTAAAACGGTGGGGAATGAAACGCCCTGATATTTTGGAAGAAGCCATTGAAGCCATCCATTCCGAGTCACTCCGGATGAAACAGTTAACGGAGCAGATGCTTTTACTAGCCAAGGGTGATACACAGTGGGAATTAAAAATAGAGAAAATAGACATCGCCGCTATTTGCCACGAAACGTCTAAGTATCTTCAGCAAGCCTTCCAGCGGCAGATTTCGATTCATGTAAACACAGATTACCCATTGATTATGGCTGATGAAAAGAAAATAAAACAATTACTTTACATTTTTGTTGACAATGCCATAAAATACAGCAAAAAAGCAATCGACATATCGATTACCAGAAGCAGCGATTTTTTATTCATTGCCATTACCGATTATGGAATTGGCATTCCAAAAGAAGAATTAGAACGTGTATACGAGCGATTTTTTCGAGTAGATAAAGCTAGAAACCGTGAAACAGGCGGTTCAGGGTTAGGATTGCCAATCGCAAAGAAAATCATCGCTGCCCATAATGGCGATATTAAGATTGAAAGTGAGGAAGAAAAAGGAACAACGGTTACGCTAAAATTGCCGGTGAACTTCTTAAAGGATTCTAAGATTCCTTTAATGGATTATTAAAGAGCCTATGATACGATGGTTTACAAAAAAATAGGAGGTGAATGGATGAAAAAAATTGCCGTAATCGTTTTACTCATTCTCATCCTAGGTGCCATTATTTGGTATGGCGGAACAAAAGTGTTGAATCGTTCCCCTGCCTCCCTTTCAGAAGAAAAGGTTAGTCAAATGATGATAGAAAAATATGGAGGTACGATTAAGAACATAAGCCTGGTTCAGAAAAACTATAAACTCACTCTGGTAAAAGATCAGATTATATACGACATCACTGTAAATCGACGAACAGGGGAAGTGCTTTCTTTTGTCAAACAAACGAACGATACCCGCCAATCAGAAAGCAAGGAACTGCAAAAGAGTAATAAATCTGGTACTTCAGTAGATACCCCCATCACAATTAATAAAGCAGAAGAATTGGCATTAGAAAACGTAAGCGGTACGATCACTTCGATCAAATTAGACGAGGAAGATGGTCAACTCGTATACGAGGTTGACATCGTTCAAACAAAAACCAAGAAAGCAAAAGTTGTCATTAATGCCTACTCCGGAAAAATTGAATCTATTACATTTCAAACAGATAATGATGACTGAACGTGCGGCGTACTGCCGCACTTTTTTTTTGCTAAAAATCCGAAATCCACTATGACCAGTCTGATGCTGTTATGAGGTATTCTTTGTCTTTTCTAAGACAATTTTAAACTTCCTCTTCAAGTTCTTTAAAATGGGTCGGTTATGATGTAGTTACAAACAAACAAGGAGGTTATCAAGAATGAACTTACTCTCCATTCTATTAACAGGCAGTTTAATCACAGGCGGTATAGGAGCAAGTGCTTTTGGGATGAAAGATCATCAGCCAAAAGCAGGACAAACAATTGAAACCATAAAGACAATTAGTCAAATAAAAGCAAAAGAAATTGCCTTAGGCGAAACCAAAGGAGGAATGGTCGCAAAGAGCAGGATCGTGGAAGAAAACGGCATGAAAAAATATGAAATAACAATCATCAAGCAAAATGCGGAATTTGCTGTAGAAATAAACGCTGCAACTGGTAAGGTATTGGATTTCGAACAAAAAGTAAAAGATGAGCATGCTCCACAGGGCGTTTCACCAGCCATTTCATTAGAAAACGCCAAGAAAACAGCCTTAGGGAAAATACAAGGCATCATTACCGATGCAAAATTAGATCACGAGGACAAGCAGCTAGTCTACGAAGTGGAAATATTGACAGCCGATCATCATAAAGTAGAGGTTACAGTGGATGCAGCCAATGGAAAGGTTTTAAGTATCGAAGGTGACGATGAAGAAAAGCAGTAATCACAAATAGATAGGAAGATAGCAGAAAAAACTACTAGGAGGAATTCATTATGTTTAAAAACTTTGCAGTAAAACCAATGTTTGAAGATCAGGTTCATGAGCGTCATCAGTTCAAGTTATCCGTTGAGGGAACAGACTATCAAGGACTTTTCCACGAAGGAGAAATCCAATGGTTTAATCCACACCCTAAGCATACTCTTGAGGAAAATCATGTAGGAGCCATAGAATCCCAAGTCCATAAGTTGATGTCGGACCACTTAGAGCAATAAGATCAATAAAATTTCAATCTGCCAACGTACAGAACGTGCTCTAATCCATCAGCACTTCTTTTGCCTTACCGACTACATAGTCGCGTAAGAGAAATTAAAAAAAGCTCTCGTTTGAAATAATGATTATTCAAAACGAGAGCTTTTTGACATCATCAAAACGGTCGCTTATCATGGCTCTAAGCTACCGATTCCCTTTTTGAATCTTCGATACGGTCGCTTATCATGGTTCTAAGCGACCGATTCCCTTTTTGAATCTTCGATTCGGTCGCTTACCAAGGCTCTATGCTACCGATTCCCTTTTTGAATCTTCGATTCGGTAGCTTATCGTGGCTCTATGCTACCGATTCCCTTTTGAAATCTTCGATACGGTCACTTATCATGGCTCTAAGCTTCCGATTCCCTTTTGAAATCTTCAATGCGGTCGCTTACCATGGCTCTATGCTACCGATTCCCTTTTGAAATCTTCAATGCGGTCGCTTACCATGGCTCTAAGCTTCCGGACCCCTTTTGAAATCTTCGATTCGGTCGCTTATCATGGCTCTATGCTACCGAAATCCTTTTTGAATCTTCGATTTGGTCGCTTATCGTGGCTCTAAGCTACCGATTCCCTTTTTGAATCTTCGATTCGGTCGCTTATCGTGGCTCTAAGCTACCGATTCCCTTTTTGAATCTTCGATTCGGTAGCTTATCGTGGCTCTAAGCTACCGATTCCCTTTTTGAATCTTCGATTCGGTCGCTTATCGTGGCTCTAAGCTACCGATTCCCTTTTTGAATCTTCGATTCGGT
>CAUSCO010000045.1:0-25450 GCA_963530265.1 uncultured Bacillus sp.
CTAGGGCGCTGGAGCTAGACAATTCTCCAAGTTAAAACTTATAAATTCTTATATTAAAATAAAAGAATCCTATTCGATGGTTGAATAGGATTCTCTAAAAAATAAAAGATTATTGAGCAGTGTAGCCGCCATCAAGAATAACGGCTTGACCTGTGATCCCTCTTCCTTTATCACTTGCTAAGAAGACGGCATAGTCAGCAATTTCCGATACAGATAATAGTCTTTTTTGTGGAACCTGTGACAAGAGTACTTCATCAAGAACCTTATCCAGACTTACATTTCTTGTTGCAGCTAAATCTTTTAATTGGTTTCTAACAAGCGGGGTGTCCACGTAGCCAGGGCATAAGGCATTGACAGTAATTCCACTTGTTGCTCCTTCCAGTGCCGCAACCTTTGTTAACCCGATTACACCGTGTTTGGCACTATTATAGGCTGCTTTACCAGCAAAACCAATGACACCATTAATAGACGCCATATTAATAACTCGCCCGAATCCCTGTTCCTTCATAATAGGGAATACAGTTTTAATGCCA
This sequence comes from uncultured Bacillus sp., assembly GCA_963530265.1. Classification (GTDB taxonomy): domain Bacteria; phylum Bacillota; class Bacilli; order Bacillales; family Cytobacillaceae; genus Neobacillus. The sequence continues at coordinate 534 of CAUSCO010000045.1, forward strand.
ATAAACGGTGCTGTTAACATGATCTTTACTAGTAATTCAAATTTTTCGGTAGGGAATTCTTCAATGGGCGAAACATATTGCATTCCTGCATTGTTAACTAAAATATCAAGGCTGCCGAATGTTTCACTTGCCTTATGAAGACTTTTCTTGAAAGCTTCCTCATTAGTCACATCACATGGTGCAGACAGTGCTTCAAATCCCTGGTCCCTTAATTCTCCAGCAACTTGATCACTTTTTTCAGCATTTAAATCAGAAATAACAACCTTTGCCCCTTCAAGTGCGAATGTTTTTGCGATTTCTAATCCAATACCACTTGCAGACCCTGTAATAAATGCGGTTTTCCCTTCTAATGCTTTACTCATGCTAGAACCTCCTAATATAAAGAACACTTTGGTTTTCTAGTAAACGTGCGATTAAATGATTCCAAAGAATGTATAAAGAGCGATCACAACAAATACAGCTGCTGTTTTAATTAGCGTTACAGCAAAAATATCTTTGTAGGACTGTTTGTGTGTTAAGCCTGTAACAGCAAGTAAGGTAATGACTGCTCCATTGTGTGGAAGTGTATCCATACCACCAGATGCCATCGCCACAACACGGTGCATTACTTCTGGCGGAATATTAGCCGCAGCAATCGCCTGATTATACTTATCTGCCATAGCCCCTAATGCAATCCCCATACCACCTGATGCTGATCCTGTCATCCCAGCTAGTGCACTAGTCGTAACCGCACCGTTTACAAGCGGATTCGTGAATGTACCAGAAATTCCATCACTGATTTTCGCAAATCCTGGAAGTGCCGCAATAATGCCGCCAAATCCATACTCAGCACCAGTATTCATTGTTGCAAGCAAGGAACCGCCAATCGCTGTATTTAGACCTTCTTTAAAGCCTTTTGTTACACGTTTCCAATCGTATAAAATAGATGCGACGATTCCAACCACTAGTGCCATGATAATCGCCCAAACAGATGCCACAGCCGCTACATCTACCGTATAGGCTTTCAAACCAATCGCTGAAAAATCAAAGCCGTTCGGATACCATTTAGGAATATAAGTGATAAATAATTTATTCGCCACTCCAACTAGAATAAGCGGCACAAAAGCAAAAACCTGTCTTGCAACGGATTGCTGTGAAGTTAAATCTGGTCCAACTTCATTTTCTTCCAATTGAGCTTTTTCAAGTGCAGCTGCATTTTCAGCTCCAAACCCGTAATAGCCTTCACCAGCTTTTTCCGCTTTCTTTCTTCTCGTTTCTAGATAAAATAAACCAGCACCTAAGACGATTACAGCTCCGATAATTCCAAGAGTTGGTGCGGCATAGATATTTGTCTTAAAGAATGCAATTGGGATAACGTTTTGAATTTGCGGTGTACCTGGTAACGCATCCATTGTGAACGTGAACGCACCCAGTGCGATCGTACCTGGAATAAGTCGTTTAGGAATATTTGCTTGTCTGAACATTTGAGCAGCAAATGGATAAATGGCAAAAACAGCTACGAATAAGCTTACGCCGCTATATGTTAAAATGGCGCCTAATAAAACAATGGTTAACATGGCACGTTTTGCACCTAGTAATTTAACAATGGTCTTAGCAATGGATTCTGCAATCCCTGACATTTCAACCACTTTACCAAAAATAGCTCCTAGTAAAAAGACGGCGAAGTAAGATTTAATGAATCCAACCATCTTCTCCATGAATACCCCCGAAAAGAATGGTAAAACATGGCTTGGATCAATAAGCAGTACGGCGAGTAATGCACATATTGGCGCAAATAAAATAACAGAGAAACCACGGTAGGCTACAAATATTAATAGCCCTAATGAAAATAAAATAACTAATAATTCCATGTAAATCCCCCTTAATTGTTTGATGTGCTCCCGCTTGCCCTCCCCCGAAAGGTAAGCGTTTGCAAATTTTTACTTCTATAGTTTATATTTGCAAGTATTGTGCCAAAACAATTAATATTTGGTAAAAATAAGTACCTTTTTTATTTATCTAACAAAATGCTTATTTCTAAGTCTTTAAGGATATAAGAATTCTAAGCCGGTTTGTGTGTTTATGATTGTTTATTCCGAGAATGCGGAAATCAACCAATGAAAATGTTTCCGCAAAAACGGAACTTTCCGTTTTTGCGGAATTTCTTTTCATCACCTTTATTTTTCTCCATCAATTCAATGTCAATTATTTTTCCATTTCCACAACTGTTGCAATGCCCATGCCGCCGCCAATACAAAGGGTAGCTAATCCATACCGTGAATCTTGGCGTTTCAGTTCATGTAATAATGTTACAAGGATCCGTGCACCACTGGCACCAATTGGATGGCCAAGGGCAACCGCACCGCCATTTACATTTAGTTTTTCTCTCGGAATAGCCAAATCACGTCCCACAGCTAGTGATTGTGCCGCAAATGCTTCATTTGCTTCAACAAGATCCATATCTTCGATGGATAGTCCTGATTTTTCAAAGGCCTTTTTCGTAGCTGGAGCAGGTCCAATTCCCATAATACTAGGGTCTACTCCTGCAGTACCATTTCCGCGAATGACTGCCATTGGCTTAATGTTTAGCTCATTCGCCTTTTCTCGGCTCATGAGAACTAATGCTGCTGCTCCATCATTGATACCAGAGGCATTTCCTGCTGTAACCGTTCCATCCTTTTTGAATGCTGGTTTTAGTTTAGCAAGCTTTTCTTCTGTTACCCCTGCACGTGGGAATTCATCTGTATCAAATATGATTGGCTCTCCCTTACGCTGTGGAATCAGGACAGGAACAATCTCTTCATTGAACTTGCCTTCTTTGATGGCTGCTTCTGCTTTTTGCTGGCTCCATGTGGAAAACTCATCCTGTTCTTCGCGAGTTAAACCATATTTTTCAGCAATATTTTCGGCTGTTACACCCATATGATAGGAGTTTACAGCACATTGCAAGCCATCTTCAATCATACTGTCGATAATCTTTCCATCACCCATGCGGTAACCTGTCCGGCCCTTTGAAAGCAAATATGGTGCTAGACTCATATTTTCCATACCGCCAGCTACCACAATCTCAGCGTCTCCTGTTTGAATAGCCTGTGTGGCAAGATGGACGGCTTTTAGTCCAGAGCCGCAAAGTTTGTTAATTGCCATCGATGAAACCTCAATTGGCAGGCCTGCTTTCAGCGCAGCTTGACGGGCAGGGCCTTGGCCAAGTCCTGCTTGAAGAACGTTCCCCATAATCACTTCATCTACTTGATCTCCAGTAATGCCAGCACGATTTACTGCTTCTTTAATGACAATGGCACCTAGCTCTGTTGCCGGCGTGTTACTTAATGTCCCCATAAAACTACCAATTGCTGTACGAACAGCACTTACAATCACTACTTCACGCATGAATATTTCCTCCATTTTTTTATTTTTTACGAGCCAATTTTGTTATACTAGTGCAGGATTTACGTTAAATGAAGCCTCTGTTTTTTCCTTCACTGTCTGGAGATCGACGCCATCTTGCAGTTCTTCTAAAACCAATCCAGCTTCAGTTACACTAAAAACAGCTAGTTCCGTTATGATGATGTCTACTACGCCTTTACCTGTTAAAGGTAAGCGGCATTGTTCAAGTATCTTAGAGGAGCCATTTTTTGCAACATGTTCCATGGCTACAATGACTTTCTTTGCCCCTGTTACTAAATCCATGGCACCGCCCATACCCGGCACCATCTTTCCTGGAACCATCCAGTTTGCTAGATTTCCTTTTGCATCCACTTCTAATCCACCAAGAACCGTTACATCCACATGGCCGCCGCGGATTAATTCGAATGAGAATAAGCTGTCAAAGAAGGCTCCTCCTGGGATAATTCCAGCAGGCTGACCACCTGCATTCACAAGGTCAGGGTCAGCATCTCCGTTAACAGGTCCAAGACCGATATAACCATTCTCTGATTGAAGAATGACATTGACACCTTCAGGCAAATAATTCGGCACCATTGTTGGAAGACCAATCCCTAAGTTTACAACGTCCCCATCCTTCATTTCCTTTGCCACTCGAGCAGCGATGATTTGTTTGGGATTTACTAGTGTACTGATCATGATTGACAGCCTCCTTGAACGTAAATTTTATCGATGAGGATTCCAGGAGTCATGACTTCATCTGGATCAATCTCCCCGACTTCCACAATTTCCTCGACTTGAACAATGACCGTGTCCGCAGCCAAAGCCATCAATGGGTTAAAGTTCCGTGCAGAACGGTGATAAATCAAATTACCTGCTTTATCAGCTTTATAGGCTTTAAGAAGAGCAACTTCAGCACGAAGTGGTTTTTCAAGTAGATATTCTCGGCCGTCGACCGTAATCTTTTCTTTCCCTTCTTCGACAACTGTCCCTACACCAGTTGGAGTCAATACACCGCCAAGACCAGAGCCTCCAGCGCGTACACGTTCAGCAAGTGTTCCTTGAGGAACTAGCTCCACATCCATTTCACCGGCTATCATTTGTCTGCCTGTTTCTGGATTAGTCCCGATGTGGGAAGCAATAACCTTTTTAACTCGTTTATTTACAATTAACGGCCCTACGCCAGATTCAATGAAAGCGGTGTCATTTACTATCAGGGTAATATCTTTTACATTTGCTTCGAGCATGGCTGAAACAAGTGCTTGAGGTGTACCTACCCCCATAAATCCCCCTGCCATAACAGTCATCCCATCTGTAAAAAAAGATGAAACTTCTTCTTTTGAAATAATTTTATTCACTTAAAAGCACCTCCATAATGATCAGTGAAGTTAATGGTCCTTCCACTAATTTATTATGCAAGATTCGTGCCAATTTCAAAATTCCTCCAAAAATTTATTTGAGCATTAACTGTATACCCACTTTTTGTTAAAAAAGACTTTTCCGCATGCGAAAAAGTCACTAGTTGAATCTATTTACTTTTTTATAGTTTGTATGATTATAAGAAAAGCAAACAGAAAAAGGTGAAATGGCAGGACAATCCCCCATCTCACCTTTCCTATATGCTCTTCTTATGGATTAACTTTTGTATTAAATACTTGCTTGCCATCTTTATACTCTAAAATAGTGGCTGATTTACTTGGATTATGGTTTTTATCAATCGTAACAGTACCAGTAACAAGTGATAAATCTTTTGTTTCCGCTAAAGCATCCTTAATTTTAGTTGAATCTGTACTACCGGCACGCTTGATGGCATCTGCTAATAGATAGACAGTATCATAGCCAAGGGCATTGAATGCGTTAGGTAAATTGCCACCATTCTTTTCTTTATATGCCGATACAAACTTTTGAATCTTTTGGTCTGGATCTTCAGGAGAGTAATGGGTTGTGATAAATGAGTTGTTTAATGCCTCAGCGCCTGCTAATTCAATTAACTTTGGTGAATCCCAGCCATCTGCTCCCACCAATGGAACGTCAATCCCCAACTCACGAGCTTGTTTAACAATTAAGCCTACTTCTTCATAAAAGCCTGGAATAAAAATGAATTCTGGATTTTTTGCCTTGATTCGCGTTAAGGTAGCCCGGAAATCGGTATCTTTTCCTACATATGCTTCTTCAGCAACAACCTTCCCGCCTGCTTTTTCAAAAGTTTCCTTAAAGGAAGCCGCTAGACCTTTTGCATAATCACTGGCACTGTCCTCAAAAATAGCAGCATTTTTAACTTTTAATTCTTTGGTAGCAAAATTTGCAGCAACTGTTCCTTGGAATGGATCAATAAATGAAGTACGGAAAACAAATTCGTTCAACTTTCCTTTATCATTTACAGTTACATTTGGAGCTGTTCCCGATGGAGTTAACAATACCGTTTTATTCCCATTTGCGATTTCTGCCTGTGCTACTGTATCCCCACTTGTGGCTGCCCCAATAATGGCTGCTACCTTATCTTGACTCGTTAATTTGATGGCACCATTGGTGGCCTCTGCTGCGTCTGATTTATTGTCCACTTTGATAAGTTCCAGCTTTTTACCATCAACCCCGCCATTTTTGTTAATCTCGTCAACAGCAAGATCGATCCCAGATGCGAGTGACTCCCCATAAGAAGCAACACCGCCCGAAAGTTCTAAGTTAACACCTACTTTAATGGAATCGCTGCTGCTGCCTGAACTCTCTTTTGCTTGACCACATCCAGCTAATACTCCAGCTAATAACGTCGAAGCCATAAACATTTTTGCGAAATTTTTCTTCTTCATCATGATAATCCCCTTATTTTTTGATTTTTCTGATATCAACAAACATAAATTACTATTTACCGTTGTAGGTAAAATTAGTTTTGTTCGTCGGTGAAATATTTGATAAATAGTATTCTAATACTATTTTTATCTTTCGTCTAGTATATTTTTTATTAATTTTAATATTTCTGAAATTAGTAATGTTAACTAGATACATAGGACAATAACATTATTCAGAATAATAATTATCGTTCAAAAAATTATACTCTAATTCTACTATTTAATTTCGTAAAATATTAATTAAAAGGGCAGTCCCCAGAGGAGACTGCCCTTTAGTTAAGTCTTATTTTTTCTTTGCGTGTTTACGCATGTCGAAGGCTACTGCGACAATGATGATTAAGCCTTTTACAATAAATTGGATATATGGGCTTACACCAAGGAAGGCAAGACCGTAATTAATAACTTGGAAAATCAGTACGCCTGTTACTATACCAGGTACAGTTCCAATACCACCAGTCAATGAGACGCCACCGACAACACAGGCTGCGATCGCATCCATTTCGTACATGTTACCTGTATTGTTTGTGGCACTACCGACACGACCGGCTTCAAGTGTACCTGTTAAGCCATAAAGAAGGCCCGCAATCATGTAAATAATAATAATATTTCTTGCCACGTTTACACCTGAAACCTTGGCTGCTTCAGGATTTCCACCGATGGCATACATATTTTTACCAAGTTGTGTTTTATTCCATATGACCCAAATAATAGCCGATACGATTATGGCATATAAAATAAGATAGGGGAATTCATATTGACCAATTTTAATTCCACGTTGTGCAAAGGTAGTAAATTTTCCACTTAATCCACCGATTGGCTGTGCCCCATATGGCGGGCGGTCAAAGTAAATCGACGTCATTCCATATACAACAATCATCATACCTAATGTTGCAATAAAAGGTGGAACATGTAATTTTGATACAATCACACCACTAATTGCAGAAATGAGACCAGTTGCGAGCATAGCAATGATAATCGGAACAAATAATGGTAATTCCTGCAAGTTGGGATACATTTTATAAGCGTAATCCCCTGCTTGTAACATGGAGGCTGAGATAACCGCCGCCAGACCAACCATTCGTCCAGCCGAAAGGTCAGTACCCGCCAATATCAAGATACCTGCAACCCCTAGGGCAATAATAACACGGGAAGATGCTTGACTTAAGATATTAATTAAGTTGGTCATCGATAAAAAGTCAGGTGATGCAATCACAATTCCGACGACAAGTAGAATCAATACTACATAAATGACATTATCAACAAACCATTTTGAAACGTTAGATTTTTTTGATGCCTTCGTATTCATTTTCATCCTCCTAATACAAAGCTGCTAAGCGCATTATTTCTTCTTGCGATGTAGTTGCAGTATCTACGATTCCAGCTGCTTTTCCATTACTCATGACTAAAATTCGGTCAGTAACACCTAAAAGCTCTGGCATTTCGGAAGAAATCATGATAATCCCCTTTCCCTCCGCTGCTAATTGATTGATGAGCTGATAAATCTCGAACTTTGCCCCTACATCAATCCCTCTCGTCGGTTCATCAAGTAATAATATATCTGGTTTGGTTAATAACCATCGGCCAATAATAACCTTCTGTTGATTACCACCTGACAAGCTCCCAATCGATGTCTTTTGCGAGGGTGTTTTTACTTTCATAGAATCAATTACCCACTGGGTATCGTCTGCCACTTTGCGGTTTGATAGGAAACCACTTTTTGTTTTATAGTGCTTGATATTAGAAATGATCGAGTTAAAACTAATGCTTAATTCTGGAAAAATACCCGTTGATCTTCTTTCTTCAGTTACAAGAGCGAAGCCGTTTTTGATGGCATGCTGTGGTGAATGGTTCTGCACCATCTTGCCATTCAATTCAATCGTTCCAGATTTTAGCCCTCTGATCCCAAACAAAGCCTCAACCACTTCCGTCCGTTTGGAACCAACTAAGCCCGCTATACCTAAAATTTCACCTTTTTTAAGCTCAAAACTTACATCGTAAAAAGAAGGCTGGGTTTCTGCTGTCAAATCAGACACTTTCAAAATAACCTCCCCTGGCTTGTTTGCTTTAGCAGGAAAACGCTTTGATAGGTCACGGCCTACCATCAGCTTTATGATTTCATCTGTCGTTAAGTCTTTTGCGCTTTTTGTTGCAATGTACTGGCCGTCACGCATAATTGTCACTTCATTCGAAATCTTTAAGATTTCCTCCATTTTGTGCGAAATATAAATAATGGCCACGTTCTTACCTTGAAGCCTTTTTATGATCTTAAATAAATGATTTACCTCTGTCTCTGTTAGAGAAGAGGTTGGTTCATCCATCACAATGATTTTTGAATTATAAGAAACAGCTTTAGCGATTTCAACCATTTGCATCTCAGAAACAGAAAGCGTACTTACCTTACTCCGTGGGTCAATGTGGATGTCAAGATTGGTAAAAATATCCTTTGTATCTTCGTACATCTTCTTTTCATCGATAAAGATGCCCTTTTTCGGATAACGGCCCAGCCAAATATTATCCATAACATTCTGCTGCCGTACCTGGTTCAGTTCCTGGTGGACCATAGAAACGCCATTTTCAAGGGCTTGTTTGGAATTAGCAAACGCAACCTCTTTTCCTTCAAAAAGAACCTTGCCCCCGTCCATGGAATAAATACCGAATAAGCATTTCATCAACGTTGATTTTCCTGCACCGTTTTCTCCCATTAAGGCGTGAACCGAACCGGGTTTTACTTTCAGGGAAACATTGTCCAAAGCGAGTACTCCAGGGAATTTTTTTGTGATACTCTGCATTTCAAGTAGATTGGTCGTACTAGATTCTGACATGTGTGAACCTCCTTTAAAACCAATTGAAAAAAATGAGATACTCTATTCTCTTATTTTAAGGAATGAATTTTTTGCGGTATCCAGCTCCAACAAGTGGAGTCTTACCCCGAACGAAGGAAAAGCGGATGCTTTTCCTTTGTTCGAGGAGCGCCAAAGGGATGGATGTCCAACCCTTGGATAGGCGCTGCTTCTCGATCAAACTCTTACTTGTAAGCGTCTCTTCCAACTTGAATGTTGTCTTTAGTGATTTCAACATATGGAACACGAACGGCCTTTTTATTATCAAGTTTCCATTCTGTTCCTTCTAATACATCTTTACCTTTTGCGGCATTGCCTGCTAAATCAATTGTTGCTTTACCTTGGTTCTTCGCGTCATTTAAGATAGAACCTACCATTTTTCCTTTTTCAATCATTTCAAGTGCTTCTGGGATCGCGTCAACACCTACAACAGGAATGTATTTGTCACCAGAGAAGTAGCCTGCTTTTTCAAGAGAGGCAATTGCACCTAACGCCATACCATCGTTGTTTGCAATAACGAATTCAATTTTATCGTTGTATTTAGACACCCAAGCATCCATTTTTTCAGTTGCTTTTGTTGCATCCCACATAGCCGTATCCATTGCTAGTTCTTCTACTTGGATTCCTTTTGCCTTTACAGTGTCAATTGCAAATTTTGTCCGAGCCTCCGCATCTGGGTGTCCTGGCTCACCTTTTAGTAATACGTATTGCATTTTTCCATCTTTGTTTTTATCATATTTATCTTTGTTAGCTGCCCAAGCCTTTGCGATTAGCTCTCCTTGAAGAACCCCTGATTCTGAAGATGTTGTTCCAACGTAATAGGCTTTATCGTAGCTAGCTAATACTTTTTCATCAGGTTCTTTATTAAAGAAGATAACTGGAATATTCTTTGCTTTCGCTTTGTCAATGATTGTTACAGCCGCTTTTGGATCTACTAGATTGATTGCTAGTGATTTGGCACCTTTTGCAATCAATGTATCAACCTGTTCAATTTGTTTTGCTTGGTCATTTTGTGAGTCATTCAACATCAGGTTGACTTTTCCCTTTGCTGAAGTTTCCATGGCACGGCGCACATAAGACATGAAGTTGTCATCAAACTTGTAAATGGTTGCTCCAACAGCTGGAAGATCTCCGTCCTTGCTCTTTCCAGAATCCCCTGAACCGCTTGTAGAGCTGCTGCAGCCTGTAGCTAGTAGAATACTAGATGCAACTGTTAATGATAGAATCAAGCCTTTTTTCTTTTTCAACATGTCATCATTCTCCTTTTACTATTGTGTAAAGACTCTCGTAAGCGCCTTAAGATTTTGCTGCACTCACCCTATTTGTAAGCCCTTACATTTATGTTAGCATGCTGATATCGTTTACAATAGGTCGAAAGTATAGCACTAATTTGTGATTTTCTAGATTATCTTGCATTGTTTGATGCATATATGTCATAATTATGCTTTTTTTATTAAAAAATAAGACCAATTTTGAACACAAATTGGTCTTTAGATAATACTATATTAACTTCCAGCTACCTTACGAAACTCTGTTGGCGAAAGCCCCGTATGCTTTTTAAACACTCTGCTAAAATAGTTCGGATCCTTGTAGCCGATTGAATAACAGATTTCCTTTAAGCTTTTTCCCGAATCTACCATTTCTGCTTTTGCCTTGTTGATTCTAATTTCTGTCAAGTATTCAATAAACGTCAGCCCAAACCGATCCTTAAATAATTTACTAAAATAAAAGGGACTAAACTCCACATATTCCGCCACTTCTTCTAAGGTAAGCGATTGAGAATAATGACTTTCGATATACTCCTTTGCCTTATGAAGCATGCCTTTCGCATGATGATTCCGCCAAACCTGTACCCGCTGGACTAACGCTAATAAATGGGTTTTCCCCTTATCTACTATTGTCATAACCTCTTCTGTTTCATGAATGACAGGTGTTGATTGTGTGCTTATTCCCAGGTCATGAAGCATTCGAGAAATGAGGATAAACAACTCATCAAAGGACTTTTTAACGAACGGTGCTTTTAAGTCCTTATTTTTCGCAAGCATCTTTACATATGATTCGAAGATTAATAGGACTTGATTTACATCTCCCTGCCGTACGGCATCCAGGAGCATTTTCTCAACCTCAAGAACACCTGATTGAGCAGGTAGTTCAATCGAGCTTTGTTTGTCAGCCATTGAATACCTGGAATTTGGTGATTTTTCTAGCTTCTCTAATGCCCTGAATGCTTCATGATACGATTGATTTAATTCATGGGCATGGTGATATGGGAGACCCACCCCTATCCTTAATTCACACTTAAAGGATTCCTTTTGGAAAAGTTTAAATAAGTTTTTGATATTGGTCTGTACACTTGATTTAAAATGAACTCTTTCTGTCGTTTTTTGGCATAGGATTAAAACGGGAACATGGTTGTCCGTCATCGGGCCTAACAGAATTTCCTTCTTTATCACCACTGATTTTAGGGCATCCTTAAGCCAAGCAGCCCATTTTTGTTTTTCACATGTGGAGGGCACCGTTTCTTCTTGCGGCTTAAAGGAAATAAGCACGATATATCCAGACGTAATTTCAACCCCCAGCAGCTGCCCCCATTCATCAAACGTAATATCTTGTACCTGGTTCACTAACAGAGAAGATACCCATTCCTTTTGGGCAATGGAAACGGCCCGGCTAAAATTTTCCCTCAAGTTTTGGTGCTCCTCTTGACGCTTACGCTCTTCTCTAATTTCAGTTGTGACCCGCTGCAGGCCCTCAAGAATATCCTGTTTCCTGCTAGGCTTCAAGATATATTCCTTCACTCCCTGCTGCATCACTTCTTTTGCGTATTCGAATGTATTGAACGCAGAAACCATAATAAATCGGATGCCCGGGTTAATTTTTTTAATTTCTTTTACCGCCTGGACGCCGTCAATACCAGGCATTTTTATATCCATAAAAATAATATCTGGTCGATGAACGCTCGCCATTTCAACTGCAATTCTTCCATTGGGAGCTTCACCAATTACCCTTACCACATCCGAAGAGCTGTTTATTATTTTTGTTAAGGCCTTCCGTTCTAGAACTTCATCGTCAACAACAAGAATATTAAACAATTAAGCTTCCCCCTTTTGAAACATCTGGAATAGTCAGTCTGAAATTGGTTCCATTCTCCACTTCTGATTTAATTTCTACTACATCTTTTCGCTGGTAATAGAGTTGGAGTCTTCTAATCACATTCTTGACCCCGATACCATTTGATTGACTCTTTATTTTTCCAGGCTGGAATGCCTCCTCGGTGTCAGTCCCTTCAACATAGTTAAGAAGCCTTTTCTTCGTCGTCTCATCCATCCCAGCCCCATTATCGATGACTTCTACATGGACCACTGCATGATGGCGATAAATATGCAGGCGGATTTCGCCATTTTCCTCATATGATTCCACTCCATGAATAAAGGCGTTCTCAATCAGCGGCTGTAGAATTAAGCAAGGAATGGGGGTATCCAAACAGTTATCGTCGATGTCTGTGATGAATTGAATCCGTTCCCCGAATCGTGTTTTTTGAATAAAAAAATACTCTTTAACTATCTTCACTTCATCCCGTAAGGTGGATGCCTTATTAAAATCACCGAGATTGTACCGCAGTAAGGCCGCAACTGCTTCAATTAATCTGGAAGTTTGTTCAGCTTCTTCCAAATAAGCCATCTTTGAAACCGTATTCAATGTATTGAATAGGAAATGGGGATTGATCTGATTTTGGAGACTCTTTAACTCCAATTCTTTTAGCAGTTGATCTAATTCCGACTTTTGCTTGATTTCTGTTACCAACTGCCGTAAATTGGTCCGCATTTGATTAAAAGTTTCCGTTAATGGCTTTAATTCGTCCTTTGTCGTTATTCTAATATCCTCTCCGTCTAAGTTTCCCTTTGAAATCTCCTTTGCTGCTTCCGAGAGCCTGCGGATTGGCTTTGTAATCCCCCCTGATATCCATAACGCCAGTAAGGTGCTAAGGAAAAAGGCTGCTGCGAAAAGAGAAATCGACATAAGTTTATAGTAATAGTTTTGATTTTCCATTTGACTATAAAATTTTTGGTAGGCAGTCAATTTATTATTTAACTGTCCAAGTGTACTTTCTTGAAGAAATCCGTTTATTTTCAACACTTCATTAAAATGATTAGAATACTCGTTAATCTCATCCTTGTTAAACGCGCCAAGGGTCGCATCACTCTCGTCTAGAAAGCTGTCGATCATATTTTTATAATTTGTTAGATTAATATCATTTAAGTTAATTACCTGATACAGTCTACTCTGATCCTTAATCAGCTTTAATTTTTCTTTTTTATAGTCGATTAGATTCGGTTCTTCCTTATCGAGAATATAGGCATGAAGCTTTTCGGTCATTTCATTCGTTCGCTGCGAGATATCATTTAGCAATAAAAACTGTTCAAAGCTGTCATCATATTCAGTAACAAGTGTTTCACTGCTGTTATAAAAAAAGAAACCCACAGATGTCAATAAAACTACTAGGACGATGAAATAGAGAAGTAATTTTGATCTAATCCGAAATAGCATTACTTGCTGCCCTCCATAACGACCAATTTACTAACTGGTAAATCAGCCGCTCTCATAATTCGAGTATTTGTATGAACAATTGGCGGAACTTTCTTCCCCTCAATCAGGTCAATCATCATTTTTACAGCATTATACCCCATCTCATAAGGCTCCTGAACTACGGTTGCTTTAATTGTTCCCTTTCGAATATAATCGAGTGTTTCCGGCAATGTATCAAATCCAATAATGTAGATTTGATCTTGTTTTTTATATTTCTCTACCACTTGGGCTATTTCAATCCCATCTAGAGCACTTGTCCCAAAAAATGCATTTACTTCGGGATGTTCCTGCAATATTTGGTTAGTTTTTTCTGCTGCTTTCACTCGGCTAATTTCAGATTCCTCAACAGCCACAATATGGATTCCCTGCTCTAATTTGACAGCATCCTGAAACCCCTTTACACGCTGTACCTGATGATTCTTATTAAAACTACCGGTAATAATCGCAACATTGGCCTGACCCAATGTATCTGTGATCAGTGCTTTTCCTGCCAAAAATCCCGAGTAATAATTATCTGTTCCAATATAGGCTAGCCGTCTGCTATTCGCAGCATCTGTATCAACCGTAATGACAGGTATTCCTTTTGCCACAACCCGATTAATGAGAGGCGTAAATTGCTCATCGCTCAATCCCTGTGTCATAATACCATCTACTTTAGAAGCCACTGAGGTTTCAATTGTTTTTAAATGGTCGTCAATATTAGCTTGTTTGGGCCCAACATATTCCAACATGACGCCATACTGTTTAGCAGCTGCCTTTGCCCCGCTCTCTACTAGTCTCCAATATTCATTATCTTGCTCCTCTGGAATAAGAACAAAATGGTAGTTATACTTCCCTTGCACCTTCGTTTCTTTAGGCAATGCGTGGGTAACTACCTTATATCCATAAAATATTGAAAATGAGCAACTAATTAGAAAAAATAAGATACCACATGTATAGGCCGTGATGGTAAGCTTGCTCATAATTCAGCTCCAATCTCCACATCCGTCTAATTATGTAACCGCTACCAAACATAATAAAAACATTATACTTAACATTGCAATATTCGACAATGACCTTTCGGTGTCACTTTTGGTGTCAGGCACCATAAAAGGACACTGGAATAGATTTGTCCACCACAGGCGTACAAACAATAAACTCACCACTTAGTTGGTGAGTTTAAACTTAATAACTGCTATTCCGAATGACGAGTTTGGTGGCGATAAAGATTTTTTTGGCTGTTTTCCTTCCCTCTATTCTTTCCAATAGAGTATCGACCGCTGTTTCTCCCATAATTTCGGTATAAACCTTTATGGTGCTTAAAGAGGGGAAGACATATTTCGATATGCTGATATCGTTTACCCCGATGATATTCACCCGCTCCGGTACGGAGATTCCTTCCTCCAGTAATGCCCTCAAGGCTCCGACAGCAAGTGAATCATTTCCAGCAAAAAATGCAGTTGGCAAAAGGCCGCCGTGATCATGAATCGCCTTTTTCATCAAGGCATGGCCGTCATCGGCCGAAAAGCTGCCGATGTACATAAATGTTTCATCAAACATACCCTTTTCGATTAAATAACGCTTAAACGCCGATTCTCTTGGGTCCTCAATTACGGAAGTCTTATCTTTAAAAACCTCTCTACCACCGATATAGCCTATTTGCGTATGACCTTTCTCAATAAAATGGCCGAGTACCTTTCTTGTTGCCTTTTCGAAGTCAATAACAATGGAATCAAATCGCTCTTCATCTGGAGAGGTATCAACAAAGACAATATTTTTGGTAAGCGAGTAAAGCTCATTAACTTGTTGTTTGCTGAATTTTCCGATAGCAATCAGTCCTTGAACATCGTCTTCTTTCAAGTCCTCAACATTATCTTGAAAGTAATTGGTCATATGGAGGCCATGGTGGCGGCAACGGTTCTCCACTCCAAGGCGAATCGACATATAGTAAAGGTCTTCCAGTTCTTCTTTTTCGGTATACCATTGTAATACCGCAATTTTCCCTGACTCCTGTTTGCGCACTGGTTTTTTCTTATAGGAGAGCTCCTCAGCAGCCTCAAATATTTTCTTCTTCGTTTCATCACCGACAGAAAGTGTCATGTCATAATTTAATACCCGGGATACTGTGGCAATCGAAACCCCAGCTTTTTGGGCAATATCCTTAATTGTAGCCATATCTTCATCCCCTACTAAAACGGTACTTCGTTATAGAATAGTATAATTCCCCAGGCCCTAAAATAATAGATGGAAAAAGAGGATGATGAATGGCATCTGGCAGCCCTTGTGTTTCAAGACAAACACCTAAATAATTTCTCGCCTTCACACCCGCTATTGAAAATGGGCCTTCTAGTTGATTAGATGTATAAAGAACAACACTTGGCTGATTCGTCGTCACTTCCAACGTCCTGCCGCTTTCTTCATCACTCAGGACTATTTGATTTTCACCCTTTTTTGAAAAAACAAGCGGGTGATCATATCCATTACCAACTAATACATTTTGCGGATGCCTTGATTCTATCCCTTCTTTCAACTTTCTCCCCTGAGAAAAATCAAATGGGGTATTGGCTGCTTTAAGCATTTTTCCAGTTGGAATTAAATCAGTGGCCAACTCTAAAAAGCTATCACTTTCCAATTGGAGTATGTGCTCCGTACAATCCCGTTTCAGATTTCCACTTAAATTAAAATAGGAGTGACTCGTTAAATTGACCAAGGTGTTTTGGTCTGTTCTGCTTTCAAAAGTGACAGATAACTCATTTTCATGGGTTAGTAAATAGGTAACGGTTGTCTCCAAATTTCCAGGATAGCCTTCTTCTCCATTTGGACTATGGTAGAAAAACTTCAACCCCACGGCGTGTTCTTCCTCAATTGTTTCTGCTTGCCAAACAACTAAGCTAAAGCCCTTTTCCCCGCCATGAAGATGGTTTGGGGATTCATTATCTTTCAGCTGATATTCGACACCATCCAACTCAAACCTGGCACACTTAATCCGGCCGGCCACTCTGCCGACAACTGCCCCAATGTATGGTGACCAGTTAAGATAATCATCAAAATTGTCAAAACCAAGAACCACATTTTCAAACGTATCATTTCGGTCGGGAACGAGAATTTTGGTAATCACACATCCATAATTCAAGCATGAAACCGTCATGCCCGAATCATTAACAAGTGAGTACTCGATCACTTGCTCCCCATCATATCTATCAAATAACCGCTCTTCTATTTTCATGGATATTCCACTTCCTTCCTGTAAGAAAACACTATAATGTATTAATAAAGCGGCGGAATCCGGCTGCACCTTCTTCATTTCGTTTAAATACCCCGGCATCCTCTAGTACCCTCAAAAACTTTTTGCCAACTGCTTCCCTTACTATCGTTTCCACAGTGGATGGATTTGCTGTCGTTCCATAGCGTGCTTTTAATTCTTTGGCCCAATCAAGATGATAATCCGCGACGGTATCTGTTCTGCCGAGAATGAATTCTTCCACTTCCTGAAGCTCTAGTTTCAAACGGGCAGGTAAAACGGCCAGCCCCATTACCTCAATCAGCCCGATGTTTTCCTTCTTAATATGGTGCACATCTGCGTGAGGATGGAAAATCCCAAGTGGATGCTCCTCACTTGTCCTGTTATTACGAAGAACTAAATCCAGCTCGAAAAACTCCCCATTTTTGCGGGCGATTGGGGTAACCGTGTTGTGCGGTGTTTCATCCGTCCAAGCCACAATTTCAAGTGATTCGTCACTGTAATTTTTCCATATTTCTAGAATATGGGATGCTGCTTCGATTAGTTTATTACTGATGGCTGAACGCAACCGAATGACAGACATCGGCCATTTGACAACTGACCATTCCACATTCGCAAAACCTTCTATCATAAACGTCCAATCAGATTCTGCCTTTGCCATCGCAAATTGATAATTCCCGCCTTGATAATGCTCATGTGATAAAATCGAGCCGCCGACAATCGGGATATCGGCATTGGATCCTAAAAAGTAATGCGGAAATTGTTCAACAAAGCTTAAAAGACGCTTGAATGTTAGCGGACTAATTTTCATATCAGTATGTGTTTCTGATAACACAATACAATGCTCGTTATAGTACACATATGGGGAATATTGCAGATACCAATTCTCATCCGTCAAATTGACTCGAATCATCCGATGATTAGAACGGGCTGGGTGCCCGATTCTTCCTGCATACCCTTCATTTTCAATACAGAGCAGGCATTTAGGATAACTTGACTTTTTCGCCAATTTCTCAAGTTTGATACTTTGCGGATCTTTTTCAGGTTTAGATAAGTTAATGGTAATGTCTATCTCGCCGTATTCTGTCGGTGCCTTATACTCAATATTTTGACGGATCCGCTTCATTTGAATATAGTTGCTCTTTTTACTCAATTCATAAAAATACTCCGTCGCCTGCTCAGGACTTTGGCGATACATTTCATGAAACTGCTGGTTCACACTCGAAGGTCGTGCGATAAAGCAATTCATGATTTTACTTGAAAAAATATCCCTTACATCAAAAATGTCTTCGATTATATCTTGTTCTACTGCATAATCAACGATCTGTTCAAGTAAATCTGGGATTTCCGGGATGCTGTTCTCAATCGCAGTTTCCTTATACTCCTCTAATTGCAGTAGTGCGAGCACTTGATTTCTTGCGTACAATTCGTCATCCTTCTCAATTAACTGAGTTGTAAGTGCTTGCTTGATTAATTGCTGAATTAATTTGCGAACCATTTTATCACCACCCATGATCCATTTATAGCAAGGATAGTTCAATTTCCTTTGCTCCATCACCAATGCTGGCTACATAAAAGTCAGCCTCATAACCAATGCGGTCAAGGTATGCCGCACCAACATTAGCAATAAAGCCTTCAACCTGCTTATTTTCGACAATGGCAATCGCACAGCCCCCAAAGCCTGCTCCCGTCATCCGTGCACCTAGGACTCCCGGCTGATTCCATGCCGCATGTACTAAACTGTCAAGCTCGATTCCTGTTACTTCATAATCGTCTCGTAGAGATATGTGAGATTGGTTCATTAAGTGGCCAAAAGCTTCTAAATTGCCAGCCTTTAGCACTTCAAGTGCCCTCAATGTTCTTACATTTTCATAGACAGCATGTCTAGCACGCTTGCGAGCTGTTTCACTAGTAATCAAGAATTGACTTTCATAAAACTCTGCTACAGATAACTTTCCGAGTGCTTCGATTGGAAGCTTTTGCTGCAGTTGGGCCAGTGCTTCTTCACATTCCCCTCTGCGCTCGTTATATTTAGAATCCGTTAACTCGCGGCGTTTGTTCGTATTCATAATAATAATTTTGTGATTTTCAAGCGGAATCGGTGCGTATTCATATTTCAGCGTCTGGCAATCAAGTAAAATCCCTGCATCTATTTTTCCCATACCAATCGAAAATTGGTCCATGATCCCGCTGTTTACGCCAATAAATTGATTTTCGACTTGCTTGCCAATTTTAATTAGATCAAGAAGTGGAATTTCTAAGCCAAACAATCCTGCAACAAGAACACCAGTTAATAATTCAATCGAAGCAGATGAAGAAAGACCTGCACCATTTGGAATATTTCCTTCGATGACACACTCAAATCCTGTTGGAATCCGATAGCCTGCGTCCAATATGTAGCGAATCATGCCCTTCGGATAGTTGGCCCAATTATGTTCACTATTGTACTCAAGCACGTTTAAATCAAATTCAATAATCCCTTCGTTAGGAAAATTAACAGAGTACAAACGGACAAGCTGGTCCTCCCGCTTCCTTGATACGGCATAAGTTCCGTAAGTAATGGCACATGGAAACACATGCCCGCCATTATAATCGGTATGTTCTCCAATTAAGTTAATTCTACCTGGAGCAAAAAAGGCTTTTTCAGGTAACAACTGAAATAAGCTCAGGAATGTTGTTTGTAATGTAAGTTCGGTCATTTGGCTTTCCTCCACCCATTTAGGGATATACAAGAATATAAAAAAACGTTTACATTTATATTTTATTCCTTTTAGTAAAACGGTTCAATTATTTTACTAAAAATTTTACTAAAAAAAATAAAAAGACGGATTTAGTTGTCCGCCTTTTTATCATTTTTATAACTATTAGATTCTAATAATCTTAAACTTAAACTCAAATTCCAAATCTTGATCGGCTCGAATTTGATGTTCTTGATTACTGTGTATAGATAAAGCTTTTTAGCAAATAAAGCACCGCTACTTTACAAACTCCGTCGTTAGGTCGGTTTTGTTGATGAGTTCTAGATCTTTCGGGATTTGCAGATAAAGGATGGTTTGGCCATCAAAAAAGCTGGATTGGTGACTGAATGTTTTTTCTCCTGTAAATTGGTTGATGGTAAATGCCTGTTGAAATTGGCTGAAAGTGATGATACTTCTCTTAGGAAGGTTTATTGCCAACTCATTTCCCTCTAGCTGAATTTGAGGTGAATGAATTTGCTGTGTAATATCTATGTCGTTCATGCTTGATCGTGTTTTATACAGTACAGCTTCCAATTTACCATCATTGGTTGTTTTTCTTTCGACAACAATTAGCAGGCTTAGGAATTCATTGTTCACAACAGTAAGGTTCAGCTTCGTGTCCTGAAGATCAAAATTCCACTCTTTGTCTATAAAAGCAGGATCAACCTTATCGATTCTTCCTGCTATTGCTTCCTTATACAATGCTAGGCTTTCTTGCTCTAAATCCTTCATATGGACAGTTTTCATATCTGCAGTACCTTTTACAGGAAGCGAAACATCAATGCCCGCGCAAATCAGTAAAATCGCTAGATAGCCGCCAACTATCCACCTAACCCGCTTGCTATATGCATGATTTCCTCCTCGGGCCAACGTTCTTTTTCTCATCATGAAGATAAATGCAATAATAATGATGACCAGGATGATTAGAATTGGCGCAATCGTGATCATTGTTTGACCTCCATTCTATTTGACAAAACCATTGCACTAGAAAAAAGCAGGACCGTGATAACGATAATCTTGACCATAAATAATGGGATGGATGGTTCTCTAAAAATAAAGTCAAAAACAGCCGTCACAAGCTTTGTTTTCCCGCTTCCTTCTCCAATCAAAGCGCCGCAAAATAAGGCCGGGAGTAAAATAACAAACACCTTATTTATTTGAATAAGCGTACCCACCAAATAACCTGCTGCAACAAAGAGAAAAATATAGAAAGATGTCGATAAAAAGCCCAATAATAATTCCATTGGGGCAACTGCTACACCTGTTACGTTCATAAATGAGGTACCTACGAACAAATACATAATCACTTTCATTAAATATGGGGATAGCATGGCTGTTATCCCGCCGATGAAACTTGCCGTTACCAAGAATAAGGCATTTGAGAGATTACTTGCTGCTCGATTTGTGACAAAGACGAAGTCATCATTTCGATAAGCCTTTGTTGTAATGAAGATTGCCGCAATAAACCCCCATAACATAGTAAAAGCTACGACTAAATCAGCTGAATAAAAACGGACATTAATTTCGTAACTTTCACTACTTGATCCCATTGATCCGACACCGTTTAAAGAGAAGAAAATAGCTAACAACTGTATCCAAATTAAGTTAGTGAATATTTGTATATATGATTTTAGCTTAAAGGCATATTGTTTTTTCACAATCTCCCCTAAACTAACCTTTATTAAAGACATCATCTATTCCCCCTTTTGTTTTACTAGTTAAATAGACACATAGGTCACTAGAAGAAACAGGTGTAAAGTCTATTCCGGTAAGCTGGGCACGTTGATAATCTGTTTCAGAGCATTCATTCTTTATGACAACATAGGTCTGGTCTAGCCCGATGCTTTTTGTAAAAATAACCTCTTTTCCTTGTGTCCATTCTTCAATAACAGCGGTCTTCCCGTGCAATCCGATTGCCCATTCCTTGAAATCTGCAATCGGCATATGAAAAAGTTCTTTTCCTTCTTTCATGAGCAGAATATCTTCTAGTAAATCATCAATCTCATTCAAATGGTGGCTCGAAATGATGATGGTTCTTGGGAAGGCAAGATAATCCTTTAGTAAGGCGCGGTAAAAATCCTTCCGGACCGCAGCATCCATCCCTGTCGTTGGTTCATCAAACAGTGTTAAGGGTACCCGGGCTGCTAAACCCAAAATCATATTAAAGGTACTTTTCATACCTTTTGAAAGCCCGCTATAATGCTGCAATGGGTTAAGGGAGAAATAATCAAAAAGACTTTCTGCCAGTTCACGATCCCAATTTTGATAAAAGCTCGCTGCTACCTCTAATAGTTCTCTCAGATTTAAAGCTCCGGGAAGATCCATTTTGTCATGTATAAAAATGACATTGGCTGAAACGATAAGATTGTTAAAAGGCTTTTCAGAAAAAACCCTTATGTCCCCAGAGGTTTCTTTTACCAAACCGGCGATGATACTTAGCAGGGTTGTTTTTCCAGCACCATTCCTGCCAATGAGTCCTGTGATTTTATTCTCTTCTATTTTGCAGGAAAAATCATTTAAGGCTTTTGCTCCGTCAAATACTTTCGTCAATCCACGACACTCGAGTATTGTCATTACTCTCCCTCCTTAATGTCCGCCCTTGTAATCATTTCAATTAGTTCCTCTTTACTTACCTGCAAACGTCCCGCTTCTAACACAATTTCCTGAACTAATCGTTTTAAGGTTTGATTTTTCCGCTTAGCCAAAATCATTTCTTTGGCGCTGCCAGTTACAAACATCCCAAGCCCGCGCTTTTTATATAAAATCTGTTCCTCTGCCAATAGGTTCAGCCCCTTTGCCGCCGTTGCGGGATTGATATTAAAAATTTCTGCCAGCTGGTACTGGGAGTATATCTTTTGATCACTTTCAAAGTTTCCGTTCAATATCTCATTTTCCAGCCACTCAGATAGTTGGATATAAATCGGTTTAGATCCGTCCAGGTTAAGAGTCAACATCTCTCCTCCTCTCTAACATAGTGCATTACTGTTGTAATGTAGTATATTATAATTGGAAATAAAATACAACATTATTTACGTATTTTTTTACAGGGACTTTAGTTGGATTTGTGGATTATTTCGAATAAGCTTCCAATGGGGATTGATACTATATTTTGGAAGGGGTGTGTATATGTGAATATTAATTCATATTGCTATCTCGGGTTAGGCTTTATAAGTATCATTCTTCTTTTCTATGTATGTTATAAAACAGGAGTTCGACGAGCTTTATTGACATTTATGGCAATGGTCGGTCTTGGTTATATCATTGAAGCCGTCATTTATAATCTTTTAGATAGTTATCAATATTATCCAAAAATAATCAAGCACAATCCTGTATATGACAGCAATTTAGGGGCGATTGCCTCGAATGCGTTATCATTGCCTGCGGTCGCTGCCTACCTAGTGGCTTTCCGGAAAACTTGGCTCTGGTTTGTCGTTATGATAGGCGTGTTTGCGGGGATTGAGTGGACATTCTTGGAACTTCATATATATAAACATCATTGGTGGAAGATACGGTACACGTCACTCGGGCTGCCTGGTTATTTTATATTTGCTAAAATACTGTACCAAAAGATAGCTCAACCCTTAAAAGGATTTTCCCACACTCTATTTTTATATTTACTGGTAAGTCCCTTTGTGGGAACCTTCCATATTCCTCCTATCATGTTATTCTCCAATCGTATTATAAATTGGGCCTGTTTGCTAACCATTCAAAGGATACAACCGCTTTTGGGGCCCTATTCTATTTAAACGCCAGCCTCTTCTATATTGCCATTGTAAAATGGCTCTTTATTCCTCGATGGTTAAAATACGTGGCGACTGCACTATCTATGTATAGCGTTACAATCATTCTTAGAAAATTAGGTATCCTATATGGCTTAGTATGGTGGGATCCCTGGTATTATGTGGGATTATCTTGTATCTCCGTATGCTATACAGAATTCATAAGCAAACGCTTATCAACAGGTCACTAACACAAGTCGACAATTATACCCCGTCCAGAAGTGTGTCAGGCACCACAAAAAGACACTGTCCATTGGAGGTGTACAGTGCCTTTTTGTGATGCTATTTCCTTTAAGAAACACGTTTTATATTTTGGAATTGACCTTTTGATAGTACGGTCCTTTCTAGGCGGTGTGCCATCATTCCAGCAAGTACGGCTAAGATAATATCTTTTGGTAATGGGGCAACCATCCATAACCATGCCATTTTGTATGTAAATCCCTCTGGTGCTGCAGCCCAAATTTTATAGGCAAAGTACATCCAGTTTGTTCCGAAGAGGTAATTTACAGTCATCCCTATTAAAGATGCAATAATAAAGACCGCCATACTTTTCTTCTTCTCGACTATTTTTCCGATAATAAATGCTGTGAATATATAGGAAATGATAAAACCAAAGGTTGGTCGAATAATAATGGACGGCCCACTGTAAAAATCAGCAAAGACTGGTACCCCTACTATTCCTACGAACATATAAACAATCATTGCAATCGATCCTAATCGACTTCCCAAAATAGCCCCAGCTAAAATAGCAAAAAACGTTTGCAACGTAATAGGAACTCCGCCAACATGTAAAAATGGAGCAATCGTAGTAATATTTGCACCAATTGCCATAAGTGCCACAAACATTCCTACTAATGTTAAATCCAGTGCCCTTAATTTTCTCATTATGATTCTCCCATCCATTTATTTTCTTATCTTAAAGATAAATGGTGGGAATATCTATTGTCAACTTAAAAATATTTTTAGTTGACAATAAGTAATTTTAACTCTATTTATCATTTTCCAAAGATAGTAAACTAGTATGAATACTAGCATTCACCATCCTGTAAATCTCGTACGAGCCGCTCGCCAAGCTCCTGATGACTTTCACCCCAGACCTCATTTTCGAGTGTAATGATATCCCAGATGCCCTGTTCATCTGTTATTCTTTTCACTTCTGGTTGTATAGGCATATTTAACAACAAATCATCTGCCGTTAAATCAAAAACCATTTGTTTACTCTAATCGACCGTCGGTTCAAAAAATGATGGGGTCTAATCGACTGTCCGGACAAATTAGGTATAGGTTCGGTCGCTTAGATAGGTTCTAAACTACCGTCCGGACAAATTAGGTTGAGGTTCGGTCGCTTAGAAAGGTTCTAAACTACCGTCCGGACAAATTAGGTAGAGGTTCGGTCGCTTAGTAGGGTTCTAAACTACCGTCTGGACAAATTAGGTAGAGGTTCGGTCGCTTAGTAGGGTTCTAAACTACCGTCCGGACAAATTAGGTAGAGGTTCGGTCGCTTAGAAAGGTTCTAAACTACCGTCCGGACAAATTAGGTAGAG
>CAUSCO010000046.1:0-25431 GCA_963530265.1 uncultured Bacillus sp.
CTTCTTAACGACCGAACACTTCAGCTTTTTACCAGTTCGGTCGCTTAGAGCCCTTCTTAACGACCGAACACTTCAGCTTTTTACCAGTTCGGTCGCTTAGAGCCCTTCTTAACGACCGAACACTTCAGCTTTTTACCAGTTCGGTCGCTTAGAACCCTTCTTAACGACCGTACTCTTCGATCGTTTGTCTTTTCAGTCGATTAGAAAATTTTTTAACGACCGAACTCTTTAGAAAACACTTATATTAAAGCTTTATTATTTCTCCCTGTTTTAATCCAAGTTTTTTTACAGTTCCAACTGGGAATTCAATGACGGAATACGCTTTCTGAACAGGTTTAACAAACCTCCATGGCCTTAAGCCTTCAACCATTTTAACAATTCGCCCCTCCTTATTCAAAAAAACAGCGTCGATGGGAAAATTCATAAAACACATATGTATGGAGTTGCATGGAATAATCCACAAACCTTCCTCAACCAAACTCTCCTTCCGAAACATAAGACCTCTTAATCTCTTAAAAAATGAATCAGCCAAATCAATAGAATAAGGAATATTTTTTAGTAATTGTGCCAAGTTATAACCCTCCAAATCTTTTATTGTTCGATATATTGAATTATATACTAGAAACAAATTGTTCTCAATATTGAACGATGTAGAAATGTGTCGTTTTTTATTTGGAACAAAAGTTACAAAAATTATTTACATTTTATGATAATGGTACTATTATTTAATTAAGTAATGTTCATTAAAAAGAACAAAACAACAAAAAACGCAATAAATAAAGAACAATCATCTAGAATAATGGTGTTCGATGAAGTGAACAAAACTCAAAAACTAACAATATTTTTAGGAGGAAAAAACATGTTGAAAAAAATGAAAAATTTAGTAGTAAAAGAAGAAGGACAGGCTTTGACGGAGTATGGGTTGATTATCGGGTTGATTGCTGTTGTATGTGTGGGACTTGTTGCAACTTTAGGAACCAAAATTAAGACCTTCTTTAATAATATTGTTAACGCACTATAAATAAAAGCAACGAAAGAATAAACGCCCTACTTTTCGTATGAGGAAAGTGGGGCTAATTTTTAGCAAGGAGGTTTGAATCTTGGAAAAGATAATTCTAGTAATAGTTCTACTTATATGCCTTTTTACAGATGTTAAGTCACGAAAAATCTTTAATATTGTAACACTTCCTACAATTGCTATAGGAATAGTTTATTACATATATACTGCCGGAGTTGAAGGATTTCTATTTAGCGGGAAAGGTTTTCTAGTTGGGATAGGACTACTGTTAATTCCATACATGCTAGGCGGAATGGGTGCAGGTGATGTAAAGCTGATGGGAGCAATTGGAGCATTAATGGGAACCAGCTTCATTTTTTATTCATTTATTTATACCGCATTAATTGGCGGAGTGATCGGACTGTTCATCATCTTAAAAACAAACGGTTTTAAAAACTCAATTAAATCCTTCTTTTTCAATGTAATTTTTTATAGAAGCAATCTAGGTTCAATGGTCTTAGCGGAAGACAAAAAAAGCAGTATTACATTTCCTTATGGAATTGCAATCGTCCTAGGAACACTCTGTACCCTTGTCTGGGGTGGCTTTTAATGAAATCCCAAAAAGGCCAATCGCTCGTTGAGTTCGCACTGGTTCTGCCGCTCCTTGTTTTATTGATATTTGGAATCATTGATTTTTCACGAATATTTCATGCCTATTTGACCATTGATCACGCAGGAAGAGAAGCTGCACGTGCAGCAAGTATTGGAAAGGATGATACAGCTGTGATTAATACAGCTGTTACAGATGCCTCAAGTATTGGATTAACAACTAGTAGAGTGAAGCCAACGCCAACGGGAACGCGTTCATCAGGAACCAATGTAACGATTACGATTACCTACCCGATTACCTTTCTTACTCCTGTAATTGGGGACATCGTGGGACCACTAACTTTAACAGATACGACTGTAATGAGGGTGGAATAAATGAAGAGAATAAAAAGATTATTAAACTTGCATAATGAAAGCGGTGCAGCCCTAGTAATAGTAGCCATTTCGATGGTTGCTCTTCTCGGCTTTTCAGCTTTAGCGATAGATGGAGGCAGGCTTTATACGGAAAAAGACAAGCTCCAGAAAGCTTTGGATGCAACCGTGTTGGCAAGTGCTCAGGGTCTTAGGACAAGTGAGGCACATGTGATATCGATTGCAAAGGATGTCTCTGAAAAAAACGGTTTTAAAGTGTCTGAGAGTGAATTGACCATAACTAGTGAATCTATTAAAGCCACAAAACAAATAAATGTTCCAATGACTTTTGCCAAAGTGCTTGGTATTCCAACAGCAGCTGTTAGTGCAACTGCAAAGGCTATTGTGGCACCGTTAAAAAAGGCTAAAGGAATTGCCCCAATCGCCATCGAGATAAAGGATGTCCCATCGGCAACAATCATTAACTGTGGTGCATCAAATCCAGGAGAACATAGTGGAAACTGCGGATATCTTCGAATAGATGGAAGTGGCGCAAAGGATCTTGGGGAAGCAATTAGGAATGGCGTTACCTACGAGGTGGGTACACCAGTAACAACAGAACCTGGGCATAATACAGGACCTGTCGGAAGTGCGATCCAGTTTTTAAAGGACAGTGATGCCTCAAAACCACAATGTCAAAGCCCGAATACTGCAGATAACTCATGTAAAAGCGTGATAACGATTGTGGTGATCGATACATGGGATGGGGTAAAAGGACATGATGAAGTGAATGTAATTGGATTTGCATCCTATTGGATTGATAAATATGAGGGTAAAAAGCTGTATGGGAAATTTATTAAAATGGTTTCAGCAGGAGAGATAGGAAGCAGTACGGGTATTGGTGACTATAACTTATCTGGGGTAAAGCTCGTTGAGTAGTAATACTTAATTGCTAGAAACAAGGGAGGACAATATGAATACCAAAAAAATTTGGATTATTTCAATGATATTGGGATTAACCGTTGCAGGTTTTGCCTATCTAACCATCTTCTCCAAAGATAAAGTATCCACTGCTGCTTCGGGAGAGCAAGTTAGTCAGGAAAAGGAACAGAAGATAGAAAAACAGTCTGAAAAACAAGTTAATGAGGAGAAAAAGTTTGAAAGAGAATTTACCAACCCGATTGTAGAAGTAAACAAAGGGAAGCGGGCTATCTCATTAAAAGTGAACTTAGAAGGGGGCGTATCCGGTTATCTTGCGCAAAACTCTAAGGTAGATGTGATTGCCTATGAAACCACTAAAGATGATCCTACAGGAAAAGAGTTTAAGTCAGCCGTACTGGTCCTTGAAAATGTTAAGGTCTTAACCTCTGGAAAATCATCGGATAATAAAGACGAAGCCCTGCACTATGAAACTGTGACCCTAGAAGTCACACCTGAAGAAGGGATTATATTAGGCTTGGCAGCTAAGGACAAAGATGGATTTTATTTAATGCTTCGTAATCAAGAGGATACCGAAAACGGAAAAGCTGGGATGAAACAAACAAGAGAGGTAATCAAAGAGGAGGGAAATGAAACGAAATGAATATAAACTGGGTTTACTTTTCTGATACCAATAACCCTCCTGGAGAAATTAAATCACTTTTAGATAAACAGGAATTTCACTTAACAGCAACCAATCAAATTGAAAAGCTACATAGTCTCCTAATTGAGAATTATCAGTCTGTTTTATTTATTAAAGCCCATACACTGTATAACGTATATGAGCTTTGCCAAGAAATTTCTGTTTCCTATCCGCATGTATATATTATTTTAATTGTCCCTGATAATATGGAGAATTTGAAAAAGGCGATGCTGATGGGTGCATCGGATACTCTTCGTTCCTCCTTTAATCACGAGGAACTGAGTGAGGCAGTCAATCATGCTAAGAAATATATGCAGCATCGGGCCATGAACGATCATAAATTTGTCAATCTAGAAAAAGAAAAAAGTAGAGTGATAGCTATCTCCAGCCCAAAAGGTGGAATTGGCAGGACGCTTGTAACGGTCAATCTAGCTGTTGCGTTATCTAGAATGGGTAAAAAAGTGGCTGTGATCGATGGCAATCTTCAATTTGGCGAAGTGGCCATGTACTATAATACAAAACCAAAACGAACCATATATGAATGGGCTAAAGAAGGATTCGGACATCAAAACTTTACCATTGACCAATATATGACTGCTGTGGAAGGGGAGGTATCAGTTCTAGCTGCGCCATCAAGGCCAGAGTTCTTCGAAGGTATCCAAGAAAATCATATAATAGCAGCTATTGAAGAGGCACGAAAATTATTTGATGTGGTTCTTATAGACCTGTCAGGGCATTTATCTGAAATTCACCTAAGCTGTCTTTCCCAATCTGATGACATATTACTGCTTTCAAGTAACGAAATATCTGTTCTAAGGTTAAGCAAACTCTATCTTGAAACATTAGAATCTATTAAATTGAAGGATAAAGTAAAACTCACTTTAAATCGATATGTTAAGGGATTTGGGCTTGGAAAAAATAAAATAGAGGAAATCTTAGGTTTAAATGTTTTTTATACGATCCCTGACCAAGTTAGTGTAGCATCTTCTTCTATTAAGACAGGACAGCCCTTTATTTTATCAAACTCCCGAAGTCATCTCGGAAAGGCAATATGGAAGCTATCTGAGAAACTCTTTGAGCAGATTAATGATGAGAAACCGGAGAAAAAAGAAAAACGATGGTTTCTAATAGGAAAGTAAGGAGGAACTGGCCATGTCATTATTTAAACGCTATATAGAAGAATCAATTACTGTTACCAATAATTTTCCCACAGAAGTTCAAGAGGTGCCGAGACTCCATAAATCTAAAGAATATTGGGAAATAGAAGCAGGCCTTCACAATTACCTTGTAGAAGAGTTGAAAAAATATCCAGGACAGAGTAAAGAAGATGAAGACCTAAAGTTAGATGAGTTTGCACAGACCTACTTTGATCAAGAAGGTGTCCGGTTAACTTTTGAAGAAAAGCAAGAATTGCTGCACTATGTAAAAGACGAACTACTGGCATATGGCCCTATAACTCCGTTGTTAGAAGACCCTTCTGTTAGTGAGGTCATGGTGAATAGTTATAATGAAATTTATTTTGAGAAAAAAGGAAAAATTGTAAGAAGTCATGTGAACTTTATGGATAACCAGCATGTCATGCGGGTGATTGAGCGGATTGTCTCCCCGATTGGACGCCGAGTAGACGAAAGTTCACCGATGGTGGATGCCAGACTGCCAGATGGGTCACGTGTGAATGCTATCATACCTCCACTTTCATTAAAAGGGCCAAGCCTAACAATCCGAAAGTTCTCCGAAACCCCTTTTACCATTAACGATCTCATTCACTTTGGTACATTAAGTCATGATATGGCTGAGTTCTTGGATATCTGTGTTAAATCAAGACTCAATATTTTTATCAGCGGTGGAACAGGTTCAGGGAAAACATCCACTTTAAATGTACTATCCTCGTTTATACCAAATGAAGAACGAATCGTTACGATTGAGGATGCTGCAGAATTAAGGCTCAATCAGGAGCATATTGTTTCACTAGAAGCCCGCCCGGCGAATATTGAGGGAAAAGGAGAAGTATCGATTCGTGAGTTATTACGAAATTCTCTTCGGATGCGACCAGATCGAATTGTTATTGGAGAGGTCCGCGGTGCCGAAGCATTAGATATGCTCCAAGCCATGAATACTGGTCATGATGGGTCTTTAAGCACCGGGCACGCTAACTCTCCTCGTGACATTCTATCTCGCTTGGAAACGATGGTGTTGATGGCAGGATTTGAGCTGCCGGTTAGGGCAATAAGAGAGCAGATTGCGGGTGCAATTAATCTGATTGTTCACCAGTCAAGGTTAAAGGATGGGACCAGAAAAATAACTCATATAACCGAAGTGCTTGGAATGGAAGGGGATACGATTGTTCTTCAGGATTTATATTTATATAAAGAAACAGGCTTTTCGAATGATGGAAGTATTGAAGGAAAATTTATATCGACAGGTATTCGTCCAAAGTTTACGGAGCAGCTTGAAATGAATGGATATTCTTTGCCTGCTTCCTGGTTTATGGGAGAGTGGTAGAAATGCGAATAGCAGTAGAATTAGGCTTTATATTTTTTATTACAAGTTTATTCATGTATGTATTTTTAAAAAAATATATAAGTAAGCGAAGTTTGTCCAGTCGTATCAATGAATTTTTACCAGCTTATCAGCTGGAAGATTCCCATCATGAGGAAGAGAAGAGACCATCTCTAATAAAGCACTTTTATCTTATGGTTGCACTGATTTTTAAAAATGTTCAATTTAGTGAAAAAACAGAGAAAGTATTACTGGAATCTGGCAGTGGGCTTAAGCCAGAGGAATTTTTTGCAATACGAATTTTAACCTCAGCATTAGTAGGGTTTATTTCTGCTGTAATCGGTTTGGCATGGTACCTTTGTTTAACCGCAATCATCATTGGGTTTATTATTCCAAAATATATAATGAAGCAAAAAAGAGCAAAGCGGCTCCAGCTTTCATCCAATCAGTTAATTGAGGTTCTAGGTATGATGGCCAATTCCATGAGGGCAGGCTTTAGTTTTATGCAGGCAATGCAGCTTGTCGGTAAAGAAATGCCAGACCCACTCGGGCCTGAATTTGACCGGGTTATTAGACAAGCAGGATTAGGCGTTCCCTTAGAGGAGGTATTTGAGGAATTAGTGGTCCGTGTACCGAATAAAGAACTTGTCGTCGTAGTCCAGGCCATCCTAGCACAGCGAAAAAGTGGCGGTAATTTAGCTGAACTGTTAGAAACAATGGAGGAAACGATTAGAGGGAGAGTCCGAATTTTAGAAGAATTAAAGACGTTGACAGCCCAGGGAAGAATGTCATCCTGGATTATTACCCTACTGCCAGTTGGCTTAGGTCTATATTTAGCATTGGTCAATAAAGACTATTTTCAGCCCATGCTTGAACATCCATTAGGGTGGATGATGCTCTTTATAGGTAGCGTCTCTATTCTCATTGGCTGGGCATTTATCCAGAAGATTATCAAAATCGAGGTGTAGAAACATGTTGGATCTAGTTTTTATCCTGTTAATAGCAGCATTTTTGACTTTCGTACTTGCGGGAATTCTATTATTTATTTTTAAAAAACAAATTGCTTTTCATGAACGTGTTGGTATGTATTTTAATGAACCACCTAAAAAACAAAATGGTAAATCCTTAAGCAAAAGCGATCAAGGTAAATTAAAGAAAGAAATTTCCGCTTATTGGAATAAGGGGACCCTGCTGTTAAATAAAAATGTTTCAAAAACAGAGCGAAAACGATTAGATCTGCTTTTAAAGGATGCAGGTTACCCTTTTAAATCAGCCATTGACTTCAGACTGTTCCAGCTAGTTCTTAGTGCAGTTATGAGTTTGCCATTTATCCTTTTTATTCTAACTGCTGCGGATCAAAAGATATCCTCATGGGTTATCGTGCTGATGTTGGCTATTTTAGGCTTTCGACTACCGGTATTTTATTTAGGAAAAAGAAAGACGGCAAGAATCAAGGAAATTAATAAAGCTATGCCAGATTTTTTCGATACTGTAACCCTTTTATTGGAGGCTGGGCTGGGACTTGATTTGGCGATCGTAGAGGTAGCGAGAAAAATGCGAGGTCCTCTTGCAGAGGAGTTTTTGCAAGTCATCGAGGATATGAAACTTGGTAAATCAAGACGGGAATCCTTTTATGAGCTTCGGAAACGTGTCCCATCTCCAATGTTCCAAAGTATCATTACTTCGTTAATCCAAGCAGACCAGCTCGGAATTGGGATGGCGAAAGCCTTAGGTAATTTGACAATAAGAATTCGCGAACAACGCCGGGAAGCTGCCCGTGAACAGGCAATGAAGGCTCCTGTGAAAATGCTGTTTCCTATGGTATTTTTCATTTTTCCTTCATTATTTATTGTCATATTGGGCCCAGTTGCTATTCATTTAATTACAAAAGGTCTAGGAGGATAAGTTTGGACTAAGAAATGACGAAGTCGTGCAGCAATGAAAACATCGATAGAAGTGCTAAACTACTGATGATAGAAAGAGGCCATTTTAAATAGTTGTTTCGGATGATCGAAAATAAAAACGAGGTCCATAAGCTAAACCAAACAATAATCGTTAAGATAATTAGACTATCGATGAAATAATAAGAAAGCTTCCCCCAATAAACTAAAACACCTAGGATGCAACATAAAAGAAGGGGCACTATAATATCATTCCTGTGCGTTACGACTGGTTCACTATTGTGTTCAAGAGCTTTTGCCGAAAGCAATGGATAAAGAAAATAAGGAAGAACATAGCCGAAGCAAATACCAGTCACCAATCTTCGTGCATTATTGCTTTCAAATAAATGGGAATAGGAGCCCATCCCGTCAACCATCATTGGAACCATAAACAATAGAAGAAAAAAACTTACTTTTGTCGATGGAATGGTAAGTTTAGTGTTTCGTTTGAATAGTATAAAATAAGCAAGTGATGAAAAGATGCCAAGGTAAATGCCAGTATCTCGTGCACAAACGGATAGTGTCTCTCCTGATACTAGGAGTGAACGTTCCTTTATTTGGTGGCAAATGGCTTTTCCGAAGAAGTTAAGTATTTCTATAATCACCAAAGATCACTCCTATAAACAAAACCCAATTCATCCAAGGCGAATTGGGTTTTTAAGTTTCGTTTAGTATCCTGACATAATCGGTGCAAACGAGAGGGCGGAAAGGGCAAACCAACAGATACAGCTTAATACAGTCACACCAATTGCAATTATTAAACAGTTTTTTCCAACCACTTTCTTTTCCGGATCCTGATCATTCATCCAAATAATTCCTAAAATAATTCCCACAATAGGTATAAGTACAGATAAGATGTAGTAGAGTGCCTTTTGACCACCTGACACAGTTTCACCTCCAAAAATAATCCGCAATTCATTAGGTTAGGAAAATCTCGTTCAATGATATGTATGTCAAAACGTAAAAGAATTTGCCTGTCCTTCTTTTTGAAATTTCTAATTTATTTTTTCCTGTTCTCCCACTATTTAGGTTATTATTGGTATAATGGTTTGGTAAAAAGATGTAATTCCTTAAAAAATATAAAATAATAGATTTTATCCTAAAATGATGTCGAATAAACTATTAATTTCCATTTTATTTAATAATATTGTAATATTTTTAATAGAATTGAAACATTTTATTAGAATTTTCGTCTATAATGTATAAAGGAAAAAAACATCAAAGAAGGTATGAACAATGGGGAATCTTAAAAGCGGATGGTCAAAAGGGACATTAATTGTCCTCATTGCAATTGGCTTCTTGTTTGCAGGATTATTTCTGAGCCATTATTTTCAGGAAAAAACCGCCAATAAATCTATTAATCATCAAAAAAATGAATCTATCAATCGAGCTTTCGCTAAAGAACCGACTCCTGACACAGCTGCAAGGGGCACAAGAGATGTAAAGTTGGAAAAAGAACCGATTCAAGAGCAGCAAGAGAATACAATGTCTTGGAGAATTAAGCAAGACCAAGAGAAAAGTAATATGCCAGGAACGCCTAAAGAAACAGAACCTATGGCAGAACAACCTGCCACAAACGATACTGCTTCATCCCAATCACCGACTACGGAATCTACTGTAGCTACGCCTGGTCAAAATAATACACCACCAGCAGGCGTTGAATCAAAAAAGACCATTTTTTTAACTTTTGATGACGGCCCATCACCGTACTCCGGTGAAATTATCGCAAATTTAGAAAAATATCAATACAAAGCCACCTTTTTTATGATTGACGGGAATATTCGGAAATATCCGGATGCTGTAAAATTGATGGTTCAATCTGGGCAGACGGTAGGTCTTCATAGCGTATCACACAATCCGAAGCTTTTTTATGCATCGGCAAATTCTATTATCACTGAATTGACCCAAAATCGGAACACGTTAAAAGAAATATCCGGAATTGACTCCTATATCATGAGAACGCCATATGGAAGCGTGCCATATATGACAGAAGAATATAGAAACGCCGTAGTTGAAAATGGCTATTTAATGTGGGACTGGAATATTGACAGTAAGGACTGGGATTACAAAGATGCTAGGTATGTCAATAGTGTAATCGAACAATTAAACAAATTTACTGAACATAAGGGACCTATTGTTATTCTTCTGCACGAAAGGAAGGAAACATTAGAACATTTGCCACAGCTGCTTGATTTCTTAATGAAACAGGGATATGAAGGGAAAGCTATTAACAGCTCGATGCCTCCCTTACAATTTAAAAATTAAATGGAAGCTAAACTGACACAATATTCAAAGGTTTGATATAATTAACTTGTACTAAAATTTAATGGTAACTAGTAAAATTAATGGGGTTTGATAATTACCTATGATAAATAAACTTTTACAGAGCAGCGGATTTAAAAGAATAGCCATTTTTGTATTCATTGCACTTATTTTATACGCGATGAAATCGATGATTAATTTAATTTTACTCACATTTATTTTTACCTTTTTAATGGATCGGTTAGTTCAATTCATTGAAGACAAGATTCCACTTAATCGCAAGTTAATTGTGATCATATCATATGCCTGTATTATCGGCCTGCTTTCTTATTGCTTAGTCATGTACCTGCCAATGATTGTTCAGGAAATTACCGCTTTAATTAAGCAACTGACCGCTTTTTATACTTCGAAGCATGATAATATCATTTTGACTTATTTGGTAACCAAGATTGAAGAAGTTCAAATCTCAAGTTATCTGGAGCAAGGCTTCACTTTCTTAATTAAATACTTTAAAGATATCAGCGGCATAACTTTACAAGTTTTATTGGCGTTGTTGTTGAGCATATTTTGCTTATTAGAAAAACCGCGTTTAATTGAATTTACAAAGAAATTTCGAACTAGCAAAATTTCAACGATTTATGTAGAAATTGAATTTTTTGCAGGTAAATTTGTTAGAACGTTTGGTAAAGTAATTGAAGCACAATTAATCA
The DNA here is from genome assembly GCA_963530265.1 of uncultured Bacillus sp. GTDB lineage: Bacteria > Bacillota > Bacilli > Bacillales > Cytobacillaceae > Neobacillus. Next base: position 10,990 of record CAUSCO010000046.1, read on the forward strand.
TTGCCCTGGTGAACTGTACGTTAACAACCATTTTCCTATGGATTTTGGATTTCCCACAACTAGGCGGTTTATCGATCATGATTTTCGTCTTGGGTTTAATCCCAGTGGCCGGTGTGATTATTTCGCTAATTCCGCTTGTGATTATCGCTTATAGCATTGGCGGAATGATAAAGGTGCTATATGTGGCAATAGCGATCGCGATCATTCATGCCATTGAGGCCTATATCTTAAATCCAAATTTAATGAGCTCAAAAACAAACCTTCCTGTCTTCTATACATTCATCGTCTTGATTTTCTCAGAGCACTTTTTTGGTGTGTGGGGGTTGATTATCGGAATTCCAGTGTTTGTGTTCCTATTGGATGTACTTGAAGTGACGGATAATAAAAAAGATTAGTGAATAAGCCCAGTATGATGGGCTTTTTTCTTTCGATTTATTTTGTTATTCTAGAAGTAATACATAGTCAAGGAGGATTTTTTAAATGGGCGATTGCAAGCTAGAACACTCGCAGGAAGATGTGAAAAATAAGTTTGAATCCCAGGAAGCCTTTTTGCCTGAAGAAATAAAGACATTATTCAATCAGTTTTTTACAAAGGAGCATACACAGGATATTTTAAATGAAGTTTTTCATCTGTTGAAAAAATATGACTTAGCATCAACAGAAGAACAGAATGAAAGAAATAACCGTTTATGTTTGGTGTTACAAAACGTTTAATCAAATGGGCCTTCGTAAATGAGCAGAGGGCCTATTTTTCATTTTTTTGACATGAAATAACATGAAAAGGCTTATTTTAGAAAATATTAAAATGACCAATCTATTTTTATAAAAGAAAAGAGGATACGATGGGAGAAATACTGCAATTATTAAAACGAGGAAATAAATCTGCCATGCTTGCCGCCATCATTAATACGATTATTTCGATAATAAAAGGCGTGGCCTTTATGTTTACAGGAAATGTTGCGATGTTTGCGGAGACAATGCACAGCCTCGGAGATGCAGCCAATCAGTTCTTTGTGTTTATCGGGTCAGCGTTAAGTAAAAAGGCACCAACTGAAAAATACCCAAATGGATTTGGTCGTTTAGTGAATCTCGTTCTTTTGGGGGCTGTATTGATTGTTGGTATTATGGCTTTTGAAACCATTAAGGAAGGTTACCATCACGTTCTTCACCCTACTGAGTCCGGTGGATTTTTGATAAATGTTCTTGTTTTGGCGGTGGCGACCATTCTTGAATCATTTGTTTTGTTTAAAGCAATGAAGGAAATATTGCACGAAATTGAGGTGGAAGCGAGAGGTCTTAATGTGTTTGTTAAAAGCTTTGCTAATTTGGGAAAGGCAAAACCTGCGACAAAGCTAGTTTTCATGGAAGACCTTGTCGCAACCTTGGGTGGATTGTTGGCCATTATAGCAGTTGTAATTGCACACTATACTAATTTTCATGAGTTAGAGGGTATTGCCTCAATCTTAATTGGAGTCTTGATGTTCATTGTGGTGGGGAAAGTCTTTTTAGACAATGCTGCTGGAGTATTAGGTCAAGCAGATGAAGAAATGGAAGACAAAATCGGCACACTTGTGATGGAAGATCCTGATGTGAAAGATATTCAGGGCATTACGGTGATCAAAGAGGGAGAAGATCTGCACGTTGAGTTGGAAATTGAAGTGGATCCAACATTAACAGTAGCCGAAGCCGATGATATTAAAGATCGATTACATGAAAAAATCTTAGCAGAAAAAGGAGTCGTCGATGTGACGATAGAGTTTGATGAAGAAGATGGTGTAAAGAATTGGAAAAGCCGCAGTGAACAAAATGCAATGAAAAAATAAATAGTCCAAATCGAATGCTAAAGGTTCGCACTTTATACGCGAATCTTTTTAGTTTTTTTATTATATAAGAATTTATAAGTTTTGATTTTGAGAATTGTCCAGCTCCAGCGCCCTAGCGGCTAGTGTCCTTCGCTCTCCGCCCTACGATAAGTCAAGCACGAATGCGCCTTCGGCTCTTCGTGTTTCCTTTATCGCGTTTAACGGGCAGTAGATTCTCAACTGCCCGTAAGAACCCGATCGGTTCAACTAACAATCAGCGAGAAGAACGTTCGCTGATTGAAGTTTCACCTTATCTCAGTTGGAGTGCTCCAGGCCATACGCCGCTGAACAGGGCGCTTGCGCTTTTATTATTCCCATGGTTTATGTGTCGTTAAGACACTTGCTAAATCCTTACTGTTTTTTCGATGTTCTTTCCGCTTTGCTGAACGTTCTTTTCCAGTTTCATAAAGTCTTTTCTCTTCCTCGGTCTCGGGGATGATATTTGGGACCTTTGTTGGTTTTCCATTGTCATCTAATGCGACAAAGGTTAAAAAGGCCGTAACGGCAATTTTTCGATTACCAGATATAAGATCTTCTGCGATTACCTTGACGAAAACCTCCATTGAAGAGTTGCCTGTCGATGTGACAAACGTTTCAATGCAAACAGAATCCTTTGGTGTAATTGGGCTTAGAAAATCAACGGAATCAATTGAGGCCGTTACGCATTCTGCTCTAGAATGTCTTGCAGCCGATATAGAGGCAATCATATCGATATCACTAATTAACTTTCCGCCAAATAAGGTGTTGTGGTTATTTACGTCATTTGGAAATATTCTGCTTGTTCTCACTACTCTTGACTCATTACATGTTTTTGCTTCCATTTGAATCCCTCCAAGTTGTTTCATCTTATTCTACCCTATATCTCCATTTAGCTAGTTTGATTTATTGAAAATCCGAGAAATGTGGTACATTACACTTATATCAATAATTGCTCAGGAGGTAAACAAAATGAGTTTGCAAGCGAAAATTATGAAGGAACTCAATGTTACACCAAACATTCAACCACAAGAGGAAATTCGAAAGCGGATTGATTTTTTAAAAAATTATTTAGTAAAAACAAAGGCTAAAGGTTATGTATTAGGGATTAGCGGCGGTCAGGACTCGACACTTGCCGGGCGTCTCGCCCAACTGGCTGTTGAGGAACTGAGAAATGCAGGAACGGAAGCATTGTTTATTGCTGTGCGTCTCCCATATGGCCAGCAGAAGGATGAAGAAGATGCCAAGGAGGCGTTAGCGTTTATTCGGGCTGATCGCGAGGAAGTCTTTAATATTAAAGGAGCTGTTGATGAAGTACAAAAAGAATACGACACAAGCATTAAAGGTGAACCATTGAGTGACTATCAAAAAGGAAATGTTAAGGCGAGGATGAGAATGATTGCCCAATATGCTATCGGCGGCATGGAAGGCTTGCTTGTAGTTGGCACAGATCATGCAGCAGAAGCTGTTACAGGATTCTATACCAAATATGGAGATGGCGGTGCAGACATCCTGCCACTCACTGGCTTAACAAAAAGGCAGGGAAAGGCCCTTCTTAAGGAACTTGGAGCTGATGAACGTCTTTATTTAAAGGTTCCAACAGCAGACCTTTTAGATAAAAAACCAGGTCAAGCAGATGAGACGGAATTAGGGATTACCTATGATGAACTGGATGATTACTTAGAAGGGAAGCCTGTTTCACCAGAAATTGCTGAGAAAATTGAAAAGCGTTATATTATCACAGAACATAAGCGGAAACTTTCGGCAACTATGTTTGATGAGTGGTGGAATTAATGACTTAAACTGAAAAATTCAAACAAACCTATCGGATTTATTCTGATAGGTTTTTATTTTTTATAAAAGGGTAAAATAAACCTACTTCATATGTTTCATATCTTTTGACAGAATGAATTGGATGTAATAAGATTATTAAATCTTATAAAAATAATCGGAATTAGGGGGATTAATAAAATGAAAAAATTGACGATTCTGTTTGCGTTGTTACTAAGCTTTATGTTGGTGCTTTCAGCATGCGGTAAGGGTGATAATGCCAACAAGGATAAAAAGACAACGGACAACAAGACAGCGGAAAAGACTGACCAAGATTTATTAGCAAAGGTAAAAGATGATGGGAAACTTGTCATCGGAACCGAGGGTACATATGCTCCGTTTACGTTCCATGATCCAAGTGGAAAGTTAACGGGATTTGATGTTGAAATTGCAGAAGAAGTGGCTAAGCGCTTAGGTGTTAAGGCAGAATTCAAGGAAACCCAATGGGATGCGATGTTTGCAGGGCTCGATGCGAAACGTTTTGATATCATTGCCAATGAGGTCGGTATTCGTCCCGACCGTCAGGAAAAGTACGATTTTTCTGATCCATATATTACTTCTGCTGGTGTTCTCATTACATCTAAGGATAACGACAAAGTGAAGGCGTTTGAAGACATTAAGGGATTAAATTCTGCTCAATCACTAACCAGCAATTATGCGGATATGGCAAAAAAGTATGGTGCTAATCTTGTCGGAGTTGACGGCTTCCAACAAGCGGTCGAACTGCTTGCCCAGAAACGTGTCGATGTGACGATTAACGATAAAATTGCCTACTTAGATTATATAAAGCAAAAGCCGGATGCTCCTATTAAAATTGTTGCAACGGCAAATGATGCCTCAGCGAGTGGTTTTATGTTTAGAAAGAAAAGCGGAACATTAGTTGATGAAGTAAATAAGGCCTTAAAAGAAATGGTTGATGATGGTACCTACAAAAAAATCTCAGAGAAATGGTTTGGTGTAGATGTACTTAAATAGTATTTTTGCTGACCCAGAAAGAACAGATCGATTAATAAGTATTGCCAAAACCTCCCTCCAGCCAATGCTGGAGGGTGCTATTACGAACACCATTCCATTAACGATTATTTCGTTTATTGTGGGTTTGATTTTGGCTGTTTTAACAGCTCTTGCTCGAATTTCACATGTTAAAGTTTTTCAAATTATTGCAAGAGTTTATGTTTCTGCGATTCGCGGAACGCCATTATTAGTGCAATTATTTATCATTTTTTATGGTCTTCCAAATATTGGTGTAACGCTTAATCCGTTTATTTCAGCGGTTATAGGTTTTTCCCTAAGCGTGGGTGCTTACGCGTCAGAGGTGATTCGGGCTGCGATTCTATCGATTCCAAAAGGCCAATGGGAAGCTGGTTATTCCATTGGAATGTCCTATTCACAGCTATTAAAAAGAATTATCCTGCCACAGGCAACAAAAGTATCCATACCGCCATTATCAAATACCTTTATTAGTCTTGTAAAAGATACCTCACTTGCTTCTCTTGTGCTTGTAACAGAGATGTTTCGACGTGCACAGGAGATTGCTGCAACCAATTATGAATTTTTATTGGTCTATTTTGAAGCAGCACTCCTCTACTGGGTCATTTGCTTTTTCCTTTCCGTTCTGCAAGGATTTTTGGAAAAAAGACTGGATCGATACGCATAGAAAGTATGGGGAAAGGGGCTTTATGAATGATTTCAATTAGAGGGTTATATAAGCAGTTTGATCAATTAGAAGTTTTAAAAGGGATTGATCTTGAAGTTCAAAAAGGAAAAGTGGTCGTCATCATTGGACCATCCGGGTCCGGGAAGACAACGATGCTCCGATGCTTGAATGTACTGGAAACACCAACAAATGGTGTCATTTCTATTGAAGGTCAAAGCCTAGATTTTTCGAAGCAGGTTCCGAAAAAAAATATTTCTTCTTTTCGCAGCCTAACAGGAATGGTTTTTCAAAGCTATAATTTATTCCCGCATAAAACTGCTCTTGAAAATGTGATGGAAGGGCCTGTGGTGGTAAAAGGGGTGAGTAAAGACACTGCCCGCAAAAAAGCTCAGGCTCTCTTAGATAAGGTTGGTCTTGCCGATAAGCAGGATTACTATCCCGCACAGCTTTCAGGCGGTCAGCAGCAGCGTGTCGGCATTGCCCGGGCGTTAGCGATGGAGCCGGAGGTCATGCTATTTGATGAACCAACCTCGGCACTAGATCCAGAACTTGTTGGTGAGGTATTGAAGGTTATGAAAGATCTTGCAGCAGAAGGGATGACAATGATTGTTGTTACCCACGAAATGCGCTTTGCCCGTGAAGCGGCCGATGAGGTAATTTTTATGGATCAAGGTGTTATTGTTGAGAGAGGTAAGCCGGATGATCTTTTCACCAATCCAAAAGAAGAACGTACAAAGAAGTTTTTGAATATGATTCAGTAAGGTGCTGTAGCTCAAGTTGCTATGGCACTTTTTTTGTTTGACACAATACTGCAAAATTGAATGTTCACAAACTCTTCTAATGGATTTTGAAGAATGGAATTGAAGTTTAAATAAAGTAAGTTAATTTATGGGAAATAAATGAAACTTTTCCATAAATGAATCGTAATAAAGTTATACACATTGTAAGAGATTGGTGCACATGGATGAGGAGTGATGGATAACGGAAATTTAAATACTGAACGATAGGATGGATGCGTATGGAACCTTTTAGCATTCCTTTAGAAACTATTTATTTATACGGTTTAATCATTTCAGGTGGTTTAACAGTTTTGTATGTCTTGTTTGCAGATGTATTTCATTTTCACGGAGCAGGAGATGGATTGGATTTTCTGAATCCTGTTTTGATTTTTGCTTTCGTGACTATTTTGTCTGCAAGCGGCTACTTGTTTGAAAGGATATCATCACTACATTATTTACTTATTTTGGGGATTTCTGCAGTCGCGTCATTTATCATCGTTACACTGTTAAATGTTTTTGTCCTCGTGCCGTTATCTTCTGCTGAGGAGTCCCTTGTTTACAAGGAATCAGATTTGCGGGGCCGGATTGGAACGGTTATCACCACCATTCCTACAGACGGATATGGTGAAGTGATGATTGAAAGTACGAGTGGACGAATTGCCAAACCAGCGTCAAGCTTTGATGGTGATTTGATTCCAAATGGGGCAAAAGTGCTCGTAGTTCAAGTGAAAGATGGTGTCCTCGAAGTAACGGTCCACCATCAATTAGAGAGTTTTCTATAAGAGGAGGTTTTAAGGAATGGGATTTAGTATAATATGGATTATTATTGGTATTGTAGCACTTATCCTAATTGCATTAATTGGTGTTTTTATCACAAAATACAGAACTGCTGGTCCGGATGAGGCTTTAATTGTAACCGGCAGCTTCCTCGGCAATGGCAGTGTCCATGTGGACGAATCGGGAAATAAAATTAAAATTATTCGCGGAGGCGGCAGCTTTATTTTACCAGTGTTCCAACAAGCGAAACCACTTAGTTTGTTATCTAGTAAACTCGAAGTGACAACCCCAGAGGTCTATACGGAACAAGGTGTACCAGTCATGGCGGATGGTGTTGCTATTATTAAAATTGGCGGTTCGATTAGTGAGATTGCCACAGCTGCCGAGCAATTTCTTGGCAAGCCTAAGGAAGATCGGGAGAATGAAGCAAGAGAAGTGCTTGAAGGTCACTTGCGGTCGATTCTTGGCTCTATGACGGTAGAGGAAATATATAAAAATCGCGATAAATTTTCACAAGAAGTTCAAAGGGTGGCCTCACAGGACTTGGCTAAAATGGGCTTAGTGATTGTTTCCTTTACCATTAAAGATGTTCGTGATAAAAATGGTTATTTAGATTCCCTTGGGAAACCGCGGATCGCACAAGTAAAAAGAGATGCGGATATCGCAACAGCTGAAGCGGAAAAAGAAACACGAATTAAAAAGGCGGAAGCCGCTAAAGAAGCAAAACGGAATGAATTAGAGCGGGCCACAGAAATTGCCGAGGCAGAAAAAATCAATCAGCTGAAGGTCGCTGAATACCGCCGTGAGCAGGATATTGCCAAGGCAAAAGCTGACCAGGCCTACGATCTTGAATCCGCAAGATCGAAGCAGGATGTTATGGAACAGGAAATGCAAATCAAAATTATCGAAAGACAAAAGCAAATTGAATTAGAAGAAAAAGAAATTTTACGTCGTGAACGCCAATACGATTCTGAAGTGAAGAAAAAAGCCGACGCTGACCGGTATTCTGTTGAACAATCGGCAGCAGCTAATAAGGCCAAAGAAATAGCTGAAGCCGAAGCCAATAAATACCGTATTGAAGCGATGGCAAAGGCGGAAGCAGAGCGGATTCGTCTAGATGGTCTGGCAAAAGCAGAAGCACAAAAGGCTCAAGGGTCTACCGAAGCGGAAATTATCCGCTTAAAAGGTTTGGCAGAAGCCGAAGCCAAGGAAAAAATTGCAGAGGCTTTCGAGCAATTCGGCCAGGCAGCAATTCTGGACATGATTATCAAAATGCTTCCTGAATACGCGAAACAAGTGGCGGCACCATTAGCCAATATTGATAAAATTACGGTGGTCGATACAGGTGGGGGCTCAGGTACAAATGGCGGTGCCAACAAGATCACCAGCTATGCGACCAACCTCATGGCAAGCCTGCAGGAGTCTTTAAAAGCTTCCAGCGGTATTGATGTGAAGGAATTGATTGAAAACTACTCTGGGAAATCAAACGTAAGAAGAAGTATTGAGGAATTGACAGACGAAATGACGAAGAAAGCTGAATAAATGAACACCAAATGCCTTATCGATTGATGATAAGGTTTTTTGCTGACTGGAATAACTTATTTTTTACTAATTTAGTAAATTATTACCATTATTATTAATAAATTATCAGTTAATTTAGACTATTTACAATTTTTATGCCCTCTTGATAAACTAGTAAAACATCGTTCCTCTAGTAGAACGATAGATTATAAAAATAGGAGGTTTAAACAGTTGAAAAAGAAAAATACCTTAAAGGTCTTATCCAGCCTGGCTGCTAGTACAATGGTGGCTGCAACCATGTTCGCTGGCACATTTGCAGGAAGCACAGTGGCACCAAAACCGGCATCAGCAGCAGCAGCAATCGAATCGGCACCAGTTGATTTGAATGTAGTTGATTTTGATCGCCTGGGTAAAGCATTGCAAAAAAGAGGACTTATCGCTAAGAATGCTTCACCAGCAGAAATTACAAAAGCAGCAAAGGCATACATATCCAAGAAGCAGGGTGAAAAGCATGGCAAAACAGACAAAGCACTTACAAAAGAACAGCAGGCTTTTGACAAAAAAGCTAAGGATTTCGTAACAAAGCAAAAGGACAAGCTTTCTAAGCAGCTTGAAAAAGGGCATGAAAACTTTAAAAAGGGCAAACCAAATGGTGCTGTTAAAGTTGACTCGGCTAAGCAGGCTGGCTATAACGGTGATGTTCGTGAAGATAAGGTACTTGTACTTTTGGTAGAGTATGCGGATTTCAAGCATAACCAAATTGAACAAGAGCCAGGCTATATGTGGGCGGATGACTTCAGCAAACAGCATTACGAAAAAATGTTGTTTGGCAATGAAGATTTCACTCTTTTCAATGGTGACAAGGTTAAAACCTTCAAACAATACTATGAAGAACAATCGGGTGGAAGTTATACAGTTGACGGAACAGTATCTGATTGGCTGACTGTCCCAGGAAATGCTGCAGAATACGGAAGCGATAATCCTGCAGGCGGACATGATAATGCCCCTGGAACAAAGGGTCCGCGCGGTTTAGTAAAGGACGCTCTAAATGCTGCGGTTGCATCTGGAATTAATTTAGCTGATTATGACAAATTTGATCTATATGATCTTGATGGTGACGGAAATCAAAACGAACCAGATGGCTTAGTTGACCACTTAATGGTTCTTCACGCTGGTGTCGGTCAGGAAGCAGCTGGCGGAGCGTTAGGTGACAATGCTATCTGGTCACATCGCTGGGTATTGAACGGCGTATATCCTGTTGCTAATACCACTGCAGCGGTCCCTTATTGGGGAGGAAAAATGGCTGCTTATGACTACACGATCGAGCCAGAAGATGGAGCAGTCGGCGTATTTGCCCACGAATTTGGTCATGACTTAGGGGCTCCGGATGAATATGATACTCAATATACCGGCAACGGCGACACAGTTGCTCAATGGTCGATCATGAGCGGCGGCAGCTGGAGCGGTCATATTGCTGGAACACAGCCACCGAGCTTCTCACCACAAGTGAAAGAATTCTACCAAAAAACAATTGGCGGAAACTGGGCTAACATTTCTGAAGTAAACTATGAAGATATCGATAAAAATGGGCTAGCAACGGTTATCGATCAGAGTGTTACAAAATCTAAGAACCCAGGTATTGTGAAGGTAAACCTTCCTAACAAGAAGGTTCCTGGTATTCAACCTGAATTCGGAGAAAAATACTATTATAGTACAAAAGGCGATGACCTTGATACAGTATTAGAAACTCCTGTATTTGATTTAACAAATGCCACTTCGGCTAATTTTGATTACAAACAATGGTATCAAGTTGAATTCGATTATGATTATCTAAATGTAGATGCAGTAACTGAAGATGGAAAGAGTGTTACCCTTGATACAATTGGCGATGAAAACACAGCTGGTAGTGGTTACGAAACCTCCCAAGGCAAGTGGGAAGACAAAACTCTAGATTTAAGCCAATTCGCCGGCAAAAAAGTAAAGCTTGTATTTAATTATGTAACTGACGGCGGCCTTGCTCCAGACGGATTTGCAATGGACAACCTTCAATTAACAGTAGATGGCAACGTAGTATTCTCTGACGATGCTGAAGGAACTGCAAAAGTAACATTAAAGGGGTTCGAAGTATCTGACGGCTGGATTAATAAGCCACATTACTATTACCTAGAGTGGAGAAACTATGCAGGTTCTGATGTGGCATTGAAATACTCCCGTAATGCCGCCTATAATACTGGTTTAGTAGTTTGGTATGCTGATGATACATTTACTGATAACTGGGGTGGCGTTCACCCTGGTGAAGGCTTCCTAAGTGTAGTCGACTCTCATCCAGAAGCACTATTTGGTACTTTGAATGGTGTTAAAACTACCACTCAAAGTACTCGCTACCAAGTCGCAGATGCTGCGTTCTCATTAGACAAGTCACCTGAATGGGATGTAGACTCACCAACTCGCGGAATCTACGATTACAATGGTCTTTCAGGCGTAACAACATTTGATTCAACAAAATCATATATTAACAATGTCATTCCTGATGCCGGTGTAAAAGTACCTTCACAATATCCAATTAAATTCCAAGTTATTGGCGAAGCAAAAGACAATTCCGCTGGTGCAGTATGGATTCACAAATAAGCATTTTAAATGACTGCGGGCATTAGAAAAAAATCATGATGAAAGTAAGAAAGAGCATCTAATTTAATTGATGCTCTTTTTTATATTCATAAGACGCTTCCTATTAAATATCCTAAATAGGCTAAAATAATTCCACCTCCGTAAGTGATGACCGCATAGACGATTAATTCCTTTTTATTTTTATTTACATATAGTTGAACCATTTCTAGATTTAAGGTAGAAAAGGTTGTAAAAGCCCCCATAAAACCTGTTCCTAACAACAAAGCATTCATTGTGTCTGCTTTTACGCCCATAATAATGCCTAAAAGAAAGGCTCCTAACAGGTTAATTGTTAACGTCCCTATCGGCAGAAAGGTATTATTATTTAATTTTTTGCTTATAAAATAACGTGCTATTGCTCCAAAAAAGCCACCGATACCGACCATTAAAATCTCTATTCCACTCACGTTTTTTACCCCTCCTTGCTAACTTTAAAACCTAAGCGACTCATGAATAATCCTCCAAAAAGACTAGCGAGGACATATGTAATTCCTAATAAAAGTTCGCCATGCTTAAATAAAGTAACAGTTTCTATACTTAAGGTAGAAAAGGTTGTAAAGGAGCCAACAAAGCCTGTTCCAATGGCGGTTACAAATAAGGGTGATAAAGAAACCCGCTTAAATAAATTTGTTGTAAGCCACGCTAATAAAAAACTCCCAATTAGATTTATAAGTAAAGTTGCGAACGGAAAAGGACTATTTGTGAAAAAAGTGATGCCGATCACATACCTCAATATAGCTCCGAGAGTCCCAGCAATTCCGACTAAAAGATACGCCATTCTAAAATTCCTCCCAATTCAGTAAATAAAAAGACTCCTGCCAGTGATAAATACCAGCAGGAGTCATTAGCCAACGGCAGTTAAAGGTGAACTCCATCACCTATTATTTACTTATTTGTTACAATTATAAATCCATTTTCATTATATTGGAAGGAATCATTTTCAAAGTGTTGCGGTTGCTTAAAAAAAGTAGGTGCCCCGCCATTCGAGACACCCTTGTTATAAAAAAGAGAGATTAAATTTGGGATGAGTAAGATGGTTCAAAACCATGTACTGCATCAAAGAATCAATAACATAAACTTGGGAATTTTTCATGTCATCTTCAACTACAATTACATCTTAGCCGGAAAGATTGAAGATGTTATGAAGAAGTTGTGGTGAATTTGTGAAGTTACAAACATCACAGACCTATGATGATATATTAATGGTATGGGGAGTGATGATGGATGAAGATTTTAATAGTGGACGATGAACGCAGAATAATAGAAGTTCTCGAAGCCTATTTAGAGAGAGAAGGCTATGAAATTCATAGTGCCGATAATGGAATAGATGCCTTGAAAAAGGCAAAAACAATCAACCCTGACCTCATGATTCTCGACTTAATGCTTCCTGATATTTCTGGTGAAGAGGTTTGCCGATTAGTAAGAAAAGATTCGGACGTACCAATCCTCATGCTTACTGCCAAATCCGCTGAGGATGACCGGATTAACGGAATAGTCATGGGAGCAGACGACTACTTAACGAAGCCATTTAGCCCAAGAGAAGTAGTGGTTCGTGTTCAAGCTATTTTAAGGCGCGTGAAAAAGACAGAAAAAGTTAAACGACTTGAATTTAACGGTAAAAAACTAGTGATTGACTTAATAAAAAAAGAAGTAGTGGCAAACGGCGAATATATTACCTTAACACCGATTGAATATAAACTGTTAACCAATATGGCCATGAATCCAGGTCGAGTTTACAGTCGAATGGATTTGCTTGAAAAGATTCAAGATGAAGGGATGTATTATGAAGGCTATGAACGTAGTGTCGACACTCACATTAAAAACCTTCGAAAAAAAGTCGAATTAGATTCACGCCAGCCGGATTTTCTAGTGACTGTTTTCGGGATGGGCTATAAATTTGGAGGGGTATTAGATGCTGCAAACGCTCCGGTCTAAAATACTTTTTTATTTAGTCCTCATCTCGATGATCGGTATCGTAATCGTCAGTTTTTTTATTCAATATGGATTTGAGGAGAGTTTTAATAGTTACTTGGATCGGAACCGTGAAAAAAAGATTGATAGAATTATCACAGAAATTGAAAAGGATTACAAAAAAAATGGGCATTTTACAAGTGACCCGGTGTTTGGACTTTTCCATGAGCATGCCATGACAGATCAGCTCTATTTTCAATTGTATGATCGTTTCGGGCAAATCCAGATGGATTCCTCCAACATCCGCGGCATGTTGAATAGCTTTGGCTTAACTGAACCTGAACCCAATGAGGAAAAGTGGCACAACAAAACGTACACGTTAAAAGTCAACAATGCCATTATTGGCCATCTTGTTGCCATTTACCCAGACGGTTTAATTGACGATGAATATACATTTATCCAAACCATCCAATTGTATATATTAGCGGCGGTTTGTTTGACGATTCTATTAGCGATTGTTTTTAGTATGGTATTTTCAAAAAAACTGACTTCAGAATTTAAGAAGCTCTCGTTCGCGGCTGGTGAGCTTCAGCAGCATAATCTTGACATCCGCATCCCATTATCAGGATTACCTGCAGAGGTAAAGCAAATTGCAATTTCCTTCAATAAACTGGCCGAATCGTTATCCAAAGAAGAAATGCTTCGAAAGCAATTTACGGGTGATTTAGCCCATGAGTTACGAACACCGCTTGCGACATTAAGAAGCCAAATTGAAGCCTTTCAGGACGGTATTTGGGAGCCAACGCGAGAGCGGCTGCAGGTAAGTCATGAAGAGCTTATGCGTTTAGTACGACTTGTTAACGAATTGGAAAAACTGCTAGCAGCAGAGAATCCACAAATAAGGCTTGAGAAGATAGAATTGGAAGCAGGAAGTGTGCTAGCAGCATTATGGGAAATGTTTATGCCATTATATAAGGAGAAGGGTGTTTGCCTTCATATTGAAGAACCAACGCAGGAAGAAATGTTTGCAGCGGACAAAGATCGCCTCATGCAAGTCTTATCAAATGTTCTTAATAATGCCTTGAAATATACACCTGAAGGAAAGAATGTAACGATCTCAGTGGTTACGGAAAAAGAAGGCTATGTTGGCTTTAGGATACAAGATGAAGGGTCTGGCATGAAGGAAGATGATATCCCGTACATTTTTGAACGCTTCTATCGCGGTGACAAATCTCGTGATCGTAAAACGGGCGGTGTCGGAATTGGACTCTCGATTGTAAAGGCCTTAATGGAGGCACATAAAGGAGTGATTAAGGTAAAAAGCAAGTTGAATAAGGGAACGATAATTACCTTGTGGTTTCCCCAGGAAGAATAAAGGCCACTCCATTCGAGTGGCCTTTATTTATCATATAAGAATTTATAAGTTTTGACTTTGAGAATTGTCCAGCTCCAGCGCCCTAGC
>CAUSCO010000047.1:0-24688 GCA_963530265.1 uncultured Bacillus sp.
ATAATGAAGCTAATAATTTATTGTTTGTTGACGTTTTTGTTTGTTTAGTTTTCAAGGAACATTTACTCAAGTCACCCAAAAGCGACTTTATAATCATATCAAGTTATCAATATAAAGTCAACAACTTTTTTTGATTAATTTTTCTTTCAAGTTACTGTCTCGCAGCAACAGATATTAATATACCACTATTATAACTTGGGTGCAATAGCTTTTTAGTCTTTTTTTTTACTAATTAATCAAAATAAAAATATTCAAACTCTTAAAAGATAATTAAAAAAAGTGCCGATTATTTCGGCACTTTTTTCAATTATTAACGATGACGCATTAATGGGAATAACAGTACATCGCGAATAGATGGAGAATTAGTTAATAGCATGACCAGACGATCTATTCCAATTCCTAATCCACCTGTAGGCGGCATACCATATTCTAACGCTTCGACAAAGTCTTCATCCATTTCATGTGCTTCATCATTACCCTGCTCACGTTCTTTTAATTGTGCTTCAAAGCGTTCTCTTTGATCAATTGGGTCGTTAAGCTCTGTAAAAGCATTTGCATGCTCACGCGCTACGATAAACAACTCAAACCGATCCGTGAAGCGTGGGTCGTCTTCGTTTTTCTTTGCAAGTGGCGAAATCTCTACCGGATGCCCGTAAATGAAAGTTGGCTGAATTAATTTTTCTTCCACTCTTTGTTCAAAAAACTCATTAACGATATGACCATAGAGCATATGTTCTGTAATTTCAATTCCGTGTTCCTTTGCAAGTGCACGAGCTTCTTCAACACTCATCTCTTTCCAGAAATCGACTCCCGTATATTCCTTTATGGCATCAACCATATGGAGTCTTTTCCATTCTGGTTTAAGATCGACTTCATACTCACCGTATTGAACAGTTGTCGTACCTAAAACTTCTTGTGCAATGTGGGCAACAAGGTTTTCTGTAAGGCTCATGATATCACGAAAATCTGCGTAAGCTTCATACAGTTCTATCATTGTAAATTCCGGATTATGACGAGTAGATACACCTTCATTCCTGAATACACGGCCGATTTCATAAACCTTTTCAAGCCCGCCCACGATTAAACGCTTTAAGTGAAGCTCAATAGCAATCCGCATAAACAATGGAATATCTAGGGCATTATGATGCGTAATGAACGGCCTTGCCGATGCTCCGCCAGCAATGGCATGCATCATTGGTGTTTCCACCTCTAAATAACCATGATTATCTAGATAACGGCGCATTGATTGAATAATGCGGCTTCTAGTAATAAATGTTTCCTTGCTTTCCTGGCTCATGATTAAATCTAAATAGCGTTGGCGGTAGCGCTGCTCCACATCTTTAAGTCCGTGGAATTTATCAGGCAGTGGGCGAAGGGCCTTTGTTAAGAATACAAAATTAAGTACTTTAATCGAGAATTCACCCATTTTTGTTCTAAATAATGTACCTTCGATTCCTACGATGTCACCTAAATCAGCGGAATTAAAAATACTATATTGTTCATCCCCGACAACATCTTTCCTTACATACACCTGAATTTGTCCTGTAAGGTCCTGGATGTGGGCAAAACCAGCTTTTCCTTTGCCGCGTTTGGTCATAATACGACCGGCAATGGAAACAGAAATATTTTTTTCCTCAAGTTCTTCATTTTCCATTTCACCGTATTGCTCTATTAATTCCTTTGAAGAATGTGTACGATCAAATCGTTTGCCGAATGGATCGAGTCCATTTTCACGCATGGTGTTCATTTTTTCCCGTCTGACCAACAGTTGATCATTTAATTCTTCCTGACTCATGACTACTTCAACTCCATTACTTTCATTATTTATGTAAAACCTAAAGAATACTCGCCGATTTTTTTACATACTATATTATTTTACACAAACTTGACAGTTCAGACATTAAAAATGTTCGGAAATAGAATAAAAACTGCCAGTGTTCCTACTGGCAGCTTCCATCCATAAACAAAAACATTATAGAAAAAGAGACAAAGCTTGTCAAATTAACCTACAATCAATTGACCATGTTCTTTTTCTTCTGCTTCAATGACTAAATCATTTAGTATGCTAACAAGGTGTTCTCTTGTATCACACTCGTTAATGGCATTTCTCGCTGTCGCATTACCGCGAACGCCTTTTAAATACCATGCCGCGTGTTTGCGCATTTCCCGCACCGCAATATCCTC
The DNA here is from genome assembly GCA_963530265.1 of uncultured Bacillus sp. GTDB lineage: Bacteria > Bacillota > Bacilli > Bacillales > Cytobacillaceae > Neobacillus. Next base: position 2,185 of record CAUSCO010000047.1, read on the forward strand.
ATTTTTTAAGGCAATTAAACGATCTAGGTGAAGGATACATACATCAATTTTTTCCCTTACAGATGGCTCAGCCATTAATTTACCTGTTTCTAAATATTGCACTGTACGATAAATCATCCAAGGATTTCCTAAGGCAGCCCTGCCAATCATAACGCCATCCACACCGGTCTCATCAAGCATTCTTTTGGCATCTTGTGGTGTTTTTACATCACCATTGCCAATCACAGGAATGTTTACAGATTGTTTTACTTCACGAATGATGTCCCAATTGGCCTTTCCTTCATACATTTGTACACGTGTCCGGCCATGAAGGGCCACTGCTTTACCACCTGCACGCTCAACCGCTTGGGCATTTTTCACAGCAAAAATATGCTCATCATCCCAGCCCATCCGCATTTTAACGGTTACCGGTTTTTCCACCTCAGCGACAACTGCAGAAACCATTTCATAGATTTTGTTAGGATCTAAGAGCCATTTTGCACCTGCATCACATTTTGTGATTTTTGGTACGGGGCAGCCCATATTGATATCAATAATATCGGCATTCGTATTTTGGTCAACGAATTTGGCAGCTTCGACCAGTGTTTCTTTTTTACCACCAAAGATTTGCAAACTTAACGGTTTTTCACGCTCATCAATATATAACATATTCAACGTTTTTTCATTCTTAAAGACAATTCCCTTATCACTAACCATCTCCGCGCAAACTAAACCTGCGCCAAATTCTTTTACTGTTAGGCGGAAGGCTGAGTTACATACACCTGCCATAGGTGCTAAAACCACGGGATTCTTTATTTCAATATCACCAATTTTTAACAAGCGGCGTCCTCCTATCCTCTGTAATATTCTATTTAAAAACTTGGGAATGATCTAGATCCGGCGCCCAGCTAAACGGCCGCCTTCCCTTTTCTATTCTTTCGGTGCCAAGTCATCTATACTTATTTTCAAGCATTGAGCGATTCTCTCAAGCAGTTCTCCTGCTGGGAGACGGTTTCCTCTTTCAATCTCACCTAAAATTGACACTGATACACCTAATTCCCTCGAAAAGCTCTCTTGTGTGTAACCCTTTAACTTTCGATAAGCTCGAATACGTCTTCCCCATTTTTCCGTTTCCATATTCTAACTCCTTCTTTATCAGGTAATTCATTTAACAATAAGTTTAGAGGTTTTTCCACCCCAGGTATCCTCATGTCATGATTAATTTCTAAGAGTGGAATCATTACAAACGCCCGCTCAACCATTCTTGGATGTGGGACGACAAGCTTCTCTGATTCAATATTTTCTTGGTTAAAAGACAAAATGTCAAGGTCAATTGTTCGTGGCCCCCACCTAATTTCCCTTTTTCTCCCAAGCTCTAATTCTATTTTTAAACATAGCTCTAGTAACTCTAGTGCATGTAACGTCGTTTGTATCTCGATTACCATATTTAAAAATAAATCTTGGTCCTCGTAACCAACAGGATCTGTTTCATAAATAGAGGAGTAATTTACCAATTGAATTGTAGAATGACTTGTTAACCGTTTTATTGCACTGCTTATATTATCATAACGGTTTCCGATATTCGAGCCAAGGGCAATAAATGCTGAATTTTCCACTTTTACCTTCTCCTTGTAATTTCTACTGCAACAGACTTGTAATGCCCCGGTATCGGCGGGTCAGGTTTAAGGATCTTAACTGTGACATCTAAAACTAGTGGAAATGTAGCAAGAATAGAGGCTGCAATTTTTTCAGCAACAGCTTCAACCAGCTTTACTGGTGTCCCTTCGACAATTTCTTTGCACACTTGGTACAGCTCACCATAGTTTACTGAGTGTTCAAGGTCATCCATTTCCCCCGCTTTTTTTAAATCGACTGAAACAGCCAAGTCAACATAGAATCGCTGTCCAAGTCGATTCTCCTCAGGGAAAACCCCATGATATCCATAAAACTCCATACGATTTACATAAATTTTATCCAATCACTACACCCTTCCCCATCATGGCATCCATCATTTTAGCCATTCTGCTCATTTCCTTAACATCATGGACACGAACCATTTGGCATCCTTTTTGAATTCCGTAACAAATAGTAGCACCTGTACCTTCCATTCTTTCATCTACAGGAAGATTCAATGCCTCACCAATCATCCTTTTTCGGGAAGTAGCTAATAAAACAGGGTATCCGAGCATCACTAGCTTGTCCAGATTCTGCATCATCAGCAGGTTTTCCTGGTAGTCCTTAGCGAACCCAATCCCAGGGTCCAAAATAATATTTTCATCGCTAACACCGGCTTTTTTTACTAGGGCAATACTTTCATACATATCATTCAGCATATCTCTAACAAAATGAGTATAATTGCGGTCATGCCGGTTATGCATTAAGATGATTGGAACCCCAAGCTCAGCGGCAACTGAAGCCATGTTATCATCGGCTTTTGCTCCCCAAATGTCATTGATAATATGTGCACCCGCCTTAATGGCCTGCTTGGCTACTTCGGATTTATACGTATCAACCGAAATAGGTACCTGAACATGTTTCGTTAAGGCTTTGATAACAGGAACGATTCGTTCAATCTCCTCCTCATCGGAGATCACCTCATAACCTGGTCGTGTTGATTCGCCACCAATATCAATGATATCAGCTCCATTGGCGACCATTTCCTTTGCATGTTGGATGGCCATGTCTATATTGTTATATTTGCCGCCATCCGAAAAGGAATCCGGAGTGACGTTTAAAATCCCCATAATGTTTGTTTTTTTCGAATAGTCCAAGGTGTATGGACCACATTTGATATGTTCTTTCATAGTTCTCATCTCCATATCACCCCTAGCATGTTTTTCACTCATTTTATCATACATGAAACTTTCATTGTTTTCCAAAAAAAATAAAGACCTTGGCACATGCCAAAGTCTCTAGCTTTTTCCTATTCAGCGTCATATTGGTAAAGTGCTGTGCTTAAATAACGTTCGCCGTTATCTGGGATGATGGCAAGCACTTTTTTCCCTTTTCCAAGCTTTTTCGCAATTTCTAAAGCAGCATAAATGGCTGCACCTGAAGAAATTCCGCCTAGGATTCCTTCTTCTCTTGCTACCCGGCGGGACGCTGCAAATGCTTCCTCCGTACCAACTTTAATAATTTCTTCATAAATTTCAGTATTTAGGACACTTGGTACAAATCCAGCCCCAATACCTTGAATTTTGTGTGGACCTGGCTTCCCGCCTGATAATACAGGGGAATCCGTAGGTTCTACTGCATAAATTTTAATTTCTGGGAATCTCTCACGAAGAACCTCACCAGCACCAGTTATCGTTCCGCCAGTACCGATACCGGCTACAAATGCATCCAATTGATCCATTTGTTCAACAATCTCTTTACCAGTTGTTTTGCGGTGAATTTCAGGGTTAGCTTCATTTTCAAATTGTTGCGGTAAGAAGTAACCGTGTTCCTTAACAAGCTCTTCTGCTTTCGCAATAGCACCCTTCATGCCATCTGGACCAGGAGTTAACACTAGCTCTGCACCATAGGCGCGAAGCAGATTACGTCTTTCTAAGCTCATCGTTTCAGGCATAACTAGAATGGCTTTGTATCCTTTTGCTGCTGCAATCATTGCAAGTCCAATTCCAGTATTTCCACTTGTTGGTTCAATAATCGTATCCACACCTGGTTTGATTAGACCTTTTTCCTCAGCAGCTTCAATCATCGCTAACGCAATACGATCCTTTACACTGCTGCCCGGGTTAAAATATTCAAGTTTCAAATATACCTCTGCACTATTTTCATCTACTACTCTATTTAATTTTACAATTGGTGTTTGGCCGACTAATTCGGCAACTGAATTTGCAATACGAGCCATAAGGGCACCTCTATTCCGAGTATTTTTATTGGATTTGTTTGTATACATTGAATTTAACAGTTTTATACATACTTTGTCAATTGTTTTACATTAAATTTTTGAATAAATCGAAAATTTATGAATGTAAAAAAACACAGATTTTCTCTGTGTTTTAATTTACCTCGTTATTGCCATAAAACCATTCCACTTTGGCATCATCCCAAAACGTTGAAGCAGTCGCCGGTGTTTTCATCTGTTCCAAGGCAATCTGCCGCCGTAATTGTTCCTTAACTTCATCAAAGGAATAATTTTTACCGTTAATTTTCCCTTCGAGCTTGATCAGTGCATATCCGTCCTTCACCTTAAACGGTTTACTGTAAGCACCCTTTTTGAGCTTTTTCGCGGTATCTACATATTGTTTCGGGTATCGATCATCGGCGTCGCTAATATATCCAATATCGCCGCCTTCATTGGCTGAAAACTCCTCGATAGAACGTTCCATTGCAAGGACCGAAAAACTTGAACCGTCAGCTAATTCCCTCGCTGTCTTGTCTGCTTCTTTCTTTGTTTTTACAATCAGATGCGATAAATGATAGGCCGCAGGGACATTGAAGAGGTTTTTATTTTTATCATAATAGCTTTTCAGTTCTTTATTGGAGACAGCCACATCTTTTGTCAAAAGTTCTTCCAATAGAAGACTGCTGCGGATTTGCTCCTTCCACTTTTTCTCATCCTTATTATTTTTTTGGTCAAAAGAATTATAAGTGGTTTGCAGCATTCTAAATTCACGATCCACATCTTGGTCTGAAACTTTTATTTGATATTTTTCTGCCATTTCTTTAACAACCTTTTGATCAATCATTTCCCTCAGAACGTCTTTTCCATAGCGCGCTTCTAATTCATTTAGCCATGCTTGCCGTGTAATTTCTGTTTTCCCCACAGTGGCAACAGCCTCATCATGAAGGGCGGCACCACCAGTCACATTAGCCCTTGTAAGGAAAAAGGCAATTGTTAAGCAATTAAGCATAATAAGGCCGGCTATCACCATCCAAAGCTGCTTCTTCCCCAACTTTTTCTCCTCCAACACGAAAAGCGCTAGCGCCCTTTAGCAGTGGATAGCCGTGGACGCTGGTGCTAGTCACTTTCTTATTTAGTCGTCATACGCTCAGGTCTGTCGGAAATTATTTGGCATCCCTTTTTAGCTCTTCCAATTCTTCCTTGGAAAATAGATATTTTTCATTACAGAAGTGACAATGAGCCTCTGCCTGTCCATCTTCTTCAATCATGGCAGTAATTTCTGCAGCACCTAAGCCTACAATAGCATTGGCAAACCGCTCTTTAGAACAATTACACTCAAAGCTGACCGGCATCGTTTCTAATACCTTTAGCTCCCCTTTGCCAAACAATTCTTCAAGGATTTGCTCAGGCGTTAATCCTCGTTCAATTAATATTGAAATAGGTTCAATTGTTTTTATACGTTCTTCAAGTTTTGTAATAATTTCATCAGGCGTGCCAGGCATTAATTGAAAAATAAACCCGCCCGCTGCCAAAATCGTGTCATCTGGATTAACCAAGACGCCTACACCTACTGAGGATGGAACCTGCTCAGATGTTGCAAAGTAATACGTAAAATCCTCACCTAATTCTCCTGAAACAAGCGGAACCTGCCCGGAAAAAAAGTCACGCAATCCGATATCCTTTACAACAGCTAATGTACCATCTGTGCCAACTGCCCGGCGGACATCAAGCTTACCAAGTTCATTTGATTCGAAATCAACCTCCGGATTATTTACATAGCCACGGACTTCCCCTTTGGCATTACTGTCAACCACTATAGTACCAAGCGGCCCCCCGCCGTTTATTTTAATCGTTAGTTTGTCTTCGCCCTTAAGCATGGCGCCCATCATGACTCCAGCGGTTAACGTACGACCAAGTGCCGCCGAAGCCGTCCGCCATGTTTGATGACGTCTTTGAGCTTCACTAACAGTTGCTGTAGTTCTTACTGCATAGGCACGAATATTTCCATCATAGGCTAGTGCCTTTACTAGATAATCCTTCATTGTCTAACTCCCTTCTAGCTGTTTCTCTTTAGGTTATCCCATGTTTCGTTTATAGATAAGCTGCAGACCCTTTAAAGTTAAAAATGGATCGACGACATCAATGGTCTTAGATTCTTGAGCAATTAAACTTGCTAGTCCACCCGTGGCAATAACGGTTGGAGTTTTTTCACTTTGTTCAATCATCCGTTTCACAATTCCCTCAACTTGTCCGACATAACCGTAAACAATACCTGCCTGCATCGCAGAAACCGTATTTTTTCCGATTACATTTTCTGGCCGGGCAATTTCAATCCGCGGCAGTTTTGCAGCCCTTGAATAAAGAGCCTCAGTAGAAATACTGATCCCAGGAGCAATCGCACCGCCCATATATTGACGTTCCTCATTCACATAACAATAGGTGGTTGCTGTACCAAAATCAACTATAATTAGAGGACTGCCGTACTCGTGGATGGCCGCAACAGCATTAACAATCCGGTCAGCACCCACTTCTCTTGGATTATCGTATTTTATATTGAGCCCTGTTTTTACTCCTGGTCCCACCACAATGGGCTTAATGTGAAAATACTTTTGGCACATTCTTTCTAAGGCAAACATGATGGGTGGTACAACTGAAGAAATAATAATGCCGTCAATATCTGAAAAAGAAAGGCCTGAATGATCAAACAAAGCCTTTATATTCATTCCAAACTCATCTTCTGTACGGTTACGATTGGTTTCAACCCGCCAATGATATTTAAGTTCATCACCCTGATAAACACCTATAACGATATTGGTATTTCCTACATCAAATACGAAAATCAATTCTATCACTCGCTTTATCAATTTTCTTTTCTCATACGCAACATCATACCATAAATAGGATTAATGTGAAAAAAAGAGTGCTTCAGCGAAGCACTCTTTTAAAACTTACTTATTATAGTCAATGTCATCAGGCGGAGTATCTAGAAAGGATTTTTCCTCTTTTACAGGCTCATCCTTTTTAGTATTGATGTTTACCTTTACATCATCTGTTTTTTTCGGCCCAATATTAACCGCATCTAAATGGACAGATGGTGCTGGCATATGGCCATTTTCCACCAAATATTTAATTTGTTCAGCAACAAGCGTTTCCACCTCAAGAAGAGTGGTGGCAATAAGATTAAGCTTATCGCGGTTTTCTGTAAGAATTTGTCTAGCTCTTTCATAACATTCTTTAATAATTCTTTGAATTTCGAGGTCGATTTCATAAGCAATCGCGTCGGAATAATTTTGATCATTATTAATGTCACGGCCTAAGAAAACTTGACCGCCGGAATTCTGACCAAACTGAAGTGGCCCAAGTTTATCACTCATTCCGTATTCAGTTACCATTTTACGAGCAATGCTTGTCGCACGTTGGAAGTCATTATGTGCACCTGTACTTACTTCACCGAAAACAATTTCTTCAGCGACACGTCCGCCTAATAAACCAACAATTTTATCAAGTAATTCTGGTTTTGTCATAAAGTAACGGTCTTCTCTAGGAAGCATGACAGCATAACCACCGGCTTGACCGCGAGGAACGATGGTAACTTTATGAACCATGTCCGCTTCATCCAGTACTAATCCGATAACCGTATGTCCACCTTCATGGAAAGCAACAATATTACGTTCTTTTTCGGAAATAACCCTGCTCTTTTTAGCCGGGCCTGCGATAACACGATCTGTTGCTTCATCGATATCTTCCATATCGATTTTCTTCTTACTGCTTCGAGCTGCAACTAATGCTGCCTCATTCAATAAGTTCTCTAGGTCGGCACCTGAAAAACCAGGTGTACGCATCGCAATATTTTTCAAGTTAACAGATTCATCTAATGGTTTATTGCGTGCATGTACTTTTAAGACTGCCTCACGTCCAATTACATCTGGACGGTCAACAGTAATTTGACGGTCAAAACGTCCTGGACGTAATAATGCAGGGTCGAGAATATCTGCTCGGTTTGTTGCGGCAATAATGATAATTCCCTCATTTGCACCGAATCCATCCATTTCCACAAGCAATTGGTTCAAGGTTTGTTCACGTTCATCGTGACCACCGCCTAGACCTGCACCACGCTGACGTCCAACTGCGTCAATTTCATCAATGAAAATAATACATGGGGCATTTTTCTTAGCGTTTTCAAATAAGTCACGAACACGGGATGCACCGACCCCAACAAACATTTCAACGAAATCAGATCCACTGATGGAGAAGAATGGTACGCCTGCTTCACCGGCAGTAGCCCTTGCTAACAAAGTTTTACCAGTACCTGGAGGTCCTACAAGCAAAACCCCTTTAGGAATGCGGGCCCCAAGTTCAGCATACTTACGAGGGTCTTTTAAGAATTCAACAACCTCAACTAATTCTGCTTTCTCTTCATCTGCACCAGCAACATCTCTAAAACGAACTTTTTTCTTATCATCGTTATAAAGCTTTGCTTTAGATTTACCAAAGTTCATGACTCGGCTGCCGCCGCCTTGAGCTTGGTTTAATAAGAAGAAAAATAAAATAAAGATAATCACGAACGGAATAATTGACGTAAAGAAGGTTACCCAGCCGCTTGTTTCTTTCGCCGGCATTACTTCCACTTTTGAGTCTGCCTTGTCAATACGATCGAGAATTTTCTCACTGTTTGGGATATAGGTGATAAACTTTTTACTATTTGCCTCAAGTACGCCTTGAACTTCATAAACACCTCGTTCAGGCTGCATCGAAAATGATTTGACTTCACCATTTTCTAATTGTGTTACAAACTTATCATAGGAAATATGATCTGTAGGTTCATTGCTTCCATTAAAGAAACTTACCACACCAATAATGACTAAAAATATCAATAAATAAAAGATGGTATTACGGAAAATCCGATTCATCTCTTACCTCCTCCCGCGGGTAAAAACTATATTAAATAGTATCATAGAAAATCTTTGAAATTCAAGGAAATGCTCTCAGTTATATTCCTCTCTAGACAGAGGCGACTCTAAGATTACTTATTGATTATTGCTATATACTTCAGGTTTTAATACGCCTATATATGGTAGATTACGGTACTTTTCAATATAATCCAACCCATATCCGACAACAAACTCATCTGGAACAATAAACCCTACATAATCTGCTTTAATGGCACTCTTTCTTCCTGTAGGTTTATCAAGTAGGGTCACAATTTTTATTGATTTTGCTTTGCGATAACGAAATAAATCCACTAAATAACTGAGTGTTAAGCCACTATCGATAATATCTTCAATAATTAATATGTCTCTTCCTTCGACAGATGTATCTAAATCCTTAATGATTTTTACTTCTCCCGAAGAAACAAGGGCACTACCGTAACTTGAAACATCCATAAAATCCATTTCAAGATAACAATCCACTCGTTTTAACAAGTCCGCCATAAACGGCATCGCACCTTTTAAAACACCAATCGCAAGCGGAAAACGATCTTTATATTCTTCTGTTAACTCCGCCGCTAGCACCTGTATCTTTTCTTGAATTTCTTCTTCTGAAACTAACACCTTTTCAATATCCTGATTCATCATAAATTGTGCCCCCTAGAAGATCATTTCTTATTATATGTGAGTTGTATATATTGTTTTGCAGATGGATCTATACCTTCATAAGAAGACCTTTTTAAATCTGGCAGCCAAATAATCAAACCATTTTTATCTGAAATAACAGGCCAACAATCTCGGTCCTGTACTGGAACTTTTAAATCGATAAAAATATCCTTTAATTTTTTTGATCCTTGTATACCTTTCAATGTCATTCGATCGCCTTTTTTTCTCGTGCGAATAATAAGCGGCCAATTAATACGGTCTATATTAAAAAGGGCTGTATGAGATTGGGCATCAATAATTCCCTCATCTAGAATATCAATTCTAACGCTCTCGCCATTTGGCAGCAGCACCGTCCCTGGCCCATAGGCTTCCAAATAATATGGTTCAGCTGCTTTTTGCTGAAATTGGAACGATACCTGAGTATAAGAGCGAACGACTTTCAATCCATCTGGGAAATCAAGTTTACCTGAAGGCTCGGGATGATGTATTAAAGAAAATACTTGGTCGATATGTACGGCAGAAAGAGAAGTAGGTTTTTCCTTATAAAGATAGTTTAATATTAGTTGAAACCCTCTCCTTTGTAAAGGTAAAGGCATTTCAAGAAAGCGTTTAATATCAATAGTAATTTTGTCCTCTTCTCTTTTTGTCATGACTGTATTTACTCGTTCAATGGCTAGTTCCTGAAGGTAGGCCTCATCACTTTGCAGCTCTTCACTAAACCGTTGGAAATGTTCATGTACATGGTTATTTTCCGTCTTTAAAAATGGAATAACCTGTTTACGGAACCTGTTCCTGCTATAAATTCCTTTTTCATTACTTGGGTCTAATCTTGGTGTAAGGTTGTGCTGGTTACAATAAAGCCAAATTTCATCCTTGGTCAAACACAAGAAAGGCCGGAAAATCGTCCCCTCATAAAACGGACGAGAAAAGGGGATACCTGCTCTTGCTTTTCCACTGCTTCCTCTTGTCAGCCGCATGAGCATCGTCTCAATTTGGTCATCGCCATGATGAGCAAGAGCCAAATAGGGGGATTCATACTTTTCCATCACGTTATGATAAAATTCATATCTTACTTCCCTTCCAGCAATTTGAGAACTCATTCCTGTCTCTTCCATGATTTCTGTCACATTGATTCGAACCATTTCAAAAGGGATTTTATGCTGCTCACAAAACTCCTTTACAAACATGGCATCTTGAAAGGATTCCTCTCCGCGGAACATATGGTCCACATGTGCTACAACAATGAACAAATCCCGTTTTTCCCTTTCATGATGCAAGTAGTGAAGCAGAGCTAAAGAATCGGGACCCCCTGATACACCAACGACGATTTTTTTGTTTTTAAGATTGAATGAGTGGTGATTAAGAAAGGACTCAACCTTTGATTCCAACATTTGTTTGCACTCTTTCTAAAGCAAAATTTATTTTTAAAACTTTTAAAACTTTATTAATTGTCTAACGCCAGCAGCCCAGAGCTTAATGTACCTCACGCAAAGGAAGCAGGCTTTTTTTAATAGCTTACCACTTTTTAGATTGAACTATCAAAATATAGGTATTACAAATAGGATAGAAATTTTTCCATTTTTCTTGCTGCAAATTACCTATAAAAATCTATGCTTCCTATTAATACGATTAAAGGGACAATTAGTTTCATTTTATTACGGTAAATTATTTAAAGTATACCAAGCATATAGGACACCTAGAACGGCAGTTATAAATAAAAATTCCATCCAGCCGCTCTTTTTCTTTTTACGCCGATACGTTTGCCTCGAGACTGAGACTGTCGAACTCCCTTTTTTATTCTTTCCTTGCGTTTGAATGGAGGGACGGCTATTGGCTCCTGCTGTTGGTTTGGAAGGAGGGGCGTACTTTTTTTCGACCATCGTATCTAATAAATCAGTGCGCATTTCTTTGGCATTCAGGTAATGCCCTTGTAGTGCTTTTACGATTACCTTTTCAAATTTCAACAGTTCTGGCTTTTGCCGAACGGCTTCCCTTAACTGTGCTAGTCCACCTGTTGTTTTTTTAAATGGTTTTGAATAGGCAGTGTTAATCATAATCATCGCGACAGCAAATAAGTCATAGGTTGGTTCAGCTTTTCGAGAGCCCAGCCCCCAATAGCCTCGGTCATAAAACTCAGTGAATTCTTTAATAGCCCGGCCTTGAATGGTTGTGCCGCCCACATCGATACACCTTATTTTCGGTGGCGGCCCCGTCACGATTAAATTTTCCGGCTTTAAATCCCCAAATACCCAGCCATTTGTATGAAGCATCTCCAAGTCATTGAGGAGCTGCAAAAATAAAACGCTTGTCCATGATTTACCCTTCATTTGAATAAATGAAAGGAAATTTGGACCTTTAATATATTCCATGACATAAAACGAGATACGGCCGCTAGTACTTTGCCAATCGTCGACGTCAAGCAAAGAAGGCCCGAGGGAGTGTCCCTGGACCTTTGCAAAGGATTTCAGTACATTAACCTCTGAGGTAATCGACATACCATTATCACTCATTTTCAATGCGACCTGAGTGTTTTTGTGTTTAGCAAGGTAGACCACCCCGTTTGCACCAAATCCTAGTTCCTTTATAATTGTATAGATATGTGAATGCCATTTTCCTGTAATGATTGTCCCGGGACGCAGATTACATTGATTCTTCAAAGTATGATTCATCATCACGTGAAAGCAGGCTCCTTAATGATTGTTTTTGATCAAACGCCGATAATGCTGTCTTGATAGCAGGACCTGTCGGTGTAATCCCCCCTGTTGTCAGCTGAGAAAAAACACTTGTCAAAGTTTGCAGATTTGGTGTCCAATCCAACAATTTTTCGACATCATTCTTTTTCCCGGGAAATACATAGACAGAAAATTGATTCTCACCAGAACGGGCGTTTAGACTTAGAGACAGATCAAGCAAGGCCTCTTTGACAGTTGGAAGCTTATGTTTCATACTTGCACTGGTGTCGACAAGAATTAATACGTCTAATTCGACAGTTTCTCCTAATTCGTCGACAACCTCCATGACTTCCCCTCGTTTTTCAGGTGGCAGATCCTCCATTGTTTTTGAGCGTCCTAGGATTTGCTGCAATTGGTTGTTGACGACACCTTGAATTGTTTGGTTCATGGCCTTTCGGGTGACCATTTGGACTGTTTGCGATAGTCGTTCCGCATAGACAATCTGGCTGACTCCACCGCCAGACATCGCTATTCCTTCAATTTCGGTAATTCCTTTTTCATCAATTACATCCTGTTCCATGACCCCGATGACATTCACCGTAATACCTTGTTCCTTTGCGAGTGCCGCCATGGCAATCGGATCGTCACCTTGGTTCGAGCACCCATCTGTAATCAGTAAAACTTGGCGAATTTTTCCTGTATACATAACCTTCTCCCTCCACGAAACGTATTGGTACCATTTTCGACGGGAACAATGCGATTTATACATAATGACGGGAAGTGGGTTAAAATAGTTGGTTAAGCTTGACGCTTTAATTTGTGAATAGGGATGGATGCCCATTTCGGTGTATTGTGTTTTATTTTTGCCACCGTCACGGTCATATCATCTTCAATTAATCCCGATCGTGAGCGAATCACTTCCTCCATAATTAAATCTGCAACCTCTTGCGGGTCATCTGTCTCTAATTCTTGGACCTTACGTTTCATCCATAAATCATAATTTTCTACATGCTTGGGTCCTTCAAACACCCCATCGCTCATCATAATCAGTAAATCCCCCGCTTTTAATTGCTCGCTGACAACATCCACTTCAAATTCTTGAAGGATTCCCATTGGTAAATTACTTGCTTGAATTTTAATGATCTTATTTCCCCTTTTTATAAAACTCGGTGTTGAACCGATTTTAAGGAATTTTGCAGAGGCATTTTTCAAGTCAATCATCGCCAAATCCAATGTGGAAAAAATTTCATCTGTCGTCCGAAGGGAAAGAATAGAGTTTACAGACTTTATTGCAACCTTTTCTTCGATGCCTGATTGCAATATTTTTTGCAACAACAGCAGAGTCTCTTTACTTTCGTAATGGGCCCTTTCTCCATTACCCATACCATCGCTAATCGCAATTGCATACTTGCCTAAACCTAGCTCAATGGTTGAATAACTATCACCTGAAATGAGACCGCCATCCTTAGCGGCATGGGCCACCCCTGTTTCCACCGTAAAGGCCTTGGACGATCGAAAGGTCACATGACAGAATCCATGTGGTATTGTCGCACATTCCTCTTGGTTGACAATAATCGTTTCGCCGAGAATATCGGATAACATAGGTGCAATTAACTTTTCACACTCACCATGACCATTACAGAACGGCAAAGCCATCTCAATATCGACATTTCCTTGTTCCAGACTATAAATTTCCACCTGTTCAATATGGATTCCAAACTCTTGAATTGCCTCCATTATTTGCTCTTCCTGCTTATGATGATTCTCTCTTTCCCGCTGAATTTCTTTCGCAAAATTATCCATAACCTCTGAAACACCTAATAATTGTTCTGCAACTAGTTTTCGGCTTTCTCGAACCTGCTTTTTTAATCTTTGATTGGCTTGGAAAAAGGTTAATTCCTGACCAATTGTTTCATATACTTTTTTTGATCGTGTACAGAGCTTCTCCCACTCCCTTGTTAGTTTTGGTGAAACATTTCCTTCATTTTGATCCATTTCATGAATAATTTCTGCCATCGTGGCATAGGTTGTATTAAAATTCTTTGCCCAGCATTGCTCCTTTTTAAAGCAAGTTTGACACGTTCTTTCCGTTACATTACTCATAAAGTAATCCATTTCCCGATCATTTTCATCTTCATCCGGACTAATTTCCATTTGTGAAAAACTTTTGGAAAGGGCATGGAACACCCCTGAAAATTGTGAAACCCGCTGTGCCGTCACATCACGCATTTTCCGCATGTATTTTTGCTGTTCTGCCGTGTATTCTGAGGTTCCCGGGATATATTTTGCTAATCTAGAAGTTAACGCTTGTGGTGTTAAGAGGAATAACAGAATAGCAGCAGATGTCTCAAGTACAGTTTGTAAAAGGGAGCCCCCGCCCTCACCGTACATACCAATCAGAAGGGTGGCAATAAATAAGCCGATGGAAACGCCTATTTTTTTTCCTTCCTTCAACAGTCCGCCCAGAACACCCGAAAAGGCTAATAGACTCATATGATAGAAGCTTGAAACACTTGCTAGACTAAATATTAATCCGGTCACAACCCCTACAGTGGAGCCAACCGTGGCCCCTGCAATGAAGGAAAAGACCAACACCAAATATCTCGACATAATATGTTCTATCGACAAATCATAAACCTTCCAACCGATGGTTCCTGACATTATGGATGCGAGCATGATAATTAAACAGACGATTTCTTCGGTTTTTAACAATTGCCTGCGTTTACTCAACGTTAATAATGGAATACTCTGTAGGAAGATGAGTGTCAATATAAAGGCAAGGCTTGTCTGGACACCAACCATCATTAAATCATAGAGAGTTAGTTGCTGCGATAGAATGAAGGCCTCTGCCAGCTTTCCAGCACCAAGAATAATGCCAACAAAAAATGGCAGCGATTTCACTTCGTTAGTCAGCCATTTTTGACTAACCCGAAAAATCACTAGAAATAATAGGGTGACCGTAAAGGTAAAGGCAGCATTACCTAAGGAAATAGTTGCTGCCCCAACAACTAGTCCGATCAGAGCAAGTGGTGCTCGGTCTCTTTTTATTAAATAGACGGAAGCAAAAAAGGGAAGACAAAACGGAGTTAGTTTTGCCAAAATTAAGGCCCGTCCAAGCAAAAATCCTACAAACAATAAGAGATATCCCTTTTTTATAAAAAAGGATTCAAGCAGGTATTGGATCTTCCTTAGTCCTTTCCCTAAATCCCATTTGGTTGAATGAAGGTTGACTTCTCCGACTGGTTCTATGAAACTCACGTTTGCCTTTTCCATAAATCACACTCCCTAATCTTTCATCGTTGCCCATTATTATAAATTTAATAGCGTTAAAAGTTTGTCAAAATAGTGAACAAGTCCAAATAATCGTTCGACGGTTTTCACTATATTCATTCAAATAATATAAACATGTCGTTTAAAGGAGAAAGACTCGAGAAGCGGAATTGCCCGTGGGCACTGCAGCTAGACAATTCTCAAGGTAATATTAAAAAACACAAAAAAGACAAGCCGCCGTCGACTTGTCTTTTACTATATGTTATTAGGTGAACACTACTGTATCTCATTACAAGTGTGCAGCAAGTTATCCGCGTCTAGCTCCTCTTCCTCCGCGCTTCGACTCTGTACTTCTCTTTAAGGAAGTCAAGCGATCCTCACTATCCTTTAAAAATTTGGCCATTTTGGTTTCGAAATTTTCCGGTTTGGCATTATTCCGATCGTTGTTTCTACCTTGACGAGAACGTGAGTTTGAGTTTGAGTTTGAGTGGGATCTTTGTGGCGTTTCTGGTTTATCAATTGCCTTTTTAATTGATAGTCCAATTTTTCCATCTTTTTCAACATTGAGGACTTTAACTTCTACTTGGTCACCAACCTTAAGATGCTCGTTAATATCTTTAACGTATTTGTCGGCAACCTCACTGATGTGGACCAGTCCTGTTGAACCATCCGGCAACTCCACAAACGCTCCGAAATTAGTAATTCCCGTTACCTTTCCTTGTAACTTGCTGCCTACTTCAATTGACATAAAAAGAATGTTCCTCCTTAAAATAGTAAAGTGAAACTTCAATCAGGGGGTGCTTTTCAACTCACTGATTGTTAGTTGAACGAATCGGGCATTTAAGGGCAGTTGACCATCATAAATCTTTTAAAGTCTGAAATTTATCTTACTGCCCATTAATGCGGGAAAAAAATTCAATCTTACTATATATTATACAAAAAGTAAAAATTCAGTGTCAATAACTCGCAACAGCGGTTCAATTTTTCTTTTTTTCATCAGGAATATTAAAAATAACTTCATCTTTTTCCGAGAAAAAATACTCTTTTCTTGCCAACTTCCCAATGTAATCATCATCATTTAATTTAATAATGTCTTCCTTCAGGATAGTCTGCTGCTTTTTTAATTCAGAAAGCTCGTGATCAAGTTTTTTCTTTTGGACTACTTTTGCTTCGAGCTTGGTGGTCTGGGAAATGTAACTTGAAATCATCAGATACGATAGTAAGCTAGCAAAAACAACAAATAACGATAATCGTCTTAATAGTAATTTTCTTTTCCTAGCTGAGGCAATTTCCGCGTATTCTTGTTGCTCGACATAGGTTGTCTGGATTTTTGAGACACTTTTCTTTGGCTCAGCACCCATTTCCCGTTCCCTCCTTTACTCTCTACTTTTTTTTCCATTTATCTATCCACTTACTAATATAATTCCTTATTTCCTTAAATTTTCCTGCCGTTTTATTATATAACTTCTCGACGGTTTTTTTAAGCCCTTTCGGCAAAAGTTTCCAAAATAATAGCAATAGCCTATGCAATGGGACAAAAATGATTTTTAGCACTAACCTCAACACCCATGATATAACCTTAAAAACAAATTTGACAAGGGTGTATAGTCCCCTGCCAAGCGCGAGTATAATCGTAATCATAAGTTGGATCAATCCAACGACAGGTTTATAAATCAGCAGTTGGCAAGTTTTTAACAGAAATTTATAGATGGCGATGACTGACTGGATCCCCATCTCCAGCAGGCCTAGATACATCCTCTTAAACAAGCTCTGGTAGGCGGCGAACCCGCAAACAAGCGCGATAAAGATATAAAATCGCAGTTCCCCATTGTTCACAATAAATAAGGTATAAAAAATAATTAAAGCCTGAATGATCCAAAATAATAAATCATTAATAAACACAATCCAAGCTTTTTTTTTGGGTCGATTTAAAAAACGCTGATACGTATCAAACATAGCACCGAAAAATGACCCCATTCCAATCATTGAAATCATGGTAAGAAATTGCGTGGAAAGGGTCATCGGAATAACTTGCTAAAGAATCCCTTAGCTTTCTCCCCGTGCTGTTCATCAAGATACACTAAGTCAAAAATCTTCCCTTTAATGGAGACAATTCCTTTTTCGACATCAAGATTTTTCATTTGCAGGTTTTGTCCTTTGATTGCTAAAAACCCCATTGATGTTTCTAATAAAAATTCCTCATTATCAAAGCTTTCTACCTGTTTAACTCCCGTAATTTCAAGGAGTTTTCTCCCTCTCATAATCACATCATGATCTGGAACACTGCTCTTTGGCTGGCTGCCTTCATAATATTGGCTCATTATCATCCCTCACAATCATTTGTACAACCCTTTTGTACATTTTTATGTGAAGGATATATGAATTAGAACAATCTTATCTTAGAAGCTATCGTTTGAGCCTAATCTCTCTTCTTTTAGAATGGTATACATTTCGGCAGCTTCATCCTTGCGTGAAGTTTCTTGAATCCGGTCAATTCTGGCTGTTACCTTCCGCTGCCCGAGACGAATCGTTAATTCGTCGCCTTCTTTTACGGTTGAGCTGGCTTTTGCCTCTTTCCCATTAATTTCAATTCTGCCTTGATCGGATACTTCCTTTGCTAATGTCCGTCTTTTTATTAATCGTGATACTTTTAAAAATTTATCTAGGCGCATAAGCGAATTCCTCCTAAGTTATCCTAACGGTTTTTACATTGGTACAGTTTAACTTCAGCCTATAAAGCGGGCCCTTGCTTTTCTTATAGTCCTTTTGCTTTTGCCTCATCCCAATAGTGATCAAGCTGTTCGAGCGTATGCTCTTCAAATGACCGGCCGCTCTCTTTTACCTTTTCTTCTACATAGTGAAACCTGCGTGTAAACTTTTCATTTGTTTCAAACAACGCTTCCTCTGGATGAATCTTTAAGAACCTTGCTACATTTACAAAAGCAAAAAGCAAATCACCAAATTCCTTTTTAGCTAACAACAGTCCTTCATCTGTTCCATTTAGCTCCTGCACAAATTCCTCAAGCTCCTCTTTCACTTTCGCCAAGGCAGGGGTAATTTCCTGCCAGTCAAAGCCAACCTTGGCTGCCTTCTTTTGCAGCTCATAAGCTCGCAATAGGTTCGGCTGACCCTTTGAAACTCCTGAAAGCAGGGAAGTTGAAGTGGCCTCGCCTTTTTCCTGTTTCTTTATTTCCTGCCAGTTTTGGACGACTTCTTCAGCATCTGCTGCCTTCCCAGTGCCGAATACATGTGGATGCCTGCGTATCATTTTAGCTGACAACCCTTCAATAATGTCATCGATAGAAAAATAACCATCATCTTCTCCAATTTGGGCATGGAGCATTACCTGGAGCAGGACATCACCGAGCTCCTCCACCAAATTATCAATATCTTTATTGTTAATGGCCTCAATCACTTCGTATGTTTCTTCAATTAAGTATCTCTTTAAGGATTCATGGGTCTGTTCCTTATCCCACGGACAGCCATTCGGACTTCTTAAAATAGCAATAATTTCACGGAGTTTGGAGAAATTTTTCAATAAAATGCTTTCTTCCTTCACCGGTGGAACGTAGACGGACGTCAAATTGTTTATTGAAACATTTCGATCCAACTCGTACAATGCCACTTTTTCAATAACTTCCTGACTGCTCCCCGCTGCTGTGACAATGTATACCATATAATCATCAGGTAATTTCTCCATTAAGGTTAGCTTGACATTCGAGGCTATAAATTGGTCATACACCTGACTGATAAAAATGTGCTGGTCGATTTGCAGCTGACTGGCTGAGAGAGAATTACCGTCAAGCAGCTGAAATCCTTCAATTGGGTCAATTTTTAACGACGCAAAGATTGCATCAAGAAAGCTCTGTCCACCACCAATGATAATTTCTACCCCATTTAAAGGGCCATATTCCAAAAGGAGCTGAACAGCCCGCTCGGCCACAAGTGGATGTCCTGGGACAGCATAAATAATCGAGTGATCCTGTGCTTTATGTAATAAGGTCTGGGCAATTTCTTCATATACCGCTTCGAATTGATCATGTTTTTCATAAACATCATCAAAGGAGACATAGGTCAGTCCTTCTTTTTCTAATTCAGTCACAACCGGATGTTCTTTTGTTCGTAAAAATAAGCTGCCGCTGCCGTGGATTAATTTCTTGTAGACCCCTAAAGGAAGCTGCTCTAAATCCCCTGCTCCTAATCCGACAATTTCAATTTTTTTCACCATATTTGTTTAGCTCCTATCTTTATGTGCTAATAGATGTATTAGTTTACTTCCAAGTGGAAATAAGGACAATTCTTCCATAAGAAACACTCTACCACGAATTATTATTAGGAAAAAAAGCAACCCTCCCAGGAAAACAGCACTTAGAGATTGCAATGCCGCCCCAAGCCGCTCCGATTTAAGGAAGTTCACAAAAAAATCCGTTATGTATAGGTAGCTTTTTAAAAAAAGTACCATCGCTGCTGTTGCCAGTAAAACTGTTTGCAAATAACGGTGTGAAAATAGTGGTCCGACAATCATCTTTCTAAATTTCACTAAAAGTAAACAACATACTAGACCTAATGTCATTAGTGAGGAAATAGCAGCACCCATGGTTCCAAATACCGGAATGAAAACGACATTTAAACCATATTTAATCGGAAACGAGGCTACTACTGCTATAGCCGGGAAGAACAGGCTTCCCAATCCCTGCATAATGGCAATGACGGTCGACATGATGGAGGTAAATAGAATAATGAAACTAAGCACCCCTAATACCGATGTGCCCAATCCATTTTCAAACAGCATCGTGTTGGTTGGCTCGATAATGGCCCATAGCCCTGTTGAAGCACCGACACCAATTACCACACTTACCTTTACTGCTAATTGAATCTTTTTATGTAACTCATCCTGCTTGGCTGCTAATCGGGCCCGACTAATAAGCGGCACCAGTGTTAATGACATGGAAGTAGCGGCCACCGTCCCTAGCTGAATTAAGGGCTGACCCCTGTCATAAATTCCTTTGACGCCTTTGGCGATATCTTCATTCATTCCATTGCTAACAAGTAAGGAGTATAGATTTAAGGCATCCGCTAACTGAATAAAAATCATCAGCATCCCACTTATACAAATCATCAATCCTTGAAATAAGAGTGCCTTACAGATCACACCTACTTCTGTCCTGTAGCTTTGAAACATGCCCGGTATTGGCATGATTACATTCCATTCTTTACGTATCCATAAAAACATAAACAAAATAATGCCGGAAATGATACTGCCCGTTATCGAGCCAAACATCGCTCCACTGCCGACCAGATAGAGAGAATACCCTTGTTGTATAAAAAGATAGGAAAGAAAAAGGATTGTCATCACACGGACTGTTTGTTCTCCGACTTGTGATAGGGCAGTCGGAACCATATCGCCAATACCTTGATTGTACCCTCTTAACAGGGAACCAATCGGAAAGGTTAAAAAAACAATCGAAACGACTCTTAAAAGTACAGCTAAGTGGGGGTCATTCATCCAGCGGGCAATTCCTTCAGCGCCCAGGTAAAGAATTAGAAAACAAATCACGCCAATTACCTGTAAAAAAAGAAACGATGTGAATAGAAGCAAACGGGACTTATCCTCATCCCCCTTTTCCTTCTGTTCCGCATAAAGCTTTGAAATCACGACTGGAAAGCCTGTTGTGGACAGAACCATTGCCATACCGTAAAACGGGTAGACCTGCTGATATATGTAAAAACCGACATCACCCACAATATTTTGAAATGGGATTCGGTAAAAGGCACTTAAGATTTTGGTTAAAATAGCCGCAATTGTTAAGATAAAGGTCCCTTTAAACAATGACCTTGATTGATTTAAATTCAAAGATTTTTTCATTTTTCCACCTGCCTAAATAAAGGGAAACGTCAAGGTATTATAGCATATAAAACCCATCGAGTGTTTCACACCACAATAGCATGGAACCACAAATTGTTCAAAGCACAACCGAACATAATAGTGGTGCTGTGAGCAGAGCTGAAAATGTCAATAAATATACATACATCTACCTTGGCTGATTACCATTTTTATATAAAATGAAACTAGATTTGGTAATTTTGTTTTGATAATAAAATGGAAGGATGTGTTTTATGGCTTATAAGCCGCGGATCGAACGGGAGGAAATAACCATTTTAAGAAGTTTAAACGCTCGAATGGAATTATCTAAAGAAGATAAGTGGAATTATTTTAAGCTAACAAAGGGATTTGAAGGGGAAATGATGTTTGATTCCTTAACTGAGAAACTTAAGAGTGAATGTTTCATTTTAAATGATTTACTGCTTGAATTAAATGCTAACAAATTTCAAATTGACACATTAATTGTTCAAGATACAATCTATCTATTCGATGTAAAAAATTATGAGGGCGATTATTTTTACGAAAATGGCGATTTCTACTCAAAAACGGAAAAGTTACTTAGCAATCCACTCGTTCAACTAAAACGTTGTGAATCCTTATTCCGGCAGTTACTCCAAAAACATGGCTTCAAATTACCTGTTGAAGCGTACTTAGTTTTTATCAACCCCGAGTTTACCCTTTATCAAGCGCCTAAACATGAGCCAATCATTTACCCTACACAACTAAATAGTTTAATGAAAAAATTAAATACTTGGATGGGGAAGCTTAATGGAAGGCACAAAAACCTGGCTGATTTTTTAGTTTCCTTGCATCAAGTTGAATCCCCCTACCCAAGAATGCAATCCTATGACTATGGTCAGTTGCGTAAAAGCGTGAATTGTTCTTCTTGCCAATCCTTTTTAGTTTTTGTTAATGGGAAGACCTTGGTGTGTAATGATTGTGGTTTTGCTGAGGACATTGATACTGCTGTGCTGCGAAGTGTGAAGGAATTAAAGCTTCTTTTTCCCAATAAAAAAATAAACACCAATTTGGTTTACGAATGGTGTGGAGCGCTAATAACAAAAGAGATAATTAGAAGAATAATGCACCAAAACTTTAAGAGTATGGGTTATGGGAGATGGTTTTATTACGAATGAATGGTGATGTTACTCTTTTTTGGGTAATATTACTGAAATATTGTATAAGTATACCTGCTATTTCAGTCAAGCCCATTATTATGTGTAAATTCAATTCCTCATGAAAAACAATGTTAAAC
>CAUSCO010000048.1:0-24508 GCA_963530265.1 uncultured Bacillus sp.
CCGCTAGGGCGCTGGAGCTGGACATTTCACTAAGTTAAAACTTATAAATTCTTATTTTATAAAAATAACCAAATATATGTCACTTTTTGAGCAGATATTTGGACTATAATTCAATTGTTTTATACGATTAAGTAGGGAATACTAATACTTAATCGTATTTTTTTATATTATTATTATGTCTAGCTGCAGCGCCTAGGAGCGACAAGGTGCTGCAGCTTTTCTAGAAGGAGTGAACCTAAAATGTCTGAAGAAAAAATTTATGACGTCATTATTGCTGGTGCTGGCCCTGCAGGGATGACAGCTGCTGTTTATACATCTCGTGCAAACCTTTCAACACTCATGATTGAGCGCGGTATGCCGGGCGGGCAAATGGCCAATACCGAAGATGTGGAGAACTATCCAGGTTTTGAGAGTATTTTAGGACCTGATTTATCGACAAAAATGTTTGAACATGCGAAAAAATTTGGTGCTGAATATGCTTATGGCGATATTAAAGAAATCGTTGATCACGGTGATTACAAAATTGTTGTGGCTGGTTCCAAACAATATAAAGCTTACTCTGTCATCATAACCACGGGTGCTGAGTATAAGAAACTCGGTGTTCCGGGTGAAAAAGAATTAGGCGGACGCGGCGTATCTTATTGTGCTGTTTGTGATGGTGCATTTTTTAAAGCAAAACAACTTTATGTTATTGGCGGCGGTGATTCTGCTGTAGAGGAAGGCGTATATTTAACTCGCTTCGCTTCCAAAGTAACAATTGTTCACAGACGCGATCAACTTCGTGCACAAAAAATTCTGCAAGACCGAGCTTTTGCTAATGAAAAAGTTGATTTCATTTGGAATCATACTGTTAAGTCTATTAATAATAAGGATGGCAAAGTAGGCAGCGTGACACTTATTTCCACGGAAAATGGTGAAGAGCAAGAATTGCCAGCAGATGGTGTATTTATTTATGTGGGAATGGTTCCACTATCGAAACCATTTGAAAGCCTTGGTATTACCAATCACAATGGCTACATTGAAACAAACAGCCTCATGGAAACGAAGGTACCTGGTATTTTTGCAGCTGGGGATATCCGTGAAAAAACGCTTCGTCAAATTGTGACGGCGACAGGTGACGGAAGTATTGCGGCACAAAGTGCTCAGCATTTTGTAGAAGAACTTAAGGAAGAAATGAAGATTAAGAAGTAACTGGCCTCCTTTAAAAAGAAACTGTGTTTGTAAAGTTTATCAATAACACATTCACAAAAAAGTAACTCTGTTTTAACTCTCCTGTAACAGAAGTGAAACATAGATGGGGTATGATAAAAACAATTGACCCCCTTTAAAATATATACCTTTTTGCACAGGCCCAGCAGCTTGTGCTCTTTTTTTGTGTCCTTTGGATTAGTGATAAACAGAAATAATTAACAAAAATATCAATCCTGTATTCATTGTGACTGTATCGTAAAAATAGTATAATGAAATGAATAAATTAGTTGTTGGTAAAGGGAGTTTAGCTCAAGCTCAAAATCAAAGCGCTTGCGCTTCATTGAGAAGGTGTATAAACATGCAGCGTGTTACTAATTGTGTATTGATAAGAAATAATCAAATATTGTTGCTGCAGAAACCGCGTCGCGGCTGGTGGGTTGCCCCAGGAGGAAAAATGGAGCCTGGCGAGTCGGTTCGTGATTCATGCATCAGGGAATTTCGTGAAGAAACGGGCATTTATTTAAAAAACCCACAGATAAAAGGAATTTTCACCATGATTATGAAGGAAAAGGATGAGCTTCTTTCCGAGTGGATGATGTTTACCTTTGTGGCAACCGATTCGGATGGCATTGATGTAGAGGAATCGGAAGAGGGAAAGCTTTCATGGCAGCCAGTTGACCAGATAAAAAGTTTGCCAATGGCAGCAGGTGATTTACATATTATTGATTATATGATACATGGAAAAGGGATTATTTACGGGACCTTTACTTATACAAGTGATTTTCAACTCATAACTTATCGGTTAGATCCAAGTTAAAGGAATTGGGAATCCCCTAAGTATGATCCATGTGGCATAGTTCAAATAATATATTCAGTAATGGTATACATTCGAATTTGCAAAATAATGGGGGGAAATGTAATGAGTACCGGTTCGACAAGCGAAACTCAAATGGTCATTATTACTGGAATGTCGGGAGCTGGAAAAACAGTCGCCATTCAAAGCTTTGAAGATTTAGGGTTTTTCTGTGTCGATAATTTGCCTCCTACACTTCTCCAAAAATTCCTTGAACTTATGAAGGAATCTGGGAATAAAATGAATAAAGTGGCACTTGTGATGGACTTACGCGGAAGAGAATTTTTTGACCATTTATTTAAGGCGTTAGATGAATTAGCGGAAACATCGTGGCTGACACCCCAGATCTTATTCTTGGATGCAGATGATTCAACATTAGTGCGTAGGTATAAGGAAACAAGAAGATCACATCCCCTGGCTCAATCTGCTTCGCCTCTTGAGGGAATCACCCTTGAACGAGAACTCCTTGAAGAATTAAAAGGCCGGGCCCAATTGATTTACAATACTTCTCAGATGAAACCGCGAGAACTGCGCGAAAAAATATTAACAGAGTTTACGGCAAATAAACAATTAATGTTTACTGTCAATGTCATGTCATTTGGCTTTAAATATGGGATCCCCATCGATGCCGACCTTGTTTTTGATGTACGCTTTTTACCAAATCCTCATTATATTGATCACATGAGACCTAAAACTGGCTTGGATGATGAGGTTTCTAGTTATGTTTTAAAATGGACTGAAACGCAAAAGTTTTTGGAAAAAGTAACGGACTTGCTTACCTTTATGCTTCCTCATTATAAAAGGGAAGGAAAGGCGCAGCTCGTCATCGCCATAGGATGTACCGGCGGACAGCATCGCTCGGTTACACTCGCTGAATATATTGGGCGATTTTTCCAAAAAGATTATAAAACAGTTGTTTCTCATCGTGACATTGAGAGGAGAAAGGAAAAAACAACATGAGAGAGTTAGGACAGCCGCGTATTGTCGTCATTGGCGGTGGAACAGGATTACCGGTTTTATTGCGCGGATTAAAACAATATCCTGTTGATATCACTGCCATTGTGACAGTCGCGGATGACGGTGGAAGCTCAGGACGCTTACGGGAGGATTTGCATATTCCCCCACCAGGCGACATTCGCAATGTATTAGCATCACTGTCAGATGTAGAACCACTTGTTGAGGAAATGTTTCAGCATCGCTTTAAAACGTCGAATGAACTTTCCGGCCATTCGTTAGGGAATTTAATCTTGGCTGCGATGACATCAATTACTGGGAATTTTGTTCACGCCATCCAAGAAATGAGTAAAATCTTAAATGTTCGAGGAAAAGTATTGCCAGCAGCTAACCAAAGCGTGGTATTACATGCGGAAATGGAAGACGGTGCCATTGTGTCAGGGGAATCGAAAATTCCTTACTCGGGAAAGAAAATTAAGAGAGTTTTTTTAACATCAAAAAAAAATATTCGTCCCTTACCAGAGACGATCCAAGCGATTCGTCAGGCCGATTTAATCATCATTGGACCAGGTAGTTTGTATACAAGTATACTACCCAACCTTCTTGTTCCTCGATTAGGAGATGAAGTTTGCCACTCCCATGCGAAAAAGGTATATATATGTAATTTAATGACCCAGGCAGGGGAAACACATGGTTATACAGCGAGCGATCATGTGAAGGCAATTTATGATCACATGAACTGTGCCTTTATTAATACAATCCTTGTGAATAATGAAGAAATTCCTCCCGATATACAGCTCCGCTATAATGAAGAGTTGGCTGATCCTGTGCAATATGATTTGCCACAGCTTTCTAAACTTGGGCTAGAAGTGGTGCATGCCGATATTGCTTATCAAGAAAATGGGGCATTAAGGCATGATCCGAAAAAGGTTGCTAAAATTTTATATAGTTTGCTAATTACTGAAACCAATAAGCATTATGAAGCGTAGATAGTATTGGGCATGATAAATAATGTAGATATGTTGACATGGTTATTGCTAATTTCTCGCAAATAAAGCATTGTAGGTTAGTAAGTTTTCTTTTAATAGAATAATCGTGTTTATAAAAGGTGGTGAAGGGATGTCTTTCGCTTCTGAGACAAAAAAGGAATTAACTAACCTGGAAGTGAAAACATGCTGCATTCAATCCGAGCTATCGGCGTTGATTCGCATGAACGGTTCCCTTTCCTTTTCTAATCGTAAGTTAGTTGTGGATATTCAAACTGAAAATGCTGCGATTGCTAGAAGAATTTATACATTAATAAAAAAGAGTTACCAAGTACAAGTAGATTTACTTGTACGGAAAAAGATGCGGCTTAAAAAAAACAATGTCTATATTGTTCGTTTAAATGAACAAGCAAAGCATATTCTTGAGGATTTGAAAATTATTGGTGAAGGATTTACCTTCATACATGATATTTCACCTGAGCTTATAAAGAAGAAATGTTGTAAGCGTTCTTACCTTCGCGGAGCATTTCTTGCCGGGGGATCTGTAAATAATCCGGAAACTTCTTCATATCATCTGGAAATTTCTTCGCTATATAAAGAACACAATGATTCTTTATGCGAATTGATGAATACATTTGGATTAAATAGTAAAACGCTTGAGCGTAAAAAAGGTTTTATTAACTATTTAAAGGAAGCCGAGAAAATTACTGAGTTTCTAAATATCATTGGTGCCCATAATGCCTTGCTCCGCTTTGAAGATGTTCGGATTTTAAGGGACATGCGTAACTCTGTTAACCGCCTTGTAAACTGTGAGACCGCTAATCTTAATAAAACCATAAGTGCTTCCATCAGACAGGTGGAAAACATTCGCTTCATCGACTCTTCCGTCGGATTGCAAATCTTACCTGATAAACTGAGAGAAATTGCTGAACTTAGAGTGCAGTATCCAGACGTTACGTTAAAAGAATTAGGGGAAATGGTATCAGGAGGTACAATTAGTAAATCAGGAATTAATCATCGCTTACGAAAAATCGATGAAATTGCTGACAAGCTGCGGATGGGAGAAAATACTTCAAAGAAGCATAGTTTGTGAAGTGTTGAATTAGAATAAGCATATAGAAAAAAACTGAGGAGGAATTATATAATGTTGGTTAAACAGATTGAAGTAAAATTGAAAACGGGTCTACAAGCACGGCCCGCAGCACTTTTTGTGCAGGAAGCGAACCGGTTTTCGGCTGATATTTTTCTAGAAAAGGATGGCAAAAAGGTCAATGCGAAAAGTATCATGGGGCTTATGAGTCTGGCAGTCGGATCAGGTGTCGTTATTAATATTATCGCTGATGGCGATGACGAAGAAAATGCCATCAGTGTTTTATCTGATTTTATTCAAAAGGAACAATAAAGAACAATGGGTTCAGCTTCACGTCAAGGCTGAACCCTTTTTTTTTGTGGTTCATGAAAAAAGCAACCGGCTTCACAGTCGGTTGCTTTTAAGATTATTTTTTATCTGTAGTTTCTGTAGGCTTACGAGTGATGATGCTGTCAATCAGTCCGTATTCTTTGGCTCTTTCAGCGGTCATAAAGTTATCACGGTCAGTGTCCTTTTGAATCACTTCAAGTGGTTGACCAGTGCGTTCTGCAATAATGCCATTTAATTTTTCACGTAGGAAGAGGATACGCTTGGCCGCGATCTCGATTTCAGTGGCCTGTCCTTGAGCACCGCCAAGTGGCTGGTGAATCATGACTTCTGCATTTGGCAACGCATAGCGTTTACCTTTTTGCCCTGCTGTAAGTAAGAATGCTCCCATTGAAGCTGCCATCCCGATACAAACTGTTGATACATCTGCTTTAATATATTGCATCGTATCATAAATGGCCATCCCTGCTGTAATACTACCACCAGGACTGTTAATATAAAGTGTTATATCCTTTTCAGGGTTTTCGGCTTCAAGGAATAATAACTGTGCCACAATGCTGTTGGCAACATTGTCGTCAATCGCGCTCCCTAGCATAATAATCCGGTCCTTTAACAGACGGGAGTAAATGTCATAGGCTCTTTCGCCACGGGTTGTTTGTTCAATAACTGTAGGAATCAAATTCATTATTCTTCCTCCTTTGATTAGAAAAGGTAAAAACTTATGTACTAGTATCATACACTGATGGTCAATAAAGGTCAAACAGATTGACTTTTAAATGTTCGACAACTTTCCCTATTACAGCATAACCATTTTTGACTATTTTAAAACTCATTCTTTACTTGCAATAAAAGAGAAGTTAGCATATAATATAAAAGTCGCAAATGAATATGCGCTCGTGGTGCAACGGATAGCACGTAAGCCTCCGAAGCTTAAAATGTGAGTTCGATTCTCGCCGAGCGCATCATAAAAAGCCCTCTGTTTTTAGTAAACAGGGGGCTTTTATTTTTTAAAATTCTGGTCTAACATATTTGAAACCAAATTACCTAACACCAATCCCGTTCTATCGTGTAAAATAGGAACAGGGGGGATCCGAATGGACTTAAAGCCAGGTTTGTGGCAACAGCAAACATTAAAATTGGCAATGACGCAGGAGTTATCTCAGGCCATTGCATTATTACAGTACTCCGCACAGGAGCTAACTGCTTTTTTAGAAGATAAGGCATTGGAAAATCCCTTACTGCAAATTGAAAATGGCAATGTCAAGCCGATGAATCCCCTTATGGACCGCAAACTAAGAAAACATCAAAAGGCAGAGAAGGACTGGATTGAACAAATAGCAGATAAACCATTTTCGCTTGAAAATTATCTCATCTCTCAATTAAAATTAACAAATATATCAGCGGAGCAATTAAGAGTCATCCGTCATCTTATTCACAGTTTAGATGAAAACGGTTACTTTTTTGGAGATATGGAGGAAATTGCTGAAAAGCTAAGCGTTGAAACAGAATCAGTAGACGATTGTCTCGCCATCATTCAAACATTGGAGCCAGCTGGCATCGGGGCAAGGAACCTACAAGAATGCTTGTTGATGCAAATCTATTATAAAAATCCAGATAACGAACTGGCACTGAAAATTATTTCTGATTATTTCATCCCATTTGCTGAAAAGAAGTGGAAACAAATTTCAAAAGAACTTCGTATAACACTAAAAGAGATTCAAAATGTTTTTGACGAGATCCAACTGCTTAATCCAAAGCCGGGGGCTATTTTACAAAATGAAGTCACCTCGTACATTACTCCAGATGCCATTATCGAGCAATCTGGAGAGGGATTAACTGTACGAATGTTTGATGATTCGCTGCCAAGGATTAGCTTTAATGAGTCGTATTATAAAAAGTTTAACAAACAGGATATACAGGTTAACCGTTTTTTACAAGATAAGGTTCAGGATTATCAATGGATCTTAAAAAGCATTGAGCAGCGGAGAGAGACCCTAACGAGGGTTGTTGCCAAAATTGTTGAAAAACAACCATTATTTTTTCAAAAAGGGGCACAATATTTAGTCCCGATGACGATGAAGGAAGTTGCCAACGAGCTGGAAATTCATGAATCAACGGTCAGTAGGGCTGTCCGTGAAAAATATGTGCAAACACCAAATGGTACCTTCTCATTAAAAACCTTTTTCACTAGCACGATTCAGACGGTCTCAGAGAATGAAACAGCCTCTTCTACGCAAGTGAAGAATGAAATTAGTAAATTAGTTGAGCAAGAGAAAAAGGAAAAACCGCTCTCAGATCAAGAAATTGTTGAATATTTGAAGATAAATAAAGGCATTGTTGTCTCAAGAAGAACAATCGCTAAATATCGTGATCAGCTTGGAATTCCATCTTCTTCTAAGAGAAAACGTTTCAATTGAAAAATCCTAACGGAAGGTCGTAAACTATTATAATAGAAACAAGATAATAGAAAGGAAATTAGACCAATGCCGCAAACGACGACAATCACTTTATATACTAGAGGCCGCTGCCCACTTTGTGATAAAGCGAAAGCTACTCTTCTAGAAATTCAAGAGAAATGGGATTTTAACCTTGAAGAATTCGATATTGATGCCAGTGATGAATTAACGGAACGTTACGGCTTGATGATTCCAGTTGTTCAGCTCGATGGGGAAGAGGTTGGATTTGGTTATATTGACATAATTGATATTAGTAACCGTTTGCAAGAAAAAAACCTAATCGAATAGCTTGAAATAGAAATTCACTCCTGTTAAAATGAAAATCGTAGTAGGGGTGATTTTTTTTAGCGTAGGTGGGACGTAATATGTCTACGGTGGACATTTTACGACCAACTACATATAATAAAGGAGTATGCGATTCATGCAGTCATTTATCGATATCCAAAAAAGATTATTACCCGACCTTCTTCATATATTACAAAAAAGATATACCATCCTACGATACATAGGTTTTATGCAGCCAGTAGGAAGAAGGAGTTTAGCAATCAGTCTTGGGCTTACTGAAAGAGTCCTTCGTAGTGAAGTAGATTTCCTTAAAGGACAAAATCTTATTTATATCAATAATATAGGAATGAGTTTAACGTCTGATGGGAAAAATTTACTTGGGGATTTGGAAGGTTTAATGCGGGAGCTAAAGGGTATTGATGTAATGGAATTGGAATTAAAGCACCAGCTCGGCATCAAGAATGTAATCATCGTACCTGGTGATAGCGATGTGTCGCCGATGGTTAAAGGTGAGTTGGGCAAAGCTACTGCAGTTTGCATGAAAAAACTTCTATATGGGAAAAATATCATCGCTGTTACGGGCGGTTCAACCATGGCCGCCGTTGCGGAAAAACTAACACCAAGCCCTGCTCAGAAGGAATTATTGTTTGTTCCAGCACGAGGTGGTGTTGGTGAGGATGTCGATAATCAAGCAAATACGATATGCTCAAATATGGCAAAAAGCACCGATTCTAAACATCGCGTCTTTTATGTACCTGACCAGGTGAGTTCAGAAATTTATGAATCCTTGATCAAAGAGCCTGATATTCATGAAGTTTTGAATTTGATTCAATCTGCAAGCATGGTTCTCCACGGTATTGGAGATGCTATCACAATGGCTGAACGACGAAAAACCAACCCAGATATTAAGCGAAAGCTGGAAAAGGGGAAGGCAGTCGGCGAAGCATTTGGTTATTATTTTAACGAAGAAGGCGAGATAGTCCATAAGGTATTAACAATTGGACTTCAGCTTGAAGACCTTGCCCATATTGCGAATGTTATAGCCGTAGCGGGTGGGGCATCAAAGGCAAAGGCCATTAAGGCATACTTAAAACAAGCACCATCATCAACCATCTTAATTACAGATGAAGGTGTGGCAAATCAGTTATTGAAAGGGTAAATCCCTTAATAAAATATTTCTTTACCCACTAAAAGGAGGAAATTAATCATGACAGTAAAAGTTGGTATTAATGGATTTGGACGTATTGGTCGTAACGTACTTCGTGCGGCGTTAAACAATAACAATAGCAATATCGAAATCGTAGCAATTAACGATTTAACAGATGCAAACATGCTTGCACATCTTTTAAAATACGATACTGTTCACGGAACTCTTTCTGAAGATGTTACTGTTGACGGTGAATACCTTGTAGTTGGCGGCCACAAAATAAAGGTTCTTGCAGAACGCGATCCTGCAAATCTTGGCTGGGGTGACCTTGGCGTAGAAGTAGTCGTTGAATCAACTGGACGTTTCACAAAACGTGACGATGCAGCGAAACACTTAGAAGCAGGTGCTAAAAAAGTTATCATTTCTGCTCCAGCATCTAACGAAGACATTACCATTGTAATGGGTGTTAACGAAGATAAATATGATGCCAACAACCACCATGTTATCTCAAATGCTTCTTGTACAACAAACTGCTTGGCCCCATTTGCAAAAGTATTAAATGACAAATTTGGCATTAAACGCGGTATGATGACAACTGTTCACTCTTATACGAATGACCAACAAATCCTTGACTTACCACACAAGGACTACCGTCGTGCACGTGCAGCTGCTGAAAACATTATCCCAACATCAACTGGTGCTGCTAAGGCCGTTGCCCTTGTTTTACCAGAACTTAAAGGTAAATTAAACGGTATGGCAATGCGTGTTCCAACTCCAAACGTATCTGTTGTCGATTTAGTTGCTGAATTAGAAAAGAATGCTACAGCTGAAGAATTAAATGCAGCATTTAAAGAAGCAGCTGAAGGCCCATTAAAAGGTATTTTAGGTTACAGCGAACTTCCATTAGTATCTCGTGATTACAATGGTACTACTGTTTCTTCTACAATTGATGCCTTGTCAACAATGGTTCTTGAAGGAAACATGGTTAAAGTATTATCTTGGTACGATAACGAAGTTGGATACTCTAACCGCGTTGTTGATCTTGTTGATTACATCGCATCAAAAGGACTTTAATTTTAAATTATCGGTTATGATTGTTTTTTCACGTAACCAGTCTATAATGAAACATGGTATTCCAATGGGGAGCGGGGAGGATTCCCCCTCCTTTTTTATTGTAAAAAAGCCAAAACTTTATGGAGGTCCTTTACATGAACAAGAAAACACTTAAGGATATCGATGTAAAAGGAAAACGCGTATTTTGCCGGGTTGATTTTAATGTTCCAATGCAAGAAGGGAAAATTACTGACGAAACGCGGATTCGTGCTGCCTTGCCAACCATTCAATACTTAATGGAACAAGGGGCAAAAGTCATTTTGGCAAGCCATTTTGGCCGTCCAAAAGGAAAAGTAGTCGAAGAAATGCGCTTGACTCCAGTCGGAGTAAGACTTTCTGAACTTCTTGGGAAAGAAGTGAAAAAGGCAGATGAGGCCTATGGTGATTCTGTTAAAACGCTGATCGACGGAATGAATGAAGGCGATGTACTACTTCTTGAAAATGTTCGTTTCTATCCAGGAGAAGAAAAGAATGACCCAGAATTGGCAAAAGCATTTGCAGAACTGGCCGATGTCTATGTGAATGACGCCTTTGGTGCTGCCCACCGTGCCCATGCATCAACAGAAGGAATTGCTCATAACCTGCCGGCTGTTTCTGGCTTTTTAATGGAAAAAGAACTGGATGTACTTGGTAAAGCACTTTCTAAGCCTGAACGTCCTTTTACAGCGATTATCGGTGGTGCGAAAGTAAAGGACAAAATTGGTGTGATTGATAATCTTCTAGAACTTGTTGATAACTTAATTATCGGCGGCGGACTTGCTTATACTTTTGTGAAAGCACAAGGCCATGAAGTGGGGAAATCCTTACTTGAAGAAGATAAAATTGATTTAGCAAAATCCTTCATGGAAAAAGCTAAACAAAAAGGCGTTAATTTCTATATGCCAGTAGATGCAGTTGTAGCAGATGATTTCTCAGCAGATGCAAATTCTAAAGTGGTCGCAATTGAAGAGATCCCTTCAGATTGGGAAGCACTTGATATCGGGCCAAAAACAGCTGAGATTTATCGTGATGTGATAAAAAAATCAAAACTTGTCATTTGGAATGGACCAATGGGTGTATTTGAAATAGATAAGTTTGCTGGTGGTACAAAAGCTGTAGCGGAAGCACTTGCTGAAGCAGAGGGTACATATTCAATTATTGGCGGCGGTGACTCAGCAGCAGCAGTTGAAAAGTTCAATTTGGCAGACAAAATGAGCCACATCTCTACAGGTGGAGGAGCTTCTCTTGAATTTATGGAGGGAAAAGCACTTCCAGGAGTTGTTGCCTTAAACGATAAATAATTATTTGTTTACTACCTACGAAAGGATGTGTCAATATGCGTAAACCAATCATTGCAGGTAACTGGAAAATGAACAAAACACTTTCCGAAGCAAGAAGTTTTGCAGAAGAAGTGAAAGGGCTTGTACCTGCATCTTCCAAAATTGAATCTGTGATTTGTGCACCTGCTTTATTTCTACAAAGCCTTGTCGAAGTTACCCAAGGCAGTGACGTGAAAATTGGTGCTCAGAATATGCATTTTGAAGAAAGTGGAGCATTTACAGGTGAAATCAGCCCGAAAGCTCTCGCGGATTTAGATGTTCAATATGTCATTATCGGCCACTCAGAACGCCGCGAAATGTTCAATGAAACAGATGAATCAGTAAACAAGAAGGCACTTGCTGCGTTTAAATATAACCTAACTCCAATCGTTTGCTGTGGAGAAACACTAGAGCAACGTGAAAATGGCGAAACCAATCAACTAGTTGGTGACCAGGTAGCCAAAGCGTTAGCGGGCTTAACCGAAGAACAAGTAAAACAAACAGTCATTGCCTATGAACCAATTTGGGCAATTGGCACAGGTAAATCCTCTACATCACAGGACGCAAACAATGTATGTGCCCATATTCGTCAGGTTGTAGCACAGCAGTTCTCACAAGACGTGGCTGAGGCAGTGAGAATTCAATATGGCGGAAGTGTAAAACCTGAAAATATTAAGGAATACATGACACAATCTGACATTGATGGTGCACTAGTAGGCGGAGCAAGTCTTGAAGCACAATCATTTTTAAAGTTACTGGAGGCGGGACAATATGAGTAAATCTCCAGTTGCACTGATCATCCTTGATGGGTTTGGATGCAGGAACGAGACAAAGGGAAATGCGGTTGCCCAATCGAAAAAGCCAAACTTTGACCGTTTCTGGGAAAAGTACCCGCATTCCCATTTAACTGCTTCAGGTGAGGCAGTAGGCCTTCCAGAAGGACAAATGGGTAACTCTGAAGTTGGTCACTTAAATATCGGTGCCGGCCGGATTGTTTATCAAAGCTTAACCCGTGTGAACATTGCCATCCGTGATGGGGAATTTGAAAAAAACGAAACCTTTACAGGTGCAATGGATCATGTGAAAAAAAATGGCACGGCTCTTCACTTATTTGGCTTACTATCTGACGGCGGCGTTCACAGTCACATTCAGCATATGTTCGCATTGCTTAAACTCGCTAAAGAAGAAGGCGTAGAAAAAGTATATGTTCATGCCTTTTTAGATGGACGTGATGTTGGTCCAAAAACGGCAGCAACATATATTCAGCAAACACTGGATAAAATGAAGGAGTATGGTGTTGGCGAATTTGCAACCATTTCTGGACGTTATTATTCCATGGACAGGGACAAGCGCTGGGAACGTGTGGAAAAATCGTATCGCTCAATGGTCTATGGTGAGGGACCTGCTTACACCAACCCATTAGATGTTGTAAATGATTCATATGAGCATGGGATTTTTGATGAATTCGTCATTCCATCTGTGATTACAAAAGAAGATGGACAGCCAGTTGCAACGATTCAGGACAATGATGCAGTTATTTTTTACAACTTCCGTCCCGATCGTGCTATTCAGATTTCCAATACATTTACAAATGAGGATTTCCGTGATTTTGACCGCGGTCCAAAGCATCCAAAGCACTTATACTTTGTGTGCTTAACACATTTTAGTGAATCAGTGGACGGATATGTTGCTTTTAAACCAACTAACTTGGATAATACATTAGGTGAGGTCCTGGCACAAAATAATTTAAAGCAGCTAAGAATTGCCGAAACGGAAAAGTATCCGCATGTCACCTTCTTTATGAGCGGTGGCCGTGAAGCAAAATTCCCTGGCGAAGAACGTATATTAATCAATTCTCCAAAGGTTGCAACCTATGACCTTCAACCAGAGATGAGTGCCTATGAAGTAACAGACGCTCTTCTTAATGAAATTCAAAATGATAAATTTGATTGCATTTTGTTGAACTTCGCTAATCCGGATATGGTGGGGCATTCAGGTATGCTTGAGCCAACGATTAAAGCGATTGAAACGGTTGATGAATGTATGGGTAAAATCGTTGATTTAATCCTTGAAAAAGGTGGAGCAGTTATAATTACGGCTGACCATGGTAATGCTGACGAAGTGGTAACACTAGAAGGCGACCCAATGACAGCACACACAACTAACCCTGTTCCTGTTATCGTAACAAAGCAAGGTGTTGAACTCCGTGATGGAGGAATTTTGGGAGATCTAGCACCTACCATTTTGGATTTATTAAATGTTGAAAAGCCAGCCGAAATGACTGGAACATCATTAATAAAAAAATAAGCTATTTATAAGGAGAGATTTACATGCCATTTATTGTAGACGTATACGCTCGTGAAGTATTAGACTCCCGTGGTAACCCTACTATCGAAGTAGAAGTAACAACTGAATCAGGAGCATTTGGCCGTGCTTTAGTACCAAGCGGTGCTTCTACTGGTGAATACGAAGCAGTTGAACTTCGTGACGGCGACAAAAGCCGCTACTTAGGAAAAGGCGTTCAAAATGCTGTTGAAAATGTAAACACCATTATTGCTCCACACCTTGTTGGTGAAGAGTTCAGTGTTCTTGATCAAGTTGCAGTTGATAATGCATTGATTGAATTAGATGGTACTGAAAACAAAGGTAAATTAGGTGCCAATGCTATTCTTGGTGTATCCCTAGCTGTAGCTCGTGCTGGCGCTGAATATTTAGGATTACCTTTATATCAATATCTTGGCGGGGTAAATGCGAAGCAGCTTCCAGTTCCAATGATGAACATTGTTAACGGCGGAGAACATGCTGATAACAACGTGGATATTCAAGAATTCATGATCATGCCTGTTGGTGCTCCAAGCTTTAAAGAAGCCCTTCGTATGGGTGCTGAAATCTTCCACACATTAAAAACAGTATTAAAAGGCAAAGGCCTTAACACAGCTGTTGGTGACGAAGGTGGTTTCGCTCCAAACCTAGGTTCAAACGAAGAAGCTCTTCAAACAATCGTTGAAGCTATCGAAAAAGCTGGCTACAAGCCTGGTGAAGAAGTATTCTTAGCAATGGATGCTGCATCTTCTGAGTTCTACAACAGAGAAGATGGCAAGTACCACCTTTCTGGTGAAGGTGTTGTCAAAACCTCTACAGAAATGGTTGACTGGTATGAAGAGCTTTCTTCTAAATACCCAATCATCTCAATCGAAGACGGTCTAGATGAAAACGACTGGGAAGGCCACAAGCTATTAACAGAACGCCTTGGCAAAAAAGTTCAATTAGTTGGTGATGACTTGTTCGTTACAAATACTAAGAAACTTGCTGAAGGTATTGAAAAAGGAATCGGTAACTCCATCCTAATCAAAGTTAACCAAATCGGTACGCTTACAGAAACATTGGATGCGATTGAAATGGCGAAACGCGCTGGTTATACTGCAGTCGTTTCTCACCGTTCTGGTGAAACAGAAGACAGCACAATTGCGGACATTGCTGTGGCAACAAATGCTGGTCAAATCAAGACTGGTGCGCCATCTCGTACTGACCGTGTAGCTAAATACAACCAATTGCTTCGTATTGAAGACCAATTAGGTGAAACTTCTCAATATAACGGACTTAAGTCGTTCTACAACTTAAATAAATAATTTTTATAAATAAAAGCTCTCGCTAAAAACCTCCGACCTGTGTGGATTTCCATCAGGTTGGAGGTTTTTTTGTTTCTAGCAGAACAGAATCGCCTTATTTTTTGGATTAAATAGAGGGAAAAAGCCTGGTTATGTTTAATAATTAACTAAACAACTTAGGAATAGAGATGGGGAGTAAAGATGAAAAAGTATTTTAAAAACCTATCATGGACTCAACGATTGATCATGATTTTTGCTGTTATTGCTTTAGGATTCTATTATTATTTCTCTACCGGTTCACTGCCTTTTCAAAAAAGTGCTGTAACCGTAAAAGTACAAGAAACAAAAAGTGGTGAAAGTGTTATAAAAATGGAAGATGTAAATAGCAGCGTAATTGATAGGGAGTTTCCAATGGATATGTCTGAAAATGAGGTAATGTCTGCTATCCATAAAATGTCTCATCAAAAAGTAGTCGCAGATAAAAAGTGGGGTGCTATTCCACTTACTCATGACCGTGTGAACCGATTAATGAAAGTAGTTCATGAAAATTATAGCGTTTACCGGAATTCGAATATATACATAGATATTTTAAAGCGGTGGTCCAAAGGAGATTTTTCTAATGTAGCCGATGATCATAATAAGGTATGGGAACTCCAAGGAGGAACGATTGGGGCCGCTGTAGGCATCGCCTCGGTCGAAGACGAAAAAGCATTTATAGAAAAACATTTTAAAGTAAAGCAATAATGATGAGGAAAAAACATACATATATCAGAATGGCGATTTCTATATTAAGATAATGTAAAAGATCATGAACCACCGCTGTTGTCACAATAACTCCTATTGTCTAAAGGGAAATAGTATGTTAAATTTAAGATACTGTGAACGTACGTCTAACAGGAGGTGGCTTACATGCATGCATTAGTTGTAACATTATTAGTTATCGTAAGTATTGGTCTTATTGCGGTTGTTTTACTTCAATCAGGTAAGAGTGCTGGATTATCCGGTGCCATTTCTGGTGGAGCTGAAACATTATTTGGTAAGCAAAAGGCACGAGGAATTGACTTGATTTTACATCGAATAACGGTTGTTTTATCAGTATTGTTCTTCATCCTAGCTCTTGCAGTTACTTACTTTAAAATCTAATCTTTTACACTCAAACCTGGCCTTTACCGCCGGGTTTTTTGTTTTTTATGATTGAGTTTGTTGTTTGGCGGAATTCATTCGTAAGTTGGCGGAATTAGCTGTAAGTTTGGCGGAATTCAAATAAATTCAAGTTTGTAGTTAAAAACTGTGCTCTATAAGGCTTTTTTCTGGAATGTTCCCCACCACAATGCTTAAACTAAGATAAGCTATTTGAAATAAA
This sequence comes from uncultured Bacillus sp., assembly GCA_963530265.1. Lineage (GTDB taxonomy): Bacteria > Bacillota > Bacilli > Bacillales > Cytobacillaceae > Neobacillus. The sequence continues at coordinate 16,672 of CAUSCO010000048.1, forward strand.
AGGAGTTTTTAAGATGAAAGTTGCACCACCGAAGCCATTTACATTTGAAGGAGGAAAAAGAGCGGTATTGCTTCTTCATGGTTTTACCGGAAATTCCGCAGATGTCCGGATGCTTGGCCGCTTTTTAGAAAAAAAGGGCTATACCTGCCATGCCCCACACTATAAAGGTCATGGCGTACCACCGGAAGAGCTTGTCCATACCGGCCCTGAAGATTGGTGGCAGGATGTCATCAATGGTTATAACTTTTTAAAAAATAAAGGACATGAAGAAATTGCAGTCGCTGGTTTGTCTCTTGGCGGCGTATTTTCTTTAAAATTGGGATACACTGTACCTATAAAGGGTATTGTACCGATGTGTGCCCCCATGTATATAAAAAGTGAAGAGGTTATGTACCAAGGAATTCTTGATTATGCGCGAGAATATAAAAAACATGAAGGAAAAACAGACGAACAAATTGAAATGGAAATGAATGAGTTCCAACAGACTCCAATGAAAACATTAAAAGCACTTCAACAATTAATTTCAGACGTTCGTGAAAATGTAGATATGATTTATGCGCCAACCTTTGTTGTACAGGCCCGCCACGACAAGATGATTAATACGGAAAGTGCCAACATCATTTATAATGAAATCGAGTCAGTTACAAAGGAAATCAAATGGTATGAAGAATCAGGGCATGTGATTACGTTAGATAAAGAACGGAATCAGCTCCATGAAGATGTTTATGCCTTTTTAGAAAAACTAGATTGGTACGATTAATAAAACACCCACTAAGGAGGGATTAGTATGGAAGATAGCATACAAAAGCACATTGACCGGCTTTTGCAATATATGAGAGATGAGGCCTATAAACCCTTAACGGTCCAGGAACTGGAAACAGCATTTGGGATCCAAGATTCCGGCGACTTTAAAGAGTTTGTAAAGGCACTCGTACAAATGGAAGAAAAGGGCCTGGTTGTTCGAACCCGCAGCAACCGTTACGGTCTGCCGCAAAAAATGAACTTAATTCGCGGACGGCTAATCGGCCATGCCAAAGGCTTTGCGTTTGTCGCACCAGATGAGCCGGGAATGGATGATATTTTTATTCCACCAAATGAAACAAATACGGCGATGCATGGTGATACCGTTCTTGCACGCGTTTCTTCAGAATCCTCAGGACAGCGTCGAGAAGGCAGCATTATCCGTATTATTGAACGCGGTGTCCAGCAAGTTGTCGGAACCTATGTGGAAAGCAAAAGTTTTGGCTTTGTGATTCCCGATGATAAAAAATTCGCCAATGACATTTTTATTCCGAAGTCTGCTTCAAAGGGAGCCGTTGAGGGGCATAAGGTAGTTGTTAAACTTGTTACGTATCCTGAGGGCCGTAAAAGTGCAGAAGGTGAAGTAATTGAAATTCTTGGGCACAAAAACGACCCTGGCGTAGACATTCTTTCCGTCATACATAAGCATGGGCTGCCAATGGCTTTTCCTGATGATGTATTGAAGCAAGCCAATGACACACCTGATTCAATTGATGAGAGTGAACTAGCCAACCGCCGTGACCTGCGTAACGAGACCATTGTCACAATCGATGGGGCAGACGCCAAAGACCTTGATGACGCGGTAACCGTTACAAAGCTTGAAAATGGTAATTATAAATTGGGTGTCCATATTGCGGATGTTAGTTATTATGTAAAAGAAGGTACGCCTATCGATGTCGAAGCAGAGGAACGGGCAACAAGTGTTTATTTAGTTGACAGGGTAATTCCAATGATTCCACATCGGTTATCGAACGGCATTTGTTCATTAAACCCAAAGGTGGACCGTTTGGTTTTATCTTGTGAAATGGAAATTTCCTCAGAAGGCACCGTAGTGTCACATGAAATCTTTCAAAGCGTCATTAAAACAACAGAGCGGATGACTTATTATGATGTGAATCGAATTCTTACCGATAAGGATGAAGAAACACGTTCACGATACGAATCATTAGTGCCAATGTTTGAACTGATGGAAGAACTCGCTGAGGTCCTCCGTAATAAACGAATGAAACGAGGGGCCATCGATTTTGATTTTAAAGAATCAAAGGTACTGGTCGATGAGGAAGGAAAACCAACGGATGTTGTCTTGCGGGAACGTTCTGTAGCTGAAAAGTTGATTGAAGAATTTATGCTAGCAGCAAACGAAACGGTCGCAGAACATTTTCACTGGCTTGAGGTTCCATTTATTTACCGTATTCATGAGAATCCAAAGGAGGATAAATTACGAAGGTTTTTCGAATTTATCACGAACTTTGGCTATATTGTGAGAGGAACAGCAAATGATGTCCATCCTCGAGCCCTTCAAGAAATTATTGAAGAAGTGCGTGGCAAGCCAGAAGAAATGGTTATTTCGACTGTCATGCTCCGTTCGATGCAGCAGGCCAAATACTATCCTGAAAGCCTTGGACACTTTGGCTTATCGACAGAGTTTTATACCCATTTCACTTCACCGATTCGCCGTTATCCTGATACGATCGTCCATCGGTTAATTCGCACCTATTTGATCGAAGGAAAACTAGATCAAACAACGAGGGAAAAATGGAATGTCCGACTGCCTGAAATTGCTGACCATTCTTCCAAAATGGAGCGCCGCTCTGTTGATGCTGAGCGTGAAACGGATGATTTGAAGAAAGCGGAATACATGGAGGATAAGATTGGTGTTGAGTATGATGGTATTATCAGCTCAGTCACTAACTTCGGAATGTTTGTGGAATTGCCAAACACGATTGAAGGACTTGTCCATGTCAGCTATATGACCGATGATTATTACCGCTTTGATGAACGGCATTTTGCAATGATTGGCGAGCGTACTGGAAATGTATTCCGGATTGGTGATGAAATCACTGTTCGGGTTGTAAAAGTCAATAAAGACGAACGCTCGATTGATTTTGAAATTGTTGGCATGAAAGGGACTCGCCGCGAGAGAAATGAGACTCCAAAGATTTTTAAAACGGGCAGCGACACACATAAGCCGCGTCGAAACAAACAAGGCGGGGAGCAAAACCAAGGCAGCAATCGAAATGGCCAAAAGTCTGAAGGTAAAAGCAGCGGTCAAGGCGGCAAAGCGAAAAAGAAACGTAAATTTTATGATAATGTTCCCAAAAACAAAAGTACCAAGCGGAAAAATAAATAACAAACGTTGGAGGCCTTGCCGCAAGGCCTCTTTTCATTGTATAGGGTAAGGGATTCTGTTAAAATAAGTCCATAGAGTTGAGGTGAAATAGATGCCAAAAGGTGAAGGAAAAGTAGTCGCGCAAAACAAAAAGGCCTACCACGACTATTTTATCGAAGAAACGTACGAAACAGGAATTGTTCTGCAGGGGACGGAGATTAAGTCGATTCGGGCAGGGAAAGTAAATCTCAAGGATGCCTATGCTAGAATCCAAAATGGTGAAGCTATTCTTTTTGGGATGCACATAAGTCCATATGAACAAGGAAATAGATTCAATCATGACCCATTACGAACACGTAAGCTATTACTTCATAAACGTGAAATCAATAAATTAATTGGGGAAACAAAAGAGGCAGGATATGCACTTGTCCCATTGAAGCTATATTTAAAAAATGGCTTCTGTAAAGTTTTAATCGGTTTAGCAAAGGGTAAAAAGAATTATGATAAGCGTGAATCCCTAAAGCAAAAAGAAGCGAAGCGTGAAATCGAACGAGCTTTTCGTGATCGTCAAAAGATGTAAGGTGACGTTCAGGGGAATTGGAAATTATTTTACAAATACTTACAATTGAAAAATAAGCTAAGTATGTTATAATAAGTTTGTCGCTAAGTTAAGCGGCAGAAACTTTTGCTCTTACATTCATGGAGCAATCCTAACGTCTGATGCTAGAATCTTTAAGTAGATTTCGGCTCATCTTATATGGGGACGCTACGGATTCGACAGGGGTAGTTTGAGCTTAGGTGGCGAGTCGAGGGGATCGGCCTCGTAAAAACGTCAAAGCCATAACTGGCAAAACTAACAACAACCTCGCTTTCGCAGCTTAATACTGCATAGCGGTTCCTCCCTCCATTGCCCATGTGGTAGGGTAAGGGACTCACTCTAAGTGGGCTACGCCGGATTCCACCGCCTGAGGATGAAGGAAGAGAACAACCAGGCTAGCTGACCGGACGCCGGTCGATAGGCATAAGGATCAGTGAAACGCCAATATATCGACTACACTCGTAGATGCTTAAGTGCCGATATCTTTGGACGCGGGTTCGATTCCCGCCGTCTCCACCATACATAGGTGGATAACAAGACTAGCAGAAATGCTGGTCTTTTTTATATGCTAAAAAAAGAATCTTCAAATTCGATTTTCTTGGTTTCTAAAAACGAGCTGTATTTCCTGTGTCATGGTATCCGGCAATTGATTCTCTTTTCGCTGATTGAGATGTGTCTTCCGCCGATTGGCACCGTTTTCCACTGATTGAAGTGCATCTCCCGCCGATTGGCACATGGTATCCGCTGATTGATTCTCTTTTCGCTGATTGAGATGTGTCTTCCGCCGATTGGCACTCGTTTTCCGCTGATTGAAGTGCTTCTCCCGCCGATTGGCACATGGTATCAGCTGATTGATTCTCTTTTCGCTGATTGAGATGTGTCTTCCGCCGATTGAAGTGCTTCTCCCGCCGATTGGCTCACGGTATACGCCGATTGATTCTCTTTCCGCTGATTGAAATACGTCTTCTGCCGATTGGCTCATAATGTTCTGTTGACAACTATCTCATACTAATATATTATGAATTCAAGATAAATAAATTCATAATAAAATTATCATCTAGAACATTAGTATGGAACTTTTTGAAAATCTTTTTACTTTTATGATTTCTATTCATAAAATATTTTAACTAAGTTTCCTATATCTTTGTATTTAAACTACATGATGGTAAAAATAAGATTGTCCATCATAATTGTTGCAGAGCCAAAAACAGGAGGCATTTTATCATGACAAAATTACCATTTCAAATTGATCTATCGGATAAAGTTGTAGTTGTAACAGGAGGAACAGGTGTATTGGCTGGACACTTTGTTGATGCTTTAGCGGCATGTGGAGCGAAAGTTGCTATTTTAGCCCGTGGACTTGAAAAAGCGGAGGAAAAGGCATTAGAAGTACAGAAAAATGGCGGAATTGCTATTGGCGTCAAAGCGGATGTAGTTGATAAGGAAAGTTTAAAAGCAGCGCATGATGTCATTCGTGAAAAACTAGGACCTGTTGATATTTTAATCAATGGTGCAGGTGGGAATCATCCACGAGGAACGACCACAAAAGAATATTTATTTGCTGAAGATGTACAAAATAAACCTGAGGACATGATTACATTCTTTGATTTGCAGCCCCAAGACGTTCACTTTGTATTTGACTTGAATTTCTTAGGTACATTGCTGCCTTCACAAGAATTTGCTCCAGATATGATTAATCGTCCGGGAGCAACCATAATAAATATTTCTTCGATGAATGCTTTTACTCCTTTAACGAAAATTCCAGCCTATAGTGCTGCAAAAGCTGCAGTTAGTAATTTTACTCAGTGGCTTGCAGTGCATATGTCAAAAGTAGGTATTCGCGTAAATGCGATTGCACCTGGTTTTTTCCTTACAGGGCAAAATGATAAATTACTAAAAAATAAAGATGGGTCATACACAGAACGTTCTGAAAAAATTATTGAACATACTCCTATGGATCGCTTTGGTGAGCCACAAGATCTAGTCGGAACCTTATTGTATTTAGTTAGCCCTGAAGCATCTGGGTTCGTAAATGGGGTTGTGATTCCTGTTGACGGGGCATTCAGTGCCTATTCTGGCGTCTAATTAAAAGCATATTGTTTTAAAATACTGGAACATATTTGATTACAAACATCAATCTACAATTGAATCAATCCATTAACCAAAAAACCTCTTCATGTTTTAAATGAAGAGGTTTTCTTGATATTCAAGCCATTTTTCCGCCCATTCAGCAGCCATCAATACTGCCATGAAACATTCGGGTATAGATATGATGCTTGGTTCTGGAGGAGTCCCTGAAGGCGTATTAGCTGCGGCAGCATTGAAAAGTTTGGAAGGGGATTTTCGAGGAAAGCTGCTTCCACAATCCCATTCTGTAAATAATTGCATGTATGATGGTATGGAGGAAGTTACGAACAGCAACGATATTTCGCCAAACCACCCGAATATCTATCGGGTTAATTGGTATATTGCTTTCGCATAAATAAGCATAGCAATAAACATTTCTTGTAATTCAATGTGTTCATTTGGTTGGTGCTCGGTTTTGATTTGTTTTGGGAAAATTGCTCCAAACGCTACAAAGTTATCCATTGCTCTTGCATATGTAGCTCCACCGGAAGAAATAGGCTCAGAAACCAAATCACCCGTAATTTCTTGGTATACCTTCATTAGTGTTTTGATTAAAAAATGCTCTTTTGGCACATAAATTGATTTTAAATAATCAAATTCCTTATACTCTAAGCCATACTCTTTGGCTGCTTGTGAGAGATTATCAACAATCACCTGTTTATCTACTGTCACCGGAATGCGCATATCAATCGATAGCCTTTCAATATCCTCATTTAACTCAATTTTTCCGACATTGAATTTCAATTTCCCTGAAATTTCATCTTCACACTCACCGAAAATCTTAAAAGCAAACGAATCTTCCTTAATTAAGTCAGTGATGAAATCAATAGTTTTAGAAGTGTAACCAATCTGCTTCAATCCCATTAGCAAACGATTAATGGCATTAATACCTTTTTCTGCTACCTGAGCGTGGACTGCTTTTCCAAGGACAATCGTTTCGTTTTCAGTCGTTTCATATGAGAAACCCAACTTGTCCATTGCAGCTTTTAATTCTGACTGCTTCTCACCTGAGTAACGTGCGGTGTCAGGAACGGCATTAAGAGAATTACCCGCTTTGACACGTAAGTCTGTTTCGTTTTTACCTTCTAATTGCACCTGCAACAATCCTTTTTCGGCGTAAACGAGCGGGAAGACTGAATCGGGAGCAAAGCCCATGCTGGGAATTTCTTCTAGTTCACAGTAGCGGTTCATGCACCGCCATAACGTTTCTTCATCTGTGCCGAAAATAAATCTTATCCTTTTACGAAAGGGCACCCCTAAATTCATTAATGCTTTAACAGCAAAAAGTGTGGCAAGTGTCGGCCCTTTGTCATCCTGCGTTCCTCTGCCATACATTTTCCCATCCTTTATGGTTCCTTGAAAGGGTGGTGTTTGCCATTCTTCATGACTGCCAGCAGGAACGACGTCAAGATGTCCAAGGATCCCAATCATTTCGTCACCGTCACCAATTTCAGCATAGCCATAATAACCTTTTGGGTCATAATATGTCTTGAGTCCCAACTGTTCGCAAATCACAAGTGTCCTTCGAAGGGCCATGTCAATATTTTTACCAAACGGAAAATCACCTTCGTTTCCATTAATCACACTTGGGATTTCGACTAACTGCATTAATGCTTGGTGAAAATCAGGTTCTATTTTGTGAAGTTCTTGTTTTATAGCTTCTGAGATGTTGTCCATTTTAATCCTCCATCACTTTTAAGAATGTAGAAACAGGGCGATAGCTATATCTCCTATTATATAATTACATATTCCAAAGTATATCCCTATTGGCAATAACAACTCTTCAACTATTGTACTGTATACCTTTTTGGTCGCTTAGAACACTTCTTAACGACCGTACACCTTGTTTTTTTACCAGTTCGGTCGCTTAGAGCCCTTCTTAACGACCGAACACTTCAGCTTTTTACCAGTTCGGTCGCTTAGAGCTCTTCTTAACGACCGAACACTTCAGCTTTTTACCAGTTCGGTCGCTTAGAGCCCTT
>CAUSCO010000049.1:0-21954 GCA_963530265.1 uncultured Bacillus sp.
GTCGATTAGAACCGCAATAAGCGACCGTGATTTCTCTATTCCAGTCTTCGTGGTCGTTTAGAACCGCAATAAACGACCGTAATTTCATTTTCCCCCGCCTTCCCGGTCGAATAGAACCGATCTAGCGATTACGTTTTCTTTTTTTCGTCACTATTCGAAATTACACATACCGATTCCGACCCGACAACATACCAAATACCATAACGACTACCGAGATAACGATTAGAGCAATAAGGGGAATGGTCCACAAATGGGTCTTATCAAACAAATATCCGATAAACAAGGGGCCAACTGCTGCTAGGATATACCCATATGATTGTGTCATTCCCGATAACGCTGCAGCCTGATTAACATTCCGGGAGCGAAGTCCAATATAACTTAGAGCCAATGGGAAGTTCCCACCTAAAGCAATCCCAATTAAGATAATACTTACAATTAAAATGGACTGGGATGAACCAAACAGCAATCCTCCATATCCCACAACTGAGCACATCCCTAACATAAAGGCAATCCATATTTGCGATCGGTACCGTCCTGCGATGACAGGAATAAAGAAACTTGCAGGAAGACCCACCAGTTGGGTAAAAGAAAGCATCCAGCCAGCTGTTCCCATACTCATTCCATGACTATGTAAGATTTCAGGTAACCATGAAATCGTGACATAAAATAAAAAGGACTGAAATCCCAAAAATATGGCGACTTGCCAGGCAAGAGGAGAACGCCACATTCCATTAGAGCTGGAACTGATCTTTTTGATTCCTCCATGATTCCCGTGATTAAATTTGAGTAGATAAATCCACAACAAAATCGCCAGTGCGGCAGGTAACCCCCACACAATCAAAGCTCCTTGCCATCCAAGGTTTAAGTCCTTTGCTAACGGAACACTAACACCTGATGCTAATGAAGCAATCAAACCCATTGAAGTCGAATAAACACTTGTCATGAGACCGAATTTATGGGGGAATTTATCTTTAACAACCGCTGGTAAAAGGACATTTCCAATCGCTATGCCCAATCCAATAAAAAGAGTCCCGGCAAAAAGAAAAAACGTCATGGGAATAGAGCGAATGCCAATACCAATTAAAAGTGAGATCAAACCTACTAGTAAAGTCTTCTCATTTGTTAAACGATTGGCCAGTTTTGGGACAATGGATGACATGGCGGCAAAAATAAGCAATGGGAAACTCATTAATAACCCTGCACTCCAATGGGCAAGTCCAACATCTTCTTGGATCATTCCAACTAATGGACCTACTGAGGTAATGGCTGGACGAAGATTAAATGCTACGAGTACGATCCCAGCAACTAATAAAAATATATATGTCGATTTCGTATGATCTGTTGTCTTTTGTAATTCCACTAATAGAAAACCCCTCTGATAAACAAACTTTTAATAGTATATCATAATGAGCGGTGATGTTGCTAAAAAGGTCCACTATGTTAGCGAAAAAAGGATAGATTTAACCATTTCAGATGTTAATTTAGGTAGTTAATTCATTAGAAAGAATGAAGGGCGAGTTTCGTAATTAATATCCTAAATATGGTATTGTTTTAAGTAGGAAGGCGGGCTGATGGAGATTTTTTTTTAGAATATCGGCTTAGGAATTTAATGTTTAGTGGAGTTCTTGAGTTAAAAGGAATACCAAAATCAATGAGGCATTTTAGCGTAAAATTAGGTTAAAGTATTAATGCCTGACCCTCGATACGTTAACACTTAAACGCACTATGAGTCAGGCACCTTTTTTTATATGATGTTATTGGAAATTTTTCATCCAAGTCATGAAGTTGTCGATAACAGAATCTAAAAATTTCACTGTTGCTTCGTCAGTTAAATTACCTTCAGCATCAAATTTTGTATGTGCTGCACCTACATAAACTTCATTGCCAATTAGTACTGGAGAGGCAACGCCGCCGGCAAATAAAATATCACGTAAATGCAGTTGCGCTTTAACCGTTCCTAAGACCCCCATTGATGCACCCATCACAATGGATGGTTTACCAATCATGACTTTATCGACACGTGATAACCAATCAATGGCATTAACTAAAACGCCTGGAACTGTACCATTATATTCAGGAGTTACCCATAAAACAGCATCTGCTGCTTTTACTTGTGACTTGAAATCAACAACAGCTTGTGGTGGATCATTTTCAATATCCTGGTTGTACATTGGGATATCTTGTAATGTTAAAATTTCAAGATCAAATTTGTTAATATAGCGAGATTTTATAAACTCTGCTAACTTTTTGTTAATTGATTCTTTACGAATACTACCGATAATTGCTACTACTTTCATTATAAAACCTCCGATGTTATTGTAAGTATGAGTTTATTTCAAATATGTTATTGGTTCAGTGGTGGCTTGTATATGGTATCAAAAACTAATGAAATTGCAAAATAAAAAGCTTTGGTACTGTTTTAGTATGTGAAATAAAACAAATATTATTTTTGAAAGGTGAAAAAAATGAAACTCTATAGCTCCATACTTGATTTAATTGGGAATACCCCAACAGTAAAACTTAATAAAATACCAGACCCATCTGGTGGTGAAGTATACATAAAACTTGAATCATTTAACCCAGGGGGAAGCGTAAAAGACCGGGCAGCGATGAAAATGATTGAACGTGCGGAGGAAGAAGGGAAACTTATACCTGGAGAAAGTACGATTATTGAACCGACTTCCGGAAACACGGGGATTGGTATTGCCATGGTAGCTGCCGTAAAAGGATATCCTTGTATTATTACCATGCCTGACAATGCCACACAAGAGCGTGTCAAAATCTTAAAAGCTTACGGAGCGGAAGTCCATTTAACTCCAGGAAGATTGCGGATGAAGGGGGCCATTGATGAAGCGAACCGCTTGGCAAACGAACTTCCTGGCAGTTTTATTCCTATGCAGTTTGAGAATCCAGCAAATGCTGACGCCCATCGTGGAACCACTGCTGTTGAGATTATGGAGGCATTTGAGGGAAAGCTTGATGCCTTGGTGGTGACAGCAGGAACTGGTGGTACGGTGACCGGTGTTGGAGAGGAATTGAAGAAATCGATTCCAAATTTAAAAATATATGTGGTTGAGCCATTTGGGTCACCAGTATTATCAGGTGGTCAACCTGGTCCTCATAAAATCCCTGGAACAGGACCTGGTTTTATTCCCAAAATCTTAAACAGGGATATTTACGATGAAATCCTGCTCATAAAAGATGAAGATGCTGAAGTCATGGCACGCCGACTTGCCGCGGAGGAAGGAATCTTTGTAGGGGCATCAGGAGCATCCACTGCCCATTTTGCCGTTGAGGCTGCCAAAAAGCTGCCATCGTCAGCACGGGTTCTGTGTTTGGCTCCCGATACAGGAGAGCGTTATCTATCTTCTGATTTATTTCAAAGTTAAAATCATTATAAAGTCAGGAACTTTCATCAAAAAGTCTACAAAAAAATTAGTACCTTCCCATTTAGAAGGTATTTTTTTTATAAAAGTAAAGATTAAAATGGATAAAACTGATAGGTTAGAACACCTACAAGTATTCCTGTAATGGCCCCAAAGAAAACTTCAGCAGGTTGGTGGCCTAATAATTCTTTTAGCTTTTCTCTGGACTCGGTTTTCTTTATATTTGGGTTTTTTAACGATTCGACGAGAACGTTGAAGTCGACTAATAACTTATTTAAAATTTCTGCGTGATAGCCAGCATGTCTACGAACACCCATTGCATCATGCATCACAATGACGGACATTACTACAGCAATGGCAAACTCATTCGATTGAACCCCTGAGGTTAATCCGATTGCAGTGGTCAGAGAAATTATGGTAGCAGTGTGTGAACTAGGCATTCCGCCCGTACTAAACATTAGGTTCCATTTTAATTCACCTGTTGTTAACAGATGGATAGGAATTTTTACGAACTGGGCAATCAACATCCCTAAAAGGGCTGCCAAAAGGGGATAGGATAAAAACATAGTTGCCTCCTAATCATTGTTTGTCCTTGAAAAAGTCTAACTTTATCAGGTTTCTAAATATATTTTACCATTTCCTGCAACCATAAACTTTTCTTTTATCTGGAAAAACAAAAATAAAAGCAGACCGTCTTTAGTCTGCTTTAGCCTTTATCATTTTCTTCCACTCAGACCAATTCTTAATCCGTGGGAAGTTAACGTGCTGGTTATAGGATTGATCTTTCATAAATACTTTTACTGCTTGTCCAGATAAAGTATCTAAAATTTCTGGCTTATCGTCAAAATAATAATCCAAATTCAATTTCTTAATAATGTTTACTTTTTCGTGATCCTTCATTCCCCAGAAGAACCGATCATCATGAACCGGAAATCCTTGTTCCACTAACCATTTCTTCGTGCGCTCGCCATGTTCCTTATTCCGTGCGGTTATATAAAAAATTTCGTGGCCCTGCTTTTCAAGCTCTTGCAGTAGTTCGACAGCACCTGGAAAAACTGGACAAGAGTCGTAGTAAATTTCCTCTAAGGTACTGTTCCACATTTGCTTGCCTTCTTCTGATGTCATTCCAAATGCCTCATGAATCTCAACCGTTTTTAACGCTTGAAAAACTTCGAGTCCAATCTCCTGACCCAATTTTTTATTATAAAGATGAAAGGCATACTCCCTTAAATTAATCAATGTATCATCAATATCAAAACCAAATCTCATCTAAACACCTCTACCGTTAAAAATGGAAAGCGCCATAGCACTCTCCATTTATTAATAAATTGGATTTCCTGTAAATTTAAAATCTTTCCCAATTGGTGTAACAGTCATGTTCGACAACTCCACTGCATCGCCCATGTTCTCAATTCCGGTGCCCTCCAAGAAGGTAGGAGCCAGTTGTCCGCCAACTAGTTTTGGAGCCATGTATAGGATAACTTTATCAATTAATTGTTTTTCAAAAAGAGCGGCATTAATGGTTCCGCCTGCTTCAATTAAAACGGAGGAAATAAGCTTTTCACCTAAGATCTTCATAACATCGTCTGGATCAACTTTATTTGAACCGCTTGTTACAAAAACAGATATTCCACGGTTCTCTAACATTTTCCGTTGTTCTTTGTCATAGTTCTCACTCGTAAAAACCCACGTTTCTGCCTGATGATCCGTAACAACCTTTGCATCCAACGGAATTCTAAGGGAAGAGTCTAAAATCACCCGAATGGGATTACGCCCATTTGGAATTCTCGCTGTCAGCTCTGGATTGTCTTCAATAACTGTATTTACCCCAACGAGGATTGCCATATTTTCACTTCTCAGTTGATGTACATTCTGTCTGGCATCTGCTGAAGTAATCCACTTGCTGCTGGCCGTATGGGTAGCGGTTTTGCCATCTAGCGTGGTGGCTGCTTTCAAGGTAACAAATGGTTTTTTCTCAACAATGAATTTATTAAAAACCTCATTCATTTGTCTTGATTCTTCTTGACAAACCCCTGTAATGACCTCAATTCCAGCGTCTTCGAGAATTTTTACACCATTTCCTGCAACAATCGGATTCGGATCCAATGTCGCAATAATTACTTTTTTAATCCCAGCCTCCACAAGTGCTACTGCGCAAGGACCGGTTCTGCCATGGTGGGAACAAGGTTCAAGCGTTACATATATGGTACCGCCCTTTGCATGTTCACCAGCCATACGAAGTGCATGGATTTCAGCGTGGGGTTCACCCGCTTTCATATGGGCTCCAACTCCGACAATCCGATTATCATTCACAATTACGGCACCTACGAGCGGATTTGGGTCTGTCTGACCTTTCATCGCTTGAGCATTTTTCAATGCTAAGTGCATATAAAACTCATCATTCATCATACAAACAAAGCCTCCTGCTATTCAGGATGAATGGTGCCTGGCACCATCCCTGTGTATTTCGTTTCAAAAATATCCCTTGTGGAAATCAATCTTTTAATGGTGCCATATGTCCTGATTTTTTTACTTTCGTCTGTAGGTATTTTTCATTGTACTCGGAGATATCACCCCATAAAGGAGTCCTTCCAGAGACTAGTGCACCGGCTTCTTTCAAGGCTTTTAGCTTTTTGGGATTGTTTGTGATGAGGGTGACGGGCTTTGATCTTAGGGCTTTAAGAACCTCGATAGCGTCATCATAATTCCTAGTATCATCAGCAAATCCTAATCCTTCATTGGCCTCAACTGTATCGTAACCATTTTCTTGAAGAATATAGGCCATGGCCTTGCTAAATAAACCGATGCCTCTGCCTTCATGATTAGCTAAATAAAATAAAGCACCCGTTCCATGCTCGGCAATCATCTTCATGGACTGTTTAAGCTGAAAGCCGCAATCACAGCGTTTGCTTCCAAAGATATCTCCAGTATGGCAGATTGAATGCATTCTAATCAATGCATCCTCGCCAAATTCAAAATCCCCATAAACAAGAACACTTGATTGTTGATGATCAGCTAGATTTGCAGATGATAATTTCTCGACGACTTGCTGATAATCCTCTGTTACATGATCACTTTTAAGCCAGCTGTACCATTTAAATTCAACGGTTTCACCGTATAAATTGACCGGCAGCTTGATAGGACCTACCAGATAAATTGCTTCTTCCCCTTTTTTAATCACTTGAATTTTATTCTCTAACACGGAGAGAACGTTAGATTTTATTTGAACTTGTTCCACCATGAATTCCCCCAATTTCCTATTTTTATAAATTTTGTTGTCCCCCCGAGCTTTAAGACAAGACAGATACAACGAAATTATTTTTATAAGTTTTTTCTTTCTGCAACTGTTGTTGCTGCAGTCTTTCTATGTCATCACGACGAGCAAGTTCAAATTTTTTCAATCTGACTGCACTTACATCTTGATTGTCAAGTGCTTCACTAATGACATCAGCTAACACGTCTGCATCCATTAAAGCACAATTAATGCCAAAGGCACCAGTAGGACTCATCGTATGAGCAGCGTCACCCATAATCACCACACCGTCCTTTACCCAAGTTGGACATTGACAGCTTTGGACGTTTAATAAAATAAAATCGTTCCAAGATTGAATATGTGCGCGTACTGTTTCAGTTAATTCTGGAAAGGCTGCGACGACTTTCTCTATAAATGGTACAAATGATTGCTTTTTCAATGCTGGATACGTACCTTCTTCAATATTCCAGCCGATTTGAATAAATCCGCCTGACTGTGTAAATAAAGCTAACTGCTGACCATTAATTAAAGCATTTTTAATCGTTGGTTCCCAGCCTGCAGGGCTAGGAATTTTTGCCCAAAGTAAATCGTATCCATGTTTAATGGTAGAAAACGAAAAATCAGCAAGCTTTCTTACTGATGAAAAGCGGCCATCTGCCCCCACAACAATCGTGCTTTTTATGGTCACTTCCTGGTCACCGTTCTTGGCTTTTAGACCAGTAACAAATCCATTTTCATTAAAAATTAAATCGGTGACTTTTGTTCCCATCATTAGTTTAAACGTCTCATTTGATTCCGCTTCGCCAAGCAGCACGCTTAATAAATTCTTTTGTGGAACATGGATGCCGACATGATGTTCTCCTGCGGCTGGTGTGACAGTTTTTATTACATGTCCATGTTGATAATATTCAACTCGTTCCATTAAAAGAAGGCCTGCCTGTTCGACTTTATCATAAAGACCATATTTTTTTAAAATATGTTCACCCTCTTGGTTGAGATGTTCACCCCGGAATTCTTTGTCGATTCCGAGGTGACGTTCGAGAACAATTGTTGAGATACCGTTTTTCGCGAGCAAATATCCTAATAGAGCGCCGCCGGGACCTGCACCAACAATACAAACATCCGCTTCAAGATTCATGTTAAAACCACCTTATTTTGTTCTCGTCTCTCAGAGAAATTTTTCGTATAAATGCTATTTATTTGGAACCTTTAAGTCAAGTGGACTGACAAAGGTAATCGTTTCGAATAAAATGATGTATTGATGAAATCAATTGTATAGTGTAAAATGAATTTAAGTTAGTAACTTACTTTATGTAACTAATTATATTTTTATTAGTTACTTGTGTCAATTAAATTATTATGTATGGTAGTTATTTTGTGAATCGTTATAAACTAATAGGAGGTGACCAACAATGAATCAACCTGTCATTTGTCCTCGATTTGAAAAAGCTATGGGGATGATGAGCCAGCGTTGGACAGGTCTTGTCATTTATCAACTGCTTACAGGATCGAAGCGCTTCTGCACTTTAGAATCATCAATGGGTATAAGTGGAAGGGTCCTTTCTGAGCGCTTGAAGGAATTAGAAAATCACGGAATTGTTAAACGCGAGGTATTCCCGGAAACACCGGTGCGAATTGAATATTCTCTAACCGAAAAAGGGCAAGCATTAGAGCCAATTATAAAAGAAATTGAAAAATGGTCACAATCATGGTTGGTTGTGGAATCAGATCAATAAAACCATCAAGATTGGGGTTATATGTTTCTAGGATTAAAACAGTTGGTTGAAACTGGTAAAATTTATTATCAATCTTAAATTCATTCACGAGCGGTTACTTCGCTCGTGATTTTGTTTACTTCTTAAGTACACAAAAATGCTATCGCTGCCTTTTTAATCACTGTGGTCAATTGTTTTCGATTCTATAGTAGAGCGTTCCAAGGCCTTTGCAAATTTTTCTTTGGTCATATCGAGATTCTCTTCTGTTCTGGTGTCCCAAATGCTGTATTTGATCATATTTGAGCCAGCCTCGTTTTCCTTTTCCATCATGATATACACCTCCATTCCATATGGTTTCAATAAGAAGTAGAACTATGCAGCAAAACGCGAAAAAATTACTCTTCTTCTGATTGTAAAAAATAGATTAAAGCCCCTTAATTTTACTAATTAAGGGGCTTTAAGTATGTAGGAATCAAAATCCGCATTGATGTCGATACAAGTATAAGTTGCACTTCTTTGATTTTTGGAGATAAAATTCCCTAGATGGAAATAAATCTGAGTTTGGTCACAACTCAACTCCATCTTGGTTTAACCGACATTGAGATTATTAATTCCCTCTCGTATAGGCTCCGCCTACGCCTAATACCATGATAGCCACGCATGCTATCCCCTCTGATATAAACTATATACCCCTATTGTTAATAAAATATGTCCTAGATGTTAAAGAAAAATATTTATTATTATTATGAAAGGAGATAGTACCGGAACTTAAATGTTATGCCAATCGCAAAAAGGAAGCGATCCCCATTAGCAAACACATGAATAAAAAACTAAACATTGAAAAAATGCATTTGTTTTGTTAGAATGAGTTCAACTTCACAGTACATTTTTAAAAGGAGAAAAACCATGATTAATCAAGAAAATGAAGTAATTGTAAATAAAGCAATTGAGAACGCCCCTGATTGGTTAATTGAGGACCTTAATAATATTGCAAACAAAGAGAAACTCAAAATGAGAAGAATAAGCTATGTAATTTCTGAACTTTACTCAAGATATTCATTCGGTTTTAAGCATATTACTTCATCGATGAATCAAAGTTCAGACTGGGCGATTACTTCCCACGATCGATTGAATTTTATTGATAACAATCTTGATTTGATTGAGTACATGATCAAAAGAATGCTGAAATAAAGTAAAGCTGGTTTTCTCCTGAACATGGGAAAAACCAGCTTTTTTTATCAGAACTGAACACTTATCAAGATGAAGTAGTGGGAGTTTGGCTTTTTTTAGATGCTTTTATCTCTAATTTCTCACTTAAAAAGGTAGAACCTAGTACTAAGAAACCGCCAACCATTTGAATCAGAGTCATACTTTCGCCTAAGAAAATGGCTGCGATAATTACAGCGGAAATCGGATCGATATAGCTAAGTACAGCAATGGTTTGCCCTTTTAGTTCTTGGATGGAAGTAAAATAAAAAAAATAAGCTAAACCCGTATGTACAATACCAAGGATTAGGATAAAAATAATCGAAGTTGTGTTTAAACCAGCAAAGCTAAGATTGCCCTGCCACAGTATATATGGAAGTAAGACTAAAGCTGCTGCCATTAATTGTACTAAAGTGGTCTCAAAACCTGATAAGTTTTTGATGAATTTGTTCATTAAAATCACGCTAGCATATAAAGCTGCCGCTAAAAGGCCATGAAAAATACCTACTGCGTGATTTTGTGAACCTCCTGTATCCCCAGCCCCGGGATTAACGATTAAAAATAAACCAATCATTGCCATTATGATGCAGCCAACTTTCACACTTGTTAATTTTTCTTTCAGAACCCATGGTGCTAAGATCATGACAAATATAGGCGCGAAGTAATAGCTGATGGTGGCATTGGATATTGTCGTATATCGATAGGCTTGAAATAGGAATATCCAATTAAGGCCAATCGCCCCTCCTGATAATAGGAGTAGTAGGGCATTTTGTTTTAACGCTTTAAGTGATGGTTTATGTTTAACAAGAAGACTCGCTACGAGCAGGAAGAGACTCCCGATTACCCCTCTTAAAAACGCAATTTCACTTGATGTTAAATCTATCTTTTTTACAAAGACCCCGATGCTCCCAAAAATGAGCATGGTGATGACGAGTCTTATTTTTCCTTTCATGTTGATCCCCCCCTAGTTCTTTATCCAATCATAAATTAGGCAATTTCTCAACTGATTTTTCTAGCAGGAAGAGATCAGTAAGGTAAGTAGGAAAAATGTCATTCATTCCTTAAGCTTTTTCAATATTTACTTTAAAATTTTATTTCCTATAATACCTTCAGTGGATTTTGTCATGGCATTGAATATTATTAAACAAGGCAATTACGAAACTGATGGTGGAGTTGAGTAGGATGATGGAAGAGTCGACAACAAAACATGCCGGTATGGAAATTGGGATTTATACACTAGCGGATTTGGTTCCAGATCCACTAACAGGGAAAACAATTAGTGCAAAACAACGAATCTCAGAAATTATCGAGGCGGGAAAAATGGCTGATGACGCAGGTTTGGAAGTGTTTGGCGTTGGAGAACATCACCGCCTAGACTATGCCGTGTCAGCGCCGCCGGTTGTATTAGCTGCTCTTTCACAAGTCACAACACAAATAAAACTGACGAGTGCAACGACGGTATTAAACACGGTTGACCCTGTCCGATTATTCGAGGATTTTGCAACACTCGATCTCTTGTCAAATGGACGGGCCGAAATCATTGCGGGGCGTGGGGCGTTTATCGAATCTTTCCCGCTGTTTGGGTATGATGTAAATCATTATGATGAATTGTTTGAAGAAAATATTGAGCTTTTTCTAAAGATAAGTGCAGATGAGAAGGTTTCCTGGAAGGGACACTTTCGTTCTGCTTTGAAAAAGGCCGAAATTGCCCCGCGCCCTATGCAACAAAATATTCCATTATGGGTGGGAGTCGGAGGCACGCCGGAAAGTGCAGCACGAGCCGGGAAATTAGGTACCGGCTTAGTGCTAGCCATACTCGGAGGAGATCCAATCCGCTTTAAGCCGCTCGTAGAGATTTACCGACAGTCCGCAAGTCAAGCCGGTCATGCTCCTGAAGAGTTGAAGGTTGGGGTAACAGGACATGCCTTTATTGCAGAAACGACGCAAGAGGCAAAAGATCAATTCTATCCGTATCATTCTAATTATTGGGAATACCTTAATCGCCAGCACGGGATGAGCACACAGATGTCCAGAGCGGATTTTGACATGTTATCAGCACCAGAAACCGCTTTATTTGTTGGAAGCTCACAGCAAATCATTGAAAAAATCCTCCGACAACACGAGCTATTTGGGCATCAGCGATTTATTGCTCAAATGGACATTGGCGGTATGCCTTTTAAAAAAGTGGCCGAGAACATTGAGAAATTGGCAACCGAGGTAGCACCAGTCGTGCGCCGGGAAACAAGCAAGTAAAAAAAGCGCAAGCGCCCGTTTAGCGGCGTATGGACTGGAGCGATTTGACTGAGATAAAGGAAACACGGAGAGCGTCAGCGATCCGATGTTGACTTATCGTAGGGAAAAGAGCGAAGTACACTAGCCGCTGGGCGCTGGAGCTGGACAATTTAAAAAAGGCGAACAGTGACCGTCACTGTTCGCTCTGTATGTTATCGGCTGTCAAGGATGATTCTGCTGGTCTTTCTCCTTGCTGTAAGTCAGCGATTGTGAGTCCAAAATCCATTTCTAAATGGGGATAATCTTTAAAATTCTCCCAATCACCACCCCATTGAAACCCTAATGCTTTTGCTATTTTAACAACCTCGTTCCAATCGGCTTTGCCATTTTCATTTCTATCATATTTCATATCCCAAACTACATCCCCTGATGGGGTCTCTAATGCAAAATCAATGGCAAGCCCATAATTGTGATAAGACTCGCCCCCTTTTGCGTTGGTTACAATATTTCCCTCTATTGTACGGCCTGTTTCATAAAGCCGATCCTGATCTTCAAAACTTCGAAAGCCATCCGTAATAACGACTACAATTCCTTTATCTGCTGCTTTCTGGATTAATTGATTGCTCCGTTCCTTCACTAGCGGATTGAGTTCAGTAGGTAAAGAAACAATTTGATTTATTTTCGATTCCTTATTAGGATTGGATTCCTTAAGAAAAATAATAAAGAATAGGATCAGCAAAAGAAGGAATGTAAAAAATAATTTTCCTATCCGTGTTAATTTCAAAACTTCATTTTCCTTTCATATCAAAAATTCGTTCACAAACTATAACGAAAAATATAGCCTAATAGTTTCATTATATAATATAGATTGTTTTGGATGCACTATAGAATTATTGGTATTAGTGAATTACGAGTTTGTCATAGATGTTTTGGGATAAACAACATATTATTTCTTTCTTAAAATGTTAGAGTGATAGATTGAAATCTTAATACTTGTGTTGTGAATTCTAATTTGTTTACATTTTATATATCTTAAATTAGAATATTATCAATTCAAGATAAGTTTACTGCATTAATTTTATACTGCTTAGAATAATAGTAACAAGGAAGCTATGAAACAGATATTGGGGGATAACATGATGGAAAATGACACGAAACAAACGAAATCCGGTATGGAAATCGGGATATATACATTAGCGGATATAGGTCCGGATCCACTAACAGGACAAACTATCAGTGCAAGACAGCGTCTATTCGAAATCATCGAAGCGGGAAAAATGGCTGATGAGGCTGGCTTGGACGTATTCGGTGTTGGTGAACATCACCGCCTGGACTATGCCGTTTCAACTCCGCCAGTGGTGTTATCGGCGCTATCACAAGTCACAAAGCAAATTAAGCTGACAAGTACAACCACGGTATTAAACACCGTTGACCCAGTCCGTTTATTCGAAGATTTTGCCACACTCGATCTTTTATCAAATGGCCGGGCCGAAATCATTGCGGGTCGTGGGGCGTTTATCGAATCTTTCCCACTATTTGGGTATGATGTGAATCAGTATGATGAATTGTTTGAAGAACATATTGAGCTATTTCTAAAGCTTAATGCCGAGGAGAGGGTTACCTGGAAGGGCCATTTTCGATCTGAATTAAGGAATGCGGATATTGCACCGCGGCCTCTTCAAAAAAAAATCCCATTATGGATTGGTGTTGGTGGTACTCCAGAAAGCGCAGCTCGAGCCGGAAGATTAGGGACTGGATTAGCTTTAGCAATACTTGGAGGAGATCCGCAAAGGTTTAAACCACTTGTAGATATTTACCGCCAAGCTGCAGGGCAAGCGGGTCATGTGCCTGAAGATTTGAAGGTGGGGGTAACTGGACATGCCTTTATTTCAGAAACGACGCAGCAGGCTAAAGACGAATTTTACCCATATTATTCAAATTATTGGGGATACGTCAATCGTCAGCGTGGGATGAATACACGGATGTCCAGAAATGATTTTGAAAGGTTAGCGGCACCAGAAACAGCTTTATTTGTCGGAAGTTCACAACAAATCATTGAAAAAATTCTCCATCAATACGAACTTTACGGACATCAGCGTTTTATTGCGCAAATAGACATCGGCGGTTTGCCATTTAAAAAAGTGGCAGAGAACATTGAACGTTTAGCTACAGAAGTAGCACCTGTGGTACGCAGGGAAACGAGAAAGTAAAATTGACGCGAGAGGAACCTTAGATTTCAATAAACATATGTGTAGCATTTAATCCCTATAAAGGTATTGGTTCAAAAGTTAATTAAGTAAATTCAAATTTATAAGTAAGAGCCCCTAGACATTAATAGTCTAAGGGCTCTGTTTCGTTCTATAGAATTTAAAACCTGAGGAATAAAATTAGCATTGCTGTATAAGATTTTGATGCTGCTTGTTTGACTTTCGTACATAAATAAACCCAAACTTGGAAAACTATTTAAAAATTGGAGGTGGTTCAGGATGAAAAAAAAGTTCTTAAAGTCGTTGATCAAAACTTCCAATACGGAACCACAAACTAATGATCAGTCCAATGAACAGAGAATTGAGTTAAAAAAACAAGATATAAGCAGAAATTATGATCAAAATTTAACGATATTCAAGTCCATTTTTAGTGTTCCCAAAAATATAGATGTTAAGGTACGTGAGTTTACCATCCGGTCGCTCAATCGCCGCGCATTTATCATTTATATAAGCACAATGGTAGACATAGAAAATGTTCAGGCGGGCATAGTGGAACAACTAATTGAAAACGAGCAGCCTACAGGAAATATTGAAGATATCGTTTCATACCCAATCCAAAAGACATCCTCCCATATAGGGGAAATTACCGATTTTATGACTAGTGGTATCACCGCACTCTTTGTGGAGGGAGACTCCTTATGCTATTTATTTGAAACAACAAAAGTTAGTGGCCGTTCAATTGAAAAATCTGATAATGAAGTGATTATAAAAGGAGCAAAAGAGTCTTTTAACGAAAAGGTGATAGATAATGTTTCGTTAATCCGTAAAAAGATCAAAAATGAAAACCTTATTGTTGAGGTTGGACTGGTTACAAAAAGATCAAAAAACGATGTGTTTCTTGTTTATGAAAAAGACCTAGTGAATGGCGAACTACTTCAATCGATAAAAGATCGGTTAGAATTATTCGAAACTGATAAAATTCTTGATTTAAGTATATTAGAGCAATATTTGGAAGAACGACCTAGATCATTATTTCCAACCTTATTATATACCGAACGACCTGACCGGGCAGCCTCATTCATTGAAGAAGGGCACATTATATTGTTAATGTCCAATTCCCCGAGCTGTCTTATATTGCCTGCAACCTTTTGGTCATTGATGCATTCATCGGAAGATCATTACCTGCGTACACCTTATGGTAATTTCATTAGGATATTGCGATTACTAGCCATGTTTGTCGCTGTTTTTGCCTCATCATTTTATATTGCGATTACCAACTATCATGTAGGGATGATTCCACCTGATTTGTTAATGGCGATTGCAGGGACAAGGGAACGAGTCCCTTTTCCATCCATCATCGAAATTTTTATGATGGAAATTGCTTTTGAACTTATACGTGAGGCTGGGTTACGTGTACCATCGCCGATTGGTCCTACTATTGGGATCGTCGGTGCCTTAATTTTAGGCCAAGCCGCTGTACAAGCCAATATTATTAGTCCGATTGTTATTATTGTTATTGCTTTAAGTGGCTTAAGCTCTTTTATTATCAGTGATGTGAGCATGAATTTCGCTATTCGAATCGCTCGCTTTTTGTTTATTTTTACAGCAGGATTTATGGGCGTTTATGGAGCCACAGCCCTTTTTACAGTTGGTCTCTTTTATTTAGTTTCATTAAAATCATTTGGAACTCCTTACTTTGCGCCCATGACGCCACATTTCTTCTCGTCAAAGGACTTAATTGTTCGGCACGTTCCTATGAAAGAAAGGTTTCGCCCAGGGTACCTAAAACCAAAGGATATGGTTAAACAAAGAAAGGGATAAAACTCATATGAAGCAGCAACCTGGAAAACTTGGTATTCGTGAATATGTGTCCATCGCTATTTTAATGGTTGGTTCAAAAGCAACTGAAGATACACCAACCACTATTTATCATCAGGTACAAAACGCAGCATGGATGATCCCCATCCTATCAGCAGGACTCTTTTTTATTCCGTTATTTTTATTAATAAAGACGATGACGTTGTTCCAGAATAAACATCTATTTTCTGTTATTCAAACATTACTGGGACGTTACATAGGTTTTTTTGTTAGTCTTCTAATCTTTGTGATTAGCTCCACCTCCATTTCGATCGATTCAAGATCCTATACAAATATTATTAAAGCATTCTATTTTAGAACGACACCTAATGTAATCATTTATGCCATATTAATGGCAGTCTGTGCTTACGGGGCTAAAAAGGGGATTCAGCATGTCGGTTCGGTCTCCTATCTTATCGTTTTCTATTCCGCGATCTCTTTGTATCTTGCGTTATTATTAAGTACGAAGGATAGTACATTTCGGGCCATGTTTCCTATCTGGGGTCCTGGGAAACTTGAGATATTGAAGCAAAGCTCCCAAAATCTAAACCTTTTTGCTGATTTTTTTCTGTTTACTTTGATCATTCCATACATTACATCAAACAAAGCATTTCGAAAAGGCACATGGATTGCTTATATATACGTAAGCATACAACTTAGTGCGGCAATTCTAGTTTTCGTCTGCATGTTTGACGCATCCTTAGAAACAACAGGTTATCCATTCCACTCAGCCATTCGTTTTATTTCACTTGGAAGCTATATACCAAATATAGAAATTATATTTTTTGTTATATGGATATTAGGAGCATTTATTCGCTTCACAGCCTTTTTATACTTAAATGCCCTTATGTTCGGTTATCTCTTTAAAATAAAAGACTTTGAATACTTAATCCCCTCACTTGCGACCATTTATTTATTAATTGGCAGCATACCTGAAACAGCTATAGATGTCAGTGTAGCGTATAAATCGCTCATACAAAGTGTATCGGGTCCAACGTTTGCAGCTATTTCGCTCATCTTATGGTTAGTCGCATTGTTAAAAGGAGAATTTAAACATGCCAAAAACAGGAATAGTATGTAAATATATGTTGTTTCTAGTCATGGTTTGCTTATTAACAGGCTGTTGGGATCGAAAAGAACTTGAGGATAGGTCCTATGTGATCGGTCTAGGAATTGATCACTCCAAACAGAAGGGAAAAATCAAAGTCACTATGCTGCTTGCCAATCCAGAAGTTGGGAGTATTCAAGGCGGTGGTGGTTCACCGGAAAAGCCTCGAGAAATCATCACGTTTGATGCCAATGATTTCATCGCAGCCAAAGGGACGGCAAATGCCATCATATCCCGTAGTATTAGTTATGAACTTTTAAAGGTCGTTATTGCCTCGGAGGATTATGCAAGAGACCCAAAGTTTGTGAAGACGATTACGGACGTCTTAAAAGATAAAGAAATTCGTCTCAATAGCTTTTTAGCCATTTCGAAGGAAGACGCAAGCAAATATTTTTTAAACAATCATCCGAAAATGGAAACAAGGCCACATAAGTACTTTCAATACATGATCGACCACGGCATTGAAAATGGGTTCATTCCAGATTCCACTCTGTTTCGTTATTTTAAAACATTGGACAGGGGAACCGACCTCTATTTGGCCATGTATACTACAGCGGTAAGGGAAAAACATCCTAAAATTAAACGGGAAGATGAATACATGGCAGGACAATTGAATGCAACAGGGGAGCTTGATGATACACAGTTTATTGGGTCAGCGGTATTTAAGGATGGAGTGATGATTGATAAGTTAAGTGGTGAAGAAACACGCACTGTTAATGTTCTTGATGATACAACGAACATGAAGGATATTTTGATGGATATCCCCAATCCTTTTTCGGAAAAAGAGACACAGTTTGTAGCGCGCCTCCTGAAAACTGAAAACAATAAAGTAAAAATGAACTTAAAGGGCCCAACGCCAAAGATTTTTATCACGGTACCTTTACAGGTTGAAATTATGACAAACCCGTCAATGACCAACTATACCGTGAAAAAGAACCAGCAGATCATAAATAAACAAATAAGGGACTATATTAAAACATCATATGAAGAACTGTTTAAAAAAACACAAACGGAATTTAAAGGTGCTCCCTATTCTTTACCCTATTATGCTAGAAAGTATTTTGG
Organism: uncultured Bacillus sp.; assembly: GCA_963530265.1. Classification (GTDB taxonomy): domain Bacteria; phylum Bacillota; class Bacilli; order Bacillales; family Cytobacillaceae; genus Neobacillus. The sequence continues at coordinate 18,030 of CAUSCO010000049.1, forward strand.
AACGATTCAGGAATTTAAAAAATTTAATTGGGGCAAATCGTATCCAAAAGCAGACATTTATGTGAACCCAGATATTACAATTATTGATTATGGTAAACAAGAAAAAAAACCGATGAAGGTAGGGGAATAGGTGAGAATATTTACATACATTGGTCTGTTTATGATTTTGATTTATACCGTTGGTTTTGGCGTTAGCTTATGGAAGGAGAAACAAAAAATAAGTGCAATCGCCGTTTTTTTCCTAACTCTTGGTATTGTTGTGCTTCCATTCTTTTCAATTTTTAAATAAAAAAGGCGAACAGTGCCTGGCACTGTTCGCCTTTATTCTGCTAATCGAAATTACACAGCACTTTACAAGGCGTGGCAGTATGGATATTGATGATTTTATTTTAAATTTGCTTGGAGTATGGATGGGTTATTTTTTGTATCCTGTGATTCGAAGAGTTATAAAAATATGTTGAGCAGTTACAAAAATGATAAAAAGGGGGAGTAAATTAGATGATTGCAGGAATTATTATCGCCGGTCTCATGTTAACAGGTTTAACTGCAGGAGTTATTACGATTATTATAAAAAATAGACCCACTTTAGCAAAGGAAAACATTCCAGCTCGGCTCGGTGTTCTCGATGGTGTTCCAATTCAGCCTTTGCTTGATAAATTAACGTTTGCTTTAGATGTGGACTATGTCGAACAGGTTAAATATCGCTTTCTTTAAGAAAATTCCAAACGAAACGAAGATGATTTTGAATGGCTTCTGTTTGAGTTAAAGCGTTATTTCTTGCTCTCCAATCTATTAAAAAAGACACCTATGTTTAGTGAAGAAGTGGATGAAGTCTGGCATGATATGCTGCTGTTTACGCAAAAGTATCAAAGATTTTCAGAGAAATTCCTAGGGAGAATGTTGCACCATACCCCAAATGCAAAACATGACCCAGCCCCACAGGAACGTGCGTTTTTTGACTGGATCTTTTCACAAATGTTTGAAATTACTCAATTTAGCTGGAAATCAAGGGAAGTTTTTTCAAACACCCGCTCGATGTTCAGGTATTAAAGGAATTTAAAGAAGGCAGTAAAGATTTTTTGATAGAAAAGTACTTTAAGATAAATGAAGATAACCAGGATATGATTGAATATCTTGTGGATCAAATCAAAAAACAATTGAGTGAAGCGGAAAGTATTTATCGAGTGGACAAAAAAGGTGCCTTTACGAGGCAGCGAACCTATGGAGAAATGTCTACGTTGTCACTTGTGATGGTCTTTTTCTCCTACTATTATTTTGATGAGTATTGGAACTACGCGAAAGTGTATGCTTTTGCCAATCCTGCTAATTACACAAGCGGCTGCTCCACCGCCATTTTTTGCGGCTCTGCTTCTTCGGATGGCTCAAGCGATGGTGGCGGCTCCAGCTGTTCCAGCTGCGGTAGTGGATGTTCATCTTAATTATACTGTTACGTAATTATGTAGAAGTTGTTGTTAACACATAGAAATTAGAAAGTTATTTCGGGACGCTAAGCGTTCTTTTTTTTTCCTGTTTGTGGTAAAGTAATGGAGAAAATTATTATGCAATTTATGGGAGCGACTAGCGTGAACGGATGGAAACGTAATTTGTGGGTACTATGGATTGGGGTCTTTTTTACATCTGCAAGTTTTTCGATGGTAATTCCTTTTTTACCTCTTTTTCTTCCACAAATTGGTGTCAATGAAAATGTTGAAATGTGGTCAGGGTTATTATTTAGTGCCGCATTTTTTGCAGGAGCAATTTCTTCTCCCTTTTGGGGAAGTGTTGCAGATAAATATGGACGAAAACCAATGATTATCCGGGCGGGATTTTTTCTTTTTCTCATTTATACTTTAACAGCTTTTGTGACCAATCCCTATCAGTTATTAGCACTTCGAATTTCTCAGGGGTTATTAACAGGATTTATACCTGGAGCGATTGCCTTAATTGGGACAAACACGCCAAGTAAAAATGTCGGATATGCCCTATCGATGATATCCACAGCCTCTGCCTCGGGTGGAATTGTGGGCCCACTGCTCGGCGGTGGGATTGCCCATTTGGTCGGGAATCGCTGGGCCTTCGGCAGTGCTGGGATTATTGTTTTGATTTCGACCATCCTTGTCATTTTTTGGGTGAAAGAGGACAACTTTACCCCTAGTGATAAACGGGGTTCCGTTAAAAATGATTTGAGAGAAGCATGGAACAATCGTCCTTTAATGATGGTACTTCTCTTGACCGTTGTTACCGCGGGGTCGATTATGACGATTGAACCGATTCTTCCCTTATATATAGTCAAATTAGGCGGGTCGGCTGATAAAGCTTCATTACTCGCTGGTATTGTTTTCTCCCTTCCTGGAATTGCCAGCGCTCTGTTTGCTCCGTTTTGGGGTAGATGGGCCGATAAAGTGGGATTTCATCGGGTGCTGGTTATCGGATTACTTGGCGGTGGACTTGGAACAATAGCACAAATTCTCTTTAGTGAGATTATTGGTTTTTCGGTTATTCGTTTCGTGTTTGGAGCCTTTTTCTGTGCAGTTTTTCCGGCCTTAAATGGGCTTGTCGTGAAATCAACAGCTGCTGATTTTCGTGGAAGAGCCTTCAGTTTAAATCAAACATCCAACCAAATTGGGGGAATGATAGGTCCCATTATAGGGGGCTTTATCGGGGGGATTTTCCCAGTTCAAATTGTGTTTGTCGCAACAGGTATTTTACTCTTGGTTGCAATGGGTGCCGCTTATTGGAAAGGCAAGGATTTAACCAATGTTAAGATGAGCAAAAGGAATGCGTAGTGGTTAAAATTAAAACATGAAGGGGAGCTGCAGATGGATGCGATAGCTCAATCTAATTTTGAAAATTTACATTCAGAAGATAAGGATAAACAATATGAAGCCTTTAATTGGATTATCGCAGCTACCAAAGAACAGGTAAATTGGGCTTATGAGGTATGGGATCACTTAAAGGAAGATTTAGCAGATCGTGATAATCATCAACGAGCGAGGGCCGCACAATTTCTCTGTAGCTTGGCAAAAAGCGATCCTGAGAAAAGAATACTAAAAGATTTTCCAGCTGTATGGGAAGTAACAAAGGATAAAAAGTTCGTCACGGCAAGACATAGCTTGCAATCCATTTGGACAATTGGTCTTGCGGGGACGGAGCAAAAAGAGATGGTGACAAAAAGCTTGGAAGACCGGTTTATTCATTGCGTCGATGAAAAAAACTACACGTTGATACGATATGATATCCTGCAAGGTCTTAAAAACTTATATGACGAATTAAAGGATGAGGATATCAAGCAAATGGCCCTAAGTTTAATCGAAAAGGAAGAAGATGCAAAATATAAAAAGAAGTATGCCACTGTTTGGAAAAAGGCTTAAGAACAGCAATCCTTAAAATACATAGAACCGATGCTATTAGGGCATCGGTTCTGCTTCTACATCGGCTTAGTGGCAGAATTTTCATCAAATCCCCAAGCTAGAAGGGTTCTACGTCGGGTTTTGGGCTAAAAATTCATCCAAATCCTTAAGTAGAAGGGTTCTACGTCGGCATTCTAGCAGAAAAATGATCCAAATCCCTAAATAGAAGGGTTCTACGTCGGCTTTCTAGCTGGAAATTGATCAAAACCCCAAAGTAGAAGGGTTCTACGTCGGGTTTTGAACTGAAAATTCATCAAAATCCTTAAGTAGAAGGCGTCTACGTCGGGTTTCTAGCAGAAAAATGATCCAAATCCCTATGTAGAAGGGTTCTACGTCGGCATTCTAGCAGAAAAATGATCCAAACCCCAAAGTAGAAGGCGTCTACGTCGGCTTTCGGGCTAAAAATTCATCCAAATCCCTAAGTAGAAGGCGTCTACGTCGGCTTTCTAGCAGAAAAATGATCCAAATCCCTAAGTAGAAGGCGTCTACGTCGGCTTTCTAGCAGAAAAATGATC
>CAUSCO010000050.1:0-21549 GCA_963530265.1 uncultured Bacillus sp.
TAATAATTTATTGTTTGTTGACGTTTTTGTTTGTTTAGTTTTCAAAGAACAATTTTTCAATCGCTCAAAAGCGACTTTGTTAATATATCATCTCAACTTCAGAAAGTCAAATATTATTTTAAAATATTTTATTTCGTTTGAAGCAAGAATATTATTCTATCAAACACACTGAATTTTGTCAACTGCTGAAAGAATTTATCTAATTTAGGAAACGTCGTATTTCGTAATCTCCCTCATCAGGATTACTATATTACTATTATATTTTAGTAATGTCAACCACTATTAATCTTTTTATTTTGGCAGACGATACAACTATAAATAAGTGCAGACCTAATGACCCTTTAGACATTATGTGTTCCACCCTTTTAATCTATAGCTTTGCATTTTACAAACTAGAAATACCTTAGCATTCAATTAAAGTGTTGGTATGCTTATAGTAAATCGACTGCCCTTTCCGATTTCACTTGTTACTTTAATGGTCCCGTTGTGGTTTTCCACAATCCATTTGGCAATCGACAGTCCAAGTCCATATCCGCCCATTTGCCGTGTTCGAGATTTATCAGCCCTATAAAAGCGCTCAAAAATTCGCTGATAATCCTCTTTATTTATTCCAATTCCCGTATCTTGAACGATTAATCTTAACTCATGCACATCTTTAGAAACGTAAAGTTTTACTTCTCCGCCATTTGGTGTGTATTTAATTGCATTGTCTAATAGTAAATATAATAACTGAGATAGTCTTTGGGAATCTCCAGTAACCTTTACGGTTGCAGGCGCATTCAATTCGAAAGAAATCTGTTTTGCAGCCGCAAGAGGATATAAAGACTCGATTGTTTTTTCTGCAAGTGGTCTAAGGTCGAATAGTTCCGTTCTAAGTTCGAGTGTATCCGAATCGGAACGAGCTAGTGTTAAAAGATCGCGGACCAAATAGGTCATGCGCTTTACTTCTTCTCTCATATTCGATAGCAATTTTCCAGACATGTCGTCCTTTTTTGTATCTATCGTCATTTCCAACGCATCGACCGAGGATAGCAAAACACTTAATGGTGTTCGTAATTCATGTGATGCATCCCCAACAAATTCCTGCTGTCTCGTAAAGGCAGCACTAATAGGAATCATAGCCCTTTTGGACATACCCATGCTAATGACGAACGCCACCCCGACAAAAACAATCCCTAACATGATTAATATGATGAGAATCCAATGGAATAATTTATACGTATTTAAATAAAGGGCGAATCAACGAAAAAAGTTTAGTATTCAAATTTATAGCCAACCCCTCTGATACTTTGCAGCCTATCTTGTTTTTTGAATAATTGTAACTTTTTTCGAATTAATTTAACAATCGCATCGATTGTTTTTAAAGCCACATCGGTTTCAAGACCCCAGACCCGTTCGAGTATGACCTCGCGCGGCAGCACTTGTCCTTTATTTTGCACCAGGAAATCTAACAGTTGAAATTCGCGAGGACTTAATTGAATTTCAGAGCTCCCTGAACGAACCACATGACTCATCCGATTTAATATTAGATCATCCATCTTAATCTCTTCTTCCAATATAGGGGCATAGTTACGGCTTGAAAGCGCACGCAATCGGGTCAATAATTCGCCAATTTCAAATGGTTTAATGAGGTAATCATCCGCACCTGAATCCAGGCCTTGAATTCGGTCTTGAACGGTATCTTTAGCAGTTAACATCAGAATGGCGCCGGAATATCCCTGCTTTCGCAATCTCCTGCAGACAGAAATGCCATCCCCATTGGGCATCATCCAGTCCATGATAATCACATCATAGTGAGCGGAAGTAGCATAATAGAAGGCATCTTCTCCCTCCATCACCCATTCAACCATACAACCACCTTTCTTTTTTAACATATAAACGATCAAATCACCGAGGCGGGAATCATCTTCAGCTAATAGGATATTCATCACTCATGACTCCTTTAAGTTTTTCTTAAATTACTTGAATCCTAGCAAGGGATTCTTAAGATTGACTTAAGAACAAACAAAAAAAGAAGCACCCAACCATGTTTGGTGTACTTCCATTTAGTCTCGGCTTTCAGTTTGAAAGGTTGCCGTGTTTTTTAAATCAGTTTCATCGACTTTGAACCTACAATAAAGTTCCGTTCAAAAAGTTATTGCATCAGATGTCAGGCACCAGTATAAAACAGTAAACTATTTATTAGATCCACTTGATCTGTTCCTTAAGCTTTTCCTTTGTTACACGATCCGCAAAGCTCGCTTCGACACTAGTAAGATAAATTTGCTGATAATCAGTTTCGCTAATATGAAATTCATTCCAAACGATTGTACATTCCTTCGCCATCGTTGTATCAGAGACCGTCCGGTTGTCAGTATTCACCGTTACCTTGATCCCATCCTGATGAAATTGATAGATGGGATGCTCACTAAAAGCAGTCACTGCTTTTGTTTGGACATTACTTGTTGGGCACATTTCAAGGACAATCTGTTTTTCTTTTACGATTTTATATGCCTCAGGACAATCCTTAATAAACACGCCATGCCCAATTCTTTCAGCACCTAACAGTTCCACCGCTTCGAGCACATTTTTACCGATTCCGGTTTCTCCTGCGTGAATCGTTACTCTGTAGCCATATTCTCTTGCCAGCTTAATCGGTTCAACGTACGTACCAGAAAAGCCTTCCTCTTCAGATGCACATAAATCGATCGCGACTACCCCTTTTCCAAGAAATGCACGACCTTTTTCCACAACGACAAAAGCACTTTCAGCCGACATCGTTCTCATACATGACAAGATAATATTCCCTTTAATATCGAATTGGGCCTCTGCTTCTTTCATTCCATCAACCACACTGTGGATGACTTCTTCGACACTTAACCCCTTAGCAATGTGCAATAACGGAGCAAATCGAACCTCCATATACTTCACGTTTTCCTGCGCTGCATCTTCAAAAAGCTCAAAGGTAATTCTTTTAAGGCTTTCTTTTGACTGCATGACTGCATTTGGAATGGAAAACCGTTGTAAATATTCATCAAGTGATCGGCATTCTAATGGTGCAATCAGCTCTTTGAGTAATTCTTCCTTATCATAAGAAGGTAATGGAATTCCCTCCTTTTTTGCTATATCTATGATTGTTTCCGCTCTAAGACTTCCGTCTAAATGGCAATGAAGTTCAATTTTAGGCAATGTTAAAAAATCCATTTTTCGTCCCCTCGCTTCATGCTTATTTTTTTATAAAAAAAATTCCTGATTACGAAGAAAATACACGTCTATGTACTTCTTCGTAATCAGGAATTATTGGTTCCTGGTAGAGACCTCCAAACCATATCATTGGAGTTATACGAGTTTTACTATTTAATTACATTGATAACAGAATAATAAAATTTTAATTTTTTGTCAAGGGAGGTCTGACCACTGACCATTCCTCTATACATACATCTACCTTTTCTGGATAGAGCTGACGCTCTCCCATCCATAATGGAGGGGGTTCCTCCGTCCTCTTTGGATTACACGGAAACAATGGAATTATTTTGGCTGTTCATTTAAAACATTCTCTTCTAGCACTGAAAATGCATCTCCATATACTTTGGTGAGATGCCTTTCTCCCCAATCGCAGAGTGCATTTAAAATACTTTGCAAGCTCCATCCATATTCACTTAGCTCATACTCTACTTTTGGCGGAATTTGATTGTAAACAATTCTATTGATCACACCATCTTCCTCTAATTCCCGTAATTGCTGGGTTAACATCTTCTGCGTGATATCTGGCATCAGGCGTTTCAATTCACTTGTGCGTTTCTTCCCATGTGTTAAATGGCAGAGAATGACACATTTCCACTTTCCCCCGATCACCTCTAATGTGGCTTCTACCGATATATTGTATTTCTTTTTCCTCAACTAAAGTCCCCCTTGCTTTTAGGCACTAAAAAGTACCTATCGTACTTATAAGTATCTATATCACTTTAAAGTGCGTACTTCTCATACTTATATATATATCCCATAATAACATTTGCCGGTAGAAATTACACATATTCATTTATTTAGTTAGTTTGCTGTAAGCAATCTCATTCATACAAAGACTATAGGAGGAGAGGAACAAATGTCTAGAGAGAAAAAACGAAGTACATTGGCCCTGCTGGCCTTAGCAGTAAGTGCATTTGCGATTGGAACCACTGAATTTATTAGTGTGGGATTATTACCACTCATAGCGAAGGATTTACAAGTATCTGTTATCACAGCCGGTTTAACTGTTTCCTTATATGCTTTAGGGGTAACATTTGGAGCACCGATTCTAACATCAGTCACATCCCGAATGCCTCGTAAATCTTTATTACTTTGGATCATGGTTGTTTTTATAATTGGAAATGGTCTTGCAGCAAGTGCAACAAGCATAGGCGTTTTGCTTGTTGCTCGGGTGATTTCGGCCTTTTCACATGGGATATTTATGTCAATTGGCTCGACCATTGCAGCCGATTTAGTCCCTGAAAATCGAAGGGCAAGTGCGATATCAATCATGTTTTCCGGACTTACTGTGGCTACCGTAACAGGTGTGCCATTTGGAACATTTATTGGACAGCAATTTGGCTGGAGAATGGCTTTTGTCATTATAATTGCAGTCGGTGTGATTGCTTTCATTGCTAATAGCATCCTTGTACCCTCGAATTTACGTAAGGGAACCCGGACAAGTTTTCGCGACCAATTCAAATTAATAACAAATGGCCGTTTATTGATTTTATTTATTATTACGGCATTAGGATATGGCGGGACGTTTGTAGTGTTTACTTACTTATCCCCGATCTTGCAGGATATAACGGGATTTAAGGAAGGAACGGTCGCCGTAATCCTGCTTGTGTACGGGATTGCGATTGCGATTGGAAATATGGTTGGTGGAAAGTTGTCTAATCATAATCCAATTAAGGCATTATTTTATATGTTTCTTGTCCAGGCCGTTGTTCTCTTTATCTTACTATTTACTGCGCCATTTAAAGTTGCGGGAATACTAACCATTTTCTTCATGGGTTTGCTGGCTTTTATGAATGTACCAGGTTTACAAGTATACGTGGTGATGTTAGCTGAAAGATTCGTACCGACGGCAGTGGATGTCGCGTCGGCTCTCAATATTGCTGCCTTTAATGCTGGGATTGCGATGGGATCCTACTTAGGTGGTTTGATTGGTGATTCGATCGGACTGATTCATACCTCATGGATTGGAGCATTAATGGTTTTGGGTGCTGTCCTCCTAACAGGCTGGAGTTGGCGTCTTGAAAAAAAGGACCGTGAAGAAAGGATAATTGAGGTAAAACAGTAATTTAATTTTTTCTCATCCCGTTTAAAACGAAGAAATGAAAAGCAGGGTTGCCATCGGTACGTTTTCACCGTTAGTAACCCTACTAACTTATATAACTATTTATTGGTGCCTGACACCATTTGCAACCCTGCTAACATATTTAACTACTAATTGGTGCCTGATACCTTCTATTCGACCTCTTTTTCCTCTTTTACAACATAGAAAATATACGATGTGTAATCCTTTTTGATTAACGGTATGGTTAATCCAATTTTCATTAACTCATCTCCATAATAAGACTGCTCTTTGTTATTTATTTTATATTTCACCTTTGGCTTTAGCCCTCGCAATTTCAAACGAAAAAAAGGTGGATTCGGCGTTGCAAGGGTTTTAAAGTAAAAGACAACCGCTTGGTCTTGATTTGGTGCTGCATACAACCAGGCCGTGTCCATTCCATCAAATGGACTTAACAGCCTGAACAAATTACCAAAACAAACGATATCCTTGATTTGATGGTACAGCTGGATTTGCGCCGAGACTACCTCCTTCTCTTCCCTACTCAGCTTATCGATCTTTAATTCAAACCCCAAATTGGCCGCCATCGCCACATGGCATCTCATTTGTAAGGGCGTTACTCTTCCTACCTGGTGATTCGGAACATCGGACACATGGGCACCCATCGTGATCGCGGGGTAAACAAGGCTGGTTCCATATTGAATTTTTAATCTTTCGACCGCATCAGTATTATCACTCGTCCATGTTTGCGGCATGTAATACAGCATGCCTGGATCAAAGCGGCCGCCGCCGCCCGAGCAGCTTTCAAACAAAATCAGAGGAAAGCGTTCTGTTAATGTTTCTAAAACCCGATACAAACCAAGCATATAGCGATGTGCCGTTTCCTTTTGCCTTTCTGGTGGCAGGGCTGCCGACCCTGCTTCCGTCATATTTCGGTTCATATCCCATTTTACATAGGTAATCGGAGCACTCTGGAATACTTTTGTAAGCGTATCGACTAACCAAGAACAAACATCTGCCCTGCTTAAATCCAGGACAAGTTGATTCCTCGACAGTGTCCGCTGCCGCCCCGGAACATGCAGACACCAATCCGGATGTTTGCGGTACAAATCACTATTAGGCGAAACCATTTCCGGCTCCACCCATATTCCAAATTGCATCCCCTTCTTATTAATATAATCAGCTAATCCCTTTAAACCATGTGGCAGTTTCTTCTTATTAATAGACCAATCGCCAAGCGAGCTTTTATCATTGTTACGACGCCCAAACCAGCCATCATCTAACACAAACAGCTCAATTCCCAGTTCTTTGGCTGCATCCGCAATCTCCTTTAATTTTTTCTCATTAAAATTGAAATAGGTAGCTTCCCAATTATTAATGAGGACCGGTCGTGTTTTATCACGATAAACGCCGCGGCACAACCTTTCTCGCATTACTTTATGAAAGGTTCTTGACATCCCGCCAAGCCCCTCCGACGAATAGACCATCAAGGTCTCCGGCACCTGAAAGATGTCCCCCGGCTTTAACTGCCAGGTAAAATCAAACGGATTCATCCCGATGCTGACCCTCGTTGTTTCAAAAGGATCGACCTCGATGGAGGCTTGAAAATTACCACTGTATACAAGACTAATCCCGTAAACATCGCCATTTTCTTCGGTTGCATTTTTTGAAAGTAAAGCAAGAAACGGATTATGTCGATGGCTGCTTGCACCCCTCGCAGAAGAAATGGATTGAATTCCATGATGTAGTGGCTGCCGCTCAATATGCCTCTCCCGTGCCCATGTTCCTTGAAGGTGGAGCCAGTCCCAATTCGATTCGTGGAAATCCACCGACATACTCATACATTTATGGATCTCAATATCGCAGCTGCCAAGATGCTCGAAGGAAACGGATCTGGATATGACATCAAGGTCACGGTAAATGGTATAACTTAAATTCAGTCCAACACCCAGCATGGAATCTACCATTGCTATCACAAGCGTTTCTGCTTCAGCATCATCTTCCACATAGGCTGAAGGCAATCCCTTTAACGGTGGCTTTCCCTTAAAAATTACATGAGAATCATAAACAAACTCCGTAATTGTTGACCCATCTTTTGGTCTAAGCTGATAGGCCGGCGTGCGGAAGTCGCCGTTACCAAATGCAGGGTATTCCTGTGGCAGTGTATCAAGAGAAAATTTGGGGTCTGCTGGTTCTGTCATTGGCGAAAATGCCCTGCCTTTATAATTAAGGATTGATAATGGCTGAAGCACCTGCACCCTCCTCCCCCAATATAAATGGGCAGGATACTTTCCATGAATAATTTGAATCATGTAACTCATCTTGTTGTTATATAAATGAAACACCTGATCCGCTTCATTCCACTCAATCGACATAAATCCCCCTCCTAAAAACCTGAAAGCTTTTTATTCTACTATATTCGTCCACATGATAAAAAATGGTGTCAAGGCCGCATAAAGATTTAAAATATGTAAATGATAGGAATGAAAATTTTCCTTTTTGCTATTTTTTCTAAAATGAATGAGGGCGTGCAGTGATGGAACATCTGAATCATCTTATCGAACATTTTGGTTATTTAGGAATTACCTTGGCATTGATTGGCGGCATTATTGGATTGCCGATTCCAGATGAATTTATACTAACCTATGTGGGTTATACTATTTTTGCAGGAAAATTAGCTTACCTGCCCTCCCTTTTATGTGCCTTTATTGGGGCAAGCAGCGGCATCACACTTAGCTTTATATTAGGCATTAAATTAGGAATACCGTTTTTACATAAGTTTGGTCCTAAGCTTCATATTACCGAGGTGCGAATCGATCGAACAAGGAAATTATTTAACAAATTTGGCCCATTCCTTCTGATAATCGGCTTTTTTATTCCGGGTGTACGGCATATTACAGCGTACCTTGCCGGCATCAATAATTACTCTTATAAAAAGTTTGCCTTATTTGCTTATTCTGGGGCTGTTATCTGGTGTTTTGCTTTTATCACTTTAGGCAGAGCACTTGGAGATAATTGGGTTTATGTTGGCCGTTACCTCTCTAGGTATAGCATCTATTTGATTATCCTTTTTCTGCTCGGATTCATTATTTATTATTCCTATAGGAAAAGAAGAAGATTACTGAAGAATGTATCTTAAAGCCTTTAGGAAAAATTGAAAGACAGTTCATATGCTTTCATATTTAGTTTAGTCCTTCATCGGGGTTATGAAGGACTAATCTTATCCAGTTTTATTTAGATTTGTCCTTCATCGAAAGTAGATCAACAATCAGTAGAATTGCTACCTGATTTCGCAATACTTTCAAATTTAACAAGTATTGCCTAATGGAATTCTAGATATTTTTCATAAGAAACTAGCAAATAAGAGAAAATTCGTTGATTTTATTACAAAAACAAGGCGTGAATTCCTATGTGAATTCACGCCTTGTATAATTTTTGAAACGCCGAAACCAGTTAATCAATGGAGAATAATTTTCTTTGAAAAACTACATTACCACAAGTCGATTTCACCATCCTCGGCTGGCACCGCCGCCGCCAGAAGAGCCGCCGCCACCTCCGCGGGAACCGCCGCCACCGCCTCTTCCTCCTCCACGTCCTATAATAGAAAGAAGGAGGTATGTGAGGGTACCACCGAAAAATTTAAAGTCTAAAAATACCACGACGAGGACAACAATGATGAGAAGCCAGGATGGGATTCCTATCCCTTCATCCTTCGTTACAGCTTGTTTGGGGGCAGTTTCTTGTCCACCCTCAATTCCATATTCGGCAAATACTTCATTAGCTATCGCCTTGTAGGTCTCCGTCACTGCCTTATTGGGCTGTTGATTTTGAAGATAGGGTATGGCATATTGATCTAGGATTCGCCCAGCCTTAGCATCAGGAATTCTCCCCTCAAGCCCATAACCTACATCAATCCTCACCTTGCGTTCATTCATTGATAAAACGAGCAATACTCCATTATCTTTCTCTTTTTGACCAATTCCATATTGCCGAAATGCCTGATTTGCATAGTCCTCGATTGCTTGGTCACCAATGGTTTGAACTGTTAGAACCGCAACCTGTGCAGTTGTCTGATCTTCAATGCTTCTACCTAGGCTGATTAATTCTGCTTTTTCTGTTTCATTTAAAACATTAGCAAAGTCTTGTACATATATGTCTCCCACTGGAGCAGGAATTTGGACATCCTCAGCAAGTGCATTTACTGCACCCATAAAAATAGTAAAAACCACCAAAAGGGAGCTGAAGATCCTCTTCGCATTCATTACCCGTTGCCCCCAAAATCAACTTTAGGTGCTTCTTGTGCTTGAGGATTGGCTTTGAAATATTCCTTTTGATCAAATCCGCCTATCCCTGCAATAATGGAACCAGGAAATCTTTTTACCTTTTTATTAAATGCGGCTACCTGTTCATTGTAATCCTTTCGAGCAACAGCAATTCTATTTTCTGTTCCAGCCAATTCGTCCATTAATTGTGTAAATTGTTGGTCAGCCTTTAGGTTGGGGTAATTTTCAACGACCACAAGCAGCCGGCTTAATGCACCAGACAATTCTGCGTTTGCAGTTGCTTCCTCCTCGGGCGTTTTGGCACCTGCAAGTCTTGCACGTGCATCTGATATCGAAGCAATTACCTCTTTTTCATGGGATGCATATCCTTTTACGGTATTCACTAAGTTTGGGATTAGATCCAGCCTTCTTTGCAGCTGGTTTTCAATTTGAGCATGTGACTGATTCACGTCTTCTTCGAGATTGACAAAGCCGTTATAGCTAGACATGAACATGAGGCCGAAAATAACGATTACCGCCACCACAATGCCAATTCCTAACCATCCTTTTTTCAAATTAACCACGCTCCTTTCTCACTTATAGTATATATCACTTATTATATAAGTTCCCATTTTAAGCAATAAATTAACATGGTCCATTTAATCAAACGTTTGATTAGTTTTTTACCTATGGTGTTTTTTTCAAGAAACCTTACCCGCCATAGGTTGAGCCCATTTAATCAAACGTTTGATTAGTTTTTAATCTTGATAGCCTCCATTACAACTTAATGGAATATTGTTGATCTTTTACACTATCAATAGAAAATACACGTTCTACATATTTGATTTCTTTATCTGACTTCAATAAGACCGTAGAGCTTCTCGTCCCATAATTCTCACTGCTGATAAACAGTGGTGAAAGCATTCTTTCCAATTCTAATGAAACACCAGTGTTCGGGAGCAGTTCATCTGGGGCCGGATCGGCATTCTGAAGAAGTGCTAACAGCCTTTCAACAAAATCTTCCTGTCCACCATTTATTATATTGGACAAACCTTCCTTGCCCTTTTGCACCTTCGGCCAATTGGTATTTAATAAATGATTGCTGACCCCATAAATTCCTGGCTCTACCCTTTGCAGCTCCTGTCCAATATTCGAGTAATAAAATAACTCATTATTGTCTTCTGCTAATAGGTTATAACCAGGATATAAGTCCTTATTCATCACTAAGTGTTCCATATAACTTTTTATATTTCCATTATATTTCAGTGCATCTGCTACTAGCTCCCCGCGCGAACGTTTACCGTTGGATATTTCCTTTGGATTTCGATAATTAGTCAAGGCAGTGAAACGTCCACCTGTAGTAACTCCCATCCATGTCCCCATTTTTTCTAAATCTCGACCTGCCAGGATATCAGGATGGTCCTCCCAAAAATGTGCAGGAGCGGTTGCCCTTTGATAGGACTCATCACGATTCGCAGCAACAATTAAGTTATATTCGCTATGAACTTGATAGGCAAACAGGATTAAACACATGATCATCACTACCTTTATAAAAAATTTAAAACATCTGGTTAGACATAAATTATTACGGATCAATACTTCCTATGCATATTCATTTATTCGGCACTTTCTTCATAAAACCTCTAAAAGCAAGTCGTCCGACGTAATAATGGTGTCAGGCACCCGAATTATTTTTCCCATTTCGAAGAGAATAATATTGTTTGGTTATTTTCTATGGAGGGCGTTATGAATGATTTTCGGGACGTCTTGCTTGAATCTATGGTAAACTAGGCCACGACTTGTATTAGAATTTAGAATTATAATGGAGTGGTTATATGGGTAATGCTAAGGGGAAAAGTGGAATAGGCAGAGGAACTGGTAAGAAGGGCTGGAATCGCTGGCAAGCTAGTGTTAAGAAAGCAAAGAGCGCCAAACCTTATGTCAGTAAAGGTGTAAAAAAATCAACTGGCCCAAGCACAAAAAATGGTGACACATCAGAAATGTAGCTCTTGCGATTTTAGTTTAACTTTATTCGAGTTGTTATGTGGGGAAAAGTATGAATGAGGAGGTCCTTTTATGTCAGAATTAGAACCCTTGGAATACGAAACCGGTACCGCTATACGTGATTATGACATTATTGAGGTTAATCAAACCACAGATGGTTATGAAGTGCTGCTTGACGTCAATTTAGACAGTGGCTACTCTTTAGCACGAACGAAGTTAGAAATATCGCATGAAGACTTACTAGGCTATGAGACCAATGACGTAGAAGAAGGAATTAAATATGCCTTAGGTTTCTTCAATCAATAATCGCCACAAGGACTATGTGTAAAAAAATCCCCAGGCCCTGAAAAAAGGCTTTGGGGATTTTTCTATTTTTAAATCACTAATCGAATTTGATTTCCCGATGGATCACTCGTTACATAAAAGTCTACTTCTTTCTCTAACGGAGCACCTAATTGCTGCAGCTGCTTTATAACGTTATCTCTTGCTGCTTCATCAGGGAATACGAGCGTATACCAGTTTAACCCAACACTATTTTTCGGTGGAGTCGGAGCACCTACTCCCTGCCAAGTGTTAATGGCAATATGATGATGATACCCGCCTGTTGACATAAATAATGCTTGAGGATAGTGACTAACAACATCAAAGCCAAGCCCTTTTGTGTAAAATTCCTCTGCTTTTTTCAAGTCTCCGACGTGAAGATGAATATGACCCATCACTGTTCCAGACGGAAGACCCTTCCATTCTGCATTGCTTTCGGCAAGAATTCCTTCTGCATCCACCTGTTCGGTTGCCATTTCCACTAGCCCGTCTTTCCACGTCCACTCTGAAGAAGGACGATCTCGATACACTTCAATCCCATTGCCATCTGGATCATTGAGGTATAAGGCCTCACTCACATAATGATCCCCTGCCCCTAATGGGTAGCCTGTTTGAAGCAAGTGCCGTAAAAACACCGATAAATCCACACGTGTTGGTAGCAAGATTGCAAAATGATACAACCCTGACATTTTTCCTGACTTCGGAATCACATCTGCAGGCTGTTCAAGCGATAATAATGCTGTTTTTCCGTCTGTTGTTAAAACCGCTTTACGGTCCGTTTTTTCCAATACTTTAAGACCAATGATTTGTTGATAAAAAGTAACGGAATACTCTAGATTTTTTACTTTAATATTAACCTCACCGACATAAATATTTGGGGCTTGATGAAATTTTTCCATCTTCTTCCCTTCCCTTCTGTTATTGTCTGCCCTTAGAACAGTTTGAATGCTGGATTCTTATTCTTTTTATATTATCCAAATTGTTATCTTCAAATAGACCTGCGATGAAAGAAAAATCTCTTTCTAATTGGCTACATATAAAGTATAACTTAATTTTATCTTGAATTCAAGTATTTTAAATTTGAAGTATTTTTTCATAATCATTTTCCATCTATCTATCAACCTTTTCCATTTTGAAATATATTCTAACATCTGCCATTTTTACAGTATCTTTACATACATCTTCATACTTTCATAGTAAATTAAGATTATAAGTTTTAAAAATTAATATTTAAGATAGGACTTAAGCAATGGACACATTCCTGAATTTACCATACTTGACGATTGAGAAATCAGACTCCCTATCTTTCTCCCATGTATTTCAACCAATTCTTTCACTGCAGAATGAAACGATTTATGGGTTTGAGAGTTTGATAAGAGGGAAGGAATTCCAAAACCCACAATTACTTTTTGCAATGGCTGAACAACAAAAGAAAAAATTGCTTTTAGATTTTTCTTCCATTATGCAAAGCATTACATCATTTGACCAATGGATTCCAGCAAAAGATTCGGATATGCATCTCACTGTTAACATTTTTCCCTCTACCATGTTGGAACCATCTTTTCTTTGGTTCATGGAAAACCTTCAGAAGAAAGTAAATATCCCGCCCAAGCAAATTATTTTTGAAATAAATGAGGCTGAGACGGTTGAGAATTTAACAAAATTCCAGGGAAAGATTCGGTATTTAAAAGAAGCTGGTTTTTTAATTGCCCTTGATGATCTTGGGAAAGGACAATCATCTCTTAAAGCGTCCCTAGAAATAGATCCAGACATGGTTAAACTCGATCAATACTTTAGTATAGATTTAGAAAAATCGATAAAAAAGCAACACTTTTTGGCTTGGATTACCTCATATTTTAAAGAAATAGGGACTCAGGTCACTCTTGAAGGAATTGAAACGCAAGCACAATTTACGATTGCAAAGCAAATAGGGGTTCAATACGGACAGGGATATCATCTAGGACGACCGCGACCTTTAATTAGTAAATCCTAACAATAAGTTGGAGGTGGTTATATGGAGCAAACGATTGGGGATATTGCGGAAAAAGGGCTAATAGTAACACCCTTTACCAAGTGTGAAGTCATTTATAAGTCTTTTAAGGAAACTCCTTCATTAGAGGGAATAGTTGTTTGTTTAAATGAACAGCCGGTTGGATTAGTCATGAAAACTCACTTTTATCAAGCACTTTCCACTAAATATGGTTTTAATCTTTTTATGAATCGAACAATTGAATTAGTCATGAACAAAGAACCCTTGATGGTAGATTATTCTGTTCCAATTACTGATGTGAGTGCACTAGCCATGAATCGCAGCCTTGACCATCTTTATGATTACGTGATTGTCACGGTACAAGACCAAATGTACGGGATTGTCAGTATTAAGAATTTATTAATGAAATTAACCGAGGTACAAGTGAAGATTGCCCGTAATTCCAATCCGTTAACGGGCTTACCGGGAAACTTTGTAATCAATGAAACATTACAAGATTTACTCTTAGTAGAAAAATTTACTGTTTTATATATAGATATTGATTCATTTAAAGCGTTTAATGATACCCATGGATTTAGAGAAGGCGATGAACTTATTCGAGAAACGGCTAATATCATCGTTGCGACTCTTGAAACTTATGCTGGTGAATCCTCGTTTGTTGGACATATTGGTGGAGACGATTTTATCGCTGTTATCTACGATTTTGAATACGAACATATTTGCCAGTCCATTATTACACAATTTGATCATAAATCGCGGCAATTTTATAGCGATGAAGAGTTATCTAGAGGGTATGTACAAGCGGTTAGCCGAAAAGGAAAACTAGAACAGGTATCTTTGGTCAGTCTCTCTATTGCAGTGGTTTCAAATACAGCAGCTACCTTTCAATCTGTTGAACAATTAAGTAAAGAAGCCGCTAATGTAAAGGAAAAATGTAAAGTCATAAAAAAGAGTATTTTTTTAACATTGGAGGATTCATTGAGTCAAAAAATTAAGAACTAACGTTCGTTGTTGAGAGTAGTGCTTCTCAAGCACTACTCTCATTTTTATAACTACACACAGTCTTTACATTCTTTTAACACTAGGTTAAGAAAAAATCCATCATTAACTAATACAATGAAAGTAATCAGATACAATGGAGGGATTGGATGAAGGTTACTGTTGCTGGAGCAGGGTATGTAGGATTGGTCACTAGTGCTTGTTTAGCGGAAATAGGACATCAAGTGACGTGCATTGACATTCAAAAAGAGAAAATTGACATGCTCCAAGGCGGCTGTACACCCATTTATGAGCCCGGATTAGAGACTCTTTTAGAAAAAAATTTGCGAAATGAGCAGTTGCATTTTACTACAAATCCACATCAGGCCTATTCAGGAGCTGACATCATTTTCATTGCCGTTGGGACACCTGAAAAACAGGATGGTTCAGCAGACCTAAAATACATACATGTGGTTTCCCATACCATTGCCAACTATATTGAGCAAGATGTAATTATTTGTACAAAAAGCACAGTTCCAGTCGGTACGAACGAGCTTATTCAACAAATTATCGACAGCAGAAAACCTCCAAATCTCAAAGCAGAAGTGGTGTCCAATCCCGAATTTCTTCGTGAGGGCACAGCGATTCTAGATTTTTTCCATGGAGACAGAATCGTAATTGGCTCCAGTCATCCTAAAGCAGCTTCGATGATGGAACAATTTTATCTACCGCTGCACATTCCGATTATCAAAACAGATATCAGAAGCGCAGAAATGATTAAATATGCTGCCAATGCCTTCCTAGCGACAAAAATTAGTTTTATCAATGAAATAGCAGCCATTTGTGAAAATGTCGGTGCCAACGTCGAAGAAGTGGCCTATGGAATTGGTCAAGATAAACGGATTGGTCCTCATTTTCTCAAAGCTGGAATTGGCTATGGCGGCTCTTGTTTTCCGAAGGATACGAAAGCACTTGTCCAGCTTGGCGGGAATAGTAAGAGGCCCTTGCAGTTGCTTGAAGCAGTCATTCAAGTAAATAAGTTTCAACAATCGCTGCCTGTTTTGAAGGCGCGGGAAACGATTGGTTCCTTACAAGGGAAAAAAATTGCTTTACTCGGTTTAGCATTTAAAGCTGAAACAGATGATGTTCGCGAATCAGCCGCACTAACGATCGTAAAGGAATTGGTTGGGGAAGGGGCGGTTGTCACTGCGTATGACCCAGTTGCAATTGCAAATGCACGGAGGATCATTGGGAATATCATTGAGTATACAGATGATATTAGGCATGCACTCCGAAATGCTGACCTTGCGATTATCGCAACAGAATGGGACCACATTAAGCATCTTCCCTTGGAGGAATATCGAATCCATATGAAGAACCCGATTGTGATTGACGGGCGAAATTGTTACCCACTTTCAGAGATTCAAAATTATCCGATTACCTATCGATCCGTAGGCAGACCCATTGGTTCGAATTAATAAATTTTAAAGGGGCAGGGACAATATGAGATTAATAGATGCGTTTTTTGGCTTCGAATGCCGATTGTTACACCAGGTAAATCGCCATTTTGATAAAAAGCTGTTAAATCTTTTTTTTCGATCAGTTACAAATCTTGGAGGAGCTGACATTACCATCGCTTCCACTTTCCTCCTAATTGTCATCTTATCAGGCGAGCCTAAAATGACAGCATTCGCCAGCGCTCTTGCCTTATCGGCCAGTCATATACCTGTCCATATTTTAAAGCAGCTATTTCCACGAAAAAGGCCATATTTAATGATAGAAGAAACAAAATTTCCTGCAAACCCATTACAAGATCATTCTTTCCCTTCGGGTCATACAACAGCCATTTTTGCCGTTGTAACCCCCTATGCTTTATTTATCCCACAACTTTCATTCGTTCTTATTCCTGTTGGGCTTTTGGTAGGAATATCGAGAATGTATTTAGGACTTCACTATCCTTCAGATGTCCTTGCTGGGGGAATCCTTGGTTCGATTACTGGAATTTTAAGTTTTATTTTATTATGCATGTAAGAGATTTGGTTAGGAGGGATAGTATGCGGATAGCTATTTTCACAGATACCTTTTATCCTGATATCAATGGAGTTGCCCGAACGCTTAAACGCTTAACCAATTTTTTAGAAAGCCAGAATATCACGTTTAAAGTATTCGCACCCGATTCTACTTCCGAGGAGTACGTTTCTAGCCATATTCATCGGTTTAAGAGCCTCTCCTTTTTCTTGTATCCAGAATGCCGTTTAGCTTTTCCAAATCTTCAGCAGGTCAAGACAGAATTACAAAATTTTGCACCCGATTTGATTCACGTCGCTACCCCTTTTAACATTGGTCTTTGTGGTGTTTATTTTGCCAAGAAATTAAACATCCCACTCGTTGGGTCGTATCACACCAATTTCGATGATTATCTACACTACTATAACCTCCCCTTTCTTTCAAAAGTACTTTGGAAATACATGCACTGGTTTCATCGTACCTGTAAAAAAATTTTTGTCCCCTCTACCGCAACATTTCAACTATTAAAGCAACACGGATTTACTAATCTTGAACTTTGGCCAAGAGGCGTGGATTGTCAACTGTTTCATCCTACAAATGATAGGTCAGCCGTTAAAAGACTATACTGTCCTGAGGAATCTTATTTGCTTACTTATGTTGGAAGATTAGCGCCCGAGAAAGATCTAAATACTCTCTTTGCTGCTGCCGAATCTTTGCCAGCTGAATTAAACAAAAAAGTGCATTGGTTAATCATTGGTGACGGTCCATTGCGTGAAGAACTAGAAACCCTAGCACCTGCTAATATGACCTTTACTGGCTACTTAGGTGGTAAACAGCTAGCTGAAGCATATGCTGCATCAGACTTATTTGTTTTTCCCTCCCCAACAGAAACATTTGGAAATGTTGTTCTTGAATCCCTTGCCAGCGGGACCCCTGTAATAGGAGCAAAATCAGGGGGTGTTCAGAATATTATTAAGCCAGGGGTCACGGGATTATTATGTAAACCTAGTAATGTAGAGGAATTTTCGGAAGCCATTCAATACCTTTTAACAAATGAACGAATACGTCGACAAATGGCAGTCGCCGGCAGAGACTACGCCCTAACACAAAGTTGGAATCAGATATTAGAAAACCTAATTTGCCAATACACCAACGTAATAGAAGAAAAAGAAGAACAAAAATACGCTTAAATATGGGGTAATATTAAAAAGGGTGTCAGGCACCATATAAAGACTATGTCCACTGGGAATGGACAGTCATTATGGTGCCTGACACCCTCTGTTATTCTTTTTGAAATGGATGCCTTTTATTTTCTAAGCTTCTACAACGTTTGGTTGTTGGTATACATCTGTTTCAATTTCTCCTGTTGCTTTGCCTGTTAGGATACCGGCTGTCATGGAACCGCTGACGTTTAGAGCTGTGCGTCCCATATCAATTAACGGCTCGACAGAGATTAATAGTCCAACAATGGCTACTGGTAGATTCATGATTGATAATACGATTAATGCAGCAAATGTTGCACCACCGCCAACACCCGCAACACCAAAAGAACTAATCGCTACTACTATAATCAGTGTAAGAATAAATGATAGGCTTGTTGGATCAATTCCCGCAGCTGGAGCTACCATTACCGCTAACATCGCTGGGTACACACCAGCACACCCGTTTTGACCAATGGAAAGGCCGAAAGAACCAGCAAAGTTGGCAATTCCTTCTGATACACCAAAGTCTTTTGTTTGAGTTTTTATTGTCATTGGTAATGTTCCTGCACTTGAACGGGAAGTAAAAGCGAATGTTAAGGTTGGTAACGCCTTTCTCACATAGTTCACTGGGCTTAGTTTGGCAATTGATAATAATAATAAATGCACAATAAACACCAGAATAAGAGCCACATATGAGGCAATAACAAACTTACCTAATTTTGCAATCGCAGCATAATCACTTGACGCAGTTACCTTAGTAATAATAGCAAGAATACCATACGGGGTTAGACGAAGAATCAGTGTAACAACCCTCATAATAATCGCGTAAAAAGTATCAATAATTTTCGCAAACAACTCGGCATGCTCAGGGTCCTTACGTTTAACTCCAAGATAGGCAATACCAAGAAAGGCAGCAAAGATGACAACTGCTATCGTAGAGGTTGGACGGGCACCTGTTAAGTCTAGGAACGGATTACTTGGAATTAATTCAGTAATTTGTTGCGGGAGTGTCATATTTTCAACTCCTGCTATTTTCTCCACTAACTGATCGTTCCGGGCTTTTTCTGCATCACCTTGATTAAGTTGAATTCCATCAAGACCAAATCCAAGAGCCGAACCAATCCCAATAGCAGCAGAAATAGCAGTCGTTGCAACCAAGATACCGATGACAAGAAAACTAATTTTTCCGATGTTTTTAGTGAGTTTTAATTTTGTAAATGCGCCGACAATCGAAATAAATACGAGCGGCATCACAACCATTTGTAATAGTTTTACATAGCCAGTTCCCACAATATTAAACCAATCGATGGTGGCTGTCGTAACTTCGTGTGTTGTACCGTAGATTAAATGAATAATAAAACCAAAAATAATGCCTAAACCTAATGCAATGAAAATACGTTTTGAAAAAGAAACATGCTTTTTTTGCAGCATAAACAAACCAAAGATGAGTAATAGTAACACCGCAACATTCACGATGACTAGAAAAGTATTCATAATATTCCCCCTTGTTAATTTAACGAAATTTTAATACATTTATTCCTATAAGTCAAGTCGGAATTAAATATTAACTGCCTCCCTCTGCTTTTTATTAGTAGTTTACAAGTTGAAAAAGGTGCCAGGCACCACCCGTGGACAATGTCCACGGGTGGTGCCTGACACCTAAAACAGTATTCTCAACTTATTAATGGCAGCGTTATTTCGACTGTGGTTCCTTCATTGACCATGCTTTTATAGGTAATGCTGCCATTGTGCATGTTAAGAATTTTATGGCAAATCATGATGCCGAGTCCTGTTCCTTTTTCTTTTAAGCTATAAAAAGGTTGGCCTAGACGCGGAAGAAGTTCCTCCGGAATTCCACACCCTTGATCTTGAAAAGAAATAAAACACTCATCACCTAAACCTTTTAAAAGATTAATATGTATATACCCACCATTAGGCATTGCCTCAATCGAGTTCTTTACTATATTTAGAAATACCTGCTTTAATTGATTGCTCTCACCTTTAATAATTAATGGTTTTTCCTCTAGATCTAATTTAAATTGAACATTATTCATTAGGGTCTGAGGAGCTAATAGCTCTAGCGTATTTTCAATTAACTTTCTAACATTTATTCTGTTCATTTGGATTGCTTGGGGTTTTCCCAGTGTAAGAAGTTCACTCGTAATATTCTCAATACGTTCCAACTCACTTAGGAGCAAATCATTGTATTTAATCGAGCTATTTTCCGCCTTATAAAGCTGAACAAAGCCTTTTATGGTGGTAAGCGGATTACGGATTTCGTGTGCTACCCCTGCAGCTAATTCCCCGACAATCGATAGCTTTTCAGATTGTAAAAGAAGTTCTTCGGATTTCTTCCGTTCAGATATATCTCGGCTAATAATCACGATATTCTCTACCGCATCTTCTGCACCCCGAACTGGCATACAACGGGACTCAAAATCGATCCAATGGCCTTCCTTATGCTTAAGTCGTAATTCTATTGATTGTGACTCTTTATGCTCGAACATCCCTAAAATTTTATTACTAAAATTGACAATATCATCAGGATGGACTATCTTATTTTCATCAAACCTTTCTAGTCCCAAGCTTTCGTAGCCTAAAACTACCTCATGCGAAGGAGAAAAGTAATTAATCGACTGCTCTTTATCTAATACTAAAATGAGGTCTGATGTATTTTCTGCAATAAGGCGATACTTTGCTTCGCTTTCTTCCACTAATTTGTACATCTGTGTTAGCCGATGATTTAATCGATGCAGTTTGAAATATGATTCAATGAGCAAAACCCCAATGATTACACCTAACATCACAAATAATAGATATTGGAGATGAAAAAAAGGCTGATTTCTAAAAACGTTAAAAAAGGTCGGTACAGTTACCAAATAAATTACTATATAAAATACAAATAGAATGATACATCTCTTTACAATGGTAAGACGTTTTGTATACACATGAATGAGAGAAAAAGTAAACAAGATAATGGCACAGCCGATAATTGCTGGAGTCCATTGACTACTTGTAAACAATCTCATGATTAAAGCAATTACCCCTGCAATCACACCAGGTAGCGGTCCTAGATAGGCAAAAAGTATGATAACTATAGCATATCGAATATCATAGGAATACCCTTGTTGCTGGTACGAAAAGGTAACGAGGATGACAGAAACAAGTCCCCCATATAATCCGGCCCAATATTTGACTCGTTTCAGCGGTTTAGAATTGATAAATGAACCAATTACTAAAGGTGTACTAACGAAAATTGAAAAAATTGAGAGATTAATAATGTAGTCTAAAAGAACCAACTGACTCCCACCCATACATTGTAAATTTCGCATTATTCTCTCTTATCTTAACCTAGAGTTATGAGTATTTCTATAAGAAATGGACTCTTTAAATTAGTAATTTAAATAATATCGCAAATATATTTTACAGGATAAGCATCCCAGAAAAAGAAAAGCGCAAGCGCCCTGTTCAGCGGCGTATGGCCTGGAGCGCTCCAACTGA
>CAUSCO010000051.1:0-21143 GCA_963530265.1 uncultured Bacillus sp.
GCCCTACGATAAGTCAAGCACGAATGCGCCTCCGGCTCTTCGTGTTTCCTTTATCGCGTTTAACGGGCAGTAGATTCTCAACTGCCCGTAAGAACCCGATCGGTTCAACTAACAATCAGCGAGAAGAACGTTCGCTGATTGAAGTTTCACCTTATCTCAGTTGGAGCGCTCCAGGCCATACGCCGCTGAACAGGGCGTTTGCACTTTTCTTAATTAAAGACGTGTTTTTTTGTCGTGAAAACCCGCTGCCCGGTCTGCCATTTTAAAATCCCGTTGATACTTCACTTCTTGCATACTGGTTAAGGAATATTTCCCACCATCTCGGCTATCTTTTTTCTTCTTTTCGCCCATTTTGCTCATTCCTTTCAACATTTTTTAGTTAATTGTCATCAGGGTAAGTGGTAAAAGTAAAGCACTAAATATGTACTTATTCCCATTTTTACCTTTTAAGAAAGGAATGATACTGTTTTTAGGAAAATATATTATAAAAAAATAATAAAGAGTATGGTAAAGTAGGTTTGAGGTGAACGATAATGGCCATTATTACAAAAATCACCACACAACAGAAAAATCAGGATCGTTTTAATGTGTTTACCGATTCTGGCAAGGGTGAAGAATTTGCTTTTAGTGTCGACAGTGATGTATTAATCAAATTTCAATTAAAAAAAGGAATGGAGCTTGATGAATTTTCTACCTTGGAAATTCAATATCAGGACGACATTCGTAAGGCCTACAACCTTGCTGTTAATTATTTGGCAAGAAGAATGAGAGCTGAAAAAGAAATAAGCGATTACCTCTTTCAAAAAGAAATAGACGAGCCTATTATCGCAGAAGTCTTACATAAATTGACTGCTCAAAAATACATTAATGACGAGGAATTTGCTTTAGCCTATGTGAGAACACAAGCAAATACGACTGATAAAGGTGCAAATGTAATCAAAATGGAATTAAAAGAAAAAGGAATTGCAGAGGGGATCCTTATTCGGGCGCTTAAAGAATTTCCTATAGAGCAACAAATAGAAAAAGCAGTTAAGCTCAGTGGTAAATTCTTTCAAAAGTATGCCAAGGAATCCGTTAAAATTCAAAAACAAAAGCTGGAAAATTTGCTTGTTAGAAAAGGCTATTCCTTTGAAGTCATTTCTATCGCAGTTAATGAAACAGAAGAACCTAAACCAGTAGATGAGGAAATGGACGCCATTAGATTTCAGGGCGAAAAGGCACATCGAAAGTATTCAAAGCTTGAAGGGTATGAATACCAGCAAAAGATGAAACAAGCTTTATATCGTAAAGGTTTTTCAATGGACCTGATTGATCGGTACCTGACAGAGAAAGAAAACTCATGATAGAAGATGTCATGAGTTTTTACTTTCAATAATAATTGAATCTTGGTCAATTTGGCTCATAATGATTTCAGCAATTTCTTTCGCAGATTTTAGCAGAGATTTGTCCTTTATATGGTTGCTCTGATCCCAAAATGGGGTATCCATGCCACCCATATATACAGCCTTAAACTTAATACCGCTGCCCTCATATTCTTTTTGCAGACTTTCGGTAAATCCTCTGACCGCAAATTTACTGGCAACATAGACCGCCTCATTCACTTTTCCACGCAAACCGGCAGTAGAGATAATATTCATAATTTGCCCTTCCCCATTCTGTTGCATCACGGGGAGGATGGCCTGTGTCATTAATATGGTCCCTAATACATTGGTCTCTAACATGTCGTTAATCTGCTTGTATTCTATCTCCTCAAATGGGCCAAAATGACCGACACCTGCATTATTGACCAATCCGAAAATTTCATAAGTATGATATACTTCCTTTATTTTATTGAGTACTTCTTCATTGTTACGGATATTTAGGGAAAGGATATCAGCTTTTCCCCCAATAGATTCAATTTCTTCCTTAACACTTGCTAATTTTTCAACAGTTCTTCCTGTTAGTAAAATGTGATAGCCTTTTTGTGAAAAAAGATGAGCTAATTCTTTTCCTAGACCCGAGCCTGCTCCAGTTATAATGATTGTCTTCATATTTATGCTCCTTCAAAGTTCTTCCTTTATTAATTGTACAAATATTACTATACTAAAATAAAGAGGAAAAGGGGAGTGAATACATGCAACAGGAGAGACGCTACAGTGAACTGACAGAGCATGAATTAAGACAAGAAATTGCAGGTCTTAAAGAAAAATCAAGAAAAGCAGAGCAAATGGGAATGGTGAATGAATTTGCGGTCCTTGAGAGAAAGGCACAAATGGCTAGAGCTTATTTGCTCAATCCTGAATCATTTAAAGCGGGGGAAATTTATGAAATTGATGGGGATCCGGGCCAGTATTTTAAAATTGATTATATGAATGGGGTCTTTGCTTGGGGCTATCGGCTTAATAGTGATGGAAAAGAGGAGGCATTGCCTATCTCACTTTTAAAATCATTGAAATAATCAAATCGACAAGAATGAGTCTGTCATGGTTAAGAAAAAAGATAAACCAGAGAAGTTGTTCGCTGGCTTATCTCCTTTTTATAGCTTATTTCCAAACTGCTTGCGGGGATTCATCGTCGCGCTCTCCAGAGGCCCGCATCCTCTCTTGAGGGTGGGTATTAATGGTACCGTCTGCTCTTTTAGAAGCATACTCTGCTTTCGCTCTCGGTTCACCTTCAAGTTTGTTATTATTTTGATTAGGGAAACCTGTTTCTTTATTTCTCATGTTGTACCTCCAAATTGGGAATGAGAAAACCATAACTAGCAAAGCGTGGTTCAAATGCTAGTTATGTAACAGTAGTATCTGCACTTTTGTAATCGTTATGTTATAAGAAAATGGCAATGAGGTGTGTTTATGAACGAATACCATGAAAGATTAATAAAAATGTTAATGGATAAAAACCGTCAGCTTACTTATAATCAAGCTCAAACATGGGTTGAACTGTTATGGGACGATTTTGAAACTTCCTATGCAAAGGCAGGCTGGGAATACAAGGGAAGTGAAATGGCAGAAAGAATTGTTACGCAATGGATTGAGAATTATGGTGATAAGCTGCATGAATTTGTGGCCACAAATCCAAAATATAAACAATTTTTATCTGAGGGAAAAAATAGTCAAAATTAAAGAAGGGCTTTAGGCCCTTCTTTAATTTGGCATAATCCTCAGTTTTTTTCGTAATTTTTTCTCACTAAATACCCAGCCTGTATAAGAACTAATTGGATGTAAGTCACAATCTAATTGAACCACGGCAACAAAGGGGTAATGTCCATTACTTCGGTAACGTAAGTCAATAAAACGTACCTCGTAATAATCATTAAATTCATCTACTTCCCAGCGATATATAGGGGAAAACGATAAAAATGCTGAAAGGTTTTTATCCTTTTTTGCTGCTTCTATTACAGGTGTATTTGGGACAGGTACACGGATAAAGCGATCAAGTATTTCTACTCTATTATTAACTGCCTTTCCTACAAAAAATTGTTCTTTATTCACGGCAGCAATTCTCCATTGATGGAATCTCATCGTCGGAGCTATAATAATTTCTGTTGCATCGGGGATGATGGTTCTTACCTCCACTAAAATTCTCTTCTTCGCCAGATATCTTCTGATGTAATACCCAATAATAACGGTAAACATAATTAAGAAGGTAGGGCCAGGATTTGCTCCTAAAAACCAAATAACAATTCCGACAACGTGAATGGCAAAAATGTATGGATCGAAGGTATTGATAACACCTAGAGCAACCCATTTTGTTGAAAATGGTCTTAGAGCTTGCGTTCCATAGGCATTAAAAATATCAACAAATACATGAATGAATACGGCAGCAAATGTCCATGCCCATAAATGAAATAGGTTAGCATTCGGAGAAAAGAGGTAAACGACAGCTGAAATGACCAGCGGCCATAATAACACCGCAGGTATGGAATGTGTAACACCACGGTGATTTCGAATGTAAATGGCATTATTTCTGAGCTTTAGTACTGTGTCAATATCTGGTATTTGTGAACCAACAATTGTGCCAATTAACACACTAGTCATAGTAGCATGGCTGCTGGCAACTGCCGGGTCTAGTGTCGCAAGTCCACCAAGGGCAATGCCCATTACAAGATGCGTTCCAGTATCCAAAAGGAAATTCCTCCTTTATTAGGTTCTTGTCAAAAAAGCAATTATAGATTATCGTAAATGGAAATGCTTATTTATTTATTTTCCCTCTTTTCGAAGCATTTAACAAGTTGGAGGAACAAAAGTTATGATTATTGATCAAAAATATTCCGAAAAAGTTAATATAAGTGCATTTCAAGAGGATTTAATCTCTTGGTTTAAAAATGAGCAACGTGATTTACCATGGCGTAAAGATCGGGATCCCTATAAGGTATGGGTTTCTGAAATCATGCTGCAACAAACAAGAGTAGACACGGTTATTCCCTATTTTAATCGATTTATTGAATGGTTCCCGACTATTGATGATTTAGCTGAAGCCAATGAAGATAAAGTGCTGAAAGCTTGGGAAGGACTTGGATATTACTCCAGAGTGCGAAATCTCCAATCAGCAGTAAAAGAAGTAAAGGAAAAATACGACGGGGAAGTGCCCAATACCCCAAAGGAAATTGCCGAACTAAAAGGGGTAGGTCCCTATACTGCAGGGGCAATTTTAAGTATAGCCTACGGCATACCCGAGCCTGCAGTTGATGGAAATGTAATGAGGGTATTATCACGAATATTAACTATTTGGGAAGATATTGCAAAACCTTCATCTCGGAAAATTTTTGAAAAAGCAGTTCGTGAATTAATTTCCCATGAAGATCCCTCATCATTTAATCAGGCATTAATGGAATTAGGGGCATTAATTTGTACTCCCACTTCACCATCCTGTTTATTATGTCCCGTTCGTGATCATTGCCAGGCCTTTTATGAAGGGGTGGAAAGTAAGCTGCCAATAAAAACAAAAAAGTCAAAAACTCGTGATGTCCAACTTGCTGCAGCAGTGTTAACGGATTCCACTGGAAAGATATTAATTCATAAGCGTCCCGCTGACGGACTTCTTGCGAATTTATGGGAACTCCCTAGTATAGAGCTTTATCATACCTTGCAAAGTGATCGAGAGCAGGTGATGAACCTTTTTAAACAAACCTTAAACATAGAAAGCACACTGGAAAAAATTATTGGTCAGATTGACCATGTATTTTCACATTTGGTTTGGAATATGAAGGTCTACACCGGTAAATTGTCGTCTACCTATAAGGAAAGTGGTGAGTGGAAGCTTGTCACCTGCAATGAAATGGAGGACTATGCTTTTCCGGTCCCTTACCAAAAGATGATTAAACTATATCAAGAGTCATTAGAAAAATAAACGCCGCCAAAGCGGCGTTTTAACCTTCCACAAAAGTATATTAATCAAAGACAGTTTTTGTTCCGTGAGTATAATCTGCCTCATTCCGTTTGATGCCGCCACGGTTTTCAATTTCCTCAATTATTTCTCGATGAATGGTTTGCCCTTCGCTATTTAAATAAGGGGCAATTTGCTGTAAGGAGTGATGGAAAAAAGCAAGCTCGCTATCCTGCCAATTAGTTTTAGACATCATCGATAGTTCAGTCATATCGCGTCCAACATACATTGTTTAACAACCACCTCATAACTAGTATTTAACCTTAGTGTTTAATATTAATTGTCATCTATTCATGGAAAAGCTAAAATAAAACAATACATAACAATCTAATAAAGAAGGGATTAGGGAAAATGACACAAAAAGTAGCACTTATTACTGGCAGCAGCAGAGGAATTGGCAGGGCA
Source organism: uncultured Bacillus sp. (assembly GCA_963530265.1). GTDB lineage: Bacteria > Bacillota > Bacilli > Bacillales > Cytobacillaceae > Neobacillus. Next base: position 5,770 of record CAUSCO010000051.1, read on the forward strand.
ACAGCACTGAGGTTAGCCGAAGCAGGATACGATATTGTCATTAACTATGCAAGGAGTAAAAAGTCTGCCCTTGAGGTTGCCGAACAAATTGAGGAAATTGGAAGAAAAGTTTTAATTGTCAAGGCAAACGTGGGGGAGGTCGCTAAAATAAGGGATATGTTTGACCAGATTGACCAAGAATTTGGTCGTTTAGACGTATTTGTTAATAATGCTGCTTCTGGCGTTCAACGTCCCGTAATGGAACTAGAAGAGTCACATTGGGATTGGACTTTAAATATTAATAGTAAAGCATTGCTATTCTGTGCCCAAGAAGCTGCAAAACTGATGGAAAGAAACGGCGGCGGCAAAATTGTCAGCATCAGTTCCCTTGGATCGATTCGTTATTTGGAAAATTATACGGTAGTTGGTGTATCTAAAGCCGCTCTAGAAGCATTAACAAGATATTTAGCAGTTGAATTGGCACCGAAGAATATTGTAGTAAATGCTGTTTCTGGTGGGGCAGTGGATACCGAAGCATTGAAACATTTTCCTAATCGAGAAGAGTTGCTTGAAGAAGCAAAGAAAAAGACGCCTGCTGGAAGAATGGTTGAAATAGAAGATATGGTCAATAGCGTGATGTTTCTTTTATCAGATGAGTCGAGCATGATTAGAGGACAAACCATTATTGTTGATGGTGGAATTTCATTACTCGTTTAATTTTTTAAAGATAATTTTAGGATAATCTCCACGGAGTGGGACATATTAAATTCGTGGAGGTGATAACTATGGCAAACTTCAATCAACAGCCAAACAAAACATCTGCTGGAACTAACATCCAGGAAGTAAGACAGCAAAATTCTCAATCTGCACAAGGCGGTTCTCAAGGCCAATTTGGAACTGAATTTGCAAGTGAGACAAATGCTCAAGAAGTAAGACAACAAAACGCTCAATCAGCTCGCGCTGGTTCTGCAGGTTCAGCTGGTATGGGTGCTTCTGGCTCTGCTGGTCAATTTGGTACTGAATTCGCGAGCGAAACAAATGCTCAAGAAGTAAGACAACAAAACCAACAATCACAAGCTCGTAAGAACCAAGGTAATGGCCAATTTGGTCAAAGCTAATAAATACTAAAAAAGAAGGCGCTCTTATTATATAAGGGTGCCTTCTCTCTTTTTGTGAACTTTGAAAATTGCCCAGCTTTTGGGTTTCGACAAAACTTCCCTAATGTCTACAGAAGTAGTCAAAGGAATATATCTGTTATTCAAGAATACATATATTAGCTAAAAAATAAGGCGGTGAGGGAAATGAATCATTTTAACAGATTAGTTTCCGAACAAATGGCGACGATGGAAAAATTATTATTCCTTCAAGCAGAGCTTGAGCGTTGTCAGCAAATCGAGGATGAGCTCCAGACTTTGCAAAATTCTACAGACCTTGAAAGTATTCAGGCTGATATTCAACTAATGAAAAAGGAGCTGAAGGAAATTCAATTAATTTTTGAAAAGCAGACAGAAGAGGTAATTAATACCTATCGTGAAATGAACTTAAGCCCTTCCGTCTAGTTTGAGGAATAAAAATGAGGAAAAAATACGCAAAATTTTACAAAGAGCCGTTGAATTATGGCTCTTTTGTTTTAAATTCTGGTCTTAACCGTTATAATAATAGAAAATAGGAATTTTACTTTGTTACCTTTTGTCGTTATTTATTTAGATTTATAAACAGGTTACAAAGCGTTCAGGAATGAAGGTAGGGGAGAACATGGTAGTACCCATCGAAGGTGGACCAATGCAAATACATAGCTATAAGCACAATGGGCATATCCATCGCGTCTGGGAAGAAACAACCGTATTAAAAGGATCGCAGAATTTAGTGATTGGTGGAAATGATCGGACACTTGTAACAGAATCAGATGGCCGTACATGGATTACAAGAGAACCTGCCATTTGTTATTTCCATTCGCAATACTGGTTTAATGTAATTGGAATGATCCGTGAAGACGGCATTTATTATTACTGCAATCTCAGTTCACCTTTTATTTTTGATGGTGAAGCACTAAAGTATATTGATTACGACCTTGATATCAAGGTCTATCCTGATATGACCTTTAATTTATTAGATGAAGATGAGTATGAACGCCATCGCCGTGAAATGAACTATCCAGATGTAATTGATCAAATTCTAAAAAGGAATGTGGAAAAACTTATTCAGTGGATCCGTCAGCGTAATGGCCCTTTTGCACCAGACTTTATTGATATCTGGTATGAACGGTATTTAACATACCGACGTTAAATACATTTTGCTGGTTTTACATTGAAAGAAAACAACCCGAAATGGAGTCACCACTTCGGGTTGTTTAATTTACTCTTGACTGTCATCTTCAACCGATACTTCGTTCTGATGGTAAGAATGAAAACTGGTTATCAATGTATCAAGATGCTCCACCTGTTCACTATAATCAATAATAGAGGCAATAATTTGCATGACATGATATTGATGCGGATTATTAGATTCGGCATGCACATTTTGATGTTCTAAAAAAATGTAAAATAACCCCTTATTATTCAAGTAAACATTCTCTTCTGTATAGGGAGCAGGAGTCGGAATTTTTCCAATAAAGCGAAGCAAGACCTGCTCATGATGATAAATAAGGCTATCTAGCTGTTCTTGTATGGATTGAGTAAAAGTTTCCGGAAGCTGCAAAAGTTCGTTTTCAAAACGATGTAGTCTTTTTAATGTATCAAGAGCTTTTTTAGCCGTTACATTCAATTGCCTATAAATAACAAGTTTTCTCGATTTTTCAGGGTTATTCTTTTTAAAATAACTACGTTCTTCCTTGTACATCGTGTAAAACTGATCCATAATGTTGATGCTATCCTTAAACTTCTTAATATCTGTTTTGAGGAGCTGATGGTCATAGTCATGTCGTGTACTTAAACGAATCCACTTAATAATTTCCTCAGTCGTATTGACGATTTTAAAATAAAGCTTATTTTCGTATTTTGGCGGTATAAACACGAGATTGACTAAAAACGCCGAAAATACCCCAATCATGATCGTCGTAAAACGAATTCCCGCAAACTGAATAAAGTTTCCACTTTGTGTTTCCATAATTGATATTAATGTTACTAGTGAAAGTCCAATAGTATTATCAATTTTAAGCTTAAGGTTGATAATAATAACAATGATTGCAGCCAATCCTATAATAATAATGTGATTCCCTAAAAGCAGGACAAAAATAACGGCTAACAATGCCCCAATAATATTTCCTTGGATTTGTTCAACGATAGTCAAATAGGAGCGATAAATGGTCGGTTGAATGGCAAATATAGCAGCAATCCCAGCAAATACTGGGGAAGGTGAATCCAATAATTGACCTACGTAAAGAGATAAGATAATAGCAATTCCCGTTTTTAATATGCGGGCACCTAACTTCATTTCGAATAGTTTCCTTTCAAAAATAAGTAATTAAAATCTACTTTGCTCAATGAATAACAAATATGTACTATACATCGATTAAACCATATAATCAAGAGATTTTATATGAATTTATATTCTTTCTTTACCCTAAAAATGTTTAAAAAAAAACGTCCGCTTATGAAATACGGACGTTTGGTTTAAATCATTCTGTTGATACAGATGGATCGGCCTGTTCTTTAACGGGAAGAATTTGAACAAAATGTTCTTCTGGATTGGCTAAAAGAACACGAAGTTGATTTGCTTCATCAACCTGACCATTATTCTCTAGCAAGTCAGTATATTGACTTAATAGCTCATTAATGTCTTGTTTGCCATTTTCATTTAAATCAGCGACAGATACTTTTGCACCTTTAGCAACCCGTCTTGTGATGGCCTCTTTCGTTAGACCCATCTCAGGTTGATGGCGGACATAAACGACACCACCAGTCATACCTGCACAAATCCATGGTCCTGGGTCCCCTAATACTAACCCACGGCCATTTGTCATATATTCAAAGGCAAATCCTTTAATATTAGCATTGGCGCCGATGTTTCCAGCTTCTTTTTCCGGAAGCGGTTTTTTCACTGCTCCACCGATAATTAAGTCTGCTCCTGAAAGGCGAATTCCAGCACGGGCATCAGCATTTCCTTGAGCAACTAAGAGACCCTTTTGTGCCCCATATCCAAAGCCTTTTCCGACGGATCCATTAAGATAGCGGCCATTTTTTCCTTTTGACTTAAGTACATGAATATTGCCGCCAAAGGAAGTTTTTCCAACACCATCCTGGCCGCCGCCATTTACAGTGATTTCAATACCCTCACTATTATAGGCACCTAAACCATTACCTGGGATGGAGCCTTCTTTGTACTTAAGTTTCACTGGTGCAAGCTGCTTATATGAGCCATCTAATCTGCCACGAACACGGTGACAAGAGACGCGGCTACCTAATACCCTTTGTTCGGAGGTTACACTATCGAATTCTCGGGAGGAATGAAGCTGTTCTACACTTCCATCAAGATATTCTGCTCCAGCAGCTACTTGCATTTGAACTTCTTCGATTGTTTTTGACGCTTCTATCTTGGCAAATTGGCCAATTTCTAGCGGTCTTAACAAGTAAGCTAGGCTGAGCTGGTTCTCTCCCTTAACCTGCTCTAATAATTCGGAATGCCCAACGGCATCTTGTAAGTTTTTGATTCCTAATGAAGCAGCAAGTACTTTTAATTCCGTACCAAACGCGGTAAAAAGATTCATGATTCCTTGCACAGCTAAATCTAATTGCCTTGGAACAAATCGTCTTAGTCCATGATCTTTTGCTTGAGCTTCCGATTCAATTTGAGTAGCAATACCGACATGACAGGTATCCAAATGGCAGCCACGGCAAGTCGTACAACCAATCGCTAGCATTGACAATGTTCCAAAGCCGACTCGGTTTGCTCCAAGAAGCATAATTTTGATGACGTCCATTGCACTCTTCATGCCGCCGTCGGCCCAAATTTCTACTTTGTGACGAAGACCACTCTCTAATAGGGCATTATGAGCTGCTTTTACACCGATCTCTACAGGTAATCCTACAAATTGCAAGGCATGAATCCTAGCTGCTCCAGTGCCCCCATCAAAACCACTTAAGGTGATAATATCCGCACCGGCTTTAGCAATCCCGACAGCAATTGTACCGATATTTGGAACGACTGGTACTTTTACAGCAATCTTTGCTTGATCGTTTGCTGTTTTTAATTCAAGGATCATCTGTGCTAAATCCTCGATAGAGTAAATATCATGGTTATTTGATGGTGAAATCAAATCAGAACCAAGTGTTGCGTTACGGGCAGCAGCCACTTTTGCGGTTACTTTTGAACCTGGTAAGTGTCCGCCTTCTCCAGGTTTCGCACCTTGACCGATCTTTATTTCTAGCAAATTAGAAGAGTTTAGAAGTTCGGCGTTAACTCCGAAACGACCAGAGGCAATTTGCTGACCTCGTGTTTTCGGATATTTACCCAGCATATCCTTAATTTCACCGCCTTCACCATTTAGGCTGACCATGTTCAAGCGGTCAGCACCCTCGGCATAAGCTCTAAATGCCGTTTCATTTTGTGAACCGAAGGACATCGATGAAATAAGAAACGGTAAATCATGCTCGCCAACACGAATATCCACTTCTGCAGGTGTTAGAGAATTATTGGTCTTTCTTAGCTGAACTAAATGTCGAATTGTCGTTGGATTTTGCTCTTCTTGCTCAGAGATTTTATCACGATAGGCACTGTAATCACCCGTCGCGGCAACCTCACCAATTGCCTTCCAGATACGCGGGAAAAGATGGAAAGTTTTTCCGATTCTTTCTTTCTCATTCTGGTAGTCCTCTGCTCTTTTTATTGCATCGAGTTTCATAGCCTCAAAATCAGTTTCGAGTTCTTTTGAACCGAAAAAGTTTACTATATTTAAAACATTAGCCACTTCTTCATGTAATCCAATGCTTGAGAATAATCTGCCGTATCCACGTAACTCATGGATGCCAATGGTTGAGATTACCTTTTCTAAACCTTTTGTTAGGGCACTATAAAGGTTTGTCAACGAGTTTGTTGTTTCATCAAGAACAGTTAGGAACATGTAATAGGGGCTAATTAAATCTGCTCCCAAACCAAAGACGGTTACAATGTCATGAAGCGAACGAATCGCAGCAGACCTTAGGACTAATGAACAGTCTCTTCTTAATTCCGCCTTCACAAGTGCTTGATCAATTGCAGATGTGACTAAATGTGGGTCAATCCAATAGGAATCATCCTGGTGTGCTTTCGCATCATCAAGGACAAGTAATGTTTTACCTGCTTGAACTGCCTGAACAGCTTCATTGGCTAGACTTTCCAATGCTTCGTTAATACTCTCGTTGTTAGCAAAGGTAGTTGAAATAAACGCTGCTAATTTTTGCTCTTGAAAATGCTGTACTACTTGATCAAAGCTAGGCTGTCCTAAGCTTTCTGAACATGTAAAGCCTGCTTTTCCTTCTAATAGGAGTGGAGTGGTAAGTTCCATAACGCCAGCTGGCTTTTTATTTGCAAATAAAGTAGGTCGCTTCCCGATTATGACACGAGTAGAGAAATGCTCTGTTTCCCGGTCACGGTCTATGGCTGGATTGGTAACAACGGCAACACTTTCTTTAATATAGTCAGCAATATTTACGCGTTCTGGATTAAGGGCTGCTAGAGGAGCATCATGCCCAAGTGAACGAATGGGTTCAACACCTTTTTCAGCCATTTGTTCAATTAATTGAATATGGTCACGTTCCCATCCAAATGCCTTATATTGTCCGTTATGAATTTTATCAGGATAACTCATGGTTACCGTTTTCACCAAGGAAGGAGGCTGAAGCCGTACTCTTGAAGCGTCTAAATTTAAGTGCTCAGAAAAACGATTATATACTTCATTTTGATAACGTTCTTGTTCATAAACATCTAACTTCTGGCCATTCCATTTAAAACCAATCTTTTCACCAGGTGCCATTGGCTTTGGATCGTTTACATACTCACTTGACGGAATAATCCCTGGTTCTGAAGAAAATAGGTAGGAACTTTCTGTTTCAAGCATCCACAATGGGCGAAGACCAAGTGCATCGACACTAAATACTGCTTCATCTCCATAACGTGAAATAATACCAGCAGGGCCTTGGGCAAAATGTCCCCATGCTTCCCGAAGATACGTATATAAATCTTGCAATTTTTCAGGGTATGCCTTAATTTCATTTATTATTGGCGGGAAAAGAAGATCCATTGCCTCAAATAAGGTAAAACCATCACGGCAAATTAACGTTTCCATTGTACGACTTAAATCTTGTGAGTCACTGCCATCTTTTACAAGAGGTACACTTATCATTCTTGCTTCATCTCGAAGTTTGGCAATCGTATTAATTTCTCCATTATGACCAAGGACACTAAAAGGCTGTACTCGGAAAAAGCTTGATAGGGTGTTGGTAGAGTAACGATTATGACCTAATGTTATCGTGGATGCTGCGATCGGGTTCGCTAAGTCATAATAGTAACGCGGTAAAATATCACCTGCACCCATTACTTTATAGACAGCCTGATGCTGGCTTAGTGATGCGACATGGACATGTTCATTCATTTCAAAGTCAACAAGGGCATAAAAAAGCACCTTCGTTAATTCTTTGCCTTTTTTAGTTGAAAGACAGGCAAATTGCCAAAAAACAGGATTTTCTTGAATAGCAATTGGACCGAGGGCAGACGAATCTGTAACCATATCTGTATCGAAAATTAATGATAAATCATATTTTTCAAGCTTTCTAACTAACTCTTGTTTCGTGCTATCCCAATTTACTTTTTGACTGATAAAAACGTGACCGACTGCAAATTCTTCTTTTTCAGCAAGTAGTGGGTCAAGGCCTGCTGACTGTAATTTTTGTTTCCAAAGCTCTGTTGGTATATCCATATGGATTCCCACACCATCGCCTTCACCATTTATAAAGCCAGCGCGATGGTTCATTGTAACAAGGGCATCTATACAGTCAAAAATATTTTTCCTTGTCGGAATTTTGCTCTTTTCAAGGCAAGCGACTATTCCACATGCATCGTGTTCCTGTTTATAAAAATCCTTAAATTGCGAAGGGGTCCATTTTTCTGTCATTTAAATTGGGCTTTATCGGTTCACCGCTAAAGCCGCTTCACCTCCTATGAAACTTTTAGATTAAGAAACTATGTTTGCAAGGCAGTAATAAATTGATTCTTTCATGTGACATAATATTACAAGATATAAAGAAAGATAATAATCCATATGATATCATAAGAATTTTCAGAAATCAAATAAATATACATAAAATTGGATAGAAAAAAATACTGGAAATTACTTGGAGGAAATGTGGTGACTTGTTACTGTAAACGTTTTCATTCAAGTACAAAAAAATATTTGGGAGTGTTTACCACTCCCAAATGTGAATAAAAAATGTATATTTATTCGGATTTAAGTAAAGAAAATGCATTCCTTACCGCGTGCAATGTCGCTTCTACATCCTCTTTTGTATGTGCAATAGTAAGGAACCATGCTTCGTATTTTGATGGGGCAAGGTTAATACCCTGATGCAGCATCAGCTTAAAAAACTTAGCAAACATTTCACCGTCAGTGTTTTGTGCTTGATCATAGTTTTCAATTTTTTCATTTGTAAAATAAACCGTAAATGCACCTTTTAATCTGTTAATTGTAATTTCTATATTATTTTCCTTAGCAGCTTCTAAGATGCCTTCTTCAAGCATTGCTCCTAATTGATCTAAATGGTCATAAATTCCCTCTTGCTTTAATACCTCTAGACAGGCAATACCAGACAGCATAGAAGCAGGGTTTCCTGCATGTGTTCCTGCTTGATAGGCAGGTCCAAGCGGGGCCACTTCATCCATAATTTCTTTGCGTCCACCGTATGCTCCAATAGGGAGGCCGCCGCCAATAATTTTCCCAAGTGCGGTCAGATCAGGTTGAACGCCAAGTAGATCCTGTGCTCCCCCATACATAAAACGAAAGGCTGTGATGACTTCATCATAAATAACCAGTGCACCAGCCGCATGAGTGAGGTCATTTACTTGCTGTAAGAAGCCAGGCTTTGGTTCAACAATCCCAAAGTTCCCGACAATCGGTTCCACTAATACTGCTGCGATTTGGTCACCCCATTTTTCTAATGCTTCTTTATATGGTTCGATATCATTGAACGGTACCGTAATTACTTCTTGGGCAATACTTTTAGGAACACCAGCAGAATCCGGTGTACCAAGTGTTGATGGCCCTGAACCTGCTGCAACAAGTACGAGGTCGGAATGACCGTGATAACAACCTGCAAACTTGATAATTTTATCGCGGCCAGTATAGGCACGAGCCACGCGAATTGTGGTCATAACCGCTTCTGTACCAGAATTGGTAAACCGAACCTTATCTAATGAAGGGATTGCTTCCTTTAACATTTTTGCAAATTTTACTTCATGTGGTGTTGGAGTTCCGTAAAGAACTCCGGTCTCAGCGGCACGAGTAATTGCTTCAGTGATATGTGGATGAGCAAATCCGGTGATGATGGGTCCATACGCTGCTAGATAATCAATATATTGGTTACCGTCTACGTCCCAAAAATATGCACCTTTGGCACGTTCCATTGCCACAGGAGCACCGCCGCCAACTGCCTTGTAGGATCTTGAAGGGCTGTTTACTCCTCCGACAATGTGTTTTAACGCTTCATTATGTAAGTGTTCTGAATTTGAGAATTGCATAATTTTTCCTCCTTATATATATATCTTTTTATTTTAACACTTTTTTAGTTGACTTCTATCTGTTTTATATTTTAGAAAATTTGCTGAAATTGTGGTTAGTAATTACCGAAAGTATACGGACGAGCAGTGCGTTAGCGTAAATAAGCTTTTCCTAAAGATGTAATAAGCACTATGAGTGGTTTTTGATATTTTATGGTTCAAGCCTGCATAGGATTAGAATAACGCGTATTGATATTAGGGGTGGTATTCGTGTTTTATTTCCTGCTGCCAATCGTTATTTTTTGCATCTTTATGAGTTTACGAACGTTGTTCATTCCCAACACGATTCAAGGGAAAATTGTGTCAGTTGAAAATTTTCTTTATTTAGGCACTGTCTACTTGACCATTATTCTTGGTTTTGGACTAATTTATCTCCTGTTTAATTTAATCGGCACACCGTTACTTAAAGAAGTAAATAATCATCCAGGAAGTAATATTTTTGAAACAAGTTTTTATTTTAGCGCCATGACCCTTTTTTCAGTAGGCAATGGGGATGTTCTGCCACAAGGTCTAGGAAGAATTATTGCGGTTATTGAGGCATTAATTGGCTACACGCTGCCCGCAGCATTTGTCGCCAGGGTAATATTTAACCGGGAAAAATAAGCGTTTGGATGTTAAATGGTGACGGAATGGGTTAAACTTTACAATTATAATAAGTTGTAAAGGAGATTTAAAATGACTATTGAGGTTGGACTACAAGCACCCGATTTTGAATTAAAAGATAGCGATGGAAAAAGTGTTAAATTATCAAATTTTAGAGGTGAAAATGTAGTTTTATATTTTTATCCAAAGGACATGACACCAGGTTGTACCACCCAAGCATGCGATTTTCGAGACTTTCATACAAGCTTTACAGCTTTAGATTGTGTAATTATTGGAATTAGCCCTGACCCTAAGGAGAAACATGAAAAATTTATTGAGAAATATAACTTGCCGTTTTTACTTTTAGTTGATGAAGATCATCATGTTGCTGACATGTATGAGGTTTGGAAATTAAAGAAAAACTTCGGAAAAGAGTATATGGGAATTGAGCGGTCAACATTTGTTATTGATGAAGAGGGGAGATTAGCTAAAGAGTGGCGGAAGGTTAAAGTAAAGGGACATGTCGAAGAAGCACTGCTATTTGTAAAAGAGAATTTGATTTAATTATCTACACATTTAATACAATAAAAAAGGATGTGACACTGCATTAAAGTGTTCATCCTTTTTTGTACTTAACATTATTTATTAGCGCATGGAGGTCTAACACAGGTTCAAGACTATGTTAAATTTCAATTATGATAGGAAGAATCATTGGTTTTCTTTTTGTTTGGGAGAATAAATATTGTCCTATCGATTTTTTTAAATTTTGTTTGATGACATTCCACTGCCGAATATTTTCTGCCTGTAAGTCATTTACCGTTTTTTTAGCAAGACGGTTAACTTCTTTTAAGAGGTCATCTGAATCCCTAGCATACACGAATCCACGGGTAATGGTGTCAGGTCCGGAGATAATTTTTCGATCCGCTTTATTAATCGTAATGACAATTACCAGCATGCCATCCTCAGAAAGCTGTTTTCTGTCTCGCAAGACAATTTCCCCAACATCGCCAATACCCATCCCGTCCACATAGGTATCACCTGCGGGAATGGATCGAGTCTGACGAGCCACCCTGTTTTCAACATCAACGACATCGCCATTTTTTATTATAAAGGTATTTCCTTTTTCTACACCAACAGATTCTGCTAATTGACGGTGATGGTGAAGCATTCGATATTCACCGTGAATCGGGATGAAATAGGTTGGTTTCATTAAAGTAAGCATGAGTTTTAAGTCTTCCTGATAGCCATGTCCAGAAACATGCATACCTGTTGAACTTCCAGAACCATAGATTACTTTTGCACCTAGTTGAAATAAGTTGTCGACGATACGGGAAACATCCTTTTCATTGCCTGGAATCGGTGATGCCGCTAATATTACGGTGTCTCCAGGATAAATGGCAACATCCCGATAGTTTCCACTAGCCAGTCGTGATAGGGCAGCCATTGGCTCGCCTTGACTTCCTGTACAGAGGATTACGACCTTTTCAGGCGTCATTTTATCGACTTCTCTAGCTTCTATCAGCATGCCTTCAGGAACATTCAAATAACCACGTTCAATCGCTACAGAGACGACATTAACCATACTACGGCCAAGCAATGCCAGCTTACGGTTGGTTTTAATGGCTGACTCAACTACTTGCTGAATACGATTCACATTTGAAGCAAAGGTTGAGATAAAAAGTTTTCCACGAGCTTTGGTAAAGGCTTCGTACAAGTGGTCACCTACCATTTGCTCGGAAGGGGTTGACCCTTTACGTTCAGCATTGGTACTTTCAGATACTAAAACTAAGACACCTTGCTGCCCAATATCGGCCATTTTATGAATATCAGGAAATTGGTGATTAGCTGGTGTTAAATCAAACTTGAAATCCCCGGTATGGACGACATTTCCCTCTGGAGTATGAAAGACAATGCCGAGACAATCAGGGATACTATGGCTTACTCTAAAAAAAGAAACCTGAACTGACCCAAAATCGAGTTTTGAATTCGAATCAATCGGAATGAGTTTTGTATCTCTCTTAAGCCGATGCTCATCAACTTTAAGTTCAATTAAGCCAAGGGTAAAATTTGTGGCATAAATAGGTACATTTAATTTTCTTAAAAAGTAAGGTACACCGCCTATATGATCTTCGTGTCCATGTGTCACAATTAATGCCCTGATTTTCTCTTGGTTCTCCTCTAAATATGTAATATCTGGGATAATTAAATCAATTCCTAATAAGCTTTCATCTGGAAATTTACCACCGCAATCGATGATGAAGATATCTTCGCCGTATTGAACCACATACATGTTTTTTCCGATTTCATTAATCCCGCCTAAAGCAAAAATCGATAAGGTTTCAGCAGTTTTCAATATGTTTTCCTCCAATCCATGTAAATATAATTACTATTCCCTGTTTGTATTTATTTTATCGCCTATTTTCCATTGAAAAGGCATTTGTCCAATGCAAGAAACAACAAAATGAATATCATTTTATTAGGGCATACCTCCTCAGATAAACTTTTGGGGTCCACAGTGACCCCCTTTTTTTATGAGAAAAAGAAAAACCATAATTTCAACTGTTTCAATATATATACAGGTGTTATGATAAAGAAAAATATTACCTTTAACAGACATGTATCATTCATATTTGCTGCAATTTTGAATACATAAAATTAAACATATAGTAATGAATAAATTGCGGGTGGAAGCATACGGAACCTGTGATGAAACTAATTCTATGATTGGACTGGCATTGTGTCAGTTAAATAAGGAAAAATTTCAAGGGAAAGAAATAATTATAAATGTATATCATAAAATATAAACAAACCTTTATCATGGTGGAATCAAGTATGTTAGATTACAATATTGACAAAAGTACAAATTACCTAGTAAAATTAATTATAACAATTATAATTTAATAATTCCTTTTAGAAAGAAGGTGCATGGCGATGAATCAATTAAAAGAAGCGTTGGATACCCTGAAGGACACGGGGGTGAGAATTACTCCACAACGTCATGCGATACTTGAATATCTAATAAACTCGATGTCACATCCAACTGCAGATGAAATCTATAAAGCCCTTGAAGGGAAATTTCCTAATATGAGTGTGGCAACAGTTTACAATAATTTACGAGTATTTCGTGAAGTGGGTCTTGTAAAGGAATTAACTTTTGGTGATGCTTCTGCTCGTTTTGATTTTGTGACTACACAGCATTATCATGTCATTTGTGAGAAGTGCGGTAAAATTGTTGATTTTCATTATCCAGGTTTGGATGAAGTGGAGCATCTTGCTTCCCATGTAACTGGCTTTAAAGTGGAGAACCATCGTATGGAAATTTACGGTTCTTGTCCAGAATGTGCAAGTAAAGAGGTTCATTAACAAAAATGTACCAACGAAAGCTTTAATTAAATCTCTTTTTACAAAAAAGAGGGTGACTTAAACCATTGGCTAAAAGCCGCAATGGTCAGAGTCATCCTCTCTTTATTTTTTTTTAGAATTATATGATTCATCAAATTCTATACCTTCAAGTTTAGGGTCTAAGGTTAATGGCTCACGACAGTACATACACATATCAACTCTGCCTAATATTTTTGTGGTTTTTCCACAGCTTGGACATGTTACTTGGACGGTTTTGGTTGATAACATTCCAATCCAAAAGTAGACAACTGTACTCGCAATAATAAAAAGAAGACCCAAAAGCATAAAAATGGTCATAATAAGTGGTGATGTTCGAAAATAGATGCCAATATACATAACAATAAACCCAATAAAAATTAAAGATAATGCAAAAGTGCGGATTTTATTTATTTTACTTGATTTTTTCGCCATGTTCTCACTCCCTTTAGAAAACTATACCATATTTAGATTATAAGAAAAATCACTATGCAAAGAATGTCGAAAACTGCTTCTATGAAAGAAGGAAATTGGGTTCCGTTGTCGAATTTATAATGCTACCTGAAAAAAATGGAGGAATGATGAATGGAAGACATCCTTCGGCCTATTTATCAAGAAAGGGCGAGTCAATCAAATACGCTCGGAGTCTTGTTGGTTGAAAAGAAACAAATATCAAGTCATATTACAGATTCATTTGATGTAATATTATTGATTATTGTTAAAGAGGCGGAATTGCCCTTATTTATTAAACATTATACGTATGACAACAAAAAGGCTGCCATGCATATTATTACGGAGACACAGTTACAGGAATGGCTCTTATTAGGTACAAATCGAAAAATATTTGAATGGATACATGAGGCTAAAATAGTCTTTGATCGTAATGATTTTGTAGCAAATTTAAAAACGGAGCTGCAAGAATTTCCTTTTAACGGACGGAAAATAAAGATGGGCTTAGAATTTGCAAAATTAATTCGTCGCTATGTTGATGGGAAAGCCCTATTTGAGAGTAAACAATTCTTAGATGCATATAACTATATTGTTCATTCCTTACACCATCTTGCTCGATTAGCAGTAATTGAAAATGGTCTCCATCCAGAACTTACTGTTTGGCATCAAGTAAAACAAATAGAACCAGAAATCTATAAATTATATGAAGAACTCGTTACTAGTGAAGAATCACTAGAGAAGAGACTGGAACTTTTGTTCCTTGCAAGTGAGTTTATGATTCATTCTCGAACAAATATCGGTTCAGCACACTTGTTGGAAGTTCTAAGTGGAAAAGAATATTGGTTGTTTAATGAAATTATGTGTGAAAAAGAATTAATTCCTTACTCTGTTGATTTGGCAGTACTGCTTGAGTATTTAATTGAAAAACATTTAATTGACGTAGTTAATATTGAAACGAAAGGCCATGGTGTATTTCATCGGAGTTATCGCGTGAATTGAAAACATTAAAAAATTATCGTAAAAAAACAATAAAGGTATTGACCTTTTTAAAATTACTTGGTATATTAATAACCGTCGCTGCGATACAGGCTTTAAAGCTTTCGTAAGTGGCGGTTTTTTAAAAAAAGATATTGACATCGCAAAGGTCTTTATGTTATATTAATAAAGTCGCTTGCGAGCGATTGATAATTGTTCTTTGAAAACTAAACAAACAAAAACGTCAACAAACAATAAATTATTAG
>CAUSCO010000052.1:0-20771 GCA_963530265.1 uncultured Bacillus sp.
TAATAATTTATTGTTTGTTGACGTTTTTGTTTGTTTAGTTTTCAAAGAACAATTTGATGAGACAACTTTTATATCTTATCATTTTAACTTTTCGATGTCAACTATTTTTTATCTTTTTTTAAAAAGAGATTAATAGTTTTGCTGACAACTTTTATATCTTATCACCCCATTTTGTAATTGTCAATAACATTTATACGACCAAATTTTTAAAAATGTGCTTGTCTTACAAAAAAATTTCTAAAATCAATGTGTATAGCCCTGTCCACCGCTCCAGCCAGGAATATATTAGACTGAAGTAATTTATGAAAGGAGGTAAAAGAATGGGAAGTGATGATAAAGATAAGAAAAAGAAAAAGAAAAAAACATGTAGTGACGACTTATGCGAATTTCTTGTTGATTTTATTGGTAGAGAAATAACAATTCGCACCAGATCAGGAGATATTATATCTGGCGTTTTAGAACACGTCTCAAAAAGTGGAATTGTAAGAATAAGAGAGGCAGCAATGCTGAGCCCATTTATGACTGAGAGATTAACATATATCCGGGTTGAGGACATTGAAAGCTTTTCCGTCGAGCTATAACTGGACAAGCATCGAGTAAAAGGTGGAGACAGTTTTATACTGCTCCCCACTTTCTCTAAATAACTTTCAGGGTGTTTTAATATGAAAATATTATTTATTTCATCTGGCTATTCAGGAATTTATCCTTATTTTGAACAGTCAATTCAAGATTCACTTTCGCACCTAAACCATACTGTTTTAAAGATCACCCCTGAATATAGTCTCGCAACCAGCGAACAAATTGACAGTTTCCAACCTGATTTCGTATTCGTGTTTGTTGGATATAAGATGAAGAAAGACTTAATAGAATATTTGAAGCAAAAAGGATATGTTCTAGGCATCTGGTTTACAGAAGACCCTTATTATATTGATGAATCCATCCGTTTAGTAGAGGATTTTCATTATATCTTTACGATTGATTTAGGAGCTTATCACTATTACAAGCAGGCGTTCCAATCCAAAAATATTTATCATCTTCCTTTAGGGACAGATCCTGATATATATTTTCCTTCCGACAATCCCGGGAACACGATTTATGATGTATGTCTAATCGGTTATCCCTACCCAGAAAGAATTCAGCTTATCCAACACATTCTGGACCATACACCGTATACACTCATCCTAGCCGGCCCTTTATGGAGGAAATTTATTAGCGGTTATTCCCCCAAAAGATTAACCATTATCAATAAATGGGTCGAGCCTGAAATAGGAAGGATCATATTTCATTCCTCAAAAATTATCCTGAATCCTCATCGTACTTATCATTTTCATAAAAATAAAAATTCGCTTGGCATCGAGAGTAAGAGTATCAATAATCGTACCTTTGATATTGCGGCATGCCGGGGCTTTCAACTCATCACCAAAAAATCGGATATCGAAATGCACTTCGGCCATGCAAAAGAACTGATTTCCTATTCAACCAATGAAGAATGTATCCAGTTGATCCATCAATTTGTAAAGGACGAACAAGCAAGAATCCATTATAGTCAAAGGGCTATGGAGAAGGTACTAAAATGTCACACTTTTTCTCATAGGGTTCAACTAATCATCAATCTATTAGAAAAAAGAGAAGGAGGTTAAATCGTTTGATTGACTTAAAAGAAAAAACCATCCTAGTAACCGGCGGTACAGGTTCGTTTGGGCAAAAGTTCGTGGCTAAAATCCTGGAGATGGATGTAAAAAAAGTCATCATTTTCAGCCGTGATGAATTAAAACAATATGAAATGGCCCAGGAGTTTACCGATCCGAGAATCCGCTTTTTTATCGGAGATGTCCGTGACAAGGATAGATTATTACGCGCATTTGAGGGCGTTGATATTGTCATTCATGCCGCAGCATTAAAACATGTCGGGGTATGCGAATACAATCCATTCGAAGCAATCAAAACCAATATCCATGGCGCACAAAATATTATTGAGGCAGCGATTGATAAAGGGGTTGAAAAGGTTATTGCCTTAAGTACCGATAAAGCCGCAAATCCAGTGAATCTTTACGGGGCAACAAAATTAGCATCAGACAAATTGTTTGTTGCGGCCAATTCCTATTCTGGCATGAAAAAGACGCGCTTTGCTGTTGTTCGTTATGGAAATGTTGTCGGCAGCCGTGGCAGCGTGGTCCCATTTTTTAAAAAAGTAAAAGCTACTGGGAAAATTCCAATTACTGATGATAGAATGACCCGCTTCTGGATCACCTTGGACCAAGGGGTGCGGTTTGTCATTGAAAACCTTAGCAGAATGAAGGGCGGGGAAATTTTTGTCCCGAAAATCCCAAGTATGAAAGTGACAGATCTAGCCGTGGCGATTGCACCGGATAGTGAAGTGGAATTTGTTGGAATTCGGCCCGGAGAAAAATTACACGAAACGATGATTACCGAAGACGATGCCCGGCGCACATTAGACCACGGCACATATTATGTTATTCAACCGGAATTTCCATGGTGGAATGCTACAAACGCTAAAAGCGGTACACCATTACCAGAAGGCTTTAGTTATGTAAGTAATACCAATAATCAATGGCTGACGGTCGATGAGTTGCGGGAACTGGTAAACGATGAAGATCTATAAAACTCTATGGAAGGAGGGGTAACGTGAATCCGAAACCGATCAGGGCTTCCTATCTTCCCTACGGCCGGCAGTGGATTGATGCCGATGATATAGAGGCGGTCGTGGAGGTTTTAAAGGGAGATTATCTTACTACAGGTCCCTTCGTACTCAATTTTGAACAAGCAGTTGCCAACTATGTCGGGGCCAAATACGCAGTTAGCTTCGCAAATGGTACTGCCGCCCTGCACGGCGCCTGCTTTGCAGCAGGGATTACCGAAGGGGATGAAGTGATTACAACCCCCTTGACATTTGCCGCCAGTGCAAATTGCATTTTATATCAAGGCGGCAAACCAGTTTTTGTTGATATAGATGAAAGAACCTACAATATTGACCCCGAGGAAATAGAAAAAAAGATTACAGCTAATACAAAAGCAATCATTCCTGTTGATTTTACAGGGCAGCCTGCCAATCTATCAAAAATAAATGCCATCGCAAAGAAAAATAATCTAGTTGTTATCGAGGATGCAGCCCACGCTCTTGGTGCCGTATACAAGGGACAAAGAATCGGATCCATTAGTGACATGACGATGTTTAGCTTTCATCCTGTAAAACATATTACCTCAGGGGAAGGTGGAATGATTACCACCAACAATAAAGATTACTATGAGAAGCTGCTGCAGTTTCGTTCCCATGGCATCACGAGAGACCCTAGCAAATTAACGAATAACCATGGCCCTTGGTATTATGAAATGCAGTTTCTTGGTTTTAATTATCGATTGACAGATATTCAGGCTGCCCTTGGGAAAAGTCAATTGAATAAGATTGACCGATTTATTGATGTAAGAAAAAAATATGTGGCTATGTATGATCAAGCCTTTCGTGAAATTCCGCAAATCATCACTCCTTTCCAGCATACGAACGTTGAATCAAGCTGGCATCTCTATATCATCCAGCTAGATTTAGCGATGTTATCCTGCACAAGATTAGAAATTTTTAAAGTCTTGCAGGATCACAACATTGGTGTAAATGTTCATTATCTACCCGTTCATCTCCTTCCTTACTATAATGGATTGGGTTATAGACAAGGAGATTTGCCAAAAGCAGAAGCATTATATGAAAGAATCATCACTTTGCCATTATTTCCTGCAATGACAGATGCAGACGTTAAAGACGTTATTAAAGCAGTGAAAGAAACCATTAATCTACATGCACAGGAGGTGTAGCTTTTGATGAAAACCGGTGTCATTATTCAAGCAAGGATGGGTTCAACAAGACTGCCAGGGAAAGTTTTAAAAAAGGTTCTTGATAAAACCCTGTTAGAGTATCAAATTGAAAGAGTACAACGCGCGAAGCTGATAGACGAAATAATCGTCGCCACCACTACATCTGATAATGATCATCCAATTGTAGAACTATGCCAAGCCCTTTCGATTCCCTATTATCGCGGTTCAGAGGATGATGTACTTTCTCGTTATTATGAAACAGCTAATGAATTTTCGATTGATACCATTATTAGGCTGACTTCAGACTGTCCCCTAATTGATCCTGAAATCCTTGATCAAACGATTGAATTATTTTTGACTGATCAATTTGACTATACAGCTAACATTGTTAACAGAAAATATCCGCGAGGTCTCGATGTTGAAGTATTTTCTAAAGAAACATTAAAAAAGTTATTTAAAACTGCCCAGAAAAAAGGTCATAGAGAACATGTCACCACCTATATATTTGACCATTTAGAAGACTTCAAGATTGGATCTTTGGAGAGTACACAAAATAATGGACATTTACGATGGACAGTTGATACAAACGAAGACTTTTTATTAATCGAGCGAATTCTTACTGCTCTATATCCGGATCATCCTACATTTCTAACAGACGATGTCCTCGATTTATTAAATAGAAATCCAGATTGGTTATCACTGAATTCCTCCATAGAACAAAAAGGTTTTTAAGAATGCATATTTGTTTTCGTGTTGATTCATCCGATAAGATTGGGACTGGCCATGTCATGCGGTGTTTAACCCTAGCTGATGAACTAGGAAAAGCAGGCCATGATATTCTGTTTATTTGCAGCGACTTAACCGGAAATATTGGTAGTTTCATTAAGAAGAAAGGCTATAACATCCACCTTTTTCGTCATCATGAAAAAAGCCAAGACAAATTAACCCCTTTAACGTTTAATTGGAAGATGGACGTAGATAAGACGATCACTGTTTTAAAAGAAGTCACCTATCAAGTTGATTGGTTAATCATCGATCATTATGAAATCAGTGAAAATTGGGAAGTCATGATCCGCCCTTTTGTCAAAAAAATAATGGTCATCGATGATCTCGCTAATCGAAAACATGATTGTGATATTTTATTAGACCAAATGTATGGTGAAACCGGGGAACGATATAAAGGATTGCTTTCCCCACACTGCAAAGGATTATTTGGAATTAATTACGCACTATTACGGTCGCAATTTAGAGAACATAAAAAGAAGCACTTCGTGTTTAATAAAAACAAAGTCACGATTCATGTTTTCTTTGGCGGAAATGATCATAAGAATTATACAGGTAAATTCTGTAAGATATTGTTAGAAAATTTTCCTCAGTTCAATTTAAAAGCAGTTGTAGGAGCTAATTATTTGCATCTAGATTGCTTAAATGAACTTAAGAATCAGTATGACAAAAGGTTTCAATGGAAACAGAATTTAGAAAATATGGCTGCATATATGGCTGAATGTGATTTATCCATAGGTGCAGCAGGAACAACCACATGGGAAAGAGCCTGTGTTGGTTTACCCTCTGCCTACCTATCCATCCATAATAATCAAAAGGATATACTAAAAACCCTTGAGAAAAGGGGCTTTTGTGTATTCCTCGGAGATGCAGATACGATAGAAAATCATTATTTTGTAAAGCTGACAAAACAGTTTATTAATGATGAAAATAGAATAATAGAGATCTATAAAAAATGTAATCAAAGTGTGGATGGTCTTGGAACTCAAAGAATAATCAAAACATTACTTTCATAAGAGGTTGATAAATATGGATATGTGTCTATTTCATAAAAATTGTCGATTGATACCATATTCCGAAAGTCATTTTGAACAAACAGTGAAATGGCTGAATGATCCATTTGTTTTTATGAGTTTCGGGTTAACTAAAAAGGTTACACTAGAATCGCATCGTTTATGGCTCAATTCATTGGAAAACACGATAATTTGGGCCATCTATGATACATGCCATTCCTATTGTGGTAACATCCTATTATTCTTAAATCCAAACCACCATTCGGCTTTTTTTCAACTATATATAGGAAGAAAGGATGTTAGAAGAAAAGGAATCGGTTTCTCAGCTTTAATTAGTGTGATTGATTATGCGTTTGATTGTCTAAAAATGAATCGTATTTGGCTGCAGGTTTTTCCTGACAACACCGATGCGATAAACCTTTATAAAAAAGTCGGGTTTGTTCAAGAGGGCCTAGAAAGACAATCAAATTACTATGATGGGCAATTTCGTGACCAATTAAGATTCTCTTTATTGAAAGAGGAATGGTTAAGTAAAAAAGGTGATTTGTTATCATGAAAATTGCGATTATGCAGCCAACCTATATCCCCTGGTCAGGATACTTTAATATGATTGCACAGTCAGATGTATTTATTTTTCTGGACGATGTGCAATTTTCGAGAAGATCTTGGCAGCAACGAAATAAAATATTGGTCAATCGTCAAGAAAATTTCTTAACGATTCCTGTTCTTTCTAATAACAAGAAGAATCAAATAATGAATGAGGTCAAAACAGACATCTCTAAAATGTGGAAGAAAAAACACCTATTAACAATCACTCAAACGTATGGAAAACACCCCTTTTTTCATGAAATCAAAAGCCTGCTCAATCAAATCTATCAAAGTGACATTCTTTTATTAGCTGATTTTAATATGACCTTTATCGAAAAAGTAACCCGCATATTAGGGATTCAAACAAAAATCCTCAAGAGCAGTGAGATTCCGGTAACTGGCCGAAAATCTGAATACCTTGTTAATATATGCCAATATTTAGGAGCAGACGTTTATCTTAGTGCAAGAGGGTCCAAAGAATATATAGAAGAAGAAGGATTATTTCAACAAAGTAACATTGAAGTGAATTACCATGACTATACCCCTGCCCGTTACGCACAAAAAAATAATGAGGGTTTTATCTCTCATTTATCTATTATTGACGTTCTTGCTAATCTAGGGATTCAAAAGACGAGAGAATATATCTTGGAGGGAGACGAATAAATGGAAATTACGATCGGCAATGTTGCTATTGGCAAAAAGCATCGACCATTTGTTATTGCTGAATTGTCAGGGAATCATAATCAGTCATTAGAACGAGCATTAAAAATAGTCGAGGAAGCGGCGAAATCGGGTGCGCATGCCTTAAAAATACAAACCTATACTGCCGACACGATGACATTAAATCTTCATGGTGAAGGCTTTGATATTAAAGATAAGGGGAGCTTGTGGGAGGGAAGAACTTTATATGAATTATATCAAGAGGCATATACGCCCTGGGAATGGCACCAGCCAATTTTTGATCGTGCGCGACAGCTCGGTATGCTAGCATTTAGTACACCTTTTGATGAAACGGCTGTCGATTTCTTGGAAACACTAAACGTGCCCATGTATAAAATTGCTTCTTTTGAAAATAACGATCTTCCACTCATTAAAAAAGTTGCAGCAACTGGCAAACCGATAATTATCTCAACAGGAATGGCGACCCTCGAGGAATTAGAGGAGACAGTGCAAACCGCACGAGACGCCGGATGTCCCGATTTGGTCCTGTTAAAATGTACAAGTACCTATCCTGCAACCCCTGAGAACACAAACATTTCTACCATTCCTCACTTACAGGCTTTATTTAACTGCCAAGTCGGGATTTCGGATCATACAATGGGGATTGGCGTTTCCCTAGCAAGCGTCGCTTTAGGCGCTACAGTTATTGAAAAACACTTTACTCTTCTTCGGTCTGATGGTGGGGTAGATGCTGCCTTTTCCATGGAACCTGCTGAAATGAAAGCCTTAGTAATGGAATCAGAAAGAGCGTGGCAGGCCATGGGCCAAGTAACTTACGGTCCAACGGAAGAAGAACAAAATTCATTAAAATACAGAAGATCCATCTATATTGCTAAAGATGTAAATGCAGGAGATATTTTGACGAAAGACAACCTAAAAATCATCAGACCCGGATTGGGTTTGGCTCCGAAATACTATGAACAGTTAGTAGGAAAACAGGTGAAGAAAAATCTTGCTGCTGGAACTCCTACTGATTGGAGTATGTTATAGGTAAAGAACAAAAGTCGCATGCATCCGCTGCAGTTAGACCACATTCACAGTCCAATGAAATAAATTCTGATGATAGTATAATAGAATAAGATATCTTCTTTGTTTACAGATGATATCTTATATTATTAAATTTTTCATAGAGTAAGGCCTATGACCTTCTGCTTCAAACACAGCCAGGTCATAGGCCTTTTATGACGTTAAGGTGAAAATTGAAAGTTTATTTTATACTCTTTAGAACATTTACGAGTGAAGCTGGTTAATGTGGTCAATTAATTTTTTTCCAGAGGTTCCATCGTTATAGGAATTAGATACATACTCGGTCCTTATTTGGCGATAGTGCTCTTTTTTCTCATTGGAGGAAAAATATTGATGGATGACTTCCGACAGCTGGGTAGGATCCATTTGTATAAACTCGCCCAATGTTTGATAATAATCATAAGATCGATTACTAATGATAAAATCAAAAATAAACACAGGTTTATTAAATAAGATACTCTCCACTACGACGGTTGATAAAGTGGCAACCACTCCATCAACCTGAGAAATTAGTTCATACAAGTAATTTTCTCTTGAAGTAAACACTTTTATTGATTTGTATTTTTTTTCAAGATCTAAATAAAATCCATATTTGCCCTTACCAATCTCCCATGGATGAGGCTTTATAATTAGTTGAAAATTGAGGTTCTCGATTAAATTCTTTATTAGTTCCGTGAATTTAGTAGCATCTATATTAGGTCCAGTTACCACTAATAAAGTAGATTTTGTAGGATCAAGTTGGAACTTTTTTTGGAAATTGTTAGTGGCTGCAGGTGATTTTATAAAGATTTCATCGTATTTAGGATGACCGATTTCAGCAATTCGCTCTGGTGCCAAGCCTCTCTGCAGATACCAATTTTTCTCATACTCGCCATAAACAGCCACTGTACTAGTAAATACCGGCATAAACGCTTCCTCTCCCATTAATATCCCATGCTGCAAACAAATACTTTTAACTCCACATATTGAACCAACAATCGCTAGAGCTCTACTCACAAGATCTTCTGTTGTCCCGACAACGATTGTAGATATGGATAGTTGATTGAAAAGATTAAAGGCGGCACTAAGCGTTTTCACAATTAAAGGAATTCGCTGAAGAAACGTCATTTGAAAGAATTCATTTCCAAATGCGGGATGGTCCTGTAATTTTGCAAATAATGATTGGGCACTTTTCACAAGTTGATTAGAAATGGCTGCATTTTCCTCTTCATATTTCTGAATCAACACAGTTGGAATCCCATAGAGTTGGGTGTGCTTAGACCTTGAAACAATAATCGTTTGATGAGGATCAAATAATGTCCGATAATACGTTTCCGGAATTCGTGTATAATCGTAGTTTATTAGGATTTTCCCCTCCTTCGTGGAAGGGGCTTTACGGAGGAAAATTTCAAGCTTTTGTTCAAAATAAGGCTGAATCATTTCTTGTTTAAGTTCAAGAGACTTATGTTCTGTCCGGAATTTTTCATCTTCCATTTTGACTTTAAGTTCCTGATCAATATGCTGATAAAAATTCGTTAATAAGGAAATTGGAATATCTTTGAAGGTGAAATTCTTAAATGTTTCAATAAATTCTCGATATAAAGCCCAGTAGTTATTTAAATACGTATTCATTCTTTCCGCCCCCGTCTCAAATCCCTTAAGGATTCTCTTAGTTCCTTACAGGTTCTTTGCGGCGGTAATTTTTTGGCAAATTCAGTAGGCTGGTCATCAAATAGCTGTGTGTGAATGGATTTAGGGGTGATATAGTTAAAATCCAAAACTTCATTAATGGGAAAAAACGGCCAAAAATGATTGATTTTCCAGAAGAATCGGGCATCACCAATCCGATAAAATTGCGGATCTTCGTCCCAAAGCTCGCCAAAGGTTTTACTTATCACAGGGAGAATCGCTCTTCTGTGCATAACCGAGCAATGATCTGTCGCACATGATGCCAGCCATTGAATCGTCTTGGCAGGTCGTACAATGGAATCGGTAATCTCTCCCTTCTCATTTATATGATTAGTTTGTGAAGCAGAATAAACAACCATTACTTTCGGATGATGCTCTAAGTAATCAACCATTTTCTCCACTTTTTCCTTATGGTAGACATTATCGTCTGTAGCATATGTTATATAATCCCCCTGTGCTAGTTCTAGTGCCTGATTAATAAGTACGGCATACCTCGTTTTCTCCACTCTTTCATCAACTGTTTGGATCTCACTCTTGAAAAATTTAACTCTCTGGTCATGCAAAAATGGTTGGATCACATTTTGCGTTTCCTCATTTGAATTATCATCCATGATAAATAATTCGAAATCATCATAGGTTTGGTCAAGTATGGCACGAATCGATTTTGCAATATATTCATGTTTATTATAGCTAGTTAAAATTATAGATACTTTTGGCACAGTCACACCTCATTCACATTTTTGCTTAACATAAGCCTTCTTATTAAATTATGTGGACAAGTGGGTTTTGGGTACAACATCTGGTGCCTATTTAACAGATTAAGCATGAAACCCATTTATTCGTTTGAAACCGTTAAAGTTGTACCACTAGCAATTTTCTGAACATACAATACTTCAGGATAACTTTATTTTTGTTGTTGGGTCATTCCCATCTGATTGATCAAAAAGGAGGGAGGCTATAAATGAAAGGGATTATTTTAGCAGGTGGCAGCGGCACACGGCTTTACCCTTTAACACGGTCGATATCAAAGCATTTATTGCCAATCTATGATAAACCAATGATTTATTATCCGCTTGCAACTCTGATGCTTGCTGGACTTAAGGAATTCTTAATTATCTCAACTCCCCAAGATGTTCCTCGTTACAAAGAGCTGCTCGGAAATGGATCCGATATCGGCATTTCCATCAGCTATGAGGTACAGCCATCTCCGGAAGGAATAGCGCAGGCTTTCATAATCGGGGAAGCGTTTATTGGAAATGATGATGTAGCATTGATCTTAGGTGACAATATTTTTTATGGATTCGAGTTTCAAAACCTGTTGCTGGAAGCTGTCAACCAAAAAAAAGGCGCTACCGTTTTTGGGTATTATGTTAATGATCCCGAACGATTCGGTGTCATTGACTTTTTAGAGGATGGAACCGTTACTTCTATAGAAGAGAAACCTGTAAATCCAAAAACAAACTATGCCGTGACAGGTCTATATTTTTATGATAATCGGGTGGTGGATATCGCAAAAAAAATTCAGCCATCACAAAGAGGTGAACTTGAAATTACAGATGTGAATAAAACGTATTTAGAAATGGATGAGTTATCAGTGAAATTATTGGGGACAAGCAACGCCTGGATTGACACGGGTACACACCAATCGCTGTTTAAAGCTTCACAATTTATTAAGACGATCGAGGAAACACAAAACATTAAAATCGCTTGTATTGAAGAAATTGCCTTTCAAAAGGGGTATATCTCAATAGATAATTTATATAATTTAGCAAAGCCCTTAATGAAAAATGATTATGGTAAATACCTAATGAAAACAATTGGATTAAAAAAACTAAGAGGTGGAAAATGAACATTACTGGCACAAAGCTAAAAGATATTTGGATCGTAGAGCCAATTGTTTATAATGACCACCGTGGATATTTTATGGAAAGTTACAATAAAAGTTTATTTGATCAAGTTGGATTCAATATTGATTTTATCCAAGATAACCAGTCATTATCAAAAGAAGCTGGGACCTTACGTGGTTTGCACTATCAGTTAAACCCTATGGAGCAGACAAAATTGGTCCGAGTTTGTTCTGGCGCTATTTTTGATGTTATTGTAGATATTCGTCAAAGCTCACCTACTTTTGGTCAGTGGGTAGGTGTTATTTTAAGTGAAGCTAATAAACGCCAGGTTCTAGTTCCAAAAGGTTTTGCACATGGTTTTTGCACTCTTGTTCCAAATACAAGTGTATTTTATAAAGTTGATCAATATTATGCCCCTGAGCATGATCGAGGGATACTTTGGGATGACCCCGATATTGGCATTGATTGGCCTGTTTCAACCCCCATAGTATCTGCTAAGGATAGCAAACTTCCCTTATTAAAAAATGCTGAATTGAACTATTCTATTAAGGAGTAAGATCAAAATGAAATTACTTGTTACAGGAGGCGCAGGCTTCATAGGAAGTAACTTTATTCATTATTTCCTTGAAAAATATCCAGATTCTCACATTATTAATTTAGATAAATTAACCTATGCGGGTAATTTAGAAAATTTAGCAGGCATTCAAGAATCTAATCATTATACCTTTATTAAAGGAGATATTACCAACAAAGAGTTAGTGGAGTATATAGTCTCTGGACATGCCGTTGACCTTATTGTGAATTTTGCTGCTGAATCACATGTGGATCGAAGCATTGCAAATTCTGATGATTTTATAAAGACGAATATTGTTGGAACGCAAATGATTTTGGATGTAGCTAAAGACCATAATATTCGATTTATTCAAATCTCAACTGATGAAGTATACGGTTCACTGGGAACCACCGGTTATTTTACTGAAGACACCCCTTTATCTCCAAACAGTCCTTATTCAGCCAGTAAGGCAAGTGCAGATTTAATTGTGACATCTTATTATGAAACGTTTGGCTTAAACGTAAACATTACAAGATGTTCCAATAATTATGGGCCATTTCAGTTCCCCGAAAAACTAATACCACTAATGATCATAAACGCCTTAAAAGGAAAAACCTTACCTATTTATGGTGATGGAAAAAACATTCGTGATTGGCTTCATGTGAAGGACCACTGCTCAGCCATTGATTTAGTCATCCACCAAGGAAAACCAGGTGAAATTTATAATATTGGCGGACATAATGAGCGGACAAATATAGAGATTGTGGAAACTATTATTGATACCTTAGGAATATCAAAGAACTTAATTACATTTGTTTCCGATCGGTTAGGTCATGATTACAGATACGCCATTGATTCGAGTAAAATTCAGAAGGATTTGGCCTGGAAACCAATTTATTCATTTAAGGATGGGTTAAAGGAAACCATTTCATGGTATCAAACACATCAAGATTGGTGGGAAAAACTGATTTAAGTAAAAGAGATATCCATTATGTTTATAGGGAGGTTTGGAAAATTACTAAAGTACTCGTTACAGGGGCAGAAGGCCAGCTAGGTACAGATCTCGTCTTACTTTTACATTTATCGGGTTATGAAGTATTTGGAATGGGAAAATCTAAATTAGATATTACAAATGAAAATCAAGTAAATTCGTTAGTGTCGCAAATTATGCCAGATGTCATCATTCACTGTGCTGCCTATACCAATGTTGATAAATCAGAATCACAGCCTGATCTTGCTTTTCAAATCAACGGAATAGGAACACGGAATATTGCTATAGCAGCAGAAACTATCAAAGCAAAACTAGTATATATTAGTACAGATTATGTGTTTGATGGTAAATCCAATACACCCTATCATGAATTTTCACAAGTATCCCCTATTAATGTCTATGGAAACTCTAAGCTAGCAGGGGAAAACTTTGTTCGCGATTTTCACTCAAAATACTTCATTGTCCGAACCTCTTGGGTCTTTGGAATGAATGGAAATAACTTCGTAAAAACCATGCTAAAGCTGTCGAAAGGAATGGAGCAAGTAATGGTGGTTAATGATCAAGTAGGTTGCCCAACCTATACGATGGATCTGTCAAAGTGTATTGTTCAGTTAATAGAAACAAATAAATTTGGAACATACCATGTTTCCAATGCAGGTAGCTGTTCTTGGTTTGAATTTGCACAAGAAGTGTTCCGTCAAACTAATATAACAATCAATTTAAAACCTTGCACGTCAGAGGAATTTCAGCGTCCCGCTCCACGGCCCCACTATTCAGTCATGGATGATTTGGGACTGCGGATTAATAATTTTGTCACCTTGCCTCATTGGAAAAATGCACTGAATCAATTTTTATTACAAATTGGACAAGAAGAAGATAATCAAAATTAGAAAAATTTTTCTTCAATAGTTAAAATAAAAAGAGCACATTTAGGCTCTTTTTATTGTTTCTTAATGATTAGCGACTCCTATATAGTGAAATCCCAAGCTTTTGACCATATCCTTATCTACCATATTTCGTCCATCAAAAAGATATGGCTGTTTCATGAGCAGTTTTATTTTTGCCCAGTCGAGATACTTATAGTCCTCCCAATCCGTAGAGATTACAATTGCATCAACTCCAGCCACAGTTTCCTCAATTGTCTTAAATTGATAAGCAATTCTTAGATCTACAATTGGGTCATGTGCTCTAATTCGGGCCTGTACTGCAATTAGCTGCTGAATTAAATGAAGACTTGGCGACTCCCTCGTATCATCCGTATTTGCTTTAAATGCTAGGCCAAGTATAGCGATTGTCTTATCTTTTAAATCATTACCAAGGGCAGCTTGAATTTTTTTAACTAAATACAAAGTTTGCTGGGCATTGACTTTTTCGACATTCTCTAAAATGGAAAGCGGTAATCCTATATCCTTAGCCATTTTGATTAAGGCACTTACATCCTTTGGAAAACAAGAGCCGCCATACCCCATGCCAGCACGAAGGAATTGCGGTCCAATCCGCTGGTCAAGGCCAATCCCTGTTGACACATCATTCACATTAATAGTAAGTACATCACAAACCCTTGCTAATTCATTAATATAGGAAATTTTCATAGCGAGGAAAGAGTTGGCAGCATACTTGATCATTTCGGAGGCTTTGGGGTTGGTTTCAAGGATTGGGCATGAAAAGTTCTCATACAATTCTTTCATGATTTTTCTTGCTGTTTCACTGGTAGTGCCAATGATAATCCGGTCAGGATTAAGAGCATCATGGAGAGCAGAACCCTCGCGGAGAAACTCGGGATTGCTGACGACATCAAATGTAATTGGTACTTTTTGCTTTGCACTGACCCAACGTTCCACTAATTCCGCCGTCCCAACTGGCACGGTGCTTTTCGTCACAATGACTTTATATTGATTCATATAGGTGCCGATTGATTCGGCAACATTTTTCACATAGGCAAGGTCTGCACTTCCGTCCGCGTCCTGTGGTGTACCGACGCAAATGAAAATCACATCATTTTCCTTAATTGCTTTTTTTGTATTCCTTGTAAAAGTAATCTGTTTTGCGGCAACATGCTTACTAAGTAATTCTTCAAGGCCTGGTTCGTAGAAATGAAGATTACCAGCTTTTAATGCTTTTATTTTGCTTTCATCAAGATCTAATCCCATTACCTGATGACCCATTTCACAAAATATAAGCCCTGTCGTCGTCCCCACATAACCAGTACCGACGATTAAGATTTTCACGTATATTTATTCCCCCTTTTCATTAGTAATAATAGCTGGGTCTAATGGTAGCACAGAACATTTGCTGCCTCTTTCTCACAAAGCTTGTATATTATTTCACCAGCATATTTGTTAATTTCCAACTACTATTAATCTATTCCTTAAAGTATATTACGGAAGGTTGTTCACCTAGAAAGTGCTATAAATGGGGGGTTGTCCAAAGGGAAAGACATCATATTCTTCATATAAAACCAGCAAAAAAACGACCCCATTATGAATAGGGCCGAATCATTTTGATACTATTATAAAGTAACTTCAGATGACCTAAATCCAGCCTTTTTTCTCAGCGATACTGGCGGCTTCGGTTCTGTTTTTTGCATCGAGTTTATGGATGATTTCGGAGATGTAGTTGCGAACGGTGCCAGATGATAGGTAAAGTGCGGACGTAATTTCCTTTGTAGTTTTACCTAAAGCTGCTAATCTTAAAATCTCTTGTTCTTTAGGGGTCAGCGGGTTTTCCTCGCGAATCACATCGAGGGCAAGTTCCGGACTGAACACACGTTTTCCGTCCATTACCTTGCGAATGGCATCGGCGAGCTCATCAATTTCCCCGTCCTTGAGCAGGTAGCCGTGAACGCCGATTTTTACTGCCCGTTCAAAATATCCAGGACGGGCAAATGTTGTTAAAATAATGACCTTACTGGGAGCAGACCTTTTCGCGAGCTGTTCTGCTACCTCTAGTCCGTTCATTCCTGGCATTTCAATATCCATCAAACAGACATCTGGCTTAAGTGTCAGAATGGTTGAAAGTGCTTCTTCTCCATTCAATGCCTGACCAACTACCATCATATCCGACTCCAAATCAAGCAGGGAACCTAGCGCCCCCAATAGCATTCTTTGATCTTCAGCAATAAACAAGCGAATCATACTGCGGCACCCCCTGCCTTGTTAATAATCGGCACTGTCATTTCTAAAACAGCACCGTTTTGATTGGAAAGAGCGAACGATCCATCAATGAGTGCCAGCCTCTCTTCCATCCCCTTCAAACCGTTGCCAAAATGATGATCTTTCGAAACACCCATCCCATCATCACGAAACAAAAGGTTCAATTTTTCAGGAAATTGCTTGATTGTAATCGAACAATGGGTGGCACGACTGTGCTTCACAACATTTGTAGCCGCTTCACGCACACACATCGCGATGACATTTTGCATATACGGAGAAATCCCGAGAAAATCAGCATCACCATCGTACTGATACGTAATTCCAGCCGCATGTAAAATTTGCTGGACCTGCAGAAGTTCCTCCGTGATGGTTGCGGCACGCATATCAGTGACCAACTCACGCACTTGTTTTAATGCTGCACGGGAAGTAATCTCCATTTCCTTTGCTTCAAGCCGTGTTCGTTCGGGGTCAACCGCCGTTAACCGTTGAACAAGTTGACTTTTTAATGTCAAAAGGGACAGCGTATGACCGAGTGTATCGTGAAGGTCCCGGGCAATCCGCACCCGCTCCTCACGCTTAACCAATTCTTCAATTTTTAGATTGGCTTGATCAAGCTCCTTTTCCAACTCCATCCGACGATTCATGGAACGGATGCCAAACGGTGAGATCAACATAATAATCAAAAATGGGACGAAATAAATAAGCTCAGCCGGGGTGAAAAATGTATCCGTTCGTATCACATGAACAATAAACGGGAGAAGCTCTACGACTACTAAACCTATAAGCCCTCGTTTAAATACGGTTTTATCCTGATACCAGCCGATAAAATTGGCCGGGAAGAAACCCATAAAAATATAGTCTAAATGGTAAAACATACTGAAAACAAACACGATTGCCAGTTGGATTGTCAGCCAATAAGTGAACTTTCTTCTTCCCATTGAAAAATAGAGCTGACGGTACGTCACCAAAAAGAGCAGGACCAGCCCATAGCCAACCCACTGCTTGAGCCCTGTTTCTTTCGTTAAATAGAAAATAGGAAACCCTATATAGATGAGAAATATATAGGGAAAGAAGCCAAATTTTCTAGGAAAGATTGACCACTTCAATTTACATCACACCACTTCTGTTTTTCTTCTAATATATTTCGATAGTAGCATGAATAGGGCTAGATAGGCGATTAAAATCAGAATATTTTTCCAATCAGGCATGTTGCCGCGGACAATCTCCCAGGCGCCATTTCCAAAATTGTACGATGGCAGCCATTTACCAATGTTCTGCATCATTTTTGGCATCACCTCAAGCGGCATCCACAAGCCGCCGGACACAGCAAGGACCATATACAGCACATTGCTGATGCCTGCTGCTGTTTCTACTTTTTTCATATTTCCGATTAAAGTTCCAATGGCGAGGAATGGCAAGGAGCCGAGCAAGATCCATAACCCGCTCATGATCCATTCCATTGGTGTAAGAGAAACATTGTTGATAATCGCACCTGCAATAAAAATGATTGTAATCGACAGAAGATGAATCACACTTTGACCAATCATTTGTGCTGCAAAATACACGGTGTCAGAAAGCGGCGTAATCCGAATAAAGGTGGACCAGCCTTGGGAGCGCTCCTGCACCATTCGGATGCCGAGTGTCATCATCGACGAGCCCATTACACTAAATACGGTCATTGACATGAGATAGTGGGCCTGCCACTCAGCTTTGTTTGGAACATCGGAATTCACTAAATTAGTAAATATATAGTAGAAGATTATGGGCATCACTAATGACCAAAATACAAAATAGCGATTCCTCAGTATCCTTATGATCTCGAATTTACATTGCGTTTTAAATGCTTCCATTTTATATAGCCTCCTTCGTATCGCTTGTAAGCTGTTGAAACGCTTCTTCCAATTTTCCGCGTTCGATTTGGATATCACGGGCACCTATTTTTTCTTGAAAAATAAGCTCTAATACACGATCTGTATTAGTTGATTGGACATAAACTCGGTTATTTTTTCGATAAATATCATCGATATCACTGTGCAGATATAGGTTTTCTAGCGAAATTTCCGGGTCCACGATAAAGGAAACGGACTGCTTCGAAATGCGCGCTTTAATTTGTGCCGGCGTGCCGTCTGCCACAACGGATCCTTCTTTAAAAAGTAGGATCCTGTCGGCTGCATCATCTGCTTCCTGCAAATAGTGCGTCGAAAAAATGATTGTTTTGCCTTGCTCCGCTAATTGGTGAATCGTTTGCCAAAACCGATTTCGAGAGGTTATATCCATACCCACTGTCGGTTCATCAAAAATGATCAGCTCTGGGTTACCTGCAAGAGCAAGTGCAAAGCTTAAGCGCCGCTTTTGTCCGCCTGATAATTTTTCCGCTCGTGTTTTCAAATCCTGCTCCGTTAAGCCGGTCAGCTTGATCAGTTCTGACATATTGAGCGGCTGCTTGTAATAGCTCCTGATGAGCTCTAGAATTTCGCCTACCTTCAAGCCTGGCATTACACTTACCTCTTGCAGCATTGTGCCGATTTTTTCTCGGACTTGTTTTTCATTCGGCTGGTGATTAAATAAGTGAAT
Organism: uncultured Bacillus sp.; assembly: GCA_963530265.1. Taxonomy (GTDB): domain Bacteria; phylum Bacillota; class Bacilli; order Bacillales; family Cytobacillaceae; genus Neobacillus. The sequence goes on from CAUSCO010000052.1 coordinate 18,741, forward strand.
CTCACCTGCTGTTGGTTTAAGCAGCCCTAAAATCATTGAAATTGTGGTCGTTTTCCCGGCGCCGTTCGGCCCTAATATCGCCACCACCTCACCTTTCGCAATCGAAAAAGATACATTATTTACGGCTGTTTTATGTTGAAATAACTTTGTGACGTTCGTTAAAGTTAAAATTTCGTTCATTTTGCGAACACCTCCTGTTTTCTTGATTTCATTGTATGATTTTGGGAAGGTAATTTTTAGTAAGCATTGTCATCAAAATGAGCTGACAAATGTCATTTTTGTGTTGTGATCGGTCCAAACAACGCAAAAAAGGAGACCTCCACGAATGGAGGTCTTTACGGCACTATTTTTACACCCCTAACAACTATCCACAAGGTTATCCCCATTATTCTCCTAGTTATCAACAACCTTCCTTAGATATCCACATGTTTATCAACATATTTCTACTGTTTGTTCACAAATTTTAGGGTGACGATATTCTTATTTTATGATTAATCATATTTATCCACAAATTAATGGTGTTTGTCCACATTATTTACATAACCATCCACAATTCATGTTGTTTTATCCACATTTTTTCCACATTTTCACTAAAAAGGACCTACTGGTGCCACTCATAGTGATTTTTTTGGGAGAAAGGCCCAAGGTTCTTGTCGAAAACATTCTTGGACACGCTGACAATTTTCTTCATTTTTCACTTTTCCGATTTGCTATTCTTTTTTATGAAAGGATCGATAGGGGGACAAGCTGATGCATTTTGAATTGTTGTTAGATGCCGTACTAGGAGAACGACAAATTTTCCATATTATCGAATGTCCTGTCTGTGCATTTGAAGAGATTTATTATGAACAACAACTGACAAAGCGATTGATTGGTCGAGCTTGTAGCAGCTGTAATTTTGTCCAAAAGTTTGATAAATAATTTATTACAATACAACGCCTAGGCTCTGCTCCTAGGCTTTTCCTTATTAAATTGCCCGTTTTTTTAAAATTCAAATCTGACAAGTGGACCATTCCCGAATGTTTAGTTTAGGAAGGGGTTTTATTCTAGAGGTTTTAAAGTCTTTTATTGTGTCCAAGCTGTTTAAGGAAGTGAATTTTTAAAAAAAGGACGTTTTCCATGACAAGATACTATTTACTAATTCTCTGTTTGCTTAGTGCACTTTTATTCTCATTATCTGGCTGCTCGTGGAAAAATCATATTACACAAAACAATGAGAATGTGGCTAATCAGCCGCCAGGACAGGCTAACAAACCACCTGTTTCAGTTGAAAATGTAAAAAAAGAAACGCGAAACGTTACAAACATCCAGGTGGTATCTAATCCTGAAGTAATCCCTGTTTTAGTTAACAAGGGAAATAAGCTGCCAGATGATTATAAGCCACATGATTTAATCGATCCTGACATCCCTTTTACCTTTAAAGAGAAGTCACAGAAACGAAAAATGCGTACCGAAGCGGCAAAGGCAATCGAAAAATTGTTTGCCGGAGCAGAAAAGGATGGTGTGAGTCTGCTAGGGGTTTCAGCCTACCGCTCCCATGTTGCCCAAACGGCATTGTTTAATTACTATGTGAACGAAGATGGCTACAAAGCAGCCAGTACCTATAGTGCTATTCCCGGAACAAGTGAGCATGAAACCGGCTTAGCCATTGATGTAACGGGCGGAAACGGAAAATGTGCGGCTGAGGAGTGTTTCGAAGGCACAGTGGAGGCTAAATGGCTCAACGAACATGCTGCCAAATATGGCTTTATCATTCGCTACCCCAAGGGGAAAGAAAAGATCACTGGCTACAAATATGAACCGTGGCACCTTCGTTACGTTGGAAAAACCATCGCCATAGAAATCATGAAACGAAGAATCACCCTCGAGGAATACCTCGAAACCGTTCAAGTTAATAAATAAAGCGGACATGGTGGAAATGGTGCCTGACACCATTCGTGGACATTGTACATGTGGGATGAACACAAAGAAAAGCGGAAGCGCCCGTTTAGCGGCGTATGGACTGGAGCGCTTTGACTGAGATAAGGTGAA
>CAUSCO010000053.1:0-20498 GCA_963530265.1 uncultured Bacillus sp.
GCCACACGACGCGGCGGCCCCGCGCGCGATTTTATATAACTACGGAATCTCCGAAAAAGGATTCGGGTAATCATTGATGTATCGAAAATTCCCGAAACTTTTTTCGGGAATTTATTGTAGACATTAGATATTTAACCTACACAATACCCTTATAATTTCTACATAATCCAATATATTCCTCCCTTTAAAGTAAATATTGTGATATGAAAGGCTGAAAGCATAAATGCTCCCAGCCTTATCTTTTAATAGTTTTTTCAAAGTTAAGCCCTACCCCAACTTCAAAATTATATTTTTCTCAGATTTAAAATAGTGTGCACTTCTGACCATTGCGGATTCCCGAAGTCTGGTTACTACATGCATACTGGCTCAGATTTTAGGAACATGTTGTTATCCGATGCGTACGCCCCCAGATTCAGAGTCCGCCATGGACGGCGGACCCTTGAAGCACCGTATTTTTCAGTTACGCAATTTAAGAATAATGTGCAATTGCAACAAAGGTATTAGCCATCTGAAGTAGGCCTCCATGGTAACTTATAAAATATACACATTTCCTATACTTACAACGTTATCCATTTTCATTTTTTAAAACTTTAAAATAATACTAGAATTATCTAAGGTATTCAGCACAAACTAATAAAAATCGTTGAAAGGAGTGAATCAGAGTGGAAAAACCTGTAATTGACCAAAAATCACCTATTCCTGTTAATCTTAAGCAAGGTGAAACATATTATTATTGTACATGCGGAAAAGCCGCGAACCAACCTTTTTGCGATGGCTCACATAAAGGCACTTCATTTGAACCCATGGCTTTTACTGCCCAAAAAGATGAAACTGCTTACCTATGTGCTTGTAAACATACTAAAAATCCCCCATACTGTGATGGATCACATGATAATTTGAAAGAAAAAACAAGTTGGTTCTCAAAACTATTTAAGTAAGGCGTAAGATGGAATAGCGAGATGCCCTTTTGACTTAGAGAGGGCATCTCTTTTGTATATCTAACAAAATTGTTTCTTAATTAAAATGTAAAGTTCCAAAAGAATATGCCTGGTATACATTAATACATCTTAATCAATCCTCGTGGTAAAATTCCATTCTTCGCAAATCTTACAGGTATGCACTAGCCACGAAAATCCGTAATCCGCGCATGGACGCGCGGCCTTGCATAGGGTTTCGGATAACGTTCCGGATTCCCGACGTCCCCCCGCCTTAGATAGCTCTTATCTTAGGCGGGGGGATGTGGTGCCTGAGTGTTCCCGAAACTTCCACATCTGGCACCCTTGCGGGAATCTATTGTTATGTGATGTGCGGCAAAGCATATCATTCATTTCAATCTCGTAATTTCATTACCAGAGGAAAGTCTTTTAGGGCCATCTCGATCTGTTCAATCCATAGAGATAAATAACTTTGGTCAGCTCCTATTGAAAATGTCAACTCAGTGTCGTCAGCTGGATATTCGCACGCCTCACAAAAAATCTGTACATTGCCTTTTTTTGTCGTGCTAAAGGTTAACTGTACTGTCCCTTCACGAAACTTGAAAGTCTCTTCCGCTTCTTGACCAATGTTTTTATCAAGACTTCTCAGAAGTTTTAGAAGGAATATCAGCTCGTGTGACCATAGCGTTGTTTTAAATTCACCACCAAAAGGTCCAGCGCTCACTGTGACGATGGCATCGATGGCATCTCGATCCCAGTTAGCTTCAGCATCAGGGAAAGGTCGATTTATTTGATGGAATTCAATGAAATTACCATGTGCTTCGAACCTAACACATCTTCCATCTTCCATCTTCCATCTTCCATAATTCATCTCTCCTCAAATGACCTAGCATGTCACATAACGTTTAGGAGTTCAACGCAGCGTCCCAACCACATGCATGGGGTTATCTAATCAGTACACCCCCAAATTACCTCACCCTTAAGCAATTCCATTTCAACCATAAATATCCTTTATTTCTCCAAACAATACGTAATGCCGATCCTAAATATTAGGACCGGCTCTTGTAATTTAAACAGTACACCCTCGAATTTCCTCACCCTCACTTTAACTAGCACTGTAATCTTACTGAAAAAGTTTGGATAAAGGTATATACCGTTAATTCCTAATAGATTCCAAAATCCCCGGTATTTCATTATAATTCTCTACCCAAATAACGTTTAGCCCTAACTCCAAATAGGACTGTTCCTGTAACTTCTGATCCACTGAAGCAAATTTCATAATGACTTCTTTTCTAATCTCTTCATTTGATTTTATACCATTGAATGAATGTTTCTTAAGAATAACATAGTGCTTTGGTGTATCATTTTTTCTTGCAGCGATATCGAGCAAACGCCGAAGATTAGGATCTGTTAAGGACAAACCGATCATAAGGCAAGTGTTTTCACGCAAGAAGTTTAACTGTGCTATGTTAGACCATGAGTAAGGGTCTAAAAAAAGAGAATGATACCCTTCCTCAGAAAACACTAATAGATTACCTAGAGTACCATCATCACCATTTTCTCTCGGTAAATAACCATGAACATGGTATACACCAAGTTCATCTTTGGAAGAAATATCGATTTCTCTATAAATAGTTCTAAGCGATACGCCACTATTTTCTAAATTTTTTTCAATTAAATCGTCAAAATTATATGTTACAACCGACCGAATACCAATTCCATTTCTAGGTGGAACACACATTTTAGAAATAGCTTTTAAAAGGTCTGAAGTACCGTAATTAGTTTTATCAAAGTTCTTATATAAAACTTCTGTTAAAACTCTAGTAAACGATTTTTCTAGTCCAGTACGAATATACCTAGCCTGTAACAGTGGAGAAGAATCATTCACGGATTTGATCTCTTTTACAATTTCTTGCTGTTCTTGATTGTTTATTGGGATTTTATTATTGCTTAGTTTTTCACTAATCATGTTAACTAAAAGGTCAGATACAAGTGTATTCCAATCAGGAACACCAGCCTCCTTTGAGACTCCTGCTCCTAGAAAAAGCACTAAGTCATCTCTTTTATAACAAAGCTTAAGCTGTTTGAGTAGTTTTACTCTAGTGTCTTTCCATTCATGTGGGGTTGTTTTCAAGCTATTAGACACGACATTACTCATAATTACCTCGGAAAGTTTTGGTACTAGTTCTCCTACGAGGTCAGAGTATTTGTGCCACAGCCTAGATAAGTCTTCAACATCCCAGATTTTCAGTTCCACATTATCAATGATTTTAGACGCTGTTTCTCTGTCTTTTGAATTAAGTTTACACCCTACTATTAATAATAAACTTTTTACGTTAAATCGGGAAAATAGAGCTCCTTTATTTTTAATCATATGAAAAAATGGCCTTATACCTCTTAAGGCGAGTTTAACTTCAACTCCGGTAGGGCCAATTGAATTATCAATGCCATCTGGGATTAATGCATCAAATTCTGAACCATTTAGACCACGAGAGTCATTGGAATATAGCAGCTCTTTAGATTGTTCTTCTAAGTACTTTTCTAAAAGTTTTAATACTAAAGTCTCAAACAGTATATAAGAACGCATATTGTTATTCTCTTCATTAGCCAACTTATTCATAAAATCCTGTAGTTCCAACACTACCCCCCCTAAAAATATAAAAATCATTATAAACTTCCACACTAAATCTTAATCACCTTCCTTTATATCAGAAAATGCTAAATTTTGAAATGGTAGCAAATAAAGCCTCATGCATGTTATAAAAATATTTGTCTAATTCTTTTGGTAACCCAACCGTTAAACGCCTAGACAGCGTTTCACGAAGCTTCATCTTCGGCATTATCTTGATGCTTGCAATCTTAATTTCGGTTGTCTCGAATTAATACACCTCCGCATACTGGACAAAGCCATTTGGCAAGTCTATGCTTTCTCAGTTTCTTCTGATGACCAAAAAAGCTGTCTTCCGCTTAGAAGACAGCTAAATAATTAAAAATGTTATTTTTGGTTAATCATTCTCCCTATATGCCCTCCTTGTAACATCCTAGATAATAGTTTTCCAATTTTCTGTTGTATTTCTGTGATTCCTCGAATCTTAATATTTATCTGGTAATCTTCAATGTTCATAAATGCTAAAGTTGAGAGTAGCTTTTCATATTCGAAATAATCCTTTGACAAGTATTCGGAGGTGGTTAGTCCATTAGAAAGTTTATAGAAATATGACTCACTAATATTGGGTAATAACCTGAATTCAATAAGCTTCCGTCGTAAATTCTTCTTGTTTGTAATATCTTTAAATTTCGAAATGAATAAATCTTGATATCTAGAGCGGGCATAGGCTATCAGTTCTTGTTTCCTCTTATTTAGTAGCGTTTCAAAGAGCCTTTGTTCTTCGAAAGTTTCTCTTAGAATATCTTTGTTGATCCAACAACTTGACCATTCGTTATGTCGATTACGAAATTGATAAAGCTCATATTCATTACTACATTTTGAACAATCCATAGTCCATGATTCATCTTGCTGAAACCAATCATTTTCTCTAATCAACACTGTATAAGTTTCGTTTCCGCAAGGACATCCATATTTATATTCGAATTCATCCCAACTCATATTAATCCTCCTATTACTTCAACCCAAGGCCAGTATTCTATCACTTTGTTGTTCCTATCCAGACCAGAAGTAACTTCTGAAGCTCTTGGCAATTGCCGATTATTGAATAAAACCATATTATCTTTCTGCAACACCTCATAAACCTTCCTATCCCTGGTCCTTACAACCAACGTCCAATAATTCCTTCCCTTAATCCGCCTAGCCCGATAAGCCACAATATTCGCAAGATCAAATTCAACAAGCTTCCGCTCCTTATCAGAAAGACGAATCCCCTTAACCTTAAGCGGCCCATCAGCTGCTTTTTCCTTTTCCTCAGCTACGGAAATCTTTACAGCATTCCGCCAAAGTTTTAATGTATCTTTTACTGAAGCCGGTTTCGTGCTCAAGTATTCAATGCCATACAACGTGAAAATATGATCTCCGAACTCCTTTAAAACAGTTTCCCTGGATACCCTCAAATTATCAACCATCCAATTTAGTGGCAGAATGTTTCCTTGATCGTCTTCCTTAAACCTTAGTGGCTTTGGTTTTGAAGGTTTAATTCTAGGCCACCTGTTTTCCTTGGCAAGGGCTAGGACCTTCTCAAATAGATCTTTGGAAGGACAATATTCTCCAGCTAAAAGCTGCTTTAAATATCGTTCAGAAATCCCCAATCGTTCAGCCCAAAACTTTCTCGGTTTAGCCTTCTCTTTGAGAATCGGTAATAGATTTTCCCATTGTTTCAAGTCGATGTTAGACTTGGATTTTTTCTTTTCTTCCTGCTCATAACTTAAAATCATATCTTCCCAATCCTGTTCTTCGGGCAGGCTTGCTTTTTCCTCTACATCCTGAAGAGTATTTGTTTCTTTCCCAATATGAAGAATCTCTGTGGCTTGGACGTGGGTTCTTTGGAGGACTCCAAGACTCAACTTACTGCAGCGTTTTCCATCTTCATCATCATATTTACTTTCTGGGTGAAGATGGTAGTCTTTGATAAAATCCCAATAACTTTTGATTATTACAGATTGACTTTCATCTTTCAGCACATACATTCTTTCGTTTTCGTCTCCAAGATTACTTTTTTCTTTTGCTCGGAAAGATCTATTCTCACTAACCTTAACACTCAAAGGTCCTTTCGTGTTCTTTTCAATCCAGGGAAGTTGTGTTACATCCTGGACCTCAGCAAGAGGGGTAATCGGGGTTTTATGCAAGTTAGCAAAGCAGCTTCCCGCATATTTACATTTCCCTTTGTTTTGGCAGCCATTTAATCCAATAGATTTATACTCCCGGCAATAAAACTCTGGAATCAAGGCATTTTCTCCAAAAAGTGAACCGGAATTCTCGGGATAGGCAACAAGCATAAAATTAAAGGGTTTTACCTGTTCCCGGTAAGGCTTGCCTTTTTCCCGATTCAATACATTGTAGAGGCTTGGTTTACTCACCGATAATTGAGCCATAGCAGGCTTATAAAACCAATCGGGTTCCACAAACTCTAAACCATATTTCCGACAAATAATAGAAAGCCAAACATCATCCACCCATTTGGTTTTATCCTGTCCCTTGGTTAAGGGTGACCGCAAATGGCCTAAACCATGATCACTCTTCTTACGTATTATAACTTTTACATGACCTTGTTCATCCGGAATGAGATTATAGAGTACATACCGTTTGGCCGAAACCATATAGCAATATAGCGGGTAATAGTTATTATCGATCACATTGCTTTTATCGGTATCCTTGGTCCAATCTTTACGCTCCCAGTTGTAATCCTCTGCTGCCAAAAGGCTGCTATTTCCGTTCGGATCTTCATAAGGATAAAGCTTTTTAAAACGTTCAACCACTTGACGGCCTATCACTTCTGGCATGTCATTCTTCAAGTCAATAATGCTCATCGAATCGGTATCACAGAAGGCAAAGTTTCCCCCAAGGTCCATTGTGGTTTTCTCCATCATAGCCAAAATTAGACGGGCTGCTCCTGTAATCATAACGGCTATGAGCGGGTTGTAATATCGGCCCGGCTTTTCAATTTGCTTGTCTTTATACGGAAAACTCTCAAGCCCATAGATCTGGACCTCCGTTTCTTCCGCTTCTTCCTCCCGGTTTAATTCAATGTAAACCCCATATGAAGTCGAGTTGGCCAGGATTTTTAGAAAAAGTTGCATAGCATCGGCTTCATCGCCTTTAGACTTAACCCTTTTCTTCACTTTTTTCCGTAGTTCAATCACCCGTTTAAAGAAATTGTCTGTCGCGGGGTTAATGGGGATATCTCCACGAAGTTTAATTTCTTTTAACCCCTTTTGGGGTTTGCCTGGAATGATACGGATCGCTTGAATAATTTCGGGAGTCTTACCCGTTAATATCTTAGAGACAAAGACATCAGCCAAGGTATACCACATCGGTTTATCCGTCGTTAAATAGTTGAGACCAATCTGAGAACCACTTCCTTGAATGTATTCAGCCCGAACGGGAAGTAAATCATGGTTAGGTTTTATTTGGACCAAGGCAGGAATTGATCCCCAGAACTCTTTTTGAAATAGCTTATCTAGAGAAATAGTTTCAACTAAGTTCTTAATCTCTTCAGTCGCTTTGAGCACCTGAAAATGATCTGCGATAACCCAGGACCAAAGATTTTGAAGAGTAAAGACGGAGGGATACATACTCGTGATATCCGTATGGTAAACCTTAACTGGCTTTCCTCGATAATGGCATTCGGATCTTCCCCCATAATAAGCAGCCATAGCATAACCCAGAACTTCCGGTGGAAAATCAGGTTGGATTTCGGATAAAGGTTTAATCCCCATAGCTCTGTAATAAGCCTTACCCATTGTGGCGGGAGAGTAGATTTTCCCGGCTTCCATAGGTTCATTATCGTTATTGACAAGAGGATGCTTATCAAATTCTGCTTTGACTTTGCAATAGAGTTCAAATGTCGCTTGCACATCTCGGGCATTGTAGCGGCAATAATCCAAAGTGATTTTGCCATGTTCCTCCGCTTCTTCTTTTCCATGTTCCACCTGGTAAAGCTTGCAAGCGGATTTGAGGGAATGAGATTCGTTAGTAAGGGCAAAGGTTAACGTCCGGAGATCCACAAAACGGCCTTGGCGGAAGGGCTTGCGTTTGTTTCGTGTTCCAGGTCTCGTTGGAAATCTTAGTTTAATAAACGCCTTTTTACTGTCGATAGGAGTAATAAGAACGGTTGGATAGAAGAAACTATCACAGAGTTTGAATTCAAAATCATCTTTATGCTTACCCTTTTTGGAGGTTTTGGCGGATATCGCCAAGCGGGATAAATCAAAGGGAAGATTAAAACCGACACAAATTGTTCCTAGCTCCCAAACTTCGGGCCAGAATACCTTTAACACGAATTCATGACGGGAAAGCAATTCCGCGTTCTGTTCTTTGGCATACTGTATTAAAACATTCATATCTTCCTCTGTGAGGTTTTCCCCGTAAAAGAGATACTTTCCTTTTAGGCCATAACCTAAATAGACTTGATTATTCTGTCCATGGGATTCATAGATAACAGCTTGTCCAATAAGCAGATTTTGAAAGATATCTGTCGTTGTCTCTGTGTCGAAAACCATAACTCGAACGCCGTAGGGTAAACGCAGATCTTTTTTGTTCTTACCTTTAAAGTTAGGCCATTCCTTTTTGGGTATCACTGTATGGGCACGGATAGCTATGGGAATTTCTCTTGTACTCATGCAGGTAAACCTCCAATTTCTTGGTGTATGGAAACAAAGTCATATAAGACCAGAGCATGTTTTGAACACCAAACGGCTAAAAGAGTTAAGATAGCCGCTAAACCCAGGAAGAAAAAGACGGCTTGCATCTCCGGCGTTCTATTATCCTCAAATGCCTTTTCTGGCCAGTCTAATTGTTCATTGGTTAATATGGCATGACAATTTAGGCAAACAGGAATTGTCTCTCCTTCATGATGTCCGGGAATATGGTGTTCTTCGATTATAGAACGAGTAAGCTTCATTGATTTTAGTGCAAAGATATCCTCTCGACCACATATAACGCACCTTGGATTGCGACTTCCTAATTCTTCAATTTTCCTTTGACGGCGTACATCTTTATTTGCCATAGTACTCATCCTTTCTTAATGAATGTAGATATCGTCTCCATAGGGTAACTCATTAAAAGTTGCTAGATTATCTAACGTGTCTTTGTCCGTTATAAATTGGACCTTCTTTCCTTCCTGGTCCACAAAGGATATATTTTTATATTTCATAAGATCCTTATCGTCTCCTGTATCGAGATACTTTTTCATCGCGTTTAAATAACTGGCATATTTGCTTTCCTCCTTACGGCTTTTCAATTGAATTCCGCCAGGAACCAAACCATCTTCATCAAAATACTCAAAGCTTTTTCCAGTGGGCTTACTGTGTCCACGGGCATCGGCCAGGTCCCATTGGGGGTGTTCAATAGCTTGTTTTAAAACCCGTCTTTGGAAAGCAGATTTTGAATCTTTAAATTCTTGAGATTCTAGATAGTCGACAATAGTTTCATGTTTGCTGCTAAACCGTGGGATCTCTTTACCTTCCCTTGAGCGGTGTTCTAAGACTTGGGAAGCATTAGTAATGGCAGCTTGTACATCAGGAATATTTTGGATTCTTGCCATTAGGTTTCACCTCTTTTCAACTGGGTTCTTAATTTTTATCTAAAACTTATTTTCTAGCTTTTAACCACTTGTTCCAGAAGTGCAAGATTAAATCACGAGGATCTTGGCCTAGAATGAGGCTTGTTAGTAGTAAATGGTTTGCTTCTTTCCCAACCAGAACCCAAAGCCTTTTCGTTGCCTTCATATTCTGTCATTCTCCTTTTTAACGCCTGGGTTAATTGGCAAAATAGGTAGTTCTGAAAGTTTACAAGTTCATTCAAACCGATGTTTCCTTCATGCTTTTCCAAAATAACAGTTATCATTAGTTCAATCTCCTTTACTTTTTCTTAAAGCATAACAAACGGTAATTTCCGCTTTGGGTAGTTTTAAGTAACCTGTAAAACAGAAAAAAGCCGTCAATCCCTTATCCAGTAAGGGGTTAACGGCTTTTCTATCTTTTTTAGCAAGAAGTGATATTTTATTTATTTTTCTGTCTTTCGTTGCGTTCATGGATTAAAATAGTAGGAAAAAGATAGAAAATAGAGGTGAAATTAATGGATAGCAAGAGACTTCTAGAACTTTGCCAAGAAAGGGGAATAACTTATAGCGAAAAACAGTTACGAGATTATCATAAAGCTGGATTAATCCCTAAACCTGAAACTAAAAGTTTGGGTAGAGCCAAAGGGACAAGTACGGAGTATCCGGATAACACTATAGAAATTTTAGTTTTTATAAACTCACTGCAAAATCGAGGGATAACAAGATATGATGATATAATCTGGAATTTATTTATGGCCGGATTTAATCATATTTCAGTAGGCAGAATAAAGGAAATTATTTTAGAAACTGGGATTATAGAAAAAATCAAAAATGCTAAGGAAAAGATCACTGATGAATTTGATGCTTTGGATGTAGCGAACCAAATTGTTGAATCAGAAAGAGGTAAAGAAATAGCAGACCTTATTCCAAAGAATTTTTCATCATTAAGTAATAAGGAATTAGAACCTCTTTTAATGGGATTTATGCGAACTGCAATGGGAGATATTTCTTTTTTAAAGGAAATCGAAAATGAAGCTGAAATGGAATATTTAGGTTCTATCTATCGTGATAAACTTGAAAAAATCAAAAATGACGTAACAAATGATTTGGTTTTATTTTTAAGACCATTATTAGATGAGAAATTTTTAGCTGAACTTCAGGGTTATTTAAATAGTATTAAAAAAGGCTTCACTCCTAAACTTGTTAACTTTGCTGGAGTAGCGGAAGGGTTTAATCAGATAAATCCCTTAACATTGCGTACAGCGAGGATCTATATAAAATTAATTTCTACTTTTATCAATTTTCAAGTAGACAAAAAAGAAGCCTCTTTTTTAATTCCATTAGTAATTAAAATGCAAATTAAAAACAAATATATTTTAACTGAAAATGAATTGAAATTACTCGAAAATATTATTTTTAATGGAAACAATTTATTATTAAATGATTTTATGAAAATATCAGGAATTTTATTTAACAGATAAGATTTAATTATTTTTTATTATTTTCCTCAATAAACTTTTCTAAAGCCGATTCCGGGATTCTCCATATATCGCCCAATTTAATCGCTTTTAATTTATCTTGCTTAATCCATTTTCTAACCGTATCTGCTTTAATATTATATTTTTGAGCAATATCATTAGGGCTAAAATACTTTTCCTCATCCATAATAAAAAAAACTCCTTAAATTTTATCTTCTTTATAAATTACCATAAAAATAATTAGAGAACAAGAAAAACAAGATATAAACGATAGACACGCATTTATGATATAATTTAAATAGGATTAGCAAGATATAAGGGATATAGAGGATGATGCTGCGTGTCTAAAGAGATTATGGTTTTAAATGGGCATGGTATAGATATTAGGGTAAATAGTGGCCATCTGAAAATAAAAGAAGGTCTCCCTTTTAAAGGTGATATGACTGAACATTTTATTGGCCGCGGTTTAAATGATATTGAGCACCTAGTTATACTCGGACAAAATGGGAGTATGACTTTTGATGCTATAAAGTGGATGATGGACCAGAACATGATCGTTTCCTTTCTTGATCCGGATGGAAACCTTTTAACGGAACTATTACCACAGAATCATATTTCCGCTATCGTCAAAAGGAGACAAGCTACGGCCACTCAGCCTTTCCGGCTTAAAGTTGCAACGTGGATACTGACCAAGAAGTTCACTGAACAAAGGAATACTCTTCTTCATCTTTGGCAGGATTTTAAAGAATTAAACTGGTGGGACCCGGACCGGGAGCAAAGAATTGAAGAAGCTCTTGCAATTTCAAAGGACCGGGAAAGCCTACTGCATTCATCCCTAAATATTGATAGCCTCAGAGGATTAGAGGCACAAGTGGCGGCTGCCTATTGGCAATGTTTTGAGGGAATCCCCTTAAGTTGGTCCAAAGCTAAAAACATCCCTACTCATTGGTTGACTATCGGCTTCCGAACTTCACCAAAGAGCAATTCACCCAGGAAGGCTATTGATCCTTTTCATGCCGGAATGAATTATCTCTATTCGGTACTTGAAACTAAAATCAAAAGGGCTTGCATAATAAGCGGTGTGGATCCAGACTTTGGGATCATTCATGTAGACAAGCCACATAGGACCTCACTGGTGTTTGATCTGATGGAACTGATTAGGCCAATCGTCGATAGGATTTTGTTAGATTGGATTTTGAATACCTCTTTTAATAAGAAGGATTTCTTTGAGACTCGTGAAGGTGTTTGCCGTCTTAGTCCTAATATTGCTGCTCAGATTGTTCCGTTATTAAAGGACCTGGATAACGATATTACTCAAACTGTTAGGGATTTCACCGGGTTCTTCAGAAATAGACTAGTCATGCAAAAGCCAGAGGAATTTATGGCAGAAACAGAAAAACCATTAAAGGCCAAAAGAAAAAAGCTTACTCCAAAACAGATTGAAGTAAGCTTTGAGGAAAGACATTTAGAACAAGCTAAAGCCGAAAAGAAAGTTGAACCAAAAGAGTGCCTTGAATGTAGCCAGGTATTTATTCCAACGGCTAACGGGCAGCGGTTTTGTTGTAAGGCTCATTCTAACCGATATCGGCAGAAGAAATTAAGGGAACGTAGGATTGCCGAAGGGCTTTGTCCGATGTGTGGGAGCGATATGCCTAAGGCTCAGCCTTATGGGAAACGGGAATCATTGTATTGTGAGAAGTGTACGGAGGCTAGAAGGGAGACTAAGAGGAAGAGTAGAAAGTAGCGAACAATTTAGAGGAATATTAAGGAAACTTGTGGAATGTTAAGTGAGAATATTTGCAACTAATAATACCTACTTTTGCAATTGCTTTTTTTCAAGCGTAAAACAAATAATACTAATGCCTATAACTGAAGCTTAGAAAGTTAATAAGATAGCGTTCCAGAATACAATTATATGACTGATATAGTCAAATGAATAACAATGTGAGGGAAATGTATGGATAAAAATCCGTTGTTAAGAGATAGTCTTGGAGACAATAACTTGAAACAGAGAATTGAACAAATTCAAACCAAAGTAACACCGTTATTAAGCAGAACCACAAATGTAAATATTGATTATACAGAACACACAGTGGAACATTCTTTACATATAGAGGAAATATATGTTGCATGCTTTAACGAGATAATCGCGATATTGAATGATGATGAAAAATTCTTGCTTATTTCAGCAACTCTTATTCATGATATTGGGATGGTCGGCCAAAGTAAGTATCAGGATGAGAAAGACTATGCCGCTGAAGTTAGAGATAGCCATCAGTATAGATCTGCTGAATTCATTCAGGAATATCGGGAAGAATTAACTTTAGATCATAGAGAAGCAGATGCAATAACTCTAATCGTCGAAGGTCATAGGGTTCGTGATTTAGAATCAATAGCGGAAAAAGAACCTTATAATGTTGGAACTTTTATTAGATTAAGGTTATTAGCTGCATTACTAAGGATGGGTGATGAATTAGATATACTAGAAGAACGTGCTCCAGAACTTGTAAAGAAATACCTTGATGTTAATTCAGAGAGTTTGATTCACCATGAAAGGCATGAAATATGTACAGGTATTGCACGTGACCCTGAGACAAATATTATATATATTAAAGCAAATATTCCCAATGTAAAACTAGAACGTGCTGTTATAGAATTATTTAATGGTATTAAAGCAAAATATAATGAGGTTAAACCAATATTACAAAAAAACGAAGTGCATATTAGCAATATCGAGATTATTTTAAATACAGAGCAGGTAGTATCTCAGGAAATTTGTTTATATCTTGCATGTAAGGGTAGCGTTAATCAACAAGAACTCTCTAATGAACTAATAAGCTTAAACTCTAGGAGCCAAATAGAAATAAGTGAGTCTCTTAAGAAGTTAATAAGTAAAAAAATAATCACAAAAGATATTGAGGGCAACTACTCATTAAGTACCAAAGAAAAACATTTTATCTTGCTATTAAATACTTTTCTAAGGACTGAATTCGAATTGCAGTTTACCAAGTCTACATTTGTGCAAAATTATCTTAATGAAAATTTTGCTATATATGTTAATTCCCAATTCGGAGTTGCTTATTTAGATGGAGATAAAGAAGATAGAATTTCTATATTAACACACTTCCCCACTAGCCTCGAGTATTTTTTTGACTCAAGAAATACACCTTATGAATTTGGGAATTTCGATAGGAGAGTTACTCTAGATTTAGGTCTAATGCACGCACTTTCGGTTGATGTATTAAAATACCCACAGGAACTGGAAGGTGAAATACATCTAGCTGCACAAGCGATTAGTAGGACCCTTTCGGATGCTATTTTTCCTTTTTTAAAAATAAGTGCCTCATTGCCAAATGCAGCGAAAAAAAAAGAAAAGATGATTGAGTTATTTAAACAAGGGATTAATCCTTTTGATAAAGGTGTTAATGAAGCAGATGGAGGGAAGTTTACTGTAACTTCTACATTAACTAAAAATCAATTACCCAATCTTGATTTTATGACTCTAATGCTTGCTTCAGAAATAACGGGTGTCCCAGTAGAATTTTCAAAAGATATTGCAATGAAAGATATTAAGTTTGATCGTGATGATGGTTTTCAGAAAAATTTAGAGAATAATAATTTTGTTTCTATGAAAGTCATACCTAATATAGAGTATAATCACTTCAATCTAAGTGCACTCATTGATTTCGACTACAATTTTAGTAAAAGAGAACTTACAATAAGACTTCAAAAGGATATGGCTAACCTTGATCAGAATCCCTATGAATTAAACATTTTTTCAGATGGTAATGATATCACTCTTAATTTAAATTGTAATATGTGTGGAAAAATATCTGAAATTATTAAATTTGACTCATTAATGAAAGATTGGCAAGAAAATGGTCTTAGAAGATTTATTATTTATAGTGGGAAAGATGAGCAAGAACCTTTTAGAATGGTTCCTCCAAATATTAAGTGGGAGACAGGCAAGTTCATTAACAAATTCAAAAAAATATTAGATGTATTGCAAATAGATACAAATGATGTACCTTATTTACTAAAACCTGAAATTATTAAAAGAATTGAAAATCTTAAAGACAATGAAATTAATGTTAAAAGTTGTAATAGTATAATTGAAGATATTAAAAAAGCTGTGCCTAAAAACATTACCAAGGTTTTTTTACATGTTATTGATAAGCAAAATAATACATTGAATACAAAGGGTTTGGGAATTTTGCCCTATTGGTTTAACCTTCATAGTTTAAATCTCAAGCCATATAACAAAAGTAACAAAAGTATTATTAAAGATATTTATGAAAGGAAGCATAGTTTAAACCTAAGAAAATATTGTTATGAGTATAATGAACAAGAATTATTCGATTATATAGTAAACGTTTTTGATAGTAAAAAAAGCAGCCCAATTGAAACTGTACTTGATCACATATTAAAAGACAAAGGTACTATTGTAAAATTTATAATACAAATTGATTTTTTGAAAGTAGAAGAAAGTTTCTGGCAAGAAGAGCAAACTATCCAAATAATAATTACCAAAGATGATTTAGAAATAAGTAAATTTAATACTTTAAACCATCTGTTAGTTGAAGAAGATTTTTTAAATGCAATTCCGCTAATGGAAGAACTTAATCGTGATGAATATCTAGAAAACTTAGCTTTTGCATACTGTATGAAAGAAGACTATCCTAAATCAATAGAGATTGCTAATTCTGCAATTCAAAGAAACTATAGGAGTGTTGCTCATTTTACTAAAGGATTGGCTTTGGTTTTATCTAATAAACCTGAAGAGGGCTTTATAGCATATATGAATGGCTGTTTTTTGGTGGATAATAAAATTTGGGATCCAATTGCATCAAATAATTTAATCGAGTTTTTAGAACAAAAAGGAATTGAAATAAATAAAGAGATAACCAAAGTAATCGATAGAATGGGATATTACTCCAAAATCCATGGAAAGAAATTTAATAAGAGGTGTTTTTGCGGTAGTAAAGAACATTATTCTAGTTGCCATGGAAGGGAGTTCTTAATTTAACAAAATAGAAGAATATAAAAACAAAAGCCGATCCTGATAATGGGAACGGCTTTATTTCTAAAGGATGATGGATAAATATGGGCTTATTGGAATTACTTAATGGTGAGGTGGAACAGGGGTGTACTGATTAGATAACCCCCCAACCACATGCATCATCCTCTAGTTGCGGGAACTCTGTGTTATATGCCGTCCCGCGCCCCAAAGAAGTGCAAAAAACCTAGAGTTCTATGATTCGATTTATAAGTCTCTCTATGTCAGATTGTTGTGATTGTCTCCTAAATGCCCGTTCATATAGTAAATACATTTCTCTGTCATTATCATAAAGCCATCTAAGTGATTTTTTAGATCCCATATACCAGATGCCTTTAATCTTAAAGTATATTTCCAGGCTATCAGTTAGCATCCAATGAAATCTAAAGTTTCCTTCAACATCCTCTTTCTTAGTTCTTTTTAGCATCTTCAAGAACCAACTCTTGTGAAATTCTTTTTCCGCCTCTGATATAGGTTC
The DNA here is from genome assembly GCA_963530265.1 of uncultured Bacillus sp. Classification (GTDB taxonomy): domain Bacteria; phylum Bacillota; class Bacilli; order Bacillales; family Cytobacillaceae; genus Neobacillus. The sequence continues at coordinate 16,179 of CAUSCO010000053.1, forward strand.
AGGGCCTTTCTTATATACTTCATTTACTTTTTCCAGAAAATCTCCGCAAAGACCGTTCGTATCCTCTAGTACTTGTCCATCTCTTGTATGTAAAAATTCTTCAACGTTCTTCATCTTTTCAGTTGTGTAAATCCATGCGTCGAGCTGTTCTTCTCCTATAAAAGATGTATCGTTTTGATTTTTAACCTCATTACAAAAGCAAAGGACATCCACATCACTTTCATTAGTATAATCTCCATTTGCGTATGAACCGTAAAGAATCATGGAATGACAGTGATACTTGTCAATTAAATATTTTCTGAGTTGCTCAATAAATTCTTTCTCCATGTTAACTCCTCTTTTATGTTAAGGTATCTTGCATTGCGAGATGGCATATAACGTTCTGGGCATTCACGAAGCGCCATACTCCCTTCATATTGGCTAGTTTCGTGAATGCCGTGTTATATGATGTTCCGGACCCCAGCCTTATACTTGGAAACGGTAAGCAGTAATAAACCTAAAATACTTGTTAGTAGGATAATGATGGAACCAAAAATAATTATTTTGTCCATAACACTGTAATTTGCAGCCGTTGAATATTTTAACGGTGCATAATCGGTCGGTACACTTATAGGCGCTTGTCTAACAAAACTCTGAAATTCTTCTATCTCTTCTCTGGAGTTGTCTATGTCTAAAATAGTATATAGTTTTGAAACCTCTTCTCCAGACGGTTGCTTGTAAGTAAAATCTCCCATTTGGTTCAAGGACAGAGGTACAATACCTTGGGGAGTCATTGGGACGAGACCGGAACTGCCTTTTTGTAAAAACAATAGAACAAGAGGGCCCTTAATATCTAGCCTAAAACTGTTCACTGAAATAAGCTTATTTCCTGAAAAACCGATTCTCAAAACCTAGAAAAACGCGAGGCGGGTTTTCAACCCCTGGTGTTGAAACAAGAAGTTCTCCGGAATGTTCCATTCCTTTTAAATAGTAAAAGACTTTCACTTTCCAGTTTGTAACCCACAAAATTTGAGGTGGAGGCGCATCACTTTTCTCAACACCAATCGGGCCTGAAACTTCCCCGATCACAATTACATCTGACTTTTCGACCAAGTCACTAGGGTGCAGTTTTACCCACGAACCCAGGGCATAGTTTGTGGAAAATGGGGAAATTAACAATAAGGTAATCATTGACAATATAATAACCAAACGTTTTTTATCCAACCATACCCCTCCTTCTTATTAGCCTAGGAATATTATATAACGTCTTGAGGGTTTGCGACGTCGGGTTATTACATTCATATTTTCTCCGATGTTGCAAACGCTCTGTTAGACGAAGTAGCACCGCTCCCCAAAAATTACTCAGATTCTTGTAGAAAACTAAAAATCCTTTGGTTAATATAGTTAAGAGTCTTAGCGTTTGAAAAATGACCACTTCCCAGTAAACATTCGGCAGAAACCAAGTTTGGAATGATCACCTTCGCCTGAGGAAGAATTTTAATCGCCGGAAAGAAAATATCCTTTTCCCCTGCCAATACGAGCGTTGGGGCTGTAAAACCTTTTAGTTCTTCAGCCGTTGCTAACCGTGGCATATGTGTTTCTAGTTTTACATTACGGAACACCGAGCTAATCACTTGAAGGGATTTTTCGTCTACTTCGTCGTTAAATATAGGACGAACTGCCTTCAACAAGCGCTCATTACTTGGTGACCAGCGATATACTAACATAGGAATCAATATTTTAAAAACCATCCTTTTCAATGATCCGGTCGCAATACCTGAGGGTACGATTAAAACTGCTTTAGAAATTCGTTCAGGAGCATATGTGGCAGTTCGCAGGATAATCCCAGCACCATAAGATGGCCCAATCATCGGAGCTTTTTGGATTTTCAAGTAATCCAGGAGATCTATAACCCATTTTCCAAAACTATCATCCTTAGGCGAAATGCGCTTCTCTGAACTCTTACCGGGATGGCCTATGGTGTCGGGCGCAAATACCCTATAATGTTTTATCAATGGCAAAAACCAAGATAAAGTAATAGGGTTAACAGTGTTTCCTCCCTGGAAAATAATTAACGGAGGTGCATCCTTCGGTCCCGTAACGAGAACATTTGTTAATCCAAAACGTGTTTCGATCATTTGCTCTTCGACTATGAGATTAAGTTGTTCTAGCAAACTATCGTAAAGCTGCAAAATCTCAGCCTGGCCTTGACAGCTGCGATAAATACTTTCCATCAACACACCTCTCCCGTACCAACTCTAAAGGATCGCTTCAGGCGCTATTTCGTCTAACGTTCAGCAGTACCCTCAGCGTCCCAACCACATTCATCATCCTCTAGTTGCGGGAACTCTGTGTTATATGATGCGGGCCTCCCCAAATAGAGCTATTTCCACCTCTTGATAAACGGAACCAACGCCGGTACGTCCCTTTGATATTCGATGTACGCAGAACCAAATTCCTTTATAAGTTTCCTTTCTTCTAGACAGATTCCAATGAGTATATAGATTGTAAGGATCAAATGAACTAGCATGTCAACCCTTGTTGAGTTGAGACTCCACATAAATACTATAGTTGCCAAATACATCGGATGTCGGACTATCCCTAGCAAGCCCTTTTTAGTAATTTTCCGCGGTTGAGCAGAATCCCTCCTGTGACCAATGTTCATAATCTGGCGAATGCCAACAAACTCTAAAGCGTCATAGCTTAGGAAAGCCCAAATAATCATGACACCTGACGTTATAAGTAAAACTTGTTGTACAGTCTTCCACGGCGGGACGAAGTTGATGACTAATTCGGAATCCAGGGTTTTTGTGATTGAAAGTAAAGCAATGAGTAGAACAATAGATAGTAGATTATATCCTAATCTGTAAAAGGCAAAGTATTTTCCCATTACCCGCTTTGCCCAATTGGTAAATTGCAAACTTATAAAAATACTGTGAATCAATCCGAATCCAGCCCACATTAATACCGTAATTAGATACTTCAATTTATCCTCCACAAATTCTGCCCCGGTAAGCCATGTCATATAACGTTTTCGTGTTCCCGTAGCGCCATACACATTCATATTGGCAAAGCTACGGGAACATATTGTTATCTGAAGGAAGATGCCCCCAAAGTAATGCAATAACCTATTTTTTCAAGGCTTCTTGTACAATGTCTTTATAACTTTTTCCCTGTTCTAACAAATCTTGAACCATTTTCTCGCTATACCCCTTATGAGCTAAGTTAGCCATTAGTTCAGTATTTGGGAATATAAAATCAATTTCTCTAGTGGAAAGCCTTAACATCTCATTATATTTGTAGCCTAGGTTACCTAGGATTAGGCTCATTTTGCCATCTATATCATACTTTTTAAGTTCCTTTAACTGATTATCATCCGGGTTAAAAAAGCCAGCCCCATCCAAAGGTGTTCCCGGGGCGAAAATCTCGGCGATTTTTTCACCCGAAAGATCTAATATCTCTTGTTCCGTAAAGCTTAAATTCCTGAGTGTCTTAACTTTAATTTCAGTTAAACCCTTTTCCTCGGCCTTCTTCATAAAGACTTCTTTGGCCTTTTGCGAAATTTCATTTACAGGAGTTTTTCCCGATGAGGACGAATCACCAACTCCATTGATAGGTTTAGAACAGCCAGTCGAAAAAAATAAGATTATCATTGATAAACTGACTAACAAAATTCTCCTCAACACTCCCACCTCACTTCAATTTGATACTCCAACAACATTTCAATTCCATCTATCCTTTATTCATCGTCTTTCAGATAACGTCCCGCAGGCTCCCGCTGCGTCATATTACATTCATCTTCTCCAAGTTGCGGGGATGGACGTGTTATATGACGTTTCCTGCCCCACGAAGCCAGAGCGCCATGAAACGGCGCGCCCCTAGGCAATTCCAGCTCAACTGTTTTTCGTATTAAAAAGCACTCAACTACATGTTATGCAAATTGATTACCACTTGGAATTAATATTGCTTTACATCTTTGACAACAATAGGCCTGCTTGTATGCACCTAACATATTTTCTTTTTTCACCATAACATCGCCCTGATATTCCTTAGGCAAAAACGATAATTTGCGTTTTTCCTTACTCCAGATAATAATTCTTGGGCTTTGAATATATCCCTGTATCATATTTCCGTTACAGTATGGACATATTTGCTCTTCTTCCATTGCTAAATTCTCCTCTATAAATAATCCTTTTGTTACACAAAACTACAATTTGAAGTATGAAAATAGCCCACCTCGTTTAACTTCCGCCATGGATAGCGGGCGGTCCTGCAGGAAATGTCATATAACGTCTCGCGTTTTCCTGTAGCGTCCCAACCACATTCATATTGGCAAAGTTA
>CAUSCO010000054.1:0-19922 GCA_963530265.1 uncultured Bacillus sp.
TTTAGACGGTGTTTAGACGGTGTTTAGACGGTGTTTAGACGGTGTTTAGACGGTGACAGGCACCACCCGAATTTTCTTGTTTCACAGAATTTGTTCCACAAAAAAGGGCTGATGTTTTGACGTTTTACGCACCCTGCCCGTTATAAACACTAAAAAAAAGGAAACAAAACCAATTGGCATTGTTTCCTTTTTTTCTTATAAAACCCCTAACTTATGAGTTTTTCTCATTCAGAGGGTTCGTTTTTAGTTTGGTATAAACGATATAACGTTGTGGTGCATCACCGATATAGTTAAATGGATAGCAAGTAGTCAAGGTCAGTGTTTCAAAATCAGTTGGTACCGCTACTGTTTGGTCGTTAGCTTCAACAATTTTAAATTCAGTAGCTTCATAGATAAAATCGCCATATGGTGTGGTAAAGGTGATTTCATCGCCAATCTTTAAACCCTCTAACTTTCTAAATACCGTATCCCGATGACCACTTAAAATCACATGGCCGCCTTGGCCCGGCAGCGTGCTGCCAGCCATATGACCAATTCCCGCTTTTAATTCATTTTTGTGGGTTCCTTGGACAACTGGATATTTCAACTCAAGGGAAGAAATAGACAATTCACCAATATTAGAACCGGGTTCTGGTAAAGTCGACCATGCTTTTGTATTAAATGTCCGATCCGCTTGTTTAGGCGTATAAGGCTTGACGACTGTCTTTGCTAATAAGGTCGTTTCCTTGGTCATTTCCCAGCCAAAAACAGCAACAATCACGATCCCTGCGATGATAAGTAAGGCAGGGATTCCTAGCAAAAACCACTTCAATTTATTGCGTTTCTTTTTTTTCTTAGCATGTGTCATTTTATTTAAGCTTGACTCTCCATTCTACGAACCGTTCTTAATGCAGGTACAAATGCGATCCCGCCTAATAGAATAAGAACTCCTCCTAATGCGATACCAAGCGGAAGTTCAGTAGCTGTATTAGGTAATTCTGAACTTGGCATTGGTACAAAACTCTTAGTAGCTTCAAGCTCTTTCTTTGCTTCAACGGCAGTTTTTAACGCCGCTAATTTGCTGCTTAAGACTGCTGGATCTAAGTCTGACTTTTTAGGGTCAATGGTAGCCAAAACGTTACCTTTAAGATCCTTTAATTGAATAATTAAATTTTTGGCATTCTCTAAGCTTAGGTTAGCCAGATCAAGGGGTTTACCTTGTTTATCAACGAAAGCTACTTGCAAATGTGCATTTTGTGCACTATCTAAGAATAAGCGTCCCACTTTTGTTCGATCAGCATTTGAAAGTTGATCTGGAGAAGAAACAGATTTTAAGATTGTAGCAGCTTGCTCCGCATTACTTACAATATTATTGTATTCGCTTTGTGTTAGATCAATAGATTGTAAATAGGTGTACAAATAATCTACTTGATTCAATCCTAATGACTTTAATGAATCTACTAATTTTTGTGCTGTATCATTCGTGCTAGCCGCTTTTACTTCAGTTCCTGCAACTGGATTTAAGATTGCTAAAGATAATCCTAATGCTGCAATTGCTGTTCCTTTTTTAATTACATTATGTACCATTACTTTTATCATCCCTTTTTTGTTTATTTTCTTTACAGATGTTAAAATTTACTATAACATATTTCGTCAAATAAATCTATAAATTCCCATTCTGTCCACTTCTTGTACTATAATACCCTAATAATACCCTATCAAACATAGGCTTTCGATAGAAAAAGCAGCAATGTTTCTCTGCTTTTTACCTTATCTATTCACTTTTTGGTGCCTGACACCATTTATTAAATTTTAGTAAATTCTCGTTGCAATCGTATAATATTGTCCCTAATTTTCGACAAAAGTCGGGACGTGCCAGGCACCGTGAAAAAATCCTACTTCTTTGGATATCCTTGTATTTTGTTCAATTATAAGGAAATGGTATAATACCACTAACAAAACTATTGAATTGGAGTGAAGTGAATGATTAATCAACTCGGTCAAATTATGGTATATGTAAATAACCAAGAGGCAGCAGTGAAATTTTGGACAGAAAAAGTAGGCTTTACTGTCATTTCTGAAGAAGCGAACGGAGACATGCGTTGGTATGAAGTCGCTCCTTCTAAGGATGCACAAACAACTATCGTTCTTCATAATAAGGAACTTGTTGCAAAGTTTTCTCCCGAAGTAAATCTTGGTACACCTTCTTTAATGTTTTTCTCAGACAATCTAGAAAAGTTATATCAGGACTTTAAGGACAAAGAAATCACAGTTGGAGAAATGGTCAGTATGCCTGCAGGTAATAAAGTATTCAACTTCGCCGATGACGAACAAAATTACTTTGCCGTCATGGAAAAACTGTAAATGGTAGTGCCACGGTGGTGCCTGTCACCACCCGAATTTTCTTGTTTCACAGTATTTGTTCCACAATACACCTAAAAAAGGCAGAATGCTTACTTTTAAGCGTTCTGCCTTTTCTAATTAAAACAACCTCATTGCTTCACGGAAAAGAGACTATTCCAAATACAAATATATTTTAATTGCGTAGTGACCTGATTAGAGCTTTCGACAAAATTCGGGGCGTGACAGGCACGACATTATGACCTATTTAATGTCCGTTTTAAAAATTCCCTAGTACGCTCTTGTTTTGGATGGTTGAAGATTTGCTCTGGGCTTCCTTCCTCGGCAATAACTCCTTTGTCCATAAATACCACGCGATCAGATACTTCCTTTGCAAATTCCATTTCATGCGTTACGATTAACATGGTAAGACCAATTTTCGCCAGTTCCTTCATTACTTTTAGAACTTCTCCAACCATTTCAGGATCAAGGGCAGAGGTTGGTTCATCAAATAACATGACATCTGGTTCCATTGAAAGTGCTCTCGCGATGGCCACACGTTGTTTTTGCCCGCCTGATAATTGCTTTGGTTTAGCATTAACATATTTATCCATACCAACAATTTTTAAATATTTCTTTGCTACCTTTTCAGCTTCATCCTTAGAGCGTTTTAACACTTTGATTTGTCCTACCACACAATTGTTTAGGACATTGTGATTATTAAATAGATTAAATTGTTGGAAAACCATTCCTAATTTTCTACGGTAGGTGAAAATATCATGCTTATCATCTAAGATATTTTCTCCCTTATAGATAATTTGACCGAAGCTTGGCTTTTCTAAAAGATTAATACAGCGAAGAAGAGTTGATTTGCCTGAGCCTGAAGAACCAATTATACTTACTACTTCTCCCTTATTCACTGAAAAATCAATGTCTCTTAAAACTTCATGAGTTCCAAAGGATTTATTTAAATGTTGAATATCAATAACTTTTTCCAAATGATCTCCTCCTCCTTCTATCATTTATTTGGTTAGCTGTATATCTTCTTCACCAAGCATCGTATAGTTGTCTGGACCCTCTAATTTTCTTTCAAAATAGAGTAAAATTCTGGTTACAGCAAAAGTCATCACAAAATAGATGATGCATGCAACAAAAAACGATTCGAAATATCTAAAGTTGTTCCCTGCAACTGATTTTGTTAAGAAGTAAAGTTCAGATACTGAAATCACATTAAGAACTGATGTATCTTTAATATTGATGACAAATTGGTTACCTGTTGCTGGTAAAATATTTCGAATAACTTGAGGCAATACGACATTCATCATTGTTTGAACATGATTCATCCCTACCGCTTGAGCTGCTTCAAATTGTCCTTTATCAATTGAAACAATCCCGCCACGGACTATTTCTGCCATATAAGCCCCCGTATTAATAGAGACGACAATGATCGCCGCAACTAAAACGTTCATATCTATATTAAATGCCAAAGCCGAACCATAATAAATAACCATAGCCTGAACAATCATCGGTGTTCCGCGGAAAAACTCTATATAAACAGAAAGAATAACATTAATCACTTTAAGAAAAACTTTTTTAGCTCCCCGTTCAGGCACAGGAATCGTACGTATTACTCCTGCCATTAAACCAATAAATGCACCGATAATCGTACCAATCAGTGCAATAACAAGCGTCATGCCGGCCCCGCGAAGGAACATTGGCCAGTTTTCCGAAATGATTTTTACAATCCAATCGAAGCTCATCTTTCTCCCCCTTATTTCATCATAAAACCGACTGCAAATGATACAGCCGGCTTTATGTAATCATTATTTTGCTGCAGGTTGATTCTTGATTGCAGCATCCATAATCTTAGTACGTTCTTCCTCTGAGATGTCTTTCAGAATCACATTAATCTTTTCAGTCATTTTACTTCCTTTTTCAAGACCTACTGCGATTGCGGTATCATCCTCTGATGTTTTAAATCCATCCTTAAATTCGACCATCGCAAATTTATCATTTGCAGTTGAAGCACTAATAGCTTCTGGACGTTCTGAGACGTATCCATCAATGATCCCGGATTCTAGTGCAACTCTCATTGCTGGAAAGTTATCCATAGCCGTTTCTTTGGATACTCCTTTAATTTGATCAATCACTGAATAATGGAATGTATTTAATTGAGCCGTTACTTTTGCACCTTTGAAATCTTGGATGGAGGTAGCACCGTCATACTTGCCGCCTTTTTTAACAACCATAACTAAATTTGATTTATAATAGTTTTCCGAGAAATCAATTGTTTTTTTACGTTCTGCCGTTGGTGACATCCCTGCGATAATAGCATCAATTTTACCTGAGGTTAAGGCTGGAACAAGACCATCCCATTCCGTTTTAACAATTACTAAGTCTTTACCTAAACCATCTGCAATTTTCTTCGCTATTTCTACATCATAACCCCCTGCATATTCTGCAGTACCTTTTATTTTTACCCCACCATTGGAATCATCTTTTTGAGTCCAGTTAAACGGCGCATACCCTGCTTCAAGACCTACCTTAAATGTATTTTCATCTGACGAGCCAGGAGCTGACTTATTACTTGTCCCGCATCCAGCCAATAGAATAATTGCTGAAAATAACGATACCAAAGCTAATGTCGCTTTTTTTCTCATTTTAGTATTCTCCTCCTATTTTTAAAGAGCATAATATACAACAAAAAACGACCTGAGATAAACTCAGGTCGCACTATGTATAGTTGCCCTAAAGTCCTCTTCTTTTCCCAAATGAGATAGCACAACTCAATAAACTGGGGAGTTTATTGAGACAGTCCTGTAGTTCTTAACTACAGACCCAGCAAGTAATATTGAGAATATTACTAACTTCGGCGATATTTCCTTCTCCCTAGCATCACTGCTTCTCAAACTCCACTAAGGACTGTTAACTACCGCGCCTCTACCTCACTGTTATAAGTGAGGTCATATTAAATTAAATTTTATATACTAAGGCTACAACAACCTGTCAAATATGTCAATCTAGTATACTAAGGCAAATAATGTTAGAGATTAATTGGTGCCTGTCACTACCCGAATTTTCTTGTTTCACGCTTTGTTCCACAATACACCTAAATAGAAAAAAGGCAGATAGCCTACTATAGCGTTCTGCCTTTCTATTATTATCTCATTCATTAGTCTTCGACAAAATTCGGGGCGTGACAGGCACGAAAAATTTCCCGTTTCTGTTCCACTGTTCCATAGAATAGGTCTAATAGGCAGTTCATATTCACAAAATTGGCTGGTTTTACGGTCGGATTCGTAAATAAATAATAGCTGCTCCAAGGATAGGATTCTGGCTCTTTTACCATATTAGCCTCAACCGGATTTAAATGAATGTAGCGGCTGACACTGATCATCCCTGCTCTATCTTCAATCACTTGGCCATAATAACGTTTTTCAAAAACGTGCCCTGTTAAACTGTATTTTGTATTAAAGTAGTTTGCATAACGTTTGTTGATAAGAGACATAAGTTTGGAGAAGGGAATTTCTTGAGAACGAATTTGCAGATGATAATGATTGGTCATTAAACAGTAGGAGGCTATTTCATAGGGGATTTTATCATGAAGCTGCTCGAGGATATAGAAAAAGACACGAAAATCAGAGGCATTTAGAAAAAGTGGTTCACGGCGATTGCCCCTGCAGGAAACATGGTAAAAACAATTAGGCATCCAAACTCTTTTCGCACGTGGCATTTATTTTTCCCTCGCTATCGTTTGTGGCATAGGTAATATAGGAGGATAGGTCTCGGCACTAAGCAAACTCTTTTCATATCCCCAGTCATCAGAGCTGCAAGCAATCTTCTGCCCCCCTGTACCAATTCTTATCCGAAGGCAGTTCCATTCAGGGCCAATTAAATCAAAACTTGATACTTTTATTGACATAATAAACCTCCTAAAACTATTAGTTTTTTAGAAAAAATTTGAAGTGACAAATAAATATAGTGTTTAAAAGTGGACTATCGAGTTGTTTAAATAGAGGGGTAATCAGGAGAATGCTAGAAAATAACGGAGCCTATTAAGAAGGAATTATCCTATCACTATATTTCAACAAAAAAGCTAAGAATCCTTCTTGTCGTAGCGTGTAGCGGTGCCTGTCACCACCCGAAATTTCTTGTTTCACAGTATTTGTTCCACATAATTAACACAAAGACGATAAGCAGAATGCTTTGTGCACTGTAGTATGAAAACAAATTATTCGGGGTATGGAGCATGCACGGTATTATAAGTACAGCAACAAATTCTTCGACAAAATTCGGGGAGTGACAGTCACTCGCTAAGCCGTTTTCCAATCTCCCAATGGTGACCAAAAGGATCAACGAATCGCCCAACACGCCAGCCGTAGCCTTCAATTACGGGTGAAATTTCGCTTGCTCCAGCAGCAAGCGCCTGTTCAAACATCGAATCTGGATCTTTGACTGTCACAATCATTCGAACAGATTGCCGCCCTTTCGGTTCAGGGCTATTGTCTGAGTCCTCTTGAATCCAGAAGTCCGAACTCCCAAGGGATAATTGTGCAATGACAGGCTTCCCGTCATCGCCATTAAGTCGATAAAGGACAACTACCCCAAACGCTTCCTGATAAAAATCAATTGCTGTGGCCGTGCTATTTACTGAAAGCCATGGAGCAATATTGATTTCAGATTGCTCTGAACCCGACGCATAGCTGCTCATCGTTCTACACCTCCCTGAATGAATACAACACTGTTTGCTGCTATGAATGGCGCCATGCGTCCACCCTCCTACTTTCAAATATTGAATGTATTACAGCAATATTCCACATCCTATCCTCAATTTCCTCCAAATAATGTTAGACCATTGGATAACAATTGGTCAGACATCAAAAGCATCAGATTTCGGTTCCCAACCTAGTTCGATATTGGTTTGGTATATGCCAGCGAATCTGAATCACATGCACCCCCGGTTCGCCCCTGAACTATTCGACATAATTCGGGGAGTGACAGGCACCACAGTGGGCACCAGCGTGGACACCATCGTAATCGGCACTTACTCCAATCTTTCAAGAATTCTCCTTTTTCGGTACAGCATCATCCCGGCCTCTGCAAGGTCGTTGATCATGGACCTGTTTGTGAAGGCTCCAAAAATCATTCCTGCAACTGGGACCATTTGAAAAAGTTTCTTCCAGCCAAACTGGTCTCGGTATGTATAGACAACTTCACGCCAGCCTTGCAGCTGCGATACCATTTCATTAGACCTGTTCCCTTGTTGAGAATAGCTGGAGAGTTCCTTCAGAATGGCTCGCTTGCCGACAATATCCGCAGATGAAAATTGCAGACATTTCACAATAAAAACCCGTTCACTTTTTTCATTTGGATTATAGCCATGAATGATGGCAATTTCCTGCAATGTTTTTAACGATATGGCCATTAAAGCGGGAATATCAATAGCAAGTGTAAAAATCCCGCCGAATCCAGTGCTCGCTCCTTGTATGGTCGCAAACTTCGCCCTTTTTCCAGAAAGCTCTTTGCTTAACTTAGTCATTGTAGATAAAGGGATATCCTTGATATTAGATGCTTGACTAATTTTCTGCCCCGTCTCTTTTTCAATCAGATCAAAGATATGCTTTTCCTTTGTCAAATAGCTGCCGCCATGTTGAATAAACGCACCGATTTCTTCAAGTAATGCGCCAACTTTTTCATGAATAAACTTAGGCGTTATTTTATCAAGAAGTTTAAATGGCAGCCGGCTAAGTCGTTCCCAAATCCATAGGTCGCTTTGGCTTTTTTCCCATTTTTCAATAACAGACAGTTCTTTCAATAGTTCATCCCTGGTTTCCATGTATGGCAGTCACCTTCTTTCGCTTATTTTTTTCAGATAATAATTCATACGAGTTAAAAATGGAAAGGTTCCATAGTTAACGTTTAGAATAAAGTGCCTGAACACCAAAAGCCTGTCCCTTTTTTTCCACTATGCGACAGCCATTCGACTAAAATCCATATAGGATATACTATTCAATCGTTTGGTTAAATTAGCTGTAATGACTGCTCTTTAGGGATTTTTACTGAAAATCCGGTAAGAAATTTGTCGGAACCTCAAACAGAAATCTCTTGATAATAACCGTCCGTTCTGCAAAATGAGATTAATACCTCTAGATATACCAATATTCTATTAATACCCCGCTTTTCCGCCACTAATCAAACATTTAATTAATAATGGTCTCAGCATGCCCCAAAGCTTAATTTATTCCTTCAGATGCCCTAAAAATGTGTCGAGAATTGTTTCTGAAAATGGCACCAACCTTCATCATGTAAGGAAGGAGCATAAATAAAATTTATTATGGCAAAATATAATTGGAATCGTGATTGGGTGAAATTCATCATTCAATTTTTAGGAGGCTGTTATTATTTGTTATGGGTATGGGGTATCATTTTATTTCTAGTTTTCGCAATTATAGTTAGTCCAAAACGATTAACACTTAGAGAAAGTTTGGTAATATTTACAACCGTAGGCTACTTCGCTTGGGATGCCCATATTATAATAGGTTTTATGTTAGATTTTTTAGACTTTGGTCCTACAAAGAAAGTCGAATTTACAGATTGGGCACTGGTCTCATTTGTTCCACCCTTAATAGCCATTTTATTTTTAAACCTCAAGAAGACAGATAACTATTTACTTTATGCATTAATTTGGACTGTCATTTCGTTTTTCCTTGAATGGCTATTATCCCGTGTAGGATACATGAAGCATTTAGAGTGGAAAATCTGGTATTCCATTCCGGTTTATTTTTTGGCTTACCTTTTATTACCTTGGTATTTAAAAGAAGGGATCAAAAAAATATAAGGTGCTAATTAGTACTTCTTAAAAGAAGATTAGCCATATATCAATCCTATTAATGAAAAAGAACCTTGAGGAACTACATCAAGGTTCTTTTTGATTTCAACTAAAAAATACAACCACGACTTGCGGTTGTATTTTTTTCATATTTCTTCTGCCTATGGACCGTGGAACAAGATTTTTCGGGGCGTGACAGGCACCATTTAAACTTCGACAAATTTCGAGGTGTGACAGGCACCGAGATTCACAAATTTTACATATTTCTCCCTTGCAATCCATAATTTTCTTTGGTTATATTATTATGTGAATATTTTTTTGTCGAATTTTTGTGCTTTTTGTCTATTTTCTATATATTCTGACACAGGCAGGTAAGACTTATGGTATTTGATGGCATTTTTATTTCGTTTATTGTCGGTTTTCTTCGAAAAGGCAACTTGCGGGCACTTGCTCAGCTAAAGTTAAAGTGGGGGTGGATCTTTCCTCTTCTATTGATCATTGAATTAGCCATTTTTATGCTCCAAAACGACATCAAATTTCTGGGGCAAATCAGTGGATCTATCTACATAGTAATATACATCCTGGGTCTCCTATTTTTGTTTATAAACCGCAAGAACCCTGGATTTATCCTCATTTTTATTGGTGTTTTTCTAAACTTCTTAGTCATGATGGTAAACGGCGGTAGAATGCCAGTATCGATCGATGCTGCATCAGTTCTAGAACCTGGGTATGTTGATGCCCTTAAACAAAGCTTGTATGCTAAACACCAAATGCTAACTAGTTCAACCAATCTTGGATTTTTGGGAGATATTATCCCCTTATCAGATCCATATCCACGAACCCAAATCATTAGTATTGGTGATATAATGATGAATATCGGAATCTTCCTTTTCATTCAGTATCTAATGGTTCATCACCCAATGGCCAAAAAAACGGATAGTGCACCTCGTCTCTTTAAAGGAGGTGAGAAATGATGAAAAAAGATCAAAAACAAGGAATCAAATTAACTGGAATTCTTTACAATGCAATCATTATTGGTTCAGTCATTATTGCTTTAACTTCTGGATTTAAATTAGTTTAAGTGTAGAATGATAGGGGAAGTAATTATTTACTTCTCCTAAATTACTTATGAGAGTGATGAGTATGAATAATAAAAAGACATCTGCAAACACATATCTTTCCTTAGTTTCAATCTTAGGCATTTTGTTTTTTATTTTTTTGATAAAAATCCCACAGTACTCTCAAATGGATTGGATTATTTCCTTTGCCCTATCCGGATCCATTTTATTGCTTAATTACTACATCATACTAATTCCTCCAAAGGGTAATGCCCTTTCAATGGATTCTTCCATTTATTTAGCAAGTCTTTTTATGTATGGATTAGATTTTACGTTACTTATTTTATTCATATATTCCATTATTTTTGCTATATTACAACGAAAAATTGCCTGGTGGAAACATCTATTTAATTTCTCTGTTTATTCTTTAATGATTATTTGTGCCTATTATGCTTTTATATTTACAGATGGCACCACTGGACCTATCAGTATCGATAACACCCTTCCATATTTAATTTCCTTTTGTGTCTACTTTGCCTTGAATTTACTACTAGTTGGTCTTTATTTTATATTGTCAGCAACTGAAAACTTAGTAAACTTTTTTAAGGAAATTATTAAAGAGACGACTGCAACCTATATTAGTACACTTGTGCTTTCATTAGTACTTGTCATTTTAATGACTCCCCAGGAATTATTCGGCCTGTCTCTTTTTACCTGTATTGCCTTTTTATTGTCTTTAGCATTTAAACAGCATTTTAACTTATTTAAAGAGATATCTGAGAAAGCAAACAAAGATTTCCTTACTGGTCTGAATAATCATGGATATTTTAAAGAAATATTAGTAAAACTAGTTAAGGAAGCAAAAGAAAATGATCAGCCACTAAGTCTTGTCATCCTTGATATCGATGATTTTAAAAAATACAATGATCTCCACGGGCATATTCAAGGTGATCATCTGCTGCAAGAATTTGGGGCACTGTTGAAGACCGAGTGCGACGCGGCTAATTTCATCGTCGCTCGCTATGGCGGCGAAGAATTTTCCATCATCATGCCAAATACAAATCAAGATAGTGCTTTTTCATTCATGAATGCATTGCGGAAGAAAGTAAATGACACCTACTATAAAGGGGTTGAACGTCTGCCCTACGGCTGCTTGTCTTTTTCATCGGGTATTGCCGAATGTGAAAAAGAAACCTACAGCATTTCAGAACTACTTAATAAAGCAGATCAAGCGATGTATGCAGCGAAAAAACAAGGGAAAAACCTGGTACATATCTATAATGAGCATTCTAACTATTCCGCCCAGGACCCTCTCTCACTTGAAAAAGAGTTGGAGGAAATGGAATTTCAATTAAAGATCTTTCTCTCAAAGGATGTTTATACCTATCGTCACAGTAAACGTGTTTATCAATATGCGGTTGATTTCTCACGGTTGCTTAACTTAAGTGATCATGAACGTAAAACGTTGATTCTTGGAGCACTTATCCATGACATTGGAAAAATCGAAGTCCCACGGGATATTTTAAATAAAAAGGGAAAGCTCGAGCCTCATGAATGGGAGATTATGAAAAAACACGTCACCTGGGGAAAAGAAATTGTTTCAACAAATAAGAAATTGGAAGACTTGATTCCTCTAGTCGAACTCCACCATGAACGTTATGACGGGAACGGCTACCCATATGGATTAGCAGGAAAATCCATCCCTAAACTTGCACGAATTCTCTGCGTCATCGACTCCTTTGATGCGATGACAACAGAGCGTCCTTATCAAAAAACAAAAACCATTCAAGAAGCAATCGCTGAACTGCACGACTGCTCTGGCAAACAATTTGACCCACAATTTATCGAACCGTTTATTGCCATGATCAAGCAGCACGATCACTCTGGGGATTAGGTGCCTGTCACTCCCCGAATTTTGTCGAATATCTCAATTTAAACGAGGCAATGGCGTGTGGTACTCACACGCCATTTTTCTATTTTCTGTAACTAGCATACTCTAGAATTCTATCAGCTACATTGGTAGGCAAGTTCTTAAGATAGACGGGGTCTGATAAATTTTTGCCTTTAGTTGGATTACTCATGAAACCCATTTCTAAAGGTGCGCTAAAACCTCGGCCCAGTTGGAGCCCGACAATTCACCTCTGGATTTTCTTATATCATCTTACTTATTATGGTTAAAGGACGACGGCTCCACGTCCATCTGCTGGCAATTCATTAATGGGAAATAGTACTATTTCAATAAAGATGGCGTACAAAAATTATGAAAAAGTGGACGAAATGAAGGAATCATTTCGTCCACTTTTTTAGTAAGAGGTTAGTGAGCGAGAAACTGCTCCAGTTGTTCGACAAAATTCGGGGCGTGACAGGCACCGAGAACTTCACCAATTCCACGTTCTCTTGTTTCGGTCTCGATCGCGACTCGTGGTACGGTCATCTTCGTCAACATGATCTTTGTCAGAATGAGCAACTGCTAAACCACTAAAGGAAATTGGTCCTACAACAGCTGCTTCTGTACCATTGGTCATATTTTCAACAGTCAGTTGATACGTATGGGAACCTTGTCCCACATTCGTATCTATCGCTTGGACTGTCACAACATAGTTTACCTCTGACGTAACATCCGATTCTACTCCCTCTTGGGCTCTGAAAATTTCTTTTCCATCACGGAAGATTTTAACTAAAAGTTGAGATGTACCCGTAACCCCACGCACTCCCACTGTCCCAATTAATTCTACATGATTATTATTGGCGTCCCTTCGAGGAATCGTTAGACGAATAGTTGCTAGTACGAGTCTTTTCGGGGAATGAGGAATAGTAACAGGTCTCATTTGATTAACCCTGTTAACAGGTTCTGTCGCTTGATAATCAATAATATGAACCATATAATCACCTCCTTAACTTAATACTCTAAAGTATGCAATTAAGGAGAAATAGCTTGGACAATCTTTTTATTGCAAAAGGTAAAACTGTCAAAAAATAAAAAAGGCCTAGTTATAGACGGGCCCACAGCTTTTTGGTTCATTTATCAAGGAGCCTTGAATATAGTCTAAGGAATACTCAACTTATGGGGGTATCAGAATGGGGTACTATATTAGAGCTGAATCCAACGTGTCCATTTACGTAGAAGACGTCAATCCTGGGAGCGACAAGACCATCTTGTTCCTTCATGGCTGGCCTGCAAATCATAAAATGTTTGAATATCAGTTTAACCACCTGCCACAACAGGGCTACCGTTGTATTGGAATGGACCAAAGAGGGTTTGGAAATTCCGATAAACCTTGGAGTGGGTATAACTATAATCGTTTGTCCGACGATGTTCGAGCTGTGGTAGATGCCTTTCAATTAAAAGATATTACATTAGCAGGACACTCCACGGGAGGAGCCATTGCCATCCGATACATGGCTCGCCACAGTGGTTATGGAGTTTCAAAGCTTGCCCTTTTTGCAGCTGCAGCTCCAAGTTTGATTCAACGTCCTTATTTCCCACATGGACTTAAAAAAGAAGATGTCACGAACATCATCCAAGGAACCTATAAAGACCGGCCTGACATGCTGCGAGGGTTTGGCAACATGTTTTTCTTCCAACATGTAACGGAGCCCTTCTCGGATTGGTTTTTCCAATTAGGAATACAGGCAGCAAGTTGGTCTACGTCGGCCGTTGCCGCCACTTGGTTAAACGAAGAAAGTCTGTTTTATGACCTTGGAAAAATTAACGTTCCTACTCTCATCCTACATGGGATTCATGATCAAGTTTGTCACTTCCCCTTAGCTGAAGCACAAATACATGGAATCAAAAATTCCAAGCTTGTCCCATTTGAAAACAGTGGTCACGCATTATTCTGGGAAGAACGGGATAAATTCAATCAGGAATTAGCACAATTTATCGGCTGAAAATGATTTTATGCATACTATCAAGAAGGGCAGTAGCTGAACCTGTCGAAAGCGTCAACTTAACGGACTTACCTCGGTAATACTTTGTGAAACATTACTGTGGAACAAGATTATTTGGGGAGTGACAGGCACCAACTTTTTTCATCTCTATCACACGTTTACAGACTTCATAACACTCATCAATATGGGAGTTTCCGAGATATTTCATGGCACCAAAACTGATGCCTGCTGAGACAGCTTGTCCAACAAATGGGATAAACTTAGTCACAGATTTTACAGCCACTCGGGTCCCCAACTTTTTTAGTAAAAGCATAATTGTCTCTTTGGTAATCAATTTCCCAACTAATTTACTTCCAAGTGATGTAATAATGACAAGAACCTGTCCTTTTATCGTTGCATCTAATTGATCAATTTGTTCAGAAGACAAACCAAACTTTCGATTGATGGACGGAAGAAGCTCCATCATGATCGTGACGTCCGCACCGATATCAACTCCTGGTAAAGGTACGACTGCTGCCGCTGCAGAAGCTGTTGCTCTTTTATTGACCATGGATTTACATTCTTCTCTTAATCGATCTAATTCACGCATTGTTGTTGGTATCATGACTTTACCCCCTCTGTTATATTATCCACATAATCGATTTATAGGAAAAAACGTTAAGAGATTTACTAAGTCTTACTCTCTTGGAATACCCACATCTATAAAATCAAATCTAAAAGCACTGCATTTCTCATATGAAATGGCAGTGCTTTTTGGGTAACCTTATTCCGCTTTTCGTGGAACACTACCGTGAAACAAGATTATTCGGGTGGTGCCTGTCACCTGTTTCCTTCTCCGCTGTGGTGTCTGTTTGTTTCTTTACTATTCTTCTTTTGATTGACTTCATAATTTGATAGGTTGTAGGTACAATAATTAGTGTTAATAAGGTAGATGTCAGCAATCCTGATATAACAACAATTGCTAATGATTTCGAGATCAAACCACCATCACTCGACAAGGCTAGCGGTAACAATGCCCCAATCGTGGCAAGAGCCGTCATCAGAATCGGACGGAGGCGTGTTTTTCCTGCCTCAAGCAATGCTGCCTTGGTCTCCATGCCCTTCTTCTCATTTTGCTTAACCCGCTCCATCAAGACAATTGCGTTCGTAACCACAATACCGATTAACATCAGAAACCCTACTAATGCTGGCATACCAAGTGCTTGATTCGTAACATATAATCCTAGTAATCCTCCAGAAAATAAGAATGGTAACGAGGAGAGAATCGCGACTGGCATTAACATATTTCCAAACGCAACTAGCATGACGATAAACACAAGTACCACCGCTACCGCCATGGCCATCATCATATTGGTAAATCCTTCATTCATTGCTTGCGCTGCACCCTCTGAACGAGTGGTTACCCCAGCTGGTAAATTTAATGTTTTCAATCTTTTATCTACTTCCGCTTGCACGCCAGAGGCATTATCCGTCGTGATCCGGCCTGTAACCTGAACATATTGCTGTTGATTCAAACGATACAATGCCGAAGGACTCGGTGCCTTTTGGAGTGTGGCCACTTCTGAAAGACTTACTTCCTGCCCCAATGGATTGGTTATTTTTTGACCCATAATCGTATCGATGGAGTTTAAGGCATTGCTGTCCAATGATAGATGAACACTAGTGGTCTTCCCTTCTACTTGCATGTTTGCGACAGTATCTCCTGAAATAAGCTCACGGACAAAGCCTGCCACCATGATCGGGCTTAACCCTTTATCAGCAGCTTTAGTATCATCGACATCCAATTGGAGCTGTTCTTTCACTCCAGAAAGATTGGAAGCAACATTCTCTAAACCATCAATATCTTTAATTTTATCAGTAATCAGCTTTCCAGCTTTCTCTAAATCTGAAGCATTACCGCCTTCGACGATTAACGCTAAACCACTTGTTCCGACAATCCCAACCGGAGAAAGAGCCATCTCCATTTGGTCATCCACTTTTCCTACTTCCGTTTTGACCCTATTCTCAAAATCACTTGTTTGTTCCTTCGTGACGTTATCCTTTAAATCTATTGAAAAACGAACCTGGTCCCCGCTCACGATTGTTTGGGTATGTTTAATATGCTTTTCGTTCATTAAAATTTTTTCGATTTTACCAGCAATAAGGTTTGCTTTATCCAAGGAAGTTCCTTCAGGTAAATCGCCAGTTAACCGATAGGACACGGCTTTTTCTTGTGGTAAAAAGTTCTTTGGGATCATCGGAACTAATGCCAGTGACCCCGCAAACATCATCAAGGCCAGCACAATTGTTACGGCTCGTTTTGTTAAAGCCCATGACAGTGTATGCTTGTAGGCCTTTTGAAAAATGGTTTCTTTCTCCTCTTTAGGCTTGATCCGCAGTAAGAATAGCTTTGCCAGTAATGGGACCACAGTCAATGAAACGATCAAAGAAAAGGCGAGTGCCACAATGACCGTGATGCCAAACGGAGCAAAAAAGCCGCCGATAATCCCTGGAACAAACGACAGCGGGCCGAACACGGCAATCGTTGTCAGCGTCGAAGAGGTAATCGCTCCGCCAACTTCTTTGGCTGCTGTCAAGACCATTTTTTCGTCACGTATAGGGCTTGTTAATGTTCGCCGGTACACATTCTCGATGACCACAATTGAATCATCAATTACACGTCCGACCGCTACCGCAATTCCGGCAAGTGTCATCATGTTTAAACTATAATCAAAATATTTCAAGGTAATCATCGAGGCTAAAATCGATAATGGAATCGATAGAACCGCGACAATTGTTGCCCGAATGTTGCGAAGGAATAAGAACGTGACGATGACTGCGAACAAGGTTCCAAGCAATACTTCACGGAGCATCCCATCGACAGAAGTTTTCACCTCTTTGGATGTATCAAATAGTTTCGTTAATGTGTAGCCAGCAGGAAGGTCTAAGGCATCAAGCTTTTCCTTTGCTTGCCCGACCACTTCAACGGTATTGGAGCCCGGCTGTGCTGTCATCTCCACCAGAACCGCTGGCTTTTCATTTAGCCGCGTGTAAACCGTTTCTTGTTTTTGGCTATAAGAAATGGCCGCGATATCCACCAAGTTCACTTTTTGAATGCCCGTCGGTACTTGTGCTAAAATTTGGATAGCTTCTACATCCTTTACTGATGCCAGTTTGAAATCAGCTTGAACATTGAATGTTTTATCATCGACATTGACTTGACCAGCTGGAAATGAAAAATGATGGGCTAAAAACGTTTGCTTAACCGTCTCATATGTGATTCCATACTGTTTCATTTTTTCAGGGTCAAGCTTTACAGCCACCTCCTTATCAGTTTCACCAGAAATATCAATCCTTCCTACTCCATCAATCCCTGTCAGTGCTGGCTTTATCTGATCATTGATATATTGAGTGAGGTCGGACTGATTGGCCGTATCCGATGAAAGGGCAAACGAAAATACCGGCATAGCAGATGGACCATCTTTAAAAATTCCAGGTTTTTCCGCCCCTGCAGGCAGCTTTAAGGAAGAGACTGCCATCGTGACATCCCTTTCTGCTTCATCCATATCCTTGCTCATGTTAAATTCCAAAATTCCTACAACCATATTACTGTGTGCTTCAATGTACAAATTATCTAGTTTCTTTATCCCAGATAACGTTTCTTCTAACGGCTTGCCAATATCCTCTAATCCTTGTTCCGGCGTGGCTCCAATATATGGGACCTGTACGACCATATACGGAATGTCGACATTCGGCATTGATTCCATTTTCATAGTTTTGACAGAATAAATTCCCCCTGCTATCACCATTAACATGGCGATAAAAATAACCCCGGCATTCTTTAAAGAAAATTTGATCCATGATTGCATGATTCTCTTCCCCTCCGTCAATTGTTTGCTTTTCCATTTTAACTACTTTCCCAACCTACCAAACTTATTTTCTGGTTCATTTTACCTTTTTTATTATAGTTTTTCCATATCACCACAAGCATCGGGCAGATGCTGTAATCTCTTCTACGACCTGAGACCTAGAATTTTTTCAAGCGGGTCTAAGTTTATTGAAAAAGGCAGATGAGGGAAACCATATTACCATCGAACAGAAACGGACAATGTTACGATGGTAATATCTTAGGCAAACCTCCTTATTGTAAAAAAAACACCGAAATGTAATGTAAAACATTTCGGTGTTTTTTAGAGGCCTGGCAGCAAGTACATTTTGTTTCTTCCATATTGTGGGTTCATTTTCTCAAAATAAGGGCAATATTAAACGGCATCAATTC
The DNA here is from genome assembly GCA_963530265.1 of uncultured Bacillus sp. Lineage (GTDB taxonomy): Bacteria > Bacillota > Bacilli > Bacillales > Cytobacillaceae > Neobacillus. The sequence goes on from CAUSCO010000054.1 coordinate 18,356, forward strand.
TTAATCCTGCCTGGCTCAGCCTCTTCCTTAATTCGTGATTAAAGGCAGACATATCGGCTTCATCATAAAGACCAAGTGAAATCCCAGACTGGTAGGGAGCTTTATTGATCAATTAGCCACACCAACGACTTTATAATTCTTCTAATATTTACTTAATACCATTTCATAACTATCGAGGGAAACAACTAAACTTTCCATTATCCTGCTTTTACTGATTTCTATAGTATATTCATAATCACACAACCTACCAAAAACCCTTTCTTCTCCTTCTGGGTCAAAAAATATGTTCAGAATCGCCTTTTGCTTAACCATTTCAAATATTAATGAAATGTCATTAAATTCTTTTTCAAAAAATATGCGATGGTCATCCTTTTCTACAAATTTAACAAGCACGTAAGCACCTCCTTTTTGTACTATTATCTCCACAATTTATAAGACATAAAAGTGATAATCTGAATCTTGATTTTCATTATTTCAAGAAATTACAGCACCATTGCCCCTTAATTTAACAATGATTTAGCAAACCCTCTTCTCAATACGTGTGGGTTAATGTTTTTTAAACCATTCATCTTAGAGTACTTATTTAAGCGTTTTCGAATGTGATTATGAGTTGGGTGAGTTTGAGATAACATCGCCATATTTCGTAATCAATATTAGTGTATTCTTCTTTCCATACCCCCTTCTAATTATTGCATTCTATGTTATTAGTACCTCTAACCATTAGTAATTAACATTGAACCGCTTGATAATAATGGTGGTTTATCATTTCATTTTGGAGTGGAGGGTGTAAGGTGTTCATTTCTCCAAATAGTTTTCTAACATCAACTTGAACATCTAGTATTCCTTTTCTTTTTGACACAACAAAAAACCTCCTATATCGATAGTAATGTAAGCCATTATACGGTGTAATTTCTTACATGACCGTTTTACTGACCGTTTCACTAAACGATATAGAAGGTTGATTTAACGGGCTTTACGCCCTTACTATGTTATGCGCCTTAGAGGATTCGAACCTCTGACCGTACGCTTAGAAGGCGTATGCTCTATCCAACTGAGCTAAAGGCGCGTGAAAGGTATGACGGAAAGAGCGATAAACTTATGCGGCCCCATACTCATAGAAAGGACCTGCTAATACTTCCCCATCAAAAAAATGGCTCCGCAGGTAGGACTCGAACCTACGACCGATCGGTTAACAGCCGATAGCTCTACCACTGAGCTACTGCGGAACAATTATGGTGGGCCTAAATGGACTCGAACCATCGACCTCACGCTTATCAGGCGTGCGCTCTAACCAGCTGAGCTATAGGCCCATATTGGAGCGGGTGATGAGAATCGAACTCACATCATCAGCTTGGAAGGCTGAGGTTTTACCACTAAACTACACCCGCATTTCTAAAATTGGAGGCAACACCCGGATTTGAACCGGGGATAAAGGTTTTGCAGACCTCTGCCTTACCACTTGGCTATGCTGCCGAACTATTAATGGGCTCGAACCCAATAATCCTATTCAATAAATGGGGCGGCTGATGGGAATCGAACCCACGAATGCCTGAACCACAATCAGGTG
>CAUSCO010000055.1:0-18305 GCA_963530265.1 uncultured Bacillus sp.
ATGTGGAGCTGACTGATACTAATCGTTCGAGGACTTAACCATTTTTAAAAGCGAAACTCATGTTTAAACACTTCTTCTGCATTATCTAGTTTTGAGGGAATGAAACCTCAATTAAATAGTCTGGTAATTAAGGCGAGAAGGTCACACCCGTTCCCATACCGAACACGGAAGTTAAGCTTCTCAGCGCCGATGGTAGTTGGGACACGCGTCCCTGTGAGAGTAGGACGTTGCCAGGCAAACCAAAAGACAACCTGTAATGGGTTGTCTTTTTTGTGTCTAAAAGGCTGAAATTATGCCAAGTGGAAAGTAAAAAGGGAAAAGTGGACAGTAAAATGCCAAAAGTGGAAAGTAAATCCCTAAAACCGGACAGTAAATTGGTCAAAGCGGATAATAAATAGAAGTTCATTAAAAAAGGAATATAAAATGGACCCTAAGAAAGGGATCGGTCATAAAAGAGGACGGAAAATTAAATAACGGCAGAAAAATTACCTGAGCCCGGCTGTCTGCCTGGCTTTTTTGGCAGGATTGTGGGTTGAATTTTTAAACCAGAAGGGGAAACCAAAAAAGTGGATAATAAACCATAAAACGATCCTATTACAGTATAGAAAAACTATTTTTAAATCTAAAAAGAGGAAAAGGAACCCTTCTTGTCTAAATTAAAATGTACTTCTTTTCCATGAGCAAAAATTGTCGAATGGGACTTTGACATTTTTTCTTATCCATTATAGGTTTTACAACCGTGAAATTTGGAGAAAATCAGTAGTAGTGAATCGTTGCATCTCAAAAAAATTTTCAGTATAATTAAAGTCAAATATAGTCAAAGTCAGAAGATGGGGGGTGGGAAGATGAGAAACATCTCCGATATTATTGAAAAATATCTCAAGCAGGTATTAGAAATGAGTGAAGAGGATCTTGTTGAAATTAAGCGAAGTGAAATAGCTGATAAGTTTCAATGTGTTCCTTCACAGATAAATTATGTAATAAATACACGTTTTACGATTGAAAGAGGGTATATTGTAGAGAGTAAACGTGGTGGCGGTGGATATATTCGGATAATAAAGGTTCATTCCCACGATTTCGCCCATTTAATTGATCAAGTGCTTTCCATTATTCAAAACCGAATTAGTCAAACAAGTGCCGAAGATGTCATCGTAAGACTCGTTCATGAGGAAGTCATAACAAAACGAGAGGCGAAAATTATGTTAAGCGTCATCGATCGATCTGTATTATATATTGATCTTCCATATCGAGACGAATTACGTGCAAGAATGTTAAAAGCAATGTTAACATCTTTAAAATATAAATAACTAGCACAGCCAGAGAGGTGAAAATATGCTTTGTCAAGAATGTAATCAAAGGCCTGCTGCACTTCATTTTACAAAAATTATTAATGGCGAAAAAACAGAAGTAAATCTTTGTGAAAAGTGTGCTCAGGAAAAAGGTGAAATGTTTATCTTTAATGGAGAATCAGGTTTTGCTTTTAATAATCTATTAGCAGGATTATTAAATATCGATCCCTCCTTTCAAAACGTCAGCCAAAATCCGTTTCAACAAGAGGAAATCCTTCAATGTCCGCACTGCTCAATGACTTTTCCGCAGTTTTTAAAGATAGGTCGGTTTGGCTGTGCACAGTGCTATGAAACATTTCAAGATCAATTAACACCAGTTTTAAGGCGTCTCCATGGTGGAAACTGGACACATAATGGTAAAATCCCGACAAGGATTGGCGGGGGCCTTCATCTTCGAAAACAAATTGAAGAGCTGAAAGGTGACCTTAAAAATGCTATTTCCAATGAGGAATTTGAGAAAGCCGCGGAGATTCGCGATGAAATACGTACATTAGAGAAACAACTAGCTGGAAGCGAAGAGGGAGGGGAATAACATGTCGCTTGAACGTTTTTTTAATCAAGCTGTCAGCTCCTGGATGAGCGAAGAAGGACCAGATTCGGATATAGTCCTTAGTTCCCGAATTCGTCTGGCCCGTAATATTGAAGACTATAATTTTCCTACTGTTTTTTCACAAGAAGAAGCAAAAGAAATTATTGTAAACATGGAAGATACATTACAAAAATCCAATTTACAAAAATATGGGAAAATGGAATTATTAAAAATTAACGAAATGCAGCCACTTCAAAAAAGAGTATTAGTGGAAAAACACTTAATCAGCCCATTATTGGCTGAGGATTCTCCATATGGCGCTGTTTTATTAACCGAAAATGAAGAAGTTAGTATTATGATTAATGAAGAGGACCATATTCGAATTCAATGTTTATTTCCGGGTTTACAATTAGCCGAAGCATTGGAGGCGGCAAATGAAATAGATGATTGGCTAGAAAACAATATTCATTACGCATTTGATGAAAAATACGGTTATTTAACGAGTTGTCCAACCAACGTTGGAACGGGTCTCCGTGCTTCCGTCATGATGCATTTGCCAGGGTTAATCTTAACACAGCAAATTAATCGAATCATTCCCGCTATTCACCAATTAGGACTTGTCGTAAGAGGGATTTATGGTGAGGGTAGTGAGGCACAAGGGAATATTTTTCAAATTTCCAATCAAATCACTCTTGGAAAATCGGAAATAGATATCAGCCGTGACCTAAAAGGAGTCGTCAGCCAGTTAATATCCCAGGAAAGGTCGGCTCGGGAAGCATTACGAAAAACTTCGAACATACAATTAGAAGATAGAGTGTTTCGCTCATTAGGAGTATTATCTAATAGCCGGATTATTGAATCCAAAGAAGCAGCACGTTGTTTATCAGATGTTCGGCTTGGTATAGATATGGGGTATATCAATCATATGCCTAAGACTATTTTAAATGAATTAATGATTTTAACCCAACCGGGTTTTCTTCAGCAATATGCTGGCGGTCCCTTACGGCCGCATGAAAGGGATATTCGAAGGGCAGCGTTAATTAGGGATCGAATAAAAATGGAGAATGAAAAATAGGTGAGGAGGAAGAGAATATGATGTTTGGACGTTTTACGGAAAGAGCACAAAAAGTTCTTGCTTTGGCACAAGAGGAAGCCATCCGCCTTGGACATAACAACATTGGAACTGAACACGTTTTGTTAGGGCTGGTTCGCGAAGGTGAAGGAATTGCAGCAAAAGCACTTTATGGGCTTGGTTTAGGATCTGATAAAATTCAAAAAGAAGTAGAAAACTTAATTGGAAAAGGACAAGAAGCTTCTCAAACGATTCACTATACTCCTAGAGCTAAAAAGGTCATTGAATTATCGATGGATGAGGCTAGAAAATTAGGACATTCCTATGTTGGGACAGAGCATATTCTCCTCGGCTTAATTCGTGAAGGAGAAGGGGTGGCTGCACGGGTCCTGAATAACCTTGGTGTCAGTCTAAATAAGGCACGCCAGCAGGTATTGCAATTATTAGGCAGCAATGAATCAGGCAGTCATCAGGGCGGAGCGTCAGTTAGTGCGAATACCCCAACACTTGACAGCCTTGCAAGAGATTTAACGTCAATTGCCCGTGAAGGCAGTCTTGACCCTGTTATTGGCCGCAGCAAAGAAATTCAACGGGTAATCGAGGTATTGAGTCGTCGCACCAAAAATAACCCTGTGTTAATCGGTGAGCCAGGTGTCGGAAAAACAGCGATTGCTGAAGGGCTTGCCCAACAAATCGTGAACAATGAAGTGCCTGAGATTCTCCGCGATAAACGGGTTATGACACTTGATATGGGAACAGTTGTTGCAGGGACTAAATATCGTGGTGAATTTGAGGATCGTCTGAAAAAGGTAATGGATGAAATTCGCCAAGCTGGAAATATCATACTATTCATTGATGAGCTGCACACGTTAATCGGTGCTGGTGGAGCGGAAGGTGCCATCGATGCCTCCAATATCTTAAAGCCATCACTGGCACGTGGAGAACTTCAATGTATTGGGGCTACCACTCTTGATGAATATCGTAAATATATTGAAAAAGATGCAGCACTTGAACGGCGCTTTCAGCCAATCCGAGTGGAGGAACCAACAGCTGAGGAATCGATTCAAATTTTAGAGGGCCTTCGTGACCGTTATGAAGCCCATCACCGCGTTTCAATTACGGATGAAGCGATTGAAGCAGCTGTAAAGCTGTCAGACCGCTATATTCCAGATCGCTTCCTGCCTGATAAAGCCATTGACTTAATTGATGAAGCCGGATCAAAAGTACGACTTCGCTCGTATACAACGCCACCTAATTTAAAAGAATTAGAAGTGAAATTAGAGGAAGTAAGAAAAGAAAAGGATGCGGCTGTTCAAAGTCAAGAATTTGAAAAGGCTGCCTCATTAAGAGATACAGAGCAGCGTCTACGCGAACAATTAGAGGGAACAAAGAAAACATGGAAAGAAAAGCAAGGGAAAGAAAATAATGAAGTAACAGTGGAAGATATCGCAAGCGTCGTATCAAGCTGGACGGGAGTGCCAGTCTCCAAGCTTGCCGAGACAGAGACTGCGAAGTTACTTAATTTAGAGGAAGTATTACACTCACGTGTCATTGGGCAGGATGAAGCCGTAATCGCTGTTTCAAAAGCGGTCCGCCGTGCGAGAGCTGGATTAAAAGATCCAAAACGTCCAATTGGTTCATTTATCTTCCTTGGTCCTACTGGAGTAGGTAAAACGGAATTAGCACGTGCTCTTGCTGAAGCTATGTTTGGTGACGAGGATTCAATGATTCGGATCGATATGTCCGAGTATATGGAAAAGCACTCCACATCCCGTTTAGTTGGTTCTCCTCCAGGATATGTTGGTTATGAAGAAGGCGGACAATTAACAGAAAAGGTTCGTAGGAAGCCATACTCGGTTATCCTGCTTGATGAAATTGAAAAGGCCCATCCTGATGTATTTAATATTTTGCTTCAAGTACTTGAAGACGGCCGCCTAACTGATTCAAAAGGTAGAACGGTTGATTTCCGCAATACTGTCCTCATTTTGACATCGAACGTTGGGGCAGAGGCCTTGAAACGAAATAAGTATGTTGGTTTCAATATTCAAGATGGAGCACAGGATTACAAAGATATGAAGGGTAAAGTAATGGAAGAGCTAAAGAAAGCCTTCCGTCCTGAATTCTTAAACCGTATCGATGAGATTATTGTCTTCCATGCATTAGAGAAAAAGCATCTTGATGAGATTGTTACTCTGTTGTCAGATCAACTAATAAAACGGTTAAAGGAACAAAATATTTCATTAGAATTAACGGACGCAGCAAAAGGGAAGATTTCTCAAGAAGGTTACGACCCAGAGTATGGGGCAAGACCACTGCGTCGAGCTATTCAAAAGCATATTGAAGACCGCCTATCTGAAGAGTTATTAAAGGGTACATTATTAACAGGTCAGCATGCTATAATTGATGTGGATAATGGTGAATTTGTCGTCAGAATGGAAGAAAAAACAAGCTTAGTAAAATAAGCGATTCTATAGCAATAATTATCAAGTGCTTTACAACAAAGCAAGAGGTACACGTGAATAAAGTCGACCCGTGTACCTCTTTTTTCATTGTATAGGTATTGTTTGAGAAGGGTGAAAGTCGATGGCGAAACGAAAAACAAAGTTTATGTGTCAGGAGTGCGGCTATGAATCTCCAAAGTGGATGGGGAAATGCCCTGGCTGTGGACAATGGAATTCAATGGTTGAAGAAGTAGAGGTAACAGGTGCAAACAGAAGGGGGGCATTTGCCCATTCCCAAACTGGCACCCATATAGTAGCAAAACCAATGCCAATCAATTCAATCGAAATGGAAAATGAGCCAAGAATTCTTACTGATCTAAACGAACTTAATCGTGTCCTTGGGGGCGGTGTAGTGAAGGGCTCGTTAGTTTTAATAGGCGGTGACCCAGGAATTGGAAAATCTACATTGCTGCTGCAAGTATCTTCACAGCTTGCGAATAAAGGTAATCAGGTTTTGTACATATCAGGTGAAGAGTCATTAAGACAGACTAAGCTTCGTGCTGAACGATTAGGGATTGCTTCAGAAAATCTATTAGTTTATTCAGAAACGAATCTTGAAGAAATCAACAGGACGATAGATGGGACAAATCCAAGTTTTGTCATCATCGATTCGATTCAAACTATTTTTCACCCCGATGTCACATCCGCACCTGGAAGTGTGTCACAAGTCCGTGAATGTACCGCTGAATTGATGAGAATTGGTAAAACCAAAGGAATTGCCATTTTTATCGTTGGGCACGTGACGAAAGAAGGCTCGATTGCGGGGCCAAGACTATTAGAGCATATGGTTGACACGGTTCTTTATTTTGAAGGGGAAAGGCATCATACCTACAGAATTTTAAGGGCGGTTAAAAACCGCTTTGGTTCGACAAATGAAATGGGTATTTTTGAAATGAAGGAATTTGGCCTGGAGGAAGTGGAAAACCCATCGGAAATCTTCTTGGAAGAACGATCGCGCGGGGCAGCGGGATCGACAGTGGTTGCCTCCATGGAGGGAACACGTCCAGTTCTAGTTGAAATCCAAGCGTTAATTTCACCAACAAGCTTTGGAAACCCTCGAAGAATGGCGACAGGAATTGATCATAATCGGGTACCGCTGTTAATGGCTGTATTGGAAAAGCGGGAGGGTATGCTGCTGGCAAATCAGGACGCTTACTTAAAGGTAGCAGGCGGGGTGAAATTAGATGAGCCTGCCATCGATTTAGCGATTGTGATTAGTATTGCCTCCAGTTTCAGAGATAAGCCGACAAGCCCAACAGATTGCATTATTGGCGAAGTTGGCTTAACAGGGGAAGTAAGGAGGGTGTCACGAATTGAGCAGCGTGTTCAGGAAGCGGCAAAGTTGGGATTTGAGCGTGTGATTTTACCAGCAAATAATTTAAGCGGTTGGACAGGACCAAAAGGTGTCCAGCTTATTGGTGTCTCATCCGTTAGAGAGGCACTAAAAGCAGCGTTAGGAGGGTAGCAGTTGGCGGAAAATAAAAAGGTTGCTGAACAATCTATAAGTGATGTTTTGCAGTTTATTGCACCAGGTACACCCATTCGAGAAGGAATAGATAATGTCCTCCGGGCCAATACTGGGGGTCTCATCGTTATTGGCTATAACGACAAAGTAAAAAGTATCGTCGATGGCGGCTTTGAGATTAATTGTTCATTTTCGCCCAGCTTTTTATATGAACTAGCTAAAATGGATGGTGCCATCATTTTAAATGAGTTAGGAAACAAAATTTTATTTGCTAATGCCCAACTTGCACCTAACTCAGACATATCATCTACGGAAACAGGGATGCGGCACCGTACGGCTGAGCGAGTGGCCAAACAAACGAAAGCGCTCGTCATTGCCATTTCACAAAGAAGAAATGTAATTACCTTATATCAAGGGAATTTCCGCTATGCATTAAAAGACATTGCCGTTATATTAACAAAGGCCAATCAAGCGATTCAGACACTAGAGAAGTATAAGGTTGTTCTAGAGCATAGCATTACCAATTTGAGTATTTTAGAATTCGAGGAATCTGTTACCTATAACGATTTTTTACTTGTACTCCATCGTTTTGAAATGGTATTAAAAATTAAAACCGAATTATTAACACTGTTGCATGAGCTGGGAACAGAGGGCCGGTTGATCCGCTTGCAAATGAATGAAATTTTAACCGAGCTTGAAGAAGAGATTATGTTAATTATTAAAGATTATGCCTTTGATCGTGATGTACAAGCTCGGGAGGTATTGCAGCGAATGCAAGCATTGGCCTCGACTGGAACAATTGAGGATATCGTTTTACTGAAATTAATGGGTTATCTTGGTTATGTCCATCTCGATGAAAATAAAAATCCACGCGGTTATCGAATTCTTCATAAGATTCCTAGACTGCCGTTGATTATCATTGAAAACTTAATTAGCTGTTTTGGGGAGTTAGCACTAATTATATCCGCAACAGTTGAAGAACTGGATGATGTCGAGGGAATCGGGGAAGTTCGTGCCAAAAAGATTAAAGAAGGCTTTAAATTAATTAAAGAACGGCTCTATACCAATCGATATTTATAAAGTCATTGAAAAAACAATGCGAGTGTGCTAAAATTCACCACTTCTATTTGTTTGACATGGAAATTTTCCAATGCTACCCTATGAAGAGTAAGATTTTTACAGAAAGATTTATTTCAAATTGTTTACAATTTAGAAAAATAATCACTAAATATAGGTTTCAATTTTGGGAATCTGTTTATAATGAATTAGAGGAGGTGAAGGAATGTTAAAACGAATTGTGCAGGCATGCTTCCTCATTATAGGAGGTACGCTGGGAATACTACTGTTACCAGAATTGTTTAAATTACTTTATATTAATGACATTCCACTGATTAATAACTCATATGTTACTGCTATTTTAGGTGCTATTATTTTTTATCTTATTACCTTTTGGGCAGTAGATTATGTCTATAATTTTTTTAAATGGACTGAAGATTCCTTAGTGAAAATACCCGTAACAGATGTGCTCTTTGGTAGTGTTGGGTTAATTTTCGGCTTATTTGTGGCCTTTTTAATTGGTTTTGCCCTTAATGCTGTTCAGGTGCCAATATTAAATGCAGTTGCACCTATTTTACTGACACTATTGTTTGGTTATCTTGGCTTTCAGGTAGGCTTTAAAAAACGGGATGAGTTGTTAGGTCTTTTTGGCAATCGTAATAACAAGAAAAAGTCCGGCGATGAAGAGGCAGAAAAGGCAGCTGGCAAAGCCTTGAAAATTTTAGATACAAGCGTCATCATTGATGGACGTGTCGCTGATATTTGCCAAACTGGATTTTTGGAAGGAACGATTGTAATCCCACAGTTTGTTCTCGAGGAACTGCAGCATATTGCGGATTCTTCCGATGTTTTGAAACGAAATCGTGGCCGCAGAGGTCTGGATATATTAAATAGAATCCAAAAGGAACTCTCAATCAAGGTAGAAATTTATGAAGGCGATTTTGAGGAAATCAGTGAAGTGGACTCGAAACTTGTAAAACTAGCTAAATTAACAAATGGCATCCTTGTAACGAATGATTTTAACTTAAATAAAGTATGTGAACTGCAGAATGTTTCTGTATTAAACATCAATGATTTAGCAAACGCTGTGAAACCGGTGGTACTTCCAGGTGAAGAATTGGCGGTTCAAGTAATCAAAGACGGTAAAGAATATCATCAAGGTGTGGCCTATTTAGATGATGGAACCATGATTGTTGTTGAAGAAGGAAGAGAATACATCGGTAAAAGAATTGATGTTCTGGTTACGAGTGTTCTTCAAACATCTGCTGGCCGAATGATTTTTGCGAAACCTAAATTGTTAGAAAAAGCACTTTAGAAAGAAAAGCAAACGCACCTTGACCAGGTGCTGCAGTTAGATAGATAGAGAGGTTTTTTTATGACTTACCAAGTCATTCTCCCAGCGGCTGGCCTGGGGAAAAGAATGCGAGCGGGGAAAAATAAACTTTTATTAGAGCTTAATGGAATGCCAGTGCTCATTCATACCTTAAGGGTTTTTGAAGAGGATGAAGCTTGTAAGGGCATTATTTTAGTGACAAACCCTCAAGATTTTCAGGAGTTTAAGGCGTTGCTTACCAAATATTCCGTGACCAAGGTTATTAATTTAGTGCCAGGCGGGGAAGAGCGTCAATATAGTATTTATAATGCCCTTAAAACAGTCAAATCTAATGGAATTATTCTTGTACATGATGCAGCCCGCCCGTTCATTCGAAAGGGTCATATCCACCGTTTAACAATTAAAGCAGAGGAAACCGGTGCTGCTATTATTGGGGTTCGAGCAAAGGACACGATGAAAAAGGTACAAGATGGTGTGGTAGGGGAAACTGTCAACCGTTCAAGCTTGTGGGCCGTACAAACCCCACAAGCTTTTCGCATTTCCATACTCAGGGAAGCCTACGATCAGGCAGAGAGGGATCAGTTTCTGGGAACGGATGATTCCAGTTTAGTGGAACGTCTCCACTATCCTGTGTCGATTGTAGAAGGGGATTACGATAATATTAAACTGACAACACCTGAGGATTTATACTTTGCAGAGGCTATTATAAAGAAGAGAGAAAAGGAGTTTTATTAATGTTTCGAATTGGGCAAGGCTTTGATGTTCACCAATTAACAGAAGGACGTCCGCTTATTATCGGGGGCATCACAATTCCTTACGAAAAGGGTCTATTAGGTCATTCGGATGCCGATGTTCTATTGCATACCGTAGCAGATGCTTGTCTTGGTGCAATCGGAGAGGGTGATATCGGCAAACATTTTCCCGATACAGATCCAAATTTTAAAGATGCCGATTCCGCGAAGCTAATGGAGCATGTATGGCAGTTGGTAAAGGATAAGGGATACGAGCTGGTTAATGCGGACTGTACGATTATTGCTCAAAAACCTAAAATGGCTCCATATATTGAGCAAATGCGGGCACGGATTGCCGAATTATTAGAGGCAACAACAGAACAAATTAATGTAAAGGCAACAACGACTGAGAAACTCGGCTTCACCGGCAGGGGAGAGGGAATCGCCTCCCAGGTAGTTATTTTGTTAAAAAAGGTGGATTAGACTTTTATCGTGAAATTTACAGTGGTAAAATAAATCGAGAAAAAAATTAAAAACTTAGAAGAGTGTCTAGCTCCAGTGCCTAGGGGCTCGAGTCATAAGCCAATCCGTCGAGAAGGTTAAAGAGCAACCTTCCCGCAGGCTCGTCTTATGCTATCCACCCCTTGTGCAAGGCGCTTCCGCTTTTCTGATTGGAGGCATTATTATGTCAAATGAAGTTCGTGTCAGGTATGCACCAAGTCCAACTGGACATTTACATATTGGAAACGCCCGTACAGCACTATTTAATTACTTATTTGCACGCAACAAGCAAGGTAAATTTATTATCCGTATTGAAGATACAGATAAAAAGCGAAATATTGCCGGCGGTGAGGAAAGCCAGTTAAAATATTTAAAATGGCTTGGAATGGATTGGGATGAAGGTGTTGATGTCGGTGGCGAATATGGCCCATATCGTCAATCAGAGCGAAATGACATTTATGAAACCTACTATAATCAACTGTTAGAAAGCGGCCATGCCTATAAATGTTATTGTACGGAAGAAGAAATTGAAGCAGAGCGGGAAGAGCAGATGGAAAGAGGTGAAACGCCTCATTATTCCGGTAAATGCCGTCATTTAACAGATGAAGAACGCCGCCAATATGAAAAAGAAGGCCGCGAACCAAGCATTCGTATTGCTGTTCCAGCCGGGAAAACCTATACCTTTGATGATATGGTCAAAGGGGTTGTTTCGTTCGAATCTGAAGGGATGGGCGACTGGGTAATGGTGAAAAAGGATGGAACACCTACTTATAACTTTGCCGTCACAATCGATGATCATTTAATGGAAATTTCTCATGTACTTCGCGGTGATGATCATATTTCAAATACGCCTAAACAGTTAATGGTCTATGAAGCATTAGGTTGGGAACCTCCCATTTTTGGCCATATGACCTTGATTGTTAATGAAAGCCGTAAAAAGTTAAGTAAGCGCGATGAATCCATCATTCAATTTATTGAACAATATGAGGAATTAGGTTTTCTTCCAGAAGCACTATTTAACTTTATTACATTACTTGGCTGGTCACCTGCTGGGGAAGAGGAGTTATACTCGAAGGAAGAATTCATAGAGATCTTTGACGCTAATCGGCTCTCAAAATCACCTGCATTATTTGATAAACAAAAGCTTACATGGATGAACAACCAATACATGAAAAAGATTGAACTGGACCGCGCGGTGGAAGTTGCCCTCCCACACTTACTGAAAGCAGGACGTGTAAGTGAGAGCATGACTGATGAGCAACATCAATGGGTACGCGGCTTAGTAGCACTATTACAGGAAAAAATGAGTTATGGAGCAGAAATCGTAGAATTGTCGGATATGTTCTTTATCGAAGATGCCGTCTATGAAGAAGATACGAAAGATATTTTAGCAGGTGAAACCGTTCCTGAAGTGTTAAAGGCATTTTCTCAGGAGTTGGATCAATTGGAAATCTTCCGAGCTGATGGAATAAAGGCTGCTATGAAGGCTGTTCAAAAGTCTACTGGTCAAAAAGGGAAGAATCTATTTATGCCAATTCGGGCAGCAGTAACCGGACAAACACATGGACCAGACCTGCCACAGACAATTGAACTGTTAGGTAAACAAAAAGTACAAAACAGAATTCAGAAAATTATTAGTTAACATTCCAGAGAAAATGTAATATAGTAAAGGAAAGAATTTATATATGCTAAAGCGTAGAAGAGGACAAGTAAAATAAGGATGCTTTATAGAGAAAACCATCACCGGCTGAAAGTGGTTTAAGCCTCTCCTGATTTGAAATGCACCTCAGAGCCCCATTTCGAAAAGAGTCAACTTTGAGTAGATTTGGGCGGACTATTCCGTTAACAAGTAAGAGTGAGACTTTTTAGCTCAAGGCATGTCTTCTTAATGAACGCGTGTACGAACTAAACAGTCTAATCAGAGTGGAACCACGCATACGCGTCTCTGTCAATATGACAGGGGCGCTTTTTGTATGGATAAAGGGCAAAGGTTTTGTATAAACCAAGGGGGGAATGGCGATGTTCAAGAAGATAAAGGAGGACGTTGAGGTCGTATTTGAGCAGGATCCTGCGGCAAGAAGCTACTTTGAAGTCGTCTTAACGTATTCAGGTTTACATGCCATTTGGGCACACCGAGTTGCACATGCACTCTTTAAACGTAAACTATTTTTCTTTGCACGATTCATTTCGCAAGTCAGCCGTTTCTTTACGGGAATTGAAATTCATCCAGGGGCAAAAATAGGCAGGAGATTTTTTATTGATCACGGCATGGGTGTGGTCATTGGGGAAACATGTGAAATTGGGGATAATGTAACTATATATCAAGGCGTTACGCTAGGTGGAACCGGTAAAGAAAAAGGAAAGCGGCATCCTACTATTAAGGATAATGTCTTGATTGCTACAGGGGCGAAAGTACTTGGATCGATTACAATTGGCGAAAATTCTAAAATTGGCGGCGGCTCAGTTGTCTTGAAAGAAGTTCCGCCAAACTCAACAGTAGTAGGGATTCCGGGCAGGGTTGTCATCCAGGACGGAAAGCGGATTAATCATTCTAAGGATTTAAACCATTGTGACCTTCCAGACCCGGTTGCAGACCGTTTAAGAGAAATGCAAAATGAGGTAGACCAGTTGAGGCAAGAACTGAGTGAATTAAAACACGAAAGGATAAAAACCAATGGCCATTCAAATTTATAATACACTTACACGTAAGAAGGAAACTTTTGTACCGCTCGAAGAAGGTAAGGTTAAAATGTATGTTTGCGGTCCAACGGTCTATAATTATATTCATATCGGCAACGCAAGGCCGGCCATCCTTTTTGATACAGTCCGCCGCTACTTGGAATACCGCGGCTTTGATGTCGAGTATGTTTCCAATTTTACCGATGTTGATGATAAACTAATTCGGGCTGCCAATCAGTTAGGGGAGGATGTTCCGACCATTGCGAACAGATTCATCAATGCGTACTTTGAAGATGTTACTGCATTAGGATGCCAAAAGGCTGATGTCCATCCACGTGTCATGGAAAATATGGATATCATCGTTGATTTCATCGATCAATTAGTAAAAAAGGGCTTTGCCTATGAATCAGAAGGAGATGTTTATTTCCGGACGAGGAAATTTAATGACTACGGAAAGCTATCCCATCAATCCATCGATGATCTCCAGGTCGGAGCAAGAATCGAAGTAGGCGATAAAAAAGAGGATGATCTAGACTTTGCCCTATGGAAAGCGGCGAAGCAAGGGGAAATCTATTGGGAAAGCCCTTGGGGAACAGGCCGGCCAGGCTGGCATATTGAATGCTCGGCAATGGCGAAAAAGTACCTGGGCGAAACGATTGATATCCATGCAGGCGGACAGGATTTAACGTTCCCACACCATGAGAATGAAATTGCTCAATCGGAAGCTCTTTCGGGAAAATTATTTTCTAGGTATTGGATGCACAATGGCTATATCAATATTGATAATGAAAAAATGTCAAAATCACTGGGGAACTTTGTCCTTGTTCATGATATTATCAAGCGGCATAATCCGCAGGTATTGCGCTTTTTTATGTTGTCTGTTCATTATCGTAATCCTATTAACTATAGCGAGGAACTGCTGGAAAGTACAAAAGCAGCTTTTGAA
The DNA here is from genome assembly GCA_963530265.1 of uncultured Bacillus sp. Lineage (GTDB taxonomy): Bacteria > Bacillota > Bacilli > Bacillales > Cytobacillaceae > Neobacillus. Next base: position 14,163 of record CAUSCO010000055.1, read on the forward strand.
CGTCTAACTACTTCTTATCAAAATTTAAAACATCGAAAAGAAGCAAGCACTGATTTAACTGACAATAATCAAGAGTGGCTTGATAAAATAACAGCTCTACAAGAGCAATTTATTGTGGCAATGGATGATGATTTTAATACTGCACTAGCGATTTCGGTTTTATTTGATCTTTCGAAGCTGGCAAATTATTATCTGTTAGAAAAAAATACAGCTGTGGAAGTTATTGAACGTTTTACAAACCAATTTGATGAGTTATTCCGGGTATTAGGGTTAACGTTTGAAAGTGAAGAAATGCTGGATGAGGAAATTGACGCCTTGATTGAAAAGAGAAATCAGGCACGTAAGGATCGAAATTTTCAATTGTCCGACCAAATTAGAGACCAGCTAAAGGAAATGAGCATTATTTTAGAAGATACACCACAAGGTACAAGATGGAAAAGAGGCTAATTCATGCTTGATTATGAGAACAACGTTGATGCTAAACAATTGAATAGTCTAGCACTAGCCTATATGGGGGATGCGGTCTTTGAATCATATGTAAGGCGGCACCTCCTCTATAGCGGAAAGGTAAGACCAAATCAATTGCACCATTTAGCGACAAGGTACGTTTCAGCGAAGGCGCAGTGCAAAATTCTTTTTCAAATGATGGATGATACGCTTTTAACGGACGAAGAATTAGCTGTTGTCATGCGCGGCCGAAATGCAAAATCGGGAACCGTCCCCAAAAATACTGATGTTCAAACGTATCGGTACAGTACTGCCTTTGAAGCGTTAATGGGCTATTTATTTTTAGAAGGCCAGACTGAGCGCTTAGAAGAGCTAGTAGAAAAGGCATTTATTTATGTTGATGAAAAGAAAGGAGGATTGTCAGAATGAATAAAAATCAGAATCAGAATCAGAACCAAAAACCGGATCAGAGTCAGGAATACATTGTTGGAAAAAATCCCGTTATTGAAGCCTTAAAGTCTGAACGGGATATTAATAAAATATTAATTGCTGAGGGCTCACAACGCGGCCAAATGCAGCAGATTACACAATTAGCAAAAGAAGCCAATGTGCTTGTACAATTTGTTCCAAAGAAAAAAATTGACCAAATCGCCGATGAGAATCATCAAGGTGTGCTTGCCTATGTAGCGGCCTACCAATATGCAGAATTGGATGATTTATTTACTGCGGCCGAGAAGAAGAATGAAGCACCCTTCTTTTTATTGTTAGATGAAATTGAGGACCCACACAACCTTGGTTCGATTATGAGGACGGCAGATGCAGTCGGTGCCCACGGCATTATTATTCCTAAGCGGAGGGCGGTAGGCTTAACAGCAACCGTAGCTAAAGCCTCGACAGGTGCAATTGAATATATCCCCGTTGTTCGGGTGACAAACATGGCACGGACGATTGATGAATTAAAAGAACGAGGTGTTTGGATTGCCGGGACAGATGCAAAGGGCAAGCAAGATTACCGGCAAATGGATGGCACCCTTCCACTTGGCTTAGTCATTGGCAGTGAAGGAAAAGGAATGGGACGTTTAATTCGTGATAAATGTGATTTTCTTATTCAGCTGCCGATGGTCGGTCGTGTGACCTCATTAAATGCTTCTGTAGCTGCATCCTTACTCATGTACGAGGTATATCGCAAACGAAACCCGCTTGAGAGGTAGCATATGGATATTCTGCTTGTTGACGGATATAACATTATAGGAGCATGGCCGGAGTTAAAAGCATTAAAAGATCGAGATTTACCTGCTGCTAGGGATCGGCTGGTGGAAAGAATGGCAGAATACCAAGCCGTTTCTGGCTTCCGTGTGATTGTTGTATTTGATGCCTATGGTGTGCAAGGTACAGAGAAAAAGTATAAGAATCATAAAGTTGAAGTCATTTTTACAAAAGAGAATGAAACGGCAGATGAGCGCATTGAAAAAATGGCCATCAGTTTAAGTAACCGAAGAACGCAAATACATGTAGCTACTTCCGATTTTACGGAGCAATGGGCGATTTTTGGACAAGGGGCTTTACGTATTTCCGCACGGGAGCTCCTTATCGAAATGTCATCGATTGAAAAAGGCATCGAAAAGAATGTGAAAAAGATTCAAGAGAGAAAACCTGTTTCCAAGATACCCATTAGTGAAGAAATGGCAGAAATTTTTGAAAAATGGCGTAGAGGGGAAAAATGAGCGCTCGACTTCAAAATATTTCTATTGTATACTGAAATATGTATGCATGTTCGGTGTGGAGGGGATCTACTTTGAGTACGGACTTCGGAACAAAGATTAACGATCATTTTTTCGCTATGGAAGACGAGGAAATAGTCGATTTGGTACACCAAGGTGATAGTGAAGCATTGGATTATTTAATCCATAAGTATCGTAATTTTGTGCGTGCAAAAGCAAGATCCTATTTTTTAATTGGAGCCGATAAAGAGGATATTGTCCAGGAAGGTATGATTGGTCTATATAAGGCGATTCGGGACTTTCGTGAGGACAAGCTAACTTCTTTTAAAGCGTTTGCAGAGTTGTGCATAACCCGCCAAATTATCACGGCGATTAAGACTGCAACCCGGCAAAAGCATATCCCGTTAAATTCGTATGTATCATTGGACAAGCCTATTTATGATGAAGAGTCGGACCGAACATTGATGGATGTTTTATCGGGAACAAAGGTACTTGACCCAGAAGAGTTAATTATTAATCAAGAGGAATTTGATCATATAGAAGTAAAAATGACTGAATTATTGAGTGATTTAGAAAGGAAAGTTTTGGCACTCTATTTAGATGGTCAATCCTATCAGGAAATTTCTGAAGAACTTAATCGTCATGTTAAATCCATCGACAATGCCCTGCAACGCGTGAAAAGGAAACTGGAGCGTTATCTAGAAATCCGCGAATTTTCATTGTGATTGTTATTTTGTTAAATGTTTGTTAAGATGATGAATCCGCTTTGTGCTGTTATTGACTTTAAAATGGACGCATGGTACATTTTTTAGAGAAACATGAGAAAAATGTCGAAGGTGCCAAATTATGAGCAAAAAAGTCATTTTAGCCTGTGTGGATTGCGGCTCGCGGAATTATTCAACAGTCAGTAAGGACACACAAACAGGTCGATTAGAATTGAAAAAATTTTGTAAGACTTGTGCAACCCATACCATCCACCGAGAAACAAAATAATAATAGATAGATATTCGCAGGGCTACTTAAGATTGTTGGGGGTTACGATAATGCAACGCATAATGAAGTTCTTTAGTGAAGTTATACGTGAAATGAGGAAGGTTAGCTGGCCAAAACGTAGTGAACTTACTCGTATGACTGTTACGGTTTTGTCGACAGTTGTTTTTTTTGGAGCATTCTTTGCTGTTCTAGACTTGGGGATTTCAAAATTGATTCGCTTAATTCTTGAATAATAAGTCAACATTCATGGTATAATGGAAATTAATAAGGAAATTTCACCTAAAAGCCCGTATTAACGGGTTTTTTAATTGGGAAAAAATAGATTTTAACAGGGAGGGACGGACATTTAGTCCTCTTAAATGGAAAAGAATTGGTATGTGGTTCATACTTACTCGGGTTATGAAAATAAAGTAAAAGCTAACTTGGAAAAACGGGTAGAATCAATGGGCATGGCGGATAAAATTTTTCGTGTAGTTGTTCCAGAAGAAGAAGAAACAGAAATTAAAAATGGTAAGACAAAGGTTGTAAAACGAAAGGTTTTCCCTGGATATGTCTTAGTTGAAATTGTGATGACAGATGATTCTTGGTATGTTGTACGGAATACCCCTGGTGTTACGGGATTTGTTGGTTCATCTGGCTCAGGTTCTAAGCCAACGCCATTATTGCCAGAAGAAGTGACAGGCTTAATGAAACGTATGGGCGTAGAAGAAAGACGAGTGGATTTTGATTTTGAAATCGGTGAAACGGTACGAGTGAAGGAAGGTCCGTTTGCAAACTTTACAGGTTCTGTTGAAGAGATGGATAAAGATCGCTCAAAATTAAAGGTTCTAGTTAATATGTTTGGCCGGGATACTCCAGTAGAGCTCGACTTTACCCAGATTGACAAACTATAAAATAAAGCAATAGAAAATGTAAATAAAAGAAAAAGGCTAGTTGTAAAATTAAATGCAACAGCTTAAAACGTGAAAAGCCACAGATAAAC
>CAUSCO010000056.1:0-16396 GCA_963530265.1 uncultured Bacillus sp.
CCCACCAATTAGCTGCTTAAAATAAAACTCTAACTTTTGGGGGTCACCTCAAAATGGATTGGTGCCTGGCACTTTTAAAGCTTATGCATGTAATGCCAATTCAATCATTAGCTCTATACCAGCGGGAATCGCTGCTTCATCGATATCAAATTTAGGATGATGGTGAGGATATTGGCTTTTATCACTTTTCATTCCAACATTGATGAAGGCGCCAGTCTTTTCCTTTAGATAATAGGAGAAGTCTTCAGCCCCCATGACGGGTTCTACTTCTATAAAAACCCCTTCGCCAAACGTCGTTTCGATGATTTCCTTCGCCACCTCACATGCCTTCGGATGATTGTATAATGGCACCGTTCCTTCGATAAAGTGATAGTGACTTTTTGCACCAAAGCTTGCACAAAGGGATTCAGTTAACTGTGCAGTTTTTTTGTGCATCAGTTCCGCTCCTTCAAACGATAACGCCCGAATCGTTCCTTGCAGTGTGACCTTTTCGGGAATGACATTATAGGAGTTGCCCGCTTGCATTCCGCCAAAGGAAATTACACCTGGATGGAGTGGGTTTAAGTTACGGCTGACAATCGATTGAAAGGCCTGAATCAGGTGGGTAGCGATGTAAATCGGGTCAACTGTTTCGTGTGGGTAGCCGCCATGTCCGCCTTTTCCTTCGATGGTGATGTCAAAATCGTCAGCCGAGGCCATTGCGTAACCAGTGGCAAAACCAATTTTTCCAAGCGGTATACCGGACATATAATGAATGCCATAGATGGCATCAACTCCGTCCAAGATTCCTTCTTTGACAAGCTGTTGGGCACCACTAGGAGAGGCTTCCTCAGAGCTTTGAAAAATCAACACAATATTATTTTTAATCAGCTGGGGATGTTCGCTCATCCATTTGGCAGCGCCAAGCAGTGTAGCCGTATGGCCATCATGACCGCAGCCATGCATTACGCCTGGCACTGTTGATAGATAGGGCTTGTCGCCTTCTTCCTGTAGCGGAAGGGCATCCATATCGGCTCGAAGCGCAATCGTCTTTTTCCCTTCTGTTCCTTTAAAAAAAGCAATCACATTCGGTGCAGAAAACCGAGTATCGAGCGGAATCCCAAACTCCATCAATTTCTCTTTTACATATGCGGCTGTGTTATATTCCTGGCCTGATAACTCTGGATGCATATGAAAATGACGGCGCTGTTCAATGGTCCACGCCATTAATTCTGGATCTACTAATTTTGTCTGCAACATGGTGTCTCCTCCAGTGTATAACTCTACTTATTTATGAATTTTTATGCATAGCAAAAAAACGACCCAAAGTATACTAATCTGTAACTTCGACTGAATCAACACTCTTTTGAGCAACACCTGTTTTGATTGCAGCTTTAGCTACAGCTGCTGCTACATTGGCTGCCACTCTAGGGTCAAACGGATCTGGAATTACATAATCAGGAGTAAGCTCCTCATCACTAATTAATCCAGCAATCGCATAAACAGCAGCAAGTTTCATTTCTTCATTGATTTCTTTTGCGCGAACATCCAAGGCTCCTCTGAAAATACCAGGGAAGGCCAGTACGTTATTCACCTGATTTGGAAAATCAGAGCGTCCAGTCCCGACAACGAGTGCCCCTGCTTTCTTTGCTTCCTCTGGCATGATTTCCGGATTCGGATTGGCCATTGCAAAAATAATGGAATCTGAATTCATCGAACGAACCATTTCTTCTGTAACCGCACCTGCCGCAGATACACCAATGAAAACATCTGCCCCGGCCATTGAATCTACGAGCGTGCCTTGCTTATGTTCTTTATTTGTAAGACGGCCCATTTCTTCTTTAACTGGATTCATTCCATTCGGCCGGCCTTCATAAATAATCCCTTTCGTATCACATAAAATGACATCCTTAACACCCATGTTCAGGAGCAGTTTCACGGTGGCCACTCCGGCAGAACCGGCGCCGTTTGCGACCACGCGGATATCTTCAATTTTTTTACCGACAAGCTTTAAAGCGTTGAGTAACCCGGCAGCTGTTACAATGGCTGTGCCATGCTGATCATCATGAAATACGGGAATATTGCACTCCTTCCGCAGACGTGCTTCAATTTCAAAGCATTGCGGCGCCGCAATATCTTCCAAGTTCACTCCGCCAAAAGTTGGTTCTAGTAATTTAACGGCCTTGACAATCTCGTCTGTATCGGTTGTATCTAAGAGAATCGGAAAGGCATCCACGCCGGCAAACGATTTGAATAATAAGGCTTTTCCTTCCATGACGGGCATGGCAGCGCTTGGGCCGATATTGCCGAGGCCCAGTACGGCGGTTCCATTTGACACTACCGCAACAAGATTCTTTTTGATGGTATAATCATACATTTTGCTTTTATCTTTAAAAATTTCTAAACATGGCTCTGCTACTCCTGGAGAATAGGCAAGGCTTAAATCTTTTGCGTTATCTAATGGAACTTTTGAGTAGACGCCGAGCTTTCCTCCATGTTCCTTGTGCATTTTTAATGCTTCTTCATGTAATGTGGCCATACGTTTTCTCTCCTTTTTTGAAAAAATTCCAAGGAGGGTCCTTGGAATTTTTATTTCAGATAAAAAATATTAAACAAGTACTTTTTCTGAAGCAAATTTCCGATAACCATATAACCAATCGATTACTTCATATTCAGAATCCGTTCTTTTCTCAAAGTAAGCATCCCGAAGTGCAATGGTTACTGGATCTTCAGCATGGATAATTTCCCCAAAGAAGCGAGCCGTTGTTTGCACTCTGGCTGTACGCGGCATTCTCTCTTCCTGGTAGGCTTTAAATGCTTCAGCATAGTTATTTTCATAAGTATCCAGCATTTTACTTAAAAAGGCGGAATCCTCAATAGCTTGACAGCCTCCCTGTGCCAAGTATTGAAGCATTGGGTGTGCTGCATCTCCTAACAGAGTGATATTTCCCTTTGTCCAATTGTTAATTGGGTCACGGTCGAACATTGGCCAGCGAATTTGACGTTGAATAAAGTCAATAGCCTGGCGGACATGCTTGTGGCAGCCTTCGAAACGTTTTTCCATTTCTTCGGGTGTACCCCAATCATCCGAGTTTTCTTTATAATTGTAGCTTCTGAATACCACTACCTGATTGTATAACTTTCCACCGCGAACAGGATATTGGACAACATGTAAATTGGGTCCAACCCACATGAGAACATCATCAAGATCGGAGTCAGGAGAAATTTCACTAATCGGAATCGTGCCCCTGTATGCTACGTATTCTGATTTAACCATTTCATCATTGCTAAATACCTTACGGGTTTCCGATTTCAATCCATCGGCTCCAATCACAGCCTTGCCCGTAATCTTTTCTCCTCTTGCATTTGTTACTGTAACACCATCTTCATTTTCTTCAACTGAGACGACTTCCTGATTATTTAATAGAGTGATAGCCGGATTTGCCTCGCATGCATTTAACAAAACCCGGTGCAGATCTGAACGGTGAAGCACACAATAGCTGTACCCAAAGCGTTCTTTAAATTTTTCGCCAAGATTTAATGCGACTAATTCTTTTCCCGAAAAAGCATCTCTTAACACAAGTCTTTTTGGAAAAACTGCTACCTTTGCGATTTCTTCTGATAATCCGTACGAATCTAAAACCGCCATCGCATTTGGTCCAAGCTGAATTCCTGCTCCAATTTCCCCAAATTGATGTGCTTTTTCCAATACAGTAACTGAATTCCCTGCTTTTGCTGAGCCAATTGCTGCAGCTAGCCCCCCGATTCCACCGCCAACAATAATTACATTATTTTCTGCCATTTTCTCCAATCTCCTTTACTGGTTATATAATACTTATGCTAATTTTGGTTTGAACTCTCCGGTAACGGTTTGATGACCATTGCTTTGTTCGAAATTTTGTGATTGTTCAAGATCAAACTGCTCCATAATCGGAAGATCGCTTACAGAGAACAAATGCGTATCTTCTTCGGCAACGTGTTCATGCCATGCCCAGTTCGGAACGACAAAGTAATCGCCAGCCGACCAATCAAAGCGGACTCCGTTAATAATGCTGTAGCCCGACCCTTTAAATACGTTATAAATTGTAGCGTGCGTATGGCGGTGCGCTTTTGTATGGAATCCCTTCGGCAAGTTTTGCATCCAGGAAGCGATATTTTTATTCGCCGTTTCTCCTGTTGACGGATTAATATATTCGACAGCATATCCGTCAAATGGATCCGGATCAAAATGCCGTAACCCTTTGATGGCATCTTCTGTTTTATTCCATTTATAAGAACCAAGCGGTGCTGACAATGGATGACGGTCAGCAATCGGACGTACCATTCCGCCTTCATAACGGTGTGAGGAGAAATTGTCCGGTACTTTTGGCTTTTCAATTTTTTCAGGATATGGCTCAAAAAACGTGCCGCCCATAGAATAAACGATTGGAATATCCAGTACGTCCATCCAAATCATTGGCTTATCACCAACATGACCGTGACCATGCCAAAGATTCTTTGGCGTAATTAAGAAATCTCCCTCTTCCATGAAAATCCGTTCTCCTTGAACGATGGTATAAGCGCCTTCGCCATGTGTAATAAACCGAAGCGCACCTTGAGAGTGGCGATGAGATGGAGCGGTTTCACCAGGAAGAATCAGCTGTGCAGCAGCATAAAGGGTTTGGGTCGTTGATGCCCAGCCCCATGGCTGGCGATAGGTTAAACCCGGATTTTGAAAATAAATCGCTCTTCTTTCTCCGCCGCGGTCAGGAGTAAAGATTGTCGACGCTTCCATTAATTTTTTATAAATAACATCCCATTTCCAAAGGTAGGCCTGTGCCTGTGGTTCCGGTTGTTTGTGCATCAATGCTGGAATGGCTTCCCATAATGGCCCAAAATGATATTCCTCAAGATCGCGATTAAAATCTTTAACAATCTGGCTCTTCATAAATTCTGTTTTTTCTGCCATATTAATGCCCCTCTTTTAACTTATTTTTGAAAGGTTTCTTTGAATCTGCCCGTAATGCTTGCTGGTGTGCTCGACAATAAGATGGTCCACAATAAATGAAATCGGCTTGGTGCCGAAATTTGGATTACGGCTGGTCGCTTGAATGGCCAGGGTTTCCTCGTCTAAAGTACCAAGTTCTTTTTCCACTAAAGACTTTAAGGATGCAAGTTCTCTTAATACATCATCAACACTCCTGCTGTCTGTGTTTGTCACAGCCGCAATACGTGCTTCCTGGAGATGGTTTCTTCCCCATAATTCCCCGGGTTGTTCCTTTATTTGTCTAATTTCACCCAACCAATAAGGAACCGCTTCCAATATGTGACATAAAATTTGCATAATCGACCATTCATCCTTAGTTGGATTCCAGCGGATGGTTTCCTCTGAAAGACTTAAGGTTGTTTCCGTCATTTTATCAATTGACTGTTTGAATGCATCAATGGATTGAGCAATTGATTTTGTTTCCATTACAGTTTCACTCCTAGTCTGTTACTTTTTTTACTTTACTTTCCAAAGTTCCAATTTTATCAATGGAGATTTTTACTACATCTCCATCTTTTAGGAATGTTTGCGGTTTCATTGCAAAGCCGACTCCACCTGGCGTTCCTGTTAAAATGACGTCTCCAGGCTCAAGTGTCATCAGATTGGATAAGAACTCTACTAAATATTGAACAGAGAATACTAGATTTGCCGTATTGGTATGTTGTCTTTCTTCACCGTTTACGGTTAGGACCACTTCTAAGCCGGATGGATTGGTTAGTTCATCCTTTGTAATAAGCCATGGACCCATTGGAGCACTGCCCTCTACTGTTTTCCCCTGTAACCATTGCAGGGTACGGCGTTGAATATCACGGTAGGTTACATCATTCACAATGGTGTAGCCGGCAACATAATCTAAGGCATCCTCCTGTGATACATTTCTAGCCCTTTTCCCAATGACAAAAGCAAATTCTGCTTCATAATCCAGCTGTTCGGAAACCGGGTAAAACGGAATATCATCCTGTGGCCCAACAATGGTGTTCGCAAATTTTGCAAACACAACAGGGAATGGGGGTAATTCACGTTTCATTTCTAAAATGTGTTCCCGGTAGTTATGTCCGACACAAATCATTTTCCCCGGATTCGTCACTGGTGCTTCTACTTTTACATCTTTAATGGATAATACTAGTTTTCTTCCATTATCTTCTCTATTTTTTAGTGCATATTGAACGGCGCTTTTTGCGAGCTCCAGGCTTTCATCACCCCCCTGCAGGAAACCATTCATGTCTGCTGGAACAAATGCTTCAGCAATCTGGCGGGCGCGTAATTTTCCTGTAGATTCAACCAGTGCTTGATAGGCCAGGTTTAAATCAACAACCTCGTTATCTACTATGGCTCCAATTCGTGAAGCCCCTTCTCTTGTAAACGTTATCAACCTCATGCAAAAAAACTCCTTTCCAATTGATCTTTCCTGAGGATTTAATTTTTTTATGGAGTAAATAGGATAGGTTTCGAGCTTTATTTCATCCCGGTTTACGATAAAAAAACTTTAATCCCTGCTAGAATAAATCCCAAATTCTTTTGCAGCCCATAGAGCGCTTTCATTTACTGGAACAAAAAAACGTTGCAGTTCACTGAAAAGGTTTTTAGGAAATATTCTCCATAAGAATGAAATCTTCCAAGCCATCATTTTCTTTTATATAAATAGTGAACTTGGTTCTCTATTATGATAATACCTTTATAACCTAATTGTCAATATTAACACTATGAAAATATTGTTTAATGACACAGGGACGTTCTTATAGCGGACAATCGAAGGTTTTGCACGCAAAAAGGCCCAACTAGTGAAAAGGAGCTAGTTGGGCCTTAGTGTTATTCTCCCACCTGTATTCGGGCACGTTAAACCTGACTTATTGACAAACCTTGGACGATTTATAGGCAAAAATGAAGCAAGAGAACTGCCCTCTTGCTTCACGCCTTGTTTATTTTGCTTGTACATTTTCTGCTATCGAAGGGTTAGTGGTCTTGGTGACTTTGTTTGGCCGGACAGCAGCCCATACAAGGCCTCCAAATACAACTAATACCAATGCACAGCTCTGAAATGAGTGTTAAAGCCAATTGCCAGATTGGCAGAGTGTTGGATCAAATAACGGGTAACATATGGTCCAACGATACCACCTAATGAAGTAATGGCCATAAACCAACCTTGAATTTTACCAATATGTTTTTTAGGAACGAGTTCAACTAAAATGGCTGGTCCAAGTACGAGTGTAATACACCCGAAGGTTAAGCCAAGCGATATTAAAGCAATGCCCATGAAGTCAGAGCTAAACATCGTTCCAAAAAAGTAGCAGAGAGCCCCGGCCAGCATTACCGGTCCAAGCACAAATACCCAACCTTTGACGACACACTTTGCGTTTTAGAAAAAAGACGGTCAGAAATCGACGAGAATGTGATTTGTGACAGCGTAATTAAAATCCATGGCAGGGTAACCACAATTTTTAATGTATACGGACTTAGCTTACGAACATTCTGTAAATAGTTTGGCAGCCAGTTTAGACCAATTGTAAAGGATCAATAAGTAGCAAAACCATATAATGCAGCGAAAAGGAAATTTTTAGAAAATAAGATAGAGGTGAATTTGGACTCCGATTCAATTGCAGTTACGTTCGAACCTCCGTTTACTGCCAATGATTCAACTTTGGAATCACTATTTTCTTTTGCCAGCCATAGCCACAAAGCAACCCAAACAACTCCAACGATTCCAGTGGTGATAAACCTGCCCGCCATCCATACGTTAAAATAATATGCATTAAGACTGGTGCGGAAATCGCAACTCCAAGCGGCCCGCCAATTTTTGTGATTCTTACCGCTTTTTGCTTTGATTTGGTTCATAAGTACCCTCCATTAGAAATATAGATAAATTGAAACTGAAGCCAAGAGTGAGTGTTATTAAGAATTTTACGAAGTTAATTCTGAATATTCGGAAATATTTACAGAGAAATAGCTTCCTAGTTTTATAGGCAAAATGTAGGAAGGGATACAACGTTCCCTTCCATAATTAGCCTGCATTCTTAGTAAAATCATCCAAATTAAAAGCTATTCATCAAAGGATGGCTTCTCAGCCAGGGCATCTCTTATTTATTCGTAAACACCTTAGTGTCTTTTTCCAATAGGAAATTCGTTGCGATTTGGTTAAATTCTTCCGGTTTTTCCCATTGCGGCCAGTGTCCTGCATCCTTAATCACGACTAATTCACTATTTGGAATCATATCCTGGATAGGCTTTGCTTCCGCTACTGTTGAAGTAGGATCATGATCGGTCCAGGCTAATAATGTCGGTACATTAATCTTACCGCACCAAGATGGATCCCAAGAATATTTTACCCTGACGTCAAGGTCCTGAAGGCACACGATATGATATACAGCCTCTTGATAGGATGGCTGTGTATAGATTTTATAACGAGTTTCGATTAATTCATCGGTTACCTGGCTTTTGTCATACATTAACCACTCAAGCCTTGTTTTGACATTTTCATAGCTTGCTTCAATAACGGCCTTGGCAGTTGAATCCTTCAATCTCTTCATCACTTCAGGCTTGTTATTCACGTTTCCAGGTGTGTTTAATACTAATGCTTTACATATTGGTGCGAATGGTTTTACCGATGGTTAGGTTGAAGTATTCTTTGTAGATCCAGAAGCCCGCATCGTTTACGTGGGAGAAGGTCATACTTCCGGCCCCAGTTGCTAACACCATTAGTTCTGGGCTTACGTGTGACAGCGCCCGTAAGAAAGAAAAATAGTCGGGATGGGAACTGTGAAGGGTGACAGTTCCCGTGAGAAAGAAAAATTAGTCAGGACGGGAACTGTGAAAGGGTGACAGTGCCCATAAGAAAGAAAAATTAGTCAGGACGGGAACTGTGAAAGAGTGACAGTGCCCATAAGAAAGAAAAATTAGTCGGAATGGGAACTGTGGGAGGGTGACAGTGCCCATAAGAAAGAAAAATTAGTCGGGACGGGAACTGTGAGAGGGTGACAGTGCCCATAAAACGGAATCAGTAACCGGAATGGGAACTGTCGTCATATTCTCCCGGAATATAGTTGGCGACGGAACCGGAACTATTGGAAGGGTAGAAAATTAGAAACGATTCGCAACATGGGCGCTAACCTTGTGTGAGAAGAAATATACACACTTAAAACCATTACAGGTGACGAAACGGTACCACTTTTAAGTGCAAATCGTGGAATACAAAATAATAAAGAGAGAACTTTCTACTATAGTGGGCCATTTATAGTGAACAAATGAAGGATGAAAAAATATTAAAGAAAATCGATTATATCTTATCCGGAACGCCTGAAAAAGGATCGAAAGAAATAAGAGATTCTTATAAGAAGGGAAAAAGGTTGGTTCTGACCATTAATAGTCCTGTTGATTTGAATATCTATGATGCAAACCAAAATCATTCAGGACCAACAATTGTTAATCCAAATGTAATGGAAAATACAATTGAAGGTGCCTCCTATTGGACAATGATCATAATAAATTTGCTTCTCTTCAGGAAGGGAAATACAAGGTTCTATTAAATGCTACCGATACTGGGGTATTTAGCTTTACGTTAGAGGATGTCTTAGAGGATGAAACAGATTTAAAAGTATTTTTTAAAGATGTAGCCATTACGAAGGGTGCCCGAGTGTATGCTAATGTTGATTCAGCAAGATTAGAAAATGTCCAGTTAGAAATCGACATGGATAATGATGGAACAATCGATAAAGTGGTTGAACCTTCTTTTATTGGTGAAGGCAATCTGGCAAATGATACAGAAGGTCCAAACCTTGATGTTGAGGTTAATGGAGCAAAAGGAAATGATGATTGGTATACGTCTGATGTAGAAGTGAAAATGACGGCGCGTGATAATGAAGGTGGAACAGGTCTTCATACTATTGTCTATCAGCAAAATAATGACAGTGTAAAGGCGTATGACCATCCACTTCAGTTTAAAGACGAAAACAAGGAATCTTATCGAGTGAAGGCGGCTGCAGAGGATAAGATGGGCAATTACTGTGGGTTAAAAGAGATAGGGTTTAAAAGTGATAAAACTGCCCCATCGATATCTTCCAAAATGGAAACTGAATATCTAAAAGGTTCTACACTTGACTTAAGTTCTCTAATCGAAACGAAGGATCAAACATCAGGCGTTCGTAAAACGAAATATTTACTCAATGATTCTGAAGTGTCTAACAAATTGACGTTAACAGATGGCGGGATGCAGACAATTAAAGTCGTTGCGGAAGATTATGCAGGGAATGTAACAACGTATGAAAAGGAAATTAGCGTCTATATACCTGCAGATATAAAGATAAACCCAGGAACAAAAAACGCTAAAGGTAATAATGGACAATCACCAATTACTGCTTATATTCAATTGCCGAAAGAGTATCATGTAGAAGATATTCAACTAAATACGATTTTGTTAAATGGACGTATTGTACCAATTCGCGTTCCAAAATTAGGATACGTAAAAAATCCTATTTCGGATGAAGACAGAGATGGTATGCTAGAATATATGGCAAAAATTTAATCGTAATGATGTAGCTGTACAATTAATAGCAGCAAACACGAGTATGGTTATGGTAAGAGGAAAATTGAAGAATACTATCTTCTTTAAGGATTATGCAACGCTTATCGTGAAGTAGGATGGATGGGGGAGAGTTTCTCTCCTCCTCTTTATTTGGAGGAGATGGAAATGTCTGCTGGGATCATCGGTAATATTGTGACTTTTGCGGTTTTATCACTGTGGGTAAAGTTGAATGGTGGCGAAATGGAAATCATTTTCCCTTACATATTTTACCCGGCTATCTTCATTTCAATATTATTTATTTATTTAAATGGGTGCAGCCTTTCAGCAGGGAATAAAAAATCCTTTCTGTATTGGCTCATTTTCTCGATTTTGCCAGGTATCATCATCATCCCAATTCTAAAATTTATAGGTAGGAACTCTTTTTTCTCGTGGGAATTTGGTTTGTGGGATTTTATTTTGCCACTGGTTATCCTCGCTTCTCAATTTGGATTTTTCTTGTTTTATAAGAAATTATAGAAATCAACAAACGAAAAAAATAAACAACCCACATGTTTGTGGGTTGTTTGACGTCCTGAATGATCGTATCTTGCTTTTCGCTTATAGGAACATATTAATTATTAACACACCAGCAAGTCCGACAAGCGATGCAATCGTTACCATTACGGACCATGTGCGAATGGTTTTACCGATGGTTAGGTTGAAGTATTCTTTGTAAATCCAGAAGCCCGCATCGTTCACGTGGGAGAAGGTCATACTTCCTGCACCAGTTGCTAACACCATTAGTTCTGGGCTAACGTGTGCCGAGGCAACGAGTGGTGCGGCAATACCGGCTGCTGTTAATCCTGCAACAGTAGCGGAACCTAAGACAACCCGTAAGATTGCAGCGATTAACCAGGCTAGGATTAACGGTGACATCGAGGAACCTTCCATCAAATGGGCCACATATTTATCGACATGACTATCGATGAGTACTTGTTTAAACGCACCACCAGCCCCAATGATTAATAAAATCATGGCGATGCTGCTGATTGATTCTGTGATCGAGGTCATGACTTCTGGCATTTTTTTACCGCGATTTAAACCAAAGGTAAAGATTGCGACAATGACAGCGATTAATAGGGCAACACCAGGATTTCCTAAAAATTTGGCCGTTGAAATAAGAGAGGATTCAGGCATAGTGATTTCAACTACTGCTTGGAATGCAATTAGAATAACTGGAATAAGGGCAGTAAAGACACTAATACCAAATCCAGGCATTTCTTCTTCTGTAAAATGCTTAGGATTAAAAAGTCCTTTTGGAATTTTTACTTCTAACTCTTCTTTTTTAAACGTCTTTGTATATAATGGTCCACTGATATAGATTGCTGGAATGGCAATCAGAATCCCATACAATAATGTCTTACCGATATTGGCATCGTAAACACCGGCAACCGCTGTTGGTCCAGGGTGTGGCGGAACAAAGCCATGCATCGTAATCAATGCTGCAATAACTGGCATCCCAATATAAAGAATTGGTACACCTGCTGTAGCAGCGATGGTGAAGACTAACGGAATTAACACAACAACACCAGTTTCAAAGAATAGCGCAATCCCAACAATGAAGGCTGTTAGAACAGCGGCAAGCTGAACCCGTTTTTTTCCAAAGGCGTTCACCAAGGTGGTAGAAATACGTTGTGCACCCCCTGAATCGGCCATTAATTTACCAAGCATACCCCCAAAACCGATAACCAATACTAGATTGCCAAGGGTTCCGCCTAAACCAGTTGTGACGGATGTCATCGCTTCGATTGGGGTCATTCCCTCCATAACCCCTACAAGTAATCCAACAATAATTAATGAGATGAAAGCGTTTAATTTGAAGATGACCATTAATAATAGCAATAGGGCAACCCCTATACAAATATAAACGATTGGCATTTTTCTCCCTCTTTCCCCTTTGAAAGTGTGGAATGCCAGGAAGGCATTCCGATTGATCATTTTAATTTACTTATTACTTAGAATCTCAACAACTGCTTTTAAATCACTTTTTGTTCCCACGTTGCCTGGAAAAATAACATAGGACATGCCTGGATACTTACTTTCATCCCCAGTTCTCCAGACAGGAATTCCCGGTCTAATTTGACCTGCAACGGTTGCTCTTCGTACCTTTAGGCCTTTTGTGCCGACATCACTGGAGGTAATGCCCCCTTTGGCGACAAGGAAATTCGGTTTCACTTGTAATCTCGTCACAATGCTCGTCACCGCATCCGAAATGGCAACGGACAATTTTAACTCTTCTTCCTTTTTATCTTCCCCAAGGTCGAGCCGTTCTCTGCTGGTATAAACGGCAACGGTTTTTCCTGAACGGATGAGTGATTCTGTTGTTTCGACAACGCGGTCGCATTCTTCTTTGAATTGCTCTGGTTGTAAAACTAAATGACTATTAAATTCGATAAACTCAATCGAAGTTAGTTCTTTTAATATTTCCAGCTGTTCAGTCGTCTTTTTCACATGGGAACCGATAATGACTAATCCGCCATTCCCTGTTTCTTCTATTATTAGCTCTTCTCTTGTTAACAGTGCTTTATCACTGACACCTCCAATGACCTTCGGTAGAGCTGCCGCACTTCTAAACAGGAAGTTCTTACCGGCATTGATTGATTGCACCAAGGCAGCCGTGAATACTTTCACATCAACCTCGTCAACGGCATTCACTACTACTTTATTAAAATCGTTTACTAGGAGAAGCTGTTCCGTGATGGCGCCAATCTCCATTGCCCGTAATTGTTCGAGAGAGATATAGAGTGTATTTTTAGCAAGATAGGCACCCTTTGACTTTTCTTCAATCCATTCTCCTAAATGAGAGCTGGAATAGCCAAAGGTACGATCTTTAGCAAATTCAGTTTCCCCAGCAGGGACAAGCTCTTGCCCATTTTGAACATAGTGGATATTGTTGATGGTCAACCGTCCTCCTTCTTTGAAAAATGGCAGGATGACTTCACCATCTATTTTTATATCAGAACCTGATTCCAGGGTATCCTTTAAAACAGTTGTTTCTAATGGATAGTGGCCTCTAAGTGTGGAGTCGCCACGGCTTATAATCAGGAATTCTCTATTAAACTTAGAAGCTACGGTTTGAATATTGGCTGCAATCTCGCGATGTGCCTTTTCGGTTTCTTCTGCCGTAAAACCTCGGGAATTCGTTAAAATGAAAAACATCGACTGCTCTTCATTGAAGCCCTGCTCGATGCTTTCCACCGACCAATCTGTAAAAACTGAAATATCATGGACAGTTTGGACACCGGTTGGATCATCATCGAGAACGATAATTTTTTTGTTTAAGGTCTTTAATGCTTCTGTTACTAATTGATCAACAGCCTGACGATCTACCTCAGGAATAGTTTCAAGATAGTCAACGGATAATCTAGCAGTTTCAGTCATGATTTACGCCTTCTTTACTTCAACATTGGCAAGTTTTTCATAATAGCGAACAATGCTGCCATGGTCATCTTTAATTTTTCCATCTACTTTTAAGGCATGGAAAATTTCGAGCAATTGACTTGATAATGGAAGTGGCACGCCAATTTCATGTGCAGTGTCCATAACGTTTGTAATATCTTTCATGTTGATGGCAATGCTGCCGCCGGCTACGAAATTTCTGTCGAGAATCATTGGTACCTTCGCATCAAGAACAGCACTTCCAGCAAGTCCGCCGCGGATGGCTTGGTACATTTTTTCAATATCAATACCTGCTTTGGCTGCCAGCACAAGTGCCTCCGACACAGCCGCAATGTTAAGGTTTACAATGATTTGATTGGCAAGCTTAGCGGTAACGCCGCAGCCATTATCGCCGACTAATGTCACGTCTTTCCCCATACCATACAGTACTGGTTTAACGCCTTCAAAAACTTCTTCTTTACCGCCAATCATAATCGCTAATGTACCATCAATGGCCTTCGGTTCGCCGCCGCTGACTGGTGCATCTAGCATGCCAACACCTTTTTTAGCTGCTTCTACGGCTAGTTCCCGAGATACTTCAGGAGTAATTGAACTCATATCGATAATGACTGAACCTGCTTTGGCTCCAGCCAAGATTCCATTTTCACTTAATACTACTTCTTTTACATGTTTGGAGGCAGGTAACATGGTAATAATGACATCACTGTTTTCTGCTACTTCTTTCGCAGAATTAGCCGCCACTGCGCCAGCTTCAACTACAGTTTTTACTGCGTCTTGATTTAAATCATTAACAGTAAGTGTAAAACCTGCTTTCAATAAGTTTAATGCCATTGGTTTGCCCATAATTCCTAGACCGATAAAACCAACTTTTTGTTCCATGATAATTCCTCCTCGTACTATTAAATTCCTATAAGGTAAGCAATCCCATGGTGACAAATTCACCTGCAATCGCTTTCAGATATCGTTTACAAAAATTATTGTACACGAACTTGTCACATCTGTATACAATTTTTATTGATATTGTATACATTATTTTATTTTTGGATACAAAATATATTATAGACTGATGTCTACTGTATTTATTGAGCATGATTTTTGGTAAGATAAAGATAGGTTTGAAGAGATATTGAGGTGAACAGTGTGTTAGAAAGTAATCGTTCTCGTCCTGCTTCCCATCAATCTTATGAAATTCTTCGAGATAGGATCTTAAATGGAGAACTTCTTGGAGGTACCAAAATTGTTGAGGAAAAAATTGCTGCCGAATTAGGTTTCAGTCGAACACCGATTCGCGAGTCAATTCGAAAGTTGGAGCATGAGGGACTTATTGTTAATAAAAGAGTAGTGAAGCCGTCCGAAAAAGACTTACGTAATTTGTTTCAAGTACGAATGCTCCTTGAGGGCTATTCCGCTCAGTGTGCAGCGTCTTATTTAAAAGAAAATGATCTGCAATCCTTACGAAAATGTGTAGAGATAGGAAAATCAGGAACGGTCGAGAAAATAATGGAGGCGAATGAGCGGTTTCATGAAATTATTGTTGGGGCCAGCAATAACCCGGTCATGATTGATATCATCGACCGAATGTCCTCTATTATTTACCTCTTTCGTAAAACGGTCGTATTTTACAACCGCCCACATTTAATTGACGAACACGAGCAAATTTACGAAGCCATCAAAGCAAGAGACGGACAAAAAGCAGAAACCCTAATGAAAACCCACCTGCAAGCAGACCTGGAATTCTGCCTGCACCTACTAAATTAGGAACTGGTGCCTGTCACTCCCCGAATTTTGTCGAACTTTTGTTTAAGCAAGATTACAGAATTCGTTGTATCTTCATAATAGGAGAACTTGTGCGACTGGCAGTTGCATAGGGTGCTGACTTAGTTGATGTGAACCCCCAAAGTTGGACATAAAAATCCAACTTTGGGGGTCTTTTTGTGATTGGATTTTCAAGTGAATGTAGAGAGTAAGTTAAACTTAACCCGAAATCAAAATGTAATTATTCTGTCACCGTAATTAAGTTGATGTTAGGAATTTAAAGGGTTAAACTTTATTTACTATTTGAGGAGTGATTAAGCTGAAAACTGTAACCGTGGATAAGCTACTATTCAAGAAAAAATTATCGATGATTGAGCAATATACACTCAAAGATTTCCTGTTTAAATGGGTTGGTGAACCAACCGAAGGATTAGACGATTTTCTACCACTTGAGTACACTGAAAGTGTCTTTGCGAAGATGGAGGCAAAACAGGTAACCACTTTCTTCATTAATGGGGATGAACATTTCAGATATGCGACAATAACAGAAGATAATCAAATTGTTATAGGTGTTTTAGATTCGAACGAAGAGTTGAAGCAAAAAATCATTTCTCTGGATGAGGTTTATAAGAGGCTGGGACAAAACCCACCTCTAAGATGAAAAAGCCGGTGGAATTTTACGA
>CAUSCO010000057.1:0-15386 GCA_963530265.1 uncultured Bacillus sp.
GGACTCTAAGCGACCGAACCATTAGCAAAAGAAGCAGTACGGTAGCTTACAAGGATTCTAAGCGACCGAACCACGGGCCAAAGAGAAAGTTGGGTAGCTTACAAGGACTCTAAGCGACCGAACCATTAGCAAAAGAAGCAGTACGGTAGCTTACAAGGATTCTAAGCGACCGAACCACGGGCCAAAGAGAAAGTTGGGTAGCTTACAAGGACTCTAAGCGACCGAACCATTAGCAAAAGAAGCAGTACGGTAGCTTACAAGGACTCTAAGCGACCGAACCATTAACAAAAGAAGCAGTACGGTAGCTTACAAGGATTCTAAGCGACCGAACCACCGGTAAAAGAGAAAGTACGGTAGCTTACAAGGGTTCTAAGCGACTGAACCATCAGCCAAAGAGAAAGTTGGGTAGCTTACAAGGATTCTAAGCGACCGAATCATTAGCAAAAGAAGAAGTACGGTAGCTAACACGAGCTCTAAGGGACCGAACCACCGGCAAAAGAGAAAGTTGGGTAGCTTATTAGTGTTCAAAGTGAACGAACCGCCCAAAAAAGGGGTGCCCGGCACTTACAAGTGTTACAAGCTCTTAAACAATTTGTTTATTCGTAATAAGTCCATCTGCCTAAACCAATAGTTCTGTATTTTTTCTTTAGAATCCTCGCAATCATCTTTATCGAACCTATCCCTCCACACCAATCCTGAACCAAACTAGTAGTAATTTCTAGGTTTGGAAAAAGAAGAATTAGTTCCTCTGCACTTCGTAATACTGCAGAATCAAGAATCTCTTCACATCCGCAATCATCACACACAAATTTCCTTCCTTTAATAGAAACCAAAAAGGACTGATCAGAAGAACAAATCACGCCTTTACGCAACTGATCATAATCATAAGGTGGCATTCTTGGGTAGGGGGATTCAACTTGATGCAAGGATACTAAGAAGTCAGCCAGTTTTGTGTGTTTTCCATTAAGCTTCCCCTTCCAGGCATTTAATTTTTTCATTAAACTATTTAGTTGAGTAGGGTAAATGATAGGCTCATGTCTAGGGGCCTGATATAAAGTAAACTCAGGGTTGATAAAAACTAAGTAAGCTTCTACCGAAAATTTAAGACCGTGTTTTTGGAGCAATTGACGGAGTAAAGATTCACAACGTTTTAGTTGAACTAGTGGATTGTTAAGTAACTTTTCCGTTTTAGAGTAAAAATCTCCATTTTCGTAAAAATAATCGCCTTCAAAATTTTTTACATCGAAAAGGTATATAATGTCTTGAACGATTAATGTGTCAATTTGAAACTTGTTAGCATTTAACTCAAGCAGCAAATCATTTAAAATGTAGCTGTCACTCTGAAGTTTCTCAGTTAGAGAATCAAATATTACTTCACCTTCAAAGCCTTTTGTTAACTTCAAATAATTCCACTTATCTTCTTTAGACAATTCCATCCGAGCGTTTAAACTTCTTAAAATGGTTATTTCCTTCCGTTCTATTCTCGACTTATAAGCCATAGAGCACATCCTTTCTATATTTGAACCACAAGGTGTTGGATAAAAAATTGCCACATCTATTTTTATTTTATATAAAAATGGTAATCAGCTGAGATAAAGGTATGTATATTTATTGACATTTCTTGGAATGGCTTTAGCAGGATAGCATAAGAGCTGGCCCTTTTAAGAAGAGCCAGCTCTCAGTGCTTTTATGGAAGATTTTTTAGGTTCGCTGATAAATTTCAAGATTCGCTGATAAAAGTATCCAATTCGCAGTTAAATCATATAAATCCGCTGATAAGCTATCTTTTAATAGGTAAGACCTACACGCGAACCGATAAATTTATCTGTAAAAAGCTGTTGAAAAGCAAAGTCACCTGTGTCGTATATAGAAATCGACGAAGGATTTTCGGGAAGAATATCCATTTCATATCGATAGGCAGCCATTCTTTCACCTACAGGCAAATAAGTAGGACAAACAATCGTCCAATTCAACCCGGAATTCTTCAAGAGTAAATAAGCTTTTAAATGTTCCTCGGCATCCCTGGTGCTCTTTCGTTTCGATTCCATCGATTGAAAGCGGTATAAATGTGGAGTAGAACGTGCTTGCAAAATTCCCGCTGTCCCAATGGTAATAATACGCTTGATTCCATTCTCTTTCATATGCTTAATGATTAAGGGCATAGAATCTGAAAGGGTTGTGCTGCCATCCGTGTTTAAGGCACTTATGACGGCATCTGTACCGTTGATAGAATTAGCAATTACTGCTTCATTAAGGACATTTCCTTCAATGACATTAAGACCCGTAGAGTCTCGGTTTAGTTTATTTGGATCTCTCACTACAGCCTGGACAGAATGTTGATTCAGTAATGCATTTTCCAGAATAACTCCACCCACTCTTCCGGTTGCACCAAAAAGGCAAATGTTCACAAAAAATTCACTCCTCAGTCACTACTGTGTAATTTTTATCACTTGTTCGCCATGCCCCATATGTTAATTTTAAAATGTTTACATTTATTATATTAAAATGGGGTGGGATGTATATGTCAGACTATTCAGTTGTATTAGCAATCGGCAGCTTTTTAATTCTTTCTTATTTTATCGGATATACACTCATTAAATCATAGGCTGCAGACAAATGTCTGTAGTTTTTTTTGTACTTATATCATAAAAGTTAATTAAAATATTGAGCAATGGATATATATATGGAAGTAGTCTGAAAAAGTGAGGTGGAATATATATTGGAAAATTTTAGAATTGAAAAGGATACTCTTGGTGAAGTCCGTGTAGCAGCGGATAAATATTGGGGCGCACAGACCCAACGAAGCAAGGAAAATTTTAATATTGGTACAGAGAAAATGCCATTAGAACTCATTTATGGCTTGGCCTTTATTAAAAAAGCAGCAGCCACCGTTAATTTTCAATTGGGTAAGCTCAGTGAAACAAAAATGAAGGCAATCAGTCACATATGTGATGATATTCACCATGGAGAACTGGATGAACATTTTCCATTGGTGGTCTGGCAAACAGGAAGCGGGACTCAAACAAATATGAATGTGAATGAGGTCATTGCCTATCGAGCAAACCAAATATTAAAAGACCAGCAATCCAACGAAAAAGTTCACCCTAATGATGATGTCAATATGTCGCAAAGCTCCAATGACACTTTTCCAACGGCTATGCATATAGCAGCCTATCTAAAAGTAACAGAAATGCTGCTGCCAGCCATCGAAGAACTAAAAAAGACATTGTCCGAAAAAGAAAGAGCCTTTTCAACAATTGTGAAAATTGGGAGAACACATTTACAAGATGCAACTCCATTGACACTCGGACAGGAGATTAGCGGCTGGAGGGCAATGCTAGAGAAAAATGAGAGAATGATAAAGGAATCAAGCCAATATTTGCTTGATTTAGCAATTGGAGGAACCGCAGTTGGTACTGGAATAAATGCTGATCCTCACTTTGGGGATATGGCAGCAAAACAGCTGACAATTTTAACAGGACACCCTTTTAGGTCTTCAGATAATAAATTTCAGGCGCTCACAAGTCATGATGAGATTGTCCATATACATGGGTCATTAAAAGCCTTAGCAGCTGATTTAATGAAAATTGCCAATGATGTACGCTGGCTGGCAAGTGGACCGCGCAGTGGAATTGGTGAGATAAGCATACCAGCAAATGAGCCGGGAAGCTCGATTATGCCCGGAAAAGTCAACCCAACCCAAAGTGAAGCACTAACAATGGTGGCATGTCAGGTCTTTGGAAATGACGCTACCATAGGCTTTGCCGCAAGCCAGGGGAACTTCGAGTTGAATGTATTTAAACCAGTTATCATTTATAACCTCATCCAATCAGTCAGGCTTCTTACTGATGGTATCCGTTCCTTTAATAAAAACTGTGCTATTGGTTTAAACGCAAATGAAGACGTTATTAAAAATAATGTGGAGAGGTCATTAATGTTAGTAACCGCACTAAATCCGTATATTGGCTATGAGAAAGCTGCCCAGATTGCTAAGCTGGCTTTTAAGGAGAATAGTACCTTGAAGGAAGCAGCCCTAAAAACTGGATATATCACAGAAGAACAATTTACCGAATGGATAAGGCCTGAAAAGATGGTATAAAAAAAAATTTTAGAAAAATGAAAGCCCCCTCCAATGATGGAGAGGGCTTAGCCATATTATTAATTTGTCCATTAAAGTTTGTTAAAGATTAACCTTGATAACCGCTAAGTTGAGATTGTGCTTGAGCTACAAGACGTTTTGTAATCTCTCCGCCGACAGATCCGTTAGCACGTGAAGTAGTGTCTGCACCAAGATTTACACCAAATTCTTGAGCGATTTCTTGCTTCATTTGATTAAGTGCTTGCTCGACACCTGGTACTAAAAGTTGATTAGAGTTGTTGTTACTTGCCATAGTTGAATAACACTCCTCTTAATAAGTTTGGGGTCAGTATGGAATTGAACCATATTAATGCCACCTTGGCCTAACCCATTATTATCAATATAGCTTTGATAATTATTAGAGATTGGAGATGCTTCATTTTGGTTGGATGATCCGGAGTTGCACCGGAACTACCCTGGTTGGTTTCATCCATCGGTGTAATTGTTGCTTTGTAATCTTTATTATGATTAAAACTCAAAGTTATATTCGAAAATATATTTGGTAATTCATTCCACTACATAGGGTGCGTAAGTTAACACAAACTAAAACATCTACTAAACAAAAGGGTGAAATGTATGTCCATATGCCCAGTCTGTAATGGATTACGGGAAGTTTACTTAATGTGTACAAATTGCAGGGAACTTATGAGGGAAAGTGGCCGGCTCATTGATTTTTTTGATGATTACAGCGCCTATATGGAAATTGATTTAATGAAAATGGAGGACGGTTATCCCGATTCAGCATCGGGTCATAAGTGTCCACATTTGTATCAATGTCCTGCCTGTCAGAAAGATGAAGTTATTTTTATAAAAGAATAAGCCCCGTTTATTACGGGGCTTATAGTGACTTTTTTACTTTTCATTTTGAGTACGAATTCTTAACTCGCTGTCAACATCAAAAAAGTGTGCTTTGTTCATATCAATTGCTAATTCAATTGTATCTCCAGGGTGGACATCACCGCGTGAATCCACACGAGCAACGAAATCTTGTTCGTCAATGGTAGAATAAATCATTAATTCTGCACCTGTTAATTCGGCAACATCTACGTGTGCTTTAATTTTTGTTCCTGTAGATGCATCAATGAAAACGGGTTCATCATGAATGTCTTCTGGGCGAGTACCAAGAATGATGGACTTGCCAACATATCCTTGTTCACGTAAATGTTTCATTTTTCCTTCTGGAACAGCAATAGAGGTTTTTCCTACTACAAATTTTCCATCTTCTAGTTTACCAGAAAAGAAGTTCATTGCTGGTGATCCAATAAAGCCGCCGACAAAGATATTCTCTGGCTTTTCATATACTTCTTTTGGTGTTCCAACTTGCTGAATGACACCGTCTTTCATAACCACTAATCTTGAAGCCATTGTCATAGCTTCTGTTTGGTCATGTGTAACATAAATGGTCGTTGTATCTAAGCGGCGGTGTAGCTTGGCAATCTCAGCACGCATTTGAACACGTAACTTTGCATCAAGGTTTGATAATGGTTCATCCATTAAGAATACCTTTGCATCACGGACAATCGCACGTCCTAACGCTACACGCTGACGCTGACCACCAGATAATGCTTTTGGTTTACGAGTTAAGTATGCTTCCAAACCAAGAATTTTTGCTGCGTCTTTTACACGGCGGTCAATTTCGTCTTTTGGGAATTTACGCAGTTTTAATCCAAATGCCATATTATCATAAACAGTCATGTGAGGATAAAGAGCATAGTTTTGGAAAACCATGGCAATATCGCGATCTTTCGGTGCAACGTCATTTACTCTTTTTCCATCAATGAAAAAATCACCTTTTGAAATATCCTCAAGTCCGGCAATCATCCGTAGTGTTGTTGATTTACCGCAGCCAGATGGGCCAACAAACACGATAAACTCTTTATCTTCAATATGTAAATTGAAATCCTGAACAGCGGTTACTTTATTATCGTAAATCTTAAAAATATGATCTAATTTAAGTTCTGCCATTTGTAATTCCTCCCTGTTTATCTTTCTAAGAATAGTTTACAGGGATTGGGGGAATTTCAATATAGACAAGTTGCACAAAGATTGAAAACGCTTTTTTGTGCAACTTGTCACATCGTATTTTGATATTCAAAAAGAAAGCATGCTAAAAAGACAGTAAATGCCCCGTAAAAATCCTTTAATCCAATACCGGTCTTCTCGGTAAATTTGTCAATTCGATATTGGAGTGTGTTGCGGTGAATATACAATTTTTTTGCAGTCAAACTTGCATTTAAATTATTTTCTAGAAAAACCTTAATCGTCGAAAACATTTCTGGATCCTCATTAAATACTCCAATAATTTCTTGACTGGCCTTTTTTCTTAATTCCACAGGTAAATAATAGGCTAAAAAAGCTGGGAAAACCCGTTCAAATGTATAAATATTAGGATTGCTTAGGTTATTAACCGCAAATAAAAAGTATTCTTTTTCCTGAAGAAATTTAGCACGAAGCTGGTTTGGAAAGACATGAGGTTTTCCAATAAAAAAAGAGATTTTTACATAAAAGTCACTTTCTATTGTTTCTGTCATAGAAATTAATTCTTCCTCTGATAGCGAAATCTGCCTCTTCTCCTCAATTACTATACCCTGATGCTCGTTTTCCCAAATAATCAATACCTCTTCAGTAAAAAAACCTTTTAAGGCTGATTCAATTTCCATTTGATTTGCATCCATACCGTTAATGTAGAACTGTATAAATCTTAAATTTGACCCGGTATAGTGAGTGGGCGGAGGACTGTCTAAAAATAAAAAATCATACCATTCCTTTGCAACGGGAGCAAGATTAGATCCGTGAAATTCAACTAATGAAAAGAGCGTTTTGAGGAGCTTTAGTTCTTTATCACTAACCACTGTTTTGGGTATACCGATCCAGAGATTTTCTGTTTCACTATAAAAATAAAAATATTTTTCTGACTGATTCGTTGGTATATTTGGTAATAATATCGAATCTTGATATATCGACAATAATTTTTTTAGCATGGCTTCGTTCCTCGATATCAAAAATTTTCCTTCTATAATTGCTTCTATTATACCAGTAGTGAATAAGGGCATGAAAATAAAAAAGGCTAAGCCTTTTACATGGCTAGCCAGTTGTAAAAAAACATTTAATTTAATCTAGCTGTACGGGTGGTTGCTCTTCAGGAAGGTCACGAGCTTCTTCAATATTAGTATGATTATGACGAGCATGTACCGAACCACCCGACAAACCTTCATTAATCATTCGGTCTATATCCACATAGTACTGATCTCTGCCTTCATAGGAAGAGGCGTCTCTCGTTTGCTGTCCTTTCCTTTTTTCCATAATCATCAACCCTTTTCTGCAGTTTTACATAGTTTGCGGAAAGGGTAAATTTTCATGCGTTTTATAGTCAATTTATATTATTCATAAACATGAAAGAGCATTAATTCATGGATTTGGCTTGTTAGTGCCTCCATTTCTTCTTGGTTAGGTGTAACTGTTGTCCATTCGATTCTTCCCGATTGGTGATAAATACCTGTAAACCGTTGCTTATTGTAGTAAAAGGAAAAGTTCCAGCCAGGAATATGTTTATTCTCAAATAATGGTTTGAATTGGAAATGCATTAGCATAGAAATAATCCCCCTTTAAAACATCCAGTATAAGTATAGCTTACCTTGTTTGAGAGATTATTTAAATAAAATCTTTGTTAGTTGTGTGTATTAATTAGCTGAAGAAATAAACTGCAAAGCTGCTCGATTCTCCGTTCTTCAATATCTTTTTCATCAAAACTCATAGGTTTCGAATTTACCTCGTAAATAAAATAATCGCCCGGTTGACTAACGCCGGCATCGATAGAAAATTCACCAAAAAATCCAAACTGGTCTGATAGAGCTTTACCAACTTGAGGGACAATCGTTTGAATGAAATTGTCATGCTCAGGTGTTTGCAAAAGCTCATAGGGGAGGAGTCTGCCACCAGATGGAATATGGGTTGTGATTGTCTGATTTTGGGACTGTCTAATGCCGACTCCTGTAAGAACATAATCATCGAATTCGGCATGTGCTAAGATCCGAAAGTCAAAACGATTGCCATTATAGACAGCTGACTGTATTTCCTCCTGAGCTAAATAGTGTCTTTCAAGAAGTTCCTTGTTCCAATCCTCCCAAAAATGAGAAAAGGATTGATAACTTTCCTGCTTATTTACACCTTCCAGAAAAATTTCTGAAGAGTTTATTAATCGTAGTCGAACAATTCCTTTTCCTTTTGATGATTGCGAGGGTTTTAAATAAATGCTGCTAAATCTTTGTAAAAAGGAAAACAAGTCCTTTTTATCTTGGATGAGAATCGTTTGCGGTAAATACTGTTGAAGGAGAGCATGTTTTTTCATTAATTGATAAAGTTCATATTTATCAATAAAACAAGGGTTGAAGTATGGAATCTTTTTTTCTTTTAAAGTAGAAAAAAAACCCTGGGTATGTTCGTCTTTTTCTATTTTTCGAAAAGGTATTCGATTATAAACTAGGTCAGGATATCGAAATCGCTCTTTTTTCCAGCAATTTGTTTCAGGTGAAAAGATATAACCCAAGATAAAATCAATCTCAATTTCGTCAGGAATAAAGACAAAGCTTATTCCACCTAGTGAAATAAGCTTTTTTTGTAACTCGATAAAAAACGGGCCGTTACCAGCTATTACACCATTGGCTTTTCGTGCGGTCATAATTCCAATTAATCGATCTGTTTGGCTATTTTTCATTTAAATAATTCCTCTGGGTGTAATAATGATTGCTCAGTTAGAAATACAGCAAATGCAATCGATAATTTACGTGTTAATAAATCAAATTCTTTTAATTCAGGATGACTGAAAATGGACCTGCCTGGTTTTGAATTTGCTTCAAACAGCCAAACTTCTCCGTTTCGATCAATGCCTAAATCAAAACCAATCTCACCAATAATCCCCTCAATATTTTTATCAAGAGCAGTACTTAATAAAAGAGCAGCATTACTCAACTTCTCACTATACACATCACATTCGTCTTTAGGGAAAATTTCAGCGATTGTTTTAATATCCCCACCGCTTCGTACGTGTGTGGTCACACTGCCGTGGCCAGCAATTTTTGCCGCTATGGCTGTTACATGCCATTTTCCGAACTCGTCCTTATTAGTATGAACGCGGAAATCAACGGAGCGCTGTTCTTTTCTGAGCAAATGAATGCCTTGCTGGACCAACATTCTTTCAAGTGATTGATGTGCAAACACGGACTGGAATAATCGCTCCAAGCTGGAATACTTTCGCAATCGATTTATTCCATCCACGTCTTGATAACGGCAATAATAATGATCCGATAGTTTGTCATAGATGATTTGATGGACACCTAGTCCAAGGCTTCCGTTTTTAGGCTTGATAAAAATATGTCCAAATTTGGAGAGTAACGTTTCAATCGAGGAAAAGGATGTAAATGGAAAAGTCTCCGGCAGATAAATCGAAACCGATTCATCGTGTTGAAGTCTTTCGTAAATATCAAGTTTATTAAAAAATCCGGGATTATACCATGGAATCAGATATTCCTTTTGCAGCCGATCTCTAACCTTAATTAATTTTGGATTTTCTTCGCTTTTTCGATTGGGGAGCCGGTCATAAATGACATTTGGAAATGGTATTTCAACAGTATGCCAGGCATGGTCATGAAAAAAATATCCTTCAATTGTTCCTTGCTTCCAGTCAATATGCTGTTCCCCAAATACAAAGGCCAATGCACCTACCGATTTGTTAACAGACAGGAGTTTGGCAAAAAACAACGTTCGTTCTCCTATAGGCTGCTGTGATAAAGAAGTAAAACCTGAAGTAAAAATACCAACCAATGGGCCGATATAAAGGATTTCACCTTCTAAAAATGCATGTAGTGGCACTTTAAAATCCGGGAATTGGATACCATTTTGAATTTTCCTGCTTATAACAATTTGGTCATTTCGATCAGGATGGTTACGGAATTCAACCTCCATTGATTTTGAACCAAAAGCAATTTTTTTAATCTCCTTATCACGAATGAGCTCAGGAGGGCAAAAGACAATACATTGATCATTTTGGGCAACTTCAATGAGATAATGTTTTCTCATAATCGTTCTTCCTTTCTTTTTGATCCGTCAGAGAAAGGTATTTTCCAAAAAGGAGCGGTGCAAGGTAAAGATTCTCCTGTAATTCAGGCTGTGTGTGTAATAGAACCTTTCTTCCTGGTTTGGAATTGATATCTAATATCCAAATCGATCCGTTTTTAGCGATGCCTATATCCACACCTATCTCAAATAATGGCATAAATTCATTTTCTAGAATAGCTGGGAGTTTGGTCAGAATAAAATCTAATTCCTGTCGAATATATTCACCCATTGCTGTTTTTAGTGATGATAGCCACTCAGTAAATGATATGACTGTACCACCAGCATTTAAGTTTGATAGAATTCCACCTGTACTCCCAATCCGAATCCCTTTACCCCGTTCGCCCCAAATTCCTTGTTCATTTTTTTGCAGGAGGACCCGGATATCAAATGGCTGTTGTTCATTATTTGATAATTCGAGATACGGTTGCACTAGGTAGTCGTGTAGTTTCATTAATGAGGTGATCCATTGAATGAGCTTTGCTTCATTTGGGAAAATTCGTGAAATAATCTTTTTCTGTTTTTCTGTTTTAACATGAAAGGTTTTCTCGTTTTTCTTGATGGAATAAATTCCATAACCTTGTGAACCATTGATCGGTTTTAGAATTATTTTTTTCCTGGAATTTAGTTCCTCCAAGACAATCCCTGGATCAGATACTGGAAGTGTAGAAGGTAAGTAGGAGGATAATGTTGTGTTTTTTATGGCATTATATAATTCTAGTTTATTAGGTAATCCATAGCCTAAAAAGGTAATATCTTTTCTGCTCTTTAACCAGGATACGATTGGCAAGCATAGTTTGGAATGTACATCATCCCCATAAAAGCAACGGTCATAAACAAGGCTTGGGATTGGTAATTCACACTCGCCCCATAAGTTTGTGGACGTTTCAAACTTTTTCCCTTTAACCTTAAGTGTATTGGGATTGATATCGGATGGTATGAACCTGAAAATTTCCATGTTGCAAGATTCAGATCTACTTGCTATCTCATTTATATAGGTACTTTCACATTCCATATTTAAGGTCATAATTCCAAGTGTTAACAATTAACATATCCTCCTTTTTTTCTAGTCAAAAGCGAGCTTTGTACAGAATTGAATGATTGCTTTTGTAGAGGGTCTTATAGTTACTAACCCATCTTCGAATTTTTTTGAAGGCTTTGAATTTACCTCTATTAACCAAGGTTTTCCTTCAAGATCAACACCGATATCGATGCCAAGTTCTCCCATTATTCCACCTGAGTGCTTGCTAATAACAGAGGCAGTTTCAAGAGCCAATTCTTTAATAAGGCGAAGTACTTCTAAAGATTTATTGTGACTCATACAAGTTCGTAAAGCATATAGAGGTCTTGTCATCGTTCCGCCCCTTGCTATGTTAGAGACAAATTCTTGTTCCGCCGCAATTCTTGCTACTGTTGACGTCACGACCCATTGATTGTTTATATCTTTGTGACAGAGAATTCGAAAATCCATGGAACTAGAATCGGTGGATACTAAAGCAATACCTTGTTGAATTATATAAATCCCATTACGGAGGAGCGGTTTGATCTGTTGATATAGTTCCTCTAAGGAATATTTTTTTTCTAAATTGTCGGGCAGGCCAGGTAACGAGGTTTGAAAGGAGTATAGGCTTCCTTGTTCTTTCATTACTTTGATAATGTTTCTGCCTTGACTGCCATGAATGGGCTTAAGAAATATACTGTTATATGTTTGAGTGAATTCTTGAAAATTTTCTTTTGAAAATAGTTTTGTCTCTGGAATATAGGCGTAAAGGTGGTTCTCGGATTTTAATTGCTCATACACTTCCCATTTAGAAAGAAAGCGGTCGTTAAAAAATGGTATCATTTTCTGTTCAAGTTGTTGGCGGAATTGCTTAAATGGTTTTTTATGTTCAAGCATTCTAGAATGAATTCGGTTGTATATGACATCAGGTAATGGAAGTTGTGCCGAATTCCACTTCCCATTTTCTAGATAATATCCTTGGTTTGTAAATTTGTCGTAAGAGAATACATAGAAAAAGCCACCCTGTGCTGTAATTCCGTGGTGAAGTTCTTCGCAAAACAAATGGATTGAACGAAAATGTGGTTCTTCATTCTCATTTTCAGGGAAATCTGTAAGTAATCCAATCACAGGCCCAAGCTTCAATGTATGAGTTTTAGCCCAATACATAGCCTGAAATGTAATTGTTTGAAGGGGGAGACAAAAAGCTTTTAGTATATGTTCAGGTAAATGAATTTCATTACCAGATATTTCTATTGTCTGTACTTTTGCTGGTATTGTTATCTGCCCCACAGAGATATTTATATCCCTGGTATTTTTCAATTGTAAATGTGTAAACAATTGGGAGGACATTTGAATACTATGAGAATCGTTGTTTGTTAGTTTTTTAGGAACAATCATAATCGGAATTAACGAAAATGACATAATCACTCCTCATTTGCAATAATCTTTGAGAATGGTCTAACTCCAGACCATACGCCGGGAAAAGGAAGTAGTTTTTTCTCGTAGGCATTAGTTGATATAAGTAATGTATGTAAAATCCATAAGGATGGTGATTTGAACATTCTCGCATTTAAGTGAATAGTTTGTTATAGTTGTTAAGAATTGTTTTCCCGATAAACAGGTAGAAATGCCTTCCCTAGTTTGTGGGGAAAGTTTCATCTTATTTAAAAAGGAGTGGACTAAAATGGCAGTTAATTTATATGATTCCGCCTATGCTCTCGAAACAGCGATCCGTCAAAGTGCTGAGTTTATTCAATTACAGCAAGCCTATAAAGAAGTAAGTGCTGACCCTCAAGCAAAACAAATGTTTGATCAATTTCGTCAAATCCAAATGAATTTGCAACAAAAACAGATGATGGGGCAGAATATTTCTGAACAAGAAATCCAGCAGGCTCAAGCAACGGTGGGACTCGTTCAACAAAATCAAAAAATTTCGCATCTTATGGAAGCTGAACAAAAGATGAGCATGATTATTGGTGAATTAAACAAAGTTATCATGAAACCATTAGAGGATTTATACGGAAAATTGTAAACCACATCAATTCGCCTTCGGTGCAGGAACCGGAGGCTTTTTTGATGTCACTTTTTTGGTTTGCTTTCCTTTTCAGGGATATGTGCCGCTGCGCCTCTGTATTCGCCCATAGGGATTAAACCACACCCTAGTTTTCTATAGACTGTTCTATTCATGAGTGAAAAAACATAAAAGTGATATAAAGGTAATTTCACCAAGAACAGGGGGCAACATAATGATTTATCGCTTACTTGCGTTAAATATTGATGGGACGCTTCTTCAAACAAATGGAAAAATTCATAAGTCCACAAAAGAAGCAATTGAATATGTTCAGCAAAAAGGAATATATGTTACGCTAGTCACTTCACGTAGCTTTCCCTCGGCAAGAAAGGTTGCTAAAGCGTTAAAAATAAAATCACCACTGATTACACATCAAGGCGCCTATATTGCAAGTAACGAGGAAAAACCAATTTATGTAAAAAGGATTAATGAAGATATTACTTATGATACAGTCCGTTTTTTAGAAGCGTTACCATGTCAAATCCGCCTCGTGCATGAACAATTTTCATTAGCCAATAAGTTAAAGCTAAACAATCAATTACTCGCAAAAACCGTTTTTACTTCAGGGGACCCTGTTTTCTATTCTCAGCAATTTGTCACATCACTAAGTGAATATTTACATGATCAGCCAGTGGCACCTCCAAAAATTGAAGTTTATTTTGAAGATGCAGCGGACCTAAACGATGCCAAAACAGCTCTAAGTAAAATGTTTAATGAGATTGACGTGATTCAGCTGGATTCACTGCGTCTTGATATTGTTCCTGCAGAGGTTTCAAAGCTTACCGGCTTGTCATACCTAGGAAATCAGCTTGGTATTCGCAGGAGTGAAATGGTTTATATTGGTGATGGTATTGATGATATTCCATTAATTGAAGCTGTTGGCCTTGGGGTTTCAATGTGGAATGCCAATTTCGAGGTGAAAAGAGCTTCTGATTGGGTAACGAGGTCTGAAAATGAACATGGTGTGGCCTATATGGTAAAAGAACACTTTCGAAAACAACAGCCAATTGAGTTTTTAAGAAAGATGAAAATAATAAAAAAATAATAATATAAGAAAAAAACTCTCCAGCTTAAATATGAGCTGGAGAATTTTTTTCTAAGTCCTTTTGCTGTAATTAGGCAAAATCTAATAGAAGAAAATTCTATATATTAAGAAAGTTTGTTTTTATTCTGAACATTTCCATATATAATGAATGTGAATAAAGAAAAAGGGAGGGGAATTTCCCAATGAATTTTGTAACAGAAAAAGTGAATTTGCAGGTAAATGGCCGTGTTGCCACAATCGAAATGAATCGGCCAGAAGCATTAAATGCAATGGACATTGATTTAATTAAGGGGCTTGTTTGCAAACTAAAAGAAATTGGCGACTCAGATGATATTGATATTTTGGTGTTAACGGGAAAAGGTAAAGCTTTTTCAGCGGGTGGTGATA
This sequence comes from uncultured Bacillus sp., assembly GCA_963530265.1. Taxonomy (GTDB): domain Bacteria; phylum Bacillota; class Bacilli; order Bacillales; family Cytobacillaceae; genus Neobacillus. The sequence continues at coordinate 14,753 of CAUSCO010000057.1, forward strand.
TTAAGACAATGCTGTCAAAGACGAATGGAAGCGATTTCTTCTCTGTTATGGATTGCATTAGCGAATTAATTATTACCCTTTATAGCATTCCAAAACTAACCATAAGTGCTGTTACAGGTGCTGCCGCCGGCTTGGGTTTTAGTTTAGCAATGGCAACAGACTATATTATTGCGGACAAAACAAGTAAGCTGTCAATGAATTTTATTGGAATTGGATTAATTCCAGACGGTGGGGCACATTTCTTTTTAGAAAAAAGATTAGGTGAGACAATGGCAAAGCAGGTAATTTGGGATGGGAAAATGTTAAGTGCTGATGATGCATTAAGGCTTGGGTTGATTCAAGAAATAGCGGAAGGTGAGCTTCAGGAGACATTAGAGGCAAGGGTTTCTGATTATTTGAGCCGACCAGTTCAAGCAATGATCAAAACAAAAAAAATAATGGCAGAGAAGAATCGTCCCCAATTATTAAAAATATTGGAGTTAGAAAAATACGGTCAGGAAAAGATGCGGGAAACTCTTGATCACCAAGAAGGAATTAGCGCTTTTATTGAAAAAAGACGACCTATTTTTATTGGCAAATAAAAGAGGCTGGGACAAAACCCACCTCTAAGATGAAAAAGCCGGTGGAATTTTAC
>CAUSCO010000058.1:0-14745 GCA_963530265.1 uncultured Bacillus sp.
CTCAGTCAAAGCGCTCCAGTCCATACGCCGCTAAACGGGCGCTTGCGCTTTTGTTCTTTCTCCTCAAAAAAGTCTTAAATGTTAATAAATATTTAACAAGGACAAATTTCCCTGCATAGCTTATGAGAGAACCCATATTTGAAAGGACCGTTTGTTGGTCTTATTGGAGTGACGGCAGTGGATATAAAGATAATGGATATTGTCGGCAGAAAATCATATAAGTGTGATCTTCTATTCCGCGTCATCAATATTCTAAATATTAATAACCAGAAAGTTGCCATCCTTTATGGTGAGGATTTTCGACTTGTCGCTGATGCACCCTACACGGATTTGGTTGTCATGAATCAAAATGAACGGGTGAAGCGGAGACAAGAATATAGGACAATGGAAGAACAGTCTTTAAAACTATTTACACAGGATGTCGAACTCTTAAAGCATCAGCGGGAATATGAAGCGACAGGCGGTTATGTAAAACCGAACAATTATTTTCAAATACCAGGAAAGGTGCTCCATTTAGATGGTGATCCCGGTTATTTAAAAAAATGTATGATCTTATATGAAAAAATAGGGATACCTGTTATAGGGATACACTGTAATGAAAAGGAAATGCCCGATAAAATTGGCGGATTAATTGATCTTTATCGTCCCGATATTATTGTCATAACAGGGCATGATGCCTATTCAAAGGCAAAGGGGAAGATGTCGGACATTAATGCCTACCGCCATTCCAAACATTTTGCCCAAACAGTCAGGGAGGCACGGAGGAAGATCCCGCATTTAGACCAGTTAGTCATCTTTGCGGGTGCCTGTCAATCTCATTTTGAATCACTCATCCATGCAGGTGCGAATTTCGCTAGTTCTCCGGAAAGGATTAATATTCATGCACTAGATCCCGTCTATATTGTTGCAAAAATAAGTTTTACCTCGTTTATGGAACGAATTAATGTTTGGGATGTCTTGCGGAATACCTTATCAGGTGAAAAGGGACTTGGAGGGATTGAGACAAGGGGTGTACTACGCACAGGCATGCCATATCGTACCATCCTGGAGAATGAAGAATAAGCCTATTAGAGAAGCGGAGCCGGTCATTTTTCAACAATACGCTCCCTGTATTTCTAATGGGCCAATTTTTTTAATGGGTATACATATTCCATAGCTAATAAGGCAACCATAATAAATGTTGAAAATTAGTAGATAAAGTAGAATAAAAAATGTTGACAATCATTTTGTCGGACTGATATAATTTATATTTTTGTTTGACAGAACTATGCCAGTATGTTATACTTTTCATAGTGAGGTGGACCGAATGCCAAAAACCTTAGCCGATATCAAAAAGGCTCTTGACACAAATTTGGGAAAAAGATTATTGCTGAAAGCCAATGGAGGACGTAGAAAAACAATCGAACGCTCCGGAGTTTTAGCTGAAACTTACCCATCTGTTTTTGTTATTGAACTCGATCAAGACGAAAATTCATTCGAACGTGTTTCTTACAGTTATGCGGATGTATTAACAGAAACAGTTCAAATCACTTTCTACGATGATGCAGCAGGACATGTAGCTTTAAGCTAGTATATAGGCAATTGGCAGCAGTAAACATAGGTTTACTGCTTTTTGCTATTTAAAAAAAGATTTTTCATGAAAATGCCCTTTCTTTACAATACTACTAATGCTGTGGGAGGAAAGGGGTTGTTTAGATGAGCAGAAGAAGAGGGATGATGTCTGAGCGCTTTAAAGAGGAATTAGCAAAAGAGCTTGGCTTTTATGATGTCGTTCAAAAAGAGGGATGGGGCGGCATTCGGGCAAGAGATGCAGGGAATATGGTCAAGCGCGCCATTGAACTTGCACAAGAACAATTAGCTAATCAAGGCCCAAAGTCTTAAATCCAAAAAAGTACTTCCGCAATACGTTTAAGCAAATCTTCACCACAGTGAGGCCAGTGCAGGGACCTTTAGGACCTTCACTGGCTTTTTTATTAAGATAAGAATATAAGTTTTAACTTAGTGAAATGTCCAGCTCCAGTGCCCTAGCGGCGAGACGCCTTCGCTCTCCGCCCTACGATAAGGAAACACGAAGAGCCGGAGGCGATTCGTGTTTCCTTTATCGCGTTTAACGGGCAGTAGATTCTCAACTGCCCGTAAGAACCCGATCGGTTCAACTAACAATCAGCGAGAAGAACGTTCGCTGATTGAAGTTTCACCTTATCTCAGTTGGAGTGCTCCAGGCCATACGCCGCTGAACAGGGCACTTCCGCTTTTATATTCCTTTTTACGAAAATATGTCTTTTTTTGACGGTAAATTAATGAGAAAATAGTAAAATTAATAGGATATCCCATAACTAAGGTCTTACATTTATCGTTTTGTGGTAAAATAGGACAAAATGTGGAATTTGGAATAGGAAATGCGGAAGCGTCATGAACAGGGGCGCTGGAGCTGGACAAAACTAAAGTAGGTGGACGTAGTGAGGCTTTTAGTCAAAGCACCGGCTAAAATAAATTTAGCATTAGATGTTTTGCATAAACGTTCCGATGGCTATCATGAGGTTGAAATGATTATGACGACCATTGATTTGGCAGATCGGATTGAACTAACCTTATTAAATCACGATCAAATACATATTCTTTCCCATAATCGATATGTACCTGATGATCAGCGTAACTTAGCCTTTCAGGCGGCACAGCTTTTAAAAAAACGATTTGATGTAAAGAAAGGCGTATTGATTACGATTGAAAAAACGATTCCCGTTGCAGCGGGTTTAGCCGGGGGCAGCAGTGATGCTGCAGCAACCTTAAGAGGCCTAAACAAGCTTTGGAACTTAGGGCTAAGTTTGGATGAATTAGCAGAGCTTGGGAGCGAGATTGGATCGGATGTTTCTTTTTGTGTATATGGAGGCACAGCCTTGGCAACGGGAAGAGGAGAACTCATTACTGAACTTCCACCACCGCCAACGTGCTGGGTGATCCTAGCGAAGCCTTTTATTGGGGTCTCGACAGCTGAGGTTTACCGCCGGCTAGATTTAAAGGGGACGGACCATCCAAATATTGATGCTATGATTGAAGCCATTCATAATCATGACTATCAACAGGTATGTGACAATGTCGGAAACGTCCTCGAGGATGTTACCTTATCGCTTCATCCCGAGGTTGCCCAAATTAAGGAACAAATGAAGCGCTTTGGAGCAGATGCTGTTTTGATGAGTGGCAGTGGGCCAACCGTGTTTGGCATTGTCCAGCATGATTCAAGAATGCATAGAATTTATAATGGACTTAGAGGATTCTGTGATCAGGTATTTGCAGTCCGCATGCTTGGAGAACGGCACTCCCTTGATTAAAGGCGTACAATAGTGGTATCCTTTAATAATATTATTCGGATTTTGGGGGTTAATTATGAAATTTCGCCGAAGTGAACGTTTGATTGATATGACAGATTATTTATTGGATCATCCTCGCCAGCTTGTGCCGTTAACCTTTTTTGCTGAGCGTTATTCGTCTGCCAAGTCATCGATTAGTGAAGATTTAGCTATTGTGAAAGAGACTTTTGAACAAAGAGGAATTGGTACCTTGCAGTCAGTGCCAGGGGCTGCGGGTGGTGTCAAATTCACCGTTAAAGTAAGCCAGGAAAAAGCAGAACCATTTGTCAATGAACTTTGCCAGTTGATTGGTAATTCTGAACGTCTATTGCCGGGCGGGTATTTATATTTAACCGATATTTTGGGTGATCCCCAGATTGTACAGATGGCAGGAAGGATTATTGCATCTGCCTACGCTAATGCAAAAATTGATGTAGTGATGACCGTAGCTACAAAGGGCATCCCTCTTGCCTATGCTGTTGCAAGTCAGTTAAATGTCCCAGTCGTGATTGTCAGAAGAGATACCATGGTAACTGAAGGGCCAACTGTCAGCATTAATTATGTTTCTGGATCAACAAAAAGAATTCAAACCATGGTGTTGTCAAAAAGAAGCATGAAGCAGAATTCCCGCGTTTTGATTGTGGATGATTTTATGAAAGCAGGCGGAACGGTTATGGGAATGATTAGCATGCTGGAGGAATTTAATTCGGAGCTCGCTGGAATTGCTGTATTAGTGGAGTCTGAAAAAATCCAAGAACGATTAGTCGATGAATATTTATCACTCGTTCAATTGTCTGAAGTCGATGTAAAAGAAAAAAAGATTAGTGTACAAGCGGGAAACTATTTTAATATATGGAGGGGTTAACATGAAAGTTGTTCAAACAAATCAAGCACCAGCGGCCATTGGGCCATATTCACAAGGAATTATCGTAAATAATCTGTTTTATAGTTCAGGGCAAATTCCGTTAACTGCTGAAGGTATGATGGTAACAGGTGACGTTAAAGAACAAACACATCAGGTTTTTCGCAATTTACAAGCTGTCTTAACCGAAGCAGGTGCCTCGCTTGAAACAGTCGTAAAAGCAACTGTCTTTATTAAAAACATGGATGAATTTGCTGCCGTAAATGAAATATACGGTGAATATTTCTCCACACATAAGCCAGCCCGCTCTTGTGTAGAGGTTGCCCGTTTACCAAAGGATGCTTTAGTTGAAATCGAAGTAGTAGCACTCGTTAAATAAACGGGCATTTTTAAATCAGCTAAATTTGTTTCTTTCTGTGTTACTTCTAAGCTATTTTTTTATTGAGATGTATAGATTTTACAAATGTTCACTAATTAGCCCTAATTTTTCAAAAATATTTTGAAATTAAAGAAGGAATATAGAATTAATTGTTGAATTTATTTAACTAGCATTTTATATAACAAAAAAGGGTGTGAGCACATGGAAGTAACTGACGTAAGATTACGCCGGGTTAATACGGATGGTCGAATGAGAGCGATTGCATCAATCACATTAGATAATGAATTTGTTGTCCATGACATTCGTGTTATCGACGGAAATAACGGTTTATTTGTAGCTATGCCAAGTAAACGTACTCCAGATGGAGAATTTCGTGACATTGCGCATCCAATCAATTCAGGAACAAGAGGTAAAATCCAAGAAGCAGTTTTGGCTGAGTACCATCGTTTAGGTGAAATGGAAGTAGAATTTGAAGAAGCCGGAGCTTCCTAAGAATTTTAACAACTAGGGCCTTTCTTCTGAGTAAGGCTCTTTTTATTGTGTTTATCAAGTATTTATTAACTCCCCTAATCAAATTCTACTCCCACGCTTTCTCTTTCCTTAATTAGCTCAATATAACAAAATTAGACACTTATTCATCATTCCTTGAAAAGTGTGCCCATTTACGTTAATATTTTTAATGGATAAAAAGGTAAATTGGGGGACTGTTCATGCATAATCGTTATGCTGTGATTTTGGCCGCAGGACAGGGAACGCGGATGAAATCTAAGCTATATAAAGTACTACACCCAGTATGTGGTAAACCTATGGTACAACATGTAGTGGATCAAATAACAAAGCTAAATGTTCAAGAAATAGTAACAATTATTGGGCATGGTGCTGAAATGGTACAAGCACAATTAGCTGACAAGAGCCTTTATGCCTTGCAGGAGGAGCAACTGGGTACTGCTCATGCCGTTATGCAGGCTGGGAGTATGCTTGAAGGTAAAGAGGGCGTAACCATTGTTGTATGCGGTGATACCCCCTTAATTAAAGCTGAAACGATGGAGTCACTGTTTAAGCACCATGAGGAATTATCGGCTAAAGCCACAATACTCACAGCTAGAATTGATGATCCAACAGGATATGGACGAATCATTCGTAATGAAAATGGTCTTGTTGAAAAAATTGTCGAGCACAAAGATGCCTCAGAGGCAGAACGAAAAATAAATGAAATTAATACAGGTACCTATTGTTTTGATAACCTTGCTTTATTTGAGGCGCTGCAAAATGTATCCAATCATAATGTTCAAGGGGAATACTATTTACCAGATGTCATTGAAATTATGAAAAAACAAGGTGAAGTTGTCACGGCCTTCCAAACAAACGAGTTTGAAGAAACATTAGGTGTCAATGACCGTGTTGCTTTGGCAGAGGCAGAGCGAACGATGCGGATCCGCATCAATCAATCTCATATGCGTAATGGAGTAACCATTATGGATCCTGCTAACACCTACATTGGAACAGATGTAAAAATTGGACAAGATACAGTTATCTATCCAGGGACTATGATTAAAGGTAAAACCATCATTGGTACAGAATGTGTAATTGGACCAAACTCAGAAATTGACAGCTGTGAAATTGGCAATGAAACGGTTATTCGTCAATCTGCTGCACATAAAAGCTCAATTGGCTCTCATGTCAATATTGGCCCATTTGCCCACATTCGCCCTGAGTCAACGATTCATGATGAGGTCAAAATTGGAAACTTTGTTGAAATTAAGAAGGCTGATTTTGGCAAGGGAAGTAAAGCGTCACATCTGAGCTATATTGGTGACGCTGAAGTCGGCAGTGATGTAAACATCGGCTGCGGTTCGATTACCGTGAATTACGATGGTAAAAATAAATTCTTAACAAAAATTGAAGATGGTGTCTTTGTCGGATGCAATTCCAATTTAGTTGCCCCTGTCACAATCGGAAAGGGTGCATATGTCGCGGCAGGTTCAACCATCACGAAGGATGTACCTGGAGAAGCGCTGTCGATTGCGCGAGCAAGGCAAGTAAATAAGGAAGATTACGTTCAGAAGCTTGATATCAAGAAATAAGCAATCATAATTGGAGGGCAATCATGTCAAATCAATATTTAGATCCGAATTTAAAGGTGTTTAGTTTAAACTCAAATCTTCCGCTGGCAAGAGAGATTGCTAAAGTAATCGGAGTAGAACTCGGAAAATGCTCTGTTAATCAATTTAGTGACGGGGAAATTCAAATTAATATTGAAGAAAGTATCCGTGGCTGTGATGTCTATGTTATTCAATCAACTAGTTCACCAGTTAATGAAAACCTTATGGAATTATTAATCATGATTGATGCCCTAAAAAGAGCTTCTGCTAAAACCATCAACATTGTAATGCCTTATTACGGCTATGCCCGTCAAGACCGTAAAGCGCGTGCACGTGAGCCAATTACAGCTAAATTAGTGGCAACCTTGCTTGAGACGGCGGGAGCAACCCGTGTTATCTGTCTTGATCTGCATGCACCACAAATTCAAGGGTTCTTTGACATCCCGACAGACCATTTAATGGGTGTTCCTATTTTGGCTGATTATTTTAAATCTAGAGAATTTAGCGGGGATATTGTAATTGTTTCTCCTGACCATGGCGGAGTAACAAGAGCGAGAAAGTTAGCGGAACGTATGAAAGCTCCAATTGCTATTATTGATAAACGACGTCCAAGACCAAATGTAGCGGAAGTCATGAATATTGTTGGTAACATCGAAGGGAAAATTGCTATTTTAATCGATGATATCATTGATACTGCTGGAACCATTACACTGGCTGCGAATGCTTTAGTCGAAAACGGGGCATTGGAAGTATATGCTTGTTGTACACATCCTGTTTTGTCCGGCCCAGCCATTGAACGAATTGAAAACTCAAAAATCAAAGAATTAGTCGTAACCAATTCAATAGCCCTTCCAGAAGATAAAAAGAGTAATAAGATTGTTCACCTTTCTGTAGCGCCATTACTAGGGGAAGCTATTATTCGTGTTCACGAAGAGCAATCTGTAAGTACGTTATTTGATTAAAAGAAAAGCGGAAGCACCCGGTTAGCGGCGTATGGACTGGAGTACTTCGACTGAGATAAGGTGAAACTTCAATCAGCGAACGTTCTTCTCGCTGATTGTTAGTTGAACCGATCGGGTTCTTACGGGCAGTTGAGAATCTACTGCCCGTTAAACGCGATAAAGGAAACACGGAGAGCGTCAGCGATCCGATGTTGACTTATCGTAGGGAGAAGTGCGAAGTCGTCTCGCCGCTTGGTGCTGGAGCTGGCCATTAATCAAGGTCAAAATTACCTTCTTATTGCAATAAATGATTAGACCTTCCTGTTTTAGGGTATTTTTATAGAGAAAGTTTTAACTAAAATAGGAAGGTGACTACACATATGAGCACTGTTTTACAAGCACAGGAGCGTAAGGAACTTCGTCGTTCCGCCTTAAAAAACATTAGACAAAACGGAAATATCCCTGCTGTTATTTATGGGGCAAAGGTTGAAAGTAAACCGGTGTCTGTGAGTTCAGCAGACTTAACAAAGACAATCCGTTCTGTTGGCAGAAATGGAATTATTTCTCTTGATGTAAATGGTACCAAGCAAGATGTAATTCTAACTGATTATCAAGAGGATGCCTTTAAAAAGGAAATCCTTCATGTTGACTTTCTGGCGGTAGATAGATCTTCAAAAATTAATGTGGAGGTCAGACTTGTCCTTGTTGGCGAAGCAGCAGGTGTGAAGGATGGCGGCGTCTTGCAGCAATCGGTCCACCAATTATCAATTACTTCTACCCCGGATAATATCCCGCAGCAAATAGAAGTTGATATAGCAAACCTCCAGGTAGGAGAAACAGTACTAGTTGGTGATATCCCAGCTGTAGGCGGATTTACCATCAACCACGAGGACGATGAAGTGGTTGCTTCTATCCTGCCGCCAAGGCAGGAAGAGGAAATTAACGCTGGTGAACAACAAGATGGCGGTCATCCTGATCATGAAGAAGGAAGAGAAACAACTCCAGAATAGAAAAAGCACTAAACGCCTGTTAAGCGAAGTATACTAATCGCTGGGCGCCTAAGCTAGTCAGTAACGAAGATTAAGAGTTGGACGTAACCTTTCAAAGGTTACGTCTTTTAACGCATTACATAGGGAGAATGGCGATGTTTCGAAAAATTTTTAAAAGGTTGGCTGAACCGGAAGAGGTGGGAACGCAAATGAAATGTATTGTTGGTTTAGGTAACCCTGGGAAGCAATATGAACAAACAAGACATAATATTGGTTTTGAGGTAATTGACGCACTTTCCAGCCAATTTTCCATACCATTAAATCAATCTAAATTCAAAGGCTTGTATGGGATTGGTTTACTTAATGGGGAAAAGGTATTACTATTAAAACCATTGACATATATGAATTTATCAGGGGAATCAATCCGCGCGGTTATGGATTACTATCAAATAGAGCTAGAGGATTTATTAGTTATTTATGATGATCTTGATTTACCAGTTGGAAAAATTAGGCTGCGTCAAAAAGGGAGTCCCGGCGGTCATAATGGAATTAAGTCAACCGTCGCGCATCTTGGGACACAACAGTTTAACCGAATTCGAATAGGCATTGCCCGTCCTGAACCCGGGATGAGTGTACCAGATTATGTACTCGGACGCTTTCGTCCTGAGGAAAGACCGTTTACCGAGGATGCTGTGAAGAAAAGTGCCGAAGCTTGTGCTGCATGGCTGGAGAAGCCTTTTCTGCAAGTAATGAATGATTATAATCAATAAGTGTTCATGATACAAGTTATTCTTTCATACATTGAAGAAAAACTGAAATTCAGGCAGGTTAGACCAGCGCCTAATCGATTTGAATAAATTCCTCCTCTCAGGATAATACTAGTAAGGAATCCTAGATTGGGGAGGGACAGGCGTGGCCATTCATTACCATTGTCGTCATTGTGGGACGAAACTTGGTTCCATTGAACAAACATCCATACACTCAGAAACTCTTGGCCTTCATAAACTAACAGAACAGGAAAGACAGGACATGGTTACGTATGACACATCCGGAGATATTCATATAACAGCCATTTGTGAAGATTGTCAGGAAGCTCTAGAGCGAAACCCAGATTACCATCAATACGATTTCCTTATTCATTAGTATAGAGTATACATTTCTCTACTTAGATAAATGTCTAGCTCCAGCGCCTAGCGACTAGTGTACTTCGCGCTCCTCCCTACGATAAGTCAACATCGGATCGCTATCGCTCTCCGTGTTTCCTTTATCTCAGTCGGGTCGCTCCAGTCCATACGTCGCTAAACAGGCGCTTCCGCTTTTCGATTAGCTTTGGACTGATCTCCAAAGCGTTTTTCTATTTAGTATTTTCTACTATAAAAATATTACTCATATTGCTAAGGAGGGAGGAGAAACCTTGAATAGTTTAACATCATTATTCCTGAAGCAGGAAGATGTTCACTCCGTTATTGCTGGAGTGGAGGAGGGCTTGAAGGAACAGCTAATTGCCGGTTTATCTGGGTCGTCCCGAACGGTGCTAACGGCATCAGTTTACGAACAGATGAAAAGACCGATTATGCTCGTTACCCACAATCTATTACAAGCACAAAAACTCTATGATGATATTGTCAATCTATTAAGTGAGAAAGAAGTTTTTCTTTTTCCAGCCAATGAGTTAATTGCTGCCGAGCTAAGTATTGCCAGTCCAGAATTAAAAGCCCAGAGGATTGAAGCCTTAAACCATTGGAGTAAGAAGGGCCAAGGGATTTTAATTGTCCCTATTGCTGGTTTAAAAAAAATCATTCCACCTAAAACTCTATGGAGCAAATATCAGCTGTCATTTAAATTAGGGGAAGATATCGATATTGATAAGATGTTAGCCACATTGGTTAGAATGGGCTATGTCCGTTCTGAAATGGTTACGACTCCAGGTGAATTTAGTGTAAGAGGCGGGATCATTGATATATATCCGCTAACAGAGGCAGACCCGCTGAGAATTGAATTATTTGATACAGAAATTGACTCGATTCGTTATTTCTCTCTCGAAGATCAGCGCTCTAAGGAAAAAATCAAGGAAATCCTAATTGGACCAGCAACTGAAATCCTACTCGAAAATGAGGACTATGGCCGGATTATTGGGAAGCTTGAAGAAGGATTAGCACAAAGTCTAAGAAAATTAAAAGATGATAAAGCCAAAATGCAGCTGAGTCAAAATATCAGTCATGAACTCGAACAGTTACAAAATGGGCAAAAACCTGACCAAATCTATAAATACTTATCATTAGCCTACGGGCGTCCTAATAGTTTGCTAGACTACCTACCAAGTAATGGACTGGTGTTTATTGACGAGATTAGCAGGGTCCACGAGATGAATGACTCTCTTATGAAGGAAGAGGCAGAATGGTATACCAGTTTACTCGGTGAAGGACAAATAATTCATGATTTACATATCTCTCACGACTTACCGGCTATGCTGCAAAAAAGGGAATTTCCGCTTCTATATATGTCATTATTTTTGCGGCATGTAGCCAATACCAGTCCACAAAATATAATCAATATTGCTTGTAAGCAAATGCAAAATTTCCACGGCCAAATGCATGTGTTAAAAGCAGAAATTGAGCGTTGGAAAAAGGGCAATTATTCTATTCTGTTTTTAGGACCGGATGAAGAAAGGGTAAAGAAGCTCGAACGGGTGCTAGAAGATTATGAGATTGATGGCAGTATCATCAAGGGAAATCAGCAGCTTTTGCCCGGTAAAGTCCAAATAATGCAAGGAAATCTGCATGCAGGCTTTGAACTTTCTATTCAGAAAATAGCTGTCATTACCGAGGAAGAACTATTTAATAAGCGCGTTAAAAAGTCAACAAACAGGCAGAAATTATCCAATGCAGAACGAATTAAAAGTTACTCTGAGCTTAAAATTGGTGATTATGTTGTTCATGTAAACCACGGGATTGGGAAATACTTAGGGATTGAGACGCTTTTAATCAATGGTATTCATAAAGATTATCTGCATATTCGTTATCAGGGGACAGATAAGCTGTATGTTCCAGTCGAACAAATAGATCTTGTTATGAAATATGTCGGGGCTGAAGGAAAAGAGCCTAAGGTTTATAAACTGGGCGGCACCGATTGGAAAAAGGTCAAGAAGAAAGTCGAATCCTCGGTTCAAGATATTGCCGACGATTTAATCAAGCTATATGCTGAACGGGAAGCGGCTGTGGGCTATGCCTTTTCACCTGATGGAGATATGCAGAGGGAATTTGAGACATCTTTTGCCTACCAGGAAACGGAAGATCAGCTGCGCTCTATCCATGAAATTAAAAAGGATATGGAGAGACCTCGTCCAATGGATCGCCTCTTGTGCGGTGATGTTGGCTATGGAAAAACAGAGGTCGCGATTCGTGCTGCTTTTAAGGCGATTGCCGACGGAAAACAGGTTGCTTTTCTCGTTCCAACAACGATCTTAGCGCAGCAGCATTATGAAACATTAAGGGAGCGTTTTCAAGACTATCCGATCAATATTGGTTTGTTAAGCCGCTTCCGCTCCAAAAAACAGCAAACGGAGACCACTAAAGGCTTAAAAGCAGGGACAGTTGATATTGTGGTTGGAACCCACCGCTTGCTGTCGAAGGATATTGTCTACCGTGATTTAGGATTGTTGATTGTCGATGAGGAACAGCGATTTGGAGTTACTCATAAAGAAAAAATTAAGAAGTTAAAAACAAATGTAGACGTGTTAACCTTGACGGCAACGCCAATCCCACGAACCCTACATATGTCGATGCTGGGTGTTCGGGATTTATCGGTTATCGAAACGCCGCCTGAAAACCGCTTCCCAGTGCAAACTTATGTGATGGAGTACAATGGATCATTGGTGCGGGAGGCGATTGAGCGCGAGCTTGCCCGCGACGGACAAGTTTACTTTTTATATAACCGAGTGGAAGATATCGAGCGAAAAGCCGAGGAAATATCGATGCTTGTCCCAGATGCCCGGGTCACGTTTGCCCATGGCCAAATGACTGAAAATGAATTGGAATCCGTCATGATTGGTTTCCTGGCCGGAGAGTTTGATGTCCTGGTCAGTACAACGATCATTGAAACGGGAGTAGATATTCCAAATGTAAATACCTTAATTGTGTTTGATGCCGATCGCATGGGACTCTCGCAGCTTTATCAGCTTCGCGGACGCGTGGGCCGGTCCAACCGGGTGGCTTACGCCTATTTCACGTACCGAAAAGATAAAGTATTGACTGAAGTTGCTGAAAAGCGTCTCCAAGCCATTAAAGAGTTTACGGAATTAGGCTCTGGTTTTAAAATTGCCATGCGTGATTTAACGATAAGAGGAGCCGGGAATTTATTAGGTGCCCAGCAGCACGGGTTCATTGACTCTGTTGGTTTTGACCTTTATTCGCAAATGCTCAAAGAAGCGATTGAAGAGCGTAAAGCTGATATAGGGGTTCCTAGTGCTGAAGTTAAAAAATCGGTAGAAATTGACCTTGAAATTGATGCCTATATTCCTGATACCTATATTAAGGATGGACATCAAAAGATTGAGATGTATAAGCGGTTTAGAGGGTTACAGTCACTCGAGGATATTGAAGAGCTGCAAAACGAAATGATTGACCGTTTTGGAGAATTTCCAGATGAGGTTGATTATTTGTTCCAAATTGCCGAAATCAAGGTTTATGCACTTTTAAATGGTGTAGAACAAATTAAACAAGTCAAACAGGATGTAACCATTTTTATCGATGAGCAGGTTACCAGCAAAATCGACGGAAGCAAATTGTTTCATCTTGGAAATCAATTTGGCCGAAATGTACTACCAGGCATGGAAGGCTCAAGGTTGAAAATGGTCATCAAGGTTAAAGACTATGATACAGGACAATGGCTTCATATGGTTCGTGAATTGATTAAAGGTATTCCTTCCGCTAAAAAAGGCCAGGGCAATCCAGTGAAATAATCGGTGGAAGCCTTTGCTAGTCCTATCAGTCTGTCTGCACATTCCTATTAGCTTTTATTCAAAAATGGTTGTTTTCTCCTATATCTGAAAAATTAAGATGAAAATGTATAGAACTTTCCAGATGAAAGATACTAATTTCAAAGCTGGTGATGATTAACATCATTACCATGTTAGTAAAATCATCAGATGAAAGTGAGGCAACATTAGATGAAAGCAACTGGAATTGTTCGTCGAATCGATGATTTGGGTCGTGTAGTTATTCCTAAAGAAATACGCAGAACTTTGCGAATCCGTGAAGGGGACCCGTTAGAGATCTTTGTAGATCGAGACGGGGAAGTCATTCTAAAAAAATATTCACCAATCAGCGAATTAGGCGATTTTGCCAAAGAATATGCGGAAGCCTTATTTGATAGCCTCGGTAACCCTGTTTTAATCTGCGATAGAGATACGTATATCGCCCTTGCCGGCGGTTCTAAAAAAGATTACTTAAATAAAAATATTAGTGATTTAGTTGAAAAAACAATGGAAGAACGAAACTCGGTTCTTTCAACGCAGCAAGGTGATATAGCTTTAGCAGACGGTAATGACGAAACCGTCTCATCTTACACAATTGGGCCAATCATTGCAAATGGTGATCCAATTGGAGCTGTTATTATCTTCTCTAGAGAAGGAACGCTTGGAGAAGTAGAACAAAAAGCCGTTGAAACAGCAGCAGGATTCTTAGCTAGACAAATGGAGTCTTAACTTGGACTTTTACTTTTTATAAAAAAGACAGCCGATGCTGTCTTTTTTTGTATTAATGGTTCTACGTAGGGATTTCAGGTAAAAAAGAGAGCAAAAGCCGAAGTAGAAGGGTCCTACGTAGGGATTTTAGGTAAAAAAGAGAGCAAAAGCCGAAGTAGAAGGGTCCTACGTAGGGATTTCAGGTAAAAAAGAGAGCAAAAGCCGAAGTAGAAGGGTTCTACGTAGGGATTTCAGGTAAAAAAGAGAGCAAAAGCCGAAGTAGAAGGATCCTACGTAGGGATTTTAGGTAAAAAAGCAAACAAAAGCCGAAGTAGAAGGATCCTACGTAGGGATTTCACATAATAAAGTAAGCAACAGACGAAATAGCGATTAAGTCCATATAATTGTGTAAAAAGAAAAGGGGTCAAATTAATTCCTTTTG
>CAUSCO010000059.1:0-13913 GCA_963530265.1 uncultured Bacillus sp.
AAAATTCCACCGGCTTTTTCATCTTAGAGGTGGGTTTTGTCCCAGCCTCTTTTTAAAATTTTTTACACTACTGTTGCAAAAATGCTAATTGAATAAAGAATAGTACGGCGAATACATATAGCAGTGGATGGATCTCGCGCCATTTCCCTTTTGCAATTTTTAAAAGAGGATAGCTGATGAAGCCGAGTGCAATTCCAGTTGAAATGCTAGAAGTAAGCGGCATACTTAGAACCGTTAAGAACGCTGGGAATGCTTCATCGAGCTCGTTCCAACGGATTTTGGCGATACTGCCCATCATTAGGCTGCCGACAATGATTAATGCAGGTGCAGTAATGGCGGCAATCCCGGACACTGCACTAACAAGCGGACCAAAGAAGGCTGAGACCAAAAATAGCGCAGCAACGGTAAGGGAGGTTAACCCTGTTCGTCCGCCGGCAGCGACTCCTGAGGTCGATTCAATAAAGGCTGTTGTTGGGCTTGTCCCAAACATGGCACCGACCGCTGTAGCAAGGGAATCGGACAGTAATGCCTGGCGGGCACGTGGCAATTTGTCTCCCTTCATTAGGCCTGCTTGGTTGGCAACCCCAATCATTGTGCCGGTCGTATCAAAAATGGTGACAAGAATGAAGGAAAACACAACGGCATACAGGCTGTGCTGAACTACATCGGTTAGTGCTGTAATGGGATTGGCGATTAATAACCCCTCTGGAAGAGAAGGGAGAGCCATAATTCCTTTATCAAAGGAGAGCTGATTGGTAAAGTAGGCAACGATTCCAGTGATAATCATACCGAAAAATAAAGCCCCATTCACTCTGAGCGCCATTAAGATTAGTGTGACTGCCAATCCGATGATAGCTAAAACCGCCTCGGGGGAATGCAGGTCGCCCAAGCCGACAAGATTGGCAGGGTGTGCGGTGATGATTTTGGTTTGACGCAAACCAATAAATGCAATAAATAAACCGATTCCAGCTGAAATTCCATACTTTAGGTTCTCAGGAATGGCCTCAATTAATTTTTCCCTAAAAGTGGTTAAGGATAAGATGAGAAAAATAATACCAGCAATAAAGACAGCTGCAAAAGCAGTTTGATAATTAATCCCGTGACCGCCGACAACAGAATAGGCAAAGTAGGCGTTTAATCCCATTCCTGGTGCGATGGCAATCGGATAATTGGCGAAAAGAGCCATCCAAAGTGTACCGACCAAAGCGGCAATGATGGTTGCGGTAAACACTTGTTCAAAGGGAACGCCGGCATCAGCAAGAATGACGGGGTTAACGACGACGATATAAACCATTGTAAAAAAGGTCGTAAGTCCTGCTAAAAGTTCCGTTTTTGTATTTGTCTGATTTTCTTTGAGCTTAAACATACTAGTTCCTCCAAAACACGAACGTTTTTTTGTGACTTAACTATATTATTCGTTTATAGAAAATGTTTCAATAGGTAATTTTATTTTTCCCCATTTTGTCACTTCTACGCAGATTCATAAAGGACAAACTGAGTAAAAGGACAAAGAGAAAAGTCCTTCATCAGGGCAATGAAGGACAAATGTAGTGGTAAAACAAAGTGAAAAGTCTTTCATCAGGAAGTAATTACCTTTTGGGGCCTTTTAAGCGTTCTGCACTAAGATCTTATTATTCGGCAACAAGGAATGCATCCCCAGCTCCAGCTTTTTTAACTTCGTCTAACCGCTCTTCGGCATTTACCCTGTTTTCATAAGCTCCAGCTTGAACGCGGTACCAGGTTTTTCCTGAAATTGTTGCCACTTTCACAAATGAATCAATTCCCTTTGAACCAAGTAATGCTACCCGGTCATCAGCATTTTCACGCGATTGGAATGAGCCAGCAATCACTTTGTAAAGCGTTCCTGTCCCTGGAGTAGTTGGTGGCGGAGTGGTTACCTTTCTTTTAAGATTAAAGGCTTTGGCAATCCCATTTGCATGGCCAATGGCAACATTTTGACGCCACGAAGATTGTTTCATTAAGGCCGCATCATGAGAATTGTCGATAAAGCCATTTTCCGATAACATGGCGGGCATCGCAGATTCGCGTAAAACATGGAAATTGGCCTTTTTCTGGCCGCGGTCATGCAACTGATTCATTTTCATTACTTCTGCATGGATAATATGTTGGTAGGCTGCTGTCGTAGATGTGTCTGATAGACCACTATAAATATAGTCTTCGTAACCTTGTCCACCGCCAGAATTGATGTGAATGGCCAAAAAGTAATCAGCCCCCCAGCTATTTGCCTCACTGGTACGCTGGCTTAGGCTTTTACTTACATCTGAGGTTCGGCTCAGCTTAATATCAATATTTTCAAAACCATTGGTTAAAATTGACTGTAGTTTAAGAGCAATATCTAACGTGATATCCTTTTCGTTTAGTCCATTACCTTGGGCACCTGGGTCCGTGCCGCCATGACCTGGATCTAAATAAAGCTTCATTAAAACTCCTCCCTTTTTAAAAATAGTTGTACATACTATTGTATGGGATAAGCTGTAAACCTGTTCGGGTGGTTGTCCAAAAAAGGACTTCTCTGCCATTGGGGTCCATTCGGTTGGTTTAACACAAAAAGCCAACATCACTGTTGGCCATTGTTTAGATAGACTTTTCTAAATTACGGACTATGAAAATACTGCCCGCACCAACTGCCAAAAGAATCCCAAAAGCATCAAACCCTATATCAAATATTCTTCCATCGCGCGTAAAGTATAATTGAAGAAACTCGGTTAATGCCGCATAGGAAATGGCGATTATCAGGATTAGTACCTTTGATTGGAACCTTGTTTGCAGTAATAGAGTGAGAATAAAAAAAGCACTAAAGTGCCCAATCTTTTGGATCAGAAAATCCCTGGTTAGTTCAGCAGGTAAAGGTAAAAGGAGCTCCTTCAATCTAGGATGAGGGTCCCACTGAAAGTGTATCGTTCCAGATTCAAAGAGACTAGTGAAATGGGACGTACACGTAAAAATAAAGATGGTTCCAGCACAGATCAAAATCAAGAATACCCGCATGTATTTCCCTCCTCAAATCACAGTCTGAGCGCATACCTCGAGTTTTATACCCAAATTGCTTCAAAGACCTGCACCCAAAACAGGTCTATTACATTTAGATATCCGGATATTTTAACAAGATTTTGTTTTCATAAGCTGTTCCACTCTTCGGCAGGAAGTGGTTTACTGAATAAATAGCCTTGTCCGACAAAACAGTAGAATCCTGCTTTCATGAATACTCGGTTTGCTGAAGAGTTTTAAAAACAACTTTTTTCTTATACATTTCCATGTCGGCTCTTTCTAGTATTTCTTCGATCGTGAGTGGTGGTGTCCCCGGTTTATAGTGATAAAACCCATGGCTTGCGGAGATCTGATACGGTCTTTGTGCACTTTCATTGATGTCCTGGAACGCCATCTGGATCGCATCCCACACCATTTGTACGGCTTTTAATTGTTGTTTAAAAAAGATAATCACAAATTCATCTCCACCTAAGCGGAATAGCACATCATTATGGTCCAGGTGACAATTAATGGTCTCACAGCAGGTCTTTATCAGGTCATCACCTGCGGCATGACCATACCGATCATTGACAATTTTTAAATTGTTCACATCGATATAGCAAATAATAAATTCTTGGGAATGGGGACCATCAGCGAGCAGCTTGGAGAGCAGTTCCATCCCGCTTCTACGATTTCTCACACCTGTCAGCATATCAATCGATGCATGCATGAAAAGCTCTGCTTCCTTCTTTTTTATATCCGTAATATCAGTCGTATCGATTAAAATACAGGTTTGACCTAAGTAGTCAATCATCTCAAAATTAAGCAATGACCATTTCTTTAATTCTCCTGTTATTTGTTGCTGTGTTACATAGTTTTTAATACTTTTTTCCTCGTACAGCCTTTTTAACATTTCCTGCTTTTCCTGTGCACTGCTAAACAAGAAACTAATATCGAAATGCTTGGTGCTGCTTGGTTTAAGGTGATAGTATTCCACTGCTTGATTATTCATAAGGACCATTTCATGATCCTCTAGCCTCATCAGAATGAGCGCTTTTGGATTCAAGTTAAATAAACTTCGAAAACTTTCCTCACTTCTTCTAAGTTTTCTTTTAATTAAAAATTCGCTTTTTCGAAATGAATAGAATGCTAGGGAAATGGTGAACGAAATGGCGGCTGTACCGGTTGAGTTGATTAACATCGATAAGTATGAATAATGATTGGGTTCAATAAGACTTAAACCAATTAGGAAGAAAACTTGAACAGTAACATACTTAATAAATAAGTTTCTTGGACGGATTGGAAAGATGGCTGCTATCCCCAATAAGATAATAATATAGGCATAGATGTTTTTGGTGAATAACTGGCTGTTGATCGAGGAGATCACTCCTATTAATAGATAGAGGAGGACATAGCTTTCAACCACGAATCTCTTAGAAACTAGTTTAACGTTACTACGATAAATCATGATAAAAAAGAGAGAGATTAGAAGTCCTGTTAAGTGTACTGCTGCAAGAACAACTTTGAATGTGGGGCTGTTAAGATTTTTTAAGAGAAAAAAGTCGACAATAAAAAAGCATGGATAGGTGAAAATCAACATATAGGAAACATATTTCAATCTCTCATATAAATGTTCGTAGTTTTGTTGAGTGAATTCTTGGGTAGTAATGGAGTCTTTTAAGTGATTTTTTAGTAGATTTGTTGTGAAGGATTTCATATAAATCATCCTTTTTTCGTTTATCTCCGAAATTCTAGCATAGTTTGAGTAAACTGTCATTTGAAAAAAGCTTGAGGGAATAGCAAATGATAGGTGTAAATAAGGAGTTTTACAGAAATGAGGGGGAATAATTGGTAAGCTCCCTTCACAAGCTGTTATTTTCAAAAATGATATAATGGAGTAGGTTTATGAAATTCTTGCTAAGGGGAAATGAATATGATTCTCGTTGTTGGCGGAGCCGGTTACATTGGTAGCCACATTGTAAAGGAATTGGCAGAAAAAGAAGAAGTGGTAGTGCTAGATAATTTGTCGACAGGGCATCGTGAGGCCGTTGATAGCAGAGCGGTTTTTGTAAAAGGGGACCTCGGAAATGAAGACGACCTAAATATGGTCTTTAGAAGCTATCCAATCAAAGCCGTTATGCACTTTGCTGCCTATAGTTTGGTTGGAGAGTCTGTTGTGGATCCTTTAAAATATTATCAAAATAACGTGTCATCCACTTTAACCTTGTTAAAAGTGATGTTGAAATTTAAGGTGAAGAACTTTATTTTTTCATCGACTGCGGCTACATATGGAATTCCTGATGTGGAGTTGATTGATGAAACAAGTGCCACCAACCCGATTAATCCATATGGCTGTTCCAAATTGATGGTGGAACAGATACTGTCTGATTGTTCAAAAGCCTATGGGTTGAACTATGTGGTATTGCGTTACTTTAATGCAGCTGGAGCCCATGAATCAGCGGTAATTGGTGAGAGTCATGAGCCGGAAACCCATTTAATCCCAATCATTCTACAACAGCTTCTGGGACAGCGGGAGAAAGTGGCTGTTTTTGGAACAGATTATGAGACAGAAGATGGTACGTGTATTCGCGATTATATTCATGTCACTGATTTGGCCCAAGCCCATATTCTTGCACTTGAAGCATTGTTAACTGGAAAGAAATCGGCAGAGGTTTATAATCTTGGCAACGGCCTTGGCTACTCTGTTAAGGAAATCATTGAAACCTGTGAAAAGGTAACGGGCGTAAAGGCTAATGTCGAGATGGCAGACCGCCGTGCAGGTGACCCGGCAAGACTTGTGGCCTCATCTAAAAAGATTTTCACCGAACTAGGATGGAAAGCAGAGCGGAATTTAGAAAAAATTATTGCGGATGCCTGGAAATGGCACCAGAATCAACAGTATTAATAGCTGACCTAAAAAGCAATGCCTTTAGCACGAATGTGTTAGGCATTTTTTTTATGATTGATGTCATTGATGAGAGAGTTTGAATCAATATTTTAATGGAAGGAACCACGGCTATCGGGGGCTGCCGTTCCTTTTCTTATATAGTTAGATGGACATTGGATAAATTAGAAGATTAAGAAATTGTGTTGTATCATTAAAACAAAGAAGAGCTTTATATTGTTATCACTAAACAAGAAATCGTCCAATTGAAAACAATCATTCACGATACCGATGAACATGCCTATGTCATCAACCACAACGACTACGAAATGCTGGGGAATAGGTATAAAGCTGATAATTTCAGCAAATGTAAATCATTCTTTTCCATAAAAATAGTTTAATAAAGTGGAAATTATAGGGAGATGGTAAATTTGCCAAATATTATTACTGCAACTCCTCTAGCAGAAAGGTTTGAGACTGCTTTTAATCGGATTCATAAGTGTTTAACTAAATTAGTTCGTAATGCTAGGAGTGATAGTTTTAAAGCATTATTAGATAGTGGGAATTCCCATGCCATCATTCGAACCTATCGGCATGACCTTTATCAATATGCTAAGCTCCGTAATGCTCTTGTCCATGAAAAAATAAAGGAACGGTATTATATTGCTGAGCCAAATGTTGATGTAGTTACCCATATTGAGATGATTGCTGACCAATTTGAGAAGCCTCAAATGGTGCTATCGATTGCTAGTGTACCAGTGCTGTATTACAAAAATGAAACACCTTTAAAGGATATTATGAAAGTTGTGGATCGGCTTTCTTATTCTATTTTTCCTATATATGACTCAACAGGGTCTTTTAATTGGCTATTGACTTCAGAGGGAATTATTCGATGGATATCCCAGCAGCCTTTAGCGGCTATTTCAATCGAACAGATTCGTGTACAGGACTTAATCGGCCATGAAAAGCCGCATGAGGTTGTTTTTGTAAAAAGGAAAACGGATATTTATGAGGTTGAGGAAATTTTTGAAGACTACTACCTAGCTCATAAGAAGCTGGAGGCTGTGATCATCACAGAAAATGGGAAGACATCTGAGCGGCCGCTTGGAATTATCACGTCTTGGAACTTAGTTGAAATCGATGCCCTAGAACAACAGTTGGAAAACTAAACGATTTACTTCTTATTGGGGAAGCTCTGGGTTTTGATCTATCATTTAGGCAACGGTACATATGTTGGCATTGGGGGATACCCATCCTCTTTCATCCTTTGAGAACAATAGAACGAAATAGGTGAATCGTACTTTTTAAAAGGTTGGTATGATATAATAATTTTGTTTATTGTGTAGTAATTTGGATAAAAATAAAAATATTGTCATTATTATTCCATCGATTTATGAAATGACTAGAAGGAGAGACAGGCTGTGAAAAAGGTACGTAAAGCCATAATCCCTGCTGCAGGGCTGGGGACACGATTTTTACCAGCAACGAAAGCAATGCCAAAAGAAATGCTTCCAATTGTGGATAAGCCAACGATTCAATATATTGTCGAAGAGGCAATCGCTTCAGGAATTGAGGATATTATTATCGTAACAGGTAAAGGGAAACGGTCGATTGAAGATCATTTTGATTTTGCCCCAGAGCTTGAGAAAAACTTAATTGAAAAAGAGAAATGGGATCTTTTAGAAAAAGTGAACTATACCTCAAACCTCGCTGATATTCATTATATTCGTCAAAAAGAACCAAAAGGGTTAGGTCATGCTGTTTGGTGTGCACGTAATTTTATTGGTGATGAACCATTTGCTGTACTTTTAGGTGATGATATTGTCCAAAGTGAAACTCCATGCTTAAAACAGCTGATTGATCAATATGAAGAGACGTTTTCATCCATCATAGGGGTTCAGCATGTTCCTGAAAATGAAACACATCGTTATGGGATTGTCGATCCGATCGAGCAGGAAGGCAGACGTTATCAAGTTAAACACTTTGTAGAAAAGCCTAAGCCGGGAACAGCCCCATCTAACTTAGCCATAATGGGTAGATATATTTTAACACCTGAAATCTTTAGGTTCTTAGATGAGCAGGAGGCTGGTGCTGGCGGTGAAATTCAGTTAACGGATGCCATCCATAAACTCAATCAGATTCAACGTGTTTTTGCATACAATTTCGAAGGGAAACGCTTTGACGTTGGTGAAAAAATTGGCTTTGTCAAAACAACCATCGAATTTGCCTTACAGAACGAAGAAATTCATGATGATCTCCTACACTTCCTAAAAGCACTCATCGCCGAAGACGAAAAGGAAATCCATACCCAGCAAGTGTAAAAGGTGTCAGGCACCATTCGTGTACATTTGTATGCCTGGAGTAGACACGACGAGCAGTAGAATTGAAATTTAAATTGAATCAGCCGCGGCTAATCTGGGGGGAACCTGATAAGCTTCGGCTTTTTTTAATTATTAATATAGATTTAAATCTTACCATATTTTTACTTTTAGTATATAAATCAGTAAATTTTGATGGATTAACTGATTTTATGACAGGCGTCATGGGGAAATGGTCGAAAATAGTAAGTTTCCCGGGGAATAAGACTTTTTTTGTAGAATTTTAATTAAGTCATTACTGTGGTTACCAATGTAAATAAGATAAAAATGTGTGTCCAAAAAACACCAATTGAGATATGAACCATAGGATATATATTGAGAATAAACAGGAGGGCTCTCTATGTATCCTTTTACAAATTATCACGATGCTTTATATAGGCAAACTACTAATTTTGTTAGTGATATAGAAAAAGCAATCAATGGTGAATATAGTGCAATTGATTGTTATGCTAGGCTGGCAAATTTGGCCCCTACTCAAAAGGAGCGAGAGCAAATCCTTGAGATTCGCCAGGATGAAATTAAGCATTACCAACAGTTTGTTCAAATTTACCACAGTTTAACGGGAAAGCCGCCTCAGCCAAAAATTAGTGAAGAATGTCCCAGTGTTTATATAAAGGGCTTGGAGTTTGCTATCGAGGATGAGCAAGAAACGGTCGATTTTTATATGGACATAGCGGATACTGCATCAGATTCATTTATTAAAGAGGCATTTCGAAGAGCAGCAGTAGATGAGCAAAATCATGCTGTATGGTTTTTGTATTTCTTTTCGAAAGTAAAATAAGGGTGTGTAAAAAATAAATGCCTCCGGCCGCATTCCGAGGCATTTATTTTTTATAGTAGAGAGATCGGGGAAGTGCTAGGTGGGTTAATCACTGCTGCCCCCGTCTGAGTCACCGCCCCCATCGGAATTGTCGTTGTCAAGGGCTGAATCAAACGATCGATCATGAACATAATCATCACTATGAGATCTGCTTTTTCCCTTGTTTAACCTTGGAAAAATTAAAAATGCTAGAATTATAAGTAAGGTTCCAAAAAATTCTTGTTTGCCGAAGATGAGATAGATCCCATACACAAGCAGGATAAAACCAATCAGTCTTTGCAACATTCTTATCCCGTTCAGAGACATCCCCCCTAACTAATCTGTATTATTAATAATTATTAAGACCCAGGACCTTTTATACGTTTGTGATGATATTCAAACTTGTATGTTTTACTGGACAAAAACGTTTCTTTATATTGGGCCCGGAGAGTAGGGTAACAAATTTTATATAGGTCGATTTTTAGCTGTGATTAATATATTCCTTGCTATATAAATAATAGCAGGCTAAGTGCCATGACCGCCATCCCTCCAATCAGACCATAGATAGATAAGTGGGCTTCATCATATCTTTTTGCAGCAGGTAATAATTCATCCAGTGAGATGAACACCATAATTCCCGCAACAGCAGCGAAAATGATTCCGAACATGATTTCATTCAGAAAGGGCATTAAGAAAAGATACGCGGCTAAAGCCCCAATTGGCTCTGACAATCCAGATAAGAAGGAAAGCTTAGAGGCCCTTTTCTTATCACCGGTTGCGAAATAGACAGGAACGGAAACGGCAATCCCTTCAGGAATATTGTGGATGGCAATGGCCACGGCAATTGCTATGCCGAGTGCAGGATCTTGTAACGCTGAGGTGAAGGTGGCAATTCCCTCAGGAAAGTTATGAATGCCAATAGCAAGCGCTGTAAAAGTGCCCATTTTTAATAAATCGGCTTGTGTGCCCTTTCCACTAGGAGCGTTCATATCTTCTACTGTTTTCAATTCATGCGGATTACTTTGCTTGGGAATAAATTTGTCAATACTAGCAATCAGTAGCATGCCTCCAAAAAAGCCACCGACTGTCAGCCAGTTTCCCATCACATTTCCCAATACATCGACAAGGGCTATTTTGGCCTTTACAATAATTTCGATCATAGATACATAGATCATGACCCCAGCAGAGAATCCCAGAGTTATCGATAAAAATTTTGTGTTGGTATGTGAGGTGAAAAACGCAAGAACGCTGCCAATACCTGTTGCAAGGCCTGCAAATAATGTTAATCCAAAAGCCAATAACAAATTCTCAGTCACTTTTGCATCGCTCCTTTATGGATTGATCACATCAATATTTTCTTTTCCCTCATCGACTGTTTAGGTTTAGTTATAGTTTATATGCCAAAATATAGAAATCTTTCCATTGAGTCACATTTTCTGGCACCTGAGGCATCAATTATAAATAAAGGAATGCAGTATAAAACCTGCATCCCAAGTACCAATAGGAAAAACGGTGACAGGCACCATTACTACCATTTGCAGATTGTAAAGTTACTGTTCTTCGTCTTTTTTCTACCTTTTCTGGTGTTTTTGGAGTACGAGCAGGATGTCTTGGACCAGGTGCTGCTGGCGGTGTTGATGCAGACCCAACGCCCGGAGCGGCCGGAGTCGGAGCTGCAGCAGCTACAGTTGGATTCTTCGGTCTAAAGGCAAAGGTGAACACTAACAGTACGAGGATGAGTAAACCGGAAATACCGTCAACGATATAGAAGATTGTAGAATAATCGGACCATAGTGTCTTACTGCTGACCATCTTCTTCTCAGAATTAGAGATATATTGTTTATTCTCGGAATGATTTGGATAAATCCGTTGAAATGCTTCGAATTTTTCAAGGGCATGCTTATAGTAACCACCCCAATATAATTCGAGGCCTTCCTGGTAAATTTTATCTGTCTCGCTCTTTGTATTTCTTACGTCAGCCTGGTTAACAAATTCCTTAACTGTATTCACGGGCACGGCAATGTTAAAACCTTGAACCTCTTGACCATTTACGGTATCACCTCTAAAGGGTAGCCTGTTTTCTAAAATATTGTGGTTTTTAAATAATAAAGCAAAGGATTATGGGATTTTATGTTAATATATATAGAAAGGTTTTGTTCAATTAAAGGATAGTTTACAGAATAAGAGGTTGTTAAATTTAATACACGAAAGTGCCATTTATTTGAGTATCTTCGTCGGGAAAGTTTGTTGATTAGATGTGTTGAAAATTTAAATAAATATAAGAAAGGAAATGCTAATATGTCTATGGGGATTATTTCATTAATAACTTTTGTTATATGGTTTGTAGCAATTCAAGAGTTTTTAAAACCTGAAAAAAATCAGAGTAACCGAAAAATAATTACTTTAACATCCGCAGGTTCCTTGCTAACATTAGTTCTGACCATTTCACTTTTTCAAAATTTCAATTTTTAAAACGGAATTTCATTTCAGCAAAAGAGGAGCTTTAATGGAATAAGACTATAAAAACAGATGGGCTGCCGATTGAACTGTATGAGCAATAATATTATTATCCATTAAAGTGGCAAAGAGAATAGCTCTCTCTGCTACTTTTTTTATTAAACCAAAACTGTCCAAGAGCAGTACTTTACACTTTATCGCTAAACATGATGATCTTGGGCTGCATATTAGCTCCCAAACCTCCAAGAATACGTCTTAAGTCTTAGATTTCTTTCCGCTTGTGGTCCATAGCAGGCAGGAGTTTTTTCATGTATTATGGAAGTAGTAAATGGAAATTATTATCTTTTGATATCGATTTTTTCAGGGGATGTGAAACCTTCATTTACTTTAACACGTATGAATAGATAGGATATTAAGTCAGGAGTCGATTTATTATGAATCCGATATTGTCATTTATTATTCGCTCGTTTGTGGCAGTTCCCATTACGGTCATCACTTGGCTGTTATGTTACTTTCCATTTGATTTTACATTTTGGGCTTCAACGTTAATAGCCATCCTAGGCGGAGTGCTTACCCATGTTATTCTGTCGCTGATCATGAATAACCGCTTTTTGAAAAAGCACCAACTATCAAGGAAAGAATACCGCTACATTATGAAAAATTTAGGCGAAGCGAAGCAGAAAATCAATCGCTTGAATAAAAGTATTTTCAAGATACGTGATATTGCCTCAGTTAAACAAAGAATTGACATTAACAGGATTACAAAAAAAATACACAAGATGACCATGAAGGAGCCAAAGCGTTTTTATCAGGCCGAGGAATTTTACTTTTCTCATTTAGACTCCATTGTCGAATTAACTGAAAAATACAATTTTCTCTCTTCGCAGCCGAAGCAAAACAGAGAAATGGGGCAATCGCTCATTGAAACGCGCAGAACATTAAACGAACTATCCAAGGTGTTAGAAGAAGATTTATATCATGTCATTTCCAATGATCTTGATACATTAAATTTTGAAATTGATGTCGCAAAGCATACGATCAAAAATAAAAAAGATGCTAAATTTCCCGAAGAAAATAGGTGGCTTAAATGAGTGAAAACAACCCAATCCAACTTAATAAAAATGGAAATTTGTTAGATGATATGCTTGCCGACCCATTTGGTGAACATCTGGAGCCGGCGAAAAGTTCAGTCCTGCAAACGGGTGAGGTAAAGCCAGTCAAGTTAATTGATGTGATTCCGGAAGAAAACCGAGCAAAGGCGTACCAGCTTGCCGAACAAATTGATCCGACCAACCATCAGGCGATGATTTCTTACGGTACCCAAGCACAAGGAAAATTATTGTCCTTCTCGCATACGATGCTCGAGCATGTGCAGAAACAGGACGTTGGTGAAATAGGCGATATCATTAATGATTTAATGAAAAGATTACATGATGTCAATCCGGATGAATTAAAGGATGGGAAGCCATCCTTGTTTGCACGTATGTTTGGAAAAATTTCAGGATCACTCCAAGAGGTGCTTTCTAAATACCAAAAAACAGGTGCACAGATCGACCGAATTAGTGTGAAACTTGATCGTAGTAAAAATGTGCTTTTATCCGATATCAAATTACTTGAACAGCTTTATGAAACGAATAAAGAGTATTTTCATGCACTTAATATTTATATTGCAGCTGGGGAAATCAAGCTGGAGGAAATGCAGACAAAGACAATCCCAGAGTTGAAAACAGCGGCCCAAACATCCAATGATCAAATGAAGTTTCAAGAGGTAAATGATATGATTCAATTTGCAGACCGATTAGACAAGCGTCTGCACGATTTGAAATTAAGCCGTGAAATCACGATTCAGAGTGCACCGCAAATTCGTTTGATTCAAAACACGAACCAAGCGCTTGTAGAAAAAATTCAATCATCGATTATGACTGCTATTCCACTATGGAAAAATCAAGTAGCGATTGCACTGACACTCATTCGCCAGCGCCATGCGGTAGAGGCACAGAAGCAGGTATCGAAGACTACGAATGATTTGTTATTGAAAAATGCGGAAATGTTGAAAACCAACACGATTGAAACCGCGAGAGAAAATGAGCGTGGACTCGTTGATATTGATACATTAAAGAAAACCCAGGAAAGCTTAATCTCTACGCTAGAAGAGACCATGCGAATTCAAGAAGAAGGACGCCACAAGCGCCGCTTGGCCGAACAAGAACTGGCCAACATGGAAAACGATCTTCGCTTAAAACTATTAGAAATTAAAGGAAAATAAAAAACGGAGGACATCTGCTGCAATTCAATTGCTGCAAAATGTCCTCCGTTTTTTATTTGAAAGAAGTATAAAATTTTCGACCTTGGGAATTGTCCAGCTCCAGCGCCCAGCGGCTAGTGTACTTCGCTCTTTTCCCTACGA
>CAUSCO010000060.1:0-12755 GCA_963530265.1 uncultured Bacillus sp.
GATATCCACCCATTTGTGGGTATCCATGTTGATATCCACCCATTTGCGGATAGCCGTGTTGATATCCACCCATTTGTGGATAACCATGTTGATATCCACCCATTTGTCCAGGGTACCCACCAAATTGTCTGTTTTCCATATTGTCGCCTCCTTCATTCTCCCTGTTAGTGTATGTACCACTTTTTGGATAAGCTTAGATTAATACCTATGAAAGGAAAATTTATTTTACAAGTATTTGTCTGTAAAAAAAATAGAAAAGCCATCCCATTGAGACAGCTTTTCCCGCTTATTTTTTTTCGTCTTGGGCCTTTTTCTGACCCGGTTTATTTTTATACTTGGAAATCTCTCCACAGGCGATTCGGTCCCCTGAATCCCCTGCGGGCTGGGTCATACCGTCATCTTTGCCTTCATTAACTACAATGGATGTTCCTTCTTTTGTAAGAAGCGATGTTTTTCCCTCTTTTAATGTGACGTTTGCTGCCATAAGGTCAGCCTTAACTGATCCGTCATCCTCGACAATTAAATTTGGCAGGTCCCCTGCGTGTGCACCTTTTGGGTGAAGTAGCCCATGTTCCTTTTTTTCCGGGTTAAAATGGTTCCCTGCCGATTTGAAATCAGGTGCCTCACATTTTCCAGCTTCGTGAATATGAATGGCATGTACTCCAGCTGGAAGTCCCTTCAAATTCACTTTCATTTTAACACCACTCGACTGCTCAGCTACGGTTACGGTTCCGAGACTGTCACCCGACGGATTATAAATATCTACATCTATTTTTTTAACTTCCTCCTCCATGCACCCTGTAAGCAAGAGAAGCGAAATAATCGCCCAGCTCATTTTCATATGTATTCTCCCAACTATGACAATTTGCCTTTAGTATAGGCTAACAGGGAAGCAACTATTCCTTTCAGAAATAGAAAAAAGGAACAGTCCTTTTTAACTGTTCCTTGGAGTTGTTTGGTTGTTTTTAAGTTGTTCTTCTAGCTCTTTTGCCTTTTCGGCTTCCTTATTGGAAACTTTGATGATTATTCTCATCGTTAATAAAGCGCCGATTAAAAAGATAACACAAGTAATAGCAGCCGGGATGTATTCTGTTTTATCTTCAGGAAAGTATAAAAACAAAGATAATACTAATGGTTGAAACATATTTTCTTCTCCTTTTCTATTAAAGGAACTTCGCTAATTATTATAGCAACAAAAAACATTTCGTAGCAATTAATTATCCGATACGGCTGTATCCGTTATTTTAAAACTTTAATCTTTTTTATGATGACATCTTCTTCCGGTTTATCCTGGGCACCTACTGGAGCAGCAGCGATTTTATCGACAATATCCATCCCCTCAATGACTTGGCCAAAAACAGTATGGCGATGATCAAGCCAGGGAGTCCCACCGTTTTTGTCATAGGCTTCAATAATTTCCTTTGGGTAACCAGCCTTATCCAATTCGTTCTTCATTGATGGATCAAGTGAGGAACTTTGAACAATAAAAAACTGACTGCCATTGGTATTAGCCCCAGAATTCGCCATCGACAAGGCTCCGCGAAGATTAAAAAGATTATTGGAGAATTCATCTTCAAATGGTTTCCCCCATATACTTTCCCCGCCTGTTCCGTTGCCGCTTGGGTCTCCGCCTTGTATCATAAAGTCTTTTATGACACGGTGGAAAATCAATCCATCATAATAGCCCTCTTCACTGTGCTTTACGAAGTTTTCAACTGCTTTTGGTGCAAATTCAGGGAATAATTTGATTTTAATTGTTCCCATTGATGTTTCCATTTCAACTAGTTTCTCATTTTCAGATACCGCTGTAGAAAGCTGAGGATAACCTTCTTTTGTCACAGGTTGTTCTCCTTCCTTTTGTTCTGTTGGTGGCGCGGACGTTTTCGATTTCGATTGAGTTTCCTCATTTTTCGAGCTTGTCCCACATGCTGCCAGTACTAGAGCAATGGTTAATACTGTAAAAATTACTTGTAAATTCTTTCTCATATATTATTCCTCCATTTTTTCACTTTAAACGATATGAAAATTTTTTGCACTATGTTTTTAATTTAGGCATAATGGAAGAGAAGAATCAAGATAAAATAGCGGTAGGGTAAACAATCCTTAGGAAAATTTTATTCATACTTGTTTACATAAAAAAGAAAATAGGAGTGTTTCAAGTGACAGAATTACAGGTTGGTACGGTTGTAACAGGGATTTACAAGACTGGCAAGTATATCGGGGAAATAACAGAAGTACGACCACAGCATTATTTAGTCAGAGTTTTAGCGGTGATGAAACACCCAATGCAAGGGGACTTGCACCATCCAAAAGAGGCAGATGTGCAAATGTTCCATGAAAGAAAGGCACTTAGCTTCAGGGAGCAGGCAAATGTTCCAAAACAAATGGTCAAACCCTTTGAAGGTGAAGTTCCTGATTATCAAGAATCATTAAAAGAAGCGGTGGCCAAATTGAAAAAAGAATTAGTGGAGACAAATTCAACATGGGCTGAAATGAGCATGAAAATGATAGAATCACTCGAAAAGGATTAT
Source organism: uncultured Bacillus sp. (assembly GCA_963530265.1). Classification (GTDB taxonomy): domain Bacteria; phylum Bacillota; class Bacilli; order Bacillales; family Cytobacillaceae; genus Neobacillus. Next base: position 2,532 of record CAUSCO010000060.1, read on the forward strand.
AAATTTTAACATAAAAGGCCAAATCAGTTTGAGTGATTTGCCTTTTATGCAAATTCGTTTAATAACTTTGAAAAATCAATCCGATCGCCAATTGTCGTAGGTTTTGGTTTTTCTAAATACCGTTTATCCTTTTCAACCAGTTTGAATATATTAAAGGTAGTTAAGGCATCATCAAGTGCCCGGTGATGTTTGCCTGTCCCCTCTTTCCCATATTCCTGTACAGCTTTCCAGAGACCTGTTTGATTTTGGTCACCAAAAAAGCGTTTGTATTCCATTGATAAATCTAATTCCGCTCCATTAAATGGAAAAGCAACCCCCGCCATTAAACAATTCTGCCGAAGCACCTTCATATCCATATTTCCCCAAGTAACAATGGTAGTTTCAAGATTATCCTTATTGAATTCCTCCAATTTTTTTATAAGTTCATAAATAGATAATCCCTTATCAACTTGTTGCTGCGAAATATGTAAGAATGATTTACAGCGCTCTGATAATTTAGGGAACGTTAATGGCGTCACAAAGGAGGAGAATTGTTCCTTTACCTGATCATCCACAACTGCCACAATTCCAACCTCGATGATTTCCGCAAAAAAGTCCTTCATACGTACATTCCGTTCAGGCATCGTGAACTCAAAATCAATAAATAAATATTGCCGCTTAGTTCTCATTGGTTTCACCACCTTTTTATTTCCATCTTACTACCATTATATAAAGAAACCTGTACAAAAAATTGTGCTTTTTTGCTATTTTTTATATCTAATATTATAACATGAATCCAAAAGGAATTTTTTAAATTTTTGTACAATTAATTAAAAAAAGATGTAATCTTTTCCATTCTAATGCTATTCTCTACATTTTGATTAATTTCCTTTTATTTTTCTTAAAATTAAAAGAAAAAACAGCCGCAAGAGCTGTTTTTAACGGAATTGTTAATAAAAGCCTGGATATCCCATTGGTGGATAGCCCATTGGCGGGTATCCCATCGGTGGATAGCCATAGCCTGGGTATCCACCGTAAAATGGACGAGCTCCAAAAGAAGCACCTATTCCTCCTCCAAGTAAACCTCCTAAAAAGCTGAGACCCCCTATTGCTAACGGCCAGCCAAGACCAATAAAGCGTTGATCCTGTACAGGGTACGGGCTTCGATAAGGGTACATGCCACATTACCTCCTTTTTTCTACTATACTTGCCTACACTATTTCATATGCGAATAGGAAGGGTTTGGAGTGGGCTAAATGAAAACAGTAAATCGCACGGGGCCCTCTTTCTTCTGGGTATGTTCATGGTCTTTTTCCTTCAGCACAGACGCTGTTTGGCTCTGACAGTTCCCGTCCAACCTCTTTTTCCACCTCTGCGGGAACTGTGGGCTCTTTACAGTTCCCTTCCAACTACTTTTTTCGCCTCCGCGGGCACTATGGGCTCTTCACAGTTCCCGTCCAACTACTATTTTCGCCTTCACGGGCACTGGGGGCTCTCAACAGTTCCCGTCCAACTACTTTTTTCGCCTTCACGGGCACTGGGGGCTCTCAACAGTTCCCGTGCAGCTACTTTTTCCGCCTTCACGGGCACTATCGGCTCTTCACAGTTCCCGTCCAGTTACTATTTTCGCCTTCACGGGCACTGAGTTTATTTCAGCAAAGATTCATAGTTTCAAGGGAGCGACCGCACTAACAAAAAGACGTGTGATAATCTCACACGTCTTTAAACACTCATCAAATTTGAAACAGTAAAAACTACTTTTCAATTGGCTCAAAACGTTCCACGAACAAAGCTAGTGTTCGGGTCATCACACCAGTTGCACCTTCTGGACCAAGGTCATAGGCCTTAGAGGAAGTCGCTGTCCCGGCTATATCTAAATGGACCCATGGCGTTCCTTCCGCAAATTCACCAATAAAGGCACCTGCAACAAGGGCATGACCCTCACTTCCTGGGGAATTATTTAAATCGGCCACCTTACTATTTCTAACTCGTTCTTTTTCCGTTTCAAATAATGGCAAGAGCCACATTTGCTCCCCTGCTTCAACCGATGCTTCTAATACTTGTTCATATAATGTTTCATGATTGGTCATTGCCCCTGTGGTATGTAAACCGAGTGCGGTGATAACCCCGCCTGTTAACGTAGCCACATCAACCAAATAATTTGCTCCATGATGCTTTGCATAGGTAACGGCATCGGCCAACACTAGGCGTCCTTCTGCATCAGTATTTAACACCTCAATGGTTTTACCACTCATCGAGGTAATCACATCATCAGGCTTAAAGGCGCCTCCGCTAATCATATTATCGGTTGATGGAATAACAGCGACAACATTTTGTTCTGGTCTAGTTTCTCCAATGATTTCCATCGCACCTAACACAGCAGCTGCTCCACCCATGTCCGTCTTCATTCCAACGATGCCAGCTTTTGATTTGATTGAATAACCGCCCGTATCAAAGGTAATTCCTTTTCCAACAAGACCGATGACATCTGTCCATTCATCTTTTCCTTGATATTTCAAAACAATCATTTTTGGAGGCTCTACCGATCCCTGATTAACTGCAAGGAATGCCCCCATTCCCAATTTTTCAATTTCAGTTTTATCAAGAATTTCCACTTCGAAAGCATATTTAGCAGCAAGCTCATTTGCATAGTTAGCCAAATCTTTAGCTGTTAGTAAATTACCTGGGGTGTTGACAAGGGTACGAGCAGAATTTGTCCCTTTCCCAAATGCATAGCCAACTGTTAATGACGCATGAACATCTTCTTCGTCAACGACATCACTATAAACAGTAATATTCTCAAGCCTTTTTTCTGGTTCATTTGATTTCTGTCGATAGCCATCATATTGATAGGTTGCGAGCGCCAATGCTTCACTCATAGCATTAGCCGCCTGTAAACCATCCAATTCCTCAGTAATAAAAGAATCTAAATATATGGCTGCTTCTTCTATCTTACTAGACTTTATCTCCTTGAAGAGCTTACCAAAAGCTGTTTCTAACTTAGCGAATGTTAATTCTTTTTCCTTTCCTAAGCCCACAAACCAAATTCGTTTCGCACCGATTTTTCCAAAACTATGTACTTTATTAATACTTTTTAACTTAGCAGATACATCTCCCGATTTTACCAACTCTGTTAGTTGTCCTTCAAACCTTTCATCAAGTGCAGCCAATATTCCTGAAAACTTTTCAGGTTTATCCAAAAGGCCAATTACCAAGCCTTCATGTTCTGCTGTTAAGTCAAATTCTCCTTTTACATGAAACATGTTTCCTCCACCTCCGTAATATTCATTTACATTATATCGAAAACGGTTGTTTATTTCGAGAATCTAATTATCTTCCATGTACAAAAATATCTGGGGTAGTTTTGGTAAGTCTACCACTTGCTCAAACGGAACCCGATCTATCTTTTTCGGAAAAATGGCTATACACTTTTCGATAAATGGATAGACCTTTTCTAAATCCAATCCCCAGAACTTAGGACGGTAAGCTTGCAAGTACTCATATGCTGTTTGCATCATGATCCTTGCCCCTTTTACATTTCCATATTCGTAATGGTAAATGGCAACACTCATTTGTAACAAACCTTTTAAAAATAGATTATCCTTGTCGGTCATCCACATCTCTTCGAGAAGGTCGTGGCATGTATAATAATCTCCTTCATTAAAACTCACAAAAAACTCATAGTATTCAATTGGGTACTCATTCATAAAAATGCACCCCTCATGCTTTTATTATGGAAACTACCATAATCCTAACATGGATCGTTCATATTTGAAATTAAACATAAAAAGCAGGCACAAGGCCTGCACATCCCGCTTTATTTGATATTATCTTTTTTCTGAATTTATATATTGCTGGCGAAATACCTGCAGTGTTTTATCTTCGTTTAATGTCATTAATTGCTCCTCTGTGAGCGTCCCATTTCCTTTTTGGACCATGTAAACCTCGACCTTCTTTTTGCCCCATTGTTTATAAACATCTTCAACAGTTTCATAGTAAAGATCTAATTCATTGCCCTTTATGGCTCCTCCTTTATCAGCAACAACCCCATATCCATAGCCCGGAATAAATAAGATTGTCCCAATTGGAAAAACGTTTAAATCTGCGGCTACAGTAGAAAATAAATCACGTTTTACCTTTACTCCTGAGAAGGTAATTCCGTATTCAGGATGACCCACGCTTTTACCGGTCGATTCAATACCTGCTGTATAACCTGTAGCAGTAACTGCATGTTTAGGGTACTTTGACCAATCAAAGGCTTCTTCAAGCAATGGCTGTGTTGTCGCAGTAACGGTTTCACTTGACGAAATCGGTGAAGCAAATGAACTAATTAGTGATTTCGCATTTACACCAGAGATGGACTGGAATGTCGCTGCTAATGCCAAAAAGAAAAGACAGATCATGACAACGCGCTTTGTCCAGTATTTCATTTTATTCATTGAATTTTTTCACTCCCTACCAAAATATTCATTCCCAATGTGTCGGAAAATATACAAAAAGAGGGTAGAAAAAATTTCTGAAGTAAACCTAACGGCTGTTCACATAAGAAATGCATACTTTCACATGAACTGTAACGCAAAAAAAAAGACTTCTACCTAGAGGTAAAAGTCTAAAACATTTGATAACCATTTTTGCGTAATAGCCTTATGGTAAATCCAGCTGCGAGGGCTCCAGCCAGTCCACTTATTAAAATAAGAATATCTGCTGTGCCTAGGGAACCAAACCTTGTCCAAAGTTCATGAAAGGCACCCTTACTATTTGTAAAGTATTCTGAAAATCCAACTTTATCAACAATAAAAATTGCCACAAGAGGGTATATAATGGCCATTACCCATGACATTCTTAGGAGCATATTCAGGATAAATCCAATTCCGAAAAATAAAACAAAAAATAGCACAATCGAGATAATTAAGACAACAATGCTCATTTGCACTCGTGATTCCCCCTTTATACATCACAGATTAGTGTACTGAATGTAGAAAAAGGAGTCAATAAAAACAAATCAAATTTCAAACCTGATGGTCAAACTGAATAAAAATCGCCTCCAGAAATGATTTCAGGAGGCGCAACATATTCTTACTTTACTCTTTTTTCTTCCCGGTTCCACCGCAGCTAGCACAAGTTTCTGAGCCACCTAGAAGCAATTGAAAGTATCCTTTTCCCAAACAATAATCACAATTTTTTGTATCCACACTTTTCACTGTCAACTCCATCATCCCCTTAAAATAATTAACTCAATTTTCTGATAATATACCAAGAATACTAAAAAAAGAAAAGGATTAAAATCCCCCATACCATTCAATGAAAACGGATACATGCATGATTTTCTTATAAATACAAACCATTCCTTAAAATATCAAAAAATTGAAAATATTCAAGGACTTATAGGCAAAATGGACTCCCTATGACTGACTTTTTTATCCCATAGCAAAAAGGGACAGATCTCTCTGTCCCTTGAATGTAATAAATTTTAGAATACGTTAAATTTACCCTTTTTCAAAACTAAACCTACTCCACCAACCATGAATAGAGCACGATTATCGACTACCTTTTTCATAAAGGATGCTTTACCGCCGGTAATTTTTTTACCAAAGACAACACCAATTGCATCATTCTCACCTAGTGAACAAACTGTTCCTTTATTATCAAATGTAAATGATTCAAGCTGTGTTTTATTACGAATTAAAGCTGCGATATTTTTAGCCACTACCTCGCCTTGCTGCATGGCAATTTGTGCTGTTGGAGGATACGGACGATTGATTTCTTCATTAATGACAAGAGAGCTATCACCAATAATGAATACATCCTCAAAACCAGGAACACGCAAATCTGGTTGGACCTTTACTCGGCCTCTCATTGCTTCGAAGCCTGATTTTTCGATGACAGCATTACCACGTACGCCTGCAGCCCAAATCACTGTTCCAGCTTTAATTTCATATGGCTCCGCATCACCTTTCCCCACAATAACTCCGTCTGGAGTAGCTTCTTTAATGGCAGTGCCAATTGAAAATTCTACCCCTCTACGCTCTAGCACTGAAACGGCATAATTGACTAATTCAGGGTCGAAACCAGGCAAGATCGTTGGTGAAGCTTCCACACAGGTAACCTTTACCTTATGAAAATCGACATCATATTCGTGACATAATTCCGGAATTCTATTCGTTAATTCACCTAAGAATTCAATTCCAGTAAAACCTGCTCCACCGACAACAATGGATAAGCGATTGTCATTTTTCTCTTCTTCCATATTATACGTAGCAAATTGATATTCAATGTGCTCACGCAATTGACGGGCAGAATTCACATTGGTTATACCAAAGGCATATTCTTTTAGTCCTTTAATTCCGAACGTTTCCGGCTCGCCGCCAAGAGCTATCACAAGGTAGTCATAATTGACTTCCCCTTTTTCTAAAATTACTTTCTTTTCGTCTTTAATTATCTCAATGATAGTATCTTGGACAAAATCAACCTTACTTCGGTCAATCACATCACGAATTTCATAACGTACCCGATCGTGATGCAGTGTACCCGCAGAAGCCTCATGTAACCAAGTCGTTTCATAATGGTAATCATTTTTGTTCACTAATACAATATCCGCTTCATTTACACCGATTAACTTTTGTAAACGAACAGTCGTCAGAAGTCCGCCATAACCTGCACCGAGAATAACTATTTTAGGTTTTCTCAAAGTGATCACTTCCACCTTTTTAGTATTTTTGTATAAATTCTCTTTTTCTTATCTTCCACAGTTAAACTCATTTTATTTCAGAAAATAGTTTGTGAAATAATTCACTAATAGGAATAAAGAAAAAGAGTGAACGATAAGTACACTGAAAAATCACCTTATTTTTTGAATCCTCTTGTCATTCATAAAAATGTACTTATTTTGTCACAAAGAATTAACAATATATCCATAATTCATCTTATGCTTTTTTCCCACCACTTTCAAGTAATTTATAGAAATAATTTAAGTTAGAAAATGCGGAATTTTTACATTTTGATAATTATTCAAAAATTCATTTCAATCAGAATATTCGCAATAAAGATGTGAGGAATTTTATATTTTATGATATTATAAGGAATGGAGTTGTTACTACTAGTTGGGGGGATACGGTGTGCAAGAAAATCAAAAAATTTTTGACATTACCATTATTGGCGGCGGCCCTACCGGTCTATTTACGGCCTTTTACGGGGGAATGAGACAAGCATCCGTGAAAATTATTGAAAGCTTGCCGCAACTTGGAGGACAATTGTCAGCCCTATATCCAGAAAAATATATTTATGATGTTGCTGGTTTCCCAAAAATCCGCGCACAAGAATTAATAAATAATCTAAAAGAACAGATGGCTAAATTCGAACCAACTGTTGTTCTTGAGCAGTCTGTTGATAAGTTGGAAAAACAAGAAGACGGCATATTTAAATTAACAACCAATATGGAAGTACACTACTCAAAAACCATTATTATTACAGCCGGAAACGGGGCTTTCCAACCGCGTCGTTTAGAGCTTGAAAGTGCTGCACAATATGAAAAGAAAAACCTTTACTACTTTATTGAGGATTTAAATCAGTTTGCTGGTCAAAAGGTAGTGGTATTTGGCGGAGGAGATTCTGCGGTCGACTGGGCATTGATGCTTGAGCCAATTGCAGAAAAAGTAACGCTTGTTCATCGTCGTGATAAATTCCGTGCCCATGAACATAGTGTGGAAAATCTCTATAATTCAAAAGTTGATGTAAAGACTCCATTTGTTCCTGCTGAGTTAATTGGTGATCAAGATGGAATCAAACAAGTGGTTCTTAAAAACGCAACCGGTGACGAAACAGCAACCATTGATGTAGATGCCGTTATCTGTAATTATGGATTTGTTTCTTCACTTGGCCCTATTAAGGAGTGGGGACTTGAAATCGAAAAGAACTCGATTGTTGTGAATTCAAAAATGGAAACGAATACGCCAGGGATATACGCTGCCGGGGATATTTGTTCCTATGATGGAAAAGTGAAGTTAATAGCTTGTGGGTTTGGTGAAGCACCAACAGCAGTCAACAATGCTAAATCCTTTATTGATCCAAAAGCAAAAGTACAGCCAATTCATAGTTCATCTAGGTTTAATAAATAGAAAGTAAAAGGCGTCCAAATGGACGCCTTTAATTTTGGGAATATTAGCATTCTTCAGGTGTTCCCGCAGCAGTTGCTGTACGGAAAGAAGAGCCACACCCACATGATGCGATAGCATTGGGATTATCTATCGTAAAACCGCCGCCCATCATCGACTCTTTATAATCTATTTTAGTACCTTGTAAAATAGCGGCACTTTCTTTATCAACGAGCACTTGAATTCCATGCTGCTCGAATTGAAAATCATCTTCCTTCAAATCGTGCTCAAAGCCCATTCCATAAGATAAGCCGCTGCAGCCGCCGCCCTTTACGCTAACACGCAAAAAGGCACCTTCTTCCTCATTATGCTTGATCATTTCTTTTATGTGCAATGACGCTGCTTCAGTTAGAATAACAACTTCTTTACTCATTATGACTCCCCCTTTTTGAGGCTCTTTATATTTAGTATATACATATAGGGTCGAGTACTCAACTAATTAGATACGCCCAATTTAATATTAAAAGGTACAATATTACTCCAACCTTAAAACATCGGATTTTCATCGAGGTATTGATAAATATTGTCGACTAGCTCATCAGGAGTGTTTCCCGTTACAGGCTCTCCATTAACGAGTGCATATAAACTCATGGCGCATTTCCCGCAGTAGCCGAGACAGCCATATTCAATAATATCTAAGTTTGGATCTCTTTGTAGTTTTTCAAGTGCTCTTTGCGCACCATTTGCCAAGTTGCTAATACAAAATTCAATGATAGGCTTAATCAATATTTTCACCTCTCCACAACTACTTATCCTACTCCAATTAGGCCTAGCCGTCAATTACCACGCATCCCTACAATTGTCAAGAATAGTATGAAAAAAGTTGTTATTTTGACACATTTTAGTTATACTCGTATGTGGTAAAGAATCAGAATATTATTTTGATATTTTAAATTACATATAGACCAAATTATGATATGTAAATTCAGACAACCAAAGGGGAAATTAACATGAAAAATCTTGTTATTCTCGGTGGTGGATACGGTGGAATGAAGGTTTTAAATGAAATTCTGCCAAACCATTTACCTGAGGACGTGAGTATCATACTTGTTGACCGAGTCCCATACCATTGTTTAAAAACAGAGTATTACGCATTAGCTGCTGGTACCATTTCTGATAAGGAAGTACGTGTTGCCTTTCCCGAACATCCGCGCTTACAAGTAAAATATGGAGAGGTCACAGACATCGATACAAAGGGCAGAAAAATCATCATAAAAGATGCTGAACCTCTTGCTTACGATGATTTGATTATTGGTCTTGGCTGTGAGGACAAGTATCATGATGTCCCAGGAGCAGATCAGTTTACTTACAGTATCCAGAGCATCGAAAGAGCACGGCTTACCTATTCCGTCTTAAACAACCTGGGTCCTGGCTCGGTTGTGGGGATTGTTGGCGCTGGTTTAAGCGGGGTAGAATTAGCGAGCGAATTAAGCGAAAGTCGTGAAGATCTTAACATCAAGTTATTTGATAGAGGAAAGCATATTCTATCATCATTTCCAGAACGTCTAAGTAAATATGTTGAAAATTGGTTTGGTAGAAATAATGTCGAGATTATCAACAATTCTAACATCACCAAGGTGGAAGAAAACAGATTGTATAATCATGATGAGCCGATTGAATGTGATGTCATTGTTTGGACAGCAGGCATTCAAGCAAATAGAATTGTCCGCAATATGGACGGTGAAAAAGATCGAATGGGCAGGATGGTCATTACCCCTCTTCACCATTTACCAAGTGATGAACACATCTTTATTCTTGGCGACTGTGCAAGCCTTCCCCACGCTCCAAGTGCTCAACTAGCAGAAGGTCAGGCTGAGCAAATTGTGGAAGTGCTAAAGAGGCGTTGGAATGGTGAGGAGCCTCCTGCTTCGTTCCCGCAAATCAAATTAAAAGGAATCCTTGGCTCCCTAGGGAAAAAGCATGGTTTTGGTATGATGGCGGACCATCCGATAACTGGCAGAGTCGCCCGTCTATTAAAATCAGGGGTTTTATGGATGTACAAATGGCATAAAGGGTGATAAGAAAAGCGTAAGCGCCCGTTTAGCGGCGTATGGACTGGAGCGCTTTGACTGAGATAAGGCGAAACTTCAATCAG
>CAUSCO010000061.1:0-12697 GCA_963530265.1 uncultured Bacillus sp.
TCCCTAAGTAGAAGGCGTCTACGTCGGCTTTCTAGCAGAAAAATGATCCAAATCCTTAAGTAGAAGGGTTCTACTAAGGCTATCAGGCTAAATTTTGATTATTTTAGCGGGATCCAAATTTCCGAGTAATAATCAGGCTCCCATGTTTCACCTGCGAAATAGACTTCTAAATCGGGTGTGCCGGCATGCTCATAATGATTGGATGGAAACCATTCCGAAAAGATCTGCTGCCAAGCATTCTGCATTGCATCAGGCATAGCTCCATGAACTTCAAATACGCCCCATTTGGAAGCAGGGATTTCAAGCTGCAATAATCCGTCAGGCACTTCACCTTTATGATCGGTCACAATCCAGTAATCCATTAAATCTGGCTCCTGATCTCGTTTATCTACACATACACCAAGCAATCCCTTAATTTCACCATTATTCAAGCTGACTAATTGATCATTGGTTCCATCTTCATGAATATCCTTCCACATTTTGGGGATTTCTCTTAGATTCTCCCCATTTAGGCAGGATAACTCCCGCTTTATTCCAACTACTTGAAAACTTTCTTTTTCAATAATTTTATAGTTCATAGGCTCCGCTCCTTTCAGCCTCACCTGAATCAATAGGTAATTTCAGCTTTCACCTATTTATCTTCCCTTAATAAATAATCATTTCCATCTTGATCTTTAAATGAGAACATATTTCCAAATGGCAGTCTTAACATTTCCTCTACTTCGACACCATTTTGTTTCATTTTCTCATAAGCTGCTTCAATATCAGTAGTGCTGAAAAGAATGGAAGGGTGGGCAACTTTAGATGGTTGATGTTGTTCCATCGCTGCCTTAGAATAAAGAACTAGAGTGGTAAATTCGTCTTCGCTTGGTCCGACTTCAATCCAAAAAGCGTCTGGTCCCATAGGTTGTTCCATCTTTAAGATAAAACCTACTTTATTTAACCAAAAATCTTTTGCTTGTTCTTGATCTTGTACATAAACCGTAATTTTTCCAATTTTATTAATCATCGTAAGTCTCCTTTTAACTTTTAGTTATATAAAATTAGTTTATCAACCCAAAACAGCAAAAGCAATTTTGAATATTTATTATCAAATTATGTCCATTAACAAACAAGTTTTGACTAATAAAACAAATTAGTTGATGAACATATTAAGAAAATTAGACTATTGTATTAGTGTATAAGAAGGAAGTGAGAAAGAATGACTGATCAACAGGCTAAATTGAAACATCAAGATACAGTGACCTATCGAATTCAAGGGTTATCCTGAGCTAATTGTGCGAAAACGTTCGAAACGAACGTGAAACACCTGGATGGTGTTTTAGATGCAAATGTAAATTTTGGTGCGTCCAAAATAACGGTTAGCGGTAAAACGACTTTAGAAGCATTGGAAAAGGCAGGAGCTTTTGAAAACCTGAAATTACGGGATGAAAATGAAAAAAAGGCAACACGTGAACCATTTTGGAAACAAAGAGAAAACATCAAGGTATATCTATCCGCTATATTGCTTGTGATCAGCTGGTTTTACGGGGAGTTTTATGGCGAAGGTTTTTTCCTTTCGACGGTTGGGTATGCTGCAGCAATTTTAATCGGAGGTTATTCATTATTCCTTAGAGGCTTTAAAAACTTAACACGTTTAAATTTTGATATGAGGACACTCATGACGATTGCTATTATAGGAGCGGCGATCATTGGTGAATGGGGAGAAGGTGCAACGGTTGTTATCCTCTTCGCTATTAGTGAAGTATTAGAGCGCTATTCAATGGATAAGGCCCGTCAATCGATTGAGTCATTGATGGATATCGCTCCAAAAGAAGCGTTAATTCGTCGTGGAAATCAAGAAATGATGATTTACGTTGAAGATATTAAAGTCGGCGATATTATGATTGTAAAACCTGGTCAAAAATTGGCGATGGATGGTTTAGTTGTAAAGGGTACATCTACATTAAATCAGGCTGCCATCACAGGTGAAAGTGTCCCAGTCACTAAAACCGTCGATGATGAAGTTTTTGCAGGAACCTTGAATGAAGAAGGGCTGCTCGAAGTAAAAGTAACAAAACGAATTGAAGATACAACTCTATCAAAAATCATTCATCTTGTGGAAGAAGCTCAAGCAGAACGTGCACCTTCGCAAACATTTGTCGATAAATTTGCAAAATACTACACACCAGCTATTGTTGTTTTAGCCGTTTTAATCGCGATAGTTCCACCACTACTAGGAGGGGATTGGAGCGAATGGATTTATCAAGGACTATCCGTATTAGTGGTTGGTTGTCCTTGTGCATTAGTTGTTTCAACTCCAGTTGCCGTAGTGACTGCAATAGGAAATGCAGCACGAAATGGTGTATTAATTAAAGGCGGTATTTATTTAGAAAAAGCAGGTGCCCTTAAAGCGATTGCCTTTGATAAAACGGGAACATTAACAAAAGGCGTGCCAGCAGTAACCGATATTGTAACATATGGTGGTACTGAAAATGAACTGTTGACCATTACAGCGGCAATTGAAAAAGGTTCACAGCATCCACTTGCTTCCGCCATCTTGAGAAAAGCAGAAGAAAAGGGTTTAGACTTTAATGGAGTGACAATTGAAGCCTTTCAATCTATTACCGGTAAAGGTATAAAAGCAAGAGTTAATAATGAAATGTATTTTGTAGGAAGTCCCAAGCTTTTTGAAGACTTGCATCAATCCATTGACAGTACCATCAAAGAAAAAATCATTGTAATGCAAACTGAAGGAAAAACCGTAATGGTTTTAGGAACGGAAAGGGTAATTCTTTCTTTAATTGCCGTAGCAGATGAAATGAGGGAATCGTCAAAAGGAATCATCAGTAATTTGAATAATATGGGGATTGAAACAGTAATGCTGACGGGTGATAACCAAAGAACTGCGGCATCAATTGGGAAACGAGTGGGGGTTGCTGATATTAAAGCAGACTTACTTCCAGAGGATAAACTAAACTTTATTAAAGAGCTTCGGGCAAAGCATCATAGTGTGGCGATGGTTGGAGACGGTGTGAATGATGCTCCAGCTTTAGCGGCAGCTACTGTTGGTGTGGCAATGGGTGGTGCTGGAACCGATACTGCCTTAGAAACGGCTGATATTGCCTTAATGTCCGATGATTTAAGCAAATTGCCCTATACTATTAAATTGAGCCGTAAGGCATTAGCGATTATCAAGCAAAACATCACATTCTCCTTGGCCATTAAAGCAGTGGCATTATTGTTGGTTTTGCCTGGTTGGTTAACGCTATGGATCGCGATATTTGCTGATATGGGGGCAACATTGATAGTAACGCTAAACAGTTTAAGGTTATTGAAGGTTAAGGAATAACAATACAACGAAATGATCTTATCGCATATATCTGTGGGTATTCCAAAGAAAGAACGGCTAACATATGTAAATCGTTCTTTCTTTGTGACATCTATTCTTGGGACAGGAGCCAGTTTACTCTTTTTTCCCCAATCCATGCATAATAAATTGAATCGTACGCTCTGTCTCGAGCTCGTCATCCCACCCGCTATTCGGGAAAAAAATATACCGTGTAACCAAGTAGCCCATGATATTGGTAATAATAAGTCTTGCAACACTGGCTGGCGGCATTTCAATCAATTGCCCTTGCTCTTGATAGCTTTTGATAACACTAGAAACTCGCTCGAAGATGGTGTCCGCAATAAGTTCAATAAATTGTTCTCTTAGCTCCGGTTGAAACGGGATTTCTTGCAGCATGATTTTAATAACGGGGAGGAGCTTTTTTAAAACTTCTCGTCGATTGTCAATCGCGGCCCGCAGAAAATCTTCAACCCGATCGTATTGATGATTGAGTACTTTATCAAAATCTTTCACAATAAAAGGACCAATAAACTTTGTCATCATGGGTACGACAATGGACATCAACAATTCCTTTTTTGTTTTATAATGGCGGAAAATGGTTCCTTCGGCTACTCCTGCCTTTTTGGCAATTTCACTAGTCGATGTGGAGGCGTACCCTTTTTCCGAGAAGGATTCAATGGCGGCAATGAGTATTTTTTTTTGTTTATCGGTTAATTTTTCTTCATCAAACAGCTGCTGAATCATCATTTCTTCTTCAATCATTATTTACTCCTTTAAAATTTAAAAGAATGTATTTATTTAGATTTTACGATACTTTTTCAAAGCTACTACATTTAGGACAATAAAGACAAGAGCGAACCCTAACAACACGAGGAGGTCGTTCGTAATATCACTGATGCCTAAACCTTTATACATAACCGCTACTAAGGCATCACCGCCATAGTACATTGGCATACATTTAGCGATTAACTGCATCCAACCGGCCATACTCTCAAAAGGGAAGACCCCAGCGAAAAAGACTTGCGGGATGATGGCGATCGGAATAAATTGCATCATTTGGAATTCGGAATTGGCAAATGCTGATAAAAGAATACCAAGTGATAGGGCAACAAGTGCTAAGCATAAATTAATGACGATTACATTCCACAAGGAACCAATAAGCATGATGTCTAAAACTTTAACCGCATAAAAGACTACAATAATAGTTTGAATGACCGCAAATAAACCGTATCCTAACAGGTAGCCAAAAACAATTTCTCTTCTTTTGATTGGTGTTGCCAATAATCGTTCAAGTGTCCCAGTCGTCCGTTCACGCAATAGGGCAATTCCAGAAATAAGAAAGACAAAGAAGAAAACAAAGAAACCTACTAGTATGGGACTCAACTGATCAAAGAAGGTCGTGTCTTCATTGCCATAAATATAGGTAGTATTAATTTTTGGTGCCTTAACAGTCTCCATTTTTAAGGGTGTCCCTTGTAATGTACCCTGAATAGTTTGAATGAATTTTGACATGTTCGCTGATTGTTTCTTGGCATTTTCAGCAGCGAGTGCTTGCTGAATCTTTATTTGTAAAGCCTTAGTTGTAGAAGGCTGCTCATTTTTGAGGATAAGTTTTATTCTTTCCCCACTAAATTGAAGCATTCCGTCTAAATCATCATCGTTGATAACCTTGTTTGGGTCTGATAGTTGATTATACTGTTTTACGATGATGTCTTTACTTTTTAATTGTTCCACGATCGAAGCATCCGCTCCTGTTACACCCAACCGTGGGTCGATGGTATTACCGCCGAGTAAATAATGGAGTAAGGTAAGAATTAATAATGGGGCAACCATCATCAGGGCAAGTGCCCGTTTATCGCGTAACATTTGGTGAAAAATCCGTTTTACTAATGCGAGGATTCTCATTTCTTTTCACCTCCAGCCTTTAAAAATACCTCTTCTAATGTCGTGATACCATAATGCTGCTTTAATTCAAGCGGGGAACCGCTCGTGATAATTTCTCCATCTCTGACCATGGCTAGACAATCACATTTCTCAGCTTCGTCCATCACATGTGTTGTCACCAAAATAGTTTTACCTGCTTCCTTCAAACGGTGAATCTCAGCCCAAATGGATTGTCGTAACTCTGGATCTATTCCAACTGTCGGTTCATCTAAAACCAAGACTTGAGGATCTTGTATTAAAGCAACCGCGAGTGAAAGTCTTCGTTTCATTCCGCCCGAATAGTCCTGAACTTTCTTTTTTAAATCGGAGGTGAGATTCACTAAACCGGCTGCATAGGCAATCCGTTCTTTTTGGACCTCTTTTTTTAGCTTAAAAAGAGAGGCGAAAAAGGCGAGATTTTCTTCTCCGGTTAAATCAGTGTATAAAGCATCAGCCTGGGCCATATACCCAATTTTTTGCAATAAATTTAAGTTAGGTACGGCCGTATCCAATACATGGACCTCACCTTTGGAAGGACGATCCATTCCAACGATGATTTTTACCAGCGTTGTCTTGCCTGATCCAGAAGGACCAATCAGACCATATATTTGACCAGGCTCCACAGACAAATTAATGTTGTTTAAGACTATCTTTTTCCCAAAACTTTTACTAACATCATTGATAACAATCGATGCTGTCATCGATAAACCCCCTCCGGGAATAGTAAATGAGTGATTACTCACTTTATTATAACTGATGCAACAAATAGGTCAATGGGGTTTAGTTGAATTTTAAAAAGTATCGGAAAACTTTTTACTTAAAGATAAAAAAAGCCCAATTCCACAATTTTTGTTGGGAATTAGGCTTTATGTTTTCTATTCAGTAACTGGCTTTTTCAAAATTCCAAGTAATATTGCTGATACAATCGCTCCGATTACAACGGCTAACAAATAAAGCAGCCAGTTGCCATCTACAAGCGGAATAACGAATACTCCACCGTGTGGGGCACGAAGTCCAATATGGAACAACATTGATAAGGCACCGGCCACCGCGGAACCCACCATAACAGAAGGGATGACGCGAAGTGGATCCGCAGCTGCAAATGGGATCGCTCCTTCTGTAATAAACGATAATCCCATAATATAATTTACTTTTCCCGCTTCACGATCCTGTTGACTAAATTTCTTTTTAAATACAGTTGTTGCAATCGCTATGCCTAATGGAGGAACCATTCCAGCAGCCATAATCGCAGCCATTGGTCCGTAGACGCCATTTGCTAATAAGCCAGTTCCGAATACATATGCTGCCTTGTTGATTGGACCACCCATGTCAAAAGACATCATTAATCCAAGAATAATTCCTAGTAAAATAGCATTTCCAGTGCCCAGACTAGATAACCACTCCGAAATAGCGGTATTTAAGGCACCCACTGGTTTGTTGATCACATAAACCATAATAAATCCAGTAAATGCAATTCCCAATAGTGGATATAATAGTATCGTTTTAATACCTTCTAATGAAGAGGGCATACCTACTAATAACTTTTTCAATCCGACCACTAAGTATCCTGCTAAGAAACCTGCGACAAGTCCACCTAAGAAACCTGCACCGCCACTATTTGCTAACATACCACCGACCATACCTGCGGCAAAACCTGGGCGGTCCGCAATACTCATCGCGATAAAGCCTGCTAATACAGGAACCATTAAGGCAAAGGCATTATCACCGCCAATAGCTTTTAACACGGCAGCAAAAGCATTATAGGTAGGATCATCAGGATTAGCAGAATTAAAGCCAAACATGAAGCTAATGGCAATTAATATACCGCCGCCAACAACGAACGGAAGCATATTGGAAACGCCGTTCATTAAGTGTTTATAAATCGTTGAGCCGATTCCTCTGCCTGATTGTTCATGATCATGTTTAGCCTTACTATTTCCATGATAAATAGGTGCATCTTGCTTTAAGGCTCGCTCAATTAATTGCTGAGGTTTCCGAATTCCATCTGCAACAGGTGTTTCAAGGACATGTTTACCATTAAAACGATCCATTTCGACTTTTGTATCGGCCGCAACGATGACGGCAACAGCGTTCTTAATTTCATCAGCTGTTAAAACGTTTTTAGCGCCTCCGGATCCATTTGTTTCAACTTTAATATCTACGCCCATTTCCGCTGCTTTTGATTTTAAAGCATCTGCAGACATGTACGTGTGGGCAATGCCTGTAGGACAAGCTGTTACGGCGATAATGAATTGCTGCTTGCCTGCCATAGACTGTGTTTCTTCTTCATCTTCTTCGTCATAGCTATCAATGATGTTTAATACTTCTGTTTCAGATTTGGCTTCTAGGAGCTTTTTACGTGCTTCATCCTTCATTAAAATAGTAGAAAGACGAGCAAGTGCTTCTAAGTGTGTATTATTAGCTCCTTCAGTCGCAGCAATCATAAAGAAAAGGTGAGCCGGCTGGCCATCGAGTGATTCATAGTTCACACCGTCTTTCGACCTGCCAAATGCGATTGCTGCTTGTTTAACCGCTTTCGTTTTTGCATGGGGGATGGCAATTCCATCACCAATCCCAGTCGTACTTTGTTGTTCTCTTTTTAAAATCTCCGCTTTAAAATCAGAACGGTTAGTTAATTTGCCAGCTGCATCTAATACCGATACCAACTCTTCTACAACATCTAATTTTTGAGTGCTTTTTAAAGAAAGATTAATTGTGTCTTGGGTTACTAGCTCTGTTATTTTCATAAATCATTCTCCTCGTAATAGGATTTTTTCTATTTTTACTTGAGGTAATAAACTTTCAACTTTTTCGCGTGTACATAAGCCAATGGAAAAAGCAGTAGCACTCCCGGCAGCAACACTAAAACGAAACGCTTCCTCTATCGATTTTGTTTTTTCAAGGGTTGCCATAAATCCCGCTACCATGGAATCCCCTGCACCAACTGAGCTTTTTACTTCCCCTTTTGGGACAGTGGCAATTAAGGCGATTTCCTTGTTAATGAGGACGGCTCCTTTGTCGGCTAGTGATACAATGACATTTTGCACTCCTTGTTTAATAAGGACCTTACCATATGGAATGGCCTCTTCACATGTAGTAATCACTGTATTAAATAAGTCGCCAAGCTCATGATGATTAGGCTTAATCAGGAAAGGTTTTAAAGGAAGTACTTTCTTTAATAAATCTCCCTCCGCATCGACAACAAATTTAGTCCCATTTTCATTGCAAATTTTCACAAGCTCTTCATACGTACTTGCTGGCATGGTCGATGGGATGCTTCCTGCTAAAACAAGGGTATCCTCACTTGTCAGCTCATGAATCTTCTGTTTTAAGGAACCGAAGTCTTCCCTCGTAATAGTTGGGCCTTTGGCGTTAACCTCTGTTTCGGTTACAGATTTAAGCTTTACATTTATTCTTGAATCTTCTTTTACTCTGACGAACTCTGTTTCTATATTTAGAGCATGTAAATATTGCTCAATATAATCACCTGTAAAACCACCGATAAATCCGAGAGCGTTGCTGTCAACGTCTAATCTCTTTAATACCTGGGATACGTTAATTCCTTTACCACCTGGCAATTTCGTCTCATTTTTGGTTCGATTCAAAGAGCCGATGGTGACTTGGTCTAGTTCGACGATATAATCGAGAGATGGATTCAGTGTTAATGTATAAATCATGATGTGACCACCTTAATTTTTGTCTTATTAAAAAATAATTCCTTCGTATCAAGGTCTAACTCATTCGTGATTATAACTGCCTTGTGAAGGTCGTCTATTTTTGCAAAAGCAATTTCAGAAAACTTTGATTCATCCGCCATAACAAAGGCTTCTCGAGATAATGCAATGGCAAGCTGTTTAATCATCGCTTCTTCCTGATCTGGTGTGGTATAGCCAAATTGCGGATGAATCCCATTCACTCCCATAAAGCATTTATCAAACCGATATTGTTCAAGACTTTCTAATGCCCCGCGGCCGATAATAGCCTTTGTTGTCGGCTTGGCGTATCCGCCAATTAAAAAGGTTTTAATATTTCTCTCAAGCAACTCATTTGCATGGGTAAGACCGTTGGTGACTACCACTATATTCGTAGGGAGATATTGGATTATTTCAAAAACAGTTGATCCTGCATCTAAATAAATACATTCATCTTCTTCCACTAAACTGGCGGCGAACTCTGCAATTTGACGTTTAGCTTGAAGGTTTTTGGATGATTTTTCTGTCATACTTGCTTCTTGAAGCTTTCCTTGTAGTCTGGCTGCACCGCCATGAACTCTCTTAAGAAATTTGCCTTGTTCTAATTGTGTTAAATCACGGCGAATGGTTGATTCGGAGGAATTGGTTAATTCCACAAGCTCTTGCAGTTTGACCGTGTTCTTTTTCTTTAAGGCATCTATAATCATTTGATGGCGTTCTTGCTCTAACAAGACAACCCCTCCTAAAACGCTTTCATTACTTGTTAACGATTTCATTTTATTCTTTTATTCCACAAAAATCAATCAAAAACTTTCAAGATCAATATAAAACAATCAAAAAGTTTCATTAAGAAATGTAAAGACAAATTAAAAAATTCTTCATATAACCAGAATCCAATTTTTTTATTAAAAGTATTGTAAACTACGACACTCTGCTGAAATATTTGTTAAAAAAGTCCATTTTCAAAAGGGTTGTCAACCCTTTTTTTATCACAATTAATGGTAATGTTGTTTGGAATTAGTAGAACATATAGAAACTACAATTTAACTATTAAAGGCTTATATACTCGGCATATAAATGGATTTTTAGGACCATGCCTTTTTATTACTGTAAAATTCTCCCTGAAATATGACAAAAATCATATGTTACGATGTATTTGAATATGAACGGCAAATCGTCGAAACAGGAGGATGTTATTATGATGAGGAAAAAAGCAATTCTAACTGTAGCCGCTGCAGCCACATTAGTTATGGCAAATCCGGTCCTAAATAAGGCACATGCCGCCACTACTAGCCCATCGGTGCAGGAAAAGGTTTATGTTTACCAAGGTACTAATATGAATGAACTTAATAGTATTATAGAAAAATATTTTACTAGTTTTGGCTACACATTTTCACAAAATACGGTGAAATCACCAAAGCAGACACAAACAACACAACCAGCGCCAGCAAAGCAGCCAGCTCAGACTGTAGAAGCAAAACCTGTTGAGCAAAAGCCGACAACCACAACACAGCCAAACACCACTCAAACAACAAGTGCTTTAAGTGAATATGAACAAAAGGTAGTGGACCTTACCAATCAAGAGCGTGCCAAAAACGGCTTACCTGCCCTTAAGGTGGATACAACTATAAGCAAAATGGCTCATGAAAAATCGCGTGATATGTCAGCCAATGGCTATTTTAGCCATACAAGCCCAACATACGGATCACCATTTGATATGATGAAGAAGTACGGGATCACTTATCGTTATGCAGGTGAAAACATCGCGATGGGACAGAGAACTCCTGAAGAAGTTGTTAAGGCTTGGATGAATAGTGAAGGGCACCGCAAGAACATTCTTAGTGCGAACTACAATTATATTGGTGTAGGATATGTGGCACAAGGGAATTATTGGACACAAGAGTTTATCGGAAAATAAAATACAAAAGCTTGAGGAACTGATTCCTCAAGCTTTTTTTTAGTTTCCGTTCATTATAAGAACTGTTTATCTGAAAAACCTAAATGTAATTAATACGCATAATTTATTCCTTTTTCAACCAAATCCTCTTATACTAAAAGTTAGTTTGAAAAGATTGAAAGTTTGGTAAAAGTATATCTTTAGAAACAATTGTTAGCTTCATGGTTTAAAATCCAGCAGGGGGATTGTCAATGAGGAAAATAACCTTATCAAATGGAACAACAGTAGAGGTGGAATGTTTAAGCTGCTTACGAACGGATTAAGAAACTAGCATAACAAATAGTAGGAGGAAAGAGGATGGACATTCTATTAAAAAATATCTTCGTTGGTTCACCCAAAACCGTGGGAGAAAAGGATGCTGTACATCCTATGGAACGGGAATGGACTAGTGCCATTTTTAAAGAATCTGTACAAGGATCGGTATGGGTTGGGAAAACAGGTTTAACAGGTGATGACCAATGGGATAAGAAAAACCATGGTGGGCCCGAAAAAGCTGTTTTTGCCTATGCGTTTGAAAATTATAGCTATTGGCAGATGGAACATGGAATAGCTGACATCACATCAGGTGGTATGGGTGAGAATTTTGTTATGGAACATGTATTAGAGAATATGATTGCAATTGGCGATACCTATCAAATTGGTGAGGCGGTTGTGCAGGTATCGCAGCCAAGACAGCCTTGTTGGAAGCCGGCCCGGCGCTTTAAAACCAAAACCCTCGCACTGATGTTACAAAATACAGGCAGAATCGGCTGGTATTTTCGCGTATTACAAGAAGGCTTTGTCGAGCCAGGGCAATCCTTTTGCCTAAAAGATCGGCCGTACCCACAATGGACCATTCAAAGGTGCAATGAAATAATCCATGGAAAGGAACAGGACTATCTACAAATGGAGGAACTGGCACATTGTGAGTACCTGGCACCTGGTATGAAGGCTACATTAGAAAAACGGATAGAGAAAAGGGAGACTCCTGACATCAGAAATCGGGTTTTTGGACCGAATGATTAAAAAGGTCAATATCTTATGATATTTATTATATTCGAAGCAGGAACGCTTAAGAAGAATAGTAAAGGTTTTATGTAGAAGTTAAGAATTAAAGTAATGGTAAATAGCCGGAAAATTATGAGTAAAATAATAGACTATTACTATTACCATGTTGTTTTTTAATTTGCCCATTGTTTCAGAACTTGTTCTTTTGCAATTTGATAAACTTCTTCTTCTGATTGGTTTTTGTCGGCTATTACATTGGTTTGATAATTTTTCCCCTTGAATGTTACGTAAATAGTATATTCGTACATTTTGTTCTTTCTCCTTCCTTTAAAGTAATGGCCTTGGCTTAATACTTAATAGTATAAAAGCAATTTTTTAAGTTCTGATGGATTTTATGTAAAGGTTTATTAAGTTTACCACCACTTTTGTCAAATTATTGGTAATATAGTCCAAATCCACTTCATTTTATGTTAAATTTAAGATACAGATATTGTTATGAAATGGTTGGCTAGGTTAGAAGCCTTTGTAGATATTTGTAATAACAGAGACTAAATCTAAAACGAGGTGAAATTCTTGGATTGGTGGTTTTACATTACAATTATTATAGGTCTTTCTCTCCTTTATTATGGTTATGAAAACAAAAACAAATATTTATTAAAAATTAAAGAAATTGAATTGGAACAAAAAAAGTTGGATTTAGAAATGAAAAAAATTGAAAAGGGTATATCGAAGCAAAACCACGATAACGATAAAAAAAGAGGCTGGGACAAAACCCACCTCTAAGATGAAAAAGCCGGTGGAATTTTA
>CAUSCO010000062.1:0-9146 GCA_963530265.1 uncultured Bacillus sp.
GAGTAGGACGTTGCCAGGCAAACCAAAAGACAACCTGTAATGGGTTGTCTTTTTTTGCCTAAAAGTCGGAATTATGGCTGAGTGGAAAGTAAAAAGGGGAAAATTGGAAAGTAAATTATGAGAAGTGGAAAGTAAAATGAGAAAAATGGAAAGTAAATCACCAAAAGTGGACAGTAAATTCCTAAAACCGGAAAGTAAATTATTTAAAGTGGTTAGTAAATCAGAATTCATCTTAAATAGAGCACAATGGGAGCGTCCCTGTGAGAGTAGGACGTTGCCAGGCAAATGAAGGAAAACCTAATAGGGTTATCCTTTTTTTTAGTAAAAGCTTAAAATGTGTGTATATAACTTGCAATTTTTCCGCAAAATACCATTAATGATAATTCTAGGAGTTGGAATGGTTGGGAAAAAGAGGTACACAAATTCCGGTAAAAGAAAATTATGATGATAATATAGATTATTTAAAAGCTGAGCTGCGGATAGGGAAAAATTTTGATATCATCCATCGCAAGTTATATTATGGTGGACATCGGATGAGTATGTTTTTAATTGATGGGTTCGCTTCAGCCAATCTATTGCTATTAATGATGAAGGAGATTGAAAAGCGGAAACCAGAGGATTATAAAGATGATCCGATTAATATGCTTGTCAAAACATTTATTCCGCATGTTGAGGTTAATACCACTACAGATTTAGAAGAAGTAATTGTCCAAGTTCTTGCTGGCCAAACGGCTTTGGTGGTTGAAAATGGTCAACAAGTCATCATGATTGACTCCCGTGAATATCCGATTCGCAACCCTCAGGAGCCTGATATTGAACGAGTTGTGCGGGGTCCACGCGATGGATTTGTTGAAACAATTGTATTTAACCTAGGATTAATTCGCAGGAGAGTACGGGATCGTTCACTGATTATGGAATACGTACAAGTAGGAAATCGATCAAAAACCGACATTGCACTTGTATATATCGATAGTATTGTAGACTTAGAAAATGTAAGAATGTTAAGAGAACAGCTAGAAAACATCTCTATTGACGGAGTCTCGATGGGGGAAAAAACGATTGAAGAATTTGTTTTTGGTCGAAACTATAATCCCTATCCTTTAGTTCGGTACACGGAAAGAGCAGATACAAGTTCTGTTCATTTAATGGAGGGGCATGTTCTGATTGTTGTTGATGGATCTCCCAGCGTTATGATTTGTCCTTCAACGTATTGGCATCACCTTCAGCACGCCGAAGAGTATCGTCAAAAGCCACTAGTAGGTGCATTTTTAAGATGGGCTCGATTTATCGCTGTAACCGCGTCACTATTTCTTTTGCCGCTTTGGTATACATATGCAACAAATGAACAATTACTATCCGAACGATGGAAATTCATCGGGGTAAAAGATCATGGGGAAATCGGGCTAATTTGGCAATTTCTCATCGCTGAAGTTGGAATAGAGATACTGCGGATGGCGGCCATTCACACTCCGAATGCCCTTGCAACTGCACTTGGTATCGTTTCAGCCATTATTATCGGAGATGTCGCTGTCCAAGTGGGCATTTTCACACATGAAGTAGTCCTATATGTTGCAGTAGCAGCAATTGGAACCTTTGCAACACCTAGTTATGAATTGAGCCTCGCAAATCGGATGTTTCGGATTTTCTTTTTACTCATGGTGGCCATTCTTCAAGTACCAGGGTTGGTAATAGGGATTACATTATGGATTTTATTATTAGTCTCAACGAAGAGTATGCGTATACCATATTTATATCCATTTATTCCTTTTAATCCACGGGATTTTCAAATTATCATGTTTCGCTCACCCGTTCCATTAAGTAATTTTAGAGGAAAAATGTTAAACCCACAGGATAAATCCAAGCAGGATATGGATTAAGCCTATCATAGCAGATAGGCCTTATTTGTCCGATTGGGCACTTTACATTTTTTAAAAAGTCATGACCTTACTCCTATAAAAATCAACGCAACGCCGAGAAAAATCCATACAATTTTCATAACTGAGATATCCCCAACAATCCCCAATAGGCCGATTGTGGTCGTTAAAATTAACACAATCGGTCCCACCAGAGCAAGTGATGAATTAATCATAAGAGCCTTTTCCACAGAATTAAACTTTAACATTAAAATTGCTGCAAATATTTCGATACTTCCTGATATTAATCTTAAAAAAGCCATTCCTAAAACTGCTTTTTCTAAAATAATAAACATAGCTACCTCCTGACATTAACCATTTCAACACATTATATGATGCTATTTCCAAGAGAAGGACATGTTTTTTTGAATGAGAAGGTAGTTATAAATGAATTTTTGCGAAAGAAGGTCATAAAGGTAAGTATCGGTTTTTCCCCAAGACACTTTTTAGCCAATGATTTAATTTTGATTTACTTGCCCCAAAAAAAGTGGCGACTCCGTTTGCTGGAGTAAACCACTTTTTTGGCAGGCTAAAGATTGAATGATAAAGCATCTAAGACTTATTTTGTTCTTCGTCATTCAGTTTTATTTTTTTACAGCCAACATATAAGCAGGAGAAAATATCTAAACCAGGTTTTGCTTTTGCTAAACCTTTTATATAAGGTGTCAGCAGATCTTTAAAATCGGCTCCCACGTCTTCCTCTTCTAAAATACCATATACATACAGTTTCTTTTCATCAAACAAAAATGCTACATTTCCAACACCCTTGTTTTTAGCATCAACCACATTTAAGACTTGGTATTCTGGGGTGATCACCTCTGGTGAAAAATAAATTTGCAATGAAATCTACTCCTTTCTCATTTGTCTGGTGCAAGCGGCTAGTTTATTGACTAAAGGGCGCTATCTTTAAGTAAACGACAATTTTTCAAACAGAGAGTCACTTTCTTTGGATGGTTCCTTTTTCGCGACATGGATAAGCATCATTGAAAGTAATGCACATAAGAGCGTTAAACCCGCCGTTGATAAAAACATTCCTGTCCGAGACCATTCCATTAAAGTACTAAATATAGGTGGACCAATCGCAACACCTAAAAATCGAACCGATCCATATAATGAGGTAACAAATCCCCGGCGGTCTGAAGGAACTGAACCTGTAATAAAGCTATTGATACAAGGAAGAACGAGTCCAGTGCCTACACTGCTGACGACAAGTACAGCGAAAAACGGAAGTAATTTTGTAAAAAAAACAAGTGAGGCAAATGAAGCTGTCATTAATAGGCATCCAATAACAATCAATGTTTTCATTAGCTTCATATTTTTACCAATATTACTTCCTGTAAAATAGGATGTAATGGTCATAAATAAAAGCGGGATTGCTAAAATCGCTCCTTTTAACAAACCATCAATATCGTGATCTTTTTCGAGGATATCCGATATATAAAACAAAATACCAAATAAAGTAAATAAGCATGAGGCCCCGGTTAAATAAGCGGCAAATAACCAGCGTCCTTCAGTTTTAAATACAGAGACAAGACCTTTCACATATTTGCCCAAGGGTGGGGGTTCTTTATCTGCTTTCTTTTCCTTTATAAAAAAGATCGTTAATAGGACGGAAAGTAAACAAAAAATTGGAAAAGCAAAAAATGCCGCATACCAAAAGAGAAGGGCTAAGAGCGAACCAATGATAGGGCTTATCACCTTCCCGAATCCATTAGATGCTTCCACTAATCCTAATACCTTACTCTGCTCACCACCCTTAAATAAATCCCCTGCTAATGCCATGGCGATGGGAGCAGTTCCTGCAGCACCAATTCCCTGTATAATTCTTCCTGCAAGAACCCATGTATAAGGATTGGAGAACCATGCGGCTGCAGCTCCTGCTAAGAAGCCGCCGCTGCCATATAAAATAAGGGCAGGTATTATTATAGCTTTACGAGAAAATCGATCTGATAAATATCCTAATACAGGTATGGAGATTGCTGCCGCAATTGAAAATGCTGAAATGATTAGGCTTGTCTGAAATTGAGTAACATGTAGTTCTGTTTTCATTTTAGGGAGAATGGGGATTAACATCGAATTTCCTAACACCAAAATTAATGGGATTGAACCGATCGCGAGTATGGTCAGGCCTTTATGTTTTTGCTTTGGCAATGTATCTACACCCCTAACTGTAAAAGTAAGCTATCTTATTGTGTGGTCTTCGAAAGATGTTTATGCATGACAAATGCCTAATTCCTAGGTAAAAATGCACACTAGGCGAATTTCTGAATAATCTATCCTAGAAAAACAGAGGAGGCGTACGCCTATGGATTTTTTAACATTACCTGAAAGGACAACAGGAAGTAGGACCTACGGGTTAACTTCGGTCATCGATTTTGGTACCCCAATGGGAGAGTTAAAAAATATTTTATCTGATTTCGGCGACATTATCGATATCGCCAAGATTGGAATTGGTTCTGCTTATTTAACCCCAAATTTGAAGGAAAAAGTGAAACTTTATCAGGAATATCAGATTAAGCCCTATTGTGGTGGTACGTTGTTTGAGAAATGCTATTACCAAACTAAAATTCCGGAATACTTAGCTTTTTTACAGGATTTAGGAATTGAGTGGCTGGAAATATCAAATGGAACTTTAGATATACCTCTAGAAGATCGACTTATGCTTATATCACAAATAAAGAATGATTTTCATGTTATCGGCGAAGTCGGTTCGAAGGATTCCAATAATGAAATGCCTATTTGTGAATGGAAGGAAGAAATGAAGCTTCTGTTAGAGGCTGGTTGTGATTACGTTATTACAGAAGGCAGAGATTCCGGTACATCTGGAATATACGAAAAATGCGGCGAAGTTAAATCCGATTTAATTAAAGAGTTACTTCATGATATAGATTGTAAAAAAATCATTTTTGAAGCGCCTTCGGCTAAACATCAGATGTATTTCATCAAGGAAATTGGCCCGAATGTTAATTTGGGAAATGTAAAAGTGCACGATGTTTTAGTA
This sequence comes from uncultured Bacillus sp., assembly GCA_963530265.1. GTDB lineage: Bacteria > Bacillota > Bacilli > Bacillales > Cytobacillaceae > Neobacillus. The sequence continues at coordinate 4,915 of CAUSCO010000062.1, forward strand.
TTGGAATCGCAACGCCGCGGGTTAAGAAGTGAAACATTTTTTTTGGAGGCTAAAAATGATTATTACCTTAATCCGGCATTTGCCAACCGAGTGGAATAAAAGGACCTTGCTTCAAGGGAGAAGGGATATTGACCTCTCCCCTATTACTGAGGACTGGTCTGGTCAAATATCTAGGAATCAGCAGCTCCTGAAAAACCTGCCACCGATGGATTTGGTATTAGCAAGTACACTAAGACGAACACATCAGACAGCCGACCTTTATGGTTTTCAAGCTGAAACGGAAGGATTATTAGATGAGCTTGATTTTGGACCATTTGAAGGACTTCCTAAGGAAAAGCTGATTGAAACATATGGTGATCAATGGTTTGAAAATCCAAAAGATTTAATTCTCGGTGAAAGTATAAAGAATTTAGAAAAACGAACGTTGTTATTTTTAGATAAATACAAGGAATTTAACCACATTTTAGTATTTGGACACGGTTCGTGGATCAGAGCGCTAGTTTCCTATATAAATCATGGCGATATTAATAAAATGAATAAAATTAACGTTGAAAATAATGCATGTATAAGCTTAGAAGTAAATCCCGAACGGTAGAAGGAGAGAAATGGAGGGCTGCGGTTTGTCTGAAACGTTAACATATCAAAATTGGGATGAAGCGAAAATAGCCGCCTTTATGGATAGCAAACCTGATTTTTTAGATACTTTAAAATGGGCTTATCAGGAGTATAACGATGATATCGTTTATTCCTGTAGCTTTGGTGCTGAAGGGATTGTGTTAATTGATTTAATTCATAAGGTCAATAAACAGGCTAAGATTATCTTCCTTGATACAGGTCTGCATTTTCCAGAGACCTATGAATTAATTGAAAAGGTTAAGAAACGGTATCCTTCACTGCAAATTAACATGCTAAAACCATTGTTAAATGTAGATGAACAAGCGAAATGGTATGGGGAAGAGTTATGGACAGACAATCCTAACCTATGCTGCCATATGAGAAAAGTGGTCCCCCTGAAGGAAGCATTATCAAATGTATCTGCCTGGATCTCCGGTTTAAGAAGGGACCAATCCCCGACCAGGAATCATACCCAATATATTAATAAGGATGAAAAATTTCATAAGGTAAAAATTTGTCCTCTTATTCACTGGTCATGGGAAGAGATCATGACCTATATTCATTTAAATCAGCTTCCCTATAACCCCTTGCATGATCAAGGCTATCCGAGTATCGGATGTGCGCCATGCACCCATCCAGTTACGATTCCTGGGGACCTTCGCTCAGGGCGCTGGATAGGAAATACAAAAACAGAATGTGGTCTTCATGAAGGATAAGGTATGGCATGGCGAAGGAACGTAATTTAGGAGATATAGGGAGGGAAAAATATGGGTGAGAGTATGCCTCATGGTGGCAAATTGGTCAATCGCATTGATAGTACCTTTTCGAAAGAATATATTCGAAACTTTGTTGAACTCGACCAATTAGAACTAAGTGATTTAGAGTTAATCGCGAATGGAGCCTATAGTCCGTTAGAAGGGTTTATGGGAAAAGAGGATTATGAATCTGTTGTTGAAAACATGAGACTATCGGGCGGGCTTCCTTGGTCAATTCCCATCACTTTAGCGGTTGAGTATACAAAAGCAAAACAGCTGAAAATGGGTGAAACCATCAACCTCAATCATAACGGTACCGTCTATGGAGTCATGAAGGTAAAGGAAATGTATCGGCCTGACAAAAGGGTTGAAGCCGAAAAGGTCTATAAAACGGCAGACCCTCATCATCCTGGTGTGAAGAAGCTATTCGACCGAGCAGAAATATATATAGCTGGACCCATTACACTGATTAAAAGGCCGGAAAAAAGTAAATTTGAAAACTTTTATTTAGACCCCATTCAAACAAGAGAGAAGTTTCGATCCTTAGGATGGAAAACAATTGTGGGTTTTCAAACGAGAAACCCAGTCCACCGGGCACATGAATACATTCAAAAATCCGCTTTAGAAATCGTCGATGGTCTGTTCTTAAATCCGCTTGTAGGAGAGACGAAATCCGATGATATCCCAAGTGATATTAGAATGAAAAGTTATCAGGTCTTACTTGAAAACTATTATCCGCAGGACCGGGTATACTTGTCTGTCTTTCCTGCTGCAATGCGCTATGCTGGCCCAAGAGAGGCTATATTCCATGCTATTGTCAGGAAAAATTACGGATGTACACATTTCATAGTGGGAAGAGATCATGCTGGAGTGGGAAATTATTATGGAACCTATGAGGCTCAAAAAATCTTCAGTCACTTTACGGAAGAAGAATTGGGCATTAAACCACTCTTTTTCGAAAACAGTTTTTATTGTAGAAAATGTGGAAACATGGCATCTGAAAAAACATGCCCACATGACAGGAAGAATCATGTTACTTTATCAGGTACAGCTGTTCGAGGAATGTTAAAAAATGGCGTTCAGCCGCCAAAGGAATTTAGTCGTCCAGAAGTCGTGGAAACTCTCATTCAAGGGCTGAGAGAAATCCATATAAATGAGAACACGACGATTGGCTAGCCTTTGACCGATAACCTCAATGTGCCCAAATCAAATTAGTCAAAACAACTAAAGGGTGTTGAAAATGAATAAAACAAGTAACATCACCTGGCATCATCCAACCGTTACAAAAAGGGACCGTCAACTCTTGAACGGTCATAAAAGCTGCGTTCTTTGGTTTACAGGATTATCAGGATCAGGAAAATCAACGCTGGCTAATGCAGTAGACCATACTCTATTCAAAGAACACTTTCGGAGTTATGTTTTGGATGGCGATAACATCCGTCATGGATTAAATCGTGATTTAAGCTTCCAGGCAGAGGATCGAAAAGAAAATGTTCGAAGAATTGGGGAAGTGGCAAAGCTTTTTGTGGATAGTGGTCAAATCGTTTCTTCCGCTTTTATTTCGCCTATTTGCGAAGATCGGGACCTTGTTCGGAGGATGTTTGAACCAGGGGAGTTTGTGGAAATTTATTTACATTGTCCAATCCAGGTCTGTGAAAATCGTGATCCAAAAGGTTTATATAAAAAAGCACGAAAAGGAGAAATTCCCAACTTTACAGGAATAACTTCTCCATATGAGGCACCTGAAAATCCAGAAATTATTATAGACACTAATAGAATGACAATTGAACAATCGGTAGAAAAGGTTTTGGCATATATGAAAAATAGGGAGATTCTTTAATGGGATCTTCTTATCTTCTCCGCCAATTAGCTGTTAAAATTCTTATCTTTTGAAATTTTAATTCATAGATATAATCAACGATGTTGGTGGAGAAAAACTGACAGATGATAGCGAAAATGACAATTTTATAATCAATGACAACAGCCGTTAATAGAAAAATTAAAAAGTTAATCCCCATCATGACCTTACCAGGGCTCCAATTCTTATAGGTAGCAATCATTAGGGCTGGAATAACCATCCCACCACTAGATGCACCGGCACGAATCAGGAGTCCCACACCTACACCAAAAAAAACACTTCCCGCCAAAATGTCTACTAATAAATGGACATGGAGGTGAGGAACATACGAGGTTAGGATATTAACGGTAGTCGAAGTAATGGCAACAGAAAGAATTGTTCTTAATGTCCAGGTGTAGCCAAAGTATCGTATCGCAAAAAATAAAAATACAATATTGGCCATCCATAAGGATAATCCAAGTGAGAAATGGAACCAATGATTCATGAGGATCGCAATCCCCGCTGCACCACCGGATGGGATGGAGTGGGGAAATAAAAATAAGGACATGGACATCCCTTGCAGGGTCGCTCCAAAAACTAAACAGAAATAGGTTAAAAAGGTTTTCTTCATAAGGTACCGGAAATAATCCATTTATATTTATAATTAAATTCCAAGTTTCATAACCTCCCCAGGACAATCCTTCCTTGTCCATTTTATGAGCGTGCCGGAAGGAATATGAGGGATGAACCTTCAAAAACACTGATATTTTAGGAAAGACATGTGCAAATGTGCAGGCATCTTTTTATGCTATGTAAAATTGGAAGATTTTACATGTAGACCTATGTAAGTATAACTGATATGATAATAAAGTTGCTTCGCGAGAGGTCAAACATAATAAAATAAAAATTATATTTGACAACAACGAAGTAAATATGATAAGATATTTCTTGTCGCTTCAACAGCGAGTAAATTTGTTCTTTGAAAACTAAACAAACAAAAACGTCAACAAACAATAAATTATTAG
>CAUSCO010000063.1:0-8532 GCA_963530265.1 uncultured Bacillus sp.
CTAATAATTTATTGTTTGTTGACGTTTTTGTTTGTTTAGTTTTCAAAGAACAAATATCTGCCACCCAAAAGCGACTTTATTATCATACCAAGTTATCAACTGAAAGTCAACAACTTTTTTTATTTGATGCATATCGTCTTGGTGACGACTTTTAATATATTACAGCATATTAATTAATTGGTCAAGTACTTATTTAACTTTAAATCATGAAATAAATTACAAAGTTCGATACACCATTTTTAAAAAATAAGAACCGCTGTTTATCAGCGGCTTTTGAAAGTTAAATGATCCAATGTTGAATAGCTACTAAGGCGACTAAACCTGGGATTCCAAGAAATCCAGAAACGGCCGATGTCGCAAAATTAATGGGGACATGAATTCCATAGCGGTTCCCTGCAACATTGAGGAAAAATAAAAACAATGCCCCTATTAAAAACTTAATAGCTGCTTGGCCAATAAATCGAGCGGGCTTAAAAGGTGCTCCAGAGAATAACAATAAGACGATTAGCACTCCTAAAATAGATATGACGATAATTGGTTCCAAAAAAGCTATCCCCCTTCTAAAGTCATTTTACTAACAACATATGTACAAGTTGGTTAGTATAGACCAATCGAAAAAGAATAGCTTACTATTATTTAAATAAGGTTACATTTCGCTGCTTTGCTTCGCTTAACATAAAAATATATTTGGCTTCAGCTATTTTTGTTTGGCAAATAACTTCTTCGGAAGGATCAAAGCTTTTTTCCAAAAGCAATTTTTCTTGCTGCCAATGTGTTTTATACCGATTTAATTGTGCTAACAGCTTTTCATCATACTCTTTTCGAAGCCGTCCTTTTTTTCGGAAAAACATAAGTAATTCCTCCGTTTTATAATTCTCTTCGCCCTTCCATCGCCTTAGACAAGGTTACCTCGTCGGCATATTCTAGATCTCCACCTACTGGAAGTCCATGGGCAATTCTCGTTGTCTTAATGCCTGACGGTCTTAATAATCGCGATATATACATGGCAGTTGCTTCACCCTCAATATTAGGGTTTGTCGCAAGAATTACCTCCTGTACCGTCTCATCCTGGAGACGCTTTAGTAAATCAGGGATATTAATATCTTCAGGCCCGATTCCATCCATAGGAGAAATCGCTCCATGTAACACATGGTACAATCCATTGAATTCCTTCATCTTTTCCATTGCGATGACATCCCTCGGGTCTTGAACAACACATATAATACTTCTATCCCTGCGCTGGTCTTCACAAATATAGCACGGATCTTGATCAGTAATATGACCGCAGACTGAACAATAAGTAAGATTTCGTTTTGCGTTAACAAGTGCTTTTGCAAAATCAAGCACAACGTCTTCTTTCATATTTAAAACATGAAAAGCCAGACGAGAGGCTGTTTTGGGTCCAATGCCTGGCAGCTTCATAAAGCTGTCAATCAGCTTAGAAATTGGTTCAGGATAATGCATTTATTTTTCCCCTCTAAAAAAGCAAGGGTGCCTGACACCAAGGATGGAAACCTCGAGTCCCTAGGCACCCCAGCTAGACATTTTTATAATTCAGTTTGCTTAAAACGGCAAGTTCATCCCTTTTGTAAATTGCCCCATTGTATTGTTTGTTAATTCTTCTGCCTTTTTAAGGGCATCATTGACAGCAGCGATGACAAGATCCTGGAGCATTTCCACATCATCTGGGTCAACTGCCTCAGGTTTAATTTGCACATCTAACACTTCTTTATGACCTGTTACAGTAACAGTCACCATACCGCCGCCGGCAGTACCTTCAATTTTTTGCTGGCCTAATTCCTCTTGTGCTTCAGCCATTTTCTTTTGCATTTTTTGCATTTGTTTCATCATGTTTTGCATATTACCCATTCCACCACGGTTCATTAACTTCTACCTCCATTTTTAATCAATGATTTCCACAAACTCAGCACCAAATAATTTCTTTGCCTCGGCAATGTGAGACTCTTCTTCTTTCTTTTCCTCGCTGCTTTCTCCCTCTTCACCATGATGGCTGTTTAAAAAGCTTTCACGAATTGGCAGCCACTGATCTTCAGGGACACCTAAAAGTAAGTATCTTTTGCCGGTTGATTTATTTAAGGCAGTAATAACAGCCTCAGTAAAATCAGAACGATTCATGGCCATTTGGCAAATCATTTCATGCTTAAATTTTATTATTAAAGCAGTCGCTGAAGCAGCGATTGGTTCTGCATCATTTAACAAGGCAGCCTGTGATTTCAAAAGGCTCGCCCTCATTTCGCCCCAATTTGCTTTGATGAGATTCAAATCACTCTTTGTGGCATGCTTTAGAACTTCATTTATTTTTCCAACTGCAGGTTGAAATGTCTTTTTAGAGGACCGATGTGCAGGTTTTTGCGGCTGAGATGCCGTGTCTTGACTAGCTGGTGCCACACCGTTTGCCTTTAAATGCTGCAGTTCTGTCTCTAGCTGTTCAATTCTTGATAGTAATTGTTCAATCTGTGCAGGTTCGGAATGTTCGGTTGGTATTCCTTCCATTTGGCAGAGCTTTATAATAGCCACTTCTAAAAAGATCCTTGGATGGTTCGTCCATCGCATTTCGTGTTGCGTCTTGTTCAACAGTTCAATCAGCTGATAGATTTGTTCTGTTGGGATTGTTCCTGCCATTTGGCGAAACTCATCATCCAGCATGACTCTTTCTAGTGATTCCTCGAGATTTGGGGCCGTTTTATATAGCAGCATATCCCGATAAAATAAAATCAAATCCTCAATAAATCGTGTTGGATCCTTCCCATGAAACAAAAGCTCATCAAGTGCCTCTAAACCATTGGCAACATCCTTTTCCTGAAAGGATTTTGCTAGTTTATTCAAAAATCCTTGCGATACAGACCCTGTAACCGTTAAGGCATCCTCAAGCGTAACCCGATCCTGACTGTAAGAAATAGCTTGATCTAATAGACTTAAAGCGTCACGCATACCGCCCTCTGCTGCCCGGGCAATCATTTGCAAGGCAGCTTCATCACAGTCAACGCCCGTTTCATCGACGATTAATTTCATCCGGTTCACAATCGACCCTGCTGTAATCCGTCTAAAATCAAAGCGTTGACACCGTGAAATAATCGTTAGCGGAATTTTATGAGGTTCAGTTGTTGCTAAAATAAAAATGACATGCTTTGGTGGTTCTTCTAATGTTTTTAACAAGGCATTAAACGCACTAATCGATAGCATATGCACTTCATCAATGATGTAGACCTTATATTTAACAGCCGTTGGTGCAAATCTGACTTTCTCCAAAACATCTCTCATTTCTTCCACACGAGAGTTGGAGGCTGCATCAAATTCTAATACATCCGAAATCGTTCCATTTGTAATTCCCCGGCATGCCGCACATTCATTACAAGGTTCTGAAACCGGTGCATGTTCACAATTGATTGCCTTTGCTAAAATTTTAGCTGCACTTGTTTTACCTGTACCCCTTGGCCCGGAAAAAAGATAGGCATGGGAGGTCTTTTGTTGAAGCAGGGCGTTTTGCAATGTCTTGGTCACATGTTCTTGTCCTACTACATCAATAAATGTCTGCGGACGCCATACACGATATAATGCTTGATAAGCCAATGGACACCGCCCCCTTCAAATTTTTTCATCTTATCTATTATAACTTATCTATTTTCCTTTTTACAAAAAGAATAACAAAAAACTCATCCCAATTCTGAGATGAGTTTATTTTATAGGCATATGTAACTGCCGTGCACCTTCCGTCGACTGGCGCCCATAAGCGTTACTTAAGCAGTTAGCTCGGCCCAGGCACTCCTGCGGCACATGGGAGCGTCCACTTAATGCTGCTTCCTTCCGGACCTGACATGGTTCATGGATTCCCATTGCGCAGGACCCGGGCGTCAACACCACTTACTTAAGGCAGACCCTACAGGTCGCGAGCCTCGGGAAGGGATTCAGTCCCGCTAGAGCGGATTGCGGGTACAGGGCACCGCTGCCTCCCCACCTAGCACGGCAAAGTTGATACCAAAGTTTAGTGCGTCGTATCTGACGCCTTATTAATATACAACTATTTTGGAAAAAAAGCAATTGATATCAATTGTAAATTACTGTAAATTACCGTTTTTTGTCGTATTTCTTAATTGTTTGTCGAGCTTTTTTCTTTTCCTAATACTTCGAAAAAAGTCAGAGAGTAATTGGCCGCATTCCATTTCTAACATGCCCTTTGTAACTTCACATTGATGATTAAAACGTTCGTCTTGCAATAGATTCATCAGTGTTCCGACGCAGCCGCCCTTTGGGTCACTTGCACCATAAACCACTCGTTTGACCCTTGCTAAAATAATTGCACCTGCACACATCGGACAGGGCTCTAGGGTGACATATAAGGTAGATTCTTCAAGCCGCCATGAGCCTACTTCTCGACATGCCTGATCAATAGCGAGCAGTTCTGCATGAGCGATGGCATTTTGGTCACTTTCCCGTAAATTATGTGCTCGGGAAATAATCTCTCCCCCCATCACAAGGACTGCTCCAATTGGAACCTCCATTAATGCTTCCGCCTTTTTTGCTTCTTTTATTGCTTCCTTCATAAAATACTCGTCTTGGTTCTCTTCAAATTCCATGGAAGTACCACCTTTTACAATAAAACTATGATCCAATTTGAAATGCATGTCCGTTTAGGACCTCTTTAAACACCCTGCTTTCTATTTTTAACCTTCAGGATTGTTTAGTTTAAGTTTAAGAAGGATAAAAAACAATATGATATCCAAAATAAACGAAAAGGAGGGGGCATATGAATGATATCCGCCCTGCACTGCTCATTATCGATATGATTAACAACTTTGATTTCATCCATGGTTCCATTCTTGCCAAAAAGGCAAGCCAAATTGCTAGTTCCATCAAACATTTAAAAACCCAATTTAATAAACAGAAGCTGCCCGTCATTTTTATCAATGATCATTATAATTTATGGCAGGCTGATTTACATAAAATTATTGACCATTGTCGAAATGAATACAGCCAACCTATTTATGAACAATTGCTTCCAGAAGAAAAAGATTATTTTTTAATAAAACCAAAGCACTCTGCTTTTTATGGAACGGCTTTAAATACACTGCTCAGGCAGCTAAAAGTAAACACGCTTATTCTCACTGGGATTGCCGGCAATATTTGTGTGTTATTTACGGCGAATGATGCTTATATGCGTGAATATGATCTGTTAGTACCAAAAGATTGTATCGCCTCGGTAGATAATAGGGATAATCTTTACGCTCTAACCATGATGGAAAATGTCTTAAAAGCCAAGGTTGCTACCAACCATCAAGAAATTTATCAACATTATATCATGTAATAATTCTCTACCTCATAGAATAGCTGTAGCGTATGTCTGCAGGGAGGGATCAAGAATGCAAATTCATGTGGTAAAAGGGAATGAATCATTAACTATGATTGCACGGACCTATCATACAACCGTTCAAGATATTATCGAGGCGAATGAACTGCCCAATCCCAATAATCTTGTGATTGGGCAAGCGATGGTGATTCCGATTATTGGCCATTTTTATTTCGTTCAATCAGGGGATTCCTTATACACCATCGCAAGAAAGTTTGGTATATCCCCTCAAGAACTTGCCAAAATCAACCGAATTAACGCAAATCAGCCGCTCAACGTGGGCTTCAGACTCTATATTCCACAAGGTTCAAAAAGAAATGCCGAGTTTAACGCTTATGTGGAACCGCGCGGCGACACTGTAGCCCCAGTGTTAGAATCTAGTGCCCGTGAGGCCGCACCATATCTTACCTATTTAGCACCATTTAGCTTTCAGGCCCGTCGTGATGGAATATTGAAAGAGCCGTTACTGAACAATTTTCCTGCAATCGCCAGAGCCAATCGGAATGTCCTCATGATGGTCATAAACAATCAGGAGAATGATCAATTCAGCAATGAACTTGGAAGAATCTTATTAAATGACATTCCGATTCAAAATAAATTTCTTGATAATATTGTCTCAACAGCCAATAAATATGGATTCCGTGACATCCATTTTGATTTTGAGTTTTTACGTCCTACCGACCGTGAGGCCTATAATAACTTTTTACGAAAGGCTAGGCAACGATTTAAAAGCGAAGGCTGGTTAATGTCGACTGCCCTAGCTCCAAAAACCAGTGCTACACAACAAGGCGAATGGTATGAGGCACATGATTATAGGGCACATGGGGAAATCTCTGACTTTGTCGTAATTATGACGTACGAATGGGGCTATAGCGGCGGCCCTGCACAGGCAGTCTCACCAATCGGTCCTGTCAGAGACGTGTTAGAATATGCCCTTACTGAAATGCCGGCAAACAAAATTATGATGGGGCAAAATCTCTATGGCTATGACTGGACACTTCCCTTCGTGCAAGGCACTGTCGCCAAGGCCATCAGCCCTCAGCAGGCGATCCAGCTCGCGGCCACCCAAAAGGTCGCAATACAATATGATACAAAGGCACAAGCCCCCTTTTTCAAATATACGGCTGCCGATGGCAAACAGCATGTGGTATGGTTTGAAGATGCCCGCTCCATCCAGGCTAAATTTGATTTAATAAAAGAGCTAAAAATCCGGGGGATGAGCTATTGGAAATTGGGATTGTCCTTCCCGCAAAATTGGCTGTTAATTGTGGACAATTTCAATGTTACAAAAAGATAAACTTAATACTGAATATAAGGTGGTATGAGCAGAGCTAAAGTTCACTTTAATAAAGTGGAAAATAAACTTTTAAACTCAAATAGGGAAAAAAAGAGATTCGTTTTTGCGTCGCTCCGCCCCTTTTCCTCTAAAACTGCCATCATTCGGCAGTTTTTTCATATATTTTACATAAAACTTACTTGTTATAAATTTTCCATGTCCCTTCCTGCGGCGAGTGTGATAAAATGATTTTTGTGTCTATAAAGAAATCTGGAATTAATCTAGTACTAAAGGTGGACATTCTGAAAAGACAAAAAGTAAATAATTATCCGGTTTTAACTGGTTAATCATAGAAGTGTAGGCAGTTGGAGAAGGAGGACTTGCAATGGGGGACACACCCTTTATTACCGTTGAGGGGCCGATTGGTGTAGGTAAAACATCTCTCGCAAAAGCCATTTCAAAACAGTTTAATTTTGCTTTGTTAAAAGAGATTGTTGATGAAAATCCATTCTTGGGGAAATTCTACGACAATATAGAGGAATGGAGTTTCCAAACGGAAATGTTTTTTCTCTGCAATCGCTATAAGCAATTAGGGGATATCAATACCCATTACTTAAGCCAAAACAAGTCAGTTGTTGCGGATTATCATATTTTAAAAAATTTGATTTTTGCCGAGCGGACGTTAAGTCTAGAAGAATACACAAAGTACTTGAAAATTTATCAGATATTGACAGAAGATATGCCGAAACCGAATGTCATTATTTATCTAAATGCCAGCTTGGATACACTTTTGAAACGGATTAGAATCAGAGGTCGCGAAGTCGAAAAAAATATTAGCCCCCTCTATCTAGAGCAACTATCCATGGACTATGAAAATACCATAGCAATCTTTGAACGGGAACATCCAGAAATCCCCGTTCTCCGTTTTAGCGGTGATGAGTTGGATTTTGTAAAAAGTGAGCAGGATTTAAATTATATTTTTCAAAAGTTATCAACTTCGTTAAAAGAGAGCAGCTGGGCAAAGTGAAACTTCAATAAGTGGTGGTTCTTTCCATCCCCCACTTATTGTTAGTTAATGCGGGACAAACAACAAATTATAGAACGGGGGATGTTAGTGAGTATCGTGATTGGTGGTATGATTGGTCTTGGAAAAACAAGTGTGGCCGACACATTGAGTGCACACTTTAAAAATAAAGGCATTGAAAGTAAGGTATTTTATGAAGCAGTCGATGATAATCCGATTCTTCCCCTTTATTATGAATTGACACCGGAACAATTAGATGCAAAAAGAATTCCTTTCCTTTTACAATTATTTTTCTTAAATAAACGGTTTAAAACGGTTAAGGATTGTATCAATTGGCAGGAGCCTATTTATACTATTCAAGATCGGTCGATTTATGAAGACTGGTATTTTGCATATGTAAATAAAAACTTAGGCCGAATTTCGGAGTTAGAATTTAAAATATATGAAGACCTCGTTGATAATATGATGGAAGAACTAAATGAACTTCCCAAAAAAGCACCCGATTTGATGGTTTACTTAAAAGGATCGTTTGATACAGTCATCGACCGAATCATGGCACGCGGGCGCAGCTTTGAAATCAACCCTGAACTGAAAGAATACTACTTTGAAGTGTGGAAGGGTTATGATGAATGGGTATTGAACCAATACGCGGCGAGTGAAGTGCTTGTGATTGATATGGATCACACCGACGTTGTAAAAAGTAATGCCGATGCCTTGAAGGTTTGCCGGGCTGTTGAAGAAAAATTAAATGAAATCCTAAAAATAGAAAAGGTACATATTGGTTAATCCAATATGTACCTTTTCTTATAAGGAAAGCGGAAGCGCCCTGTTCAGCGGCGTATGGCCTGGAGCGCTCCAACTGAGATA
>CAUSCO010000064.1:0-8283 GCA_963530265.1 uncultured Bacillus sp.
TTGCCAGGCAAACCAAAAGACAACCTGTAATGGGTTGTCTTTTTTGTGTCTAAAAAGCTGAAATTATGCGAAGTGGAAAGTAAAAAGGGAAAAGCCGAAAGTAAAATGCCAAAATCGGAAAGTAAAATAGTAAAAGTGGACAGTAAATTACTAAAACCGGACAGTAAATTGGTCAAAGCGGAAAGTAAGTATGAAATTCTTTTAAAAGCTGATGTAATTAAAGAGGCACCCTAAAGAAAATCTAGTCAAACTTAGAATAAAAGGGAAAAATGTTACCTGGATCAATGATATTTCTGCACCAGGCTACATTTTTACCCTTTGTTCAAACCAAATTGAAAGAACCTTACAACTTTCATTTCATCAAATATTGGTATATTAAATATGGTCCTTTTTGCATGGTGACATCAATAAAGGAGCAAATAAAAGGATAATCGCGATTTGGCATCATCTTCGTTAGCTCACTCCACCATTCCGTTTCATAACGGGCAATCATACTAAGGTTATACAACAAAAGGTAATGAACGAGAAGCTCCGGAAAATTGAAAAAGCCTCCCTTCGTAAGCGAGATATTATAGGAATTATTTTCTAAATTAAATGATAAAGGAGACATATCCTTAAGATCATTCATCAGGAAGGAAAGTCCCTCATTAGAAAAATCAACTTGTCCTTTAAACTTCGATGCAAAATACTCCTTAAATCGGTCTTCCGTCATATGAAAGTGATCTAATATTGTATCAGGTATTATAAGATACTCATGCTGCATTTGTAATTTAACAAATGTTCTTTTCCCATCAAGTAAAAAGAATAAATCATCGAGTTCGGGTATAAGCTGTAGTAATTTCTCCATAATGACCTTCTCCCCTTCCATTTGTTTCATGTGAAACAATTTTTCTGACATAAAGGGGAAAAGCCCATTTTTTTGAAATTTTACTTCATCTTGAAAGAAAAGGTAGTTTTGCTTTTTCCTCTTTCTTGTAGAAACACCATGGGCTAAAACGGCTGTGGTTTCAGGATAAGAAGGGTCAACGGTTAATATACAGGCTTTAATTAAATGGACTAGTCCATAAAAAAGTAAAATTGGTTTTATAATAAGTGGAGACTTTTCTGCTTGTGCATAATAGATTTGGCCATGTTCGAGATAATAAAGGAAGGCATACCCGTTTTCGTAGCTTTTTTGTTCAGGATTATCAATTTTAAGCTTTTGATAACAATTTTTTAAATACCGCTGGCAATATTCTGCTGAGAAGAAGCAAGAGTAGCTTTTCCAACCGTTATATTGAATAGTCAAAGTTGTATCACCTTTTTCAGAAGAATCAAACTAATACTTATTCCTTGACAGTATTTTGTCCAATTGATAACCTACAAATAATATTTTTTTATATGGTCAAGGGTGAAGCATGGCAAAAGTGATGTAATTTAATCGATTTTAAATATCAATTCTCACTTTGAACTCGGTGAAGTTTTTCACTAAGCACTCCGCCTTAAATAATTTAGTTTGGTTCACTATTTGTATTTTGAAGGATGTTGGTTGTGTTTATCGCCATTTAAGTTTTGTATGGGAGGCAGTTAAAATGTGGGAAAGTAAATTTTTAAAAGAAGGTTTAACGTTCGATGATGTTTTATTAATTCCGGGCAAGTCGGATGTATTACCAAAAGATGTCAATTTGCAAGTAGAACTATCGCCAAATGTAAAGCTTAATATTCCAATTATTAGTGCTGGAATGGATACAGTGACGGAATCAGAAATGGCTATTTCTATTGCCCGCCAGGGGGGATTAGGGATCATCCACAAAAATATGACCATTGATCAGCAGGCTGAGCAGGTTGAGAAAGTAAAGCGGTCTGAAAGTGGAGTTATCACAGATCCATTTTTCCTTACTCCCGATCATCAGGTATACGATGCCGAGCATCTGATGAGTAAATATCGCATCTCTGGGGTACCGATTGTTAATAATATGGAAGATCAAAAGCTTATTGGTATCATCACCAATAGGGATCTGCGCTTCATTCAAGATCAAGATTATTCCTTTAAAATCTCTGACGTGATGACGAAGGAAAATCTGGTAACAGCCCCTGTCGGTACAACATTGAAAGAGGCTGAAAAAATTCTTCAGAAATATAAAATTGAAAAACTCCCACTAGTCAATGAGCAAGGTGTCTTAAAGGGTCTCATTACGATTAAGGATATTGAAAAAGTAATTGAATTTCCTAACTCAGCAAAAGATAAACAAGGCCGTTTATTAGCAGGTGCTGCAGTCGGTGTAACAAAGGATACGATGATGCGAGTCGCTGCACTAGTCGCCGCAAATGTTGATGCAATTGTCCTCGATACGGCTCATGGCCATTCAAAAGGTGTTCTTGACCAAGTTAAAGAAATCAGAAATGCATATCCTGACTTGACAATTATTGCTGGAAATGTGGCTACTGCTGAAGCAACAAACGCCTTGATAGAGGCAGGAGCTGATGTTGTTAAGGTAGGAATTGGACCAGGCTCCATTTGTACAACAAGGGTCGTTGCAGGTGTCGGCGTTCCCCAAATCACAGCTATTTATGATTGTGCTACTGAAGCAATGAAGCATGGTAAGACGATTATTGCGGATGGAGGCATTAAATACTCAGGCGATATCGTAAAAGCTTTAGCAGCAGGCGGAAATGCAGTTATGCTGGGAAGCTTGTTGGCAGGTGTATCAGAAAGCCCTGGTGAAACTGAAATCTTCCAAGGGCGCCGCTTTAAAGTGTACCGTGGTATGGGTTCAGTTGCTGCAATGGAAAAGGGTTCGAAGGATCGTTATTTCCAAGAAGATAATAAAAAGTTTGTACCAGAAGGCATCGAAGGACGTATTCCTTACAAAGGACCATTAGCTGAAACCATTTACCAGCTAGTTGGCGGCATTCGTGCTGGTATGGGCTATTGCGGTACTAAGGATCTCCACGTTTTAAGGATGAATGCCCAGTTTATTAGGATGACGGGTGCTGGATTGAAGGAAAGCCATCCACACGATGTGCAAATTACAAAAGAAGCGCCTAATTATTCACTATAGCAATAAGGAAACAGAGAAGTTACTGCTTCTCTGTTTTTTAATGATAATAGTCCTAGTTATTGTTATGAAACTTTAAAATTATGCCATAAGATGGTTCAATGCTCCGTCTATGATTTGCTAGGTAGTTATGTTAAAATAATCAAAGTGCATAAATTCGTTGGAGGGTATTAGAGTGAACAGACATTTTTATCAGAAATGTGTTGCCAGTGCGTTGGCAATGATCATGTTTTTTGGCCTATTTGCTGGTGTCAATCAAGCTCATGCAGAAGCGGCTTTAAATGTGAATGCAGATGGAGCTATATTAGTTGATGGAGAGACTGGAAAAGTTTTATATGAAAAGAATGCTGATAGTGTACTAGGAATTGCTAGTATGACAAAGATGATGACTGAATATCTTTTACTAGATGCAGTTAAAAAGGGTAAAGTAAAATGGGATCAAGAATACACAGTAAGCAATCTTGTTTATGAAAACTCTCAACATCGCGATCTTTCGAATGTGCCATTACGTGCTGACGGAAAATATAAAATTCGTGAACTATATGAAGCGATGGCTATTTATTCTGCCAATGCAGCAACCATTGCGATTGCTGAAGTAATTGGCGGGTCTGAAACAAATTTTGTCAAAATGATGAATGATAAGGCAAAAAAGTTAGGTCTAAAGGATTATAAATTTGTCAACTCTACAGGTTTAAATAACCGAGATTACCACGGTCAACATCCCGGAGGAAGTGGACCAGAGGATGAGAATGTTATGTCCCCACGGGCGGTTGCCACTTTAGCATTCCACCTTATTAATGATTTTCCAACTGTATTAAAAACAGCTAGTACCCCAAGGAAAATTTTTAGAGAAGGAACAGAAGATCAAATTAAGATGGATAACTGGAACTGGATGCTTCCAGAATTAACCTACGGCTATCAGGGTATGGACGGGCTTAAAACAGGGACAACTGACTTTGCCGGATACTGTTTTACCGGAACAGCCAGCCGCGATGGGAAAAGATTCATCACCGTTGTTCAAAATGCTGTTGATGGCAGCGGCCAGGGCGGTTATAAAGCGCGCTTTGATGAAACAAGAAAAATGCTGGATTATGCTTTTAGTAATTATACAAAGGAAAAGATTGTTCCAAAGCATTATCAAGTAAAAGGACATAAAACAATCCCAGTTATCAGAGGGAAAGAGAACCAAGTAAAGATTTATACAAAATCGGCTATTGATATGGTGATTTTAAATGGTGAAAAGAATAACTATCAACCCGTACTTGTCCTTGATAAAAAGAAAGTCAACAAAAACGGGGAATTAACAGCCCCTATTAAAAAAGGTGAAAAGGTCGGCTATTTGACTCTGAAACCAAAAAATGGCGAAAAGGTTAGCTTTTTAACAGAGGAAGGTCAGAAAAAGGTACAGGTAGATGTGATTGCCGCTCAAGATGTTGAAAAGGCAAACTGGTTCGTGTTAATGATGCGGGGCATTGGCAATTTCTTCGGCGATGCATGGCACGGAATTTCTTCTACTGTTAAAGGTTGGTTCTAATTTAATTTTCTAGTATTTACCATATAAAAAAGGAAGGATTCTTGTCTTGACAGGAATCCTTTTTTGTTGCATTAATTATTCTATGGTAAAATAATTCCGATTGATTGTAAGGGATTTTTCCTAGAGATATTTTTCTTAATATTAAAATAAAGGGGGATTTTAACAAATGTTAACAGGTACTGATCGTGTAAAACGAGGAATGGCTGAAATGCAAAAGGGCGGCGTCATTATGGACGTTATTAATGCGGAGCAAGCAAAAATTGCGGAAGAAGCGGGTGCAGTCGCTGTAATGGCTCTTGAGCGTGTTCCTTCGGATATTCGCGCTGCTGGCGGCGTGGCTAGAATGGCTGACCCTAGAATTGTGGAAGAGGTACTTAATGCCGTTTCAATCCCAGTTATGGCTAAAGCCAGAATTGGTCATATCGTTGAGGCACGCATTCTTGAAGCCATGGGTGTTGATTATATCGATGAAAGTGAAGTTTTAACACCTGCGGATGAGGAATTCCACTTAAATAAAAAAGAGTATACCGTACCGTTTGTATGCGGCTGTCGTGACCTTGGTGAAGCAGCCCGCAGAATCGGGGAAGGGGCTTCTATGCTTCGTACAAAGGGTGAGCCTGGAACAGGAAATATCGTCGAGGCTGTTCGCCATATGCGCAAGGTAAATGCTCAGGTTCGTAAAGTCGTTGGCATGCAAGAAGATGAGTTGATGACGGAAGCAAAATTGTTAGGTGCACCATACGAATTGTTACTAGAAATTAAGCGCCTTGGCCACCTTCCTGTTGTTAACTTCGCTGCTGGCGGTGTGGCAACACCTGCTGATGCCGCACTTATGATGCAATTAGGAGCGGATGGAGTATTTGTAGGGTCAGGTATTTTTAAATCTGAAAACCCTGCAAAATTTGCTAAAGCAATTGTTGAAGCAACTACCCATTTCCAAGACTATAAATTAATCGCTGAACTTTCAAAGGATCTTGGAACACCAATGAAAGGCATCGAAATTTCATCACTAGCACCTCAAGATCGCATGCAGGAGCGTGGCTGGTAAAAAGAAAAGCGCAAGCGCCCGGGTGCTGGAGCTAGACATAAAGAAAAGCACAAGTGCCCAAGGGTGGCTAAGCTAGATAAAAGAGGGGTCTTATCATGATTAAAATCGGCGTTCTTGCTTTGCAAGGAGCCGTCCGTGAACATATTAGATCGTTAGAAGCATGTGGCGTGGAAGCAGTTGCTGTGAAACGTAAAGAAGATTTAGAGGATTTAGATGGCCTCATTCTTCCTGGCGGCGAGAGTACCGCAATGCGCCGCTTAATTGATAAATATGATTTTATGGATGCTCTAAAGGAATTTGCCCATGTAGGAAAACCAATGTTTGGTACATGTGCAGGACTTATCCTGTTGGCGAAGGAACTTGTGGGGTATAGTGAACCGCACATCGGCGTGATGGACATAAAGGTTGAACGTAACTCTTTTGGGCGTCAAGTGGATAGCTTCGAGGCCGACCTCGCGATTAAGGACGTTGCTGAGAGCTTCCCTGCTGTATTTATTCGTGCGCCGCACATCGTTGAAGCAGGAGAGAATGTAGAAATCTTGTCCAAGCATGAGGACCGCATCGTCGCGGCACGGGATGGACAATTTCTAGGATGTTCGTTCCATCCGGAACTGACAGATAATCATCGCCTTACTGCATACTTTGTTGAAATGGTAAAGGAAGCAAAGGAAAAATAGCTTGTTTAATTTAGTTGCAATTGGTTAATAATTATAGTAAATTATAAAGCAAATAATCATAATGAAAAAAGCAATGAGAGGAACTAGTAACAAGAAATTCACTCTTAAAGAGAGCCGGTGGCTGGTGTGAATCGGTGTGTGACGCTTGTGAATCCCTCCTCGAGCAAGGTATGGAACGCCTCAAGCTTGAGGTAAGTAAGTACCCTCGGTAAAAACCGTTACATTTTTTTGAGGTGGACAGTTCAGACTGTCAACCAGGGTGGTATCGCGAGTAACTCTCGTCCCTGTTTTGGGGCGGGAGTTTTTTGTATTTAAAAGCGGAAGCGCCCGCTGGGCGCTGGAGCTGGATAGCTTTTAAGTAAAATAGAAAAGGAGTGTAGAGATGTTAGATATTAAAGTTTTAAGGGCAAATTTTACTGAAGTTAAAGAAAAGTTATTGCATCGCGGTGAGGATCTATCTGCCTTAGGGCAATTTGAGGACCTTGACCAGAAGAGACGCGAGTTAATTGTTGAAACGGAAAAGTTAAAGAGCAGGAAGAACGATGTTTCCCAACAAGTAGCTGCATTAAAGCGCGAAAAGCAGGATGCTGACCATTTAATAAAGGAAATGCGTGAAGTTGGCGATCAAATTAAAACGCTTGATGATGAATTGCGCGGGGTTGAAGAAGTCTTAGATCAACTATTATTAAGCATTCCGAATATTCCACATGAAAGTGTTCCAATTGGTGAAACAGAGGATGACAATGTGGAAATCAGGAAGTGGGGTAAAGTTCGTGAGTTTAGCTATGAAGCAAAGCCGCATTGGGATCTTGCGACAGACCTAGGTATCCTTGATTTTGAACGGGCCGGCAAGGTTACCGGCAGCCGCTTTGTCTTTTATAAGGGGTTGGGGGCACGTTTAGAACGGGCATTGATTAGTTTTATGTTAGACCTTCATGTTGAGGAGCATGGCTACACAGAAATTTTGCCGCCGTATTTAGTCAATCGTACAAGTATGACAGGTACAGGGCAATTGCCAAAGTTTGAAGAGGATGCCTTTTTAGTTGGAAATGAAGATTATTTCCTTATTCCAACCGCAGAGGTTCCGGTTACCAACTACCACCGCGATGAAATCTTAAGTGGTGATAATCTTCCAATCCGTTTTGCAGCCTACAGTGCATGCTTCCGGTCTGAGGCCGGCTCAGCTGGACGTGATACAAGGGGATTAATTCGTCAGCACCAGTTCAATAAAGTAGAGCTTGTTAAGTTTGTAAAACCAGAGGATTCTTACGAGGAGCTTGAAAAACTGACCCATGATGCGGAACGGGTTTTACAGATTCTTGAGCTTCCCTATCGTGTCTTGAGCATGTGTACGGGCGACCTTGGGTTTACAGCTGCGAAAAAGTATGATATTGAAGTTTGGCTCCCAAGCTATGGAACATACCGAGAAATTTCTTCTTGCAGTAATTTTGAAGCATTTCAAGCGAGACGGGCTAACATTCGTTTCCGTCGTGATCCGAAGGCTAAGCCAGAGCATGTTCATACATTAAATGGATCTGGTCTTGCGATTGGCCGCACGGTCGCCGCTATTTTAGAAAATTATCAACAGGAGGACGGAAGTATCGTTATCCCAACGGCCCTGCGTCCATATATGGGCAACAAAGAAGTCATTAAACCAATGTAAAAAAAGCCTCCGAACGAAGAAACCTTCGCTCGGAGACTTTTTTGAATAATATTTGTTGACATGGTCTAAAATATATGGTAAATTAGCAATTGTCGATACGGAGGAATACCCAAGTCTGGCTGAAGGGATCGGTCTTGAAAACCGACAGGCGGGTCATACCGCGCGGGGGTTCGAATCCCTCTTCCTCCTCCATAATATTTTATAATCGCGCATAAAAAACTGGAGATAGAGGTCCGTTACAAGTAATTGTAACGGATTTTTTTTGTAGATAAGAATTTATAAGTTTTAACTTAGTGAAATGTCCAGCTCCAGCGCCCTAGCGG
>CAUSCO010000065.1:0-7880 GCA_963530265.1 uncultured Bacillus sp.
TGATACTAATCGTTCGAGGACTTAACCATTTTTAAAAGCGAACTCGAGTTTATAACACTTCTTCTGCATTATCTAGTTTTGAGGGAATGAAACCTCAATTAAATAGTCTGGTAATTAAGGCGAGAAGGTCACACCCGTTCCCATACCGAACACGGAAGTTAAGCTTCTCAGCGCCGATGGTAGTTGGGACACGCGTCCCTGTGAGAGTAGGACGTTGCCAGGCAAACCAAAAGACAACCTGTAATGGGTTGTCTTTTTTGTGTCTAAAAGGCTGAAATTATGCGAAGTGGAAAGTAAAAAGGGAAAAGTGGAAAGTAAAATGCTAAAAGTGGACAGTAAATTACTAAAACAGGACAGTAAATTGGCCAAACTGGAAAGTAAATAGGAAAATCCACTAAAAAGGGTAATTAAAATGGAACCTGTGAAAGGGATCCACCTTAAAAATGCATCTAATCAAAGGCCAGGCTATCAAAGTCACTCTATTATGGGTTGTCTTTTTATTAATTTAAAAAAAATGTAAAAAAGAATAAAAAAGTACGAGATATTTTTAAAGAAATCGCCTATAGACATACACCCAATTGCTGTTTGCAACATAATATAATACAGAATACACGGGGAAAAGAGAATTCAAAAAATTGTATACAAATTGGTATTTTAGGACAGAATGGGTGTATGGAGGTGGAGGGATTGAGTTCATTTTTAGCACAAAAACATTACCAGGAAACGTGCGTTATTTGTGAGAATCTTAAACCAAAAGGCATACATCTATACACTTCGTTTATTTGTACCGATTGTGAATCTGATTTAATTCAAACAGAAACAAATGACCCAAAATATAAACATTTTTTAAAACAGCTTAAAAAGATAACCACGCCAGAAATTTTTTCGTAACAAGTCCTTTAAGGGCTTTATTTTTTTGCGAAAAATAGGAAAGGCTATCGTTTTTTGTTAAAATAGATGAGACTCTTAGAAGGAAGTTAGATAAATGAACACACAATTGAAAATACCTTTATATGAAGCATTAACGGAACATGTAAACAAGAAGCCGATATCTTTCCATGTCCCTGGACATAAATATGGAGAGATTGCTCTAACTGAAGCTAATTATTTTTTTAAGCAAATATTAAAAATAGATGCAACAGAGTTAACGGGATTAGATGATTTACATTCACCGGAGGGGGCAATATTGGAAGCGGAAAGGCTGTTAGCGGAGCTCTATCACACGAAAAAGAGTTTTTTTCTAGTGAATGGGTCAACCGTAGGCAACCTTGCCATGATTATGGCCGCCTGTTCGGAAGACGATCTTGTCCTTGTACAAAGAAACTGCCATAAGTCAGTGTTAAATGCTTTACGATTAGCAAAGGTAAGGCCAATTTTTCTTGAACCGGAATATAATCAAGAGTGGAAAATAGCTTCAGGTGTTAGTATAGGGACGGTAGAACAAGCTGTTGCCCTTTATCCAGACGTGAAAGCGATTATTTTGACCTACCCGAATTATTATGGAATGACCTATGACCTGCAAAGTATTATTCATGTGGCTCATGACCACCATATCCCTGTGTTGGTTGATGAAGCACATGGACCACATTTTATTGTTGGTGAACCTGTTCCACCATCAGCACTGAAATTAGGTGCAGATATTGTCGTTCATTCGGCACACAAAACCTTACCAGCCATGACGATGGGTTCATTTTTGCATGTTAATAGTAATCTGGTTAACCTTGAGAAGGTCAAGGAATACTTGGGAATGTTCCAATCCAGCAGCCCTTCCTACCCGATTATGGCCTCATTGGACATAGCAAGACATTATATAGCTACATATGAACAAAACGATCTTTCTTTTTTGCTGAATGAAATCCAGCATTTCAAAGAGGAGTTAGCCAATACTAAAGCAATTAAAGTGTTAGATTTCCCCAGTAACCAAGGGGATATTTTAAAAGTTACCATTCAAACAAGATGTGAGTTAAGTGGATTTGAACTCCAACAGAGATTTGAAGAGTTAGGGATTTATACGGAATTAGCCGATCCATATAATGTGCTATTTATACTGCCGTTACTAAAAGATGGGCAAACCTATCGATTGGAAGCAGTGGCAGAGAAATTGAATAAAGCACTCATCGGTTTTCCTTTATGTGAAATAAAGGAAGAATATCACATGGGCGGTCAAAAAATTTCTGAATTAGCAATACCCTATAAGGAAATGGCTGATTTAGCCCTGGAAGAAGTACAAATTGCTAATGCCTCAGGAACAATTTGTGCAGAGTCGATCATCCCATACCCTCCAGGTATCCCCTTGTTGGTAATGGGTGAGAGAATAACGGAGGAAAAACGGAACCAGCTTGATCAGCTTTTACATTCGGGGGCAAGGTTTCAAGGCAGCTCCTTACTAAAGAGTGGGTTGATTAAGACTTTTGTTAGGACAACCTAGATTTATTCATTTTGGAGGTTTTATTTGATGAGCAAGGGAATATTTATTACATTCGAAGGACCGGATGGAGCTGGAAAAACGACGATTATTAATTTAGTTGCAAAACAGCTTCACCATGCGCTTTTAACAAGGGAACCAGGCGGGATAGATATTGCTGAACAGATTCGCAAGGTAATTTTGGATAAAAGGAATACGGCAATGGATGCCAGAACGGAAGCACTACTATATGCGGCAGCTCGAAGACAGCATTTAATTGAAAAAGTAAAGCCGGCCTTAGATGAAGGAAGAGTCGTCTTGTGTGACCGTTTTGTTGATAGTTCATTAGCCTATCAAGGCTATGCGCGTGGTTTAGGGATTGATGAGGTGTATATGATTAATCAATTTGCGATTGAGAATCTTATGCCTGAACTGACGATTTACTTTGATATTGAACCGGAGTTAGGTTTACAGCGAATTAATAAAAATCACCAGCGTGAGATTAACCGTTTGGATTTAGAAAATCTCGAATTCCATCACAAGGTAAGAGAGGGCTACCATCTCCTAATAGAACGTTTTTCAAATCGAATCGTACGAATTGATGCTTCAGGTACGATAGATGAGGTGTTTCAAAAAACCTTAGAAATAGTTGAAGCAAAATTAGCAGAAAAGGGACCTTCACTATGAAGCTTTTTTCAGGAAATTCAAAAAATTAATCTGGTATTCTAACCTCTAACAAAGGAATGCAGTACAATAACCTGTTATAATAAAGATAGAGGAAACTAGAGTTGTAATAAATAGAGAAGAGGGTGGTCAAATGAAACTCATCATAGCCGTTGTTCAAGACCAGGATAGCAATCGTTTATCCAAGGCATTAGTAGATAATAATTTTAGAGCCACTAAATTAGCTAGTACAGGTGGATTTTTGAAGTCAGGGAACACTACTTTTATGATAGGTACCGAGGATATTCGGGTTGACCGGGCTCTCCAAATTATTAAGGACAACTGCCGATCTAGAGATCAGCTAGTAGCCCCTGTTTCACCAATGGGTGGGAATGCTGATTCTTACGTTCCATATCCAGTTGAAGTCGAGGTAGGCGGTGCAACAGTATTTGTCTTACCGATTGAACAATCCATGCATTTTTAAAGTTTAACGTTACTAAATAGATAAGTGAGTGATTAGCTTGGGAAAAACTTGGGATCAACTAGAAGAGCTGCAGCCTACCGTGTTGAAAATGTTAAAAAACAGCTTGTTGAAAAATCGAGTGGCCCATGCGTACCTTTTTGAAGGCATGAGAGGGACAGGAAAAAGGGAAATAGCTTTATTGCTTACAAAGGCTCTTTTTTGCAAGTCGTTACGGGATGGCTATAGACCGTGCGAAACATGCAATAACTGTCACCGGATTAATAGTGGAAATCATCCTGATGTTCATATTGTCGAGCCGGATGGGTTATCGATTAAAGTGGACCAGATTAGAGGCTTACAAGCAGAGTTTGCAAAAAAAGGTGTAGAATCCTTGAAAAAAGTGTACCTAATTATGCATGCAGATAAAATGAGTGTGAGTGCTTCCAATAGTTTGCTAAAGTTTCTGGAGGAGCCAAACCCAGGAACGGTTGCATTTCTATTAACAGAACAGTTCCAGAAAATATTACCTACCATTTTGTCGAGATGCCAAATATTAGCATTCCAGCCATTAGCACCTCAAGTGATGATCAAGCAGCTCGTTGAAAATGGTGTTGAACCAGTCAAGGCACCGCTGCTAGCACAGTTAACAAATAATCTCGATGAAGCTCTTACATTAAATGTCGATGAATGGTTTGCACAAGCTCAAAAAATAGTGGTAAAATTATATGAGGTGTTAAAAAAGAATCCCTTGGAGGCAATGGTAACTCTTCAGGAAGGCTGGTTTTTACACTTTAAGGAAAAAGAGCAAATGCAACGTGGTTTAGATCTTTTACTTCTTATTTTTAAGGATTTACTATATATACAATTAGATAAGCAGGAGCAAATTGTCTTTAAGGGAGAAAGCGAGCGGTTAAGACAATATGCCCTGCAAACATCTGGACGGCGCTTATCGGATCAAATGTCAGCTATTCTTAATGCAAAAAGAAAGCTGCAGGCAAATATGAATCCTCAGCTGATGATGGAACAGCTTGTGTTAAAATTGCAGGAGGGATCTTCATTTGTATGATGTTGTAGGAGTACGCTTTAAAAAAGCGGGGAAAATCTATTATTTTGATCCTGGAGACCTCTCAATCGAAAAGGATGACTTTGTGATTGTCGAAACAGTCCGCGGCGTCGAATATGGCAAAGCGGTGATTGCACGAAAGCAAGTTGAAGAACACGACGTTGTCCTGCCATTAAAAAAAGTGGTTAGACTTGCAGATCCGAAGGATAAAATGATTGTAGAAGAAAACAAGCAGGCCGCCCAGGAGGCTTATGTGGTTTGTAATGAAAAAGTGAATGAGCATCAGCTGGATATGAAACTAGTCGATGTTGAATATACATTTGATCGAAACAAGGTAATCTTTTATTTTACTGCTGACGGAAGAGTTGATTTCCGAGAGCTAGTGAAAGATTTAGCAGCCATTTTTCGGACACGCATTGAATTACGTCAAATTGGTGTCCGTGATGAAGCAAAGATGCTTGGAGGTATTGGTCCATGTGGAAGAATGTTATGCTGTTCTACCTTTTTAGGTGATTTTGATCCCGTCTCCATTAAGATGGCGAAGGATCAAAATCTTTCATTGAATCCTACAAAGATCTCTGGTTTGTGCGGCAGACTTATGTGCTGCTTAAAATATGAAAACGATGAGTATGAATCTGCCAAACAGGCGTTACCAGATATAGGGGAAATCATTGATACTCCACAGGGTAAAGGAAAAGTGGTAGGATTAAATATATTAGAGCGGGTGCTTCAAGTTGAAGTAAAGGAACAAGAACGAGTTCTGGAGTATACTTTGGATGAAATCATTAAAGAAGGTGCCTTTTCTATACAATCCACAGATTAATGAGGTGGAAGCCGTGGATAAGAAGGAAATATTTGACTCAGTAAGTAATATGGAAACACAAATTGGCCATCTTTACCAGCAGCTAGGAGAATTAAAGCAGCATTTAGCTGAAATACTAGAAGAGAATCATTATTTAAAGCTTGAAAATGAACATCTAAGGCGCCGTTTAGATGTAACCACGGAAGAAGAAAAGAAAGAGAATAAAAAGGGCATCGAGTCTGCAGGTGGAAAGCATTTTGATATTGGAGAAGGATATGATAACCTCGCCCGCCTTTATCAAGAAGGGTTTCATATTTGTAACCTTCATTTTGGGAGCTTGCGGAAGGATGGCGATTGTTTATTCTGCCTTTCTTTTCTTAATAAGAAATAACCTAGAGGCTGACGAAAATCAGCCTCTATTTTCATACATATATGATAGGATGGATATACTTGTGTTAAATTTAAAAGACGATGAGCGGCTGGATTATTTATTGGCTGAAAATTTAAGAATCATTCAAAGCCCATCTGTGTTTGCCTTTTCGCTCGATGCCGTTTTGCTGGCACGATTTGTTTATGTACCGATTCAAAAAGGAAATTTACTTGATCTTTGCAGTGGAAATGGAGTTATTCCCTTATTTTTAAGTGCTCGAACGAAAGGAAATATAACAGGGGTTGAGATACAAGAGCGTTTATTTGATATGGCTGTTCGAAGTATTGAATACAACGAGCTTCAGGGCAGGATAAAAATGATTCATGGTGATATTAAGGACATGCCCAAACAACTCGGTTTTGGCAGGTTTGATGTGGTTACCTGTAATCCGCCTTATTTTACGACTGCCTCCAAACGAGAGATTAATCCAAATGAACACCTAGCGATTGCCCGGCACGAGATTCTTTGTACGCTAGAAGATGCGATAAAAGTTTCAAGTCAATTAGTACGTCAGGGAGGAAAAGTGGCCTTTGTCCACCGTCCGGGCCGTCTTATCGATATGATTACATTGATGAGACAATACCGGCTTGAACCTAAGCGTATTCAGTTTGTTTATCCTAAACTAGGTCAGGAAGCTAATACTCTTTTAATAGAGGCGATCAAAGATGGCAGTCCTGATTTGAAAATCCTGCCATCTCTAATTGTTTATAATGAAGCAAACGAATATACTCCCGAAGTTAGAGGGATTTTATATGGAGAATAGTCTTCATTACTTTTATGTCCTAACCTGTCGAGATGGAAGTCTATATGGCGGCTATACCAATAATCTAGAACGGCGGATAAAGCTGCATAATGAAGGCAAAGGAGCCAAGTATACTCGGGGCAGAGGGCCGGTCACACTGACCTATTTTAAGGCTTTTGAGTATAAAGGCGACGCCTTAAAAGCAGAATACCATTTTAAACAATTAACGAGAAAGAAAAAGCTTGAGTTTTTAATAAGAGACGGTGATGATGATGTGGCAACAGAAAAGCTTCGAGAACGAAGCGAATAAAGG
The DNA here is from genome assembly GCA_963530265.1 of uncultured Bacillus sp. GTDB lineage: Bacteria > Bacillota > Bacilli > Bacillales > Cytobacillaceae > Neobacillus. Next base: position 6,881 of record CAUSCO010000065.1, read on the forward strand.
AATTCTTTATCTTGTACCTACTCCAATTGGGAATCTTGAGGATATGAGCTTTCGGGCGGTTAGACTCCTAAAGGAGGCCGATTTGATTGCTGCTGAGGACACAAGAAATACGAAAAAACTGTGTAATTACTTTGAAATAAATACTCCAGTTGTCAGTTATCACGAGCATAATAAAGAAGCAAGCGGGGAAAAACTTATTCAAAAAATGATCCAGGGTTTAAAGGTTGCTCTTGTAAGTGATGCCGGAATGCCGGCCATTTCTGACCCAGGGTATGAGCTTGTTACGGCAGCCATTAGTGAACGGGTCACAGTTGTTCCGTTACCCGGAGCCAATGCAGCACTAACGTCATTAATTGCATCGGGGATTTCCTGCCAGCCCTTTTATTTTTATGGTTTTTTAAATCGTAATAAGAAAGACAAGCGTGCTGAATTAGAGAGTTTAAAGAAGCAAGCAGCGACGTTAATCTTTTATGAATCTCCACATCGGTTGAAAGAAACATTAGCTATCATGCTTGATGTTCTCGGTAACAGGAATATTGCCATATGCAGAGAGTTAACCAAAAAGTTTGAGGAGTTTATTCGTGGAAGCCTGGAAGAAGTAGTCGCCTGGACGAACAACGATGAAATTCGCGGTGAATTTTGTATCATTGTGGATGGAACCGATGTGCAGCAAGAAGAAGAGTCTAGCTGGTGGGAACATTTATCGGTAGAAGAACATGTGAATCATTATATATCTGTTCAAAATATCCCTTCAAAGGAAGCAATTAAACAAACAGCCAAAGATCGCGGTCTCCATAAACGGGATGTTTATCAGGCCTATCATATTACAAATGATTAAATAAGAAAAGCGCAAGCGCCCGTTTAGCGGCGTATGGACTGGAGCGCTTTGACTGAGATAAAGGAAACACGGAGAGCGTTAGCGATCCGATGTTGACTTATCGTAGGGAAAAGAGCGAAGTACACTAGCCGCTGGGCGCTGGAGCTGGACAATTCTCAAAGT
>CAUSCO010000066.1:0-7107 GCA_963530265.1 uncultured Bacillus sp.
TTTATCTGTGGCTTTTCACGTTTTAAGCTGTTGCATTTAATTTTACAACTAGCCAGTAAAAAATAATTATTAATTTACGGGGGGAAAGATAGCATTCCCCCAGTTTTTATGATAAAATTATTCAGGTGTTTTAATAACTATGTTATAGCGTAACTCACAGTAAGGGAATTTGTGGCAGAACTGCCCAAACACACATAAGTTGGGATTCTATCAGCTTGTCGTGTCCGTACCTGTGAACGCTATTTTTTCATGTCTAAAGAGCCTTGTTTTAAGAGAAAATATAGTATTTGACTCTTAGAATGATCATTGTCTTGCAAAAATGTTTTATAAAGGATTGAGGTGACGGCAGCTTGTTAAATGAGAAGCTGCATTCTTATATTGATGGCCTTATACCCGCACGGAATCTGCTATTAACAGAAATGGAACGTTATGCAAGCGAGCACCATGTTCCTATTATGGAGCTGGCGGGAATTGAAACAATGCTGCAATTATTGCGGATTCAACACACTGAAAACATACTGGAAGTAGGGACCGCCATTGGTTATTCGGCATTAAGAATGGTTACTGCCCTGCCAGATGCCCATGTTTATACGATTGAGCGTGATAATGAACGGATTCAAGTAGCAAAAGAGTTTATCAAGCGTTCGGAAAAGGGTGCACGAATTACCTTAATTGAAGGGGATGCTTTAGAGGTTGAGGAAATTATTTGTGACCATGCCCCATTCGATGCCATTTTTATCGATGCGGCTAAAGGTCAATACAAAAAGTTCTTCGAGATTTATGAAAAGTATCTTAGCCCAGATGGAATTATTCTTACCGACAATGTCCTGTTTAAAGGACTTGTCGCCGAAACAGAGATAGAATCCAAACGAACCCGTAATCTTGTTAAAAAGATTAATGAATTTAATCACTGGTTACTGAACCATTCAGACTATGATTCCGTCATTCTTCCTGTTGGGGATGGAATTGCAATCAGTAAAAGAAAGAGGTGAGAGGTATGAATAAACCAGAATTGCTTGTCACTCCACTAACAGTAGATGATATACTGCCATTAGCTGAAGCTGGTGCCGATGCCTTTGTTGTTGGTGAGCAGCGATATGGATTACGACTTGCAGGGGAATTCAACCGTGAGAATGTCCAAAAGGCGATTGAGTTGGCACATAGTAAGGGGAAAAAAGTATATGTGGCGATGAATGCCATTTTTCACAACGATAAAATAGCTGAACTTGGTGACTATATTCAATTTGCCGCAAAGTCGAAGGCAGATGCTATTATTTTCGGTGATCCGGCTGTTTTACTGACGGCAAGAGAAGTGGCTCCCGAGATGAAGCTGCATTGGAATACAGAAACAACTGGAACGAACTGGTTTACTTGTAACTATTGGGGCACAAAGGGTGCAAAAAGGTCTGTTTTAGCCCGTGAAATTAATATGGATGCCATCGTTGAAATTAAAGAAAGGGCTGAGGTTGAAATTGAAGTTCAAGTTCATGGTATGAGCTGTATGTTCCAATCCAAGCGGTCTTTGCTAGGCAACTATTACGAGTATCAAGGTAAAGTCATGGAAATTGAAAACCGCAAGATGGAAAAAAATATGTTTTTACACGATAAAGAGCGCGAAAATAAATATCCAATTTTTGAAGACGAAAACGGAACACATATTATGAGTCCAAATGATATTTGTATCATTGATGAGCTTCAAGATATGTTAGAGGCCGGAGTAGACTCGTTTAAAATCGATGGCATCTTAAAAAGCCGGGAATATATTTTAGCTGTAACAAAGGCATATCGTGAAGCAATTGATTTATTTACTGAAGATCCGGATACGTATGAAGATAAAAAGGACGAATTGTTAACGGCTATTGAAGATATTCAGCCCGCCAATCGCCCATTAGATACAGGGTTCTTTTTCAAAGAAACAGTTTATTAAAGGAGGGGTTCAGCATGAATACAGTTATAGACAAAATCTCTGAAATGATTGATGGGAAACGCGTGATTGTAAAGAAGCCGGAACTCCTTGCACCAGCAGGCAATCTTGAAAAATTAAAAATTGCTGTTCACTATGGCGCAGATGCCGTCTTTATTGGCGGACAGGAATATGGTCTTCGTTCAAACGCGGATAATTTCACCTTTGAAGAAATGAAAGAAGGGGTGGAGTTTGCCAAGAAATATGGAGCTAAAATTTATACGACTACCAATATTTTTGCTCACAATGAAAATATTGATGGTCTGGAAGAGTATATTCTTGGCTTGAAGGAGACAGGGATAGCGGGAATAATTGTGGCCGATCCACTCATTATTGAAACCTGTCGCCGGATTGCTCCAGAGATAGAAATTCATATTAGTACCCAGCAATCACTTTCAAACTGGAAAGCTGCCCAGTTTTGGAAAGAGGCAGGAGCTTCACGTGTCGTTTTAGCCCGTGAAGTTGGTGGGGAAGAGATTAAGGAAATGAAGGATAAGGTTGATATCGAGATTGAAACCTTTGTCCATGGCGCGATGTGTATTGCCTATTCAGGCCGCTGTACATTGAGTAACCATATGACTGCAAGGGATTCTAACCGTGGTGGCTGCTGTCAATCTTGCCGCTGGGATTACGATCTTTACAAGCTAGAAAACAGCGATCAGGAAGTAGCTCTTTTTGAAGACGCGGATGCCCCGTTTGCAATGAGTCCAAAGGATCTTAACTTAATTCAGGCGATTCCGAAAATGATTGAACTTGGGATTGATAGCTTGAAAATTGAAGGACGCATGAAATCGATTCATTATATTGCCACTGTTGTCAGTGTTTACCGAAAAGTAATTGATGCTTATTGCGCTGACCCTGAAAATTTTGTCATTAAGAAAAGTTGGTTAGAGGAACTCGATAAATGTGCAAACCGTGAAACAGCCCCAGCATTCTTTGAAGGTGTACCCGGGTATAAAGAGCAAATGTTTGGAAATCATAGCAAAAAGACAAAGTTTGAATTTGTTGGTCTTGTGTTAGACTATAATGAAGAAACAAAAATGGTGACCTTGCAGCAGCGCAACCATTTTAAACCAGGTGAAGAAGTGGAATTTTTCGGTCCGGAAATTAAAAACTTTACACATGTGATTGATAAGATTTGGGATGAAAAAGGTAATGAATTGGATGCGGCTAGACATCCACTTCAGATTGTACAATTTAAATTGGACAACCCGGTTTACCCTAACAACATGATGCGAAAGGAGAACGCATAATGCGCAAACCGGTTGTTATTGGTGTAACGGGCGGCTCCGGCTCCGGAAAAACCAGTGTAACGCAAGCTATTTATGAAAGTTTAAAAGCCCATTCCATTTTAGTGCTTGAGCAGGATTATTATTATAAGGATCAGCATGAGTTGCCATTTGAAGAACGGTTGAAGACAAATTATGATCACCCGCTTGCTTTTGATAATGATTTGCTGATTGAACATATTGAGAAGCTTTTACGCTATGAACCAATTGAGAAGCCTGTTTATGATTATTCCATCCATACACGCTCTGACAAGATTATCCCGGTTGAACCACAAGATGTAATTATCTTAGAAGGAATACTTGTCCTCGAGGATGAGCGTCTCCGCAATTTAATGGATATTAAATTGTACGTTGATACAGATGCAGATTTACGAATTATTCGCCGGCTGACGCGTGACATTAAAGATCGCGGCAGGACGTTTGATTCTGTTATCGATCAATATTTAAATGTTGTTCGTCCAATGCATAATCAATTTATTGAACCAACCAAACGATATGCAGATGTCATCATTCCTGAAGGCGGACAGAACCATGTTGCCATTGACTTAATGGTCACAAAAATTCAAACAATTCTTGAACAAAAGTCATTTTTATGACACAATAGCAAAAGAATAGACTAAAATAAATAAATGTTGCGCGCCCTTACCTAACTAAGGACGCGCAACTATATATTTAGCGAGTTGTTTTATATCTACATACAGTTCTAACACAATTCTATTGGGGGATTGTGAAGACTAGAAGGAGTGAGGATTTTGGCTACAGATAAAGTATTTCCAATGACACAAGCAGGTAAGGAAAAACTTGTACAGGAACTAGAATATTTAAAATCAGTAAAACGTAAAGAAGTGGTTGAAAGGATTAAAATTGCGAGAAGTTTCGGTGATCTATCTGAAAACTCTGAGTACGATTCCGCAAAAGAAGAGCAAGCATTTGTTGAGGGTCGTATTACAACATTAGAAAATATGATTCGTAATGCCAAGATTATTGCTGAAAGCGAGATGGCAGGCGACTCCGTAACATTAGGCAGAACCGTAACGTTTGTTGAACTACCAGATGGTGAAGAAGAGACATATTCCATTGTCGGAAGTGCAGAGGCAGACCCATTTGAAGGAAAGATTTCAAATGACTCTCCAATCGCCAAAAGCCTTTTAGGTAAAAAAGTTGGCGACCAAGTTTCTGTTCAAACACCTGGTGGAGAAATGAGCGTCCGCATCGTCAGCATTAAATAATATCATTCATATAGTTTGAAATAATTAAACCTCGTCAAAACTCTTGACGAGGTGTTTTTTATGTGGAAAAAACGGGCACTTGGATGGCTTTTTATTTGTATAACGGGTTTGGTGCTTCTTTTGGTGCGGTTAATGCAAATTCAGCTGATTGAAACAGAGACATTTTCTAAGCATAACATTAACCTGCTAGAGGAAAGCGTCAATCAAAGAACACAAGAAATTGTGATTGATAATGGAAGAGGGAACTTCCTTGACCGCAATGGTTTGATGCTAACACATAAAAAGGTTTCCGTCCTTGTCCTGTTTCCGTTTTTAAAAAAGATGGATTGGGACCGCGACAAGGTTTCTGCTATTGCAGGAATCCCTCCACAAGCGCTTAAAATGGCTGTGGAAGGGGCGAAAAAACCATTTGCCTATGGTGACCCACAACCAGTCGAATTGACCACATCGCAAATGGAAAGAATCAATGCATTAAAAATTCCAGGGGTTTTTGCGATTGAACAAAAGTTTGAACGTTCGGAAGTGCCCGCGGAACAATTAATTGGGCTGACAGGTGAAAATCTAAAGGAATTAAAGAAGCGTTATCCAAACAAAGAGTTATCAGAGAAAACCTTGCTCGGTGTTTCCGGACTGGAGGCAAGCTTCGATGAATTTCTGCTCCCAGAAGGTAAATCAAAGCTCGTTTATCATGTGGATGGCTCAGGTGCACCATTATTCGGAATCAATGTGAAATATGTTGATCCCGCGAACCCGTTTTATCCAGTAAATGTACGGACGACAATCGATAAAAACATCCAGCAAAAGGCAGAGGATTTAGTGGATCAGTACCAAATAAAAAAAGGTGGTTTAGTCCTCCTTAATATCGAAGATAATACCGTGTTGGCCATGGTTTCACAACCAGCCATTAATAGAAATAATCCCTACAGTGGAGCAGGAATTACAAATAAGATGTTGAAACAGCAAATTATGGGGTCAGTGTTTAAAACCGTTGTCGCAGCTGCAGCAATTGATAATAATCTAGATGATCCGACGCGCTTTTTTGATTGTAGTAAAAAAATCAATGGTCAACTTGAATTAAAATATAATTATGGGAAGTTAGATTTTACAACTAGCTTTGCAAGAAGCTGCAATCGTACATTTGGCGAGCTGGCACGAGAATTACAAAAAAAGGACGACCATTTATTAGAAGACTATGCCGCAAAATTATCGTTAACAGGTTCTGTGGGGTGGCAGGGAGATGTTTATCATACCAGTGACTTTAAACAACTTGGAGAGGAAGATAGTGGACGAGTGTTTTTATCAGATGAGGCACGAAAGGATGCAAATTTTGCTGCCATGTCAGGAATTGGCCAGCACGAGGTTCGCGCCACCCCTTTAGCTGTCGCCAATATGATGGCAACAATCGCTAGAGGCGGTAAAAAAGAAATGGTCCGGGCTGTATCAAAAATAGAGTATAAAAATGGCACAACAATGGTAGATTTTCCAAAGCAAGACTTAAAAGGCGATGCGGTTTCACCTTACACGGCGATGAGACTGCAGAAGTTGCTGCGTGAAGTTGTGTTAAATCCTAATGGTACAGGAAGGTGGTTTAAAGATTTACCGTATGAGGTAGCAGGTAAATCAGGTACAGCTGAAACAGGTAAATATGAGGATGGCAAGCAGCTTCATAATAAATGGTTTGCTGGGTATTTCCCCTATCAAAAACCCAAATATGCGCTAGTTGCCGTTAATTTAGATGTATTGGACTCAGAGGGTGGAGTTAACTTATTATTTGCTGATATGGTAAAAATGCTGTCTGAAATGGATAATGGAAATAAACAGTGAATAGGTTTTTCCTTCAAGTTCTCTGTAAATCATGTTAGAATATTGAGAGCCTTATTTTTTAGGAGGGAAAAATCTTGAACAATGATTCCAATTCTCGGTCGGGTTATCGAGCTAAACGAAAAAAAACAAATGTGGTTTTAAATACTTTGATTGTTGTTGTCCTACTATTAATTATTTTTGTTGCATATAATATTTTTGCTTCGGGAAATGACAGTACATCCACATCAAAAACAGAAAGTACAAAAACGGAACAAACAAAAACTGCAGATAAAGAAAAAACAACAGATAAAGATACAACAACCGATGAGAAGACAAAGGATAACACTGTATCCAGTGATGACAGTTCTTCTTCAAAGGATAACACTGTATCCAGTGATGACAGTTCTTCTTCAAAGGATGAAACGACAGCCGAACAAGATAGTCAAGAAACAACCACACCTGAACAGCCAGAGGATACACAGGCCGTTGGTACGGATGATGGAAGTTCTGCTACGACACAAACAGGTGAGCATAAAATGACATTTGAGGGTGAAGATTGGCAGGCGATGGTAAATGCCATTTCCAATGCAACAGGTCTTGACCAAAGCAATATGACAGTATATTGGCTTGGCAGTGATAAGTCTACTTCCAATGCAGCCGTTGGGACCGTGGCTTCTAAAGATAAGTCACAGAAATATAAGGTTTATATAAAATGGGTTGATGGCCAAGGCTATGTACCTACAAAGGTTGAACAACAATAATGAAAATGAGGCTGGGACATAACTAGCTTCAAATAGTAAGAAAGGTGAATTTGAGCGTCCTC
>CAUSCO010000067.1:0-7085 GCA_963530265.1 uncultured Bacillus sp.
GAAAAGAGCGAAGTACACTAGCCGCTGGGCGCTGGAGCTGGACAATTCTCAAAGTCGAAAATTTTATACCCTTTTATCATTTAAAAAAATCCAGCCCTGTTATAGGCTGGATTCTTTTATTTTGCTAGTTGAAAGTTTTTTTGAATTTCTTCTATTAATAATTCTGCACCTTCACGGCTTAAAATTAGTTTTCCGCCAGCAAGTGTCATATTATCATCAGAAACTTCACCAGTTACTTGGCAAGTCATATTTGGTTTATATTTTTTTAAGATAATGCGCTCATCGTCAACGTAGATTTCAAGAGCATCCTTTTCTGCAATTCCTAGAGTACGTCTTAATTCAATCGGAATAACCACACGGCCTAGTTCATCAACTTTACGGACAATACCTGTAGATTTCATTTTTTTAATCTCCTCTCGTAAATACACAAATTATCTATCTTTTATTCGTCATTATTCGACAAATTTCTTATATACTAATAATACCAGTACTTCCCAAATCCGTCAATTATTTAATTTTAAAAAATAATTGAAAATATTTTCCATTCGTTTGTTTCTTAATTTATCAAGGTATATTTGAATTTTCACATAATAAAACGATATAATAATGTTATTGTAGGGAAAGTATTAATACTTTTTAGTTATAATAAAATTCGACAAAATTCAACAATGTTCTACAAAATTACCTTGTCGCTCATATGTTTCGTAGGTAATAATACCTTTATGGGTGTATTAGGAAAAATTTTTAAAAAACTGGAAGTCTATCAATGTGCTTTCTTGCACAAAAGTTTATTTTTCGGTATATTTTGATGATAGAAGCGGTAAAAAGAGGCAATAATAATTTAATGGGATTTGCGTTCTTTGAACTTAAATTTTGTCTAGGGCAAGCAGCCCAGCGGCGAGACGACGTCGCTAAAAGGACGCTTACGCTTTCTAATGAGGAGGAAAAACGATGGAGGAAAAATCAAAGACTTTCTATCTAACAACACCAATATACTATCCAAGTGGAAATTTACATATTGGTCATGCGTATACCACTGTAGCTGGTGATGCAATGGCCCGTTATAAACGGATGCGTGGCTTTGATGTCATGTACTTAACAGGTACAGATGAACACGGCCAAAAAATTCAACGTAAGGCAGAAGAAAAGGGAATAACACCCCAACAGTATGTCGATGGGATTGTAAGTGGAATCAAAGAATTATGGGACAAACTCGATATTTCGTATGATGACTTTATCCGTACAACAGAAGAACGACATAAACAAGTAGTAGAAAAGATATTTGCAAGACTTCTTGAGCAAGGCGATATTTATCTTGATCAATATGAAGGCTGGTATTGTACTCCGTGTGAGTCGTTTTTTACCGATCGTCAATTAGTGAATGGAAACTGTCCAGATTGCGGTCGTCCAGTTGAAAAAGTAAAAGAAGAATCATACTTTTTTAGAATGAGTAAATATGTCGATCGTCTACTAAAGTATTACGAAGAAAACCCAGGTTTTATCCAGCCAGAGTCACGAAAAAATGAAATGATTAATAACTTTATCAAACCAGGTTTGGAAGATTTAGCGGTTTCAAGAACAACGTTTGATTGGGGAATTAAGGTTCCAGGGGATCCAAAGCATGTTATTTATGTTTGGATTGATGCATTATCAAACTATATTACTGCTCTTGGCTATGGTACTGAAAATGACGAGAAATACTTGAAGTACTGGCCGGCAGATGTCCATCTTGTCGGAAAAGAGATTGTCCGCTTCCACACGATTTACTGGCCAATTATGCTGATGGCACTTGATTTGCCACTTCCTAAAAAGGTGTTTGCGCATGGCTGGTTATTGATGAAGGACGGAAAAATGTCTAAGTCTAAAGGGAATGTGGTCGATCCAGTTACCTTAATCGATCGTTACGGCCTTGATGCTCTCCGCTATTATCTTTTGAGGGAAGTACCATTTGGTGCTGACGGTGTCTTTACACCAGAAGGATTTGTAGAAAGAATTAATTTTGACCTAGCGAATGATCTTGGTAATCTGTTAAACAGAACGGTTGCCATGATAGAAAAATATTTTGCAGGCGTGGTTCCAGATTATGCAGGTTCTGTTGGTGAATTTGATGAGTCATTACTGCAGGTAAATCGTGAAACAGTTGCAAAGTATGAAGAAGCTATGGAGAAAATGGAATTTTCAGTTGCGTTAACGTCCATTTGGCAATTAGTCAGCAGGACCAATAAATATATTGATGAAACCCAGCCGTGGACTTTGGCAAAGAATGAGGAACGTAAAGGCGAGCTTGCGAGTGTCATGGTACACTTAGCAGAATCACTACGCCGAACAGCCATTCTTTTACAGCCATTTTTAACGCGTACCCCAAGTGGAATTTTTAAACAATTAGGCATCCTAGATGAGAGTTTAAAGACCTGGGAAAGTCTTGAAAAATTTGGCTTGATTTCAAGTGGAACGAAGGTTGAAAAAGATGCTCCGCTATTCCCAAGGTTGGAGATAGCTGAGGAAGTAGATTTTATTAAAGCAAAAATGAATGGTTCTGCTCCAGTTATCGAAGAAAAGAAGGAAGAAATACCAGAACCAATTGCTGAAATTTCCATTGATGATTTTATGAAAATTGATTTGCGGGTCGCCGAAGTTATTCAAGCTGAGACGATTAAAAAGGCAGATAAGCTTCTTAAACTTCAGCTTGACCTTGGTTATGAGCAGCGTCAAGTCGTATCAGGGATTGCCCAGTATTATAAACCAGAGGAATTAGTCGGTCGGAAGGTTATTTGTATCACGAATTTAAAACCGGTTAAATTAAGGGGAGAATTATCGCAAGGAATGATTTTGGCTGGATCAAAGGATGGCCAGCTTTCCTTGGCAACAGTCGATCAAACATTGCCAAATGGAGCAAAGGTGAAATAAAGTTCTAAATAAAAGCGCCAATTTACGGCGCTTTTATTTTTAGAAGTACCTTTTTTCAGCAAAGCTGCTAGTTTTTTACTGAAAAAATAGAAAAATAGCGAAAATTGTTACACGTGAAACATTTTAAGTAGCGAAACGTGTACTACTTTTTGAAAAAAATGAAAAAGGAGATTTATTATGTTATTTGATACTCACGCACATTTAAATGACGAACAATTTAATGAAGATCTAGAAGACGTCATTGTAAGGGCTCAAAATGAGGGAGTTGAGAATATGGTCATCGTTGGGTTTGATCGCCCAACCATTCAAAGGGCCATGGAATTAGTCGAAAGCTATGATTTTATGTATGCCTCCGTGGGATGGCATCCAGTTGATGCTATCGACATGACGGAAGAGGATTTACGGTGGATTGAGGAATTAGCAGCCCATCCAAAGGTGGTCGCAATTGGAGAGATGGGCTTGGATTATCATTGGGACAAGTCTCCAAAGGACATTCAAAAAGAAGTCTTTCGCAAACAAATCAGGCTGGCCAAAAGAGTGAAGCTCCCAATCGTTATTCATAACCGCGAGGCAACAGCTGATATCGTAGAGATTTTAAAAGAGGAAGGGGCAGAGGAAGTAGGAGGAATTATGCATTGCTTTAGTGGCAGCCCCGAAATAGCGAAAGAATGTGTGAAAATGAACTTTTATATTTCCCTTGGCGGACCAGTAACTTTCAAAAATGCGAAAAAGCCAAAAGAAGTTGCTGTTGAAGTCCCTTTAGATAAACTGTTAATAGAAACGGATTGTCCGTATTTGGCTCCACATCCAAATCGTGGGAAACGAAATGAACCGGGGTATGTAAAGCTGGTTGCCGAAGAAATTGCCGAACTAAAAGGATTGACATTTGAGGAAGTAGCTGAAGCAACGACACGAAATGCTAAAAAATTATTCGCCATAAAGCGATAAGGAAATTTGTCGAAAGCAGAAGAAGCTTGTCCAATTTTTTTATGATAACAAAAAGTTCTACACGTCTCCTTTTCAACATAGGATAACCGTGTCGATAAGTTTTTCTTTGCAAAGTTTCCAAGGATGTGCATAATTAGAAATAAATTCACAGGATATGCAAGGATTTACAGCCGGCAGCAAGGTATTCTATATTCTCTCCGAGAAAAGGAGGCGTTTTTCATCGTATTCAAAAACATGAAAAACCTGTTTTCCGAGTCTTTGAGTGGGAGGAATTTGATCATTGCTATTGCTAGTTTCCTAGTTTTGCTAACAACTCTTGGAATCCTTTTATTTGAAGGTTCAAAGAATGCTGTGGCAATAACACTTAATGGCAAACCTGAGATCGTTAAAACACATGCAGATACCATCACTGAATTGTTAGATGAACTGGATGTACCCCTTCACTCACAAGACTACCTGTACCCAAAGGCAAATGAGAAGGTAAAAGACCAACTTAAAGTCGTTTGGAAGCAGGCGAACATGGTTCATATTGTCAAAGACAACGAGGAGAAAACGATCTGGACTACAGCCGGAACGGTGGCTGAACTCCTAAAAGAGCAGAACATTGTATTAAAAGAACAAGATCAAATTACACCAAAACCACAAGCGGCAATTCAAAATAAGATGAATATTACCCTCAAAATCGCATTTCATCTTACATATGTGGACGGCGGGAAGGAACAACAAGCTTGGACCACTTCGGCTACGGTCGCTAACTTTTTAACACAACAGGGTATCAAACTAAATGAATTAGACCGAGTTGAACCAGCATTAACAGAAACCATATCAAAGAATGGTGTTGTTAGCGTCATTCGAGTAGAAAAGGTCACCGATGTAGTGGAAGAACCCGTTCAATTTGCCGTGGTAACCAAGAAAGATGAAAGTTTAGAAAAAGGACAAGAAAAAATTATCTCTACAGGCAAGCAAGGACGTGTATCTAAACAATACGAAGTCGTGCTTGAAAACGGTCAGGAAGTTTCCAGAAAGTTAATGACGGAACAAAACGTCCTTAAGAAACAGGATAAAGTTGTTGCTGTCGGTACGAAGGATTTAGCTATGCAAGTTTCCCGCGGCGAAGTCGAAACTGGAAAAGAGTTTTACGTTGAGGCTACTGCCTATACAGCCTATTGTAATGGCTGTTCTGGACGTACCGCTACAGGTCTTGATGTTCGAGCTAATCCAAACATGAAAGTCATTGCCGTGGACCCAAGAGTTATTCCGCTTGGAACAAAGGTGTATGTCGATGGCTATGGCTACGCTGTTGCTGCTGATACAGGCGGAGCCATCAAAGGGTATATTATTGATTTATTAATGCCATCAAAAGCGGAAGCATACCGCTGGGGACGTAAGAAGGTAAAAATAAAGATTTTACAATAATCTACTTCGATGCAGAGGATCATTCCTCTGCATTTTGCTTTTTTGGAGATTTTCTTTATACTTACATCGATAAACAAAAATTATATGACGTTCTAAGCTCTTCATCCTGCATTACTTATATACTTTATTATATGAATGCGTTTAAAGATATAGACGATGGACATTACAAAAATGTTTCAATTTTTTTTCATTTTTATTTTATTATATTACGGAGGATTTGTCTGTTAACATGAAGATTAAAGAAATAATTGTCGTTGAGGGAAAAGATGATACGACAGCCATTAAACGGGCTGTAGATGCAGATACCATTGAAACAAATGGATCGGCTGTAAATCAAACAACTATTGAAAAAGTAAGGCGTGCCTATGATACAAGGGGGGTTATTATTTTTACTGATCCCGATTTTCCCGGTGAAAAAATTAGAAAGACAATTGCAGCGGCAGTTCCTGGCTGTAAACACGCTTTTCTGACAAAGGAAGCGGCCATTGCTAAAAGCGGAAAAGGGCTTGGTGTTGAACATGCTAGCCCAGAGGCAATCAGAGAAGCGTTGAAGGATGCGCAAACTATGTCCGAAACAATTACAGAAGAAATATCACAAGAGGACCTGCTTATGGCTGGTCTCATCGGCGGTGAGGGCGCAAAAGAACGAAGAATTATGCTTGGCAAGCTATTAAAAATCGGTTATACCAATGGAAAACAACTGCATAAGCGCTTAATGATGTTCCAAATCAGCAGACAGGAATTTGCAGAAGCACTAAGCGTTGTCCGACAGGAGGAACAGAATGAATAAAGATATCGCTACCCCTGTAAGAACAAGGGACATTCTCGAAAAATACGGTTTTTCTTTTAAGAAAAGCCTTGGTCAAAACTTCTTAATCGATACAAATATATTAAAAAAAATCGTTAGCTTTGCCAACCTTACGGAGAATTCTGGGGCAATTGAAATTGGTCCGGGGATTGGTGCACTTACTGAGCAGCTAGCCAGATCAAGTAAAAAGGTTGTCGCCTTTGAAATTGACCAAAGACTATTACCGATTTTAAATGATACGTTGTCACCCTACGAAAATGTCAACATTATTCATAAGGATGTATTAGAAGCGGACGTTCAACAGGTAATGGACGAAGAATTTAAAGGAATCGACGATGTAATGGTTGTGGCGAATTTGCCTTATTATGTGACAACCCCCATCATTATGAAACTACTTGAGGATCAGCTTCCGATTCGCGGGATTGTTTGTATGCTTCAAAAAGAGGTAGCCGACCGCATTTCGGCAAAGCCTGGTACGAAGGACTACGGCTCACTATCGATTGCTGTACAATATTATACAGAAGCAGAAATCGTCATGATTGTGCCAAAAACGGTGTTTGTCCCGCAGCCCAATGTTGATTCTGCTGTGATTAGATTGACAAAACGTGACCAGCCCGCAGTTGCAGTAAAGGATGAAGATTTCTTTTTTCAAGTGACAAAATCCTGCTTTGCCCAAAGAAGAAAAACCATCCTAAATAATTTAACCAGTCAGCTTCCTGATGGGAAACAAAAGAAGGAAGACATTCTTGCAGCGTTATCGATATGTGGGATTGATCCAACACGCAGGGGGGAAACCCTTTCTTTGGAGGAATTTGGCCGTTTAAGTGATGAACTATATCCTCATTTTCATTAAAGCTTTTGCTGTCCTCGTGTCACTTCATGAGGACAGTTTTTTTGTTTTATAGGAAATTATAGAAATCAACACTGCGGATAACTTTTATTGGGTGAGACTTGTCCAGCTCCAGCGCCCAGCGGCTAGTGTACTTCGCTCTTTTCCCTACGATAA
>CAUSCO010000068.1:0-6329 GCA_963530265.1 uncultured Bacillus sp.
CTAGGGCGCTGGAGCTAGACAATTCTCCAAGTTAAAACTTATAAATTCTTATATTGGTAAAAAGGAGAGCTGTTGTTTTCCTTTTTACCTCTTTTATTTGAACTCCTGCCAATTCATCTCGCTTTCCTTTAACAGTTCTTCAAACGATTTGTTTTTTTCTTTTAATCTTCGTTCTTCGCGTTTCCTTTGCTCTTCCGCTTCTTTTTTTCTATCTTCCTCTGCCTTAAGTTCGTTTTGCTGCTCTTTTAATTGCTTCATTAAATTGGGGTCAATCAAATCTTTAAGCGTTACCGCTGAATCTTCCTTTTTAGGTTTAGATTGATTATTTTGTCTCTTTTGCTTTTTCATCCTAAACTCCTCCACAATTAAAATCTCCTTCTATTATACCATTTCAGGCAGTAGTCCTTACATTAAAAAGGCAGGCTGTCTTTTTGGGCAGCCTGCCTAACTGTTTAATAAGCTTCTAACTTAACGTTCTCATCCACATCCATTGTGGCTTCTGTTGAATTCATGACATCCTCTACGGAATATCCACAAGCTACTTCGACGAGTCGTAATCCAGAATCAGTTACATCCATAACCGCTCGCTCCGTGATAATTCGGTTGACAACCCCTTTTCCTGTTAACGGCAGGGTGCATTGTTTTAATATTTTCGATTCACCTTTTTTATTGACATGTTCCATAATGACAATGATTTTCTGGGCTCCATGCACAAGGTCCATCGCCCCGCCCATTCCTTTTATCATCTTTCCAGGAATCATCCAGTTAGCCAGGTCACCCGATTCAGATACTTCCATTCCACCGAGAATCGCCAGGTTTACATGCCCCCCGCGAATCATCGCAAAGGATTCGGCACTATCGAAATAGGCAGCACCACTAGTTGCCGTAACGGTCTCTTTCCCGGCATTAATTAAATCGGGATCGACCTCACTTTCCTCTGGGTAGGGACCAATACCAAGAAGACCATTTTCCGACTGCAAAATCACCTGTTTATTAGCTGACACATAATTAGCAACGAGGGTTGGCATCCCGATGCCGAGGTTTACATAAAAACCATTTTCAATTTCCTTCTCTGCCCTAATTGCAATTCTCTCTCTAACAGAGACTTTAACATTTGTCATTACACTCTCTCCCATCTATCATCTCTACTTTTTCACTGTTAATCTCTCAATTCGTTTTTCCTGTTTTCCTTCAATAATCGTTTGAACATAAATACTTGGTGAATGAATAAAATTAGCATCTAATTCTCCGATTTCATAAAGCGTTTCTACTTCTGCTATCGTTACTTTACCAGCTGCCGCTATCATCGGGTTAAAGTTCCGGGCTGTTTTGTGGTAAACAAGATTACCCATTTTATCGCCCTTCCATGCTCTGACCAGACTAAAATCTGCTGTCAATGCTTCTTCTAGAAGATATTCACGCCCATTAAAAACCTTCGTTTCTTTGCCTTCAGCAATAGGTGTTCCTACCCCTGCAGGCGTATAAAATGCCGGAATGCCAGCCCCACCCGCACGTATTTTTTCAGCCAATGTCCCTTGTGGTGTCAGTTCTACTTCCAGTTCACCAGTTAAAACCTGTCGCTCAAACTCTTTATTTTCACCTACATAAGAGCCAATCATTTTTTTTATTTGCTTATTATTTAAAAGAAGTCCAAGGCCCCACTCATCAATTCCACAGTTATTCGAAATAACCGTTAAATCCTTTACGCCTTTTTCCGCTAAGGCTAAGATTAAATTTTCAGGGATCCCACATAATCCAAATCCCCCCACCATTAACGTTGCCCCATCCTGAATATCGGCAACTGCATCCTGGAAGGATGTACTAATTTTCTTCATCTTTGCTCTCTCTCCCTCGAATTAAGGTTTTCACTTGCTCAACAATTGTCGCTACACAATCTTTCCCGCGAATACGCTTTCAATATTTTTTCCTTTTATTATTTCTAGCCTGATTCAAAAAAATCCTCTAATTTTGTCAAAATTCTTTTTATTCTTGTTTTTTAGAAATTAACCCTACTACAATGAAAGTATGAACGTTTGAAGGGGGAAAATGATGTTAAATTCACCTGAAAAAGTGACGATTATCGAGGTAGGTCCGCGGGATGGGCTGCAAAATGAAAATTTATTCGTACCGACTGACATAAAAAAACAATTCATCCGTGAATTAAGAAATGCCGGACTGCAAGAAATGGAGCTTACTTCGTTTGTATCGCCAAAATGGGTCCCACAAATGGGGGATGCTGCTGAAATTGTGGCTGACTGACTTGATAGGAATGCAAGAGACATTGTCTTAGCCCCAAATCGGTTTGATACATCTGCCGGCGGGCTTGGCGGCTGTCCATTTGCCCCAGGAGCTGCCGGAAATGCAGCGACCGAGGATGTAGTTTACATGCTCGAGCGTATGGGAATTTAGACCGGCGTGAACCTTAACAAACTGATGACTGCCATTGAAGTCGTTCGTCCACATCTTTCAAGGAATATTGAAACTGGCTACTATCGTCTTCATGTCCAAACTGTCTAGATTTATTTTTTTCGTGAATAATCAGTCTTCTAGAAATCCATCTTAATAATTGAGACCATTTTGAAGGGAGACTACGATTATGAGCCAAAAGCGTGATAAAGGTAATAGTCAAACCGGGAAAAACTATGCAGACACAGCTGGTGGTGGGAAGCGGATGATTGCTGCTGAAGAACTTGAAAAAGCCCTCCACCCAACGAAACGGCAGAATGCTGAGCAGTAAATAATTATCAAGCCGCTTATTGGTGTCAGCGGCTTTTCTTATGTTAAAATAAGGATTGTAAATTTATGGTACTTTAACTGAACTCTCAAAAATTTATCTTCGGGAGGTGCCTATCGTGAAGAAGGCCTTTCGGGCTTTGTTTGTTTTGTTTTTTTTCTGGTTATCTCTCGGTTTGTATTTTACAAACCGCCTCATGTATATGAAAAAGAAGGATGAAGAATTGATTTTAAAGAGGGAAAAAGATGCCGGCAGATATAATCCCACTGAATTTGAATCACTTCCAAAACGGAAGGTGGAAATTCTATCACCTTTTGGTTATCAGATTAAAGCACTTCTAGTTGAACCACACCAGACTAATCGCTATATCATTATTTCTCATGGTGTGACCGAAACGAAAATAAATTCGATTAAATACGCAAACCTTTTCTTTGAGCGCGGGTTTAATGCCTTAATTTATGACCATCGCCGCCACGGGGAATCTGGTGGAAAAACAACCAGCTTCGGGCACTATGAAAAATTTGATTTAAAGACGGTCGTCGACTGGCTCAAAAATGAGAAAGGCCCGCATCTTGTACTAGGGATACATGGCGAATCAATGGGAGCTGCAACGATGCTTTTATATGCTGGACTTCTCGAGGATGGGGCAGACTTTTACATTGCAGATTGCCCATTTTCAGATTTTAAAGAGCAGCTTGCTTATATCATTAAAAAGGACTTCAAGCTCATTCCCGGTCTGTTACTGCCGATTGGAGATGCACTTTTACGCCTTCGGGACAAATACTCCATTCGAAATGTTTCCCCCATTTCAGTCATTGAAAATATCAAACATCCTGTTCTTTTTATCCATAGCAGGAAAGATGATTTTATTTTGCCATCCATGTCGAAGGATTTATTTGAACAAAAAAAGGGCCCTAAAATGTTATACATTGCAGAAAACGGTCGGCATGCCCAATCATTTAATGAAAATCGGGCCGATTATGAACAAGTTATTGATGAATTTTTGCAAAAATACGTTGATCATAATCCTTTACCTAATTAAAAAACAGACTGTCCCTTGGATCAGTCTGTTTTTTCTTTGATAATAAGACTCATATGTCCGTTTAATATTTGCTGTGGACTTTTTAATTGAAAACAATTTGTTACTTTTGAAAAATCAATTTTCATTTGCTCATCGAAAAATACTATTTTTGATTTTTCTACATATATTGTTCTTTCATTTGTTTGGATGGCGATTTCATCCTCTGCTGCTTCTGGAGCAAACCACAAAACAACTACTCCGTTGACCGCACAGCCGCAGCCGTCAGTATCGTATACCAGTTTTAGATTACCTTCTCGTCCAGCGATTTTTTCATTTAATTTATTTGCTGCCGCTTCCGTAATGGATATTTCCACGTTAATCGCTCCCCTCTTTTAGATATGATAATTGTATCACAGTTCGATGGAGGCGCTATTTTTTGCTTAATGCTTTTTCACAAATCGGTCAGCCGGATGTCGGCAATCTCATCAATCGGAATTCGGTGCACTTCTTCAAAGCGGTCTACGACATGAAGCTTATGCGTCAGTTCATCCCAATAATGTATTTTTCCAATGACGATTTCATAGTTATGATTTTGATAATGGGTAATGGTAACAAGTTGATCAAATTCAATGGCTTCAGATAAAGTCTCGTTCATGAGCTCTAACTGTTGCTCATCCATTTCTTTCTTCTGTTCGTGTCGGTCTTCTTTTACCCAATCCCTAAGCATTTTCACATGCTCTGGAAGCATCATAGACGTCCATTTGATTCTCCCGCGGTCGCGAATCATATGCATTTCCTTCTTTCTGTATTCACTCCGAATTCGTCTTAAATCTAATAACTGCCTTGCTTCAGGCGTCTAGCAACTAGTGAACTTCGCGATTGAAGCGGGCTTAGCTAGTTACATTTTATGTCCGCCAACAAGTGTGGCCCGGTGTTTAGCAGTTCCTGCTGCCGTATAGGAAACAGCCCGCAGCAGGGAACCTGAGCCAAACCGTCTGCGGATAGAATCTACTACATAGCCAAGTTCTCGCCGCTTATCAGCCCCCATGTCAAACAGATCAAGCTGCAGCTCCCGGTCATCGACAATATTGCTGATGGCAATTGAAATTTGCCGTACCGTCTTTCCAGTATAGTGCTCATTAAATAATTCAAGGCAGACACGGTATAGTTCCATCGTTACATTTGTTGGTTGGTCGACCGTCCTGGAACGATGAAAGCCGCCGCCAAATTCATCTTGGCTGTAGCCGACTCCGAGACTAATCGTTCTCCCCGCTTTTCGATGTGTTCGTGCTCTTCGGGCTACTTCTTCACACATTTCTAAAATAACAGCTTTAATCTCCTTTTCCTCTTTATAATCCCTTAACAGAATTTGACTTTTGCCAAAGCTGATTTGCCCTTGGATAATGGGTGCACCTAACTCGGAAAGATCCACTCCCCAGGCATGATAATAAAGTTGGTTGCCCATAATCCCAAATTTCTTTTCAAGTTTTTCTAAATCATAACGAGCCAGCTGACCAACAGTGAAAATGCCCATGCCATTTAATGTTTTTTCGACACGCCTGCCAATTCCCCACATTTCCCTGAGCGGCGACACGTTCCAAAGTTTTGTCTGAACATCCTCATACGTCCATTCCGCCACTCCTTTTTTCTTGGCATCAAGGTCAAGGCAAAGCTTGGCTAATAACATATTGGGACCAATTCCAACTGCACAGGGCAGCTGAAATTCCCGTGCAATATCATCCTTTATTTTTTTGGCAATCGTATGGGCATCTCCCCACAAATCTATGGCACCGTCTACTTGAATAAAGCTTTCATCGACACTATAAACATGGATCGCTTCTTTTGGAACATAGCGATTGAATACTCGGGTAATTTCGGTTGAAATGCGCAAATATGTCGCCATTTTCGGCTCAACAACCTGAATTCGTGGATCATCAGGAATTTCAAATAGCCTCGAGCCTGTTTTTATCCCAAATTCTTTTTTTAGACGTGGTGAAGCAGCAAGCACAACACTTCCCTGCCGCTCCTTGTTACCTGCCACTGCTAAATAGCAATTCAAAGGGTCTAGTCCGAGTATGATAGCCGCACAGCTTGCATAAAAACTCTTCATGTCCACACACAAAATTTGATTTTTCGGCAACGTACTGTAATCAATCATGACTTTCCCCCATAGTTGAATTTTCGAACACTTGTTCTTTATTATATTCATATTTTAAGCGAATATGCGTTCGTATTCAATGGAAATTTTTTGACAGGTTTCCAACTATAAAAAACGATATAATGTGGGAGAGGTGGCATTGATGGAAAACAAACTTGTGGTAAAAATGATTAAAAATTGTTTTAAACAATATTGCGAGGAAGATTCCCTGCCGATTAGTGAGCAGGACTTGGGCGTGTTGACAAACCGGATTATTCATGTGAAAGAGGAAGATCCGACAGTGGATTTATATGAGGTAGTAAATGATTTAGTCTATGAATTTTTAACAAACTAGAATCTGAAAAGCGCAAGCGCCCTGTTTAGCGGCGTATGGCCTGGAGCGCTCCAACTGAGATAAAGGAAACACGAAGAGCCGG
>CAUSCO010000069.1:0-5925 GCA_963530265.1 uncultured Bacillus sp.
GCTGTACCATCATCTACTTGGCCCTCTTCAGCTGTTGGTGCTTCTGTTACTTTATCTGCTACGCCTTTTTCAACTGCTGCTGTACCATCATCTACTTGGCCCTCTTCAGCTGTTGGTGCTTCTGTTACTTTATTTGCTACGTCTTCTTCAACTGCTGCTGTACCGCCATCTACTTGGCCCATTTCAGCTGTTGGTGCTTCTGTTACTTTATCTGCTACGTCTCCTTCAGCTGCTGCTGTACCATCATCTACTTGGCCCTCTTCAGCTGTTGGTGCTTTTGTTACTTCTTCTTCAGCTGTTGGTGCTCCTGTTTCTTCAGCTGCTGCTGTATCATCACTTATTTCGCCTTCTTGTGGCCCATCATTATTTGTTTCATCTATATTATCATTATCATCTGGATCATCATTAGTTGTGCCGGATTTATCTTGAGCAAGTTTGCTAACTAGTTTACCTTTTTCAGGAGATCCTGGTAGACTTTTCGCTAATGCAGAAACTTCCTGACCATGATTTTTCACTTGTTCAATAACTTCCGGATTAACGCCCTTTTTATCAAGCTCTGCTGCAGAAATAGGTGCACCAGCTGCTAAAAAGGTTGCAGCCATCATTGATGTTGACATCACTAGTGGTGCTACCTTCTTCGACAATTTTTTATTTGCTTCCTTAGAAACCATCTGTTTTTTATTCATTACTTCATCTCTCCTAATTCGTATTTTTTCCTACTGATAGGATGGATTTTTCATAAATTCCGTTATTTATCGTTTCACCTCCTATTAGCCCGAGTAAGATTATTACCCAAATTTTCCGGCAGTACCATCATCTGCCTATTTTGACTATACCCAAGCTTTGTTACCATTTTGTGTTAGTCAGTTTAAAAAAAATGTCGGTTCCGTTACGTATTTGTAGAATTTTGCAATAAATAAAATTTTTCTATAAAGCCCAAACAACTCTATTCTAAAAAAATAATTACGCTTTCATATTTGTTCTCTCTGATATTTCCAGTGTTTTCCCACCCCGTATAATTTGAATAAAAATGTCCAATTTTCCTTTACAAATAAAACTAGAAAATGAAAGATATTTTACAATTATTTAATAAACTTTTATATTCAAACATCTGATAGCGTGTCTGTAGTTGTCAAAAATAAGTGTATTCTCCCCACTTCTCTCAAACCCTTGCCATTCCTGCCCTATTGTAGATTGAATAGAAAAAAACAGACACATTATTTTTTTGTGTCTGTTTCATTAATTAAATAACTTTATAGGTTTAAGTACATTACTTCACAAAAATGAGCTCCTTCCCTCTAAAACCATTGCCAAAAACTCACTAAATTTTACTAAACCACCACACAATAAGTATGATGCTCGCTACCCCCCAAACTGTAGTTCCCACTATCCACCAAACTATGGATTGGGTAGTTGAACTTTGCTTACTATCCATATTTCTTTTTATATAAGAGAGAACAACAAATCCGATTATGATGAAACCAAAAGTTATCCAGAGTAATAAATCCACTTTCAATCCCCCTTATTGGTGAATTACTTTCCTAACCTGCTTCTTTACTTTAATAAGCGAAAGAGCAATCCCTGCTTATTCAAGGATTGCCCACGTTAGCTAAAAGCTCACCTTTCAGAAACAGGAAAATATTTTGTAAAGTAGGCACCTAAAATCAACAATATAACAGTGATAGACCAACTTAATAACCCCATAAAATCAAAGACTAACAGCAAGATATTTTACAATTTCTAATTAGTGTATAATAGTGTGAAGAAATCTTATATTAACGGAGGGTAATGAAAATGAAGATTTTGTTTGATGAAACATTCACTTCAAATGACGGAAAGCGAAGAAGCAGGAATATTTGGTATGGATATGCTGATATATCTGTTGATGGTGAGTATGGAAAAAACATTAAGCTTAATGAAGATTTTATGGATAATTTATGCGAAATAATAAAAAATGACTTATCTAAGAATGCAGCAAATGCGCCTACCGAAACTAACTGGTATTTCTATGGAAGTGCTGTAACTCAGGACGCTATTGGAGACAGTATCCGTCCGACAATTATGGTTCGTGAGAGATCTGACGAGTTTATAACTAATATTAATATCAGTGACCACGATTTTGCTGTAAATATTGATGCTATTCTGTTGTTTAAGACTGATTTTGAAAAACGTTTAGCGAGTCATTGATTAGTAATATCAGTATAAGCATTTTCAAACTATTTGAGGGGATGATTTCATAATGAATTCAATCTCCTTTTTCATGTGATGGGAGTCTCTTTGTGTGGAGGAAAAGGACATTTAAAAATACAGATTTTGAATAATTACACTCAAATTAAACTGCTCGTTACTTCAATAAAGTTCAACAAAAAGAAGCGTTAATCCTTCTTGGATTAATACTACCCGTTACTTCAATAAGAAACTTTTGAATGATACAAATAAAATAAATATAAATACAACTATACTTAGCCAGCCGTAACCTTTTTGTCCCTTTTGAAATTCTCTTAATCCCATTACCAGCATCGTTAAACCTAAAAACAACATCATATATGGTTGAAACTCAAAATCCTCAGTAATCAATCCATATCCTGCAAGTAAAATAACTGTTATTGATAAAATAATTTGCAAAAACTTTAACAATTAAAAACCCCCTTTAACCAAGTTACCACATATTCCAATTGATTGTTAAACTTTCCTGCTCTTTACTTCAATAAGAATAGCCATACACACTTCTTGAAGTATGGCACCCTTTTGTTGAATTAGTTAAAAGCCGTTTTCTATTGTTCTAAAAACCATATGTATTAAAAATTTCAGGAAACGAAAGGATTAGCAATAATCCTATAATTGCTGTCACAAAAAAACAAATCCAGCCAATTATTTTTACTTTTTTATCAATTCCAGCTTTTTTCTCTAATTTACTAATGTAATTAATTACTAACACGAAACAAACAAAAGGGATAACTCCTATATATCTGACTCCTAAAATAGATTTATCTACCAAAAATAAAACTATAACTAATAGAATCACTGCAATTGATGTTTTAATTATTATTGTTTGAATGGAAATCCCTCCTAACATTTTTTCTTTAACTCTTCTGCCATTTAGTATTGCATTTTTTCACTGAGCTAAAGAAGTTTATTTTCATGATAGTTTAAGAACCTTTCTTCACAAACTACATCCATCATAAACTTGATGGTTTAATCAATGCGAGGCTTTATAGCACTGGTCCCGAGTGACAGGTGTGGCAGTAACTTGTCTATCAGCCACCAAACAGAACAAAAAAAAGAAGTGGGGCAAATCCCACTTCATCTCAACCCTAGTGCTTTTCATTGTTTCTATATAAACAATGATTAAACACTTATAATTTTTATCACTTATAAATATAGATAATTGCCTCGGAGGGTGGCTTTCATGTTTAGACAGCTTTTTTGATACTTTGATCCTTTTGATCTTTCTCTTTCATACGGCTGTAAATATTAGCAAGAACGGAACCGGATAAATTATGCCAGACGCTGAAAATAGCACTTGGTACGGCTGCTAAAGGCGAGAAATGGGCCGTGGCGATGGCGACTCCCAAGCCGGAATTCTGCATGCCAACTTCCATGGATACAGCCTTTTGCTTGGCAAGATCCATTCCACATAACCGGGCAAAGAAAAAGCCAATCAAGAATCCAAGCAAATTATGAAGGATGACGACTCCAAAAATAAGTAGACCCGTTTCGGCAATTTTGGTCGCACTACCTGCTACGACACCAGATACAATTAACACAATCGCAATAACAGAAACAAGCGGCAATGCTTTTGCACCGGCTTTTGCCTGTTTTCCAAAGAACTTTTTAACGATAAAACCAACCGCTAATGGAATAATGACAACTTGTACAATTGAAAGGAATAAGGAAGCAACACTGACATCAACCCATTTACTTGCAAAAAGTAGAATGAGCAATGGTGTAACAATTGGTGCAAGAATCGTAGAAACAGAGGCAATGGCAACAGCTAGTGCCACATTTCCTCTTGCTAGAAACACCATAACATTGGAAGCCGTTCCGCTAGGGCAGCATCCTACTAAAATGACACCTACAGCGACTTCTTGCGGTAAATGGAGTCCGACTGCCAATAAAAAGGCGAGCAGCGGCATGATAATAAAGTGACCGATAACCCCAAGCGCCACTTCTTTTGGTCTTCTAAATACTTCTTTAAAATCCGATAACTCCAGTGTTAGTCCCATTCCGAACATAACAATACCTAATAGAGGAACAATGTAGCCACCCAGAAACTTAAAGTGATCGGGCGAAAAATAAGCCAGTACCGCAAAGAGCAGAACCCATAAAGTAAATGTTTTTCCAGCAAAGTTGCTGATTTTCTCGATGACTGCCATAACACAAAACCCCCATATTTGTTTCGCTTTTCTAAATAATTAGTCTTTCATTATAGTAGAATAAATATTTAAAAAAATCAATATTTTCTTACAAGAAATATTCTCCCTGTTACTCCTTTTGAAAAACATTCCAATAGTAATAATGACATTTTCGAAATTTCCAGCTTAGCAAATAAAACATTCTCCAAATAGTAAAAAAGTAACTAAAATTAATAAAAAGTCAGTTACTTTTTATTGGTGTTTATATCTGATATAAATTCTAAAATTAAGTTAGCAAACGCTTTCAATTGTGGAATGTTTTTTACAATAAGTAAGAATAGCAAGTACACCAGGGCGTTTTATCAGACTGTATGAAACCCGGGATTTTATAAAAATATGTTAAAAAAGGAGGAGTTCACACAAAATGAGAAAAAGGGCATTGACAGTGTCAGTATTAATTTTACTAACTCTTGTAACCGTAACAGTGGCCGGCGCAAAGGGATTATACGAAACAAAACCGGTTCCAACGAAGGAAAGACATTCTATTTCAGAAATTGTGCCGCCTAATAGTGTATGGGAAAAGGTAGTCACCGGCAGCGGATTCATGGAAGGGATAAATTTTGATAATAAAGGCCAAATATGGATGGTCAGTCCGGCTACTGGAGAAATCATGAAGGTCGAGAACGATAAGATAAAAATTGTTGGTGATCCCTATAAGGTCCCTGTTGGCGCAAAGTTTCATAAAGATGGGCGACTCTTTATCACTGATGGGACAGGAGAACTTTATGCTTACAACACCGCTACGGGACAGCGAACTACGATTGTTAATTCGTATAAAGGCTCGCCATTAAAAGGACTGAATGACCTGGTATTTGATGAATTCGGCGGACTTTACTTTACCGAACCGGCGGGGTCTAGTGCCACAAAGCCAATAGGCCGGGTCTTCTATCTGCCGCCAGATGGTTCAGAATTGCAGCTTTTCCAAGAAAATATTGCTTATCCTAATGGAGTAGCCGTCTCAGCAGATGGTCAACGTGTATATATCTCTGAGTTTGGCACCAATCGAATTATCTCTGTCCCATCAAAGCATGCGAAAGATCAACGTGAAGTATCGTTTGTCTTTGGTCAGTTTGAGGGCGGGATCGGTCCAGATGGTCTTACCGTCGATTCGGAAGGCAATCTTTATGTTGCGCATTTCCAAGCGGGTGAAATTGTCGTTCTCGATGCTAGTGGATTCCACTATGGTACGATTCGCTTGCCGAAAGATGCGGGAACCTTTACCACCAACCTGACTTTTCATGATGGCTACCTCTATATAACAGAATCATCCAAAAATGAGGTTTGGCGTATTAAGGTTAAAAAAGAAGGTTTGAAACCTTTCGGGTTACAGTAAGACCTTTCGAAGATTCTTTATAAATCTCTCGGCATTTGAAGGGCTGTCATTGCTACAGCCCCTTTTTTTATTTAAAATTGCTATTTTTGACTTAAAACATAGAAATTGGGCGGAGAAAAGTTAAGAGGCTGGGACATAACTAGCTTCAAATAGTAAGAAAGGTGAATTTGAGCGTCC
>CAUSCO010000070.1:0-2885 GCA_963530265.1 uncultured Bacillus sp.
TATCTGTGGCTTTTCACGTTTTAAGCTGTTGCATTTAATTTTACAACTAGCCAAATGAAATTAACAAAAGTAATATAGATATAAGTATTGCTTATATCTCATTTAAATCAGCACACTCGTATTGGAGGCTTTAAGCAAGGTTATTTTAATTTTGGTGGGGCTTCATCTTCTTTTTTAACCATTTACAGTTGCAGTACATTTAATCAACCTTTTTAGTAGGGACAATGGCTCCAATGATAGGTACCTAAACATAAAAAACATCATCCCTATTAATGGAAGATGCAAGTTTAGTTAGGCATTTGTGGACATAATTTTTATTCTGCCGAAATAAATCAACATATTTATACCCTTTTGATAAAATATCGACCATTTGTGCTTTTCGTTTTTCTTGTGCTTTGTTGTATAGCTGAACAGATATAGAGGGCCCATCTTTTTGATAACCTGGTGGTAATTCCCTAAAAAAAGTTTCCCCTCAGATTTTAATTTAGCCATGCATTCAGAATGGAAATCAATAACCCTTCCTCCATCCATCACACCAATACGCCATTTTGTGTAAATGTAACTAATTTTATGTCTATTACTTCTTTTTGGTAATTTAGCCAACATTGTTCCCTATCCATTGATATGTTTATTTCCACTAAATTAGTTCAAGACTTTTCCACCCTATCGCCTCCAAAGATACTCATGAGAGCGCCTTTCGGTTGATTAAATACCAGGAGTTGCCGAAATTTTTGAACCTTTCCATTTCGCTTTAAAATTCTTAGTTTTTTGTAAACAGAAGATCTTATTAGATCTTCTTCCACATAGGGAGTATTTTTATAAAAATGATTACAAGAGGTGAGCATTTTCTTTGCGCTAGCCCCTGGATGCTGCACTAGAAAACGAAAGACTGCCTCTTTAATACTCATTATTTTTTCACCTCATTTTCTGCCTAGACAAGGGAGATAGGCTTCCTCACTTGTTTCCCCTTTAACCGTTATATCATGGATTCTACTTTGATATTTTGTCCTTCAAACTGTATCACTAGCTATCTGGGTCGAAGAAATAGGCCCTATATTTATCGGCTGGGAAGAAAGTAAAAAACCGATAAATATTAATGTTTAGGTTGGTTCTGTAGCTAAATTGACAACGAGTGCAACAGGACATGTACGCGCAGCGTTTTATTATGAAGAAAAAACACGTCATTTAATTAACAAAGAAATTAAAGAAGGTCCTCTATCCCACTCAGCATTTGAGTCAATCTTATCCTTTGTCAAAAAGGAGAATTATGCCTATAGTTGATTCTATATACCAGGGATTACCGCAGTAGCGGCTCCTGTGTTTGATCAGAAAACAGAAATAGTAGCAGCTTTGTATGTCATTGGATTATCCGAAGCAATTGACTATTCAAAAGGCTCCAACGTAGCAACTGAACTCCTTAAAACTTCACAAGAATTATCAGAAGAACTAGGGTACCGATATACTAGAAAACTAATCTAACACCAAAAGAGTCGACCAATATGAAAAGGCCGACTCTTGCTTACTAAATTAGAACTATCAATGTTAAATTTATTAAACCGAATATGGTATAATTAGTAAAACTTTTAGTCGAATAAAGGAGAATGGACATGCTCACACAAGTAAAAAAAGGTGCGAGAATGGATATCACCAAAAACCAAATAAATTTAACAAAAATATTCGTTGAGATTGGTTGGGAAACCCAGGCACCACTTGATATTGATTCTTCTATTTTTATGATTGGTTCAGACGGCAAATGTCTGAATGATGAATCGATCATTTTTTATGGCAATTCCAGCTCTGCCGATGGGTCTATTCATCATTCGGTTCTTAACCATCCCGCAAAAAATAGTGAACAGTTTCAGATTGATTTAAAAAAGGTCTCACCTGTAACCGATAAACTGGTCTTAACCTTGACCATTTACGATGGTGAAAAGAGTGGAAATAATTTTTCCCAAATGGTTAACGCTTATGTAAAAATAATGGATGCTGATTCTCAACAGGAGATTTTGCTTTATCCGATAGATCAATATGGCATTGAAAACACGCTCGTCCTTGCCGATATTTATCGAAAGAATGGAGTGTGGAAATTTTCCACAAATACTGGTGGCTTTGCAGGCGGGCTTGCTTCCCTTTGTCAGCATTTCGGGCTTGAAATAAAGAATGAATCAGAATCTATGGCGGAAATTGAGAGCACTAACCACCCTTTCCCGTCAGTTGAGGAAAAGAGCATACATAAGAATCCTTCACCAACAACGGAAGCTCCGATAAAATTAGACAAGGTCACCTTAAAAAAACCAGGTGATTCCATCTCGTTACGAAAGGCAAAAAAAATTGAAAATATTCATGTTAAATTAAATTGGACCAAAGGAGTCGATTTGGACCTTCATGCCTTTTATATCACAAAGAAAGGAACATTTGGACACATCTTTTTTGGGCATAAAGGGAAATTAACAAACTCCCCCTATATCGCACTCGATAAGGATTCCGGAGTCGGGAATTCTGCGGGGAACAATGAAGAAAATTTGATCATCAAAACACTCGAAGATGTTGATAAAATCATTATTGCTACGAACATTTTTAGATTTTTGGGTTTTCTCAAAAAGGAAGATAATTTTGCAAAGTATGATGGCAGAGTTTTCATAAAAACGAATAACGGTGATGACATTGAAGTTCCACTTACCTCCACCACCACTGGTCGATGGTGCATCATCACAAAAATTGATAATTCCAATCCAACAGACCCGAAAGTTATTAATATAAATCATGTTCAATCTTCCGAACCAACGGTAAATGATTTATAAGAAAAGAAAGTGGCAGGCACCTCCCTTATATGTACTGCACCCCAAAAGTTAGAGTTAAAATCTGACGTTTGGGGTGTTTCTTTA